>CAVVDG010000003.1:0-1324189 GCA_963746945.1 Terriglobia bacterium | reverse complement strand
ATCCCGCTGGTACATGACTTCGCCTTGCTGCACCAAATCCTAAATACTGAAACGCGCGACATCTTTTTGAAACGTCTGTATTGGAGACGTCCTGGCGACGTCAATCAAATTCCGGAATTTGCCGTTTGGCGGATGGCACATCCTTATGCGACGCATTTGAATTTTCAAGTGCCCGAACCCTCGCGGTTTTCGAAGGTCGAAGAGTATGGTTTTGGTTCTTAGGTGATGATCTCGATTCATTCTCCACATCGCGCCACTCGCCGCCATCGCACCACAGGACCGAAAGCAGAACCCCGCACAGGCTGAAGCCTGTGCCCCTTTGCTTTTAGCCTTTGTGTAGGCGTACCGTCCTTCTATTTCGCAAGCGCGGGGTTTTGTCGTCGTCATCCCTACGTGAACTGCAACGCGTGAACTTCAGATCAAGAACCCCGCCCTCGAAAAACGTCAAGAGCGGGGCACCCAAACCCCGGTATCGTAACTCACAGGCGATTTACCTGCGTAGTAGGATGTGATAGTGATGCTACGGAGGAACAGAAAGGCCGGGCCACCTGCCTTCTCCCACCCAGTACTCAACGAATTTGCCACCAGAGCAGGTCCCAATGACACCACGTGAACAGACCAAGTCCTGTGAAACGGCAGATCTGCTCGGAAACTGGCCCTGGATGGCGTGCGAACTTCCTCGACGTTCAGTCGCAGCAGGGTTTGCCTCGCAATCCATCCAGCCCTTCTTTCGCAATAATCGGGACCATGATGAGGCCCGCTACAGGGTCGGCCCACCACAGACCGAACACCGCATTCAGAAACAATCCACCCAGCAAGATGGCTGACAAATACATACAAAACTCAGTCTGTTTGGCATCTGCGGTCATGGCGGCACTCCTGAGTTGCGCTCCCACGCGCCGCTTGGCACGAGAAAGTAAGGGCATCACGATCAGAGAAACACAGGCAAGGATGATTCCAGGAAGGCTGTGCTCCGGGGTTTTCTTTGCGATTAGACTGCTGAAAGCTTCGTAACCCACATACGCTGCTAGAGCAAGGAAACACGCGCCCACGACCCGAAGCGCCCTTTGTTCGATTTGTCTTCTGTTCTGCTCTTCCGCATCAAGCGACATTCGCCACAGTAGAGCAGCTCCAGAAGTGACTTCGATGAAGCTATCCACACCGAAAGCGACTAGGGAGATACTCCCGGCAATTGCTCCCGCCACGACTGCAACCATTCCTTCGAGACAGTTCCAAGCAATAGTGAAATACTCCAACCTCTTTCCGCGCTGGGCAATCGCGTGGCGGTCCAAGCCCAGTTCGCTCAGGCACACGAAGGTATCAGGCCCGCGCCGAAAGCGCATTGACAATGCTGAAAGTTACCAACTCCTGTGAAATGGGATTCTCGGAAAATGGCAGGCGGCCGGCCTTTGTCGTTGAACTTTGTCTACCTCATCGTTCGGTGTCGCAAGGGCGAGACTTTGTCGTTTTCATCCTCCTGTGACCTTCAAACCCAAAAAACTGCTCGCGCGTGGTAAGTAGGACAGGCTTCAGCCTGTCTGCCTTTGATTTTCAGGAAAGCAAAATCAGACAGGCTGAAGCCTGTCCTACTCAAACCAGGACGGGTGGGACGGTTTAAAGGAAAATATTGGCAGCGGCGGTGAAGATCGGAATTGCATCTCCCAAAAGCAGGTCCTGAATTCTTAAAGGGGTAGCTCCACGCCCTGCTACCAATTTTTTTGGTGGCAATTGGTGTCAATTGATGTCAAATCCTGCTGGCACCCCAGCTGACGCCCGGCGATTCTCAGCGGACCCGCCGAATGCGCTCGAAATAACGCTTAACTGCGAGCATCGCCTCCACTTCGATATCGGAAACCCATAATCCAGCATAGGCAGGCCAGGCTTCGCCTGGCCTTGAATGAAGCCTCTAACCGCCTCTTGCCTGCAAAAAGCAACGGCGCATAACCCGCCAGCCGCACGACTTGCTGAACCCAGGTCACGAGCAAATACGCAAGCTGAGACGCTCGACCATAATGTTTTTTCCAATATTGATAGTTTGCTTTCTGCATTTCAATGTAGAAACGTATTGGCGCCTTCGAAGAGCTCGCTCCACCATAATGGATCGATTCTGCTTTTGGAAAATAGATGACTCTCCAGCCCGTCTCGCGAAAGCGTTTGCACCAATCGATGTCTTCTCCATACATAAAGAACGATTCATCCAGCAGCCCCACTTGGTTGAGTGCGTCCCGTCGCGTCGCCCAGAACCAACCGTTCACCACATCCACCTCGGCGATATGATCCCTCTTGAAATGAGGCATCAGAAATCCGCCGAAAACCTTTGAGTTTGAAAACAAGACATCGAGCGCGAGCGCCCGGCAGAAGCAACGCCAAACAGTTGGTGCCCCCATGTAGGATCGATAGGACTTTCCGTCAGCACCCAGCATTTTGGGACCCAGTAAACCAACCCGCGGGTTCTCCCTCATGTACTCCACGATTTTTTCAATGCAGCCTTCCAAAACGTGGGCATCGGAATTGATCAGGCAGATATATTCCCCCGTGGTCCGCCGGATACCTATGTTGTTGGCCTTCGCAAATCCCAGATTCTCCTCATTTCGGATCAGCGTTACACCGGGGTACGAATCCTGCACCATTTCTGGAATGCCATCGGTCGAAGCGTTATCCACGACTATAATTTCTGCACTCGGGTCGTCGATGTAGCTTTGCAACGAATCCAGGCACTCCGCCACATACCCCTTCGCGTTCCATGTCACGATAACGATGGAGAGTCGAGTCATGATTCAGCAGGCTTCGCCGCTCAGAAAAACCTGGGCTTAAACCGGAATTAGTTTTTTGGCCCTCCGGCGGCTGCGAGGATATATCCGCTTGCCTACTCCGCGCACAAAATTCGATCCCAGATGGTCCCACTGGCTCCCAACTGCCCTTCGAGGGGTCTGAAAAAGCGCTTAACTGCGAGCACGTCGACACGAAGAAAAGTTTTCAATTCACTGATTGATCTTTTCCGTCAGCCAGTCGGCCAATTGCGGCATCACGACTGGCCAGTACTCCACCGCGCAATGCTCACCGCGGCCAAGCAGCCACAGATCGCCCTGCTTCGCGGCCTGGTAGGTCGACATCAGGTCCGGAACGGGGTTGCCGGGATCGCGTGTGCCGTTGACCACGAGTAAAGGCCCGTTGATCAGCTTGTCTCCGGGTTTTGCGTCAGGCGCAAGCGAGTTCTTCTCGCCCAGGTGCAGCCCTGCGCACATGGCCACGATCGCCTTGACGCGCGGATCGTTTCGCAGCGCCGCACGCAACGTGGCGCCCCCGCCATAGCTTTGCCCGAAGAAGCTGATGCGACTGGTATCGATATCCCCTCGCTTCAGGTAGGTCTCCAGGACGGCGAAATTAGCCTCCGCCTTGTAATCCCTGTCCCACTGCCTGCTTTCTCCGAAGCCGGGCAGGTCGAGCGTGGCGACGGCAAATCCTTTGGCGAGCATGTCCTGGATAGGCCGCCAGTGGTTCGCCTTGTACTGGTCGACGCCCCCGCACCAGATGATGAGCGGCGGGTTCGCGACACCGTACGGCTTGTGCAGATAAGTGGTGATCTGGCCGTCCTTGTACGGCACCTTCACCACCTCCAGCGGAACGTCGAACAGCTTGCCGCCCTTCTGGTACACCCGCAGCTGCGCGTCGTAGGCCCTGGCTTCCTGTTCCGAGTTGATCCTCGGGAACCAGGCGAGCGCGTAATAGACGTTCGAGGTCATGTAGGCGTTGAGGGCCGCACGCCGCTGTCCGGTCTTGATGAACATGTCGCCGCGGTCCTCGTAGTACTTGCCGAGGACGCTCCACTCGTAGACCCATCCTCCGGGGGCGTCGCCTTCCTGCCTCACGATCCGCTGGACCGTTTGCCGGATAATGTTTTCATCGCCCCCAAGGTAGGAATACGCCCGGATGCGGCGCTCCGCGAGTTCCACCTTCCCGTCTTTGAAGTTCGGGCTCTTGGCTGTCTCCTGGAACTCGGGCAGAGGCGGAGCCTGGGCGAAGCCGGCCGGGACAACCAGGAGCGAGAACAAGGGCGCGGCCAGAACGATACTCGCTGATACGCAAAGTTTCCGCGCAAGGGTCTTCCAGGGACGAGTCGTAAGCATAAGATTGATCCTTTCTAGCGGCAGACGAGTTGATTGCTAGGACATATAGCACTCGGTGCGCCGCGAGGCAAGGTGGATTCATCGAAGCGGCTGGCGCCCCGTACAAGACAAGCAGAATTACCGCTGCGGGACCGATGATTGCATAAACGATTCACAAGAACCCCAAGGTCCTCCAGTTCCCACACAGGTTTCGTGCAGTCACCGAATGTGTCATAAATCTCTAGGATTACTTCTGAACAGGTGCAATGAAAAGATGAGAACTAAGTGGAGCGGAGAGCATTTCCAAGCAATGGGGTCAGGACGGCATTGGCAGCGGCGATGGGTTGAGTCGGTAATGTCCGGGTTCGGCGCCAAACAAACCAGGTAAACTGCAAAGTCGGGATGGGTTCGTTCGCGGGATCGTTCGAGGGGGCGCTGTTCTCCGAACAGTGGTTGTTCGACGCGCGGCTCGTCCCAGCCTTCCGGCAACGGGTATTTGCAAAAGGCGCTCCCCCCACGCGGCTAGAAACACTGCTGCGGCAGGTGCATCATTCTCATACTCATACCGCTTTGGGTTTCAGGTTGTGCCAACCCCCGTCGGAAGCCATGAGGTCGTCAGCCTTTTTTGGGCCCCAGCTACCCCGTTTGTAGAGGCGAACCCGATGGTGCTTCTTGAGAACCGGATTGACCACCGCCCAGGCGGCTTCCACCGCATCCTCACGGGTGAACAGCGTTCCGTTGCCGTCCATGGCGTCGCCCAAGAGACGTTCGTAGGGCGATTCCTCTCCCGGCTGTTCTTCGACCAGGTAGAGTTCTCGCTGGTCCCCGACAAATTCCTTGCCTGCGCGCTTGACGCGAGCGGCAAGGGCCACGGCGGAATTTGGGGCGAGCTGGAATCGCAGATAGTTGGCCAGGCCCTTGGTCGGCGCAGAGTCGGCAAAAAGCCTTTGCGGCGGCGGCTTGAGTTCCACCAGGACTTCGGTCGCGTTTTCAGCCATATATTTGCCCGAGCGCAGGTACCACGGCACACCCTGCCACCGCCAGGAGTCGATGAAAAGCCGCAGGGCGCAAAAAGTCTCGACGTCGGAGTTTTTCGCGACATTCGGCTCTTTCCGGTAGCCGGCGTATTGGCCGCGCACCACGTCGTCCGGTTTCAGAGGGCGCATGGCTTGAAAGACCGTGGCTTTTTCCGTGTGCACGGCTCCAAAGTTCCGGCCCGCCGGCGGCTCCATGGCCAGTAGCGCGACAATCTGGAAAAGGTGGTTTTCGATGACGTCGCGCAGACAGCCGGCGGTTTCGTAAAACGCTCCGCGGTCCTTCACGCCGAAATTCTCGGATAAGGTGACCTGGACGCTGGCCACGTAGTTGCGATTCCAGATTGGCTCGAGGAACGAATTGGCGAAGCGAAAATAAAGGATATTCATGATCGCTTCTTTCCCGAGGAAGTGGTCGATGCGGAAGATCGAATCTTCCGGGAACACGCTGCGCGCCACGCGGTTGAGTTCGCGCGCCGAGGCCAGGTCCCGCCCGAACGGTTTTTCGACAATGACGCGCGCATCCTTGGCCAATCCCGCGGCCCCCAGCCCTTTGATCACCGTCTGGAACAGCGAGGGAGGAATCGCCAGGTAGTGCGCCGGGCGGCGGGCCTTGCCCAGCGCTTTTTTCAACGCCGCGAACGTGGCCGGGTCCTTGTAATCTCCACTCACGTAGCTGAGCCGGGATAATAGATGCTGGAGGGCGCGTTTGTCATCAACCCCGCCGTATCGCCTGACGCTGTCGGTCACGCGATGGCGAAGGCGGGTCAGATTCCAGTCAGGGAAGGCGACGCCGATAAGGGGAACCTTGAGCGCGCCGCGTTTCTCCATCGCATACAGGGCCGGGAAAGTCATCTTGTGCGCGAGATCGCCGGTCACACCAAAAAGCACCAGGGCGTCTGAACGGGAAGTGGTCATCAGGCGCCTGTCTTTCCGGTAGCGGTTTTTTCCTCATGGCCGCCGAACTGGTAACGAAGCGCCGACAACATCTTGTCGGCGAAGTCAGCCTCGCCGCGCGAACTGAACCGTTCGTACAGCGCCGCGCTTAGGACGGGAGCCGGAACCGATTCGTCGACCGCCGCCGCAATCGTCCAGCGCCCCTCTCCCGAGTCCGATACGCGCCCGGCAAACTTCGCCAGGTCCGGGCTATCCAGCAGGGCGGCGGCGGCCAGGTCCAGCAGCCACGAGGAGATCACGCTGCCGCGGCGCCAGACTTCCGCAATGTCCGCCAGGTTCAGGTCGTATGTGTACAGCTCGGGATGGCGCAGGGGCGTCGTTTCGGCGTCCACAGCGCGCTGCTGCTTTCCGGCATTGGCATGGCGAAGGATGTTTAACCCCTCCGCATAGGAGGCCATGATGCCGTACTCAATGCCGTTGTGGACCATCTTGACGAAGTGGCCCGCGCCGCTCGGACCACAGTGCAGGTAGCCGTGCTCCGCAGTGCCGCCCAGCTTTTCCCGGCCGGGCGTGCGTGGCGCCTCATCGATACTGGGCGCCAGGGCGGCGAAAATGGGGTCGATGCGCTTGACGACGGTATCTTCACCGCCGATCATCAGGCAGTAACCCCTCTGCGCGCCCCAGACCCCGCCACTGGTTCCGGCGTCCACGTAGTGGATGCCCTTCGGTTTCAGTTCTGCCGCGCGGCGGATGTCATCGTGGTAGTAGGAGTTGCCGCCGTCGATCACCACGTCGTCCCGTTCGAGCAGCGGAACCAGCGATTTTAGCGTCGCATCGACTGCGGCGGCCGGCACCATCATCCACACGGCGCGAGGCGATTTCAGTTTTTTCGTGAACTCTTCAAGCGAGGTCGTCTCGACTGCGCCCTCTTTGGCCAGAGCCTGTACGGCTTCCGCGTGGAGGTCGTAAACGACGCACTGGTGGCCGGCCCGCATCAGGCGCCGCACCATGTTGGTTCCCATCCGTCCCAATCCGATCATGCCCAGTTCCATATGATTTTCCTTTCTCGCAAAAACTGTAACGCCAGCTGCTTGCAAACGTCAATCGACTCGCATCGATCAGGACGCCTCGACGGGCCTTTTCATGGCCCAACTTCCTGATTCTCCACCACATGGACCTTAACCGGGCGGCGTGGCTGGGCCACCCTGCCGCTATGTTTCCGTCGCCGACGCTGTGAACCGGGTTGCGTAGAAAATTAACGTTTCTAACGGCTCGCAAATGCGGAGGCCGATCAGGGGACGCCGTGATCTAAATCACATCGAGCGGTGATAGATCTCATTGTGGGCAGGGAGAGAGTCATGCAACAAGAGATAAGGGAGGCCATAGAGACAGAGGGGGTTGGAATCTATGGAAATTCGGCGTTGCGTTTTATACCCGCCGTTTGATCGGCGGGATGATTCGGACCTAAACGCTCATGCAACGAAATGAAAAGAAGGAGAAAGTCAATGAAAGTGAAAGATGCGATGACAGGCACACCGTACTACTGCCAGATGGACACGAATCTCGGGTCCGCGACCGAACTGATGTGGGTAGGGAACTGCGGATTCCTTCCCGTGATGGGGCCTGACGGCAAAGTCGCCGGAGTGGTCACCGATCGGGACATTTGCATAGGTCTGGGAACGCGCAATCACCGCCCTGGGGAGGTCACGGTCCGTGAAGTGATGTCGGACAGGCTGTTTGCGTGTTCCCCGGAGGATGATGTGCATATCGCCCTGCAGTTGATGAAGGAGGGAGGTGTGCGGCGGCTACCCGTGATTGGAAAAAACGGTTCGCTGGTGGGTGTGATCTCCATGGACGATCTTGTCCTGCGAGCGCAATCACCCGGGATCGGCACACGGCCGGAGTTGTCCATTGAGGAAGTCCTGAAAACTTACCGGGCCGTCGATCAGAGCCGAACGCCTCAGATTGTACTGGCCAGGGGAGCGGCTTGAAACTGGGGGACGCGGTACACGTGGGCCAGTTTTATTGTTCAATCGGCGGCGCGCATTGGACGGGAAAGCCGGGGCTTGGCCATGATCTTCAAGAATCGGGAAGAGGCGGGACGCAGGTTGGCATTACGCCTGGAAAAATACGCGAACCGCAATGATGTCATTGTGCTCGGCATTCCACGGGGAGGTGTTCCGGTCGCGTTCGAGGTAGCCGCAGCCCTGAATCTTCCGCTGGACATTTTCGTGCTGAGGAAACTCGGAGTGCCCGGCCACGAAGAGTTGGCGTTTGGAGCGATTGGAAGCGGAGGCATACGGTTCCTGAATGCGAATGTCGTGGAGCAGTTGGGAATATCCGAACAGGATATTGAGGCGGTCGCCAGAATCGAGCGGGAAGAGCTGAAACGGCGGGAAATGTTATATCGAGGGAGCCGCCCTTCACTGGACGTTCGCGGGCGAACCGTCATTCTCGTGGATGACGGGATCGCCACGGGAGCCAGCTTGATGGCCGCGATTCAGGCGTTGAAGCAAATGAAGCCCGCGGCGATTGTCGTGGCGACGCCGGTCGCTCCACCCGAGACTTGCGAACGTTTTCAGCAGGAAGTCGATCGGGTTGTTTGCGTGGAAATGCCGGAGCCGTTCTATGGGGTCGGGCAGTTCTACCACGACTTTTCCCAAGTCTCCGACCAGGAAGTGATTGAACTGCTGGACGAAGCGGCGCGGAAACGGGCCGAAAAACATCCGTCTGCGCAGGCAGAGCCCCAAGACACGCGATGATTTCAGCATGAACATACAAGCGGCGTTGCGGGAATCGGCGGCCGTTGATTTTGTCTTGAGAAGGGGGTGCAGAGATGCTCTCTCAAAAGGAACACGGCTTGGTAAACGCAATTCGCCGGTCGGCGCACCCGCTGACCGGGGAGAGTACGGATTTTGATCCTTTACTGAAAGCGGCGGACCACTCGCGTTTCGTTCTAATCGGAGAAGCCAGCCACGGGACCCACGACTTCTATCGCGTTCGCGCGCAAATCACCAAACGGCTGATTGAGGAAAAAGGCTTCACCGCAGTCGCCGTGGAAGCCGACTGGCCGGATGCCTACCGCATCAATCAGTATGTCCGGTTTGAAAGCGACGACGAGGACGCCATCGATGCGCTGGGCGGTTTCCAGAGGTTTCCTGCGTGGATGTGGCGCAACGCCGACGTCCTGGATTTCGTTGGCTGGTTGCGCAATTACAACGAACACCGTCACGCGGGACGCGTTGGTTTCTATGGACTGGATCTCTACAGCCTGCATGCATCGATTCGCGCGGTGCTGGATTTTTTGGACAAAGTCGACCCGGAGGCCGCGGGCCGGGCGCGTTATCGCTACGCCTGCTTTGAAAACTTCGGTGAGGATACCCAGGCGTATGGATACGCTGCGAGTTTCGGCATGAGCAAGAGCTGTGAAGACGAAGTCGTCGGACAGTGGATGGAAATGCGCCGGCGCGCCGCGGATCTTGCCAGCCGCGACGGCCGGGTGGGGCGGGATGCATCGTTCATTGCCGAACAGAATGCCCGCCTGGTTAAGAATGCCGAGCAGTATTACCGCTCGATGTTTCACGAACGCGTCTCCTCCTGGAATCTGCGGGACACTCATATGGCGGAGACGCTCGATGCGCTGGTACATCACCTGGGAGCGAAGGCAAAAGTGATCGTCTGGGCGCACAACTCTCATCTGGGCGACGCCCGCGCCACCGAAATGGGGCAACAAGGTGAACTGAATTTAGGGCAACTGGCCCGTGAGCATTACGGCAAAGAGGTGACGCTGGTCGGATTCACGACCTATACGGGGACCGTGACGGCAGCGTCAGGGTGGGATGCTCCGGCCGAACGCAAACATGTGCGCCCCGCGCTGCCCGGAAGTTACGAGGCAATCTTTCACCAGGCGAATATCCCCAATTTTCTGCTGCGTCTCGGCAAGAGTGAAGAAGCCACGCCCCTTTTGCGCGAGCCGCGCCTGGAGCGCGCCATCGGAGTGATCTATCTGCCGCGCTCGGAGCGTGCCAGCCACTACTTCCACGCTCAGCTTGCAGAGCAATTCGACCTCGTTCTTCACTACGACCAGACGCGCGCCGTCGAGCCCCTGGAGCGGACCGCAGCGTGGGAGGCTGGCGAACTTCCCGAGACGTATCCTTCTGCGCTGTAGAGAACGCGGGAAGCCGCCGACCGAGGATGGAATACGGCGGGAACGCGGCCATGCATTAAAACTTGCTGGCCAAGGCGGGAGGTTCTATGGCGGCTAAACGGTTGCTGTTTCGATCCGCTGCGCGGGAAAAAATACTCAGTGGCGCATCCGCACTCACCGATGCCATACGGATCACGCTTGGACCGAAATCCAAGTGTGTTCTCATCCAAAAGAAGTGGGGAAAACCGATTGTCTGCAACGACGGAATAACGATCGCCAAAGAAATTGAGCTGGAAGATCCCGAAGAGAACCTCGGGGCGCAGATGATACGCGAGGCCTCCGAGCGCACCGGCGACACTGTGGGCGATGGGACCAGCACGGCAGCCATTCTGGCGCACGCCATTTTTGCCGAGGGCCTTCACAATGTGGCGGCCGGCGCCAGTGCCGTCGATCTCAAGCGGGGCATCGATCGCGGACTTCGTGCGGCTGTCGAGGCGTTGAAAGGACTTTCGCGGCCCGTCTCCAGCCGCCTGGAAAAGGCCCAGATTGCGACCATCTCCGCTCACAACGACCCGGCGATTGGCGAACTGGTGGCGGATGCCTACGAAAAGGTCGGGGCCGAAGGGGTCATCACGGTCGAGGAAGCAAAGACCACGGAATCGGCCCTGGAAGTTGTCGAAGGAATGCAATTCGACCGGGGATTTATCTCGCCCTATTTCATTACCGATCCGGAAAAGATGGAAGTGGTGCTCGACGAGCCGTTAATCCTTCTTCATGAAAAGCGTCTGGCGAACATGAAAGACATGCTCCCTCTGCTCGAGCAGGTCGCCAAGGCCGCACGCCCCTTCCTGATTATCGCCGAAGATGTGGAAGGTGAAGCGCTGGCCACGCTGGTTGTGAACAAAGTCCGGGGCACGTTGCTCTCCGCCGCTGTGAAGGCGCCGGGGTTCGGCGACCGGCGAAAGGAAATGCTGCAGGACATCGCCATCCTGACCGGCGGCCAGGTGATTGCCGAGGAACTCGGCTTGAAGATTGAAAATCTCACTCTCAACGAGATGGGGCACGCCAAGCGCGTGCTTGTGGATAAGGATAAAACGACGATCATCGAAGGCGGCGGCTCGAAAACCGCCATCCAGGGACGCTGCTCCGAGCTTCGCAATCAGATCGAGAAGGCAACCTCCGATTATGACAAGGAGAAACTTCAGGAACGATTGGCGAAACTTGCCGGAGGCGTGGCCGTGATTCGCGTGGGAGCGCCCTCGGAAGCGGAGATGAAAAACCGTAAGGAAGCGATTGAAGACGCCATCAGCTCAACCAAAGCGGCCCTGGCGGAGGGCATCGTGCCGGGTGGAGGCCTTTCACTTTTGCGGTTGATCGATGCCGTGCAGGAGGAGGAATCGCATTGCTCCGGTGACGAGCGCACAGGCTTATCGATTCTGCGGCGCGCCCTGGAGGCTCCGACGCGCCAGATCGCGGAGAACTCAACGGTGGACGGCGGAGTCGTAGTAGATCGCATGCGCTCGGGCAAAGGAAACTTTGGCTTTGACGCGGCTCGCTGCGAATACGTCGATCTTGTGAAGGCCGGCATTATTGATCCGACAAAGGTCGTTCGAATCGCGCTGGAGAACGCCGTTTCGGTTGCCAGCGTTCTGCTGCTCGCCGAGGCCACGCTCACGGAAAAGCCGGAAGTGAAGAAGGAAGCCGCGGCGCCGCATGAATCGTTTGGATGAATTTGTTTGGGCGCCTCGGGCGAATGGAAGCGAGCGCCGGCGTATAGCGATTGTAATATGGGATCTGGAATCTCCGCCGCAACCAGCGTACATTGCGTTGCGACGGCAACAGAGCCGCGGGAGGTTCGGGAATGGGTGCAGCAGTCAGAATCGTGGTTGCCATTGATGGCTCAAAGTCATCCGAAGCGACACTGCGGTCGCTCGCCACACAGTTCAGTCCGCCAGACACAAAGGTGCGCATCCTGAATGTAGTGCGGCCGCTTACGATTTCGGTTCCGCCTGAAATGGAGGCCGGTTACGCCCCTGAGTTGGATGCGCAGCGCAACGACGCGCGCGCGCTGGTCGAACGGGCCGCGAGCACGGTGGGCGCCGCAGGCTTCGAGGTTGTGACCGAAGTGCGGGAAGGCGATGTCCGTGAAATGATTATCGAGTCCGCGAAGGACTGGAACGCTGAACTGATCGTCGTGGGTTCGCACGGACACAAAGGTTTGCCGCGCCTTCTGCTTGGCAGCACGGCGGAAGGCGTCGCTCGGCATGCCCCGTGCTCGGTGGAAATCGTGCGCGCGCCCGCCGCTTTCCCAAGAATTTTGCTGGTGGTGGATGATTCGAAATTCTCGGATGCCGCCGCTCAGGCAGTGATTCGGCAGGAGCGGCGGGAGCACGCGGAGGTTGCTATTTTGCACGTGGTTGATCTGCCGCTACCCATCCCCACTTCCTACGCGGAAGGTTTCCGGCAGGAAAGTCTGCACCACGGCAGGGAGTTGGTCGAGCGCGTCGCCAAACAGGTGGGCGAGGCGGGTTTTAAGGCGGAAGGGGTCCTGGAAGAGGGCGACCCGCGGTCCACCATTGTTGACTACGCGAAGAAGTGGGGCGCGAATCTGATTGTGGCGGGCTCGCATGGGCGGAAGGGATTGGACCGGTTCCTGATGGGGAGCGTTGCCGAATTCATTATGCACCACGCCCCTTGCTCGGTGCAGATCGTAAGATTGACGTGAGTTGCCGGGAGAAAGCCGGAAGCGTCTTTCCGGGGAGAGAATCATGGTATGGTTGACTTTCTGAAATTACTGGGTTTCCTGCTGGCATACGTCGTGCTCATGAAGTGGGTGTTGCCGTGGCTCGGCGTGCCGACTTGCATGTCTGGAGCCTGCAACGCCGCGTGGCGATTGAAAAGTTCCGCCGGAAAGAAGCAGGAATCCCATCCTTCCGGCAAGCCGGCCCCTGAAAGGTGAGGTATTCCTATGCAACCGTTTGCGAAAAGAGAGTATGGCGATGTCCGCACAACCCAATTAGGCTTTGACGAGGCTGTGGCACAGCTGGAAGCTTCCCTGAAGAAGGAGGGATTTGGCGTTCTGTGTCAAATTGACCTTCAGGCCAAGCTGAAGGAAAAACTGGGAATTGAATTTTCGAAATACGTCATCCTCGGAGCGTGTAACCCGCCGCTGGCTCACCAGGCTCTCCAGAGGGACATGAATTTAGGGCTGTTGCTGCCTTGCAATGCCGTGGTGTATGAACGGGGCGGCCAGGTGCACGTCGGCGTCATCGATGCAGTCAAAATGCTTTCTGTTGCCGATAATCCCGAAATGGAGGGACTGGCGCGGGAAGTAAATGAGAAACTCCGGCGCGCTTTAGACAGCGTAGCCATGCGCCCGGCCGCATAAACAAAGCGTGCAACGCCGTTTCGAGTCGCGTTGCCGGTAATGGCTCATCCCGAAGAATTTTTCGCAACTCCAATCAATCCGAGGAGCTCAATTGAAACGCACAGTGGATGTGGTCGCATTCGGCGCGCATCCTGACGACCTCGAAGCCGTCATGGGGGGCACGGCGGTCAAGCTCGTGCGAAAGAATTTGTCAGTCCTTTTCGTCGACTTATGCGAAGGTGAGCCGGCGCGGCATGCTATGCGCGGAGAACGCCACGAGCAGGCACTCAAGGCAGCGGAGATTCTCGGCGTGGCACGCACAACGCTGACGCTGCAGGACCGGTTGATCAGCGATACGGTCGAAGCCAGACTGCAAGTTGCCCTGCTATTAAGGGAACTTCGGCCGCGTATGGTGTTCACAACCGCGAGCGCAGGCGTTCATCCCGATCACAAGGCGGTCACCGAAATCGTCACCAATGGCGTCTTCTACGCCAGGCTTCCGAAATGGGACGAAATCGCCGCGGGAGAAATCTTAAAGGGCACCGAACCGCATGAAATTCAGCGGCTCTTCTTCGGGCACTGCCGGATGGAGCCGCCGTGGGACCGCTTCGATTTTGCCGTGGATGTCAGCGACGTGTATGACCTGAAGGTGGCCGCCCTCCGGGTTTATGAGTCCGTATTCAGCGGGGATCAAGCGACCCTGCTCGACAAATACAATGCGGAGGATCGCTACGTCGGCAGCCTTGTCGGCGTCCAGCATGCCGAGGCATTTCGTTCCCGTAGCCCCTTGCTGGTGGATGGCCCGGAAGTATTTGTGAAGACACGGTTCGGATGATGGAAGAGATCACGAAAGGAACCGGGCCGCGAGAGTCTGTCGGTGTTTCTGCTGCGGGGTGGATCACGCTCGATTCGCGCAGCCTGCGTAATTTGCCCCATCGCCACTCGCGCTACGCCGCATTTTTCAAAGTGCGCACTGCCTGCATTCGTTGAGCTGTCGGCAAATCAATTTCAAGTATGCGGCCCTTGAATCTGGCGGTCGCTTGAGAAGGCAGGACCTCATGCGGGAGCTTGAGGGAACGGAAGATCACATCCTGCCCTGCGTGCGAAGCGTTCCTCTCCGGCATCTTTCCCGGCTTACAGGCTCGATCGGTTCCGCAAATCACCAGGCGCCACGGTTCTGCACAGACCTCAATTTCTCCTTCGTCAAAGCATGCGGCATCGGTAGTCAGCTCGATTTTGTTGTCCGATACCAGAAATCCGCAATTGAGCGGGCGTACGACTTCGGATTCCGCGCGCCGCCAATCTTCCATCTCATGCCCCGGCGCGAATCCGCGGCTTTCACTTATCTGAAACGCCCTGCGGGCGATGGCGTCGCGAATCTTTGTGTCCAGGTCGTTTGGCGTGAAGCGCGTAACCTTCAGATGCCTTCCTTTCCACGATTGTCCGATGAACGAGGGTGGTCTCATAAAGCACCTCGAAACTACCACACTTATAAGATGCCTCCGCTGCGGCGATCGTGGTATGACGCCCGTCATGGCCCTGTGTGATCCAGCGCACATATGGGGGCTATTCCAGTGACTTCCGAAAGCGCAGCACGCTGACACTCAATAGGAGCAGGGCGAAGGCGGCCATCGCGGCCATATCCGGCCACAGAACACTAAACCCGACGCCCTTGAGAAAGACACTGCGCAGCACCAGAATGACGTGCGTCAGCGGGTTGATGTAACTGAGCTTCTGGAAGATTGGCGGCATGCTGCTGACGGGGGTGCCGAAGCCGGAAAGCGCGATCGCCGGCAGAATGAAAAAGAACGCGACGATCATTGCTTGCTGCTGGGTTTTGGAAACCGTCGAGATGAAAAGCCCGAACCCGAGCGCTGCCAGCAGAAAAATCATCACACCGACAGCCAACACGAAAGCATGCCCGCGGAAAGGCACTCCAAACCACATCACGCCGATGAGTGTAAGCATCACTGCTTCAAAGCAACCAATGAGAAAGAAAGGCACCGTTTTACCCAGGATGAATTCCCCGCGGCGAATGGGAGTGACCATGATTTGTTCGAGAGTGCCGATCTCACGTTCCCGCACAATGGCAAATGCGGTCACCGTCATGATCATGATCAGCATGAGATTTCCAATTACGCCTGGTACGAAAAACCACTGGCTGTCGAGTCCTTCGTTGAACCAGGGGCGCGTTTGTATCTCCACTTGAGGCAGAAAGGCAGCCAGGCGCGGCGCCGTCCGCTGCATACGGTCAATTCGATAATCCCGAGCGAACCTTGAACCAATCTGATTTAAATAGCCGAGCCCGACCAGAGCGGTATTGGAGTTGGAAGCATCCACCAGCACCTGCACGGTTGTACCCTGGCCGTTCCGCAGGCGTTGCGCGAAGCCCGAATCGATTTCAAGAGCCATCAGAAAATCTCCGCGCTCGATGCCATCGCGGAGATCTTGCGGCCGGGCGGCATATTCCTTCAGTGCGAAATACTGGCTGCTGGAAAAGCGGGAGACGAGCTCACGGCTCTCCCGGGTGTTGTCCAAATCGAGCACGGCCAGCGACACGTGCTTCACTTCCAGCGTGGCTGCATAACCGAAGATCAGCATCTGCAGGATCGGCGGCACGATCAACACCAGGCGGGTGCGAGGGTCGCGAAGCGTCTGAATGAACTCCTTCCTCACCATTTGACCGATGCGCGCAAGTGCCTGCCGGAGTTTCATCCCAGCCTCTTATGAAACGCGCGCGTGGAGAGTGTGATGAGCACAACCGCAAGGACCGCCAGCGCGAACAGTTGTCCGGTCATCGCCGAAATCGGCGTGCCCTTCAGAAATACGTTCCGCAGAATGAAGACGTAATATCGTGCGGGCAGGATTCGCGTGATCCACTGAACGACGACCGGCATCTGATCGATTGGAAAAATAAAACCCGACAGAAGAAAAGCCGGGAGGAAGGTCGCCAGCAAGGCCATCTGGCTGGCCGCCAGCTGGGATTTTCCCGTGACCGAAATAAAATAACCCAGCGCCAGCACCGTGATCAGGAACAGCATCGAGCAGCCGAACATCACGGTCCAGCTTCCGCGGAAAGGCACGCCGAACCACCATACCGCCACGCCAGCGCACAGAGCCGTGTCGGCAATCCCGATGACGAAGTAGGGAATCAGCTTCCCGAACTGGATTTCCAGCTTGCCTACGGGCGTGGAAATCAGCTGCTCCATTGTGCCGCGCTCCCATTCCCGCGCGATCGTCAATGACGTCAGGAACGCGCCGATGACCGCCATTACCAGTGCAATCACTCCCGGCACAAAGTTATCCATGCTCTCCAGATTTTCGTTGAACCACATTCTGGCCTCGAAACTGATGTCCGCCCGCCCGGCCGGCAAACCATGTTTCTCGATCCACTCGGTTTGCACTTTGGAAGAGTAGCCCTGCAGGATGCCTTGCGCGTAGCTCATGCCGATGCTGGCCGTATTGTTGTCACTGGCGTCCAGTAGAACCTGCACGCTGGCATGGCCGCTGGAATGCAGGGTTTGGGAAAATTGCGGCGGCACAACGATCGCCACAGTGCAAACGCCGTAATCAATATCGCGAACCACGTCCCGGTAATTATCCGCCACGCGAACGATGTTGAAATAGGAGGTCGCCTGGAAATGCTTGAGAAGGTCCTGACTGGTTTGCGTGCCGTCCCGATCGTAGACGCAGAGCGGAACGTGGTGGATGTCCAGGTTTACGGCATAGCCGAATATGGCGAGTTGGATCAGGGGCATGAGAAGGATGATGAGCAGGCTCGACGGATCGCGCCGGATCTGAATCACCTCCTTGCGCATCATGGCCACGACGCGGCGCCAACTCATGCGGCCCTCCCGTGCTTCGATTCACGAGTGGTAATCAGCGACACGAACACGTCTTCCAGGCCCGGCGGGATTTGCTCCAGACGCCCCACGTGGATCTGTTGCGCCTCAAGATCCTTACGGATCCCCGGCATGGCTGCGCTGGCATCGGCAACGACGACATGCAGGCTGTTTCCAAAGACCGCCGCATCCAATACGCCGGGAATCGCCTGCAAGGCTTTGAGCCCCGGGCCTAACGGTTCGCATTCCACCAGAAGCAGTTGGCCCTTCATGTATCTGGTTTTCAGTTCCGTGGGCGTGCCCATGGCAACGATGCTTCCGCGGTCAATGAGCACCAGGCGGTTGCAGTATTCCGCCTCGTCCATGTAGTGCGTCGTGACGAATACGGTCACCCCTTCCGCAACCATGCTGTGAATCAATTCCCAGAACTTGCGTCTCGAAACGGGATCGACACCGGAGGTCGGTTCGTCAAGAAAGAGAATCGGCGGGCGATGCAACACTGCACAACCCAGGGCCAGCCGCTGCTTCCAGCCCACCGGCAGTGATCCGGTCAGCGCATGTTCCCGTCCGGTAAGCCCGGCCATTTGGAGCGCCCAGGCAATCCGCTCCGTCATGTCCTTCGAGGAGACGCTGTACATTCCTCCAAAGAAGCGCATGTTTTCGCCAACGCGCAGGTCGTTGTACAGTGAGAATCTTTGGGACATGTACCCGATGCGCTGCCGCACCTGTTCGGGATTCGAAACAACGTTGATGCCCGCCACGGTAGCGCGTCCCGAGGTCGGCTGCAGCAAGCCGCACAGAATGCGGATTGTCGTGGACTTGCCCGCGCCGTTTGGCCCGAGAAATCCGAATATCTCGCCGGGATGTGCTTCAAAGCTGATGCGATCGACGGCGGTAAACGCCTTAAAGCGCTTGGTCAGATTTTCTACGATGACCGAGGTTTGTGCGTGCGTCATGACGGTTTCTTTCCAGCCTCAGCCGCATCCTGGGCCGCATCCTGGGCCTCGCCTTCCACCGCGGAAACAAAAAGGTCTTCGATGCTTGGCAGGACCTGGTTGATGGAATCGTAGGGAACCCCTCGGGCGTCGAGTCGCGCACGCATTTCGGGCATTCGCCGCTTCGCGTCGTCCACGAACAGGTGCACACGGTCGCCCACGAGCACCGAACTGCGGACCGCCGGGACGCTTGAGAGGGCCTCACGCACACGCGCCGGTTCGGAAGCGAGAATGGAGAGGATATCGCCAGGAAATTGTTTTTTCAGTTCATCGGGCCGATCGCAGAAAAGCATGCGTCCTTGATACAACAGCCCGACGTGATGGCAACGCTCGGCTTCGTCGAGATAGGACGTGGAGACCAGAATCGCAACGCCTTGGGCGACCAGGGAATAAAGAATCCCCCAAAAATCGCGGCGCGATACCGGATCGACGCCATTGGTCGGCTCGTCCAGCAGGATCACTTTTGGCGTGTGAATCAGCGAGCACACCAGGCCGAGTTTTTGCTTCATCCCGCCCGACAGTTTTCCCGCGAGGCGGCTTCGGAACGGGCTGAGGCCGGCAGCGGCCAGCAACTCCACGGCACGCGGTTCGCGCATCTTGTTGCTGACGCCAAACAGGTCCGCGTAGAACCGGATGTTTTCATCCACGGTGAGGTCTTCGTAAAGTCCGAATCGCTGCGACATGTAGCTCAGGTGGTGCTTGGCGCCCTCGGGATCGCGTCCCACATCGCAACCGGCAACGATTGCGGAGCCTGCATCCGGCCGGAGAACGCCCGCGAGCATGCGAAGCGTCGTCGTCTTGCCGGCGCCGTCGGGACCGACCAGCCCGAAGATTTCGCCGGCAGGCACGTCAAACGAAAGCCGGTCCACCGCGCGGACAGCGCCGAAGCGCTTGGTTAGGCCGGAAACGATAATGGCGGGACTCGTGTCCATTTCATTGCACCTGGATGTACGCGTCGGCGGGCATGCCCGGTTTGAGTTCGTGGCTGGGGTTGTCGATATCAACCTTCACGCGATAAACCAGCGTGACGCGTTCCTTCTCCGTCTGAACGCTTTTTGGAGTGAATTCCGCTTCCGATGAAATGAAGGAAATCCTGCCATGGTAGACTTTCCCCGGATAAGTGTCCGTGCGGATCTCAACGTCCTGGCCCCATTGCACTTTGCCGAGGTCGGTTTCCGGCACATACACACGGACCCAGATGTGCTCCAAATCGGCCAGCGTAATAATGGGCGTTCCGGGCGCGACGACCTCGCCCAGTTCCGCCTGCCGAACCAGGATCATCCCGGCAAATGGCGCGCGCAGCACGGTATAGCCTAGCCGGATCCGCGAAAGATTGAGGTTTTCGCGCGACTGGTGAACATTGGCGCGATCCACCGCCAGTTGTTCTTTTCGTGTTCCTTCCACGAGTTTGTTGAGAATCTCCTGTGCCCGGTCGTAAGCCGATTGTGCGCGAGTCACGCTCGTGGCCGCCTGATCGCGCCTTTGACCGGTGATTTCGTCTTTTTGGTAGAGCGCGTCGTAACGCTCATAATCCTTTGTCTTCTGCGCGAGATCGGCCTGGGCGTCGAGAACATTCTGTCTGGCCGCCTCGATGTCCTGCGGGCGGCTGCCCGCCAACCCCAGCGCAAGTTGCTCGCTGCGTACGCGGATCATGGCTTCATCAATCGAGATTTGCTGCCGGTAATCGTCATTGTCCAGCCGCGCGATCAGATCGCCCGCTTTCAATGTCTGCCCCTCATGGATGGGTAAGTACGCAATGCGGCCAGACACTTTGAAGCTCACCAGGCTCTGGTGTGCCTCGACGTTGCCGGAGAGCTTCAGCTCGTTCGTCGCAGTGTTTTTGCCGAACCACCGCGGGTAAAAATAGACGCCAGCCGCGACCAGGACGCCCAGTAGCAAGATTCCAAGCATGCGTTTCATGGCTTTTTCATCCTTCTCTGACTCGCTTCCACAGCGCTCCCTCAGGGTGCGCCGAGGTAGGTCTTATAGATATCCTCCGTTGCGCCGAGAGCCCGGGCCAGGGCCATGCGAGCGTCGGTGTGGCGCGCGATCGCCCCAATCCGGTCATCCTCTGCTCGGGTCAGGGCGTCTTGTGCCGATACGACTTCAATGTTGTCGGATACGCCGTTGTGAAAGCGATCTTCGGCGAGCTGCAATTCTCTCCGGGCAAGTCCCAGCGCAGCTTCCGTGACGGCCACCTGTTGCTCGGTCGAGTCAAGGTCGAGCTCAACTTTTCGGATGTCCTGCTCGATGCCGCGAGTCATATCTTCGACCTGCACATTGATTCGTTGTATCCGGCTTTCCAATTGTTTTTGTTCACCGTTGCGGTCACGATCGAAAAGATTGATCGAGAGGGTGGCTTGCATTTCACCTGTGCGGGTCAGCGAACCGAAATTTCGGCCGATGGCTCCGTAGTCGGCGGTAATGGCCAGCTTCGGGAGATAGCGCGCTCGGGAAGCCTTCAGCTGTTCGACCAGGGACTCACGTCGGATGAGCAAGGAACGATAATCGGAGCGGGCCTGGAGCGCCGTTTGGATTGCCTGCTCGATCGAAGGCGGAGCCAGGCGGCGAAATTGCAATTGGTCAGCCAGGTCGATGGGCGTGCCCGGGCGAAGGCCGAGGAAACGCGCCAGTTGCAACAGTGCCGTTTGATAAGTATCTTGGGCGACCAGCAGAGTCTGCCGGTCGCGCGACAATTGCACCTGTGCTCGAATCACGTCGAGACCGGTGGCCAAACTCTGATCATGCTGGTCGCGCGCGAGTTTCTCGAGTGTCTGTGAAGTGGTTACGCGGGATTGCGCCGCCTGGACTTTTGCCGCAGCATATTCTGCGTCCAGGTAGAACCCTGCAGCCTCCCGGATGACAAGGTCGCGCGTATCCTGGTAGCTGAGCCTTTCGGCCTGCTCTTCCTCGCTGGCGGATTTCCAGTTGTGATAACCCTGCCGGTCAATCACGACCTGGCTGGCGGCTACCCGAAAATCGTAATAAGAATATGGGCCTACCACGGTCGGGATTCCGGGAAACGAAATGCCCGCAACCTGGAGGTTGCGGGTCTGCAGGTTGGCCAGCGAGTGTCCGCTGGCATGCGGCAACAGAACTGCCAGATTTCTCTGCCGCTTACCTTCCGCCTCGTCTACCTGTGTACTTGCAACGCGCACACTGAGGTTATTTTTCAGCGCCAGATCAATGGCGCCCTTCAGGGTCAGCCGCTGAGAGTCTTGTTGCGCATTCGCATGCGTTGCCAGCGCGGTGAGCGCAAGCACGATGAATGCCAGATGCGCTAGAGCCTTGTTCATAAACCCTCCCCCGGCAGGTCTGGTGTTCTCCGTGTTCTTGCCGCCGCAAGACCGCCGGTTTTTCGCAGCCCGGACAATACGAATTCCAGGTGGGCGTCGCGATACGCATCTAAATCCAGCCGAACTCGCCGGCCGAAAATCAGAATCCAAACGACGGCCAGAACGGCAGGTGCGACCAGGACTTGCGGAAACTCTGCAAGTTTGGTTTCAGCGAATTCGCCCGAGGCGACGCCCTTCTCCAGTACGAGTCGAATCGCCCGGACACCGGGTTCAATGACCTCCCGATGATAGATGTCGGAAAGTTGAGGGAACTTGGCGCTTTCCGCGATGAGCAGTCGAAGGATGGCGCGAGCCTTCCGATTCCTCACCACTTCGGCATATTGCCGCGAGACCAGCTCTCGCAGCAGCTCACACGCCGACCCAGAATAGGATTGGACGAACAGATCAAAGTCTTTGGGAACCGGGTGAATCAAACTCTGTACCACAGCCCGGAACAGCAGACTCTTGCTTTTGAAATAGAGGTAGATGGTTCCCTTGGCGATGTGGGCGCGCCGCGCCACGTTGTCCAGCCGCGCCGCCGCATATCCTTTCGCGGCAAATTCCTCGAAGGCCGCTGCCAGGATCTGCATCCGGCGCGGGGGCATGGCATTCCGCATTCGCTGGAAAGGTCTCTCGGCGATGCGCCCTGTTGGATTTCTCGTGTGCATTGCGCTGGCGCTTCCTTAGAACAGAACCGACTGACTGGTCATTCAGAATCGCGGATAGATTACCGGCGATGGCCTTGACCCTCTGTGATTGCAATCACTGGACCGCGTGACTTGCGACACAGATACACGCGTCGCATCCTGCGGGGGGAAGGAAGCCTTGCCCGGGCTTGTTTACCGAAACAGGTCCAAACTGCGGTGCCTCGTATGACACCCATCTCACATACGTTCCGCGGCGCACTTTTTTTCTTTGTCGTAGCGAAGATCTCAGGCGGGAGACGTTGTCTTGCGCCCCAGGTAGGGGATGAGGAGTATTCCGATCAGCGTGGGCAGCCAAAACGAAACAAGGCGATAGGCGAGAACTACCAGCACAGCGCTGGACCTGGGCACTCCCAGCAAACTGAATAATCCAATCATGCCGCCCTCGACTACCCCGACTCCCCCAAGAATGACGGTCAGCTTGCCCAGTAATTGCGGGACTCCGTAACCAGCTACAAGCACCAAAGCATTGATTGGGTAACCGGCGGCGAAAAACATAAGAGCCAGCGTCAGCATGTCGAACCCGATAGTCAGAATGGAGCCTGCCGCCGGTCCACGCCAGCCATCCTGTATCAGCGTGTCCCATCCTTCCAGAAGATGGGTCACGCTGATTTTAATTTTGGAAGTATCGGAAGTCCGTCGTCGGCACTTACCAATGAAATGCGCGATCGACGTGGCCAGGGGTTCCAGCCGATCTCTATGCGTGAGGGACCAAATCAGGATCGCGATGAAAGTGCCGAGGATTAAAACAGACAGGCCGAACCCCGCCGCAAATATATGGGGAGATTTGCCCAGGTGAACCATGACGAGCAAGCCTACCAGAGACATTACTGCCAGCACGGTGTTATTCAGAATGATGGGCAGCCAACCGCCCAGGCCGGCGACTCCGGGATTTATGCCTCGCCGGCGAAGCCAGAAATACATCATTCCCGCCGTACCAATGACTCCGCCCCCCAGGGTGCCCACACTCTTCGCCCCCGCTGTCATCAGGGCGCCGTCGGTTACGGAAACGGGTTTGTCCGCGACTGGAACCGTCTTCCTGAGCAGGTATCCGCTACCGAGAAAACTGAGGGCTTGCGATACGAAAGCCAGGGCGACCAGTGGAATCTTAAGGTTGGAGACCGCGAGAGCAGCACGCTCCATGGCGACGAAGCGTGAAAATAGAAAATATATGGCGGCCCCGAGCAGAATGAGCGCGAACAAGTACCATCTCAGCTTCCTTTTCGGTGGAAGGGGAGGAGTAAGTTCGAAATCCGCGGCCATACCAGCCTTCGATTCAGTCTGCACGGATGTTTTTATGAGCTCGGCCGTCATGTTCACACGTTCTCGAAGGAATCAGGATGTTAAACCTTGAAAAACATTCCCGTCACCAATTAGTCTATCCAATCCGCCGTGAATCCGATGACGAATAAGAAACGGTTTGTGCGCAATCTTTCGACTGGCAGGTTACGCTACATCGGCGAATCGGTACGCAAAATTCTACATTGAACTGGATTCGAGCGCTTCCGCTTGTGAGCTATATCACAGAGACTTCGGCGCGGTTCAATGAGAATATAATGTCGTGAGGTGAGAGATATATGAAAATCCTTCTTGCAATTGATGGCTCCAGATTTTCAAATGCGGCAGTAGATGCTGTGATTGCGCAATCACATCCCCAGCAAACAGAGATCCGGGTCCTGCATGTCGTGGAACCTCCGTCCCTATTGGTAGGCCGGGAGATGAGCGGAATAGACCGCGCCCTCGATGCGGCGTGGGAAGCAGAACTGAAACAGGCGGAGGATTTGGTCACGAGCACCGCAACTCGATTATCCTCCAAAGGGTTGCAGGCGATCGGCAACATCCAGCGGGGCGATGCGAAATCCAAAATTCTGGACGTTGCCAGGGATTGGGGCGCGGATTTAATCGTTCTCGGGTCGCACGGCCGCAAGGGCCTTGAACATTTTCTTATGGGAAGTGTTTCGGACGCGGTCGCTCGTCATGCCGGGTGTTCCGTGGAAATCGTGCGGGTTGCCTCGAGCAAGTAGGGATCGAAATTCGAACCAGCGGTGCGTGGACGGCGGGAAGGGAATGCGCAGGAACCAATCGGGCAGATCATATCATCAGGCAAACTTGATTCCACAATTCACCGAAAGGGAAAACACACATGAGACTGCTGCTCGCGGTTGATGATTCTAAATTCTCAGAGGCCGCCACCCGGACCGTGGCCGCTCAGTACCAGCCAAAAGAAACCGAGGTCCACATATTGAATGTAGTGGACCTGGCGTTACCGATTCCCACGTCTTACGCGGTGGCATTCCGGGAAGAAAGTCTAAGACAGGGGCAGGAAGTGGTGCAGCGAGCCGAACAGGCGCTCGGCAAGGCGGGTTTCAAAGTGCAAACGAAAGTGGAAGAAGGGGACCCGAAATCTAAAATTCTTGAGCACGCCGCGAACTGGAAGGCGGATCTGATCGTCATGGGATCGCATGGAAGGAAAGGGGCCGCGCACTTTCTCATGGGCAGCGTTTCCGAAGCCGTCATGCGCCATGCTCCCTGTTCGGTGCAGATCGTGCGCATTCCCAACCCCAAGGGCTGAAAATCTCGCGCGGTCGAAGGCGGATTACTTGCCGACGCCGAGCAATTCCACGTCGAAAATCAGCGTCGCATGAGGAGGAATAACGCCGTTTGCACCGCGATCTCCGTAACCCAGCGCCGGCGGGATTCGCAATTGCCGTTTGCCGCCCACCTTCATCCCCGCGATGCCTTCATCCCAGCCTCGAATCACTTGTCCCTCTCCCAGCGAAAACACAAATGGCTGGCCACGATCGAGAGAGCTGTCGAACTTTGTACCATCGGCTAACCAGCCGGTGTAGTGGACGCTGACCGGTTTTCCCGGGACTGCCGTAGCGCCGGTGCCCACGACAATGTCCCAGTATTGGAGGCCGGAAGCCGTAGTCGTCGGCTGCCCGCTCACTTTTGCCGGGCTGGACGGGCTCGCTGCAGCGGACGAGTTGGATTTTTCGGAGTTGCCGCACCCGGCCGCACACCCAAGAACCGCGAAAATGATGGCAAGTACAATCAATTTTTGTTTTGTCAAAGGATCCTCTCGATCGCCGGATCGTATCCCCGATTCGGACGTGGCCCCATGACCACATCGTTCGGGATGCCGCATCCGGCGCACTTCTCCGCGATCAGCGAAGAAGTGAAAACATGAAAATAGCGTGCGGCCCGGCGCTGTGTACGGAATGTTTTCCCTATGCGCTGGCGCTCGCCGCTGCGTTTAGAAGCTGTTCGAGCCGGTCCAGAATTTGCATGGTGGGAAAGCACTGGCGGATGCTCGCGTTGGGTTCGCGCTTTTCCTTGATCGCGGCGATGAATTCGCGGTCCTGAAGTTCGATGCCGTTCATCGACACGGCCACATTCGACAGATCGATTTTGTTCTGGTCCCCATCTTCCAGGTCGTCGTACCGGGCCACGTACGTGCCGTGATCGCAGATGTAGCGGAAGTTCGTGCCCAGCGGCCCCTTATTGTTGAACGAAAGCGACAGCGTGCAGATCGCTCCTGAAGGCACCTTCATCAGGATCCCCATATCCATGGCGATTTTCAATTCCGGATGCATGGGGCCCTGCACGGCATAACACTCGGAAATCAGCTCGCCGGTCTGATATTGGAACAGGTCCACCGTGTGGCATGCGTGGTGCCACAGCAGATGATCGGTCCAGCTTCGGGGTTTTCCGGCCGCGTTCGTATTCGTGCGGCGAAAAAAATAAGTCTGCACATTCATCTGCTGGATCTTGAGCTCGCCGGCCTGGACCTTCTTATGAATGTACTGATGGCTGGGGTTGAAGCGGCGCGTATGCCCGCCCATGCAGATGACGCCGGTTTCCTGCTGTGTCTTGACCAGACGTTTGGAATCCGCGAGATTGTCCGCGACGGGTATCTCAATCTCCACATGCTTGCCGGCGCGCATGCACTGTTCTCCCTGCCGCGCATGCATTCCGGTGGGCGTTGCGAGGATCATTGCTTCGAGCCCCGGCTGCTTCAGGCTCTCGGCCAGATCGCCGGTCCAGTGTGGGATGTTATATTTTTTCGCCACTTTTTCGGTGTCGGCCTGATTTCCACCCGTCAGCGTGATGACCTCGACGCCCGGAATCTTGGCCAGGCCGTCCAAATGCTTCATGCCGAAAGCGCCTTGTCCTGCAACACCGATCTTCATGCTTCCTCCACCATTTGGAATTTTCGGGCCTCTACGTTATCACAATCCGGCAGTCGCGGGCGGGGCCGGGCCACAACAACTTTTCGTGGCGGGGTTCATTTCATTTTGGACGCCAATTTTATCGTTTTCCCGGCGACCATAAAATATCCTTTCCCAAGGTGATGAATGGTTCGCGGGTGTTTTCTGGACGGGGCGATCCACGCCTTGAGGACTTGCAGGATAAATAAGTTGTACCTGGTTACCCTGCTGGAATCGATGACCTTGCATTCCAGATTGGCATAGCACTCGCCGATGAGCGGCGCCTTCACGCGCGAGGCGGCCTGGGCCGTGAAACGACAAATCTTGAATTTGTCCACGCTGCGTCCCGAGGTATTGCCGCAACGCACCACCTGTTTCGCCAGTTCCACCGTGGGGATGTTGATCACGCATTCCCGGGTGGCCTTCAGGATGCCAAACGAATAGTTCCGGTTGCTGATGATGCAGCCCACAATCGGCGGCTCGAAATCGATCATGGTGTGCCAGGACATGGCCATAATGTTCGCGCGTCCTGCGCGGGAAGTTGTCACCATCACGACCGGCCCGGGCTCGAGCAGGCGGTAGACCTCGGATAAAGGATATGATTTTTTCAGCATCCCGGCGCTCCCTGTTCGCGACGCTCATTGAAGATCATCACGATGAATCTCCCCAGCCGCGCCACTGCACCTTGCCGCCGGACTCAAGGAATGCGTAGCCGGTCTTTTCCCGGTCGATGTACCAACCCCGCGCTTACTTCATATAGCATGGAACCGATTTGCGCCTGTACTCTCGATCACACGAAATCGTGACGACCGTCACGGCTCGATTACCCGATCTGCTCCATAATTTTGCCAAGGGAAAAAAGATAATGTTTTTTCAGGATCGAGTGGAAGCGGGCCGCCAACTGGCGAAGCTGCTGAAATCATACGCGGACCGGCCCGACGTCATCGTTCTGGGCATTCCACGCGGCGGTGTTCCTGTGGCGTTTCAGGTTGCGGCTGAATTGCACGTTCCCTTGGACGTGTTTATTGTGCGCAAACTCGGCGTCCCGGGGCGCGAGGAGCTCGGGTTTGGCGCGATCGCCAGCGGTGGGATTCGCTATCTCGATCCCGAGATTATCGGAACCGTGGAACTTTCCGAATTGGAAATTGAATTGATCGCGACTGCAGAGGGGCGCGAGTTGGCTCGCCGCGAACACGCCTACCGTGCGGGACTTCCTCCGGTTGCCGTGGAAGGCAAAGTCGTGATTCTCGTGGACGACGGCATCGCCACCGGGGCGAGCATCCGCGCGGCCATCCTGGCATTGCGCCAGATGAAGCCGGCACGGATTGTGGTCGCGGTTCCCGTAGCTCCTGCTTCCACGTGCCGGCATCTCAAGCCCGAAGTGGACGAACTGATTTCTCTTCACACGCCGGCAATGTTTTGGGGCATCGGCGAATTCTACGTAAATTTCGCTCAAGTTGCGGATGGGGAAGTAACCGACTTGCTGCAGCAGGCTCAGCGCATCCGCGCGAAGCAGCACTAGTAACAGGGCCGGGCTGCATGGGAAGGAGTCGTTTTCATGGTTTCGCATCGAGTAAAAGAACACATCGGCGCCGAGCGCGATGTTTCGATCGAGTTCGGCAAAGTGAAGCTGGAGGCAACACTGAATCGTCCGGAAGATGCCACGGGCATCGTCCTTTTTGCGCACGGCAGCGGCAGCAGCCGCTTCAGCCCGCGCAATCGCTATGTAGCGGGGGTGCTGCAATCGCACGGCATTGCAACTTTACTACTGGATTTGCTGACCACCGACGAAGAAGTAATTGACAAACGGACAGCTCAATTGCGTTTCAACATCCCGCTTCTGGCGAAGAGGCTGGCAGGCGCCACTTCATGGACCATGCGCCAGCCGGACCTGCGCGGACTGGGAGTGGGCTATTTCGGCGCGAGCACGGGGGCCGCTGCCGCACTACTGGCGGCCGCCCGGCTGCCCGACCAGATCGCTGCCGTCGTCTCCCGTGGAGGAAGGCCGGACCTGGCGGGGGAGTGTCTCGGTCTGGTGCGAGCCCCGACTCTGCTCATCGTTGGAGGAAATGATGGGCCCGTGATCGAATTGAACCAGCAAGCCCTGGCGGAGCTCCACTGCCCGGAAAAAAAGCTGGTCATTATTCCAGGCGCGACCCATTTATTTGAAGAGCCCGGGAAATTAGAAGATGTGGCGCAGATTGCGGCGGAGTGGTTCTCATCCCAATTCAAGCGCGCTCATCAGGTGCAACCCGGTGAAGTCGCGAGACATTCAGTAGAGTAACGTCCGCCGCCCGCGCAGGGCCCCGCTCAGCTTCTGTCATCAGCCCGGACACCAATCACTTTGCCGCCGGAATGTACACCCGGTCGGCTGAGACCAGGTCGGCGTTGGGTACTTCCGTGTCCAATCGGATGTGCTGATAGCTCGGCTTTTCTCCAGCCTTGGCCAGAACCGTAAGCCTGTATTGATGGGTCAGCCGCGTCGCGAACTGGTTCAGGAAAGGCGCGAAGGCCACGGGAGTCGAGAAGCCCTGGAAATAGGCTTCCCCTCCAGTCTCATCGGCGAGCCGCGAGAGGTTGGTTTGGCCCTGGTTGATCCTCCAGAAGCTGTGCCCATAATGACCGGCGCGTGTTGCGTAGAGTGTATAGACCTGCGTTCCGGTTCGTTGCGCAGTCTGAATTGCCTGATCGAGATAAGAATCCACGTATCCGGGCTGTAGCGGGTCCATGCCATTGGAAATCAGTAAAATCACATGCCGGGCGGAGCTTGCCGGCCAGCGATGGATGGCATCGGTAACGGCGAGATAGGGACTGCTCCAGCCGGCCCACAGGCCGAGCGGAATCCGCAACGACTTGCCGGCAGCGGCGTGGTCGGTCGTAAAGTTCTGGGTCAGGCGAACCATGCCGTTCTGCAAGTACCCGACGGCAATTTTCGCTGTGGGGGGTTGCGCGTCCACTAAGTGGCGAATGTCGTCAAATTGATTCGCGATACTCGCTCTGCTGGTTTCGTCGATCAGGATCAGCAAATCCAAGTCGGGTTGGTCTCCCCGTAAGGGGACCCAATTCGTTACGCTGAGCAGGTCCTGTCCCTGATAAGCACGAACGTCCTCTTTAGTGATCGCAGGAACATTCTTGCCGTCTCTTGCTTCCACAGATACGAGGATGTTCACAGGGGCCGTTTTGGTTGCGGGTTTCTGCGCTGCCCGGGAAACGGTGGCGCCGGATGTGATCAGAAGCCCGAGAACTGCGAGCCAAGCAATATGTGAGCGTTTCATGGAGGATCCTTTCGCTTGATTTGGCCCCTTCAAAGACTTAACCCTGCGTTTGAGGGTCTGCGGTGATCTTCATCACCCTTCTGCCCGTACGATATCCCTTCCTTTTATTGGATGTATAAAAGCGGGAATAAGACTACCTGGCAATTTCGATTTGCCGCTCACACTCATTTTCCGTGGTGTTTATCGGGTTTTTCGTCGCGCCCTGCAATGTGCCGGCATCACATAAAAAGTATTTCTATCTTCCGGTTTCCTGCTGCTTTGCTGTATAATAGCAAAATGCAACTTTCGTCTGTTTTCGTGAGCTTCTTCCGGAAACGACGGGTGCAAGAACACGGGGGGGGTGGAAGAGCAGGGCATCCCCGGCGTGTCGCATACATTCGCAGGTGGCCGTTGATACCAGGAAAAACACCAAGAAAAACACAAGGGCAAATTGTTTTCCGGGGGTTTTTCTTCCTCCTTTTTGTTGCTGCGTTTGCTCTCCCCACCGCCCCTACGGCGAAGGCGGGGGAACCTCCGTTGCCGGTCTACCGGTTGCGGCTTTATCAAACGCATACGAATGAACGGATCGACATTGTTTACCGCAGAGGCGACGTCTACGACCAGAATGCCGTCACCCGTCTGGACGAATTCCTGCGCGATTACCGGACCGGTGACGTGATTCCCCTGGACACGCGGCTTTTCGATCTCCTTTACGATCTCACCGTGTCGGTCGCCCATCCGGGAGCGGAAATTGACATCGTTTGCGGATATCGCACGCCGCGAACCAATGCGTTTTTACGCCGCACCACCACCGGAGTTGCCGCGCACAGCCTGCACATGGAAGGCGAGGCCATCGATATCCGCATCCCCGGCGTGCCAACGGCGCAGCTCAGGAATGCCGCCCTTTCGCTGCATCGCGGAGGAGTGGGCTTTTATCCCAAGTCCATGTTTGTTCATGTGGATGTGGGCCGCGTTCGCCGGTGGTAATTTCGGATTTCTGTCCTTCGTTTATATTCCGTTCAGTCGCCCTTGGGATATAAACCCGTCAAGGCTCGTTCGAGGGCCGCGTCCTGTCTATAAATATCCCTGTAGAAGTGGACTTCGCCGTTTTCCTCAACCACCACCGTACTGTATAGAACCAGCACGGGAATGGGATGCTGGAGAGGGACGCGTATCGTTTCCTCACCCTGCATGGCGGCGCGGATATTTTCCGGCGTCCATTCCGGCTGATCCCGCAGAACCCAAGTGGCGAGCACCGCGGGATTTTCTACGCGGATGCATCCGTGGCTGAAGTCACGCCGCGATCGAGAAAAGAGTTGCCGGGCGGGCGTGTCATGCATGTAGACGTTATATGGATTTGGAAATTCAAACTTCACAAGTCCCAAACTGTTTTCCGGGCCCGGTCTTTGCCGGATCGCTAAAACGCCTGACTGGAGCTGTTCTTTTATCTGCTGGGTGATTTCACCATCACTGACGACGTTCCCGCTCCGATCCACGATTTCAAACGAATTTTTTGCGAGATACGCAGGATCCTTCTCGATTTGGGGCAGAAGTTCATTCCGCTGAATGCTTAGCGGCACGTTCCAATACGGCCTGAAAATCACATACTTCAGCTGGCTGGCCAACACCGGAGTCCGGTACCGGTAGCTCTTGCCCACTATAACCTTGGTTGAAAAATCCCACTGATAGCTGTCGTTATTTGCGTGCAGGCGGAACTCGGGAATATTCACCACAATCGGCGGCCTGTCGAATTGATGCGGCAGCCAGCGCCAGCGCTCCAAAGTAAGCTGAAGCTGCACCACGCGCCGGCTCAGTGGCGTGTTGAGCTGCCTGAAGGTCGGCGTGTCGATCTGACCGGTAGGATCCAGGCCGTGCCGCTGTTGAAAATGCTTCACGCCGGCCACCAGGCTGCCCTCGTAGACCGCTTCGTTCGCAACGGCATTATCTTGCTTGGGAAGGTCGCCGAACAGTTCCAACCGCTTCGCCAGTTGCGGCACGCCCGCATACGAATTGCCCGGCTTGATTGTCTTTGTCGGCACAGGCAGCGGTTCCCCACGATCCTGGCGTGCCAGTTCGATATATTCGTTAAGCGCCTTCACGGCGCGGTGGTATGCGGGGAACGGCGGCTCGACCGTGGCCATCACCGCACGCAGATCCTGTGCATCCACAACCTCCAACCGCAAAAATTCGGACAGGTCGAATTTTCGGCGGTTGATATCGAGCCCGTCGTGAAATAAACGCGGATTGACGCGGCCCATGTGCAGGTCGGAGACGTATCGCATTGCCGAGACTGTCAATGCGACGTCAAATCGAATCATTTGCGGTTCTTGCGGGGGAGGGGATGCTTCAAGATTGGCCAGCCGCTCATCCCAGCGGGGACCGTCGTAATCCTCCGCCCGCAGGCCTTTTGTTTCCGCACTTTTCAATATCTGAATGAAGGAGCGGGCCTGAAACGTCGGTTTTGAGCTCCGGATCCAGGGCAGTGAGTCGCCGTAGGAGTCGTAAAATTCCCTTACTTCGTTCTGAACGCTGGAAAAATTGGGCCAACGAAGGCCGGGAAGCTGCGCCGCATCCTCGATGGCATGAAGCTCGGCCACGCCTTGAGCGGATAGCGATTGCCGTTGCCCCGCCTGCGCAGTTTTGGCCCCGTTGGCGCGCGCGGCTTCCACGGGCATGTCCACGCCCTTGCTGCAGCTTGCTGAAAAAACAAGCAGAAGCGCCAGGCAGGCTCCACGCATGAACCCATAAGAGCGCGGCGCAAACCAATCCCCTTTCTTTTGTGGAAATTTAACCCCCATGACAGGGCCTTCCCGTCTACCTTCTCTCAAAACTCAATGCATTTAGGATATTCACCCAGCCGCGCATTTGCGGTGTGAAGGGTCACCTCCGGATGTGACAGACATCACAATCGAATGTGCACTGAATCACAGGATGGGAAGCCCTTGCGCAGTAACGTAGTGATTGTGATGGCCACTGGGAATACGCGCCGATGCACGCACAGGTTCCGGAAGCGATCCGGGCAGCCATTTTCGATATTCTCCAGGGGTGTTGCAGGCAGCAGGCGCATTTCGGCCCGCAACGATCTGTTTCTCAGATGCCGCCCTTGCAATTCGGCCCATGAAGGAATTGTCCATGCAAAAAAAAATGGAAATACATGATGGAAATCAGGCGGTTGCGTCCGTCGCCTATCGCGCAAGCGAAGTGATCGCGATTTATCCCATCACCCCGGCTTCCCCCATGGGCGAATGGGCGGACCAATGGAAAGACGAAGGACAGCGCAACATTCTCGGCACAGTGCCCACGGTTGTCGAGATGCAAAGCGAAGGAGGCGCGGCCGGGGCCCTGCACGGGGCGCTGCAAGCCGGGGCGCTGGGCACGACGTTCACCGCATCGCAGGGCCTGCTCCTGATGATCCCGAACATGTTCAAGATCGCGGGGGAATTGACGCCCGCGGTCATCCATGTGGCGTCGCGAACCGTTGCGACCCACGCCCTCTCGATCTTCGACGATCACAGCGACGTGATGGCGGCGCGCACGACCGGATTTGCCATGCTCTGCTCCTGCTCGGTCCAGGAAGCGAGTGATCTGGCATTGATCGCGCACGCCGCAACCCTCGAATCTCGAATTCCTTTTCTGCATTTTTTCGATGGCTTTCGGACCTCCCACGAAGTCAACAAGATTTTTTCGCTTTCCGACGAAGATCTGCGCGCGATGATTGACGAGGATGCCATTCGGCAGCATCGCGCGCGTTCCCTCACGCCCGACCGCCCGAAACTGCGTGGCAGCGCGCAAAATCCGGACGTATTTTTTCAGGCGCGAGAGGCCGTGAACCCTTTTTACATTGCCACGCCCACCATCGTTCAAAATGTGATGGACCGCTTTGCGGCGCAAACCGGGCGCGCCTACCACCTGTGCGATTACGTTGGCGCTCCCGATGCCGAGCGCGTCATCGTGCTGATGGGTTCCGGAGCGGGGGCCGCCGAAGAAGCGGTTACGGCGCTGAACCAGCGCGGCGAAAAGGTCGGCTTGCTGAAAGTTGCGGTTGTTCCGGCCATTTCCCGCGGACGTATTTTTTGCTTCCTTGCCGAAAACAGTTCGTGCGCTCGGCGTCCTGGACCGCACCAAGGAGCCGGGCAGCCCGGGAGAGCCGTTGTACATGGATGTTGTCACCGCATTCGCGGAACTTCTCCGGGAAGGACCGCTCCGCGCGCGTCTGGCCGCGCATATTAGGAGGCCGCTACGGGCTTTCCTCGAAGGAATTCACTCCCGCCATGGTGAAGGCCGTCTTTGACGAATTGAACAAGGAAAACCCCAAAGAATCATTTCACCATCGGCATTCATGACGACGTGACGCACACCAGCCTTGCTTACGACGATTCCTTCTCCACCGAAGATCCCCGCACCGTGCGCGCAATTTTTTACGGCTTGGGCTCGGACGGCACCGTCGGAGCGAATAAGAACTCGATCAAAATCATCGGGGAAAACACGCCCAATCATGCGCAGGGATATTTCGTGTATGACTCGAAAAAAGCGGGGTCGGTCACCGTCTCCCACTCTGCGCTTCGGACCGAACCCGATTGAATCCACTTATCTGATTTCCCGGGCGAACTTCGTTGCCTGCCACCAATTTTCTTTCCTGGAACGCATGGACGTGCTCGGCGCGGCCGAACCGGGCGCGACGTTCCTGCTGAACTCGCCCTTTGCCGCCGATCAGGTCTGGGAGCACCTGCCCCGCAAGATGCAGCAACAAATCCTGGATAAGAAACTGAAATTTTACGTGATTGACGGATATTCGGTCGCGCGGCAAGACGGGAATGGGCAGCCGCATCAACACGATCATGCAAACCTGCTTCTTCGCGATCAGCGGCGTGCTGCCGCGCGAAGAAGCCATTTCCGCCATCAAAAATGCGATTCGAGAAAACCTATGGCAAGCGCGGCGAAGCCGTGGTGCGAAAAAATTTCGCTGCTGTGGATGCGTCGATCGCCCATCTGCATGAAGTTATCCGTGCCTCAGCCGGGTGACCAGCCATTTCGACATTCTGCCGCTGGTGCCAGAGACCGCGCCGCCATTCGTTCACAGCGTTCTCGCCGAAATGATTTATGGCAAAGGCGATTCGCTTCCGGTCAGCGCCATGCCGCCGGACGGCACGTTTCCCACCGGCACCTCCAAATGGGAAAAGCGGAATATCGCGCAGCAAATTCCGGTTTGGGACGAGCAGCTTGTGCATCCAGTGCGGGAAATGCGTGCTGGTATGCCCGCATGCGGTGATCCGGGCGAAAGTCTATGATTCCGGGCTGCTCTCCGGCGCACCCGCGGAATTTAAATCCGCGCAGCCCCGCTGGAGAGAATTCGAGTCGCTGCGCTACACGCTTCAGGTTTCCCCGGAAGATTGCACGGGCTGCCGGCTGTGCGTAGAGGTCTGCCCGGCAAAGAGCAAGAGCGAAGTGAAGCACAAAGCGATCAACATGGCCGATCAGCCGCCGCTTCGCCACACGGAGAGCGAAAATTGGGATTTCTTCGTAGCCATCCCCGATTTCGACCGGGACCGCTTGTCGCACACGCAGGTCAAGGACGTGCAATTGCTCGAACCACTTTTCGAATTCTCGGGAGCGTGCGCGGGTTGCGGCGAGACGCCTTACATCAAGCTCCTTACGCAATTATTTGGCGACCGCGCGTTGATTGCGAACGCCACGGGTTGCTCCTCGATCTACGGTGGAAACCTGCCCACCACGCCCTACACTTCGAACGCGGTCGGGGCGCGGACCCTCCTGGTCCAATTCCTTATTCGAAGACAATGCCGAGTTTGGCCTGGGCATGCGCCTTGGCCGTCGACATGCAAGCCGACTATGCGGCCGAACTTTTGCGGCGCATGTCCGCCGAGGTGGGAGATCAACTGGCCGGAGCGATCATGGCCGCCGACCAATCCACCGAAGCGGGAATCGCAGCGCAGCGCGTTCGAATCGCCGAACTGAAAAAGATAACTTTCCGGCAACGCCGGCCTGCAGGCGCGCGACTTGCTCGCCGTCGCCGACGCACTGGTCGTCAAAAGCGTCTGGCTCGTCGGCGGAGACGGTTGGGCTTTCGACATCGGCTTCGGCGGCCTCGATCACGTGCTTGGCTCGGGCATGAATGTAAACGTGTTAGTGCTCGATACGGAAGTCTATTCGAACACCGGCGGGCAAATGTCAAAGGCCACGCCGCGCGGCGCGGTCGCCAAATTTGCCACCGGCGGAAAACTGAACCGCAAGAAGGATCTGGCGATGGAAGCGATCAGCTATGGCTCCGTGTATGTCGCGCGCGTGGCCATGGGGGGCAGCGACACGCACACGGTGAAAGCCCTGCGCGAAGCCGAAGCCTTTCCCGGGCCGTCGCTGATCATCGCCTACAGCCATTGCATCGCCCACGGGTACGACATGGCGTACGGCCTGCACCAGCAGAAGTCTGCCGTGCTTTCTGGTTTCTGGCCGCTGCTTGCGGTACAATCCCGCGCTGCGCGAGCAGGGCAAAAACCCTTTCCAGCTCGATTCGAAAGCCCCAAGCATTCCACTCAAGCAATTCGTGTACCAGGAAGCGCGATATTCCATGCTGGTCGCGCAGCCACCCGCAACACGCTCGCGAACTGCTGCGCATGGCGCAGGACGATGTCGAGCGGCAATGGCGCGTCTATGAGGGCAGGGCAGCGATGGCGGGAGAAGGAGTTCCCGCTCCGGAGCTTCCTCCGGAACCGGGCGACACCGCGGACGTGGTTATGAAGGGAGGCGAGGACGAATGATCGACCTGAGCACCAGCTATATGGGCCTGCACCTGAAAGATCCGATCGTAGCGTCGGCTTCGCCGCTGTGTGATTCGGTGGATAAGATCCGGCTACTGGAAGATCACGGCATCGCCGCCGTCGTTTTGCCATCCTTGTTTGAAGAGCAGCTCATTCTGGAGAGCGAATCCGTGGATGCGGACCTGTCCCGTGGGCGCGAAGCGTTTCCCGAATCCTCGAGCTTTCTTCCCGACCTGATCGGATTACAACCTGGGCCCGGACGGCTATCTGGAACTGATTCGCAAGGCCAAAGAATCCGTTTCTGTTCCCATTATCGCCAGCTTGAATGGCGTTTCACTGGGCGGTTGGGTACGCTATGCCCGGGACATGGAGCAAGCCGGCGCTGAGCGCGATCGAATTGAACATCTATTCGCTGGTGACCGACCCTTCCCGGACGGCAGCGGAGACGTGGAAAAAGACTACTGCGAACTGGTCCGAAGGCTGCGGGAAAACCTGACGATTCCCATTGCCGTGAAGCTTTCCCCCTTCTATAGCGCGATGGCAAACTTCGCAAGCCAACTTGACGCTTCCGGCGCAAATGCTTTGGTTCTCTTCAACCGGTTTTACCAGCCGGACCTGGACATCGAGCAACTTGACGTTGTCCCCAGCCTGACGCTTAGCCATCCAAGCGAACTGCTCCTGCGTCTGCACTGGGTTGCGGTTATTTACGGCCATATTCGGCGCGGACATCGCCGTTACCGGCGGTGTGCATTGCGCGGAGGATGTTTTGAAATCGGTGATGGCCGGCGCACGCGTGGCGATGATGGCCTCCGCGCTGTTGGACAATGGCGTCGCATATCTTGATACGGTGCGGTCCGATCTCCTCCGATTGGCTGGAAGAGCATGAGTACGAGTCCATCGACCAGATGCGCGGAAGTATGAGCCAACGAGAATGTCCCCGATCCGGCCGTCGTATGAACGAGCCAACTACATGCGTGTTTTGAGTTCCTACACGCTGCGCACGCCGATCCGGTGATTCGCTTTAGGCTTGAAACACAGTAGGACAGGCTTCAGCCTGTCTGGTTTTGATCTTTGCCGGCGCACGAAAAACCAAACCCAGACAGGCTGAAGCCTGTCCTACTTAAACCACTTTCGAGCGCGGTTGTGCGCACGCGAGATTAGTGCAACAATCCCGGGAAGCGATTCCAAACGGTCGCCGAAATGGAACTTCCTTCCAAATTGGAGAGCCAAGTGATGGGACGATTTCTCCGGTTCGTTGTCGCGGCCGCGATGGTCATGGCCATTTCCTGGGCCGTCCACGCGCAGACGGTAGTGACTCTGATCGCTCCCGGCGGAATTCGCGCGCCGATCGAGAAACTCATTCCCGGCTTCGAAAGCAAGACGGGATACAAGGTCAAGGCGACGTTCGGTTCCGGTCTGGGAACCAAACGGCAGGTCACGCGCGGGGAAGCGTTTGATGTGCCTGTCGTGCAGCCGCCTTACCCGGAAGTGATCGCCTCAGGCAATGTGGTGGAAAACACCGCGACGCCGCTGGCAAACGTGGCCGTGGGAGTCGCGGTGAAGCAGGGAATGCCCAAACCCGATATCTCGACGCCGGAAGCGGTCAGGAAAATGCTGCTTGCGGCAAAATCGGTCTCGATACCCGACTCCGCCAACGGCGCGGCCGCCGGCGTGAGCTTTGACAAAACCCTCGAACAACTCGGCATCGCCAATCAGATGCGGTTGACGCTGAAGCGCGCACACGGCGGAGCTGCCGCCATGGCCATGGTCGCCAAGGGCGAGGTGGAAATCGGCCTGACATTCATGAGCGAAATGAACACCCCCGGCATCGAAAAAGTCGGCCCGCTGCCGCGAGAGATTTCTCCCCGAACCGGTTTGGTGGGATTCGTATCCACGCACGCGAAAAACCCGGAAGCGGCCCGGGCGCTGTTGCGCTATCTGTCGTCGCCCGAGGCAGCGGCGGTTTACAAGTCTCTGGGAATGGAGCCGGGCGAGTAACCTGCGATTTGATCCAAATTCCAAAGTGAATAGAAAATCGTGGCTCCGGAGCTACGTAGGACAGGCTTCAGCCTGTCAGACTCGCATGGGCAGCCGCAGGACTTGCATCACCGGCGCGGCGCGTTACTTCAATCCGTATATCCGCATGGCATTTTCCAGTCCGATTTTGCGCCGCAAATCCGGGGGAAGCTGATTGAGTACGCGGACTACCGCCGCCCAGCGCTGCGGTCCCTTTTTCGGCTGGGGGTAGTGCTGGTCGCTGCCGACGACGAAGCGATCGGGAAAGTCCTGGAAAATTTTCAGCCATTCGGGCTTCAGTGTGCCGGTGGCGCCATGGGTCAGGAATGGATTCAGGCCGACGGCCAGCGGATCGTTTTTCAGTTCCATGTAGAGATTCGGATGAGCCTGCAACAGGCGGCGGGTCAATGCCGCCGTGCGGTCGCCCGTGTTGTCCCAGCCGGCGTGGGCCCAGACGATTTTGGCGTGCGGATTGTGATCGAGCAGGCGTTCGAACGCCGCGATGTTCGGGTGCATCACCGGTGGATTGGGCAGCGGAATCACGTGCCAGGAGGCGGGGATGGGCATGGCCTTCACGACGGCTTCCATGTGCAGGTCGATGGGAACATTGTGCTCGGCGGCGATATCGGCGAGCAGCAGAAACAGCGGATGGTCCGGCGGGGCGTACTGATAGGGCGTCGAGGAAGGCGGATGTTGCGCGGTCATTTCGCCGAAGCCGACCGCGCCCAGGCGAATGATTTCTTCCGCGCGCTGCTTGAATCTTCGCTGGACCTCGGGCCTCGCATCGCCCGTGCGCATGGCCTCCTGGATCATCGGGTTCAGCGTGCCGCCTCCGCCGAGGAATGCGAGTTTGTCGCGATGCCCCTTTTCCGCCGCCAACAGGAATTCCGCGTCAAAGCGCGTTGCATTACTCAGCGTAAATGGCGAGGGAAGGAAAAGCAGCTTCGCGGCGTTTTCCGCGCTCATCGCCTGCAGCGCGGATTGTATGGAGCCGGCCGCGTCGGACTGGTCCAGGTGCGCGTGCACATCGACGAAGGGAGACAGCGCTGCCGTGGGCTGAGAGTCCGCTGCCGGCTGCCCGGCCAGCAGATGGACCGCGAAGATCGTGCAGGTGATTCCGAAGGCAAGAAGGGTAAAAACCTTCGCGGCGGGATTCCTCAGCAGTCGTTTCATCGCTGTCATCGTTTTCATCGGTACGCACACCTCAAAAAATCAAAGTCTTCCATCCGTCTTCTGCTGCCATCCTCGCCCTGTTTGCGGTAAATCACACAGGGGCATGGTGAAAACGGGGTCTACCGCTTTGCGGACACCGCCGCGACCTTTGTCTGGTAGCTGGCGACCTCCTGCCACTGGCCGTCGCGTTTGATCCAAAGGCGAAGCATGTGCATCGGCCTGCCGGTCCGGGGTTCATGCCGCGAGATCAGGATGGCCGTGTTTCCGAAATCGAACACTTTCATGGAAACGATGGGCATGGGCGCGTATCCGGCCATCTTTTCGTGCGCAAGATCCGCCATGCGTCCCTTTTTGCTGAGTATCTGGTTGCTGTTCGAACTGGCCGCCGAGAACTCGTCGGCGATGTACTTTCCCCAGTTTTCCACGTTGTGTTCCACGGTGGCGGTCTGTAGCGCCATGTAGGATTTCAGGACCGCGCGCTCGTTTTCATTCCTGGGTTTGTACGGCAGGGTTTTGCAGGGATTGACACATACTTCCGTGGTTTTGGCGACTGGCTCGGAAGGGCCATCGCGCAGTGTGGCCTCCTGATAGACCAGAAGGCGCCAGCCGGCCGGGCGCTTGGCCCAAAGCCGCATAATGTTCGCTCTTCCGCTGTGCGCCTGCACCATTTCGATCTGGCCGTATTGGTGCGCCACAATCCGGGCGCCGGATTCGTCGGTGATGCCGGGCTTGGGCAGCGACGCAAGCGCCTGGCTGCGTGTCAAAGTCTTTCCAGCCGCATCGGTCCAGGTAAACTGGGCGTCGAGCAGTGTATTCAGGGCTGCTGTGTCCGCTTTTGCGACGGCCTGGACAAAGGCGTGGTCGGCCTGCAGCGCCGCGGGGTCGTCCTGCGCGGCGGCCAGCGGCGAGTTCGTCCGCGGGGAGATGATTCCCGCGCACAGAACGGCAATGACGAACGCGCAAGTGGTGAAACGCTTCATGGTGCCTCCCAAAATTTTCTTTTTCATTGCGCGCGAATTATAGACTGCCGCATGCAAGCCGGGCAACGCCATTCCAAGCCGCTGCGGGCAGGGAAGTAGGTTAAAAGAGGCCAAAAAAATCCGTCCAACCTGCGGCTCTCCGAAAGAAATCATCAGTTTTTTTGCGGCACGGGTCCGGGATATAATTCTGCCGGACGTGCGGGCCGCTCGCCGAACCGGGTGGCCATTCGCGATCGATTTCCTGCCACGAAGTAGGCCGGTAACAAGCAAGCAGACTTGACGCGCGGATATCACTGTGCGCGGCCGACGGGAATCGCCGGTGGCCAGGCACAGCGGATGCAGCGGTATAGCCCGTTCAAATGATGCGTTACAATGGAGCGGGGAAAAATTTCCAGGACTCTCTCGCCGATGCCAATTAAAAAAATACTCGCCCTCAATCGCGGTGAAATTGCGATCCGTATTCTCCGCGCGGCCAATGAGCTGAAGATTCGCACCGTGGCCGTGTTTTCCGATGAGGACCGGCTCAGCCTACATCGCTTCAAGGCCGATGAAGCCTACCTGATCGGGGAAGGCATGGGGCCCGTGCAGGCCTACCTGGACGTGGACGGCATCGTGGCGCTTGCCAAAGAGATCGGCGTGGATGCAATCCACCCGGGTTACGGTTTTCTGTCGGAAAACTCCGCGCTTCCGCGGGCCTGCAAGGCCGCGGGAATCATTTTCATTGGACCCAGCGCGGAGATGCTGGACCTGCTGGGAGATAAAACGGCGGCGCGGCGTCTGGCGCAGAAGGCGGGCCTGCCGGTGGTGCCCGGAACCGACCAGCCGGTCACGCAAAAAGACGACGCGCAGCGCATCGCCGACAAGATCGGCTACCCGCTCATCGTGAAGGCGGCATTTGGCGGTGGCGGGCGCGGCATGCGCGTGGTGCCGAATGCGCAGGCGCTTGCGCCCGGTTTGCAGGAAGCGCGGGCGGAGGCGCACGCCGCGTTCGGAAACGACGCGGTTTTCCTGGAGCGCTATATACGCCGCGCGCGGCACATTGAAGTGCAAATTCTGGCCGACCAGCACGGAAACGTTCTTCACCTGTACGAGCGGGACTGTTCGGTGCAGCGAAGAAATCAGAAAGTGGTGGAGGTTGCGCCCGCCGTAAATCTCGACCCGAAAATCCGCGTCGGCCTTGCCAGCGCCGCCGTCGCCCTGGCCCGCGAAGCGAAATATTACAGCGCGGCCACGGTGGAATTCCTCGTCGATGCGGACACGGGTGAATATTATTTCATCGAAGTGAATCCGCGCGTGCAGGTGGAGCACACGGTTACCGAGATGGTGACCGGCATCGACATCGTGCAGTCCCAGATTCAGATTGCGCAGGGCTTCGATCTTCACGGCCCGGAGATGAACCTGCCGCAGCAGGACGCCATTACGCTGCACGGATACGCGCTGCAATGCCGCGTCACGACGGAAGATCCCGCCAACGGTTTCCTGCCGGACTACGGCAGGATCATGACCTACCGCTCTCCGGCCGGGTTCGGCATTCGCCTGGATGGGGCTTCCGCGTACGGCGGCGCCGTCATCACTCCTTACTATGATTCTTTACTCGTGAAAGTGACGGCATGGGGGCGCGAGTTTCCGCAGGCCTGCCGCCGGATGGACCGCTGCCTGCGTGAATTCCGCATCCGCGGCGTCAAGACAAACATTCCGTTTCTGGTGAACGTGGTGAATCACGAACGCTTTCAGGCGGGCGGCGTGACCACATCGTTCCTGGCCGAATCGCCGGAACTGTTTCAGTTTGCTGTGCCGAAAGATCGCGCGACCAAACTGCTCAGTTACCTGGGCGAAATGATCGTGAACGGAAATCCCGAGGTCGCCGGCAAGCCCAAGCCGCTCTCCATACGCCCCGCTCCGGTTCCTCCCCACATTTCCGACGAACCGCCGGGCGGCACGCGGCAACTGCTGCAGCGGATGGGTCCGCAAAAATTCGCGGACTGGACTCGGACGCAGAAGAAACTCCTGATCACCGACACGACCTTTCGCGACGCGCACCAGTCGCTCATGGCCACGCGCGTCCGCACGTACGACATGCGCGCCATATCCAATTTCGTCGCGCACAAGCTGTCCAACCTGTACAGCCTGGAAATGTGGGGCGGGGCGACGTTCGACGTGGCGCTGCGATATCTGCTGGAAGATCCGTGGACGCGCCTCCAGGTTCTGCGTGAGGCCATTCCCAACATCTGTTTTCAAATGCTGCTGCGCGCCTCCAACGCCGTCGGGTATTCCGCTTACCCGGACAACGTCGTGGAGGCGTTTATCGTGGAAGCCGCGGCGCAGGGCATCGATATTTTTCGCGTGTTCGATTCGTTGAACTGGATGCCGAACATGAAGCTCCCGATCGAAGCCGTGCGGAAAACGAACGCGGTTTGCGAAGCGGCCATCTGCTACACCGGCGACCTGCTCGACCCGAATCGCGAAAAATATACGCTGAAGTATTATATCCGCCTGGCCAAGGAACTGGAAAAGATGGGGGCGCACATCCTGGCGATCAAGGACATGGCGGGGGTGTGCAAACCGTATGCGGCCGAGCGGCTGGTCGCGGCGCTGCGCGAGGAAGTCGCGCTTCCCATTCATTTCCACACGCATGACACCAGCGGCGTCAACGCGGCGTCCATTTTGAAAGCCGCCGAGGCGGGCGTGCATGTCGCCGACGGCGCCATCGCCTCCATGAGCGGCACGACCAGCCAGCCCAATTTGAATTCGGTGGTCGCGGCGCTGCAACACACCGAGCGGGATACGGGCGTTGATCTCGACGCGCTGAACGCGGTCGCCGATTATTGGGAAACCGTGCGCACGTGGTACCGCCCGTTTGACAACGCACCTCCAGCCGGAACGGCGGAAGTTTACATTCATGAAATGCCGGGCGGGCAGTACACGAACCTGCGCGAGCAGGCCGAATCCATGGGCCTGGGGCCGCGCTGGCGGGAAATCGCGCATGCCTACGCGGATGTGAACTTTGCGTTCGGAGATATCGTCAAGGTCACGCCCTCCAGCAAAGTCGTCGGCGATCTGGCGATTTTTCTGGTCAGCCATGACATGACGGTGAAGGATCTGGAGCGCCTTGGCCCCGATCACAATCTGACCTTGCCCAATTCCGTGGTCGATATGTTTTCAGGTTCGCTGGGCGAGCCGGAAGGCGGGTGGCCCCCGAAGCTGCAGGCCGTGATCTTGCGCGGAGCAAAGCCGAAATCAGGCAGGCCCGGCGAATACCTCGCGCCCGTCGATTTCCAGCAGACCAGGGCGAGTGTCGAGAAAAAACTGGAACATAGGATTTCCGACACCGACCTGCTGAGCTACCTGATGTACCCGAATGTCTTCCTGAAATTCGCGGCAGCGCGGGCCGCCTATGGGGACCTGGAGATCCTGCCCACCCCGCAGTTCTTTTACGGGTTGGAGGGCGCCCAGGAAATTGCGGTGGAGCTGGAGCCGGGAAAAACCCTGGTGATTAAATTCCAGACGGTGAGCGACCCGCATCCCGACGGAACGCGGACGATCTTTTTCGAGTTGAACGGCCAGCCGCGCGAAATCACCGTGCGGGACATCGCCCTGCAAGCCACCGTGCAGGCGCGGCTCAAGGCTGATCCGGCCGAGCCGGGACAAGTGGGAGCGCCGATTCCCGGTGCCATTTCCAGCATTGTCGTGGACCTGGCCGAGCAAGTGAAAAAAGGCGACCGCCTACTGGTTCTGGAAGCGATGAAGATGCAATCCACGGTCTATGCCCCGGTGGACGGAAAAATTGCGAAGAAGCTGGCTAACGTCGGCGATAAGGTGGAAGCGAAAGACCTGCTGCTCGTCATCGAGTAGCCGCGCGACGTGATTTTTGGCGGTGGCTGGGCTGCTCGTTTTCAGGGTGGGAATGGGCCGCTGTACCCATAGCCAGATGAAGTCACTACCATCCTCCGTGGCCTGTTGCCTGTGGCCTGTCGACCGATGCGCATGCCTGAATCCCAAACGCAATCCCTGCCGCGAATTCGCCGCCTGCGCCGCTCGGAAATGCCTGCCGGCACCATGGCGCTGGCCCGCTACTTGATCGGCAAGACGCTGGTGCGCGACCTGCCCCAGGGGCGCGTGAGCGGACGCATTGTCGAAACCGAAGCCTATCCGGTGGGAGACTCGGCGGGGCACGCCTTCCGCGGCGAAACACCCGGCATTCGCTCGCTTTTTCTTCCTCATGGCCATGCCTACGTGTACTTCACGTATGGTTCCTGCTTCATGATGAATGTTTCCAGCGAAAGCGGCGGCGTGGGCGCGGGTGTGTTGCTGCGGGCGCTGGAGCCGCTCGAAGGCATCGCGTTCATGCAGCGCCGCCGCAAGACCCGGCGATTGCTGGATCTGGCTCGCGGGCCGGGGCGCCTCGCTCAAGCCATGGACATCGACAAAACCTATGATGGCGTAAATCTCACCTCGCACAGCGCGGTTTGGCTTGGCAGCAGTGTCCGGCGCGTGGGCCCGATCGGGCGCAGCATCCGAATCGGCATTACGCGCGACGTGGACCGGCTTTACCGGTTTTACGAGCGGGGAAATCCGTTTGTCAGCGGGCTCAAGCGCATGAGGGAATGAACAGGACGTCATTTGGACTCCGAAAGTGATTGGGGATCCAGCCGCAAGTGATTGCGAATCCAGAAAGATGCCCAAATGCCACGGTTATGATACAAATCTGGGTGAGCGGAAGAAAGAATCGAAACCGCTGCCCCCGAACGTCACCCGGCACAGGAGGAAACCCGCATGGCGGCCACAAGTTGCACGCACATCAAGGAAATTCGGGATGTGCAACCCAGCGGCACCGGATGCAAGGAATGCCTGGAGAAGGGCGATTCGTGGGTTCATCTTCGGATGTGTCTTACCTGTGGCCACGTCGGCTGTTGCGATTCGTCCAAAAACAAGCATGCCACGAAGCATTTTCACCGCTCCAAACATCCCATTGTGGAATCGATCGAGCCGGGAGAGAACTGGCGCTGGTGTTACGTCGATAAAATCATGCTGGAGTAGCGAATGTTTCGTGTTCGGTCCAGCACCGGAGTGGAAGGGAATAGAAAATGGCCGCACCCAAATCGATAGTTGACCTGCCGGAAGCCTGGCCCGAGCTTGCTTTGTCCTCATGGGCCGATACCTACGCCACGCTTCACATGTGGACGCAGATCGTGGGCAAAGTGCGATTGGCGCTATGCCCACACGAAAATCATTGGTGGGAGGTTCCTCTTTACGTCAGCGCAAAGGGACTGGCAACTTCACCGATTCCCTACGCAAAGGGAATATTCGAGATCGAGTTTGACTTCATTCATCACCGGCTCGATGTGATCACAAGCGGCGGCGAAGCGAGAAGCATGCCGCTTGTGCCCCGCACCGTCGCGGAGTTCCTTTCGGAATTCATGGCCCTGCTCCGTTCCCTGGGCATTGAAGCGAAGATCTGGAATATGCCGGTTGAAATTCCCAACCCCATCCGATTTGATCAGGACACGATCCACGCGGCCTACGACCCGCATTACGCGAACGCGTTCTGGCGAATCCTGGTCAACGTGGACGCTATTTTTAAGCAGTTCCGGTCGCGCTTTATCGGGAAAGTCAGCCCCGTACACTTCTTTTGGGGAAGTTTCGACCTTGCCGTGACGCGCTTTTCCGGGCGCCTCGCGCCGGAACGTCCCGGTGCGGACCGCGTCACGCGCGACGCCTACTCGCACGAGGTCAGCAGCGTAGGATTCTGGCCCGGCGGCGGTGACGTAAAAGGGGCCGCGTTTTATTCCTATGCTTCCCCGGCGCCTCCGGGATTTGCCGAGCGCTCCGTCCGACCCGCCGCAGCGTCCTACAATCAGCAGGTAGGCGAATTCCTGCTCATGTACGACGATGTGCGGGCGTCGCCATCCCCTGGAAATGACGTCCTCGAGTTTTGCCAGAGCACCTATGAGGCAGCCGCGGACCTGGGCAATTGGGATCGTCAGGCGCTGGAGAAAGCGAAATAGGGTCCTGCGTCAATACAGGACAGGTGCCGATACAGGACTGTCCCGGATTTCTGGCTTTGCTTGCGTCAGTTTGTTTGCGTCGTGGAAATGATTCGGATGCCTTCGAGTGCGATTTCTTTTCGTTTTCTTTCGTTCTTTAGCAGGTGGCGGAAAAAATCTGGCGGCACAGCCACTGCTGGCTGTGCAAGTAACGAAAGTTGTGCATAACCCGCATAGGCAAGGGTCCCTGCGTTAGGAAAACACGTTCGGCATCGACTTTTCCACATCCCGCTAGGTGTAAGTTAATGAAGGAGTAAGTGCTCCCGGGAACGGTCCGAAGCTTGCTTTTGGGATCTTACCCGGCCACGGGCACGGGGAGGAGATGCATGCACAAGATTTCCACCGGAAATCCACATTACTTGATGATTTGATTGTACTTAGTGTATCGTCATGCGATATAATGCAACGATCAAATCACGCAGAAAGAAGGGTGCATGAGGCTTAGTTTTCGGCTTATTCTGACGCTGACAGTGGCGATTACTCTGGTTACGTTCGTTGTCGCCCGGAACCAGGTGCGTTCAGAGAAGCAGGATCTCCGGGCAGATCTGGGGCGCCGAGCCGAAACCCTGGCCGAAAGTCTTCAAGAAACCATAGAACCCGCGATCCAAAAGGGCGATGTTTCCCAGATCCGACGGATCGTAGCGCGTTTCGGGAGCCGCGAGCATGTGGTCGGCATCGCTGTATTCGATAATAATCAAGCCTCCCTGGCCATGAGCCCGAAACTGGTGCCCGTCCTGAAATCCCGGCCGAGCATCGTTCACGACAGCATCGCCCAGAATCAGGAACTCGGAAACTATGAGAAGGTCAGCGGTCTTTCGATGTACGTTTACGCCGTGCCGCTGCACCGCGACTCCAACGTGGCCGGCACCCTCGCCCTGTTTGAAGATGCGTCTTACATCGATGCGCAAAGCGCGTCCATCTGGCGTGACGCCATCTGGCATGTGATTGCTCAGGTTCTCCTGATCATTTTGATCACCGTTTTTGCGATCCGATGGACCATTACCGGACCCATTCATCGCGCGGCCGCTTGGATGAAAGACCTGCGAAACGGCAAGGCCATGCCGCCCCCGGACACGGTGAAAGAGAGTTTCCTTGGACCCTTATCGGTGGAGGCGACCCGACTGGCGCAAAAACTTGCGGAGGCTCGCGCGACAGCCGTGGAAGAGGCGCAACTGCGCGAAGCGGGGGAATCGGTCTGGACGGCGGAGCGGTTGCGCGCCAACATCCACAAGAGATTGCGCGGTAGCACGCTGTTTGTGGTTTCGAATCGCGAACCGTTCGAGCATGTTCATGGAAGCAACGGCATTGAAGTCCGCGTGCCTGCCAGCGGCCTGGTGACGGCGCTGGAGCCGATTTTGTGCGCTTGTGATGGGACCTGGATCGCGCATGGCGCGGCGGATGCCGACAAGGAAGTCGTCGACAAGAAAGACCATTTGCGCGTTCCTCCCGAACACCCGCTCTATACGTTGCGGCGTGTCTGGCTCACCAGGGAGGAGGTCGAAGGCTACTATCTCGGCTTCGCCAATGAGGGAGTCTGGCCGCTTTGCCACATCGCGCATACACGTCCCGTGTTTCGCGGGTCGGACTGGGAACTGTATCAGCGCGTAAACGAAAAATTTGCAAAGGCGGTTCTCGAAGAGATCGAGGATGCCGAGCGGCCATTTGTTCTGATTCAGGATTACCATTTTGCTCTGCTTCCCCGGTTGATCAAGAAAAGCAGACCCGACGCGCGCGTGGCCATTTTCTGGCATATTCCGTGGCCCAACGCCGAATCGTTCCGCATCTGCCCCTGGGGTCGCGAACTGCTTGATGGCGTGCTCGGCGCAGACCTGGTCAGCTTCCATATCCAGGCGCACTGCAACAATTTCCTCGAAACGGTGGATCAATCCCTGCAGACGCGCATTGAATGGGACCGTTTCAGCGTAAATCGGAATGACCATCTGACGCTCGTCCGGCCCCATCCCATCAGCGTGCCGCCGCCTGACCGTGGCCGGGAATTGGAGGCGGAGCCTTTTTCCGAGCAGAATCGTTCGGAAATCCTGGCGCGTCTTGGGCCCGACGTCCTGTTCTTCGGGGTGGGCGTAGACCGTGTGGATTACACCAAGGGGTTGCTGGAGAGGTTTCTCTCCATCGAACGCTTCCTGGAAAAATATCCGCACTATTGCGAGCAGTTCGCATTCGTGCAATTTGGGGCTCCGAGCCGGACCGCCCTGAAACGCTATCAGGATTTCTTCGTTGAGGTGGAGGCAGAAGCGAATCGAATCAACCGGCGGTTTCAGACCGATGGCTGGAAGCCGATTCTCCTGTTCAACCAGTATCACAGTCATGTGGAAATCGAGCCGTATTACAAGGCCGCGGACTTCTGCCTGGTCACTTCGCTGCATGACGGCATGAACCTGGTGGCCAAGGAGTTTGTGGCCACGCGGAACGATCAGGACGGCGTCCTGATTCTGAGCCGCTTTACCGGCGCCAGCCGCGAGTTGCGCGATGCCTTGCAGGTCAACCCATATGACATCGAACAAGTGGCCGACGCCATCCGTCGATCGCTCGAAATGCCTTCCGATGAACGCCACTCGCGCATGAAACGCATGCGCCGTGTCGTGCGCGAGCATAATATCTACCGCTGGGCCGCAGAGTTGATCCTGGATCTGTCCGAAGTTCGCCTGGAAGCGCGGGCGTCAGCAGCATCCGCGGCATCCGCGTCCGCATCGGCATCGGCCGACACAAAGCTGAATAAATGAGTGTTCGCGTTGGGAAGCGGGCTTTCCAGCATCGGGCGATTGCCCTGAATTTTTAACTTTTCATGTCCCAGACGAAAAATCAAGTTCCACACATTTTGAAGTCCTGGAAGGATGCGTCCAGGCGTATTTGCGCCGCGAAACATGTTCGCCTGTTTCTGGATTTTGACGGCACGCTGGTCGATATCTGTCCCACGCCGGATGAAGTGCGGCTGACACCGGAGACGCGAAAAATCCTCACGAAATTGAGCCGCCATCCCCGGTTCACCGTGGCCCTGCTGAGCGGGCGCCGGAACGCCGTGCTCCGCAAATTCGTTCGCGTCCCGCGTATTCAGCTGCTCGGACTGTATGGCTGGGAAAGAAACGGCCGTGCCGCCTTGCGGCCCAGGACAAGAAAGGTGCTGGCGCGCCTGCGAAGGGTTCTCCGCCGGCTGCCGGGCGAAATCCCCGGCATACGGCTCGAGGAAAAGGGAGTGAGCTTTGCAGTCCATTTTCGCGGCGCCTCCGAGGAAGCCATCCGCAAATCCAAGATCTGGATGCGAAAGCATCTCGGCTTCGCCCGGACCGATTTCCGCATTCTTCGCAGCCACAGCACATGGGAGGTCGTTCCTCGGGAGGTGAAGGGGAAAGGAGGCGCCCTGCGCGATTTCATGAAGGGTTTGCCCACCGGCTTTCTGCCCATTTACATGGGGGACGATTTGACCGATGAGCCCGCGTTTCATGCGGTGCGGCGCGGCATCTCGGTTCGCGTGGGAGGCCAGGGCCCGACGATCGCCCAGTTCCGTCTGAAGGATCCGACAGAAGTGCGCCAGTTCCTGGAACGATTGGAAAAAGAGCTTCGCTGAACATCCCGCCCCGGCCCTGCTGACCATCGTGCTGCAACTACGGCGTCAAAATAAGCGAACTGCACGCAGGACGCCGCATTTGACAGTGTTCCTGCCCGAGCATAGGATTTAAAAATTGCCATGAGAATTCCCCGAAGTATTCGCAGCAGCACTTCCGCAAATCGAATGCAGGCATGTCGCTCAAAAAATATCTTCATGCGGCGCAAGCCCTGGCTGGTTTTCGCCCTCGCCCTTATTTCCGCCAGCGTTGTGTTTGCCGCGGATTCCGCCGATCCGGTGCGCTACTTGAACGACGTCAAGGCGCTTTCCGCTCCGGTGATGGAAGGCCGGGGCGCGGGAACCAAGGGCATCGGCCGGGCCGCGAATATGATCGAGCGGAGATTTCGCTCCCTCGGATTGCAGCCCGCCGGGACCAAGTCCTACTTCCAACCGTTCAGCGTGATTACCGGGGCAAAATTAAAGGGAAGCAATCGCCTGGAAGTTCAGGACGGCTCCGCGAAGCAGGAATTGAAGCTGAACCAGGATTTTGTGCCATTCAGTTTTTCTTCTTCCGGTGAAATCAGCGGCCCCGTCGTATTTGCCGGCTACGGGGCGTCCGCGCCGGAATTTAACTATGACGATTACGCGCATCTCGACGTGAAAGACAAGATCGTCGTGCTTCTGCGGTATGAACCGTCCGGATTCGCCGCCAGGAGCGGGCATGCGGGCTTGACCCGACACTCGCAGTTGATCACGAAGGCTATCAACGCGCGAAATCACGGCGCCAAAGCCGTGATTCTGGTCAACGGCAAGCTGGGAGACGGCGAAGAGGATCTGTTGACGCGGTTTGGAAGCGTAAGCGGTCCAGAGAACGCGGGAATTGTAATCGTCCAGGCCAAGAACGATGCGGCGGACGCGTGGTTTCGCGCTGCGGGGAAGTCGCTTGCCGGCGTTCAGGCCGGGATCAACGCCTCTTCGACTCCGGCGTCGTTTGCATTTCCCGACAAGCTTCGCATTTCGCTCCAGGTGAATGTGGAAAGCACGCACGCCACGGTGAAGAATGTGCTCGCCTATCTGCCGGGCAAAACCGATGAATACATTGTCATCGGTGCGCATTACGATCACCTGGGCTACGGGTACGTCGATTCCCTCGCCCCTTCGCAAATCGGCAGGATTCATCCCGGCGCCGACGATAATGCCTCCGGCACCGCCGGAGTGCTCGAGCTGGCGCGCCTGCTGGCGCCGATGAAAGGAAAGCTGCAGCGCGGGGTTCTGTTTGCCACCTTTGCCGGCGAAGAATTGGGTCTGTTGGGTTCTGCCGAATGGGTGAAGGAGCCGACCCTGCCGCTCAACAAAGCCGTGGCCATGATCAACATGGACATGATCGGCCGGATCAAGAATGAAAAAGTTTACATCGGGGGGACGGGAACCGGCGCCACGTTCCAGAGCCTGCTCAATGAGGAGAAGACTGGATTTCCATTCCACTTTGAATATTCCGCCAGCGGCTATGCGGCAAGCGACCACACCTCCTTCGTCGCCAGAAAAATTCCCGTGCTGTTCTTTTTCTCGGGTTTGCACTCGGATTATCACAAGCCTTCCGACACCTGGGACAAAATCGACGCGCCGGATGCGGCAAAGCTTCTGGATTTCATCGACGATGTGGCAAGGAAGATCGATTCCGCGCCCACGCGGGTCGCCTTCATTAACGTGAAGCAGGACCAGCCGGGCGGCCACGCGGCCAGCGGAGGCGGCGGTTACGGGCCGCTATTCGGATCCATCCCCGATTTCGGACAGGAAGAAAACGGCGTGAAATTTTCCGACGTGCAACCCGGGTCGCCCGCGGCAAAGGCCGGATTAAAGGCGGGCGATGTCCTGGTTCAATTCGGCTCCATGCCGATCCATAATTTATACGATTTCACCGATGCGCTGCGCCGCAGCAAGGTGGGCCAGGTCGTCGAAGTGAAAGTGCTTCGCGACGGCAAGCCCGTCACCGCTTCGGTGAAATTGGCGCAGCGCAGGTAGATTGGAAACCATTCATGTCAAAATCGCAACTCGCGTGGCCCGCAGTTTTTCTGGCTTGCCTCGCTGCCTCCCTATCCCTGGCGGCGTATTCTTCCGGGCCCGCCGCCGGGCAAACAGAGTCCGCAGCTCTTGCGCTTCCTTCCGAAACGCACCTGCGCAACGTGCGGCAGCTTACGTTTGGCGGCACCAACGCCGAAGCCTATTTTTCCGCCGATGACAAATCGCTGATCTTCATGCACCAGGGCGAAGGCGTTCCCTGCGATCAGATGTACACGATGCCGATCGATACGCCGGACGGCAAGCCGGCTGTGCCGAAACTGGTGAGCACCGGCAATGGACGCACGACATGCGGCTACTTTTTCCCCTCCGGCAACCGCATTCTTTTTTCTTCGACACACGAAACCAGTGCCGCGTGCCCGCCGCGCCCCGACTACTCGCGCGGCTACGTCTGGCCCATCTACAGCTCCTATGAAATTTACACCGCGAAGCGTGACGGCAGCGACCTGCGCCGCCTGACCCACTCTCCCGGCTACGACGCGGAATCCACGATCCGCCGCGACGGAAAGAAAATTGTCTTCACGTCCACGCGTCACGGCGATCTCGACGTTTACACGATGAACGCCGACGGCAGCGATGTCCGCCAGCTCACGCACGAGCTGGGTTACGACGGCGGCGCGTTCTTTTCCGACGATGGAAAGAAAATCGTCTACCGCTCCGAGCAGCCCAAAACGCCCGAGGAGGTCGCCGACTACAAGGACCTGCTTTCGCGCGGCCTGATTCGTCCGGGAAACCTGGAAGTCTGGGTGATGGACGCCGACGGGAGCCACAAGCGCCAGGTGACGCACAACGGGGCGGCAAATTTCGCGCCTTACTTTTTTCCCGACGGCAAGCGCATCATTTTCGCTTCGAATCTGGCGAATCAGAAGGACCCCAGCGGCTTCGATCTTTACATGATCAATGAAGACGGCACGGGCCTGGAACAAATCACCCATCACCCGGATTTTGACGCCTTTCCGATGTTTTCCTCCGACGGCAAACGCCTGGTTTGGGCCTCGAATCGCAACGGAAAAGTTCCGCACGAGACAAATATCTTTATCGCCGATTGGGTGGAGTGATTCAGTAGCACAGGCTTCAGCCTGTGTGGTTTTTCTTGCACTCCTTGCAAACCACACAGGCTGAAGCCTGTGCTACTGAATCTTTCCTTTGTCCGCCCGATTGTTTCAAAGGCAGCCGGCAACAACAAAGAAAACGAAAGCGGCGTCCCGATGCTTCGGGACGCCGCTGGTTGGCGGATTGAATTTATTTTTGCGCTAGAACTCGAACCGGGCGCCGAACTGCAACTGCCGGGCGCCGCATAGAGTTCCGGATGTTGTTGGGCTGCCTCCGTACGAAGCAGTAGGTGAAAAGCAGCCGCCGTGAAACTGAGCGAGTACTTTTCATGGAACGTAATCGTGCGCCCCACGCGGAGGTCCACCACCGTGATACTCGGCAGTGTGGAAGGGTTGCGAGGCAGCCAGGCCGCCCTGCCGCCCGTGGGGCCGGCATAGGTGCTGAGTTCGGCGCCGGTCATTCCGCCATCACCACTGAGCGGGTTCAAGAAATTGCCCGGTGCGTTAGGATCGGTCGGTGTGATGTACGACGTGCTGATGTTTGCCGGGTACGGGTGACCGGTGGCGTAGGTAATGATGGCGGATGCGGTCCACCCTTCGGCCAGCTGGCGGGCCACCGCGTTCGAGAAGTTCTGGCCGTAGTGAGGCTGCCAGACGAAGCTGCCGACAAACCGGTGGCGCTGGTCGAGGTCGGAAAGCGAGTAGTCCTGTTTGAAGTTATAGGGATCGAGCACGGCGTCGGTACCGAAGAAGGTGCCGTTCGAACCGGCCGTTTGGCCGTTGTCCAGCGCCTTGCTGAAGGTGTAGTTGACCACGAACTCGATGTCGTGGCTCATCGGCTTGCGCAGCGTGAGGTTGGGCCGCACCTTCCAGGTGTCCTGCAAGTAGGCGGCAAAGTCGTTGTCATAAAAATCGTCCTTGCCGACAAGCGTGATCGGGTCGCTGACCTGCGTGAAACTCGACCAGTGCTGCCCGGTCAGGTTGTCGCCCACATTCACACCCACGGCGTCATCCACCCACTGGCAAAAAAGGGAATTTCCGCCGGCAGGGCAGCCATCGAATGCGTTTCCACGGTTCGAGTACCTGTAATTTCCGTCGCCCTGGAACAGGTTGACAAGCAACTCGTGGATGAGATTCACGTCGACGCCCATCTTGATGAGGTGCGATCCCTTCACGATGGAGAAATTGTCAGCGAATTGCAGCCGGTGCTCATCCGGGAAGGCGCCCCGGGGAAGAGCGATGAATTGACCGTAGGCAAACATATTGGAAAGGGTAACGGATGGGCCTGGCGAGTTCGTGCTGTCAAACTCGAAGTCCCGTCCCCATTGAAACCGGAATTCATTGACCTTGTTGCTGGAGACGGTGGAGTTCCAGTTCACGATGAAAAATCGCTCATGTGTTCCGCCGGTGCCGTTCTGGCTCAATCCGCCGTTAAACACGGTGGGGCGGGTAACATAACCGTTGGGTTCTGCCCAGTTCTGCCAGTTAAAGACCGCGCTCACGTGGTTGGATGGGGTGAATTGGTAGTCCAGCTTGCCTAGAAAGACGTCTTGTTTCAGGCTGCGGGGGAATGACCCGACGACTTCCGTCGTAATGAAGTCCTTGGCATTGGTGCAGATGGAGGAGTCCGCGAGAGACTCGGGACACGCGTACCCATCCAGCGTGGACGTGATGTCCGCAAGGCTGCCGCCGAGGTCCGTGGACGCATACGTAATCGGATTGACCTTCCGGAAACCGTCGTACGTGCCGAAGAAGAAAAGCTTGTCTTTGATGATCGGTGTTCCAATGCTCCCGCCAAATTGGTTTTGCTGGTTCACCGTGTTGGCCTTGGTTTGTGGGTCCAGCGCGTTCAGGGTGGGGTAGCGGAAATTCCAGAACAGGTCGCCGTGCAAATTATTGGTTCCGGACTTGGTTACGGCGTTTACCACGCCGCCGGCCGCCTGGCCAAATTCCGCGGTGTAATTGCTGGCGCTGACCTGGAACTCCTTGATGGAATCGGGGCGTATATACGTACGCCACGATAATCGCCCGCCCGCGCGCTTCGGAGAAGAAAGCCTGCGTGTTGTTCGCTCCCGGGGGGCAGGCGGAGAAGTGAGTGCCGGACCGTCTTCCCAGCGACACCCGTATCGCCGATCCTGACTTGCTGGAAGGGCATTTTGCAATCCGCGCGCGCGCGTTATACTCGATGCTATCCGCCACGTCGCCCTCGTGAAATGGGAGCGGTAACAAGCCCTTCATCGACCGTAGCAGCGTCGCCGGCAACCGATCGCGCCCTAGCTGGCTGAGGCAGGCATGCAAGGGCTGGGGCGCATCGAAGACCCTTGGAGGGTCAAGGGTGAAAGGGAAGTCCGTCTAATTTGAATCTGCCACCTGGTCCAAAGGGTCTCCCTCTATTCGGCAACGTATTCGAACCGCGTGGGGACGCGATCGGCTATTTCACCCGGTGCGTGCGCGAGTTTGGGGACATTGTTTTCCTCCGCTTCCTGGGCGTGCCGATGTGTTTTGTGAACCGTCCTGAATACATCGAATCCGTTCTTGTCACGCAGAGCGGCAATTTCGAAAAATCGAAGGATTACCGGGCGTTGCGTCGCGTGCTCGGCAACGGCCTGCTGACCAGTGAAGGCGAATTCTGGCGCCGGCAGCGCAAACTGGTCCAGCCGGCGTTCCACCAGGAGCGCATCGCGGCCTATGCCGAAGTGATGGCCGGATACACCGAGCGCATGCTCGCCTCCTGGACGGATGGTCAAACCCTGGATATCCATGCGGCCATGATGCATTTGACGCTCGACATTGTGGCCAAGACGCTTTTCGACACGGACGTGTCCCATGAGGCGGAAGACGTGAGCGCCGCGCTCGACGTCTTGATGGGTAAATTCATGCGGCAGGCTGGATTTGCGTTTCTGTTGCCTTCTTTCATACCCATCCCGACCACGAGCCGGCTGCAGCACGCTGTGCGGCAGCTCGATAAAGTGATCTACGGAATTATTCAACAGCGGCGCGCGAGCGGACAGATGTCCGGCGACCTGCTCAGCGTGCTCTTGCAGGCGCAGGACGAGGAAGGCGTGGGCATGACCGACCGCCAGCTCCACGACGAAATTATGACATTGTTCCTGGCCGGACACGAAACCACCGCCAACGCGCTTTCCTGGACGTGGCTGTTGCTGGGCCAGAATCCGATGGTGGAGGAAAAGCTGGCCGAAGAACTGCGCAGTGTCCTTGGCGGACGTGTTCCCACGCCGTCGGATTTGCCGCAACTGCCATATACCGACATGGTGCTGCGCGAGTCGATGCGCCTGTACCCGCCAGTGTGGATCATCGGCAGGAGGGCTTTGGCGCCCTTCCGCCTCGGCGAGTATGAATTGCCTGCGGAAACCAATGTCCTGATGTCACAGCTGCTGATGCACCGGGACGCGCGATATTTCCCCGATCCCGAACGGTTTGACCCGGATCGCTGGAATCCCAATGACCCGCGCGGCGCGTCGCTGCCGCGATTTGCCTATTTTCCGTTTGGCGGAGGTCCCCGGGTATGTATCGGCGCCGGATTCGCGATGATGGAAGCCGCGCTGCTGCTGGCCACCATCGCGCAACGATTCCGGGTTCACATCGCCCCCGGCCAGAAAATCGAAATGTTGCCCTCGGTGACGCTGCGCCCCAAAAACGCAATTCAAGCAGTGTTATCGTTCCGATAGCAATGCGCCGCCGCTTCAGCAGCTCTCAGTAGGACAGGCTTCAGCCTGTCGCACTTCAGGTCGGCCCTAAGATCAAACATAAACGCAAAACCAGACAGGCTGAAGCCTGTCCTACTGGAAAGCAAAGCCGTGCCTGTGATTAGGATTTCGGGTCGGGGCCGGAAAGTTCGGATGCGATCGTGCGTCCGGGCGCGAGGTAATTCAACACATAGTCGCGCGCAGCGTCTTCGAGCGAAGTGATGGGCTGGTCGTAGCCGGTGGAGAGCAGCTTGCGTATGTCGGCCTGGGTCGCGTACTGGTATTTGTCGCGAATCGTTTCCGGCATTTCGATATATTCAATGCGCGGCTCGCGGCCCAGCGCGGCGAACACGGCGCGCGCCAGTTCATTCCAGGTGCGCGATTTTCCCGAACCGATGTTAAAAATTCCGTTTGCCGAGGGATTCGCGGCCAGGTGCAGGGTCATGGCCACGGCATCCTTGACGTAAAGAAAATCGCGCCGCTGCTCGCCATCGCGGTATTCGGGACGGTAGCTCTTGAAAAGATGAATCACGCCGCTTTCGAGCACCTGCGCGTAGCTTTTGCAGATCACGCTGCGCATGTCGCCCTTGTGATTCTCGTTGGGGCCGAAGACGTTGAAATATTTGAGCCCGACGATGCGGTCGAGCCATCCCTGCCGCAGGGCGTGCAGATCCATCCACTGCTTGGATTGGCCGTAGAGATTGAGCGGCCGGAGCCGTTCGATCTGGCCGGGGTCGGAATCGTCCATGCCCGCGCTGCCGTCTCCATACGTCGCCGCCGAGGAAGCATAAACAAATCGCACGCCCTCCCGCAGCGCCCATTCGGCGAGCTTGCGCGAATATTCGTAATTATTTTCGCGCAGATACGCTTCATTGGTTTCCGTCGTGGAAGAGCATGCGCCAATATGAAAAAGATAATCGAATTTCCCCAGCGCGCCCGCGGCGAGCCACGCGAGTAGATCGGGCGGGTCAACGTAATCGGTGAATCGCAGCCCGTTGAGATTTGCGCGCTTTTCGACCGGCGGCTGGAAATCCGCAATCACAATTTCCGAACACCCGCGCCGGTTGAGTTCCCAGACGAGCACGCTGCCGATAAATCCCGCGCCGCCCGTCACAATCGCGCGCCGGTTCTTCCAATCCTGATCCGTAATGGGTGCAGGTGTCATTGATCGGTATCCACAGAGGGTGCCACGCGAAGGCGTCTTTAGCAATTCTGTTTCCACGTTTTCCGTTGCACTGCCCTCAAGCCGCCTTGAGCTTTCTCACTCCCTGAGCTAGAGTAGCCAATTCCAACTCGAAAGCAGGACAGGCTTCAGCCTGTCTGTTTTTTGCGCCGCGCCAATGAAAACCCGACAGGCTGAAACCTGTCCTACAATGCCGGAGGTGGTTTCACGTGAATGGCCATGGCCAGGAGCATTTGAAAATCCTGTTGCGCAGCAGCGCCATTCAGGGGCGCGTGCGCCAGATGGGCCGGCAGATTTCGAAGGATTATAAGGGCCGGCGCGTTCATCTGATCGGGGTCCTGAAAGGCGCGGCGATATTTATGGCCGACCTGATCCGCGAGATTCGTGTGGATGTGTCTCTGGATTTCATGTCGGTATCGAGCTATGGACGTGGCAGCCAGACGTCCGGGGAAGTGCGCCTCATCAAAGATCTGGACACCAGCATCGAGGGTCTCAACGTCATCGTGGTCGAGGATATCCTGGATACGGGACTGACGCTCGGCTACCTGATGCGCGTCCTGCAGCAACGAAAACCCGCTACGCTGCGCGTCGCCGCCTTGCTGGATAAGCCGGAGCGGCGCATCAAGAAAGACGTAAAGGCCGACTACGTGGGATTTGAGATTCCGAATGAATTTGTCGTGGGATACGGCCTGGATTATGCGGAGCGCTACCGCAATTTGAAGGACGTGTGCGTGCTGTCGCTTCCTCCATCCTAGAGGCGATTCGCGCAGGAAACGGGGCATTGAACAATTTCGGGGTATTTCAAGAATTCTCAACCAACATGAAGCCAGTGGTCACAGCCGCGGATCTGGAACGCGTCCCGCAAAACGGGGAACTTGCCGTTACGCCGGAGACGCTGATCACTCCGCTGGCCCGTGAAGAAGCCGAGCGGCGGGGAATTACATTCCGCACGGTCCCCGCGGAACACCGCGAAGCGTCTGCCGACGGAGTTCCGGACAGCGGCGATGCCGAAAAATCCGTTCGCGTCATCGCCATCGCCGCCGATCACGGCGGCTTTGAACTGAAAGAGCAATTGAAGGTCTACCTGCGCGATTGGGACTACCGGATTCTCGATCTCGGTACCGATGGCACCGAGGCAGTGGATTATCCCGACTTCGCGGAGGCTGTCGCCAACGCCGTGGCGCGGGGAGACGCAGCTTTCGGCGTCGTGCTCGATAGCGCGGGCATTGGCAGCTCGATTGCCGCCAACAAGGTGCCCGGAGTGCGCGCGGCGCTATGCTATGATCGCGCCACGGCGCGCAACAGCCGTGAGCACAACGATGCGAACGTGCTTTCGCTTGGCGCGAAGCTGATTTCGCAGGAGGCCGCGCGTGAAATCCTCGCCGTCTGGCTGGCGACTCCCTTCGCAGGGGGGCGGCACCAGCGTCGCGTGGACAAGATTCGAAGCATCGAGCAGCGCCAGACGAAGCAGTGACACTCCCCCTGATTTTTCCGGGGCGATGTCGATAGGGCCATGCCTGTGGACCAAAGCGAAATCGAACAAGTCGTCCGCCTCGTCACCGAAGAGGTATTGCGGTACCTGAATGAGCCGGGCAGTTTTTCTGCCGGTGACTCCGGGGCCGATGACGACATCTGCCCCGATTGCGACCTGAATTGCGCCGAGAAATGCGCTCGAAAAACGCGCGCCGTCGTGGAAGCCGGCGCCGACCGCATTTCTTGCGGCCCAACCGTGGTGGAATTGGACGCGGGCTTTGCCGGCCTGATCGACCATACCCTCCTGAAGCCCGAAGCTTCACGCGATGAAATACGGAAACTCTGCGAGGAAGCCGCCCGGTTCGGCTTTGCGTCGGTTTGCGTCAATCCCTGGAATGTGCCGCTGGCCGCGGAATTACTCCGCGGCACGAACGTGAAAGTCTGCACGGTGGTCGGTTTTCCGCTCGGGGCGACGCTTCCCCGGGTGAAAATCCACGAGGCTGAAGAGGCGATCAAGCTGGGGGGGCAGGAAATCGACATGGTCATCAACATCGGCGCGCTCAAATCGGGCCAGGATGACCTAGTGGAGGCCGATATTCGCGGCGTCGTGGAAGCCAGCCACCGAGGGGGCGCGATCTGCAAAGTAATTCTGGAAACGGCGCTTCTCACCGTGGAAGAAAAAGTGCGCGCTTCGATGGCGTGCAAAAGGGCGGGCGCCGATTTCGTCAAGACCTCGACGGGCTTCAGCACCGCGGGAGCCACGGCCGAAGATGTGTCGCTGATGCGCGCGGTGGTGGGCTCGGAAATGGGAATCAAGGCTGCCGGCGGAGTGCGGAGCTTCGAGGATTTGAAAAAAATGGTGTGCGCCGGCGCCACGCGAATCGGGGCCAGCGCCAGCGTGAGGATTATGGAGCAGGCCACGGCGGCAGCGCCGCCGGCGCCTCCTGCGCCCACTAAAGCCGGTAGTACCTGTTAGATAGCCGCTTTTACAGCCCTCAGTTTCGCAGCCCCGTAGCGGATCTCTCGCTGCTTTTTCACGAGACGTTAATCACCACCTGCTATACTAAATGACTCTTGGGAATTGTGCCGGGCGCAGGAAGCCCTCCTGGCGCGCGCCAATTCAAAAATTTATGGATCCAGTACAGTCCCAAAAACCGCTCAACATGCCCGCGGAAGTGCTCGCGACGCTTGTCGAAATTGGCGAGGAAATCAATACCTCGCTGGACCTCGACGAAGTGTTGCGGAAAACCGCGGCGCTGGTGAAGCGCCTGATCGACTACGAAATGTTCAGCGTGCTGCTGGTCGACGAAGCCACCGAGAAGCTGTATCACCGATTCACCATCGGATACGGCGAACAGGCCGGCAAAGACTGGCAGATTCCGCTCGGGCAGGGAATCACGGGCACAGCCGCAGCCACGCGCCGCGCAATTCGCGTGCCGGACGTCCGGGAAGATCCCCGGTACATCAACATTATCGATTCGGTCCGGTCCGAACTGGTGGTTCCCCTCGTGGTGAAGGGCCAGTCGATCGGCGTGCTCGACATCCAGAGCACTCAAGTGGATTACTTCACGCGCGATCAGCAGGGCATTCTGACGCTGATGGCCAGCCGGCTGGCGATCGCCATCGAAAACGCGCGGCTGTTTGAGCGGGTTCGCAGCCAGGCCAACACGCTGCGGGTTCTGAATGAGGTGGCTCGCGAGGCCAACTCCATCCTGGTGGTCGAGGAATTGCTTCGCCGCGCCGCCGAACTGGTCAAGCGCGTCATCGATTACCAGATTCTGGGAATTCTGCTATACGACTCGGCGACGAACATGTTTCGCCACCGCATGGACGTCAAGTACGGCCACAGCGCGCAGGGAAAAATGCGCGTCACCGCCAACGAAGGAATTGTGGGCACGGCTGTTTCCACCGGGCTGCCCGTTCGCGTGGCGGACGTGACACAGGATTCGCGCTACATCATGGTGAATCCGGAGACGCGATCCGAACTGGTGATTCCCATGATTCACAAGGGGCGCGTGGTCGGCGTGCTTGATCTGGAAAGCCCGCAAACAAATTATTTCACCGAGGACCACGTGCAGACGCTCATGATACTGGGCGCGCACCTGGCGGTCTCGCTGGAAAATGCCCGCCTGTATGGGCGGCTGGCCCGCGATGAAGCGCGCATGGAGCGCGAACTCACGGCCGCGCAGCGCCTGCAGACGGCCTTGCTGCGCCCTGTGCCCAGCATCGATTTCGGCCTCGATATCACGGCGCGGATTATTTCCGCCCGTGAAGTTTGCGGCGATCTGTACGATTTCCTTTCCTACGGCACCCAGCAGCTGGGCATTGCCCTGGGCGACGTCAGCGGCAAGGGCAGCGCGGCGGCGCTTTACGGCGCAGTCGCCACCGGAATCCTGCGCAGCCTTTCTCCGCACAAACTCCAGCCGGCGGAACTTCTCCGCCAGTTGAATAAACTGGTGAGCGACCGCCGCGTCGATGGCCGCTACATGACCATCTGCTTTGCCACATGGCAGAAGGCCCGCCACAGGCTTCGCGTGGCCAATGCCGGGCAATCGCAGCCGTTGCTCTGGAAGGACGGCCGCGTCGAGCAGCTCCCGCTCACGGGATTCCCCATCGGCATTTTTGACGACGCCACGTACGACGAATGGAGCGTCAAATTGAACGCCGGCGATATTCTCCTGTTCCATTCGGACGGGATTACCGAGGCCTCCAATCGGGAAGGAAAGTTCTTCGGCACCACCCGGTTGATCGATCTGCTTACGGCCAACGCGCATCTTTCTTCGGCCGACCTGGCCGACCGTTTGCTCGAGGAAGTGCGGGCCTACACACAGGGAGGCGCCATCACGGACGATCGAACCCTCGTGGTGATGAAAGTCAAGTGAGCGCCGCATCGTCCCATTCGCGCAGTTCTCCCCCTGCACGTGTTGCCGACCCGGTGCGCTATACCCATGGATTTTCCTACCGGGGATCGCGCCTGTTCTGCGAAGGCGTGTCCGTGGATGAGATCGCCGGGCAACTGGGAACGCCTGCGTATCTCTACAGCCGCGCGAGCATCGAGCAGGCCTATCGCCGCATGGATGCGGCGTTTGGCTCGCTGCCGCACACAATTTGCTATGCGGTGAAGGCGAATTCGAATCTGGGCATCCTGCGCGTGTTCGCCGCGCTGGGCAGCGGTTTCGACATCGTCTCCGGCGGGGAACTCTACCGTCTGCGGCGCATCGGCGTGCCCGGCAACCGGATCGTTTTTTCGGGAGTGGGCAAATCGCGCGAGGAAATCCGCGAAGCGCTTCGCGCGCGCATTTTACTGTTCAATGTGGAGTCGCCGGCGGAACTCGATCTGCTCGCGGCGGAATCGTCGCGCCTGCGGGTGCGTGCTTCCGTCTCCATTCGCGTCAATCCGGATGTCGAGGCCGGAGGCCATCCGCATATTTCCACCGGACACCACCGCCACAAATTCGGCATCGATTGGGAAACGGCGCGCAGCCTGTATGTACAGCACCGGGCGTCTCGCTGGATCCAGTGGCAGGGGATCAGCGCGCATATCGGCTCACAAATCTTGACGCTCACGCCCTACCGCCGCGCCCTGGCGCGCCTTGCGGGTTTTGTCCGCGATCTGGGACGCGCCGGAATCACCCTGCGGTATCTTGATTGCGGCGGCGGCCTGGGCATCCGCTACATGGCGGAGCAGCCGCCGGATTATGCCGCCTATGCCGCGGAACTGGCGCGCGCGGTGCGCCCGCTGGGGTGCCACCTGCTGATTGAGCCGGGCCGTTCGCTGATAGGTCCCGCAGGCGTGCTCCTGATGCGCGTGCTGTATACAAAGCTCAATCGGGGGAAGACATTTGTGATTGTGGACGCCGCGATGAACGATTTCATGCGGCCCGTGCTGTACGGCGCGACGCATCCCGTCACGCGCGCCCATCGAAGTTCCGGGAAGCTTGCCCGCGCCGATATCGTCGGACCGGTCTGTGAATCCGGCGATTGCTTCGTGCAGGACTGGCCATTGGGGAAAGTCGCATCCGGTGATGTGCTCGTTCTGTGGGGAGCCGGGGCGTACGGTTTTGTCGAGGCGTCGAATTACAATTCGCGCCCGCGTCCTGTGGAAGCGATGGTCTCCGGGCGAAGCGTCCGCGTGATTCGCCGCCGCGAGACGCGTGAGGATCTGGTTCGAGGGGAATAAAGAACAAAAGTTTGGAAATTGCCACCGGACAGCGTGATTCCGCGCTCCGGTTTTACCGTTCGCCCCACTTCAACTTGCTGCGCAGAATCTGAAAGTACGTCTTTCTCTCCGGGCGGACCAGGTAAAGCCGGTCGGGCGCCTTGTGCACCCGGATATAGTCCCCGTGTGCGAGTTCGATCCCGACCTGCCCGTCCAGGGTGAGGAAGGCGGAGTCGTCTCCCGCCCTGCAACTGATTTCAATTTTTGCGGAGTCGGGGATGACCAGCGGGCGGTTGGTGAGTGTGTGCGGGCAAATCGGTGTCACGATGAACGCTTCGACGGTCGGATAAACGATCGGACCTCCGGCAGCCAGGGAGTAGGCAGTCGAGCCGGTGGGAGTGGACAGGATCAATCCGTCCGCCTTGTACGTCGTCACGTATTCGCCATTGATGCGAAGCTCCAGATCCATGATGCGCGCGAGAGCCTCTTTATTCAGCACGGCGTCGTTGAGCGCGATCTGCCTTCGGATGACGGTACCGTCGCGGACGATTTCCGCTTCCAGCATCACGCGTTCGCTGACGCGATGCTTGCCGGAAAAAATCTCCTCCAGAATCGGATACAACTCATCCTGCGAGACCGTGGTCAGGAAGCCCAGGCCGCCGAGATTTACGGCCAGGATGGGAACTTTGCGTTCTGCAGTAATCCGTGCCGCCGAGAGCAGGGTTCCGTCGCCGCCGAGCACGATCAACAGGTCCGAGCGCACGGGAATTTCTTCGCGTTGCAGCGTTTCTCCCGCGAGATTGCCAATGCAATCGCCTACCTCGGAATCACAGACGACCGTGACGTCCCGGGCCCGCAACCATGCGATCAACGGTGGCACGACGCGCGCGATGTCATCACGGCGGGGCCGGGCGATAATTCCGACGGTTCGGATTGTTTTCGTATTGGCCGGCATGGGTTCCAAGCGTTTCCTACTCTAGCATTTATCGGCGTCCGGATTAGCGCGGATTTTTCCACGCGTGAAGAAAAAACTCCTGATTGCCTTCCGCGCCCGTGATACGGCTCGGGCGCACGCCATCCATCACGCCGCCCGTTTTCCCGTCTGCCCGGTCAGGCTTCTGGTCAGGCGACTGGTCATGAAGGATCAATCCGGCGGCCAGAGCCGCCCCGCGCACGCGTTCGATGGCGCGCCGGTGCAGCGCCGCGTCGCGCACAATCCCTCCGGAGCCGATATCTCCGCGATCCAGCTCAAACTGCGGTTTGATGAGGATCAGGAATTCCGCGGCCGGTCCGCTGGCCGCCGCCACGGCGGGCAGCACCTTGGCAACGGAAATAAAGGAAACGTCCACGGTTACCAGGCCGGCGGGTTCCGGGATTTGCTCGGGCCGCAGGTTTCGCGCATTTTCCTTGATCTGCGTCACGCGAGGGTCCTGGCGCAAGCGCCATGCCATCTGCTCGGGCGTCACATCGACGGCATAGACGTGTCGCGCGCCGTGCTGCAGCAGGCAATCGGTAAAGCCTCCGGTGGAGGACCCGATGTCGAGGCACGTTTTCCCCGAAGCGTCGATCCCAAAGTCCGCCAGCGCGCCGTCCAGTTTCATTCCGCCTCGGCTGGCATACTTCGGCGAAGCTCCGATGATCTCAATTTGCGCGTCAGCGGCAAACTGCGTGCCGGCTTTATCGCTTCGAGCGCCGTTTACGCGTACTTCTCCGGCCAAAATCATGGCCTGCGCCTTTTCGCGCGATTCGGCGAGGCCGCGTTCGACGACCAGCACGTCGAGCCGCTTTTTTTCGGATTTTGGCTTGGAGGGCAAGGCCATCGACCCATGGAACTTGCGCGTGTTGCCGGAAGCCCGCTCTGCCATTGCATTCACCGGCAGGGGCGTGGACAAACCCCGCATTTACGCGCGGCGGTGAACAATCAACTCCGCAAGTTCTCGCAGCCGGGCGGCGCGCTGGCCGTAGGGTTCCAGTTCCGCCATGGCGCGCGATTCGAGCTCTTTCGCAAATTGGCGCGAGGCTTCCAGGCCGTACAGCGCTGGATAGGTCGCCTTTTTTTGTGCGGCGTCTTTTCCCGCCGTCTTTCCCAGGGCCGCCGACGATTCTTCCACGTCCAGAATGTCGTCCACAACCTGGAACGCCCAGCCGATCGTCTCGCCAAAGCGCTTCAGGCGATCCACGTTCTCATCGTCGGCGCCGCCGGCGATCGCTCCGGCCACGACGCAGGCGCGAATCAAGGCCGCCGTTTTCGAACGGTGAATGTATTCCAGTTCCGCGGGCTGAATGGCACGCCCTTCGGCTTCCAGGTCCGCGACCTGGCCGCCCACCATGCCGTCGACGGTGCCCGCCGAGCAGGCCACGTGGGCGAGGATGGCCACGCGACGTCCCGGCTCGATGGGCGCGTTGGCCATCGTTTCAAATGCCAGCGTCAGCAGGGCGTCGCCGGCGAGAATGGCCGTTGCTTCCCCGAATTTCTTGTGGCAGGTAAGCTTGCCGCGGCGCAAATCATCGTTGTCGAGCGCGGGCAGGTCGTCATGGATCAGCGAGTAGGTGTGAATGAATTCGAGGGCGCAGGCGACCGGCAGCACGGGAGCCATATCCGGTGAAAAAATTCGCGCGGACTCCAGGCACAGGACCGGCCGGACGCGTTTTCCGCCTGCCTGCACGCTGTACCGCATGGCCGTGTGAATCGAAGCGGGCTGCGCGTTCCCGGCGGGCATCAGCCGGTCCAGCGCGGCGTCAACCGCCGCTCGGTCTTGTTCGAAAAATGCCGGAAGGTTCATCAGTTGGAGGGTGGCTCGGACCCGCCGGGCGAGGGCGGCCGGCTAGGAATCTTCCTCGGCCTCTGGATCAAACGGTTCCGCAGCCATTTCGCCGCCGGCCTTTTTGAGCAGGATTTCCACTTTACCCTCGGCCTGCTCCAGGTATTTCTGGCAATCGCGAGAGAGCACCACACCTTCTTCGAACAGTTTCATGGCGTCATCGAGCGAAAGATTCGCGCTTTCGAGTTTGCCCACAATCTCTTCCAGGCGCTTGAGCGAATATTCGAAATCGGGCTTCTTCGCGGCGTCAGCCTTCTTCGATGACGATGGATTCGCGGTTGTCATTGCGAGGCAACATTCTAATGCACGCGCAAGAACCGAAACAACCGCTTTGTGAGCCGGGAGTCCCATTTCCAATGCAATGCCGCACCGCCCGATTCCGCCATGGTTTTTGAATTTATTTCGTGAGGTGCGCCGCTCCCTGCCATCTAAAACAAATTGTGCGCGCCACTTGATCTTCCGATTGCCGCGGTGCCGCTTGGGTCATAGAGTGGAGGCTGCTAGAATGAGGCGCCAGGAGATCACCATCATTGATCGCGCTGCGACTTATCGGACTGTTCGCGCTTGTGGCTGTGAACGGGTTTTTCGCGGCGGTCGAGTTTTCCCTGGTGGCGGTACGCCTTTCGCGCGTCCGGCAATTGGTGGAAGAGGGGCGTGGGCGGGCGAAGGTCGTTCTGGATTTGATCGGCAGGCTGGATCGTGTGGTCTCCGGCGTTCAGGTCGGCATCACGCTGGCCAGCCTGGGGCTGGGCGCACTCGGTGGGGAGACGCTTGCCGCGATATTGGGACCGCTGTTTGAGGACCTTCCAGGGCGCCATACGGTCGTATTGGTGCACGCGCTTTCGCTTGCGGTGGCGTTTACCTTGCTCACGACCCTGCACGTCGTTCTGGGCGAGCTGGTTCCGAAGAGCCTCAGTTTGCAGCGCGCCGAGCGAGTCGCCCTGTTGGTCGCGCCTCCATTTCAATGGTATCTCGGCGCATTCAGTCCGGCGATTTCCCTGTTGGAAGGCACCAGCCGGTGGATTTTGAACGGATTGGGGTTGTCCGGACGCCCCAGCCACACGCAGGTGCATTCCGCCGAGGAGCTGAAAATTCAAATTCAACAGGCGCGCGAACGGGGCTTGCTCGGATTGGAAGAAGAGAAGCTTATCGCGAGCGCCATTGAGCTGGACCGCATGCAGGTCCGGGAATTAATGGTGCCGCGGCCCGATGTGCATTCGGTGATGGCTGACGCCACGCTGGACGATGTGATGCGCGTGTTCGTGGCCACGCAGCGCTCGCGCCTGCCCGTCTTTGAGGGCTCCGGCGAACAAGTGCTCGGCTACATCCACATCAAGGATATCGTATGGGTGCTGCTGGACCGGGAACGCCGCGCGGAAGAGGGCTGGGCGGCGCCGGAATTCAACCTGAGGCACATGCTGCACGAAATCGTCATCGTGCCGGAAATGAAGCCGGTCAACGAGTTGCTCTTGGAACTGCGTTCGCGACACGGCTGGATGGCCATGGTCGTCGATGAATTCGGCACCATCTTGGGATTGGTCACTCTCGAGGATATCCTGGAGCAGTTGGTCGGCGAGATTCATGACGAATACGACGTGATCGAAAAGCCGCTTATTGTCGGCCACGGCGCGGATGCGGCCATGATTTTTGACGCATCGCTGACCCTCCGCGATCTCGAGTCGCAGTACAACATTCTTCTGCCGGAAGATCCTTCCTATGCCACGGCCGGAGGCTTCGTGCTCGCGAAACTCGGATTTATTCCCCACGGCGGGGAGAGTTTTGAATTCGGGAATTACCTCTTTACCGTCGTGGAAATGGACCGGCGGCGTGTGGCGCGCGTCAAAATTCAACGGTTGAAGCAGGCCGGGGAGCCGGCGGTTCCCGCGCCCCCGCCCGGCGCGAAATCGGTTCCCGAGAATGCGCGGAAACCCGAATGATTCGACGCATCCTGCTCCGCATTCTCTACACCCTGCCCGCGCTTTGGCTGATTCTTACCATGGTGTTTCTCCTGATCCACATTGTGCCGGGGGATCCGGTGCAGCAAATGCTGGGCCAGGATGCCCGCGCCGACGACCTCGCGCAGCTTCGGCATTCGCTCGGGCTGGACCAGCCGATCGGCGTGCAGTATGAGAAATACCTCGCAGGCCTCGCGCAAGGCAATTGGGGAACGTCGCTGCGCTACTCCGCGCCGGTCCGCCAGATCGTGCTGGAGCGTTTTCCCGCAACCCTGGAATTGTCCCTTGCCGCCCTGCTGGTTTGTATTGCGATCGCGATTCCCGCGGGTGTGTATTCCGCGCGCCGCCGCGGTAGCCGCGCGGATCACGCGACTTCGGTCTTCACGCTGCTCGGCCTTTCCGTCCCGAACTTCGCGCTGGGGCCCGTGTTGATTCTTATTTTCTCCGTGGAAATCGGGTGGTTGCCCGTGTCGGGGCGCGGAGGCCTAAGCCATTTGATTTTGCCCGCGATCACATTGGGCGCGGCCCTGGCGGCGATTCTGACGCGCATGGTCCGCGGTTCGATGATCGAGGAACTCTCCAGCGACTACGTGCGCACGGCGCGCGCCAAGGGAATTTCGGAATCTTCGGTGCTGTTCCGCCATGCCTTTCCCAATGCCCTGATTCCGATCATCACCATCGTCGGGCTGCAGTTTGGATCGCTGTTGGCCGGAACCATCGTCACCGAAACCATCTTTTCCTGGCCCGGAATCGGGCGGCTCGCCGTGCAGGCCATTTCGGCGCGCGATTACCCGCTGTTGCAGGGTTGCATTCTGGTGATCGCTCTTTCCTACGTCGTCGTGAATCTGCTCACCGACCTGATCTATACGGTGGTGGACCCGCGGGTGCGCCTGCAATGAGGTACGAGGAAAATGTTTGAAAGCGTGGACGGGAATGTTGTGAAGAAACAATCCCAGCTTCGTCAATTCCTTCGCAGCAGCGCCCTGGGGCGCTGGGGCCTGGCGGTGACCGTGCTGCTCGTGTTGATGGCGGTTCTGGCGCCGTGGATCGCGCCAAGCAATCCCGCTGCGCAAAACCTGGCCGAGCGCCTGCTCCCGCCGGGCGCGCATCACTGGATGGGTACCGACGAATTGGGCCGTGATGTCCTTTCGCGGACACTGTACGGGGCTCGCGTTTCGCTGCTGGTGGGCGTTTCGGTCGTGCTGGGAGCGGGGATCGTAGGGCTGACGCTGGGGTCGCTGGCGGGATATTTCGGCGGGGGTTTCGACCGTTTCATCAACATTGTGCTGATCAATTCTTTCCTCTCCTTTCCGGGCATTCTTCTGGCCATTGCGTTCGCGGCGTTTCTGGGGCCGGGACTCGACAAGGTCATTTTCGCGCTGACGATCACGGGCTGGGCGGGCTACGCGCGCCTGGCGCGCGCGCAGGTGCTGAAAGTACGCGAGATGGATTTCATCGTTGCGGCGCGATCGCTGGGAGCGTCGCATGCGCGCATCCTGCTGCGGCACCTGCTGCCGAACACGCTGCAGCCCGTGCTCATTCAAGCGACGATCGGAATGGCGGGCGCAATTCTGTCGGAGTCGACGCTGAGTTTCCTGGGGTTGGGTGTGATCGCGCCCACGCCGAGCTGGGGCGCCATGCTCAACGACGCGCGCAATCATCTGTTTGACGCGCCGCATATGGTGCTGTTCCCGGCGCTGGGAATCATGGCGGCCGTTCTTGCGTTCAATCTGCTGGGCGACGCCCTGCGCGACTGGCTCGATCCGCGCACGCGCGCCTTCCTGATGACCATGGATTTGCCGCGGTGAATATTTGCCGCGAAAATGTGTGCAGGGAGTCCCGGTAGGACAGGCTTCAGCCTGTCTGCTTTTTGCATTTGATGAGAGATCAAAAAAGATCAAAGACAGACAGGCTGAAGCCTGTCCTACGCGAACACATCAGGCCGGACGATGAGAGAGGGGGAACTAACTCAGTTCGAGGGTAACTTCCGCGCCGCGGTTGGCGCCCAGCGTGCGCGCGGCGTTGCCGCGGTTTACGGCGACCTCGATGAATCCTGCGGAACCAAATAGAGCGACCGGTTCTCCCGGCGCTCCCATACCGAACGTCTGCACGAATTTCCGGACTTCCTTTCCATTGATCGCCAGCTTGATTTCGCCCGATGCCACGGCCACCGCCGGAACGTTCTCCGCCGTGAGGTTCGTCATCAGGTTCCCGAACGCATCCACGCGCAAAACAACGCCCTTGATTCCTTGTCCGTCCGGCTTGGCCTTCGGCATGGTGAATCGCACGTAGTCGGTGATGATTTCGCCAAACGCCTCGGTCTGAAACGCCTTGGAGAGCCATGCGGCCGTCGGCGCGAAGACGTCGCGGCCATGAAATGTGGGGCTGATGGGATTTAAAAAGTAATGTTCCGCCGTGATGTGCCGGACGGTGCAGGATTCGCGTTCAAAAATCATGGAAAGGACGCCGTTGTCCGGCGCGATGAAATATTGCTTTTCTCCGCTGACCAGCAGAGGACGCCGCTCGGTTCCGACTCCCGGGTCCACAACGACCACGTGGATCGTGCGCGGCGGGAAATATGGGTAGGTATTGGCAATGGTAAGCGCCCCGTCGAGAATATCGAACTGCGTAACGTTGTGATTGATGTCCACAATGCGGGCGGCAGGGTTGATATTCGCGATGACGCCCTTCATGGAGCCGACCAGGTAATCGTTTATTCCAAAATCGGTGGTGAGCGTGATGATGGGATCAGACAAAATTAGTCTCCGTTTTCGGATTTCATTCGCAGAAAGAGGAACGGGAGTGCCACGCGTCACCCCCATTGGCACGCTATCGGACGTAAACTCGCCTGTCAAGGCGCCGTGCCCGAGTGGCTACCGGGCAGGAATCGCACAAGCCGCCGGCATCTTGACCGCCTCGCGCCCGAACGCTATTCTGGAAGGGAATTTCGAGTGCTTCGCACGCGTTCCATGGAAGGCATCCGATGAAGCGGGTCTATTTCGACCATAATGCGACGACTCCGGTGGCGCCGGAAGTGCTGGCTGCCATGCTGCCCTATTTCAGTGAAGAGTACGGCAACGCCAGTTCGATTCACGCGTTCGGACAGGCCGCGCAGAAAGCCGTGGAACACGCGCGCGCCTCGGTGGCGGCATTACTGGGGGCGCAGGCCGGGGAGATTGTCTTCTCCAGTGGCGGCACCGAATCGAACAACCACGCCATTTTTGGCGTGGTGGCGGCTGCTGCCGGCCCAGCCAAACACGTCATTACGTCGTCGGTGGAGCATAACGCGGTGCTCGATCCTTGCCGTGTACTGGAGAAGCGCGGAATCGGCGTGACCGTGCTGCCTGTGGACCGCGAAGGTTTTGTGAACCCGGAGGATGTGCGCCGCGCGATTCGTCCCGAGACGGTACTGATTTCCATCATGCTCGCGAACAACGAATTGGGGACCATTGAGCCCGTCGGGGAAATTGTCAAGATTGCGGCGGAGAAGGGCATTATCGTCCACACCGACGCCGTGCAGGCGGCCGGGAAGATACCGGTGGATGTGACCCGGCTGGGCGTGCATTTGCTCTCCATTTCCGGACATAAATTTTATAGTCCGAAAGGCGTGGGCGCTTTGTACATTCGCAAGGGAACCCGCATCGAACCGCTGATCTACGGCGGGCATTCCGAGCGCAGCCGCCGCCCGGGCACCGAAGACGTCAGCAGCATCGTGGGTTTGGGAAAGGCCGCGGAACTCGCGCAGATTCGCATGCAGGAAGAAGGCAGCCGCGTGGGCGCGCAGCGCGACCGTTTGGAGAAAGGGCTCCTCGAACGCATTCCCTACGCGAAGATCAACGGCTCACGAACGCACCGAACGCCGAATACGACCAACTTGACCCTTCCGTTCGTGGAAGGGGAGGCGATGGTGATTGCCCTCGATCTGAAGGGCATCGCGTGCTCCACGGGAGCGGCGTGCGCTTCCGGAGCAATCGAACCATCCCACGTGCTGACGGCGATTGGTTTGCCGCCGGAAGATGCGCATGCGACTCTGCGCCTGAGCCTGGGGCACCAGACCACGGACGCGGAAATCGACTTTGCCCTGGAAACGATTCCTGCCGTGATCGAACGGCTCCGCGAGCTTTCACCCAAATACAAGAAACCTGCCATCGCGTGAATCGACGCTGAATGAATTTGCCCGATATGCTCGATAAGGCTGAATTGATTGCAGGGCGCGGCTTGCCCCACGCCGTAATACGGTTAAAAATCGACGCGTCCTTAGCCGCAGGGCCGTTGGGATGTGAGTTTTCACGCAGGCTGCCTGCTTGACGCTATACTACTAGGACCATGGAATCGACTTCCCATTCGAATGCACCGCCTGCGGCCGCGCCCATGACCGCAGTGGCCATGAGCGGCGGTGTGGACAGCTCCGCCGTTGCGGCGATCCTGATGGAGAGCGGATCTCCGGCCGTGGGCCTGACCATGCAGCTTTGGAACCAGCGCCGCCTTCCGGAGCTGGATCGCGACGGCGCCGGCGGCCAGCGCTGTTGCTCGATCGACGATGTCTACGACGCCAAGCGCGTGGCGCAGCATCTCGGGATGTCTCACTACGTGGTGAATTACGAACAGCGGTTCGAGGAAACCGTGGTGCGTCCCTTCGTCGAGGAATATCTTTCGGGCCGCACGCCGATCCCGTGCACGTTGTGCAACAACCATGTGAAGTTCGATCCTCTGCTGGTGACCGCGCGGCAGATCGGCGCGGACCGCCTGGCCACGGGTCACTATGCCCGCATTCGCCGGAACGACATGACGGGGCGTTACGAACTGCTGCGCGCGGTGGACCGCGCCAAGGACCAGACGTATTTCCTGTTTGGCCTCACGCAGGAGCAGATGTCACGCACGGACTTTCCCCTGGGTGGGCTGGACAAGACGGCCGTGCGCGAAATCGCGCGCCGCGCCGCGCTTCCCGTGGCGGAAAAAGCCGAGAGTCAGGAAATTTGCTTCGTGCCGTCGGGGAACTACGTGAAATTTATCGACGCGTATTTAGGCGAGCGCGGGGAATCGCTGCCGGAGGAAGAAGGAGACCTCGTCACAACCACGGGAGAAGTCATCGGGCGCCATCACGGGGTGCACCGCTACACGCTGGGGCAGCGCAAGGGGCTGGGCGTGGCGGCCGGGCGGCCGCTGTACGTCGTCGAACTGGATCGCGCGGCGAACCGCGTTGTGGTTGGCGATGATTCCGAGCTGCGCTCGGACGTTTGCGAAGTGGATCGTGTGAATTGGATTTCGGTCGACCATCTGGAAGCGCCCGTGCGCGCGACTGTGAAGATTCGCCACCGCCATGACCCTGCTGCGGCTACCATCGAGCCGATTGATTCCATGGGGTCCGTGGGGGCGGCCAGCGCGCGCGTGATATTTGACGAACCGCAGCGCGCCATCACTCCGGGACAGGCTGCGGTATTTTATTCGGGAGACGCAGTTCTGGGCGGCGGGTGGATTCGATAACGTTCGAAACGGATTTTCTTCCCGGCTCGGCCAGATAAACAGTCAGGCCAGACAAACCGTCAAGCTAGATAAACATTCCCTCATCATGCTGCTCGACCGGTGGCTCCCGGTGTTCGCGGCCCGACGGTCTGTGGCGGACGACGCGGAAGAATTCGAGTCCCGTCTGGATGCCACGAATCAGCGCGGTGGCCTGAATCACGGGTCCCATCACGGTTTCCCGCAGTCGCGATCCCGCCTCTTCCACGGTTTCCATGGCGCCCGTCAGAATCTGATCGATGTGGATGAGTTGCAGGCGCAACCGCTCCAGCATTTCGCCCAGGATGCGATCCATTTTGTACGCCTGGCCGCGTGCCAGGCGTGTCAGCTCAGAGGCATCGGAAACGATCGTCGAGAGGCGCGGGGAAACATCTTCCACCAGAAACTGCACTCGGGACAAAATCGGGCTCATGCGTGCGTTCAGGTCCGCAACGGTATGTTCGACGCGTGCGGCCGTGCGACGCAACTGGATAAATAGTGCAATAAGGACCACCGCCTGCAGAACCACGGCAAGCGCGGTCACAACCACGAAAAACGGCATCCAGTTTTCCATGCATTCCCCTCGACGCGATTCCTGCCGCGATTACTGCGCTTTCGATTTCTCCCGTTGGTACGCTTCCCGCCCGGCATCAACTGCTGCGGAAATATTTTCCTTCTGCCGCGACGCAACGCCTTTGCCTTTCTCGACCATATCCTCGGCGCGCACGCGAAGTTCCTGTGCCTTGCGCTGCGCGTAATCGCGGCCTTCGTCGGCCTTCTGCGACAGATATTCGCGTGTTTCTTCACCCGATTTGGGAGCGAACAGGATACCCACCAGTGCGCCAATTCCAAGACCCACTAGAAAGAAGCTGATTTTTGAACCCGCATTGTCTGCCATGTTGTACTCCTTTTCCTTCTCGAAAGTAGCACAGCAAAAGGGTAGAAGCAATCCGGGGAATGTCAAGTGTGTAAAAGACGGACCGCAGGCCTCGCGCGCGCGTAGGACAGGCTTCAGCCTGTCTGCCTTTGATCTTTTAAACTCGAAAAACAGGAAGGCTTTCTCCTGTCCGCCGTATGGAGGGCCCGAAAATCAAAACCGACAGGCCGAAGCCTGTCCTAACTTAAATGCGAAACTCGGTTAGCGCGGTGTTTCCGCCAGGTGTGCGGACACGCGCTCCGCCAGTGGCTTGGAAACGACCCGCGCGATCTGTTCGATGCTGGCCGCCCGCAACTGGGCGATGCTGCCAAAGCGCCGCAAAAGTTTTTGGGCCGTGCGCGGGCCAACGCCGGGAATATTTTCAAGGCCTGTCTGGATGACGCGCCTCGACCGCCGCTGGCGATGAAAACCCACGGCAAAGCGGTGCGTCTCATCGCGGATCTGCTGAATCAGGTGCAGGATGGGGGAGTGCCGCTCCAGGCGGATGGGCTGGTCTTCCTGCCCAAGGACGTAGATGATTTCCTCCTGTTTGGCAATGCTCGCGACGGCTTGGTTGATGACTTCCAGCTTTTCCAGCGAAGCCGCCGCCGCGTGCAGCTGGCCCAGGCCGCCATCGATCAGAATGAGGCCCGGGAAAGGTTTTTTCTCTCCCTGGAGCCGCCGGTAGCGGCGTTCAATGGTCTCCCGCATGCTCGCAAAATCGTCGTTTCCCCATTCGCCGCGAATGATAAATTTGCGGTATTCGGATTTTTTCATCCGGCCGTCCTCCCAGACGACCATCGAAGCCACCGTGTCCGAGCCTTGCAGGTGCGAGATATCGAAGCTTTCAATGCGGCGCGGCGGCTCCGGCAGGCCCAGGGCCTGTTCGAGCGCCTCCCCGATCGCCTTCGAGCTGGGTTTGAGCACGCGGAAGCGCTGCTCGAAGGAATGGCGCGCGTTTTTCTCGACCAGTTCCAGAAACGCGTGCTTCGCGCCGCGCTGCGGGACCAGAATCTCAACGCGGTTTCTCGGCGGTTCCAGATGCGCGCCGTGCTCGGTCAGGATCGACTCAAGAATTTCGCGGTCCTCGAAGTCCATGGGAACGTGGATGGCGCGCGGCAGGTACGCGGCGTCCAGATACAGCTGTTTCAGGAGCGAGGAAAGAAATTCGGCGGGCTCGAATTCCTCGAGCTCCTCCCAGTAAAAATCGCGCCGGTCCACCACGCGCCCGCCGCGCAGATGGAACAGATTGACCGCCACCAGCGGCGGCTCGGCGTGCCACGCGAGGACGTCGATGTCGTCGCCCTCGGCTGCGGCGATTTTTTGGCGCTCCTCGATTTCGGCGAGCGTGTGCAGCAGGTCCCGGTACGCTGCGGCTTGCTCGAACCGCTCGGACTCGGAAGCTTCGAGCATGCGGGATTGCAGGCTTTGCATGAGGTCCCCGCGGCGGCCTTCCAGGAACATTCTGGAATCGCGCGCCGCCTCCGCATATTTCTCATCCGTCGTCAATCCCGGCACGCACGGGCCGTGGCACCGGCGAATGTAATACTGCAGGCAGGGACGCGGGTGCGCACGGGACAGATCCACCGTGCACGACGGCACGCGAAACGTTTTGTGAATGAAATGAACGATCCGATAGGCGAGCCTGTGCGGGAAATAAGGCCCAAAGTAGATCGAGCCGTCTTTCACCAGGCGCCGCGTCACGTAGACGCGAGGATACTTCTCGAATGCCGTGTACCGGATGTACGGGTAGGTTTTGTCGTCGCGCAGCAGGACGTTGAATTTCGGCTTGTGCCGCTTGATGAGGCTGTTTTCCAGCGCCAACGCCTCGCGCTCGTTGTCCACGACAATGTATTCGATGTCGGCAATCTCGCGCACCAGCGACCCGGTTTTCGCGTCCACCCAGCGCGATTCCAGGAAGTAGGATTTCACGCGGTTCCGCAGGGACCGCGATTTCCCTACATAGAGAATATTTCCCAGCACGTCCTTGAACAAATACACCCCGGCATCGGTGGGGAGCAGGTCGGCTTTTTGTGCGAGTTCCATTGCGGGAGTAGAATGGATCGTGGCTTTGCCCGTACCCGGGGCAACTTCCATGATAGCAAAGTGAATCCTAATCTGCGCGGAACGTGAGATTGCTGAAAAGTCTACTTTTCATCCTCGGATTGCTCGCTGCCACTGGTTCCCTGAGCGCGCAGCAGATTTCTCCGTCCACGCCGCCCCCTCCTCCTCCGCCCGAAGCGCCCAAGGCGCCGGCCGCGCAGCCGATCGATCCCTCCACCCCTCCGCCTCCTCCGCCCGAGGAGCCGGCCAAGCCTCCCGTGCCGCTGTTTGACCCGTATCATGCGGAAAAAAGCATCGAGATCGGGACGTTTTACATGAAGAGGGGAAAATACGACGCGGCCATCTCCCGGTTTCTGGAAGCGTCCCACTACCAGCCCGGCTTGGCGGAGCCGTGGAGGCTCATGGGCGAAGCCTACGAAAAAAAACACGCGAATGCCAAGGCCGTCACGGCCTATAAGAAATATCTGGAACTGTTTCCGGGCGCGAAGGACGCGAAAAAAGTGAATCAGCGCATATCCCGGCTCGAAGAAAAAATCGACAAGAAATCCTCGAAGGATTCCGCGCACTAAACTGTTTTCCGGTGGCAATCGGCGATGAAGTTCGAGGTGCAGGCGGGAGCCTGCGCCGCTAGCGGAGGCGCTCGAGAAACTTTCGGGCGCGGGCGTAGTGCTTGAAGCGTTTTTCCTCGGTGCGAAATTCCGGGGAATGCGCCTGCAGTCCGCAGGCCGCGGCCCGCAAGGGATGCTTCACGTGCAGCATTTCGTGGTAGAGGATGAATTCCACGGCGTAGGACGGCACGTCGGGATGGTCCAGCCGCTTGTTCATGACAATCTGGTTGAGCGAGGGATCGAAACATCCAAACTGCGAACGCCAGGGACGCGCGCTCCAGCCGAGCCGCGGGCGGCGCAGACGCCCGCCGAAGTATTCGGCGTTGAGCGTGGCGAACAGGGTCGCCAGATCGTGCGCCGCGCCGCCCGGATCGTGCCGGATGCGGCGCGCGCGCTTGCGGCGAACGCGCGCGATGTGCCGCCGCGTGGAATGCGCCAGCGCAAACTGGCGGTAGAGATCGCGCATTTCTCCAGGGATGCGGCGGCGATACATTTGCCCCAGCAAAATGGCCGCGGCGGCCTCGATCACCGGAATGGGGGCGTCGCGCAAAATGTCCGACAGGCGCACGCGCGCGACGTCATCTCGCAACCGCATCGTGTGCGCCAGGTTGGCATAGGGATACAGTTCCACATGGAATTGCGGCGGGCGGCCCTGGCATCCCAGGCGCGTGAAGATGCGTTGAAAAATACGGTCGGCTCCCGCAAAAATCGACCCCCTGCGCCGTTCTGTTCTTGTCTGGCGATGCGGGGTCACGATGGTTTGCGGCGGACGGGCGGCGGCGCCATCTCTTTCATATCCATTTCCACTTCCTTGATGGCGTCCTGCGTACTCTCGATCGCGTCGTCGAGATTGTCCTTATACGTTTCCCGGTCCGGGCCCTTGGCGGAAAGCCCCTGCAGGTAGGGAAGAAATTCCTTGAGGCGCGCCTGCAGGGCTTTCACGCCGTCGCGGACGTCTTCCTGTTTCTCGATGCCGAGATCGAGCAGGTCGGCGGCGTCGTCAATGCAGCCAGCATATCCGTTGAGCAGGCCGTTCAGCCGTTCGCCGCGTTTGTGGTCGGCCGGATCCATGTGCGCGAATTCATACTGGATCTTCTTGATGCGGTCCTCCGCGAATTTCGAAAACAGCACGATGCGCGGGCCGGTGGCTCCGGCGTCGCGGATCTTGTCGGCCTCGGACTCGCTCAGATAATCTTTTTTCTGCGGCGTCGCGGGGCGAGGGGCAGGCGCGGCGTTCAGGATGGTGGCGAGCAGAAAAAATGCGGCCGGCGTGGTGAACGCTCGCATGGAACCCCTCACGGTTTTTCCCCCTTTGCATTCCGGTTCGGGTTGCGGGGAAACAGCGCGTCGATCAGGCCGTTTTGTTCCTGGATAAGATCATCGCGAACGGCGCGGAAAAAGGGGCGCTTGTCGACCGGGAGTGTATAAATCAAATCCCCGATATGCCGGAGATTTTCCCGCAGGCTGATCTGCAGTTGCTTGAAGCCGGAGGGTTTTTTTTCGGCGTCGATCCCGGAGGCTTTGAGTCCGGCGAAGCTTTCGCGAACTTCGTCGCGGTAGAGCTGGAGGGTGTGCAGGGCGGCCACGTCATCGCCGGACTTCAACTGCTTCCTGGCCAGATTTACCTGATCGCGGCCGAATTTCGCGAGGTCGCGGGCCTTTCGGACGGGATCGGTCTCCTGCTGATACTTGGCGAGATTTTTGGCCAGGCGATCCTGCGCGGCAAGCGGTGCGCACAGCGCCAGCGCCAAAATCGCAGCGGCATAAATCCTGAGCGTGGCGGGGAAATTCATCCTGTTATCTCTTCTTTTTTTTCTTCGAAGTGTTTCCCAGTTCGTACTGCAGCGTGATAATGCGATGGCGAGCCTGGAAGTCCTGTGTGTCATGCTGCCCGTTGTCCTGGTCCAGAAACTTCTGATACGCGTCGACGGCCTGGGCCTTCCGGGAAAGTTTATCGTAACAGATGCCGCGAATAAACCAGGAACCCGGCTTGGCGGGTTCCAGTTCATCCAGGCGATCCATCAATTCCAGCGTCGCGGAATAATTTTCATGCAAAAACACCGCATCCACCAGGTCGCGCAGGGTGTCTGCATCCTTGGGATGCTGGCGATACACCTGCGCCAGGATGCTGATTGCCGCGGGGTAGTCGCGCATCTCAAGGTCGACATGCCCGAGCCATCGGGCCAGGTCCGGGTCCCGGGGGGACTGGCGAAGCGCTTCGGTCAGCGTTTCTCCGGCTTGTTTCCATTTCTTCTGCCGCGTATAGATGTCCCCGCGCATTTTCAGGATTTCTACGGTGGCCGGGGAGCCCTCCTGGGCGAGATCGAGTTCGGCGAGCGCATCGTCCAATTGATTGAGATTCAATAGCGCGGAGGCGCGGCCGAAATGCGCGGCGCGATCCGCGGGATTCAGTTTCAGGTAGTCGGCGAGCGCGACGCTGGCGTCCTCGTATTTCTTTTGCGCGAGCAGGGAATTGGCCAAACCTAGGCGCGCTGTCGCAACGTCTCCGCGCACCGCGAGGGCCTCCCGAAACTGAATTTCGGCGCTGGAAGCGTCACTGATCTGGAGCAACGCGCGGCCAAGCGCAAAATGAATCTCGTAATCGTTGGGAGAGAGCGCCAGCGCGGCGCGATATTGCTCGACCGCTTCCGGGAGCTTGCCCGCGTGTTCCAGGGAGAAGCCCGTCAAAAATCGCGGGCGGCTTTTTCCAGGTTCCAGATCGGCGGCATGGCGAAAGGCCTCGGCCGCCGCCGCCGGATTGCTTTCCATCTGTACCAGTCCGAGGTTCATGTACGCCGCCCCCATTTTCGGGTCCAGCGCAATGGCGCGGGAGAATTCCGCCTTCGCCTCCTCGGTACGCTTCAATCCGGCATAGGTGTAGCCAAGCTCAAAATGCGCGTAGGCATCGTCCGGGCGCCCGGCGATGTATTTTTGAAGCGGGTCCAGCGCCGCGGTGAAGTCCATTTTGTCAATCGATTGCACCGCCTGTTGCAGCAGCGGGGCGAGGGGATCTTCCTTGGCCTTCGGAGGCGCGGGGGCAGCCGGCTTGGACGGTTTTTTCCGTTGTGCCCGGGCAGGCGAAGCGCCGGCCGTCAACAGCAGCAACATGGCCAGCGTCACGCTGCAACGCCAGGCCGCTTTGTCATTTCGTGTGCGATTCATTTGGATGATTTTGGCGGACGAGCCGCGCGGCGCGCCGCCGGATTGGGATTCGACTTGTGATTCGATTGCTGCTGGAGCGCGCGCGCAAGGAATTTTCCCGTGTGCGAACGCGAATTGCGCGCCACCTGTTCGGGCGTTCCCGTGGCCACCACACGGCCGCCGCGCTCGCCGCCTTCCGGGCCCAGATCGATGATCCAGTCGGCCGATTTGATGATATCGAGATTGTGCTCGATGACGAGAATCGATGCGCCCCCGTCGATCAATTTCCGGAACGCGGTCAGCAGCTTCTGAATGTCGTCGAAATGCAATCCGGTCGTGGGTTCGTCAAAAATATACAAGACGCCCTCATTGGCCTGTGTGGTGAGATGCGCGGCGAGCTTCAGGCGTTGCGCTTCGCCCCCGGACAGCGTCGTCGCGGATTGCCCCAGGCGCAGGTAGCCGAGGCCCACTTCGTCCAGAATCCTCAACTTGGAAATGATTTTCGGGATTCCCGCAAAAAAGACCAGCGCCTCGCGAACCGTGAGTTGCAGCACCTCATGCACGTTTTTGTCGTGATAGCGCACTCCGAGGACTCCGCTCTTGAACCGCGTGCCGCGGCATTCCTCGCAGATCAGCTCGACATCAGCCAGAAACTGCATTTCCACCGTGACGATTCCTTCGCCCTGGCACGCTTCGCAACGTCCTCCGGGAATATTGAAGGAAAAATGGCCGGGTGTGTAGCCGCGTTTTTTCGCTTCGGGCGTGGCGGCGAAGACCTCGCGGATCGCATCAAACGCTTTCAGGTAGGTCGAGGGGTTGGATCGCGGCGTGCGCCCAATGGGCGATTGATCGACCAGCACCACGTTTTCCAGCAGTTGATCGCCTTCGACGCGGTCGCACAATTGCTTGAATGTTTCGCCCGAGCGTCGTGCCGCCAATGCTTTATAAATCACTTCATGCACCAGTGTGGATTTTCCCGAGCCCGAAACGCCCGTCACCGCCACGAGCATCTGCAGGGGAATCATCAGGTCGATATTTTGCAGGTTGTGCGTGCGGGCCCCAAAAATGCGCAGAAACCGGCCGTTCGGCTTGCGCCGCAACGCCGGGACGGGGATGCGCAATTCGCCGTTCAGATAACGCGCGGTCAGCGATTCGCGGCTTTTCGCAAGTTCGGCACGCGGCCCGGCGAACAGCAACTCCCCGCCATGCTCGCCCGCTCCGGGACCGAGATCGATCACGTAATCGGCCGCGGCAATCGTGTCCGGATCGTGTTCGACGACCAGGATCGTGTTGCCGAGATCGCGCAGGCTCTTCAGAATTTCGATCAGCCGGTGCGTGTCGCGCGGGTGCAGCCCGATTGACGGTTCATCCAGCACGTAGAGCGCGCCGACCAGATGCGACCCCAGGGAAGTGGCGAGTTGGATGCGCTGGGCCTCGCCGCCGGAAAGCGTGGATGCCAGGCGATCCAGCGACAGGTAATCCAGGCCCACTTCGTCGAGAAACAACAGGCGCTGCCGGACTTCCTCGAGAATTTTGTCCGCGATGGCGGCCTGCTCGGCGCTCAATTCAAGGCTTTCCACGAATTCCCGGGCCTGCGCCACCGTCATCGCGCAGACTTCGGTGATGGATTTTCCCGAGATGCGCACCGCGCGCGCCTCCGCGCGCAGCCGCGCCCCGTGGCATTCCGGACAGATGGCGTAGCCGCGGTACCGGCTCAGGAAAACGCGGACGTGCAGTTTGTATTTTTTCCGTTCGAGCCAGTGAAAGAAGCCGTTCACGCCGTTGTAGCCGGATTTCGGTTCGCCTTCGATCACCAGGTTTTGCTGCGCCGCGGTCAGATTTCGGAAGGGAACGTCGAGCGGGATATGATTCGCGCGGGCGAATTGTTTCATCTCGACCAGCAGCGCGCGATATCGCGGCTTGGTCCAGGGCTGGATCGCGCCTTCGTTCAGGGATTTGCTCCGGTCGGGAATCACCCGATTGATATCGAAATCGACCGTGTTTCCGAATCCCTGGCAGCGAGGGCAGGCCCCGTAGGGGCTGTTGAACGAAAACAGCCGGGGTTCCGGTTCCTGGTACACGGCGCCGCACGTCTTGCACTCGAATCGCTCGTTGAACACCATGCGTTCCACCGCGCTGCCGGGCGCTTCCGGCACAAATTCCAGAATCGCTTCGCCGAGCCCTTCGCGATAGCAGATTTCCACCGAATCGACCAGCCGCGAGCGCATGTCCGGGCCAATCGCCAGGCGATCCACGACCACGTAGACCGGTCGCGAGAAATCAATATCGAGCAGGGTTTCCGGCGAAGAAAATTCGTGCATGCGGCCCGCTTGATACAGTCGCTGGAAGCCGCGGCGCTGCAAGGCGGTGAGCGTCTGGCGCACGGTTTCCGGAGAAAGTTTGGCCGGCTTTTTTGGCGCGGTCTTCCGGCCCGTCGCCGGAGCGGGCGGAGCGATTTCTAGTGTGTACAGGACGTAGAAACGCCGGCCCTCCGGCAAGGTCAGAACACGCGCGGCGATTTCGTCCATAGTGTCCTTGCGGACTTCGCTGCCGCACGTGGTGCAGTACGTGCGGCCCGCGCGCGCGTAGAGCAGGCGAAGGTAATCGTAGATTTCGGTGGCCGTGGCAACGGTCGAGCGCGGGTTGCGCGTGGAGTTTTTCTGTTTGATCGCAATGGCCGGCGCGATGCCCGTGATTTCGTCCACGTCTGGCTTTTCGATGCGTTCCAGGAACTGCCGCGCGTACGCCGAAAGTGATTCGATGTAGCGTCGCTGTCCTTCCGCGTAAATCGTGTCAAACGCGAGGCTGGACTTGCCCGAACCGGAAACTCCGGTCACCAGCGTGATGGCGTTGTGCGGGATATCGAAACTGATGTTCTTCAGGTTGTGGACGCGGGCCCCGCGCACGCGGACCGCTTCCCGTTCGGCGACGGCCACCGCGGCGCCGGCGATGACCTCATCGACGACAGCTTGCCCCGTCACGGCCTGCCCTGCCGTGCTGTCTTCTCTTGTGGACACGCCAACCCGCTCCCAGCGTCTTCCGAGACGCCTGTCTAAACCCGCCATTATACGTCGTTGCAGGGAAGCGGGCAATCGGGTGCTTTGTGGGGCAAGTCACAATCATCTGTGATCTCCGTCACTGTCCTTCCTGGCAACCTTCGCGTATTTAGAGAACGGGTTACGCGCTCAAAATTCCGGCTGTGATCGCGTGAATGTAGTTCTGCGGCATTTTGCCTTACCCGACAAGCTGACAGGAGCACTTGCATGACCCACGCCACGCATCCTGACGTCCATATTCCGGGCACCTACATGTTCGATGGAAGAGCGGCCATGATGGGATATGCCCTCAACAAAATGTGCTACTCGTTCAACCACAAAGAGAATCGCGAGGAGTTTCTCAGGGACGAGGACGCCTATTGCACGAAATACGGCCTCAACCAGGAGCAGCGCGCAGCGGTCAAGGCCCGCAACGTCCTGGGTATGATTCGTGCCGGTGGTTGCATCTACTATCTGGCCAAATTGGCGGGAACCCTCGGATTGAACGTGCAGGATGTGGGCGCCCAGCAGACCGGCATGACCGTGGAAGAATTCAAAAAGAAGATCAAATCACAGGGGGACTAGCGCATGGCTCGCATTGTTGGCGGACTGACGACGTCTCATATCCCGTCGATCGGGGGTGCCCTGCCCAGGGAAGACGAATTGCTCGACGACCCTTATTGGAAGCCTTTTTTCGCCGGCTACCCACCGGCGCGGGACTGGCTGCAAAAGATGAAGCCGGATGTGGCCGTCGTCATCTACAACGATCATGGTCTGAACTTCTTTCTCGATAAGATGCCCACTTTTTCGATCGGAGCCGCGAATGAGTACCGGAACGCGGATGAGGGATGGGGCATTCCCACCATTCCGCCGTTCCAGGGCGACGCGGATTTTTCCTGGCATATCATCGAGTCCGTCGTTGAAGACGAGTTCGACGTGGCCTCCTGCCAGGAAATGCTGGTGGATCATGGTTTTACCGTTCCCATGTCATTGTTTTGGAAAGGGAACACCTATTCCGGCCTGAAAGTGGTTCCGGTCTGCATCAATACGGTGCAGCATCCCCTCCCGTCGCCGGCGCGTTGCTATAAGTTCGGGCAGGCGATTGGGCGCGCGATTGAATCCTATCCCAAAGACATCAAGGTTGTGGTGATTGGCACCGGCGGGTTGTCCCACCAGCTCGACGGGGAACGCGCCGGCTTCATCAACAAGAAATTCGACCTGTTCTGCATGGAAAAAATCGTCAACGAGCCGGAGGCCCTGACGCGCTACTCGATTCCCGAACTGGTCGAGCTATCCGGCGCGCAAGGCGCCGAGTTCATTCTCTGGCTGACCATGCGCGGGGCGCTGGGCGGCAAGATCAAGAAGATCCACAGCAACTACCACGTAGCCATCTCCAATACGGCGACGGCGCTGATGGTGTTTGAGAAGGCGGCATAACCTTAGTCCAGTCCCGCGGCGCGTCCGGGCTCCCGGCTGCGCCCCTTGTTTTCGAATCACGCCAACCTCGGCAGGATCCTGCCGGTTTATTTCCCGCATCGTTGCAAGGCTGTATACTTTTCCGCGAGGCGGATCATGGCACCTTTCGAACGCATCATCTGGATCGTTCTGGACAGCGTGGGCATCGGCGAACTTCCCGACGCGGCGGATTATGGCGACGTTGGGCGGAACACGCTTGGCCACATCGCGAAATCGCGGCCCCTGGCGCTGCCCAATCTGGTCGGGCTGGGTCTGGCCAATATCGCGCCGCTCGATCACCTGACCCCTGCTGTGGCCCCGGAGGGCTGCTATGGCAAGGGCGCCACGCATTCCCCGGGGAAGGACACGACCACCGGGCACTGGGAGATGGCGGGAATCTGGCTGCCGCAGGCGTTTCCTGTCTACAAGCAGGGTTTTCCGCGCGACCTGATGGAGCGGTTCGAACGCGCCATCGGCCGCAAGACGATCGGCAACAAGCCCGCCTCAGGCACGGAAATCATCAAGGAACTGGGCGTCGAGCACATACGAACCGGATTTCCTATCGTGTATACCTCCGGCGACAGCGTTTTTCAGATCGCGGGGCATGAAGACGTGATCCCGATTGCCGAGCTGTACCGCATGTGCGAAATCGCTAGAAAAATGCTCGATGGGCCGCACAAAGTGGGCCGCGTGATCGCTCGCCCCTTTACCGGCACTCCCGGCAATTTTCGCCGCACCGAGCGTCGCCACGATTATGCGGTCGAGCCGCCCCGCCCCATGCTGATGGACGTACTGGTCGAACGTAAGGTGCCGATCTTCGGCATCGGCAAGATTCACGATATCTACAACGGCCGCGGCGTCGATCGTTACGTGACGACGAAAAACAATGCCGACGGCATGCAGAAGCTGCACGCGACGATTGGCCAGCAGCAATCGGGACTCGTCTTTGCGAATCTGGTGGATTTCGACATGCTCTACGGACACCGGAAAGACGTGGAAGGATTCGCCAGGTCGCTGGAAGAATTTGATCTGCTTCTCGCTCCGCTGCGGCAGGCGTTGACGCCGCGCGACCTGCTGATGATCACCGCCGACCACGGCTGCGATCCCGACCCGGCCTGGCCGACCACGGATCACTCGCGCGAGTACGTGCCCATTCTGACGTACAGCCCGACGGGGAAGCGCGGCGTGAATCTCGGCATTCGAGATACTCTGGCGGACATGGGCCAGACGGTCGCCGAAAATTTTGGCGCCGCGATTCCTCGCGGAAAGAGTTTTCTGCCGATGATTTCCATGGAGTAGGTAGGACAGGCTTCAGCCTGTCCGGTTTTGATATCTGCCAGTGCGATAAAAATCGAGGGCAGACAGGCTGAAGCCTGTCCTACTTACTTAGACAGGGCGTCCACGACGTACTAATTTCCAGAAGACCGGGTGCGGGGAGCGTAATAGCCGGAGCGCGTGCGCACGCTCAATTTTCCGGCGCCACGCGGTGGGATGACCTCGACATGCACGTTTCGGAAGGAGCCGTCGCGCGCCGTGTTGGTGGGATAGTAGGCCATCGTGTACTGGTTGCGGATGTCGCGAGCGATCTGCGTGCAAATGGCTTCGGTGTCGCCGGCATCTTCCGGGAAGAAAGCCAGGCCGCCGGTGGCGCTGGCGAGCTCGGATAGCGCCGAGCGCGCCTTCTTCATGGCGCGGTGGTTGTGCTTGATGTCGTCGTCGCTGAAAACGCCGACCGCATAAATTACGGCATTGCTGCGCTGCGCCTGCTCGACCGCGTTTTCCAGGCTGTGCCGGCTGGCATTGTCCTCGCCGTCGGTCACCACGAGAATCACTCTTTTGTCGCGCGTGCCTTTCCTCAGATGATCGAGCGAGCCGATCAGGGCGTCGTACAGAGCCGTGCTGCCGCGCGCATCGATGCGTTCCAGCGCCGTCTTCATTTCCTGAAGGTCGCTGGTGAAGTCGTGCTCGGTATCCAGGTAGTAGTCGTCGTTAAAGTTGACGACGAATCCCTCATCCTGCGGGTTGGACGTCTTGACGAACGTCAGGGCCGCGGCGTTGACCTGGGGACGTTTGTCCCGCATGCTGCCGCTATTGTCCACCACCAGGCCGAAGCTGACGGGAACATCTTCCTGCTTGAATACGGAAAGTTTCTGTTCGACCTTGTCTTCAAATACCCGGAAATTCTCCTCCTTGAGGCCCGGCACGAACGCGCTGCGGTCATTGAGTACCGACACATGCAGAACGACCAGGTTGACCGCCGTCCTGATTTTGTACGATCCCTGCGCATCATTCTGCACGGGCTGCACGGGCTCGCTCGGAGCTTCCGGCTGCTTGGAGGGCGAAATGGGCGCCTGCTGTTGCTGCGCGTATGCTGCCGTCGCAAGAAACACCCCCGCACCTGCCAGAATGAAAGCGAACAGGAATGCGGTGAGGCGGCCGCGGCTACTGAGCTGGTGCGTAGTAGCCGGTTTTTGCGTATACGGTAAGGGGAGGGAGCCCTTTGGGTGGCCGCAGCCTGACCTTGATCTTTCGCCAGGTGCCGTCATGTTTCGTGTTGCTCGGTCTGTATCCCAGAACATATTGGTTTCGCAGCTCCATCCCGATCTTCGCGGCTATGTCGGGCAATTCGCCGATGTTTCTGACCGGAAAGACTCGCCCACCGGTCATCTCCGTCATCTCGGAAAGCAGCGAGGGCCCATTGAGTTCTTCGCTGGTTCGGGAGCGCATGCCGATCGGATCGTAGATACCGATTGCGTATAGCTGGCAGTCGGCCTCTTTCAGGAAATTCTTTACGTCGTTCTCGCTGTACCGGCTATGATTATCTCCCCCGTCCGATATGATGAGCAAGGCCCGTTTGGCGTTGTGTGCACCCCTCATCTGGCTGAGGCCGAGATACACCGCGTCGAGCAGCGCCGTGCGCCCGCGAGAGGATGTGAACATCATGCGATTCTGCAAGTCTTCCACGCTGCGGGTGAACCCGCTGGTCAATTCGGCGCGATCGTTGAAGCTCACCAGGAAAAATTGATCCAGCGGATTTGCCGTGCGCATGAATTGCACGGCGGCCTGGCGGGCCTTGTCGACTTTGTCCGACATGCTGCCGCTCATGTCAAAAATCAGGCCGATGGAGATGGGCACATCTTCGGTCGACATCGTCACGACTTCCTGCTCGACGCCGTCTTCAAAGATCCGGAAATTCTTACGTTCCAGGCCCGTGACCAGGCGGTTCAGCGGATCGGTCACCGTAACGTTGACCAACGCCATATCGACATCGACCTTAATTCCTTCACCTGCTTTAACTTGCGAGTTGGGGGGCAGCTTGGGAGGCTGGACGGGGCCTTGAGACTGGCTATACGATGCGGTTGTAATCAGTACGCACGCAACAACAGCGGCTATACGTAGACAAAACCGGCTTGGTCCTGCCATCACCGCGTCGCCTGCCTTCGCCGGGGCTGCCCGGGCGCTTCGGGCGCTTCCGACTACGAATCTGATTTCATTCTACCATCGGCCATGTGCTGTGCAAGTCCCAGGGAAAATTTTAACAATAGCAAGGGTTTGAGCCGCCCCGCATGCGTTCCGCCTGGCGCAATCTGGCGCGGCGCCGGAATGTTTGCGCGATGTGGTAGCATCAATTCATTGCGCCGCGCGGTTCGCCGTGCAAATACCTGATCGGCGCATCCAGAAATTACAGGAAACATTTTAATGGCCATTGCCGTGATTCCCGCCCGTTATGCCGCCACCCGCTTGCCAGGCAAGCCCCTGGTTGCGCTTGCCGGCAAGCCCATGATCCAGCGCGTTTGGGAACGCGTGCGGCAAGCGAAAAAAATATCCAGGGTGATCGTCGCCACCGACGATGAACGCATCCTCCAGGCGGTGGCTGCCTTCGACGGGGAAGCAGTCATGACCCGTGCGGAGCATCGCTCCGGCACCGAGCGCGTCGCCGAGGTTGGCGCCACAATTGGCGGCGGCGACGGCGAGATTTTCCTTAACGTGCAGGGGGATGAGCCGCTGGTCGAACCCGACGCCATCGACACGCTGGTGGAAGCGGTTGAGTCGGACGAAAGCGTGGCTGTGGCCACGCTCATGGTTCCCATCGCAAAACCTGCCGACATCATGGACCCGAATATCGTGAAGGTCGTGTTCGATTTTGACGGGAACGCGCTCTATTTTTCACGCGCGCCGATTCCCTGGGTGCGCGACCGCAACGCCCCCGTGCACGTGCAGCACATGAAGCATCTCGGCCTATACGGATTTCGCCGCGCCGCGCTGCTGGATTTTCCGACACTGCCGGTGGGCGACCTCGAACGGATCGAACAATTGGAACAACTGCGCTGGATGGAAAACGGATACAAGATTCGCGTCGCGGAAACCAGTCACGATTCGGTCAGTGTGGACGTGCCGGAAGACGTTGCGCGGGTCGAGCAGTTGTTGCGAGGATCCTGACCCTTCCCGCCAGTATGATGGAAAACCCCGCCTAGAACCGCCGGAATAACGAGCCGGAGGCGAGTTGGCCCGTATCGATTTCCACGAGGAATACCTGCGTGGAACTCACGACGTAGACGGCAAAATTGCGCGTCTGCGCGGTGGGGCTGGTGGCCAGACTCAGCGTGAGGGCGCCGCGCTCCGCCGATGACGACGTATCATAAGAGCCTGTCGTGATGGCCACCCCGGGCGCGACAGTTCCAGCCGTGTTCAAATCCACGGCACCCGAGGAGACGGCGCCGGCGCCGTCCGCCGCAAGTTCACCGGTGATGGTTTCATCGGACGATGCGGAACGCCCGCTCGTGCTGATGGCGTAATTGCCGGCAATTTGCGATTGCGCGAAGGAAGCGTTCTCTTGCGCCTGGAAGACTCCATCGATCGCGACGCCCGTGTGGATTGAATCGGTTTCCTGAAAAAAAGCGCTTCCGAGGGGGCCGAGATAAAATACGTACGTTCGGCCTCCGGTAAATGCCGCCGTGCCCCGCCCGTTCGCATCGACGGTGTAGGACCCGCTGATGGCGACATTCGCCGCGGGGGTGCCGCCGACGTTTTCGTCCAGCGCGCCCGTGGTCAGGTGGCTGTTTCCATCCGCGGAAAAACTTCCAGCCGCGGCATATGCGCTCGAACCGGATCCGGCCAGCAGAAATGCGTAGTTGCCGTTGAGGAAAGAGGCGTCGAACACGACGTTGGGAGCCTGCTGGGAAATTACGCCCGCAACCTGCTGCGCCGCGTCAGTTTCCACAAATTTTGCCGATCCTTTTGAAACCATGTAAAAACTGAAGTGCAGCGTCGTGCTCGCGGTCGTTAGCGTGGCAGTTCCGCGGCCATTGGAATCCGCCGAAGTCGAATACGTGCCGCCGGTGATGGCGACTTGAGGCGTGACCCCGCCGCCGTCGTTGATATCCATCACGCCGCCGGTTACGTTTCCTGAGCCATCCATGACGAATTCGCCGACCTGCGAGAGGGCGTTCGATCCGTGCGCGCCCGTGAAATCGAATACGTAGGTTCCCCCCAGCCCTCCGACAAATTTCGATGCGTCCTGCAGATTTGCCTGTCCCGACGAAGTTCCGTTCCCATCGAAGCCGATGAAATGCAGTTGCGTGCCGTTCACCAGGACGAAATCGAACGAAGTGGGCGTGGATGCCCGACCGTCATTGAATGTCATTGTGCCGCGCCCGTCCGAGCCGACCGTGTAAGTGCCGGCGAACGAAATCGGACTGGACGTCACGCCCAATGCGTCATTGACATCCTCGACCCCGCTGGCCAGGTGACCGCTGCCGTCGGCGACAAAGCTGCCCGCGCGGAAGAAAGGGCCCGCGGAACCTCCGGAAAGAATTCGTCCGGCGAGGGAGAAGGCAAATCGTCCCTGCAGGGAGGATGTCGAATAACCGGAAACCGTTACCGTGGCGCTGGCCGTGGACAAGGGAAAGTCGTGCGAAACGGCTGTGACGGTAACCGTCGAGCCGATGGGCGGCGTATTTGGCGCCGAGTAGACGCCCGTGGAGGAAATCGTGCCGAAAGTCGGGTTGCCGCCCGGAATGTGGTTCACCTCCCAATCGACATCGGTGGTCGTGGTGCCGGTTACCGTGGAAGTGAACGTCTGGGTATTTGCAGTGCCTGCGGTGATGGTTGTCGTCGTGGGAGAAATGGTCACGTCCGGAGCCGGAATAATCGTTACCGTGGAACTGGCGGACACGTTCTGATCTTCGAAGGGAGTGGCGGAAACGGTGACGGTCGCCGGAGAGGGAACCACCGACGGGGCGTGATAGAGCCCGTTTGAATCGATACGGCCCACGGTGTCGTCGCCACCCTCCGTATCATTTACTTTCCATGTGAGGATGTTGTTGGTGCCGCCGGTAATGCCGGCCTGGAACTGGTAGGGCGTCACCACGTTTACCGAGACCGTGGCGGGCGAAATCGTGACGGAAATTCCGGTCACAGGATCGGTGCAGGACGCATAGGTGGTGGCCGACGTTGTCGTGGTGCCTGCCGTCGTGCAGGTCACCGCTGTGCTCTTGGCCGGCGCGTTGTTGCAAGAACTCAAAGCGAACAAGGCAACGAGCCATGCAAAATATGCGAGGCGTTTCACCGCGCCTCGCTCTTCGATTTCAGGAATACGCCACTCAAGTGCTTCAATCTCGACCCCGTTCCTCAAAACCCGGAATTATATCTCATTCCAGGACTTTTCCCCGTCCTGCGCGTTTGCTGAGCGCTTTTCGCCCGGCGCGCGAAAGACGTTCCATCAGAATTGTTTGTAGAGCGAGCCCATCGCGAAGCCCGTGGTATCGGCGCCCAGGGCATAAACCTGAGTTGGGGACACGAAGTACAGAACCAGGTTGCGCGTTGGATTCAGCAGCATTGTCGTGCGCCCATTCGCGGCGACCGTGGTATACGTGCCGACATAGGTAGTGACGCTCGAGGTCGTACCGAAATTGTTGACATCGATGGCGCCGGAAGTCACACTGCCCGTGCCGTTGGCCGTGAGCTGACCCGCAAGGCCCTCTCTCTTGCCCGCCGTGCCGGCGGCGTTTGCTCCCGTCAGGCTGATTGCATAGCTGCCATTCATGGATGCCGTCGTAAATGGTCCGCCCTGCGGCTGCACCAGGGTTCCATCCGCCACCACGCCGGACGTTATTTCCTGGATCAACAATTGGGCGGGTGAAACCATGTACAGGATGTAGGAATGGCCGGAAAGGCCCATCGTGCCCCTCCCGCAGCCATCCAGGGTGTACGTTCCGCTGAGCGAATCGGTCGAAGTCACCGTCCCGCCATTGTTTTCGTCAATGGCTCCCGCTGTGATGCCGCCGCTGCCATCGGCCGTGAAGCTGACCAGATCCGCGATGCCTCCGGAGGCCGAAGTACCCGAAGTTTCGAATACAAACGGACCCTGGAGCGTGCTGAGTCCCCACCCGCATGTGGCGCTGGCCTGCTGTTTGAAGGCATCTCCCACCAGGATTGAGGAAGGGGAGGCATCAGTCTCGATGAATTTTGCGCGGCTCCCCGAAACCAGATAAAAACTGAACGTAAGAGAACCGATGGTCATCGTGCCCCGGCCGTTCGCGCTGATCGAATAGGAAGAAGCGCCGACAGCCTGCGTTCCGCCGGGGTTGAGGTCCATCGAGCCGGGTGTCGTGGGGCCTCCGGCCAGGATCAGGCCATTTCCGTTGGCCGTGAATTCGCCGACGGCGGACTCGGTTGCCGACGCGGACGAAATGCCGGAGAAATCAAACGAATAGGTGCCGAATAAATTCAGGTTGCGGCCGCCAAAGACCAATGGATCCTGATGGACCATTTCGCCGCTCGATACAATCGTCGCGGTGGAGGACGAGGGAGGGCTGAATTCGATCATTTGCGCCTGCCCGGGTGTAGAAACCACGATATGAAAGAACGCGGTCGCCAGTCCTGACGTACACGTGGTACTGACGTCTTCGCAGAATTGCATGGTGCCGCGGCCGTCCGCCCCGATCGAATAGGAGCCCGTGAATGTGCGTTGCTGCTTGATGATGCTCGGCGAACCTTCCTGGTTGGTATCCTCGGTGCCGCCGCTGATCGTGCCATTGCCGCCTGCTGTAAAACTGCCGACGCGGGCGAAAAACGCATTCGACGAGTTGGTCAGCCTTCCACGGGTAGAAAATGCGTAGGAGCCGGTCAGCGAACCGTTGCCGAGCGTCACCGTCACGGGCACGCACAAGAACTGCGTGGAGTCCGCCTGAGAAACCGCATAAATGGTGACGATCCCGCCTGGCGGAGGAATCGCAGGAGCGATATAGTTCCCGCCGGGATTCGTGATGGTCCCAACATCGGAATTTCCGCCGAGTGTGCCGCCAAGAAAAGTTGTGGCGCTGCAGGCAGGGTTGCTGTTGACGTACCAGTATACGGCGATGCTGCCTCCGCCGGAAACCGCTGCTGCGAACGTTTGCGATGCGCCCGCGGCCACCACCGCGTCGGTGGGGGTTATACCCGTAATCGCGGCGGGCGGCAGGATGGCCAGGGTTGTATCCGCCGTAAGGGTGGATTGCGCCTGAGCGACGGCGGTGATCGTCACGACGTTGTTAGAAGGCTGAGCCGCCGGCGCCTTATACAGGCCGTTTGCGTCAATGGTCCCGACGCTCGAATTGCCGCTGGCTATGCCGTTGACTTGCCAGTCCACCAGCGTGCTGCTCAAGTTCGTAACGTATGCCGTGAATTGCACCGTTCCATTGACGTTTACCGACGATGCCGAGGCGGTAACCGAGATCTTTGGCGTGGTGGTAGTTGTAGTGTTGTTGTTGCCGCCGCAGGAACTCAGCAGGGCCAGCGCCGGGAAGAGCGCAAAGAGCGGGAGAAAACGTCGCCCGCGCAGCTTCTGGAAAAGCTTAAAGATCTTCGAATCAAGCACTAGGAATCTCCCCGCCCTGCACGATGCCGGTTTGCCCGGTAAGAAGACGAATGTCTGCAGCCGGGGAAGCATCCGCCGCATTGATAAGTATGCTGGTTTCCGTTCGGTGTCAGAAATGGTTCCACACACATCCGTTTTGAACGTGACCCCTGAGAATTTTTTACCGCAACCCGATCGATCTTCCGAATTCACACACCTGCAATAGGATCACTGCGGGCTGCCATTTGAAACCCGGTCGAAACAAATATAGCCCGGACCCAGTGGTCCGCATGGCACCCGATACTGGACAGATTTACTTCCCCCGCGAGGCATAGATGCGGACCCGCATCATTGTGTCGCCTGCACTAAGCGGAATGAAACAATAGATCGTCGCCCTATAATAAAGTCAAGAGAAATTTGAACTTCTACCCATTCCTCCGGCTCGATCTGGAGGACGGGCTCAAATCAATGTACCCCAAAACGGCGGAGAATTCTCATTCAGCAGGAATCTGTTTTTCGAAGCGCGGCCATCCGGCGATCAAAGCCTTTACGACGCGGCTGCCGACCCGATACGCAGACTCCAGGGAAGGCTCAAAGGCGGTGTATCCGCCATGCATTTCACGATTGGCGCTTTGCTCGGCCGTCTCATCCGGAGCCTGCATGTCGAAATTGCTCCCGGTACGCAGAACGGCCGCGCGATTCCAGTCCGCACGGCCCGCGCGTGTCAGCGCGTAAAGAGTGATCGTGCTGCCGGAGTCGTTCATCGCCGTAGACCCGTAACTGGCCTGGCCATCGGTGACGTAGCGTATCCAACGATGCGCCCACGCGTCCATCTTTGCGCCGTGCCAGAAGGTTTCCGCGGCCAGGTTGGCGCCCACGATCACGCGCGGCGGCAATTGAGCCGCGGGGAAGCCCTTATAATGAGCGTCCAAGGCTCGCATCCAAGGCTCGCATTGGTCCGTTTTCGGGCAGCTTGGTGTTCCGCGTCAGTTCATAGGCCCATGCCAGCAGCGCCGGATTCATGCGAACCACCGAGCCGGTCGCGTTGCTGTGCGCTTCTTGTTTCGGCCAGGTTCGAACAGCTTCCGCGGATCCCGCAGGCATGCGCGGCTGCTCCCCCGGACGGCTCTTGCCCAGGGCGTAAAATCCGTCCGGCCAATCCTTGGGCATTTCGCGCGCGTCAATCTCATGCAGCAGGTCGCCGTCGACCACGTAATCGGTCCAGACGGCCGATGCCAGAGACACCTCGCGCGGCGAAATGCCCGCAATCCCATTGAGCAGCCAGTAGCTTTTTCGCAGATCGAAGCGCGGGCTCATGCCGAACGCCATCAGGTTCACGCCCGGATTTATGTTTCCGGGCCCCACGGCCATGGCCACCTCGGAGCCATCGGCGTTGGCGTGCACCGCACGGCTCATTCCCGGCACATCAATCACGCGGTCCAGATGATCGCGCTCGACCCAATATTGCAGTTCGCCCGGCCGGTCTCCGGCATCTTTGCCGATCTCGAAGTAGACCACCACGACCACTTTTGGCCGAAGCACCGGCGCGCGTTCCTCGGTTTGCGCGGCGGCGCGCGGAATGGCGATGAAAAACGAAACAGCAGCGACGACGGCCAGGGTCCGGAGTATCGCGCGGCCCAACGCATGCAAAGTTTGTTGCCGGAACATGTGGCTCACGACTCACTCCTGAAAAAGAAAACGGAGTTTATACTACATCCCACAACCTCCCCATGACCTGCACCTAGCTTGGCTGGACTGTAGGGCGCGTTCCCCGCGGCGGATGGGCATCTGCTTAATTCTAATTGATTCCAAAATGCCACCCTGCAGGGAACTGATACAAAAAACCTCAATTTCGGATTCCACAGCGTGCGCGGCAACTATGGCTTGCTCGTACGCGCCGCCAGAGTTTTACCTGGTTCGGACGAAGGATCCTTGGGGTGAATTTTTGGAGATTGGCTGGCGTGTAAGCCGGGGAATTCGTAGCGTTCCTGAATCAATTTCGCGACCGAATCAGCGAGGTTGTGGATGTGGCCGATGCAAAAGCGTTGCTCCACTTTTCGCATATTCGCAGCGAGGGCGCGATCGTGGAATACCTCGCCAATCCAGCGCGAGAAATCTCCCCGACGGGCATGTCCGGCCAGCACATCCGGGCGGATTTCCCCCAACAACACAATGAACTGCTTCAGTGTGCGCGCAGGGCCGGCCACCTTCTTGCCATTTTCCGTGAATGAAAATCCCTGTTCGGTAAGCAATTGCACGTCGAGGTATTTGGCTTTGTGGCGGACATGAGAGGTCAATCGCGGGAACAGCTTGAATTTCTGGACTTTCCCGCTGGATTCCTGAATTCCGGGAAGCAGCATCGCTTCGTCGAGTTCCAGCGAATCCAGGTCCGGGAGCGCGCTGATTCCAACACCCCGCCGTTTGAGCATTTCCGTCAACGCCCGCACCTCGACCGGCTCCGTGGTGCGCTTGACGATGACGGCATCAATTTCTTTGTTGAGCTTTGGGTGCAGATCCGACATCCGGTAGGTGACCAGCGTGTAGGCGTCCAGATGAAGGTCCAGCAATTCTTCCACGTTTGGTTCATGCAGAAAGTAATGGGCTTCGTCAATGACAATCCGGTGCGGCAACCCGGAAGTTCTTCGTATGGCTGCTAGCATGGGCAGGACAGATTTCATATAACTTACTTTTTCATGGTATGGCGCATGGGAGAGATCGATCACCACGCTCATGTCGGGGTGTCTCAGCACCCGAGCCAGATCGGGCAATCCCGGCGGCGGGTCCTCTCCCCCGAATACGACCACCCCTGGCAACGTTTCCAGTGTACGATAGTCGCCCTCCGGATCAATCACGCAGACCGAGTAGCCCTGCAGAATCAACTGCTCGCAAGCAAGGCCCGTCACCCAGGACTTGCCGGAGCGGGGATCTCCGGCAACCAAAGCGTTACGGCCACGAATGGCCAGTGTCAGGGTGTGTCCGTCTTCCGCGGTTCCCAGTGACAACCGGTGTCGCCCGATTCGTTCCGGGGGCAACCTCAAACTCGTCGCTGCTTGCAGGATGTAGGAAGCCACTGCCGGTGGCCCGCTGCCTTCCAGCACTTCATCGGCAACTTTTTGGAGGATTTGGCTGCCCCAACTCACGGCCACTCCCAATTCACAGCGGGACAGCAGATCGTGGTCGTTCTCGGCGTCGCCGATGCCGATGGCATTGTGAACGGATAGGCGAAGCGTGGCGAGCGATTCGCGCAGGCCGGCGCCTTTGCTGACCGACTGCGGAAGCACCATCAATCGCCCACGGTTGAACAGCATGACCAGAGGCAATTCCAGTTCTCTGATAATGGACAGGGTTTTCGGGGCGAATTCCGCATCGAGTTCCACGACGCACTGGCCGGCCTTGAAGGGAATGCCGCGATGGCTGAGTTCCCGGAGAAACTGAAGGGAGGTTGTTTCCGCCAGCAGCCGGGAATGGCCGTTTGGGAACCACAGAACCGCGCCATTTTCCGCAACCACGCCGTCGACAAAATGCAGGTCTCCCGCGACTTGTTCCAGTTCCGCCAGAATGCGACCCGTTACGATGATAACGACGATTCCGCGAGTGCGTACTTCCGCGATGGCGCTCCTAACTTGCGGATCGAGTACGCCCTCACGAGCGATCGTTCCATCGTAATCCATTGCCAGGACGCCAAATTTCATATATCCCGTCCGCGTCGCCGCGCCTGCCCCCAAGCCGTACATCGTACAGGGGGGCCGGGCCGGAAACAGCAAATCTACATTTGTTTGATGCTAGCTCATGGCATTTTTTCGCTCCGTGAGTGAAGTCACGCCCGAATGTGACACCAGTCACATCGAAATGTGTATTTTTGTTGAAAATGAAATGGAGCAATGGATGGCGAGAATTGCGAAACTCATCGCGCAGCAGAACATCCTCCAAGGGAGAGGGCCATGAAACTTCCACTGCAAATCACTTTTCGGAACGTGAAATCGTCGGCAATGGTGGAGGAATGGATTCGGGAAGAGGCTGCAAAACTTGAAACTTTCTATAATCGGATCATCGGGTGCCGCGTGGCGGTGGAGGTTCCGCACCGCCACCATAAGAAAGGCAAACCCCTGCATGTGCGCATCGATCTGACATTGCCGGGCAAGGAAATCGTGATCAAGCGCGAACCCGTTCCCAGCAGCAGGTCGAGAATGGCGCGCGAATCCGCAGCAAGCCGTGTGCCGCCGGCCAATCTTCCGCATCACGATCTTCGTCTGGTGATTCACGCCGCCTTCAAGGCTGCCGGCCGGAGCGTTCAGGATTTTGCGAGATGCCAGCGCGGAAACGTGAAGAAACACGAACCAAATGCCTTGGGATTCGTGTCCAGGCTGCTGCCCGAGCAAGGATACGGTTTTCTCGAGGTGGCCGACGGCCGTGAAGTCTATTTTCACAAGCAGAGTGTTCTCCACGATGGGTTTCGCCGCTTGAAGGTTGGAAGCCCTGTCAGTTTTTCCGAACAGCTGGGCGATCAGGGCCCCCAGGCGACGACGGTGCGGGCCGTTCGCCCGCAGCGCACGGCGAGTCGGGAGGGACGCGAGAAGCAGACGGCTTGAAGGGACGATTGCTTCACACAGAAGGGAACAGGGAGGACCACAAAGTGTTTCGTGGCCCTCCCCGCATTTTTCCGTAAGCCTTCTCATGCTTCCGCGTGCTGGTTCTCTACTTCCTGACAGACAATCAGCGCACGATGGTATCGGCGACTTCTTCTCCCGGCTGCCGGGCACGTTCAGATCGCGACCCGCTAACTTGAGGCGTTCGCGAAATTTTCCAGGGCTGCGCGGTTCGGGATCATCAGCGTTGACCCCTGAATGTCCACCAGGTGCCGGAGCTTGAGGTCACTCAGCGTGCGCGTGACCGTTTCGCGCGTCGTGCCGATGAATTCCGCAATTTCCTCATGCGTCAGGGGCAACTTGATCTTTGTTCCCCCTTTGGTTTGTTGAATCCCGGCGGACCAGGTCAGCAGGAGCCGGGCCAGCTTCTCATGAGCCGAAGCCGAAAGACCAACGGTTCGCAGCTGTTCACACGCGCCCTGGTATTGAGAACTCATTTGCCGGACGACGCCTTGCGATGCTTCGGGATGGTTTGTGACGAAGCGGAGAAAGTCCTCCCGACGGACAAAGGCAACCTGGCAGGGGTGGATGGTCTCAGCGGTCACTTCATAGGGGGTTCCAGCCAACGCGGCCATCAATCCCAGGATCTCGCCGGCCCGGGCAACTCTCAGGATGAGCGTCTTTCCTTCGCTCGAACTGATCGACAGCTTGACCTCTCCTTCGCACAGAATGAAGACTCCGCGCGAGTCCTGGCGTTCCAGGAAGAGCAATGCACCTTTCGGATAACTTGCAGTGGACTTGATCGCGTCAAAATCTTTCAGTGCGGCAGGAGGAAATTGGCAGAAAAAACCGTCTGCCTTATGCTTGCAGGTCTTGCAACCATCGTTCAGTTCCAATCCATACGGACCTTTCATCGCATCCTCCTCAGTCGGCTGCTTTCGAATTCGTATAAGGGCCCTGTTGCACCTGTTCCACGAAATACTTTGTCAGAGGCGTATCGGCAAGGAATGCGGCCCCTGTTTGGGAATGAATTTCGGAAAGCACGCGTTTTCCGAATGACATCGATAAGTGTCACGCCTCGAAGATCCACGGCGAGCTTTCGCGATCCCAGCGACGACGCCAAACCCTGCTATGCCCGGTGCAACTCAGGAACGTACGGGCCGACGATTTTGCCCTCGATTTTCAGGGTGACCGGCTCTCCGCTATCTTTATTTTTGCGTATGGTGACTTTCAATGTTCCCAGCCCCCAATGAACTTGCACATTGGAAATAGCAATTGGTGAGCCAAAGGGACAGGTTTCGACAAACCGTAAAATTCCTTTGTGAAGCAATGACTTGCGGGGCTAGGAGTAATTTCTTCCTGCAGAAGGGCCGACAATGACGACAAAACGTGACGATTAGCCGTCAAGATTGACTACATATAGTCTTGTCGCCGGATCCCAAGCTTCTTCATCTTGGAGTTTAATGTGGTGCGAATGAGTCCGAGCCGGGCCGCAGCGCCGTTCGGACCTGAGATTTTACCCTTTGTTTCGCGCAGCACCCTGAGGATGTGATCTCGTTCGGCCGTTTCCAGGGAAGAGTTTTCCAGCGATTCTGCTTCCGCGGACATTTCCAATTCGGAAACCGGGGCGCGCAGGACAGGTCCCTTGGTAAGAATGACTGCCCGTTCGATAAAGTTTTCCAGTTCTCGAATGTTACCCGGCCAATCCCAGTGCGTCAGCGCCCGCATGGTGTCCGGCGGGATCGTTTCAATTTTCTTGTAAAGATGCCGGGAGTGCCGGTCGACAAAATAGTTCACCAGGAGGGGAATATCCTCGCGGCGCTCGCGCAGGGGAGGAACCGTGATCGGGAAAACCCTTAGCCGGTAATAGAGGTCGCTGCGAAACTGTTTTTCCGCAACCATTTTCGCGAGGTTGCGATTGGTTGCCGCCACCAGGCGGACATCGACCGGAATCGTACGCGTGCCGCCGAGCCTTTCGAATTCCTTTTCCTGCAGCGCACGCAGGATCTTCGGCTGAAGTTCCAGGGGCAGGTCGCCAATTTCGTCCAAAAACAGAGTTCCTTGATGCGCCAATTCCAGGCGGCCGATCTTCCGGTCGATGGCCCCGGTGAAAGCGCCCTTCTCATGGCCGAACAGCTCGCTTTCCAGCAGTCCGGCGGGGATGGCGGCGCAATTCATTTTGACGATGGTCCGTTCGTTTCTCGGGCTTAAACGGTGTATGGCTCTGGCGATGGCGTCTTTTCCCGTGCCCGTCTCCCCCAAAATCAAGACCGTAACGTCGGTGGCCGCGACCGTCTCTACGTGTTTCAAGACGCGCTTCAGGCCCGTGCTCTCGCCGATAATTTCTTCGAATTTCAGCACCGTGCCAAGTTCTTCCTCCAGATAGCGCTTCTCCTGTTCGAGCCGCCGCACGGCCTCCTCGGCCGCCCTCTTTTCCGACAGATCCCGGATCACACTCAGCACCATGCGGCCTTCCGACGTCTCCACCGGCCCGAGCATGATGTCGACGGGGAATTCCGTGCCGTCTTTGCGTCTGCCGTAGAGTTCCAGCCCGGCGCCCATGGGACGCACTTGAGCGCTGGAGTCGTACTGGCTGCGGTGATCCGGATGCGTAGGGCGAAATCGCTCCGGGATAAGAATTTCGATGGTTTGGCCCAGCAGTTCGGCCCGTTTGTAACCAAAACAGGATTCCACCCGCGCATTCGCCTCTGTGATGCGGCCTTGCGGATCGCAGGCGATAATGGCGTCCGGCGAGAATTCGAATAATTTTTCGTACAACTCTTGCGGGTGACGAGATTTCGACATTTCAGGTGATGGCGAACTCATGTACACCCTCTGATCCATGCAGTAGAGCCGTTGGGGGTAGCAGCACAAACGAGTAAACACCATGTGGAAGCCCGCGGTCAACATGGTTGAGGGCTTCTCCACCGCCGAAGAGCCTTGTTCGCTTGATTTTAACATGGCTGTTATAGCGGTGATGTGAATTACAAAGTACCGTGATCCGGCTTACAGACTTTTTTCTCAGGCGTCCAATATAAGGTAATCACGGTCGCTAGGCCCGCTGCCGCAACCGGTGTCCCTCTCTAGGAAGTCAAGATTTGGATTTCCCGGCGGGTACTGGCGGCGTGCATAACCAGAACATGAGGTGACCAAAAATGACTGCGCAAGCTGCAACCGCAATGCAACCCGCGAAGACATCGGTACCGGTGAAGCGAACGGATACCGAATCGATCTTCGATCAAATGCAACACACTTATGACTCGATTGCTCGAAGGGCTTTCGAGATTTTTGACGGCAACGGCAGGTGGTTTGGCCATGATTTGGCCGACTGGCTGCAGGCCGAATCCGAAATCCTGCATCCGGTCCACCTGCAAATTATGGATTCCGACGACAGCCTGACGGTTCGGGCGGAAGTCCCCGGATTCACCACCAAAGAACTCGAAATCAATATCGAACCGCGTCAACTGACGATCTCCGGCAAACACGAAACCAAAGAAGAGAGCAAGAAGGGCAAGACGATCTATTCGGAGCGATGCGCGCAGGAAATTCTCCGGTCCATTGCCTTGCCTGCCGAAGTCGACAGCTCGAAAGTGACTGCGACATTGAAAGATGGCGTGCTGAACATCGAGATGCCAAAGGCGGCCCATGCCAAGACGGTTCGTGTCGAACCGAAGGCGGCAAGCTAGAAAATCGGGGAGGGCGGACAACGTTTCGCGCCAGTGCGCCCTCCTAAGTTATGGCAATGCGAATGAACCGCACGGCTGAGGGGATTCGATATGTTTATGAAATGTTGCAATCCTGCTTGTGGAGCGCCATTTGACTATCGCGAAGGCCGGTTGATTCGGTTTACCAGGAACAAGCCGAAAGGATTGTCGCCGGACCATGATCAAGTGATTGAGCACTTTTGGCTTTGTGGAAAATGTGCGGCATTGTATGTGTTCCAGAAGGAGTCAGGAAGGGACATCACGGTAAGGCCGCGTGTAAAAGAAATATCCCACGACAGGGATTCCCACTCAATCCTGGTTGCGTAAGTCGCGTGAGCCCTGGTTGCGTACGTGTTAATCGGGGAATGATTCTGGCAGGTCAATTATCCTGAAACGGTCCGGAAATGAAGGGGGGAATCCGCAGGGATCGCCCGGCAGCAGGCTCATGGTATCCGCGCAGCGGTCAAATTTCCCAATTTTTAGATTTTCGCCGCCGTCAACAGGATCGTGTCTCGCCAGGAACCCTTCTTGCAGGTCCGCAGGAAAAATTTCAGTTACGCACGGTCAGTACGGGACACGTGGCCTGCGTAACAACCTTGTAGGCGACGGACCGGGTAAGATGTGACACGGCGGTAACGTGTTGTTCCGCGCTTCGTACGCCGAAGACGATCAGATCCGCATTGTGCTCTTCGGCGACGGCCAGGATGGCGTTTGCGGGCTTGCCGCGTTCCACGATGCAAATCGGTTTAGAGGCAAGCCCCGCGCCGAGGGGAACCACGTCTCGCAGGGTCTCGAATGCGGTGTTCACTTGCCCCGGCTCGGCCCGGTCCATCGCATGCACCAGTACGAGTTTCGCGTGATGCTCTTTCGCCAGATAAATCGCGTGGCGCACCGCCGCGAATGATTCGGAGCTGAAATCGGTCGCGTACAAGATGCAATTCAATTCCGCGGCGTGGGCATGAGTGGCTTTTGCGGTCACGTGGGGGCCGACGGTCAGAACAGGGCACCCGGCTTGCCGGAAGATTTTTTCGGCCACCGAACCCAAAAACGTCTTTTCGACGGCGGTGCGTCCGTGCGTTCCCAGAATCAGCAGATCAATCTTCTTTTCTTCGATAATGCGGCTCAGGCATTCCCAAACGTCGCCCCTGGGGAAAATGAATTCATGAGCAAGGCCCTGCAATTCCTGTTCGAGTTCCAGTTGTTTCTGGCTGCGGAATGCTTTCTCTTCCTGAGCGAGTTTGGACCATTCTTCCGGAGGAGCCAGTGGATAGATGTCCGGTGAAACGACGTGAACCGCATGGATGGTTCCTCCGGATCTTCGGGCAATCTCCACCGCATAGGGCAGTGCCGGGCCTGTTGCCGGTGAAAAATCAGTGGCAAGCAAAATATTTTCGAAACGAGTCTGCGCGGGCGTTTGCATCGTGTGCAAGATGTGCCTCCACGATTCTGTTTTCGGAACTTGCTTCTGTGGTATGGCTCCTTGTGTGTAGGCCATTTGACCAACCTCCAAGCATCCTCTTGCTCTTTTTACGCGGTTGAAATGTTTGTGGCTATGAGCCAGGTCACTCAGCCATGTGATTTGCGTCATAGGGGGCGCGCAGGAGTGCGCGGGCGGGAGGGGGGAGAACCCTAGCCGGATTGTTTATCGAAATGCGGGGAGCAGGGGGTCCTGGTTCGATGCAGGTGGCGCCCCGAGTTTCGATAAGAGCAGGCGCTTGGCAATTTCCACGAGCAGCAGATAGGTTGCCGTGGAAACACCCAGAAAGGCGAAGAACGGAGCCGGGAGCGGCGTAAAGCCGAGAGTGTGCGCCAGGGGGGAGAAGGGAAGCAGGATGCCGATGAGAGTGATGGCGACGGTAGAAACAGCCAGCGGAAGACTGGGGCGGCTGCGAAACGGATTGCCCTTCGTGCGGATGATGAAAAGCACCAAAGTCTGCGTGGCCAGAGACTCGACAAACCACCCGGTATGAAACAACGGTTCGCCCGCGTGAAAAAAATGCAGCAGCACGTAGAATGTCAAGAAATCGTAGAGGGAACTGATGGGGCCGATGAAAATCATAAAATTTCGGATCAGGCGAATGTTCCAGCGCTGCGGGCTGCGAATGTAGGACTCGTCCACGTTGTCTGAGGGAATCGTGATTTGCGCAGTGTCGTAAAGAAAATTGTTCAGCAGGATCTGCGTCGAAAGCATGGGGAGAAACGGAAGGAACAGCGAAGCCGCCGCCATGCTGAACATGTTTCCAAAATTCGAGCTTGTGCCCATCAGCAGATACTTCAACACGTTCGCCGAAGCTTTGCGGCCTTCGATGATTCCGCGGTGTAGAATGCCCAGTCCCGGCTGGAGCAGAATGATTTCCGCGGCATCGCGCGCGACATCTACGGCCGTGGCCACCGAAATCCCCACATCCGCCGCGTGCAGCGATGGGGCATCGTTGATCCCGTCGCCCATGTAACCCACGACGTGCCCGCGATGCTTGAGCGCCAGAATAATGCGCAGCTTCTGCATCGGGGAAACCCGCGCGAAGATCGTGGCTTCCTCGGCGACATGGCCCAGCGCCGTATCGCTCATTTGTTCGAGTTCATCGCCAAGGACGACGACAGGATCCTCCAGGCCGACGCTCGTGCACACGTGCCTGGCGACGAGTTCGTTGTCCCCCGTCAGAATCTTCACCTGCACGCCGTCGCGCTTCATGGCCTCTACCGACGCAGCGGCGTCTTCGCTCGGCGGATCGGCAAAGGCGAGGAATCCCGCAAGGACCAGGGAATGTTCGTCGGCGGCCGAAAATCCCTCACGGGCTTGCACGGCGCGGGAAGCCACAGCCAAAACGCGGAAGCCCTGTCTGCTGAGATCCCGATAAACCTGGCGCGCGCCTTCGGCGGCAGCGGGATCAACCCTGCGTGTTTCCGCGCCCTCCTCGATGGATTCGCAGAGATCGATGATCCCCTCGGGCGCGCCTTTGGTGATGAACAGCCTTTCCGATTCCTGCGCGTTCTCGCGCTCGACGACAATGGAAAGGCGGCGCCGGTTGAAATCAAACGGAATTTCGTCGCACTTGCGATAACCATCCAGATCCTGGGGCTTGGTGTTCAGAATCGCGGTGTCCAACGGGCTGCGGATTCCCGTCTCGAACTTACTGTTGAGATAGGCGAGAGACAATGGACGGTCCGATGGCTTGCCCGATGCATTTACGGAATGCGCCAATGCCATCATGCCCTTAGTTAACGTGCCCGTTTTGTCGCTGCAGAAGACATCGATGCTCCCGAAGTTCTGAATCGCCGGCAGGTGCTTCACCACAACTTTTTCGCGCGCCATTCGAACGGCACCGCGCGCCAGTGTCACGGAGGTGATCATCGGCAGAAATTCAGGGGTCAGACCTACAGCCAGCGCCACAGCGAACACGAAGGATTCGAAGGCATCCTTGTGAAGGGCGATGCGCGTCGCCAGGATGAAGAAAACTAGAAAAAACACCGCGCGCATGATGAGCATGCCGAAGCGCCGCAAGCCGCGTTCGAATTCCGTTTCCTCCGGCCGAACCACAAGGCGTTTGGCGATCGCGCCGAACATCGTTTTAGAGCCCGTGGCAACGATACGGGCAACCCCGATGCCGCTCACCACCGAGGTTCCCAGAAAAACCCGATCAGGCGCATCCGGAGCGCCATGGGTGTTCATGTCTTCGGGGCGGGCCTCTTTCTCGGCGGGCATGGACTCGCCGGTCAGCGCGGCTTGCTGGACGTAGAGGTCACGTGCCTGCAGGAGTTGACCATCGGCGGGGACTAAATCTCCGGCGGAGAGCTGAACCAGATCTCCCGGAACAACCTCATATCGCTTCACTTCCTGCCACGTTCCGTCGCGTAACGCTGTGGCCGTCAGGCTGACATGCTCGCGCAACCGCTGGATCGCGCGTTGCGAGCGATATGTCTGGCCAAAATTGACCGAAACGCCCAGGATCACAAGAACAAAAATAATTCCTGCGTCTGTCCTCTGTCCCAGAATGCCGGAGATTGCGGCTGCGAGAAGGAGAATGACGACGAGAGGATTGAGAAACAGGGTGAGCAATTCCTGAGCCCGCGCGCCTCGACGCACGGGCGTAGGATCATTGGGGCCATACTCGGACAGGCGCTCCCGGGCCTGCTCGCTCGTCAGCCCCAGAAGGTCATTCATCCGACTTTCTCCGTTGGCCTGAGTATCTGGCGGAACTGGATTCATACTATCGCCTAAACTGGATGTTCTTATATCAATATCAGGCAGACCGAGCACCTCTGATCCTTAAATCTGTTCTACAGCCGGCAGCAGGCCTGTTGAGCTTTCTAACATGGCCATGCCGCGCGCCTGTGACCGCGCTCACTTCGGTCTGTGAGAGCCATCACGGATTGCCCCTCCCGAATTGCGTAAGTTAGGTATTAGCTGATGGTTCAGATTCCGGCCCATGGATGTGCGGAGGTGACTTATGGCGACGCAGGCGGCATCCAAGCGAGTTCTCTTTGGAAACATCCTGTTTGCCACGGATTTTTCCAAGCGTTCGAATGAAGCGCTTCCATTCCTGTTGTCGGTTGCGCACAAGTATGGTTCGACGATATCGGCCGTGCATGTGATCCCGCGTTCAGGGCTTCCGCAGACCATGGAGGTGCAGGCCATGGCCGCGCAGGCGTTGCGGGACGCGGATGAGGGTATGAAGACTGTGAATTCGCGGTTGGAGGGAATTCCTCACGAGATCGTGATTCGAAAAGGCGACATCGGTGATGAATTGTCCGCGATCGTCGAGCAGAAGGGGATCGACCTGATCGCCGTGGGGACTCACGGACGCACGGGCGCCAGCAAGTTGCTGATGGGTTCGGTGGCGGAACGAATTGTCCGCCAGGCAAGTTGCCCTGTTCTGACCGTGGGACCCAACGTTGCCGGAGAGCCGGGCAGCGTCGCGGATATCCACACAATTTTGTACCCGACCGATTTCAGTACGGAAGCCATGGCCGCTTTGCCTTACGCGGTTTCGCTAGCGCAGGAAAATCAGGCACGCCTCTATCTATTGCACGTGGTGCCCGCCTCCGAGGCGGATTTATTCGAAGATTCTCTGAGGAACCGTTTGCTCGCGCAGGTTCCTCCGGAGGCGAAGCTGTGGTGTGAGCCGAAGGCGTACGTGGAATCGGGCGACGCTGCGGAGAAAATTCTGGCGTTGGCGGAAGAGTTGGGGATCGATTTGATTGTTCTGGGAACAAAGCATGTTTCAAGATTTGCCTCGACGCGAACACACCTGGGAATGGCCACGGCATACAAGATCATCAGCCAGGCGCTTTGCCCGGTGCTCAGCGTTCGCGGGTAGGCCTGCGGGATTTTTTGATGGTGCAACGTGTCCACTAGTGTGTTTGCCCACTGATGCCTCGTAATTTCACAACCGTAATGATATTTTGAAGTTCTCAAGGAAAAAGACGACCGGGCGTGCAGATTCCGTTCCGGGATTGCCAGCCGCATGCCGACCGGCGGAAGGAGTTGAAAGCTGCGAAATCGACGGATCGAGACGGGATTGGCGCTGACCGCTGTGCTTGCGTTTGCACTGGCCGCTTCCGCACAATCGCCCAAATCGTCAAGGCCGGCAAGAACGCGCGTGGGTTTTTCTCCCAGGGATTTGTCCGGCGTGTGGATGGAACGCCAAAACGCGATTACGTTCAGTGCCAAGGAACCTCCACTCCGGCCCTGGGCGAAAGAGAAATTTCTGGCCGCCAAGCCCGGATACGGTCCTCGCGCGACGCCGGATTCGCAGGATCCGATCCTGAGTTGCCTGCCGCCGGGCGTGCCGCGCATCATGCTGATTCCGTTTCCCATGCGGATCGTGCAGATTCCCGGCGAAGTGATCATGCTGTTTGAATACGATCACTACGCGCGCTATATCCGCATGGACCGGCGGGAGCATGCCAAGGGGCTCAACCTTACCTGGATGGGGGACTCGATCGGGCGGTGGGAGGGAGACACACTCGTCGTGGACACGGTTGGCTTAAACGATAAAACGTGGCTGGACCAGGTCGGACATCCGCATTCCGACGCCTTGCACGTCGTGGAGCGCATTCGCCGCATCGATCATGACACCCTGCAGGACGACCTCACCATTGACGATCCACGGGCCTATACGAAGCCCTGGACCGGCCGGCAAGTTTTCACGCTGAAGCCGTCCTGGCACCTGCTCGAATATATTTGTGAAGCCAACATGACGGGCGGCGGGAAGTAATTCAGGCGCGCTCCGAAATAAATTTCCGGTTGCAGGGAAATCATCGAAATTCTGGAAATATATGAAGTGGACGAAAAGGTCGGGCGTGGAACTGATCGCGATTTTGGTAATGGTCGCGGTCGTCTCGATCCTCGCCGTCTACCAGTATCGATGGACCGGCGAAATCAGCCAGACCGAGCAGGCGCGATTGAAGGCGTCGCTGGCCACGAGCGTGGAAAATTTCGATCAGGAGTTTTCTTACGATTTCCAGCGGTTATGCGAAAGCTTTGAGATGCCCCCCGAAACGCAGCCGGCAGGGCTGGAATCGCGAGTCGCGCGCCAATATGCGAAGTGGAGCAGCAGCAGTCCGCTCGCCGGGTTTGTCGCCGGATTGTCCATCTGGAAGACCGGCGCCACCGGCGCGCCGCATCTGGAAACATGGAATGCCAGTGACAACCGGTTTCACGATGCCGCCTGGCCCGCAAAATTCGAATCTTTACGTCAATTTCTGACGCGGCAGCGGGAACAGATGCCGCCGGAGATCGATGACCGGGAGGCCGTCTATTATCCGTGGACGATATACGAGGAAATGCCGGCGCTGGTTCGCCCGCTGTTCCAGAACGCGTCGGACATAAAGGACACGAGCTCATTCGTTCACCCGATCGGTTTCCTCATCGTCGAGCTGAATGCGGAATATCTGCAGCGGCAATATCTTCCGGACCTGGCCGACCGCCATTTTGGCGCCGCGGGCCAAAAAAGTTTTGTGGTGTTGATTCGGAGCGCAAAGGCTCCCTACCAGACGCTGTATCAATCCGACGCGAAAATGGACGTCTCCACTTCCTCACCGGATGCTTCGGTAAATTTAATCGATCTTGTCTCCGAAGAGGCTAGGAGGCGGGGCCATCCTCCCTTACAGGCGAGCGATGCGGAGCAACCATGGCAATTGGTGGTGCAGCACCCCGCGGGATCTCTGGATGAGGCTGTGTCGGGGTGGAGGCGGCGCAACCTGGCCATCAATTTCGGGCTGCTTGCGGTTCTCGCGGCAAGCATGGGAATGGTCTTCTCGGTGGCGCGCCGTTCGAAAACCCTGGCAAAGCAGCAGATGGAATTTGTGGCCGGCGTATCCCACGAATTGTGCACGCCTCTGGCCGTGATCAATTCCGCAGCGGAAAACCTTGTGGATGGAGTTGTCGACGGCACCGAGCAGATGCAGGAATATGGCGGTATCATTCGCGGCCAGGGCCGCCGCCTGGAGCGCATGGTGGACGAAGTCTTGCTGTTCACGGCCGGACGCTTCGGTCTTTCCGGGTATGAGATGGCGGTGATCGAGGTGGCTCCCGTCGTGGCGCAGAGCCTGGCTACGGCCAAGCCCGCCCTGCAGGAAGCGGGATTCGCGCTGGAAAAAGAGATCCGTGATGATCTGCCCCCGATTGTCGCCGATCCTTCCGCTGTCATCACCTGCATCGAAAATCTGGTGAGCAACGCGATGAAATATGGGAATTCGAGCCGGTGGATTGCCGTTCGTGCCCGGACGGGCGCGTCGTCCGAGACCGGCAAGCCGGAAGTGGAGATCATCGTGGAAGACAAGGGCATCGGAATCTCCGCGGCCGACCTTCCTCACATTTTTGAGCCGTTCTATCGCGTGCAAACCGTGCGCGACAACCAGATTCGCGGTGTGGGCCTGGGCCTGCATCTGGTGAAGCGCATGATGGAGGATATGGGAGGCCGGGTGAGCGTTTCGAGCGAGCCCGGACGGGGCACGGAGGTGGTTCTGCACTTTGCCGTGCCGGACCCGGGAGAACACAATGAAGAAGGTGCAGGGTAGAGGGGTGAACTTGCGAGGGTGCACGATGCGCCGCCCCTGCCGGACTTCTGCCCGATATAATTTGAGGAATGGGGTGGCATGGCTGCCAGGATTCTGATTGTCGAAGACGAAGCGGGGCTGGTCACCACCCTGCGCGACCGCCTGCGTAAACAGGGTTACGCGGTCTCGGTGGCCCGGGACGGCGTGTCTGCCCTGGAGACAGCCGCGCGCGAGCCGTTTGATTTAATCATTCTCGACCTGATGTTGCCCGGCGAAAGCGGGCTCGCTGTATGCGAAAAACTGCGGCAGGGCGGGTCGAGCACGCCGATCCTCATGCTGACCGCACGCCGCCAAACCAAGGACAAAGTGGCTGGATTGAAAGCGGGCGGAGATGATTATCTGACTAAGCCGTTCCAGATGGCGGAACTGCTCGCGCGAATCGAGGCGTTGCTCCGGCGTCCTTCCGCCGTGGCCGGGATTACTTTGGCCCGCTACCAGTTCGGGACAATTCAGATGGATATGAGGCGCACGGAGGTCACGCGAGATGGTAAAGCCGTGCCGCTGTCCGCCAAGGAATTTCAGCTGCTCCGCTATTTTGTGGAGCATCGCGATGCCACGGTTTCGCGCGATGAACTGCTTCGTGAAGTGTGGGGCTACGGGGAACTGCCCTCGACGCGCACGGTCGATGTGCACGTGGCGTGGTTGCGGCAGAAACTCGAGAGCGATCCCAAGAATCCTCAATACATTGTCACCGTGATTGGCTTCGGCTACAAATTCGCGGGTTGATCCCTGTTCAATCGCCATTCAGAAACTTTTACTTCGATTTAACCTCGGCGCGCCACCGTTTGCCGCATGATGAGCGTGTAGCGCACGCGGCCCGATTCCGGATGCAAATCCTGTTTGCATGAGGAGGTCCGATGCGGTGGATGAAAATGGCTGGAGGTATGGTTCTTTTTTTCTCGGTGGCGGCGATGGCCCAGGCTCCCAGGTTTCAACCGGTGGGGAGCGTCCATCAGATTATGCTTGGAATTGTTGCGCCGACTTCGGACGTCATCTTCAAGGTGCCGAGTCAAGCGCCCAAGACGGACGCAGAGTGGGTGGCTGTGCAGAATAGCGCTCTGATGCTCGCCGAATCCGGCAACCTGCTCCTGCTCCCCGGGCGCGCCAAAGACAACGGAGAATGGGCCAAGGACGCCTTGGCGCTGGTGGAGGCGGGATCGCAGGCCTATAAAGCGGCCAATGCAAAAGACGCCGACGCGGTTTCCGATGCCGGCAACAAGGTTTATGACACCTGCGAGGGGTGCCACACGAAGTATCTTCCCAATCCGTCGCAATAGGGCCAGTCCGCCCCAGTAGGGGGGGCGGCAAGTAGCGCGCGCGGGTTCGCGCGTTGTGGCGCGCGTCGGCCCCTGGTTTGGAGGCAAATATGAAAGGCAGGTTTTTTTTCACTCTGGCCGTCGTGGTTGGCCTTCTCGCGGCCTCGGTTCCCGTGTCCGCGCATCATGGGCGGGCCAACTACGATCCGGCAAAGTTGACCACCGTGAAAGGCACCGTGACTTCGTTCGAGTTTGTGAATCCTCACATGCTGGTGCTGCTGAACGTAAAAACCAGCAGTGGCAACGTCGAGAAATGGATTGTGGAAGGGACCAGCCCGAACATGCTCGTCAGGGAAGGCTGGAACAAGAACACACTGAAACCCGGAGACCACATCACGGCCACAGGGCATCCCGCCCGGAACGGCAGCAACTCGATGCGGATTGAGAAGCTGGTGATGGCGAACGGGCGCACGGTCACGTTTGAGGGGCCCGGGGAATAGTGGGAATAGGAAGGCGGGTGCTGCAAGCAAAGCAATTCTACTATGAGGAACAGCGAGGTTCGGAAATATGCATTTAATTTACGTGATTTGCGCATGGATCGAGCAAACGGCGATAGGCAGTGCCGTACGGGACTCCACGTGGCTGTTTCCGATCATTGAGACCATTCATATCTTCGGCATTGTTATCGTGGTGGGGTCCACATCCATTCTGGACTTGCGCCTGATGGGGCTGACGTTTCAGGACAAGCCGGTAACCAAGATCGCCAACCGGTTTCTGCCCTGGGCCTGGGGCGGGTTCGTCCTCATGTTGATTACGGGGCTTTTGCTGTTCTCCTCGGAAGCCACGAAGATGTACGACAACCTCGGATTTCAAATCAAGATGGCGCTGATCGCGCTCGCCGGACTGAACGCTTTTGTTTTCCACACGCTTGCCTACCAGAGCGTCGGCAAGTGGGAGAACGATCGGGTCGGGCCGCTCGCGGCGCGCGCCGCGGGATTGATTTCGATCCTGCTGTGGTTCGGCATCGTGGCCGCAGGCCGCTGGATCGCCTATCTGTAAAGAAAACATTTTTTTCGCTGCGCAACACATAAAAGCGGATCCGGCGGGGTCGCGAGGGATGACTCGAGTGGATTTGTCCGGGCCGGAATCGGGTTTTTCCGGACACTCATGACAAGCAGGACTGGGCAGTAAGGGGCAGGAAAGGGGTGGGCTGAGTGAGCTGTATGGAGAAGGGGATTGGACGAATCTGCATCGTCGTGATGTTTCTGTTGTCGGTGGCGCCGGTCAGGGCCGACACGGTAGGAACTATTTCCGGCACGGTGAAGGACGCCACGGGGAGCGTGATCCCCGACATCGCCGTCAACATTCGCAACGTGGATACGTCGGTGCAGCAGACCACGAAAACCAATGGAGACGGCTTTTTTGCTTTTCCCTCTCTTGCCGTCGGACACTACGAAATCGAAATCACACACACGGGATTTAAACCTTACAAGCGCACGGGCTTGACGATCGACGTGAATACGAAGCTGCAGGTGGACGTCACGCTGGAATTGGGCGAGCAGTCCGAGCAGATCACGGTGTCGGAATCCGCGGTGCATGTGGAGACCCAGAGTTCGCAGATGGGCGAAGTGGTCGCGAGCAAGCAGATCACCGCCGTCGCGCTCAACGGGAGGAGCTATACGGATCTGCTGGCCCTGCAGCCGGGAATCGTTCCCATGTCGACGCAGTTGCCGGATTCGGTTGTGATGGCGGGCGCGCAGGTGGCCATCGCTCCCTCCGGCGGGCTGAACCCAGGCAACCAGTCGATCAGCGGACAGCGGGAGGACGCCAACGGCTTCGTGGTCAACGGTGGGGACGTCAAGGAGATGATGAACGGCGGCACGGCGATCGTGCCGAACCTCGATTCGATCGCCGAGTTCCGCGTATTGACCAATAACTTCGACGCGGAGTACGGCAATTACAGCGGCGGCATCGTGAACGTGGTCACCAAGTCCGGAACCAATCAGCTGCACGGCAGCGCTTTCGAGTTCCTGAGGAATACGAAACTCGATGCCAAGAATTTCTTTTCTCCCGAGCGGAACACCTTTCAACAAAATCAATTCGGCGGAACACTTGGCGGCCCCGTCAAGAAGGACAAACTGTTCTTCTTCGCCGATTATCAGGGGACGCGGAATGTCGAGGGCATTGATACCGGCCTGATTTCCGTCCCTACCGCTTTGAATCGTTCGGGAAATTTCGCCGGGGTGACCAGCCCGAGCCCGCTGACCGGCAATGTTTCCGGGCCGTATCTTGCCAGCCTGCTTTCGCAGAAGCTCGGTTATACCGTCAGCGCCGGAGAGCCGTACTACGCGCCGGACTGCACGCAGAGCACATGCGTTTTTCCGGGCGCCGTCATTCCTGAAGCGGCCTGGTCGGCTCCCGCCAAAAATCTTCTCCAGTACATCCCCGCGCCAAATGTGGATGCCGGGACCTTTTCCACCGGTTCTCAATCCAAGAAGTTACGGGACGACAAGGCGAGTTTCCGCGCCGATTACAACAGCGAGCGATGGGGCATGCTGTCCGCGTACTATTATTTCGACGACTACCGGCTGGACAATCCGTATCCCACCGGCCAGGGCGGCGCGAGTGTTCCCGGCTTCAACGCCCTCACGCTCGGCCGGGCGCAGCTGGTCAATCTGGGCGACACCAGGACATTCGGAACCTCCGCGGTAAACGAATTTCGTCTCAGCTACATGCGCAGCGCAAATGATATTGGACAGCCCGTCGGGGGCGTGGGTCCGACGCTGGCTTCCCAGGGTTTTGCTCCAGGGTCGGCAAGCGGCATTTTGCCGCTCGACCCGGCCATCGAAGGTGTCATGAATGTCTTCTTCAATTCGTTTGTGATGGGAGTGCCCATCACGAACCTGCTGCAGTGGAACAACACCTACACCGTGAGCGACAATTTTTCAAAAGTCATCGGAAAACATACGCTCAAGACGGGTTTTGAATTCAGCCTGCAGCAGGTCAACGTGAATCCGAATCCCACCTTCAACGGATCGTTCGCGTTTTTTGGTTCGGAAACCGGATCGGACTTCGCGGATTTTCTGATCGGTGTCGCCAGCAATTACAACCAGGCGGATTCACAGAGCTACTACCCCCGCCACAAGTATGCGGCGGGCTTTGTGGAGGATAGCTGGCAGGTAAAGTCCAATCTCACTCTGAATCTGGGGCTGCGCTGGGAATTGATGCAGTACTGGCGGGAGAAATACAATCAGATCCCCGCGATGGTCGTGGGTCAGCAATCCCGGGTCTTTACCACGGCGCCCGCCGGCATCGTCTACCCGAGCGACAAGGGAATTCCCAACACGCTGGTCCCCCAGAGCAATCGCTTCTCTCCCCGCATCGGGCTGGCTTATTCCCCCAGCCATATCGGAGGGTTTCTGGGCAAGATCACGGGCGGGCCGGGAAAAATGAGCATTCGCGCAGGTTTCGGAATGTTTTATTCGGTGATTCAGGGAAATACGGTCGCGTTTGACGAGCCCCAGCCGCCCTACGGTCTGAGCTATACCAGTCCGGCGCCGCCCCTGTTTGCGACGCCGTTTATCAGCGCAGCCGATGGCACCACGCATGTCCAGCCGTTCCCGCTGACGTTTCCGTCCCTGCATACCTCGGTGACGAATCCGAATTCGAGCATCGACTTTTCGCCCTTCGTGCCGATTGCGGGCATGACCGGGCCGGACCCGAATAACACGTATCCCTACAACGAGAATTATTTCCTGTCCATCGAGCGGCAGCTGAGCCCCAGCACGATGCTGAGTTTCAGCTACATTGGTTCCCAGGCGCACCATCTGCTTCTGGTTTATTCGGCCAACCCCGGCAATCCCGCGTTATGCCTCTCGCTGAGCCAGCAGAGCGCGGTCGCGCCTGGAACGGCGACCTGCGGTCCATTTTCCGAGGATGCCACGTACGTCACGGCAAGCGGGCAAACGGTAAACGGCACGCGTGGTCCCCTGGGACCCGCATTCAGCAACAATGCTTACGAGGGTAGCGTCGGAAATTCGAATTACAATTCATTTCAGGCCAACTTCAGACATTCGGGGACCCGTCTGAGTTTTTCCCTGGGCTACACCTACAGCAAGTCCATCGACCAGGGATCCAGCCTGGCTGACGTTGTGAACCCTTATAATTTCCGCGCCTCTCGCGCGCTTTCGGCTTTTGATCTCAAGCACAACGTGGTGGCCAGCTACGAATACAAGCTTCCGGTCAATCGGCTCTTCGGAAGGTCGAATCTATGGACCGCAGGATGGTCGATCTCGGGAATTACGCGCATCAGCACGGGTTTTCCGGTGACCATTTCGACCGATGGCGACAACTCCCTGATGGGAAGCATTCCCAACGGAGTAAATAATCACAGCCTGGACCTTCCGGACATTACTCCGGGGCCTCTGAACATCAACCACAACCCCCGAAATAACCTGCCATATTTCAATACGTCGCTTTTTCATGTGAATGCCTTGGGAACGCCGGGCAACTCTTCGCGGCGATTCTTCTATGGCCCCGGGATGTTTAATTTTGATCTGGCGCTGCTCAAGTCCTTCCAGCTGTCTGAATCCAAGCATCTGGAGTTCCGGCTGGAAACCTTCAATACCTTTAACCATACGCAGTTTTTCGGACCGGCGGCGGTCAACGGCGACCGCACCAGTGTGTTATTCGGACAAGTTGTGAAGGCTGCGCCGCCGCGTCTGATGCAGGCCGCACTCAAGCTGACATTTTAAACGGGAGTTGCCGGACCAAACCTGGCGGGCAATGATTCGGCCCCGGCCGGTGCGCGATTGGTTTGGATTTCTCACTATGGCTTGAGAATTTGGCGCTTCGGAAGGCGATGCGTTAGGCGTGCCTTGTGTTGTGGCGCCGCCGCCGGGGTCTCTACCGGCCTTGCCTGCGACTCTCAATCGTGATATCCAGAGGGCAGTTGAAGTCGGGTTCCCTCGGCGCGGGGTGAAACGTGGCTCCTAATTTAAATTTATTTTTCTGGCGCTCTTTGTAGAATCGCCATCGCATGCAATGTGTGGGTGACACATGAAAAGCCGGTTTGCGGCATGCCTATATCTGGTTGCGGCCCTGCTCGTGGCCGGTTCTCCGTTGTTCGCGCACCACGGAAACGCCGCCTATGATGAAAAGAATCCGATCACGATCAAGGGAACGGTAACCGAATTCGAATTCGTCAATCCCCACGCCCAAATCTATCTGGATGTAAAGGACGCCAAGGGCAAAGTGACCCACTGGGCCGTCGAGACTTTGAGCCCCGGGAAACTTGTACGGGCCGGCTGGACCAAGGACGCGTTGAAACCGGGCGATCAGGTTACGATCACGCTGGCGGCGGCCAAAAGTGGGGCGCCAGTCGGTTTCCTGAATAAGCTCGTCTTTGCCAACGGCAAAGTGTTGGGAATCGTAGAAGCGCAGTAAGCCGGGAGCGGAGTCCGGATTGCCCAAGGGGTGCAACGATGGAATTGTGGCGGGATTTGTGGCATGAGCGCTTCAGGATTTTGATCGCAGGGCTGACGGTGGCGCTTACCGTGCCGGGCACTATGCTCGCCCAGAGGCCGGACCCGCAAACCGCAGCAGCGAAAACCCGCGCTCCCGCCCCAGCCGATCCTCACGATCTTTCAGGGATGTGGGAGTTCTTCATGGACACTCCGGGGCAAGGCATTTATGCGACGCCAAGCAAAAATCCCCCTCCGATGACGCCGTGGGCCAAAGCCAGGTACGACGCGGCAAAGCCCGGCTACGGCCCCAAAGCACAGGGAGGTGGGAATGACCCGATCTTGAAGTGCTACCCGGCCGGCATTCCGCGCATCCTGTTTTTTCCCCAGCCATTTGAAATCGTTCAGACGTCCGACAGGGTTTTCATGTTTTTTGAGCGGGAGCACGAATTTCGCCAGATCTGGACCGATGGCCGTGTTCATGCCAAGGACGTGGTGCCTACCTGGATGGGAGAATCGGTCGGCAAGTGGGAGGGAGACACGTTCGTTGTGGACACCGTCGGCTTCAACGATAAGAGCTGGCTGGATTTCTACGGAGATCCCCACAGCGACGAAATGCATTTGATCGAGCGGTACAAACGCGCGGACAACCGAACGTTGACGCTGCAGCTTATTGTCGAGGACCCCAAGGCCTACACGAACACCTGGGTGGGCGACACGAAGCTCTACAAGGCGCTCACAGGAAAAAGCGCGTACATGGAGGAACTTCCGTGTATCGCGGAGGAAGAGGAAGCCTTCACCAAGCGGATCAGAATTCCGGCGATCACGCTCCCGCCAAAGAAATAGAAAGACATCAGGGAACAACCGGCTGGCGCCGCCTGCATCTTACGCGTGACTGGATTTTATGCGGGTGATATGTTTATGCGCGGCCGATCATCTCTTACAGGTCTTACAGGAGCGAACCTCAATGAATCGAGAATTGTTTTTGCAGCAGGCAAGCCGGCGGGACATCCTGCGCGCAGCGTCTTTTCTAGCCGGAGGCAGCGTGCTGGCGGGGCTGATGCCGCGAACGGCTCTGTACGCGGCGCAGGGCGCGGCGGCTCCCGCGGATACGGTCGAACAGATGAAGCAGCAAATGTCCGCCGTTCCTCTGCAGACCCTGCAGCTGCGCGACAATATCCACATGCTGTTTGGCCCGGGCGGGAACATGGTGGTTCTGGACGGGCCGGACGGAAAGATTCTGGTCGATGCCAGCTTTGCCCGAGTGGCTCCCAAGATCAAGCAGATGCTGGATGGATTCAGCAGCGCTCCCCTGAAAATGCTGATCGACACGCACTGGCATTTTGACCATACCGACGGCAACGCGGCGATGCATGAGATGGGCGCGATGATCCTGGCTCATGAGAACACGCGAAAGCGGCTTTCCACGCCGCAGGATATCGGCTTTTTTGGCATGCATTTTCCTCCCTCTCCACCCGAGGCCCTGCCGGTGCAGACGTTTACCGACACCTTCCGCCTCTATTTCAACAAAGAGGAAATCCGTCTGGCTCACGTGGCTCCCGCGCACACCGATTCGGACATTCAGGTGCATTACGTGACCAGCAACGTGCTGCACATGGGCGACACGTATTTCGCCGGGATGTATCCGTTCCTGGATTCCAGCACGGGCGGCAGAATTGACGGCATGATTGCGGCGGCCGGCAAGGGAATCGCCCTGGCCGACACGTCCACCAAAATCGTTCCCGGACACGGCCCTCTGGGCGACAAGGCGTCCCTCACAAAGTATCGCGACATGCTCGTCACCGTTCGCGACCGCGTGAGCAAGCTGAAGTCCTCCGGAAAAACATTGCAAGAGGCAATCGCCGCCATGCCCACGGCCAGCTTCGATGCCGAATTCGGCAGCGGGCTTCTCAAGCCCGAGCAATTCGTCACGCTGGTCTACACGACGCTGTGAGGGGTTGTCGCGAATGCCGCCCGGAAGGGTGGCGCTTCAAAAAACAATCATTTCGAGTGTTCACAAAGACTCTGGAAGCTCGGCCCGCCGGGGAATTCAGCCACACCGGCAACGGCCAAATCAGGACACGACCCGAAATTGTGAGTCGCGGGGAGCAGTCATGAAGAAAGAGCGCGGCGGCATCCTGGTGATCGATGTGGGCGGCACGCACGTGAAAGTTCTGGCTTCGGGACAGAAGGAGCCGGTCAAAATCGATTCAGGCAAAAAAATGACGGCGAAGCGCATGGTAAAGGATGTTCGCCAGGCCACGGCGGGCTGGAAATATTCGCGCGTCTCGATTGGATATCCGGGTCCGGTTGTGCACGGGCGTCCTCTGAGCGAACCGCATAACCTGGGAGGCGGGTGGGTGGGATTTGATTTCAAGAAGGCGTTCGGATGCCCCGTCAAAATCGTGAACGATGCGGCGATGCAGGCCCTGGGCATCTATCACGGAGGGCGAATGCTCTTTCTTGGTCTGGGGACCGGTTTGGGATCGGCGATGATTGTCGACGGAATTCTCGAACCGATGGAAGTGGCGCACCTGCCTTACAAGAAAGGCCGCACGTACGAAGATTATCTGGGGCTTCGCGGGTTAAAACGTCTGGGCAAAAAGAAATGGCGCCGCCATGTGACCGACGTTGTTAAGAAACTCAAAAACGCCCTCGAAGTGCACGATGTCGTCCTGGGCGGCGGCAACGCCAAGTTGCTGAAGACTCTGCCGCCGGGATGCCGGCTGGGCGACAATGCCACCGCATTTACCGGGGGCATTCGCCTGTGGGACGATCCTGCCGAACATCGCAAGTGAAACCAGGCTTCTCCGCAACAGGCGCACGGGACTTTCCTGGCACAAAGCGCAAAGCGGAAAGTTCAGCGCTTTCGGCGACTGCGCGAAATATCCGGTTTGCATATCTATCCTTCACAGCATGGCAGTTTGTCTTGCCTCGATGCGATATCCGGCGCCGCGTACCGTGTGGATGAGTTTTTCGGGCGCGTCCAAATCGATCTTCTTGCGCAGATAATTGATGTAGACGTCCACGACGTTGGTCACGGTGTCGGCAGAAAGTTTCCAGACGTCGTGAATGATCGCGGAACGCGAAACGTTGCTGCCCGCGTTGAGCATTAAATATTCCAGCAAAGCGAATTCCTTGGGGGTGAGATCGATGGGCCGCCCGCTGCGCAGCACGCTGTGGCGGATGCGGTCCAGTTCCAGATCCAGACTGCGAAGGACCGCCTCGGACGAAAAGCTGCTGCGGCGTAGCAATGCCCGCACACGGGCCAGAAGTTCCGAGTATGCGAACGGCCGGGTCATATAATCGTCCGCGCCGCAATTCAGGCCATCGATGCGATCCTGCACGCGCGCGCTCCCCGTGAGGACCAGGACCGGCAGGTGGAAGTTTATGGAGCGAACCTGCCGCAACGCGTCCAACCCACCGGCGCCGGGCAAGTTCACGTCCAGAATCAACAAATCACACGGGCCATTTTCGACCATCCGCAGGACCCGCCCGCCATCGGTTGCGGTCCGCACGTCGTAATGCTCGGCCGCCAGAGCAGTGGAAAGCAATTTCGCGAGTGTCACGTCATCTTCGGCAATGAGAATATGCATGAGGAATACCTGAAAGTGATGGAAGTTCGATTGAAGGGGAATTCAGTTTTGCAGCGGGATTAGAAAATGTCAAGAGAGTGAATGGTGAATGAGGGCCGCGAGAACCAAATTGAAACACTGGAAGATTTTGTTTGCCGGCTGAAACCGAAAACACGATAGCTGCGATAAATTCCCTAAGGATTTTGCGCCGAAGTGCCGATTCCGGAGGGCTTGTCCTGTTTTGACCCTGCAAGATGAGTGCGTCCTCTTAACCCACGTCTTTGCAGCGCGGAATCTACTCCGGGTTTGGAACCCCAAACGCTAGGTTACCTATGCCGATCGAAGGCGTAGGGGATGCGAGCCTCCAAGGGTGGCAATGAGCGTTTTCTAAACTGGAGACGCTGAGAACCGTTGAAGCCAAATTGGGGGGAGAGAAACATGTCTGCCGCAGCAATGCATTCGACCCTACCGAATTCGCGCGCACAGCGCACAAGCTCCAACCAAGCCTTCGGCAGGCAGTGGGCCGGAAATCGGCCGCAGGACATGGAGGTGGTTCGATGAGCCAGCAAGCCCCGCACACAATGGATTTCCATGGTTTCAAGGACACGGAAGAACGCGAGAAGATTCTGCTCGATCATTTGCCGCAGGTGAAATATATCGCCCGCAGAATTCATGACCGCCTACCGGCGCAAGTGCCGCTCGAGGACATGATCCACGCCGGAATCGTCGGCTTGATCGATGCGGTGGAAAAATTTGATCCCAGCAAGAATGTGCAGCTCAAATCCTACGCGAAGTTTCGCATTCGCGGAGCCATCCTAGACAGCTTGCGCGCAATGGACTGGGGGCCCCGGCACTTGCGCCGGCAGGGTCGCCGTATCGAGCAAGCCCGCAGCGATCTGAAACTTCGCCTGGGTCGCATGGCCACGGAGCCGGAGTTGGCCGAGGAACTCGAAATGAAGTTGGAAGAGTTTCAATCCTTGTTGGGGGAACTGCGCGGGCTTGATATGGGCAGCCTGCAGGAGGAGTCCACCGAACCGCAGGCCGACGATGCGTTGGTAAGTTACCGCCTGGGCAGCGTGGGCAAGGACCCGTTCTTCCTGTGCCTGGACAGTGAAATAAAATCGCTCGTAGTGAACGCCCTGGAATGCCTCAACGGGAAGCAACGCCAAGTGGTGACGCTCTATTACCTGGAAGAGTTGAGCATGAAGGAAGTTGGGGTTGTGCTGGGCGTGGGCGAATCGCGCGTGTCGCAGATTCACTCGGCCGCATTGATCCGCTTGCGGGTCCGGCTGGACGATATTTTACACTCCCGGATGCAGACGCCCGATAAACTGTCCGCCCGGAATTCGCCAAAGCATGCGCACGGTAGCCGGGCGATCCTTGCGACTGTTGGATTAGGGCCCGCTGTAAAACCACACGTATGCTGATAACAGTATTCTGCTAACGGTGTGCTAGTAAAATATCTCGGAAACTACGCGTTCACCTGCGCCCCGCACTCGGCCGTCCTTTCGAGAAACTCACGTGATTGGGTTACGCGCGTTGGTCCATGCCGGGAGTTTGTCGAGGCGCCGCTTGGCCGCCTCCATTTGTAATTTGCGGATGAGTATCACGGAATGTACCTTTTCCAGCGTGGATTGCAGAGCCCGCAGGTTCTTGACGTATTCCGCAATCTCAATTCTCAGGCCGCTATCAAGTGTTTCGCCGCGAGACGCGTCTCCCACTTCGGGAACACAGTTCGACAGGCGCATGGACAGCGCGCTCACGTCACCCTCGCGGATCATACCTGTTTCATTGGCCAAGTCTTCTGCCTGCCGCAGAAAATCGCGCAGTTCATCGTTCGCGGAATGGCATCGTTCACTCTTGTGTAGCTCCATCATGCGCTCCATTGCAGTGGTGTGCGCTTTACTTTCTACGGTACTCATCGGCTCATGGAGGCTGAGTCTTTAGCCCTTTCGCGCGAGGTTCACATCGACATCACCCTGATGGAGCCACTCCAGAGACTGTACAGGAGCTACAAAATCAGAGCCTCAGCGGTTAACGCAGGACTGATTTTGGGTTTGGTGGAAGTCGAAGATCCCGGCTTTGCCGGGGACGCGCCCCACACATTTTCGAGTTCTTACACCGGTTCCGTCTGCAGGATGCCTGGGGAGACCCGCGTACTGCAATTGCACATCCCTTTACAGTCGTGGTTGACTTCCTGCCGGGCAACTCTTGTAATGGATGGCGCGAGACTATGAATTTCCTTTACAGTACCTGCGCGTGAGCGATCCCGGAACAGCCGCCGCCAACCGCTTCGCTTCGAAGCGCTCCTCGTTTCTTGTCGCCTCCGGAATCTTCCTGAGCCGCATCGCGGGACTCATTCGCGACCGCGTGTTCGCGCACTACTTCGGAAACTCGGACGCCGCGGACGCCTTCAAGGCGGCATTCCGGATTCCCAACGCCCTCCAGAACCTTTTTGGCGAAGGGGTACTTTCCGCTTCCTTCATTCCCGTGTATGCGTCGTTGCTGGCGCGTGATGAGGATGAGGATGCCCGCCGCACCGCCGGAGCCGTCGCGGCCTTGCTGGCGCTCAGCACATCCGTACTGGTTTTGATCGGCGTTCTGGCGACTCCCTATCTGATCGACGCCATCGCGCCGGGGTTTTCCGGCGCCAAACGCGAACTGACGATCCGCATCGTTCGTATCCTGTTCCCCGGGGCCGCGCTGTTCGTTTTTTCCGCATGGTGCCTGGGAATCCTCAACAGCCACCGGCGATTTTTCCTTTCCTACACGGCGCCGGTGATCTGGAACGCGGCGATGATCGCCACGCTTTTGGGGTTTGGCGCGCGCTACGCGCAATTTCCATTGGCCATCGCATTGTCCTGGGGATCGGTGGTTGGCGCGGCGCTGATGGTGATGATTCAGCTACCTGTCGTCCTGCGCCTGCTCCACGGACTGCACCTTTCGTTCGCCTTCCACCTGGAAAGTGTGCGGACCGTGGTGCGCAATTTCTTTCCCGTATTCTTCAGCCGGGGCGTTGTGCAGATCAGCGCTTACGTGGACGCGCTGCTGGCCAGCCTGCTTCCGACCGGAGCGGTGGCGGCGCTGGCGTATGCCCAGACGTTGTACACGCTGCCGGTCAGCCTGTTCGGGATGTCCGTGTCGGCGGCGGAGTTGCCGGCCATGTCGGGAGCGGTTGGCGCGGAAAGCGAAGTGGCCGAGGTGTTGCGTGCGCGTCTGAACGCGGGCCTGCGGCAGATTGCCTTTTTCGTGATTCCCTCCGCTGCCGCGTTCTTGATTCTGGGCGATGTGATCGTCGCGGCGATTTACCAATCGGGCCGGTTTACGCATGCGGACGCAATCTACGTGTGGGGGATTCTGGCGGGATCGACGGTAGGACTGCTGGTGTCCACGCTCGGGCGCCTTTATTCATCAACCTATTACGCGTTGCAGGATACGCGCACCCCGCTGCGCTTTGCCGTGGTGCGCGTGATTTTGACCTCCGTCCTCGGGTATCTCGCGGCGATCCCGCTGCCTCACCTGTTGGGAATCGAACAGCGCTGGGGCGTCGCGGGGCTCACGGTTTCGGCGGGAATTTCTTCCTGGGTGGAGTTTGCGCTGCTGCGACGCACATTGAACCGGCGCATCGGCGCGACCGGCCTTTCCGCCTCTTTCCTGATCAAAACCACGGGTTCCGCGCTGGTGGCCGCGGGAATCGGCCGCGCGCTGCTTCTCGCCGCCGGCCAACGCAATCCTATCTTGGTGGCGATCTTGGTTCTCGGCCCGTTTGGTCTGGCCTATTTCGGGGGAGCTGCCGCTCTTGGTGTGCCCGAAGTCCAGGGGATCCTGCGGATGATTTCCCGGATGCGCGCGCGGCCCTAGCGGGCAAACGCCAGGGTCATTTTCCAGCTTTCACCGGCTCCGCTCCGTCATCGAATGGTTTTCGCGCCGGAGACTGGGGTGGGGCCGCCCGCAGATACTGCTCCGGCCAGCTCATGGGTTGTTTCAATTCGCGCGCGGCACGCAGCGGCCAGTAGGGATCACGCAAGAATTCGCGCGCCATGAAAACCAGGTCCGCCTGATTTCTGGCTAGGATTTCCGAGACTTGCTCCTTGGTTTCGATCAATCCGACCGCTGCGGTCATGATTCCCGCATCGCGGCGAATGCGCTCGGCAAAGGGAACCTGGAATCCGGGGCCCGCAACGATTTTCTGGCCGTGGTCGAGCCCCCCCGAGGAGCAGTCCACCAGATCGACGCCCAGCGGCGCAAGCTGCCGGGCCAGTTCCACGCTCTGGTCCAGGTCCCAGCCACCCTCTTTCCAATCCGTGGCCGAAATGCGAATGAATAGCGGAAGATTTTCCGGCCAGACCTTGCGAACCGCAGTGACGATTTCGCGCGCAATCCGCGTCCGGTTTTCGAACGAGCCGCCGTATTCGTCTTCGCGGAAATTGCTTAGCGGGGAGAAGAATTCGTGCATCAGGTAGCCGTGCGCGCCGTGCAGTTCGATGATTCGATATCCAGCCTCAAAGGCGCGGCGCGCCGCCGTCACAAACGCGCCGGTGATTTCGCGAATGCCGTCCTTGGACAATGCCTGCGGCATGGGATAAGTGTTGGAATAGGCGCGCGCGCTGGGCGCCACGGGCACCCAGCCACCTTTGTCGGGGGGAATTAAGCCGGAGCCCTCCCAGGGCCTGTACGTGCTGGCTTTGCGTCCCGCGTGAGCCAGTTGCATGCCGGGTACGGCACCCTGGCCGGCCATGAACCGGGCAATGCGCGCGAGAAATTCGATGTGCTCATCCTTCCAGATGCCCAGGTCTTGCGGGCTGATGCGGCCCTCGGGCGTGACGGCGGTCGCTTCGGTGAACACCAGGCCGGCGCCGCCCACGGCGCGGCCTCCCAGGTGCACCAGATGCCAGTCGTTTGCGAACCCATCCTCGCTTGAATACTGGCACATCGGCGATACAACGATTCGATTCTTGAGTGTGATGCTGCGAATGGGCAGGGAATCAAATAGTGTGGCCATATTTTCCTTTTGAGATTTCCGGCATCGCTCGGCTTGCCGTAATCTCTGATAGTCTACAAATGAAATGGATTGCAAACAAAAGCTACGGTACCCGGCGCCGCTTTTTCGCTGAACGCGCCTGCCTGGCGCGGGCCCTTCCGGCGCATTGGATGCATTTTGTTCCTGGCCGGGTGCAGCGCAGTATTTTACAGTTTGCAGGCGATTCGCGCTCGTGTTTCCTTTGCCGATTGATCCTGGACTGCTGTTTTCCGGCCATGAGGCGAAATGAAAACTGAAATATTCCTTCATCGGTCCCGCATGGAAGCCGCCGCGGCAGAAGTATATGCCTGGCACGCCCGGCCGGAGGCGCTCGAACGTCTCACGCCGCCCGGCGAACGCATTAAACTTATCGAAAAAACCGGCGGAATAGAGCGGGGCGCGCGCGTAACGATCCAATTTGGACGGTGGCCGTTCCGCCGCCGCTGGGTGGCGGAGCATCAGGAGTTTGAACCCGGACATTATTTTTCGGACATTCAGGTTTCAGGCCCGTTCGCATACTGGAAACATACGCACACTTTTGAGGCGGACGGTCCCGCGGCATGCTTTCTTGAAGACAAAGTGGAATACGCGCTTCCCTTCGGATTTTTCGGGAAGTGGATCGCCGGGGGCGCCGTGCGGCGCAAACTCGAAAAATTGTTCGCGTATCGCCATCACGCGACCGCCCGGGAGATCGCGTCGCTGAAGAATTCCCGTTCCTGTCGACAATCATAAAATTCCCGCCGCCGGGGGATCACGCTTTCCTCGGTCTTTATTGATCTTTTGACGATCCGGAAGCCGTGCGCAAGGCGCAAAGATCCGGTAAGCGGGCGGAAAAAAATCGTTTTAAGTTCGCTTGCTCCGGCAAAGATGCATCTCTACAATGAAATCCTGCTTATGTTTATTTTCTTACTGCAGCAACGGCACCGGTTCACGCGTTTCGCGGGAATTGCGCTTCTGGGACTGCTGTGCACGGTCAGCGCGCACTCGCAGGAACGCGCCGATTGCCGCGCGATCCGTAGCGCGATCCTGCATTCTTCCGTGCGCTATTGCGTTTTCCTGCCCGCCAGCTATTTTAGCCCCGGCGCGAAGACGAGGCATTACCCGATCCTGTATCTGCTGCACGGCCTGGGAGGCAACGCGCAGACGGCAGCGGTGGACGGGGAATGGAGCGTGTTGCAGGATTTGCGCAGCGACCACAAAGTCGGCGATTTCCTGGTGGTCGCTCCGGACGGTTGGGACACTTTTTTTATCAATTCGCGGGACCGCAAGACTCTCTACGGCGATTTCTTCACTCGCGAATTCATGCCGTTTATCGAGCGCACCTATCGCGTCCGCAAGGATCGCGCGTCGCGCGGCATTACCGGTTTTTCCATGGGCGGGTACGGAGCGTTGCGTATCGCGTTCGGGCATCCGGGATTATTCGGGGCGGTCAGCGCGCACAGCGCGGCGCTGATGCGTGAGCCGCCGCTGGGAGTCAACGCCGGGGCGTCGTCGGGAAATGTGCTGGCGCAGTTGCTCACTTCGGTCTTCGGCGATCCGATTGACCGGAAATTCTGGAACCGGAACAGCCCGTTCGTGCTGGCGCGGCAAAATGCCGCTTCGCTTCGGACCGTGAAGATTTATTTTGATTGCGGCACGGAAGATTCCTTCGGCTTTTACCGCGGCGCAACCGAACTGCACCGGACGCTCGATTCCCTAAAAATTCCCAACGAATACCATCTCTACCCGGGAGGACACAGCACGTCTTACTTGCGAGCCCATCTCGACGCGTCCTTTGAATTTCACTGGCGCGAGTTTGAATCGGCGCATTAGGGATCCGCTGCTTTAGATCTTCCTCCCTGAGTTTCCCATCGGGCTGCGCAACTCGTTTACGGCGTCGACGCCCTCGAAGCTTGCCGGGGCGACGCCGCGCATGGCTGCCGATGCGCGAGGGAGCCTCCTGGGGAGTTCAAGTGGCTGATGATTCCGTATGTCGCAAACGCATGGCTTGGTTTAAAGTAGTTATCGGGCGGAAAAATCTGCGTATCGTTCGCCTGCCGCCAAGGAGCGAGGATGAGCGTGACCGACACGAGTGCTTCTGTTCACAAGGCTGCCACCCCCATGGAGATGACGTGCATCAACACCATCCGCACGCTCTCGATTGACGCTGTGCAGGCTGCCAATTCCGGGCATCCCGGCACGCCCATGGCCATGGCGCCGGTCGCCTATTGCCTGTGGCAGGAATTTCTGCGCTACGATCCCAAAGATCCGCAGTGGCCCAATCGCGACCGCTTCGTTCTCTCCGCCGGGCACGCGTCCATGCTGCTCTATTCCGTGCTGTATCTTGCCGGCGTCAGGGATGAAAGTTTTTCCAACAGCATTGACAAGCGGGCGATCACCCTCGAAGACATCAAGAAGTTCCGCCAACTGGGCAGCCGCTGCGCCGGGCATCCGGAATCCCATCTGACCACGGGAGTCGAAACCACCACCGGCCCACTGGGCCAGGGTTTTGCAACCAGCGTGGGCATGGCGCTGGCGGGACGCTGGCTGGCTGCGCGTTACAATCAGCCGGACTTCGAAGACCTCTACAATTTCAATGTTTACGCGCTGGGCGGCGATGGCTGCATGATGGAGGGGATTTCCAGCGAAGCCGCATCGCTTGCCGGACACCTGAAGCTTTCCAATCTGTGCTGGATTTACGACAGCAACCGCATCACGATCGAGGGCGATACACCGCTGGCCTTCTCCGAAGATGTGGGCGCTCGGTTTGCCGCCTACGGATGGAACGTCACGCACGTCAACGACGCGAACGATCTGGACATGATTCGCGCGGGCTTCCGCACATTCCTGCAGACCGCGGACCGCCCGACGCTCATCATCGTGAACAGCCACATCGGCTGGGGCTCGCCGCACAAGCAGGACAGCCACACCGCGCACGGCGAGGCGCTCGGCGAAGAGGAAGTCAAGCTGACCAAGCGCGCCTACGGCTGGCCCGAGGACGCGAAATTCCTGATTCCCGACGGCGTGCGTGAACATTTTCAGAATGGCATCGGCAAGCGCGGCAAGGATCTGCGTCAAACATGGGTCGCAAAATTCGACGATTATCGGGCCAAGCATCTCGCCCTGGCCGATGAGGTCGTAAACATGCAATATCGCCAGCTTCCCGCGGGATGGGACAAGGACCTGCCCACGTTTCCCGCCGACGCCAAGGGTCTGGCTACGCGCGATTCTTCCGGCAAAGTCGAAAACACCATTGCAAAAAATGTCCCCTGGCTGATGGGCGGTTCGGCCGACCTTGCGCCTTCCACCAAAACCCTGCTCACATTCGAAAACGCGACGGGATTCCAGGCGGGAAAATATTCCGGCCGGAACCTGCATTTCGGCATACGCGAGCATGCCATGGCCGCCGCCATCAATGGCATGAGTCTGACGAAAGTGCGCCCGTATGGGGCGACTTTTTTCGTTTTCACCGATTACATGCGCGGAGCCATGCGGCTGAGCGCCTTGATGGAACTTCCGGTGATTTACGTCCTGACGCATGATTCGCTCGGCGTGGGAGAAGACGGCCCCACGCACCAGCCCATCGAACATCTGGCGATCGCGCGGGCCACGCCCGGCATGATTACATTGCGTCCGGCCGACGCCAATGAGGTGGTGGAAGCGTGGAAAGTGGTCATGCAACTGCAGCACGAGCCTGCGTTGCTGGTGCTCACGCGGCAGGCGCTGCCCACGCTGGACCGCACGAAGTTCGCGCCCGCCGCGGGGCTTGCGCGCGGCGCGTACGTCCTGGCGGAAAATCCGGGAACAAAAAAGCCCGATGTGCTTTTGCTGGCCACGGGCAGCGAAGTCACTTTGTGCGTCGACGCGTTCGAGCAGCTTTCGAAGCAGGGGATTCAGGCGCGCGTCGTCAGCATGCCGTCCTGGGAACTGTTCGAGAAGCAGGATCAGGCGTATCGGGATTCCGTTTTGCCGCCGGAGGTGAAGGCGCGGGTTTCGGTGGAGATGGCCACCACGTTCGGGTGGTCGCGCTACGTCGGAATGTCGGGCTGCAGCATTGGGATGCACAGCTTCGGCGCATCCGCGCCACTCAAGTCCCTGTTGAAACACTTTGGCTTCACCGTTGAACACATCGTCGCGGCGGCAAAGGAGCAGATGCAAGCGGCGAAAGGCTAGCCTGGTTTCCCGCGCCTTCAGTACATTTCCGGCGATGTGGTTCAGAGCTTCAGTACTCACATAAAGGATCGGACACACAGGGGCTTTTATCTCCGAAGACGCCCCAAGAGGGAGAGACCGCCATGAATGCACCCGAGCTTTGGAAGCGCTACCGGCAATCCGTGTGCCGCGTGGATTCGCTGGACCTCACACTCGACATCAGCCGCATGCACTTCGACGAGAAATATCTGGATTCGATGGAGCCGGCCGTCCAGCAGGCGTTTATAGACATGGACGCGCTCGAAACCGGCGCCATCGCGAATCCCGACGAACACCGCATGGTGGGTCACTACTGGTTGCGCACGCCGCTGATGGCGCCGACCAAGGAGATCGCGCGGGAAATTACCGGCACCATTGCAACCATCAAAAAATTTGCCGCCGACGTGCACGCGGGCACAATCCGTCCGCCCAAGGCGGCTCGATTCACGCAGGTGCTGGCCATTGGCATTGGCGGTTCGGCGCTGGGTCCCATGTTCGTGAGCGATGCGCTGGGCGATCCCTCATCGGACCGCATGCGCATCCATTTCATCGACAACACCGATCCGGACGGCATCGCGCGCACGCTTGAAACGCTGGGCGGGTTACTCCCGGAGACGCTTTGCATCGTCACCAGCAAGAGCGGCGGCACGCCGGACACGCGCAACGGTATGATGGTCGTCGCGGCCGCTTATCGCGCCGCAAACCTCAACTTCGCGAGCCACGCCGTCGCCGTCACCATGCCCGGATCGCACTTGGATAAGCTGGCCGACGCCGAATCGTGGCTCGCGCGGTTTCCCATGTTCGATTGGATTGGCGGCCGGACCAGCGAACTCTCCGCCGTGGGCCTGCTTCCCGCCGCGTTGCAGGGAATCGATATTGACGCCATGCTCGCCGGAGCCGCCGCGTGCGACTCGGCGACGCGCGTTCACGAAACGCGCCGCAACCCCGCCGCGCTGATGGCGCTCATGTGGTACGTGGCCACCGACGGAAAAGGGAAGAAGGACCTCGTCGTTCTCCCGTACAAGGACCGCCTGCTTTTGTTCAGCCGCTATCTGCAGCAGCTCGTGATGGAATCGCTCGGGAAAGAGCTCGATCTGAGCGGCAAGCGCGTGGAGCAGGGAATCGCGGTGTACGGCAATAAGGGCTCCACGGACCAGCACGCCTTCGTGCAGCAATTGCGCGACGGCGTGAACAATTTTTTCGTCACGTTCGTTCGCATCCTCGAGTCCGGCGGCTCGGCCATGGAAGTGGAACCCGGCGTTACGGCCGGCGATTACCTGCACGGATTTCTGCTGGGCACGCGCGAGGCGCTCTACGGCAATGACCGCCAGTCCATGACGATCACGATTCGCGCGGCGGACGCGCGCACGGTCGGCGCGCTGATTGCGCTGTTCGAGCGCGCCGTGGGAATCTACGCGTCGCTCATCCACATCAACGCGTACAACCAGCCGGGCGTCGAGTCCGGAAAGAAAGCCGCCGCCGCCGTGCTCAGCCTGCAGGCGAAGGCGCACGCGGCGCTGTCAAGCACGCCGCAAACCGCCGATCAGATTGCCGCCACCGTCGGCGCCACGCAATCCACCGAGAGCATCTACCTCACCCTCGAACATCTCGCATCGAATGGCCGCGCGCGGATGACTCGCGCCGCCGATCCTGGCGAAACCACGTTCGCTCGCGTTTAGCTCAAAAATAGGGAAATCTATGTATTTGATAATGCCGGCAAGCCCGTTGCGGTTTAGGTAGGGCAGGCTTCAGCCTGTCTGATTTTGGTGTTGCGAATTCAAAAGGCAGAAAGCTGGAAGCCGGTCCGGTGTTAGCGCTGCGAATTGGAAAGGCAGAAAGATGGAAGTCTGCCTGCTTTTAGTGCTGCAATTCGAAAGGCAGACAGGCTGAAGCCTATCCTGCCGTTTACGGCGTCGCCTGAGAGACGGTGCGCGTGTTGTTACGCTGCTCCTGCTGGCTCAGGCCGAACGCGTCATGCAAGGCCTTCACGGCTTTTTCCATTCCGCTGGACTCCACAAGAAACGAAATGTTGTATTCCGAAGAGCCCTGGGCAATGGCGATGATGTTGATGTCTTCCCGGCCCAGAACGCTGAAGACGCGGCCGGCGATGCCGGGCGTGCCGCACATGTTTTCTCCGACGGCCGCGACAATGGCCACGTTGCGATTTACCTTGATGTGTTCCAGGTCGTGCTGGTGCACGTCTTCGTAGAGGGCGGCGCGCAGCGCTTTTTCCGTCCGCGACGCATCGCCGGCCTGCACGACGAAGCAGATGCTGTCCTGCGAGGACGACTGCGAAATCATGACGATGTTCGCGCGCACCGACGCGGTCGCGCCAAAAATGCGCGCGGCGATGTCCGGAACGCCGATGATGCCCGGCCCGGCCACGGCAATCATGGCCACGTCGCGCGTCGCCGTGACGGCTTTCACGCCTTGCGGTGCGGGTCGCACGCTGTGCGTGATTTTCGTTCCGGCCTGTTGCGGCTGGAAGCTGTTGCGAATCCAAACCGGAATGGCGCTTTCGATTACCGGGCGCAGCGTCATTGGGTGCAGCACCTTCGCGCCGAAAAACGCCAGTTCTCCCGCCTCGATGTAGGAAACTTCGTCGAGCGTGATCGCATCGGGAACCATGCGCGGGTCCGCCGTCAGCACGCCGTTCACGTCGGTCCAGATGATGACTTCGCAGGCGTCCAGCGCCGCGCCTAAAGTTGTCGCCGAGAAATCCGATCCGCCTCGGCCCAGCGTGGTGGGCAGGCCCTTGGCTGTCGCGGCGATGTAACCGGTAACGACGGGGATCCCGCCCGCTTCCAGAAGCGGAAGGAGCGCGGCTTGCGTTTTGGTTCGCGTCGGCATGGTCAGCGGCCTTGCCCCGCCGTGAACCTCGTCGGTCACGATCAAATCGGTAGCGTCGAAGGCCACGCCCCGGTATCCCATTTCGCGGAGCACGGCGGCGATAATTCTCGCGTTGAGCCGCTCCCCGGTTCCGGCAATCACGTCCAGCGCGCGCGGGGAAAGTTCGCCCAGCAGGGCACAGCCGCGGCAATAATTTGCCGCGCATTCGATCAGTGTGTCGATTTCGACGAGCAATTCCCGCCGCTTTTCGATGTCGGTGATCAATTCTCCGATGACTTCATGATGTTTGGCCTGCAGCGCGGTGGCCAGCGCGCCCGCCGTGGCTTCATCGCCGGTCGTTGCCTGACTCGCCGCCGCGATCAATGTATTGGTAACACCGGACATCGCGGAAACCACCACTACGACCGCTTTTTCTTTCGACGCTTCCGCTGCGATGGCCGCCGCGGCGCGAATGCGCTCGACGTTGCCCACCGACGTGCCGCCGAATTTCATTACCTGGATCGGACGGCTCATCGGACCCTCGCTTCGGCAGTGACCGCGTTTTCCCGCCCAGGTGTTTTAGAGAGCAGCCCGCGCGCCTGCAGCAGTTCGGCATTCAGGATGGCCGCGCCCGCCGCTCCGCGAACCGTGTTGTGGCCGAGAACCACGAAGCGGTAATCGAGCACGGTGTCCGGAAACAGGCGGCCGACGGTAACGCTCATGCCGCCTCCCGCGTCGCGATCCATGCGCGGCTGGGGCCTGTCCATTTCGTTGCGCACCAGCACAGGATGCTGGGGAGCGGTGTGCAGTTTCAGTTCCTGCGGAACCGATTGATACGATGCCAGGGCTTCGCGAACCTGCTCAATCGAGGCGCGCTTGGCAAGCTTCACGCGCAGCGCCACCATATGGCCGTCGGCGACATTCACGCGATGGCACTGCGCGCTCACCGGAAACGGGGCGTTCTCGAACGAGTTGTTCCCGAGGCGGCCGAGAATTTTTCGCGTCTCGCGCTCCATCTTCGGTTCTTCTCCGTCGATGAAGGGCAGCACGTTGTCGACGACGTCCAGCGATGGCACGCCGGGATAGCCCGCTCCCGAAATGGCCTGCAGCGTCGTGGCAATCACGGCTTCAATGCCGAATTTCGCGTGCAGCGGCGCGAGCGGCAGCGCCATGATGATCGTCGAGCAGTTCGGATTTGTGACGATGTAGCCGGTGGTAAAGCTGCGATCCCGTTTCTGACGCGCGATCACGTCCAGATGGTCCGGATTGATTTCAGGAATCAGCAGGGGAACATCCTCATCCATGCGAAATGAGGAAGCGTTGCTGATGACCGGATAGCCGGCGCGCGCGAAAGCCTCTTCGGAGGCGCGCGCGACATCGGAGGGCAAACTCGACAGCACTACGTCACAATCCAGCGGCGGCTGCGGCGGCTGCACGACCATCGCTTTTACGAAGGACGGCATGTCGCCCACCAGCCGCCACGTACAGGCTTCCGCATACGGTTTTCCCTGCGAACGGTCTGATGCCGCCAAAGCCGTAATCTCAAACCCCGGATGCTTCTCCAGTAATTGAACAAACCGTTGGCCGACCATTCCGGTCGCGCCCAGAATTCCCACTCGCACTCGATTATTCGGCACCGCTCCCCCCGTAAGAATCATGAAATGGATGCTGCAGAACAAGATTCATCAACTCATCGCTCACGTTGCTTGAAATTTCGCCTTCCCGGTCTTTTTTCTCCGCCGTCTCGCCATTCGCGGCGGTCGCCGCCACGGCGCCTACGACCAGCAGCGACGGCGATACGGCCGCGGGACATTGCCCCAACTTGCCGACCGTCGTTCGAAAGATCGTTTCGTACTTTGTGGTCGCGCGCGAAATGACGGCGCACGGAATATCCGCGCCAATGCCCGCGGCTTGCAATTCCAGGGAAAGGTCGGCGTAGCGATGTCCCGGCATGAAAATTACGTAGGTGGTGTCCGCAGCCACGTCGCGCTCGCTGGTCAATCCGGTGCCGCCCTCGCGATGCGCCGTGACAAACACAACACGCGCCGCGTGACGCCGGTCGGTGAGCGAAATTTGCGCCGAGGCCGCCGCGCCCAGCGCGGACGTCACTCCCGGAATCACCTCAAATTCGATCCCCGCCTGCCGCAGGGCTTCCATTTCTTCTCCGGCGCGGCCAAACAGCAGGGGATCGCCGCTCTTGAGCCGCGCGACCACTTTTCCTTCGCGCGAAAGATTCACCATCAGCGCGTTGATCTCCGCCTGCGAAATTCCCTTCGCCCCGCACCGTTTTCCCACGCTGACGACCTGCGTTGTCGCCGGCAGGATGCGCAGGATTTCCTCCGCAACGAGATCGTCGTGCAACACGACGTCCGCGGATTGCAGCACGCGCCACGCCTTGCGTGTCAGCAATTCGGGATCGCCCGGCCCGGCTCCCACGAGATAGATTTTCCCCGGCATTTCGATCGCTTTTCTCCAGTGCTGTGCAACCAAAGTTTACCCGCAAATGAATCTCGCGGATTGTGGTGGAGCTTTAGCCCCCGTTTTCCCTCATTGCCGGACCTGAATGTCCGGCCCACAAAGCTTTTCGGAATCGGCCGAGTGTATTGGTCGAATTCCGACCGAATCTGCTACTGCGCCTTCGGGTCCAGGCTCGCGTACTGGTGCAGCAAACGCTTGCGCTGTTCCGGCGGCATGGGAATGCTCTGCAACTCATCGCGCGTGCGGCCCAACTGCGCCACCCACTGTTCCCACTCGGGCCCGAATTGCTGTTCCAGCTCTTTCCGCAAACGCTGCGCGAGCGCGGGACTTAAGCCGCCCGTGGAAATGGCGATCTGCAACTCTCCCCGCCGCACCACGGCAGGGAAGTAGAAGTCGCAGCGCTCCGGTTCGTCCACGGCATTGCAGAGAACCCCGCGGCTTTGCGCCTCGGCATAGATGTCGTCGTGCAGCGCGGGCGATCCTGTCGCGGCGATCACCAAAAATACGCCCGCCAGATCGGCGGGAGCGTACTGGCGCGCCTCCCACTCGATGCGGCCTTCGCGGGCCCAATCGCGCACGCGGGATGTGGCCTGCGGCGCGACCACGCGCACCACGGCTCCGGTCGTCAGCAGGCTTTCAATCTTCGCTTCGGCCACATTTCCGGCGCCGACCACCAGGCAATGGCGGCCCTTCAGCTTTACGAACATGGGAAACAGGCTCATACCTTCACTCCAACTCTTACTCGGGCCCTTACCCGGGCCCTTACTCGGGCGCGTGCAGCCCGCATTCTTTCTTGGCAAACCCCGACCAGCGCCCTGCGCGCGGATCTTCCCCCGGCTGCACTTGCCGCGTGCAGTACGTGCAGCCGATACTCGGATAATTTTGCTCATGCAGCGAGTTATAGGGCACTTGATGATCGCGGATGTATTCCCAGACGTTTTCCCAGGTCCAGTCCGCGATCGGATTCATCTTTACCAGGCCGAACTTTTCGTCCCATTCGATTTTTTTGGCGTTCGCGCGCGTGGGAGCCTGATCGCGGCGAATTCCGGTGGCCCAGGCGGCCAGTTCGGCGAGCTTCGCTTTGAGCGGCTCGACCTTGCGCACCTCGCAGCACTTGTTCGGATCGATGGTCCAAAGCTTCGCCCCGAACTTTTCAGCCTGTTCTTCCGGCGTCAGCAGCGATTTCACGCGCTCGACACGAAATCCGTATTTTCCCTCAATCTTCGCGATCAACTCGTACGTTTCGGCGAACAGAAAATCCGTGTCTAGGGTGAAGACGCGGATATCCGGGCGGACGCGCGCGGCCATATCGATCAGCACGACGTCCTCGGCGCCGAAACTGGACGCAATGGCCGCGTGCGGATGAAACTCCGCCAGGCCCCAGCGCAGAATGTCCTCGGCGCTCCAGCGTTCCGCGCCGGCCTGTGCCGTGCTAATTTTCTCTTGTGCTGCCGCGCTCATTGGGCTTTCCCGTGTCCTTGCTTCCGCGCTTACGTTTAATTTCCCCGTGATCCGGCGCCCATAAACAAAAACGCCCGCGAGCTTTTCGCTTCGCGGGCCGCGTCTAAGAGCTTGAAGGATGTCTTACTTTGCTTGCGTATCCTTGGCTCCCAAGGGGGTCCGCGCCGCCCCAATACACTTGGGCGTGCGCGTGGTAATGGTAATTCCCTTGAGAATGAGGGTCATCATTGCCTGTATAGAGTAAATCAGCCGCCGGATTTGTCAAGCCAAAGTTCCCGGAGCAGCGCTCAAGTGGTTTTCCAGGAGCCGGATCTGCTTCAACGGCGGGCATTTCCCGGGACTCCGCCGGCAATCGAGGGAACCACCAGCACCCGGTCGCCTTCCTTAAACTTGTACTCGTTGCCGCCCAGAAAGCGGATGTCTTCCTCGTTGACGTAGATGTTCACGAATCGCCGCACCTGCCCGGCGTCATCGCGCAGATGCTTGCTGATCGCCGGATAGCGCTGCTCGATTTCGCCGAGCAATTCCGGCAACGTCGCCGAGCCGCATTCGATGGTTTGCACGCCGTCGGTGAACCGCCGCAGCGCTGTGGGAATTTCTACCGTAATTTTCATCGTTTTATTTAGACTCGTCTCTTCCGGGCTCCGTGCCCTTTGTGAACTGTGTGTTCGATGTTCTTGATTTGCGCTTTGATCCTGCTTTTTCCGATTCTGAGCCGTTCAGTCCTGCTATTTGCAGCGCCCGCCGGAAGTTTTTCCGATTCTGCCGGGAGGCGGGCACATGCTGGAGTCCATAGTGTCGGCCTGAAGGCCGACGCTACAGAAGCATCGCAACCCTAATTCCCGGCGACTGCCACCAGGCGGTCATTGATGTATGTCTCAAACTCGGCCATGCGCGGCTGGATCGCGGGCGCCAGTGTGTATTCCTGCGCAACAGCGTCGATTGTTTTCAGGCCGTTTCCGGTGATGCAGACCACTGTCGTTTCGCTGGGGTTGATGTAGCCGCCATCGATCAGTTTTTTTGTGACGCCGATGGTCACCCCGCCGGCGGTCTCCGTGAAAATTCCCTCGGTTTCGGCCAGCAGCTGGATGCCCTTGACGATTTCCTGATCGGTGGCGTCCTCGGCCCAGCCGCCGCTGTCGCGAATCGCGCGCGAAGCGTAGTAGCCGTCCGCCGGATTTCCGATGGCCAGCGAGCGAGCAATCGTCGCCGGCTTTTGCGGCACAAGCTGGTCCAGGTTGCGCTTCACGGCGTCGGAAATCGGGGAGCAACCGGTGGCCTGAGCGCCGAAGAATTTCACTTTCTTTTCCTCGACCAGGCCCAGCGCGATCAATTCGTTAAACGCTTTGCGGATTTTCGTGATCAGCGAGCCCCCGGCCATGGGCACCACGATGTTGTCGGGCAGTCGCCAGCCAAGCTGTTCGGCAATTTCGTAGCCCACGGTTTTCGAGCCTTCCGCGTAGTAGGGGCGCAAATTCACGTTCACGAATCCCCAGCGGTATTTTTCCGCGATCTGCGAGCACAGGCGGTTCACCTGATCGTAGTTGCCCGCGATCCGCACCAGCTTCGCGCCGAAGACTTGCGTGCCGGTAATTTTTGCGGGTTCCAGGTCGGCGGGAATGAAGATCCACGCGTCGAATCCTTCGCGCGCGGCCTGAGCGGCCACGGCGTTGGCCAGGTTGCCGGTCGAAGAGCAGCTTACAATCTGGAATCCGAACCGGCGCGCCGCCGCCAGGGCGGTGGCCACCACGCGGTCCTTGAAGGACAGCGTGGGGAAGCAGACAGCGTCATTCTTCACGTACAGCTTGCCGATCCCCAGCTGCTTACCCAGGTGCCGCCCTTGCACCAGCGGCGTAAATCCTGTTGGTAGAGTGCCTTGAAAACCTTCAGGGAGGGGGAGCAGCGCGCTGTAGCGCCACAGGTTCGCAGGACCAGCCTCGATATTCTTGCGTGTAAATACGCTGCGAATCGCGTCCAGGTCATAGGTGATTTCCAGCGGCGATAGGCATTCCTCGCAGAACGAGCGCGGCTCATTGCCCCACAACTTGCCGCATTCGCGGCACTTCAGCTGATAATGTTCGGCCATAATAGCTTCCCGCTTTCGGTGATTCTCTCGGGCCATTCCTAAAGAGAATCTTAAATTTAGGCTGGAATTGCTGCTGCGGGTGAGCGGTGCAAGAGGGGTATAAACTGAAAAACCCTCCGCGCCAAAGTGGGGGAGGGCTCAAAAGTTCTGATTGAGTGCTCGTCCGACCCTTTAGCAGTTTTTTACGTGGAGCAAGTTGCCTTAAATCGCCACGTGTCCAGCCAGCAAAGTATAGTTTGCGCCTCCACCTGTGTCAAGGCGTTTTTGGCGTAAGGGGGGTTTTGGCCTTGCGGCCCGCCAGGCATTCGGGTAATCTGAATCTCGTGCAAACGATTGTCCACCCTTGGAAGATTGCCAGTTGCTCCTGTTGTTGTCCAGCAGCAGCGTGTACGTGTCTTCCAGCAGGGTGGGTGAGGGAGCCAATCTAACGCCATAATCTTAGCTTAGACTGGCACAGAGGTTAGCCCACCACCGGAAGACCCGGATGGTGGGTTTTTTGTTTTAGGGGGCCGTTATTGAAGCGCGTCATTGCCAGGAGCGAAGCGGCAAGGAATCCCTCGCTTGCTTACATCGAAGAGGGATTCCTCGCTGCGCTCAGAATGACGGTCGAGTTTCCGCAGGGACGACAGAGAACGGCACAGGAATTCTGAAATAGTGAGGCGCAAATCAAGTCCGATGACTGACACTTCAGAAATCGTTCAGAACGCACCCGTGGGAAATGGCGGCCGCAAGGAAGGGACCGGCCTGCTCACCGCCCGCACGATCAATTACCTGAAGATGCTGGAAGCGGAAAGTATCCACATTTTTCGTGAGGCGGCGGCGGAATTCGCGCGGCCCGTGATGCTGTATTCCATCGGAAAAGATTCCTCGGTGATGCTGCGGCTGGCGCAGAAGGCGTTTTATCCGGGGAAAATACCGTTTCCCCTGCTGCACGTGGATACGAGCTACAAATTTCCCGAGATGGTCGAGTTTCGCGACCGCTACGCGCGGGAAATCGGCGCGGAACTGATCGTGCACAAGAATCAGGAAGCGCTGGACGCGGGTGCGAACCCGTTTGTCCTGGGCACGCAGAAGTGCTGCGGCTTGCTGAAAACAAAGTCGCTGCTGGACGCGCTGGCCGAAGGCGATTTCACGGCCGCATTCGGAGGGGCGCGCCGCGATGAGGAAAAATCGCGCGCCAAGGAGCGCGTCTATTCGTTCCGCGACGTCTTCGGGCAATGGGACCCGAAAAATCAGCGCCCGGAATTGTGGAACATTTTCAATTCCCGGATCAACAAGGGCGAAAGCATACGCGTGTTTCCGCTGTCGAATTGGACCGAAGCCGACATCTGGTTTTACATCTACCTGGAAAAGATTCCCATCGTGCCGCTGTATTTCGCGCGCGAGCACGACGTGGTGTTGCGCGGCGGCTCGATCGTCGTCATCTACAACCCGTCGGAACTGTTGCCGGGGGAAAAGACGCTAAAAATGGTTTGCCGCATGCGCTCGCTGGGTTGCGTGCCCTGCACCGGCGCCATACGTTCTGAGGCGGACACGCTGGCCAAAATCATCGAGGAGATGATTTCCTTCCGGCGCTCGGAGCGCGAAAACCGCGTCATCGACCACGACGAGGAAGGCTCCATGGAAATCAAGAAGCGCGAGGGCTACTTCTGATGAGCTCCATTGCCCGCATCGATGCGAACCGGGAAGCCTGGGGCTTCGAGTCCTTTATGGAGCGCAACCTGGAGAAGGAACTGCTCCGTTTCACCACCGCCGGCAGCGTGGACGACGGGAAATCGACACTCATCGGCAGGCTTCTGCACGATTCCAAATCCGTTTTTGAAGATCAGCTCGCCGCCGTAAAAAACAGCCGCATCAACCGCTCCACCGGCGCGGTGGATTTTTCGCTGCTGACCGACGGTCTGCGCGCCGAGCGCGAGCAGGGTATCACCATCGACGTCGCCTACCGCTATTTCGAGACGCCGCTGCGGAAATTCATCATCGCGGATACCCCGGGCCACGAACAGTACACGCGCAACATGGCCACCGGGGCTTCCACCGCGAATCTGGCCGTCATTCTGATCGATTCCACCAAAGGCGTTCTGGCGCAGACGCGGCGGCATACCTACATCGCGTCGCTGCTTGGAATTCCGAATGTCCTGGTGGCGATCAACAAGATGGACCTGGTGGACTATCGCGAGGAGGTGTTCCTCAAGCTGCAAAAGGATTTTGACGCTTTGGCGAAACAACTCGCCGTGCCGCACGTGGTGACGATCCCGATCAGCGCGCTGGCGGGCGATAACGTGGTCGCGCGCGGCGAGCGCATGCCCTGGTATCACGGCCCCACCTTTCTGGAGCATCTGGAAACCGTGCCCATTCGCGTCCAAACCATTTCGGACGCGGTGCGTTTCCCCGTGCAGTACGTGATTCGCCCCGACGCCAGCTTTCGCGGATTCGCGGGACAGCTGGCCAGCGGCGTCATCCGGCCCGGCGATGCGGTCGTATCGCTTCCCTCGGGACAGAAGAGCCGCGTGCGCTCGATTGTCACATTCGACGGCGACGCCCCGGATGCGTTTCCTCCGATGTCGGTCACGGTGACGCTGGAAGACGAAATTGATCTGAGCCGCGGCGACATGCTGGTTTCCGCCGCGCACCCGCCGCGCGTCTCGCGCCATTTCGAGGCCATGGTGGTGTGGTTCAATTCCGAGCCTGCCGAGCCGGGAAAAACGTATCTCCTGAAGCACACCTCGCGGACGGCGCGCGGGAAGGTGACAAAAATTCGTTACCGCGTAAACGTCAACACGCTGGTGCAGGAGCCGGTCGGCAACCTGCAGATGAACGACATCGCCTACGTCGAATTCGAAACGGTCAGCCCGCTGTTTTTCGATCCCTACACGCAAAACCGCATCACCGGCAGCTTCATCCTGATCGATCCGATTTCCAATGCCACGCTGGGCGCCGGGATGATCCGCGCCGACCTGTCGGACCAGACCGGCGCCGGTACGGGTGCAGACACCGGCGTCGAAGAAGGCGCCGCGCTCGCGCCGGTGACGGCGGCGGAGCGCTACAGCCGCCACGGCCATTATCCTGCGTTGGTTTTGGTGGAAGGCAATTCCGATCTCGCCGTGCGCCTGGAACGCGCCCTGTTCGACGATCATTTTCAGGTTTTGCTCATCAATGGCGGCGATGTATCTGCCCCGGATCTTGAGAAGCAGTACACCGCTTTTGAATCCGCGGGCCTCGTCGTGATTTATTCCTGCGACGCTCTGGACGCTGGCTCAAAACGTAAACTTGACGCTCTCGGCGCCGGCCGCTTCTTCGATCTTTCCATGCTGCAGCTGCCCGCTGATCAGCCCGAAGCGGTGCGCGCGGTTTTTTCGCTCCTCCAGTCCCTTCGAGCGTTAGCGGGACACCCAGGGCAAGATAAATTAAACTGAGCGAGTTGCTTCTGTGCGCCGTTCCTTCCCAAGATTAAAATCGATCGTGGTTTTAGTAGGACAGGATTTAGCCTGTCGGGTTTCTGTTTTTATGCCGAACACGCATTCATGAAGTCAGGGGGGCGCGCTTAGGATTGGCCTGCGCGTACTAAAACCCAATCGACAGGCTGAAGCCTGTCCTACCTGAAGATATGACGTCGTTTGACCTAACCAGTGCCGCAATGCTATCTTGGGCAAGTCTTGGTAGAGGAGCGGAAGCAATCAGTAGCCGGGCCGCGGTTCCGAGGATCTTCGGAGGCCCGAGCGAAAGGTGCAGCAGAAATTCCGCCGAAGTCGCCGACGGCAGTCCCGCCGAGGCGGCTGGGGGGTTTGGATAACACCAGCCCACTGTCATCCGAGGAATCGGATGGAGCGCTATTGAGGAGCGAGGCGTCTGCGTTACTCCGCGCTAAGCTATCCTCCCTGCGCGCTTTCCCTTCCAAGGATTAGAATCGATCACGGCATTGGTAGGACAGGCTTCAGTCTGTCTTCTTTTGAATTACGGTGCTGTCATGCGAGATCAAAACCAGACAGGCTGAAGCCTGTCCTACGGGTAGCAGAGCGAATGCATCCTTTTGAAATGACGCGCGCGCTGATCGACATCGAGTCGATCACGGAGAACGAGAAGCAGGTGGGCGAATACCTGCTCCACTATCTCTCCGGTCTGGCGGCAGGCTCGGACGGCAAGGCGGAAGCCATGGCCGTGACGCCGGAGCGCTTCAACGTGTACGCAGAATGGGGCAGGCCCGTCGTGGTGCTTTCGACACACATGGATACGGTGCCGCCGTTCATCGCGTCGCGGGAGGACGAAGAAAATATTTACGGCCGCGGCGCGTGCGACGCGAAGGGAATCATCGCCGCGATGATCGCCGCCGCGGAAAAGCTGGTCGAGACCGGCGCGCGCAATTTCGGCCTTCTTTTCGTTGTCGGGGAAGAGCGCAACAGCGCCGGAGCGGAAGTCGCTTCGCGGTCGCCGCGCGGCGCGCGCTTCCTGATCAATGGCGAACCGACCGAAAGCAAAGTCGCGCTGGGGTCGAAGGGAATTTTGCGTTATGAAGTTGTGGCTGCGGGTAAAATGGCGCATTCGGCGTATCCGGAACTTGGCGAATCCGCCATCGAGAAGTTGCTCGACGCGCTCGACGCGATTCGAAGGTTGCCGCTGCCGGAAGATGCGGTCCTGGGAAAGACAACGTTGAATATCGGCACAATTTCCGGCGGGCGCGCGCCCAACATTATCCCCGACAAAGCGAAGGCGGAACTTGCCATCCGCGTGGTCAGCGATGCGCGCGTTGTCGATCAGGCGCTGCGCGCCGCCATTGGCGACCGCGCGGAGGTGAGAGAGGTCCTGTCGCTTCCCGCGATGCACTTTGCCCCGCTCGCCGGCTTCCCGACGTCGGTGGTATCGTTTACCACGGATATTCCCGTGCTGGCGCCGGCCTGGGGCGAGCCGTTCCTGTTCGGACCGGGCAGCATCCATGTGGCCCACACGACGGAGGAAAAAATTTCCAAGCGCGAATTGCTGGCGGCCGTCGATGCGTACGCGAAAATGACGCGGACGCTGCTGGGCCGGGCGGAGGGGCGCGGACGTTCCGCGGAGTCCGCCTAGAAGAGACGAATATGCCTAAAAACCTCGCCATCATCGGATACGGTAAAATGGGCCGGCTGATCGAGCAGCTTGCTCCCGAAGCGGGATTTTCCGTCGGCTTGAAGCTGGACATCGACACAAATGTCAACCAGCAGGGCATCACGCCGGAAAATTTTCGCGGCGTGGACGTGGCCATCGAATTTTCGACGCCGCACGTGGCGGTCGCCAATATCGAGCGGCTCTGCGCCATCGGCATACCCACCGTGGTGGGCACGACGGGATGGTACGGCGAACTCGATCGTGTGCGAGCCATGGTCGAGCAAAGCACGGCGGGCGTGGTGTGGAGCGCGAACTATTCGATCGGCGTGAATGTCTTTCGCCGCGTCGTGGCCGAAGCCGCGCGCCTGCTGGCCAATGAACCCGAATACGGCGCCTGGGCCTGGGAAGTGCATCACACGGCGAAGAAAGACGCGCCTTCCGGGACGCTGCTGCAGTTGATCGAAGAAATGCAGCGCGCGGGATACTCCCGCCGGATCGATGCAAGTTCTAACCGCGCGGGCGCGAATCCCGGAACGCATGAAATCGGATTTGACTCGGCCGCCGACACCATCACGCTGCGGCACACCGCGCGCAGCCGCGAAGGATTTGCGCGTGGCGCGCTGAAAGCGGCGCAGTGGGTGATCGGCAAGCGCGGGCTGCACGAATTTGGGGAAGTAATCTTTGCGGACGACGCGAAAGCCATGCGCCGCCCGGCGGATTAACCGGGTGCGGGCTCCACTGGGAACCCGCCGGAATGAAGAAGAGGTGGCTGCCATGATGAAAGGATTCACGGGATGCGGAACGGCGCTGGTCACTCCGTTCCAGAAAGATTTTTCGCTCGACGAAGAGGCGCTGCGGCGTCTGGTCCAGCGCCAGATTGACGGAGGCATCAATTTCCTAGTGCCGTGCGGGACGACGGGCGAGAGCCCCACGCTGTCGCACGAGGAGCACCTGCGCGTCGTGGCCATCGTGCTGGAAGAGGCCAAGGGCAAGGTGCCCGTCCTGGCAGGTGCCGGCGGCTACGACACGCGCAAAGTGATTGAAGTGGCGCGCGAGGTCGAGCGCATGGGCGCGGACGGCATTTTGTCGGTCACGCCGTATTACAACAAGCCCACGCAAGAGGGGCTCTACCACCATTACAAGGCTATCGCGGAGGCAACCTCGCTTCCCATCATTCTGTACAACGTGCCGCCGCGCACCAACGTGAATATCGATCCCGCGACGTTGCGCCAATTGTCGGAAATCGAGAATATTATCGGCGTCAAGGAGGCTTCGGGAAGCATTTCCCAGATCACGAAGGTCATCCAGCACGTGCCGGAGGATTTCATCGTGCTTTCGGGCGACGATTCCCTGACGCTCCCGCTCGTGGCGATGGGAGGCCGCGGTATTATTTCCGTGGCATCGAACGAAATTCCGGCGGAGATGACGCGTCTGGCGCAGTTGTGCCTTTCCGGCGATTTCGCCGCAGCGCGCGCCATGCAGCGACAGTGGCTGCCCCTGCTCGAAGTGAATTTTATCGAGACCAATCCCACGCCGGTAAAAGCGGCGATGGCGCAAATGGGACTGCTCGAACCGGTCTGGCGGTTGCCGCTTGTGCCGCCGCGCGTCGAAAATCTCGCCAAGATTCGCACCGTGCTGGAATCTTTGGCGCTACTGGAAAGGGTCCACGTTGCAAACCGCGTCTGACCGGATGGAAAAACAGATCGAAGCATTGTTTGCAGCCAAGCCCGCCAGCTATACCGAAGCGGACCGCGAGATGTTTCGCGCCTTCAAAACGGAATTGAACGCGGGCCGCGTGCGTTCCGCCGAGCCCGATTCCTCGCAACCGGGAGGATGGCGGACCAATGCATGGGTGAAGAAGGGAATCCTGCTGGGCTTTCGCATGGGAACGATCGTCGACATGTCCATCGACCCCGCCAGGCAGCCCTTCTTTGACAAGGACACCTATCCGGTGCGGCAGGTTGCAGCGAGCGACGGCGTGCGCATCGTGCCCGGCGGGTCCAGCATCCGCGACGCCTGCTACATTGGCCGCGACGTTGTGTGCATGCCGCCGATGTACGTCAATGCGGGCGCCTACGTGGGCGACGGCTCGATGGTGGATTCGCACGCCCTGGTGGGAAGCTGCGCCCAGATTGGACGTCACTGCCACATCTCGGCGGCCTCGCAGATCGGCGGCGTCCTTGAGCCTGTGGGCGCCATGCCGGTGATCATCGAGGATGAAGTGCTGGTGGGGGGGAATTGCGGCATCTACGAAGGTACGATTGTGAAGCGCCGGGCGGTCCTCGGCACGGGTACCATCCTGAACCGGTCCACACCCGTATATGACATCGTGCGAGGGAAAGTGTACGCTGCGACGGAAACTTCGCCCCTCATCATTCCCGAGGAAGCGGTGGTCGTTGCAGGTTCGCGCGCGATCACGCGCGGCGTGGGCCAGCAATGGGGCATTTCCCTGTACACGCCGGTGATCGTCAAATATCGCGACTCGAAAACAGATACGAAAATTCAGCTTGAGGATTTGTTGCGATAATCGCGGGCCGAGCCATGCCGTCTTGATTTCAACCATTTTTCCGGGAACTCCCACGCGGGCAAAATATGGTGCAGTAATGACTTGTGACTGGTGACGGATCACGTTCCCCCCTCGGGGACTCGCATCCTGGAAGAAGCCGCCGGGTACGAGCCGTCCCCACCCCCTGGCCGGGAAATCGATAGGGAAACGCCCTGAACCTCTGCTATAGTGAAGGTGTTTCAGAAGACGGGCCTGTGCTTTCTGCGTTTTTCCGGGTGCTGGAATATGCCGGCTCCTCGTTACTTCATCCGGTCCTCAACATCGCTCCGAGGCGATCTGAATCCGGCCATTGACGATGCGCGCGGGATGCAGATTCCCATAGATTGAAAGAGAGAAGAACATGAAGAACCTGTTTGTTGGGAATATGAGCTTTCAAACGACAGAGTCGGAACTGCGCGCGATGTTTGAGCCTTTTGGACAAGTCTCGCGTGTGCACATCGCCATGGACCGGGAGACAGGCCGTGCTCGAGGTTTCGCTTTCGTCGAAATGCCCAACGATGCTGAAGCCGCTCAGGCGATTGCAGGTCTGGACGGAAAAGAAGTCGGCGGCCGCAATTTGAAGGTGAACGAAGCTCGTCCCAAGACCGCCGGCGGCGGTGGTCCCCGCGGCAGCAGTGGTCCTCGCGGCGGCGGTGGCGGTGGATTCGATCGTGACCGCGATCGTGACAGACCCCGCGGCGGTGGCGGCCGGGGCGGAAACTCGAAGAGCGGCCGGTTCTCGACCGAAGATTATCGCGACAGTCCGCGTCAACCGCGCGAGCCACGCTGGTAAGACCCTACATTCGTTCGTGCGTTCTCGCCGAGTAGTTTGCCGGGCAGGTTTCCGAATCCCGGCAGCGCACTTACGCGCGCAATTTACCTACGCGCGCAATACAAGGAGATTCCATGGCAACGTCAAAATCCACGTTCCAGAAGCGCCAGAAAGAAATGAAAAGGCAGGAAAAGCAGCGCATGAAGGCCGAGCGCCGCGCGCAGAAGAAGCTTGCCGGTCCTTCCGAAGAGGAACCTTTGATGGAACCGCTGACCGGCCCTCTCATCGATCCCGAATTATCGTTTGCGGAACCCGATCCGGAAAATTAGGCTAGCGCTTGCCACTTCTCATTTGTTGAATTTCCAGGGGAGTGTCGCCGCACGATAGAAATCTTGCTGCCAGCGGCAGTAGGACAGGCTTTAGCCTGTCTGGTTTTGGTTTGCAAATAGGATCGGTGCGACAGGCTACCTTTCGTTGCATTCAGGATGAAAAGCCTGTCCTACGGAAGGACCTTACCCTGCAGGGTCCGAAGAGATCCTCCCCCACGTCGAGCGCTTCCAATTCTCAACGAATTTCGAGCCCACGCCCCAGGAAGGAAGCGGCATGAGAAGCCGCAAGGACATGCCGTTCAAATAGGGTTCGTACATCTCCCGCAATTCTTTTAACTTCAAATCGCCTGCATCGGCGCATTTCTGCGAAGCGCCGCACTCGACCAGAAGATCTCGAACCTTCGCGATATCCGCCGGGGGAAGGCGGTCCACTCGAGGGTGAGCCGGGCGGACCCTCAGAACTTCCGCCAGGTCCACGACGGCGTGCCGCGAAATCGCGAACGTGAGCTGCGCTTGCCATTTTGCAGTGCCTTCGCCATACGCGATAATCAACGCGCTCACGTCCAGCACCGCCGTGAATGCCGCGAGCCAGGATTGATTGTCATGCTGGGAACGAAAATAGCAGAGCACCGGATACGACAGGTGGCTTTCCATCAGTTGCGCCGACCAGGTTTCCCAATCCCGAAGATATTGCGTGAGGACATCGGAATCGGTGAATTGGGCGTGCCTGCGAAGAAGTTCCGCAGCCGTGGGAGGAGACCCGGCGCGCGCGTCGAGCAGCGAAATATTCAATTCACGTTGCGAAAATGATCCGTAAAGGGTCGGCAGGTATGAAATCACGATGGCCAGAAACCCGAAACCCATTCCCGCCTCGGCGACCGTAATCACGCGCGCCATCGTGTCCAGCGGCATGATGTCTCCCAATCCCAGGGTGAAGAATGTGGTGCCGCTCAAGTAGAGGTCGATCCGGAATGTAGCGGGACCTCCCGGCTGATGAACGGCCGAACCGGCGGCCCAATGCAGCATCGCGAACGTCAAAATCAGCAGTCCGGCCCAAGTGGCAAACAGCATCAGCAGCGAAAGCGGTCCGAAATAGCTGAGGTGCGCCTCGCGCCGCTTTTTCGAGCGGATGAGCCGGGCGGCGCCCCTCCAGGCGGTCCAGGCGAACCGGTAATACAGGCGAACCAGACGGAACGATCGCGTCACGCGCCGGGGCAGAATGATGGTTTCAAAGGCGTCCCACAGCGTGCCGAGCAGGATCGCAATCCCCAGAATGCCGATGAAGAGTTTCATTTCGTCTCCGGCTGTCCGGGTAAGAGTATCAGGAATTTATGGACAGCAGAAATTCCTGAAGCTCGGAAAATCGATTGGGAAAGGGAATGGATTTCTTCGGTCGATTCAGAAACTCCGCCAGGCGTTCGGGCATTTCGGGCTGAACGCCGATGGCCCGCGCCACCGTGTCGGCAAATTTCGCGGGATGCGCGGTGGCCAGAACGATTCCTCGCGTCGCGGCGTGATTTTGTTTCGCGTAGCTTTGCCACCCGAGCACGCCGATGGCGGTGTGAGGATCGAGCACGTACTTGTGGCGCTGTTCGATGTCGTGCATGACGCGCAGTGTTTCTTCGTCGCTGAAACTGCAGCCCCAGATGTCGTGGCGCAGAGCCTGCAAATTGTTGTCATACAGATCGACGATACGTGCGAAATTGCTCGGGTTTCCGACGTCCATGGCGCTGGACAGCGTGTGCCGCGAGGAGCGCGGAATCATATTGCCGCTGCGCAGGAATTCAGGAAAAACGTCGTTGGCGTTGGTCGCGGCGATGAATTGCGCGGCGGGGAGCCCGATGCGCTTGGCAAACAGCCCTCCGGTCAGATTGCCGAAGTTGCCGCTGGGCACCGAAAATACGACGGGAGTTTCCGGCAACCGCAGTTGCGAAAACCCGGCAAAATAATAAAAAATCTGCGGAATCAGCCGGCCGATGTTGATCGAATTCGCCGAGGTGAGGGTGAGCTTCCCGGCGAGAGCGGGGTCCACCAGCGCCTGCTTGGCCAGCCGCTGGCAGTCGTCAAACGAGCCCGACACTTCCAGCGCGGTGATGTTCTGTCCCATCGTGGTGAGCTGCTTCTCCTGCGCGCTACTGACCCGTCCGGTGGGATAGAGGATCACGACGCGGATGCCGGGAACGCCGAGAAACGCCTGCGCCACCGCGCTCCCGGTATCTCCCGACGTCGCCACGATCACCGTAAGCGGCTGCCCCGATTCCTGGACAAAATACCCCATCAGCCGCGCCATGAAGCGCGCGCCAAAATCCTTGAACGCGAGCGTCGGCCCATGAAACAGTTCGAGTATGAAGAGGCTGTCTCCGACTTCAACCAGCGGCACGGGAAAATTAAACGCCTCCGTCACGATTTTCGTCAGAATGGCCGGAGGAATTTCGCCGCCCGTAAATAGCGCGCCGATTTCCTGCGCGATTTCCGGGAAGGTGAGCGAAGGCAGGCGCTTCATAAAACCGGAGGGCAAATGCGGAATGTCCACCGGCATGTACAGCCCGCCATCCGGCGCGGAGCCGCAAAGCACGGCATCGCGCAAGGATACTTCCGGACTGCGGCGGAGAGTGCTTCGGTATTTCATCGCGCGGGCCGGGCCTGACTTTCCAGAAGTTCCAGGAAGCCCCGTGCGTCGGCCTTGGCCTTCCGCAGGCGTTCCATCGGAATGACGCGGTGCGCGGTGCGCTCGTAGAGATTCTTGCGGTGCGCAATGAGTTGCGGATAGCAGCGCGTTACCGCATCCTTGGCGGATTCACCCGGGCGCGGGGCGAATTGATCGCCCCACAGCACGGGTTTCGGGTCGGACAGGTATCGCGCGATCAAGGTTTTCTCTTCCGCGGGAGTTGCCGCAAGGTACACTACGGTGGTCAGCTTTTTCAGGCGGCCGCAGACTTCATCGCCCGTGTACACGACGCTGCCCGTGGTGTCCAGAACGATGCCTTCATCAACCGAAGCTTCGATCTCATTCAATGCCTCGGTCATCGATTCGACTTCGCATTCCAGGTATTTGCGCTCCCGCTCGCGATAGGTCGGTTGGTCCGGCCATCCCATCCACGCCGCGACCCCGCCAATGCCGCGATATCCGCCGGCGGCAAGTTCCGGCGCGAGCTTTTCCTCGATGCGATCGTCAATGCTGATCATGCGAAAACCGGCGGCGGCCAGTTTCTGCGCCCAATGAGATTTCCCGGCGCCGGACATTCCGATGAAAGAGAGCTTGATCACATATCCTCGGTGGTATTTGCGGCGGCTCGATCAGGACGGCCTGTATTTTTGGATTTTCAGGCCCATGGTCCCACTCGACCATCACTGCGCAGCGCCGATCATTTTTCTGCTCCCGGAGTTCCCACTCTCGGACCGACAGAACACAAAGAATAGCGTCCCGCGACCCGGCCCGCAAGCCGTGAGTCGCAAGCCCTTATTTCGCAAGGCAACCTTGGTGGGCGGAGCGCAAGCCAATTGATGAACCGGTTGAGTAAGCCAGGACGCTTGGTTTTCGTGGAATTTAGTGCGATACCAGAGCAAGCGAATCTTGAATGGCGTCGTACACAAAATTAAGTTGCTCGGCCGTGATGACGTACGGCGGCAGGACATAGACGACGTTGCCGAGGGGGCGCAGAAGGACGCCGCGACCAAGATAGAATTTGTACAGGCGTGGCCGAAGCGATGACAGATATCCCGCGTCAGGGACCTTGAGTTCAATGGCTGCTACCGTTCCGACGTGGCGGACATCCGCAACGCAGGGATGCCCCGCGAAGGCAGGAAGCCGCGCGGCATGCACGCTTTCGATGGCCGCAATGCGTTCGAAGACCGGTTCGGTTTCGAAAATCTGCATGGTCGCATTCGCCGCGGCGCAGGCGATGGGGTTCGCCGTATAGGAATGTCCGTGGAAAAAGGCGCGCGAGCGGTCGGCCCCGGCGAAGGCGTCGTGCACGCGGTCGGTGGTGAACGTGGCGGCCATCGGAACAAATCCGCCGGTGAGTCCCTTGGCGACGCACATAATGTCGGGCGTCACGCCGGCGCGCTGGCATGCAAACATGCGCCCCGTGCGGCCAAAACCGGTCAGAACCTCATCCGCAATCAGCAGGACGTCATGAGCGGCGGTGATGCGGCGGACTCCGGAAAGAAATTCCTCGGGATGGACGATCATTCCGCCAGCGCCCTGAAGCAGTGGTTCGACAATCATTGCGGCGATTTCGTGACCGTGCTCGGAAAGCGTCTGCTCCAGCTTGTTGAGGCACTCGATCCGGCAGGTCGCGCGCGTCAGGCCCACCGGGCAATGCGCGCAGTACGCGGAATGCGTCCGTAGGACGGGCATACGCATCGAGCCGAACGCGGAAGTGAACGAGGAATCGTCGCTCACCGACATCGCGCCAACCGTATCGCCATGGTAGGCGTGTTCGAGAGCTACGATGCGGTGTTTCTCGGGACGCCCGCAATTGCTCCAGTATTGCACCGCCAGCTTGAGGGCGACTTCCACGGCCGTGGAACCATCATCCGAGAAAAAAATGTGCCGAAGGGGAGCCGGAACGATTTTTCCAAGACGTACCGCCAGTTCTTCGGCGGGTTCGTGCGAAAAACCCGCGAAGAGCACGTGTTCCAATCTCGCGGCCTGCTCGCCGATGGCTGCGGCGATGGCGGGATGCGAGTGGCCATGCAGATTGACCCACCACGACGAAATCGCATCCAGAATGCGCCGGCCATCCTCGGTTTCGAGGAACACGCCTTCGCCCCGGCGAATGTGAAGCGGCGGTGGGTCCGACCCCTCTTGCGTGAACGGGTGCCACAGATGGAGTTTGGAGGCGCTGATGGTTTCGCTCATGGTTTTTTATTGAAAAGTTATTGAAATGCCTGCCGATCGAAAGATTTGTCAAACACATCGAGCAGTGCGGCGCGATGAATCTGCTTCAGCATCGGGATGTGGCCGATGACGCGAATATTCCCGTAATGCTCGATGGCGCGCCGGTTTTCCGGATTTTCCTCGCCGATCAGGACAACCCCTTGAATGTTCAGATGCGCATCCCGCAGCGCCGCAACCGTCAGCAGCGTGTGATTGATGGTGCCCAGGGCCGTGCGCGAGGCGACCACCACGGGCAGCCCGAGATGCCGCATCAGATCGCGCATCAGTTCGCTCTGGTTGATCGGCACCATCACGCCGCCCGCGCCTTCGACAATCCATTTACGCCCGGCGGGCGCTTCCGGAAATACGATCGAATCCAGATCGATTCGAACTCCCGCCAGCCGCGCCGCAAGGTGCGGCGACACGGGAGGATCGAAGCAATGGCGCTCCGGCGGGAGTTGTTCCTCCGGAACTTCCGTCCACGAGCGGACCGATTCTCGGTCCGTGCCCTCGGTCATGCCGGTCTGCACGGGTTTCCAGTACACGGCGTCCAGCGCCGCCACCAGCAGCGCGGATAGGACGGTTTTCCCCACGTTCGTGTCGGTTCCGGTAACGAAAAAACCGTTCATAGCGATGCGGGGACCGAGCGTTCAGATGAAATTTCGCTTCGCGCTTGAATCATGGCCGCAACAAGATCGGCCAGCATTTCCTGCGAACATTGGGCCGTTAGAGACAGTCGCAGGCGCGCCGAGCCCGGCGGCACCGTGGGAGGACGGATGGCGCGAACTCCGAAGCCTCTTGCCTGCAGGTATGCGGCAATCGCGACAGCCGTCTCGTTTGTTCCCAGAATGACCGGAACAATTTGGGATTCGCTTTCTCCCGCATCGAAGCCGTTTCTGCGCAATTCATTTCTCAGGTACGCGCTGATTCCGGCAAGATGCCCGCGTTCGGCGTCCGCCGCCGCGGCCAGATGCATTCCGGCGGAAACCTGCGCGGCGAAATAGGGCGGAAGCCCCGTACTGAAAATAAAAGTGCGCGCGCGATTGATCAGGAATTGCCGCAGATTTTCCGACCCGCAAACAAAAGCGCCCGCGGCAGCAAGGGCTTTGCCGCAGGTGTGAACGGTTGCCAGCACGCGCCCGGTAAGGCCCGCCTCCGCAACCAGGCCGCTGCCGGCCGGCCCGCGTACGCCGGCGGCGTGCGCTTCGTCAACGATCAGTTCCGCGCCGTAGCGCGCTGCCAGCGCGGCCAGGTCGGCCAGCGGAGCGCAATCGCCTTCCATGCTGAAAATACTTTCCACCACGATTATGCGCGCGCCGGCGGCGGACTGGTGCCGCTGCAGCTGCTCTTCCAGGGCGTTCAGATTGAGGTGCGGGAGAATCACGCGCCGGCATTTGGCAAGGCGCATTCCATCAATCAGGCTTGCATGATTGGCGCTGTCGGAAAAAACAACGTCCTCCGCACGCAGGATCGCGCCGAGCAGTCCGAGATTCGCGGCGTAGCCGGATGTGAAATAAAGAGCGGATTCGGCGCCAACCCATCGCGCAAAATCCGTTTCCAGCGCGGTCCAGGCATCGTCATGGCCGGACAGCAGGCGGGACCCGGTAGAAGCGGCACGCGTTGAGGAATTTACGGCCTCCAATATCGATTGTTTCATCCGTGGATCGGTGGCCAGGCCGAGGTAATCGTTCGAATTGAGTTCGATGCCGCGCGGGGCTTCCAGATGCCGCAGTTGCGCGCGCGATTCCAGATCGGCGAGTTCGGTCCGGAAGCGTTCCTGGATGATGCGTTCGTTTACGGTGTGCTGTTTCATCTTGGCAAAGGTGTTTCTATCGGAGTGGCAACGGTTCCAGGCCGAGGGCATGGAGCATTGCGGCGTCATCCTCAGGTTCCGGATTCGGCGTGGTCAGCAGTTTTTCGCCGATAAAAAGCGAATTCGCGCCGGCCACAAAACACAGCGCCACCGCTTCGCGCGAAAGGGAACGCCGCCCGGCGCTCAGGCGCACCATCGAAGCGGGCATAAGGATGCGCGCGGTCGCAATGGTGCGCACAAATACCAGCGGATCCAGCGCTTCAAGTTGTTCCAGCGGAGTTCCCGCAACGCGCACCAGCGCGTTAATCGGGACGCTTTCGGGATGCGGATCCAGTGTGGAAAGCTGATGCAGCAGTCCCACGCGGTCATTTTCGGATTCTCCCAGCCCGATGATGCCCCCGCAACATACCGTGATGCCCGCTTTTCGCACGTAAGAAAGCGTGCGCAGGCGGTCGTCATAGTTCCGCGTGGTAATAATCTGCCCGTAAAACTCCGGGGAAGTGTCCAGATTGTGATTGTAGGCAGTCAGGCCCGCGTCCGCCAGGCGTTCGGCCTGCGTTTGGTCGAGCATCCCCAGCGAGCAGCATACTTCCATGCCCAGCTTGGCCACGCGCCGGACCATTTCGAGGACATTTTCAAAATCCTCGCCCTCCTGCACCTGCCGCCATGCCGCGCCCATGCAGAACCTCGTCGCGCCCTCGCCCCGGGCTTTCTCGGCATATTCAGCCACCTCGGTGACCGGCAGCAACCCGCCGCGCGAAACCTCGGTGGAATAGTGCGCGCTCTGCGGGCAGTAGGTGCAATCCTCCGGGCACCCTCCCGTCTTGACCGAAAGCAACTGGCAGAATTGCACGCGCGTGGGGTCGTGGAACTCACGGTGCAGCTTTTGCGCTGAGAACAGCAGATCGGGCAAGGGTTGGCGGTAGATTCGGCGGATTTCGTCACGCGTCCAGTCATGACGCAAGGTGGTTTTGGTTGTCGAAACGTCTGTTGGGCTCTCCGACAAGTGCTTTCCTCCAGGGCTGGGATCGTCTTGCGCGCGTACGCCGCCGCAACGCGGAAATTCCTGGCTCTCGCACGACCGAATCCGCGGCGGCTCATGCATTCTAACTCAGATTCGCGGTGAATATCGAACTCCGTCCGTCAAGACGGCGGGTTCCCTGAGTCTGCCGACAAAATCGATACGGGCTTTTGCAACCAAATTTGGCGGTATGCGGATTTGCAGGCCTGGGTGGAAGGTCGAACAAACGGACAGCGGTTAGCGGCGGGCTTGCTCGATGTGATTCGTCCTGTGCGAACCGGAATTTGCAGGTGGCACAGCCGGAGCGAGTCCCAACACCCTCCTTTCGTGGCACGTGGTGGCCCACCAACGGTCCTGGTATTTCGGCAACGAGCACATCTTCGTGCATCGCATTGCCCCGGTCTGCTGCTCGCAATTGCAATAGCACAGCGGCGTTGCCGGTTCCGTGACCAGCGTGAGAGGCTGATCGGCGAAGGCGGCGGCGGATGCAATTCCTAGCAGAATGGCGATGCGAATTGCCTGGCGGAGTCTGTTGGGTCGCGATGTCATGCCTCATTGTGGAATCCAGCCCTTGCTGCTTCGATAGTGCGATGGTTGGAATTTTGTGGTATCGGAGTAATAGCAGTACTAGGACTAACGTGCGCGTTGATTTATAAGGACTTACGTGGTTCTACAGGCTTAGTTCTACAGGTTGCGTGACTGCCTCTGTGCGATGTTTTCTGAATGCGTAAAGGGTGAGACGGCGCTCACCCTCAGGAACCGGACGCGGACTCTTCGGCCAGATCGGAAAGTTCCAGACGCAGGTTTCCTGCGTTTGAGGCGTAGCCGAGCCCGACGTCTAAGTCGACAATTCCGGCACGGATCATACGCTCCAGTTCGCCGTCGAAGTACTGCATCCCTTCGGTGGTTCCGTCGCGCATGGCGTCCAGCAGGGTCTTGCCTTCGCCTTCTCCCTTTTCCACGTATTCGCGGGTGCGCATCGTGGACTTCAGGATTTCGATGGCGGCGACGCGGCCGGTCCCGTCTTTTCGGGGGAGCAGTCGTTGCGAAATGATGTAGCGAAAGGCCTTGGAAATCCGGTTGCGTATGGCGTGCTGGTCAGAGAGGGGAAACACGCCGACGATGCGCTCGACGGTCTTGGAGGCGTCGATGGTGTGCAGGGTGGAGAAAACGAGGTGGCCGGTTTCGGCGGCTTCCAGAGCGATTTCGATGGTCTCTTTGTCGCGCATTTCACCGACCAGGATCACTTTGGGCGCCTGGCGCAGAGCCGCGCGCAGCGCCAGCGCGAAACTTGGCGTATCGCAGTGCAGTTCGCGTTGATGAATCGTCGATTTCTTGTGCAGATGAAGAAATTCGATGGGGTCTTCGATGGTGAGAATGTGGTACGCCTTATCCTCGTTAATTTTATTTATGATCGCGGCGAGCGTGGAGGACTTTCCCGATCCCGTAGGGCCGGTCACCAGCACGATTCCGTTGCGCAATTCCGCGATTTCGCCGAGCTGTGGCGGCAGGTTGAGAGTGGCGAAATCGGGGATGATCTGGGGAATCACTCTCATGACGATCGCATAGGTGCTTCGCTGGCGAAAAATATTCACGCGAAACCTGGCAAGTCCGGGCAGGCTGTAGGAAAGATCCGCCGACCCCTCTTCTTCCAGCTTTTCGGTTACAACGTCACTCTTTCCGATCAGATCGAAAGCGATTCGCCGGGTGGCCTCGGGATTCAATTTTCCCACTCCTGCGATGTTCACTTCTTTCAACTGGCCGTTGAGTTCGACCTGGGGAGCACGGCCCGGCGAGAAAATCAGGTCGCTGACCTGTTTGGATACCTGAAGCATCGTGGCGACAATCGAAGGCGTAGACACCTTGGCGACAGGCGGAGACGCGGGGGATGCGTCTGCAGGGGGTGCAGCGGGCTGAGTGGGAGTCGTGACGGGCGAATCCATAAATAGCTCCTGGGCGGCGCTCAATACCGGTAGAAAATGCCGATTTGCCGGATGCACGCATGCGCGGCAATGCAGCTACGCTTCTTGGGAGACAGACCGGGAAGAGATCCTGATTTCCTGCTCGATGTCATGCAGGGCTTTCGCTCCGATTCCGACAAACTCCACCCCAATCCCGATACCAGGAAGGCAATAGCGCACTTCAGCACGAGTCTGGACTTCGACGTTCGACCGCGTCAAGCGAAATCGAAGCTTTACCACGGCTCCCTCGGGAAAATGTGTCGAAGTATTCAAGAACATTCCATGCAGGCTGATGTCGGGAGCGCGAATCGGAATTTCGTGCTCCCCACCTTCGTAACCCATGTGGAGTTCGCTCAATTGCTGCAATCTCGGCTCGCGGCGCACACGCGTGAATCCCGTTTCTACACTTTGTCGTTTCATGAGGAAAGAATCCTATCCGGGGAATCCAAAGATGATTTTGAGGGAGAGTTTACGCTTGCGATTTCCCGCGGAACTCCGCAAAACGGGCAGTACAGATAGGCGGGGAGCAGTTCGCTTCTGCACCGGGAGCACTCGGTGGACGCGGTAAGTTCAAATGGAACGACGCGTAAAATTTCGTCCAGTGTTGTAACGCCCATGTGCAGCTTTTCCAGCGCGTCCTCCTGCATGCGCCGCATTCCACTGGCTCGCGCCGCGTTTCGGATGAGGTCCGGTTTGAAGGCTCCACGCAGAACGGAACGAATCGATTCATCGATGACGAGTAACTCATAGATGCCCATGCGCCCCTTATATCCGGTTTGATCGCATAGCGGACACCCTGCGGGGCAGGCGACACGATCCGGTGCTTCCGTCCAACCCACCGCCGCGAGGCGGTCCATATATTCGGGCGTAACCTTCTTATAAGTGTGGCAGGAGCACAGCTTGCGCAGCAACCGCTGCGCCAGTATGCCCGTCATAGAGGATGCAATCAGGTATTCGGGGATTCCCAGATCGAGCAAACGAACAACAGCTGAAATGCTGTCATTGGTGTGCAGCGTGGAAAGGACCAGATGGCCGGTCTGCGCCGCCTTCATCGCGATCTCGGCCGTCTCAAGATCGCGGATCTCTCCCACCATGATGACATTGGGGTCTTGCCGCAGGATCGAACGCAGGCAACTGGCGAAGGTGAGTCCGGCTTTCGTGTTTACATGGACTTGGTTGACACCCGGCAAAGCGTATTCGACCGGATCTTCGACGGTAACGATGTTCACCGCCGGTTTGCGCAGCAGGTTCAGAGCCGAGTAGAGCGTGGTGCTCTTGCCCGAGCCAGTGGGCCCGGTTACCAGCAGCATTCCCTGCGGCAACGCAAGCAACTGGCTTAGTCGGCGGGCAATCTCGGCAGGAAACCCCAAATCGGAAAAAGTGAGCAACGGCGCCGAGGTCTCCAGAAGCCGCATCACTATTTTTTCGCCGTATTGCGTTGGCAGCGAGGATACACGCATGTCCACTTTGCGCGTGCCCACGGTTACCATGAACCGCCCGTCCTGCGGGGCGCGCCGTTCTCCGATGTCCATGTCCGAAAGAATCTTAATGCGCGAAATCAGCGAGTTCTGGATGGCCCGGGGAACCTCTTCCAACTCGCGTAACACTCCATCCACGCGGATTCGAACCACGGTCGCCGCGGATTGCGGTTCGATGTGGATGTCGCTGGCTTGCTTTTCCATTGCTTTCCGGATGATTTCCGAAACCAGACGCACTGCCGGTGTCTTCTTGCGATAGATTTCGGCTTGCACCTCTTCGATCGCTTCCCGATTGGCCTGCCGGGAACTGGTGGAGGTAAATTCCATCTCCTCGACCTTTTCCGAGATCACCGTCTGGGCGGAAGAGTCGATGGGGTCAGTTAAATCCGTAATGTCGACTTGGCCATAGTTTCGCGCGATGGCTTCCAGAATTTCGGAGCGAAACGCGAGTCGAGGAGAAATGTTCATGCCCGTGGCAAACCGGAGTTCGTCGATCATTGCGATGTTTTGAGGCTCTGCCATCACGACCACGAGCCGTGACCGCTCCATGCGGACCGGGAGTACCACCATTTGCACTGCCATGGCCTTGGGAATGGAGTCCAGGACCGATTTATCGCATTGAATGTCCTGGCAGTCGAAATAGGAGACTCGGGCCACTTCTTCCAGGGCGCCAATCAAAGCTGCCTTGTCGACCAAGCCGCGCTCATGGATCAGTTCACCAAGGCGGATCACCTTGCCCTGTTGCTCGTCGACTAATTTCTGGAGGTTGGCCGAGGAAATATCTCCACGGTCTTCTAGGACCTCCCCCAGGCGCTTCCGCTTCATGATTGATCCCTCGCCACAATTACGGGCACGTGTAGTACCACAAATGATTATCTTCACCTCTAAAATCACAGTGTCAGCAAGCGATTGGAGGGGAGTGGAAATATGGGACCTGTTGCAGGCTGTAATCAGGGAGCATTTCTAAAGGTCTTGCAGCTTCAATGGCGATATAAAGGCATTGGCGTATGCCGGATTCCCTGGTCGAATTGCAATTCAAGGAATCAAGGTTGGCGCCATTAAGTCGATGTGCCGTCAAACAGGTGGAGGATTCATTTCGAACTGGACAAATGTACTGCAACTGTTCCGCAACGGGAATTAGGCAGGGAAGAAAACTCCTGCATTCCCGAGGCGGGAGTGCTTCCTCCCGAAAAAGAACGCAAGGAGATGGCGAACGATGCCATATCTGACGGGGCGTTTTGAAAAATAAACAAAAATAAGGAATTACCGCAAGAAGAATTCGCGAAGGGATTGGTCGCCGGCGTGCATTGATAGTCAATCGTGGACGCATTCCGATAGACGGCTTTCACAAGTCTTTGAGTGAGGGGGAAGGGGCTTGCTCCAGGACCTGTGCCGGTCGTTCCCACCTGCCTCTGAGAGGGAAGCTAGGATGGATGACCCCACGCCCCGGTCGAGAAAAAGAAGATCGGGAAACGGAATGCGTCTTTCGGGGCTCTCGTTCCCAAGCGGGGGCCCCATTCTTTTTCACTTCAGTAAGCCTGACCGCTTGGCTTTCCCTATTCCCTGCAGGGACGTTTCGCGCCAATGCCCTGAACGAAAAAATGTCCCGCGCAATCGTGCCGTCTACATTCCTCTAAATCTGCGACACGGTTCCCATGGGTTCCACGCGCCCCAGTATGGCAATCCCTGCCTGCCGGAGCACGTGCTCGACTTCGGTCTCTTTTAGCCGCGATGCATCGTATTCGAACGACAGGTGGTTGGCCTTCTCGTCCACCCGGAAGCGCCGCAGTCCGTAGGTGTTGGCGAAATTGCCCAGCGCGCGGAGTTGTTCGTGCTGCAATGGCGACTGCAACTGGTACGTAATTTCCATCAGCGTCATGGATGCATTATAGCAGCAGGGAGCATCCCCGTACCGGTTTACATAGGGGGAGGGGGTATTGTATAAAGTACGAAGGGAACAGGGATACGGAGGACGCCGTGGGGCAAAAGAAGAAAGCAGTCCCCCGCAGGCCTGCCACATGCGGGTGCGGGGCGCGCACAGGGAAACGCAAGGCGCTGGGCGTCGATTCCGAAATCAAATCATCCAATCGGAAGCGCCTGCGCCGGATCGAAGGGCAGGTACGCGGGCTGCAGCGCATGGTCGAACAAGACCGCTACTGCGCCGATATTCTGGTGCAGATTTCTTCGGTTCAGGAGGCGCTGCGTTCGGTGGGCCGTGCGCTGATGCGCAATCATCTGCGGCACTGCGCCTCCCAAGCCATTCGCGACACCGTCCCGGGCCGCGCAGAGGCTATGTACGAAGAACTGTTGAACCTGATGGACAGACATTCGAGATGAGGTTTTCATGGACAACCCGATGAATACCCAGAACGCGCCCGGCGGCCCGGTCGCAAAAGATCCCGTGTGCGGAATGACGGTGGATCCTGCGCGGGCGAAGGCCGCGCACGAGCATGCGGGGAAGACGTATTACTTCTGCTGCGCGGGGTGCAAGGAAAAATTCATTGCTGATCCAGGAAAATACCTGGCGTCCAGGACGCTGGTGGGAATCGCGCCCGCCTCGTCGCATCCCGTGCAAATTACTCCCGCCGCTCCATCTGTGCACGCGCCTGTGGCAGAGGTCGCTGCTCCAGCCTCTCCAAAAGCTGCTGCAAAAGCACCCTCGAATGAATACACGTGCCCGATGGATCCCGAGGTCCGCCAGCAGGGGCCAGGGGACTGTTTTAAGTGCGGGATGGCGCTGGAACCGGTGGTCGCGGCGGTGGCAGCGACGAAAACGGAATACACCTGCCCCATGCACCCGGAAATTGTCCGGGACGCGCCGGGGGATTGCCCCATCTGCGGAATGGCGCTTGAGTCCAGGACCGTCACAGTCGAAGCGGAGAAAAATCCGGAACTCGCGGATATGACCAGGCGATTCTGGGTGTCGGTCGCGCTCACGATTCCCGTGCTGTTGATCGCCATGACGGATTTTGTGCCGGGTCTTTCGTCCCTCATGCGCATGGTGGCGCCGAGAGCGTGGCAATGGGCCGAATTCATTTTGGCGACGCCGGTGGTTTTGTGGTGCGGTTGGCCATTTTTCGTGCGCGGATGGCGATCGCTGGTTACGCGGAACCTGAACATGTTCACGCTGATCGGATTGGGCGTGGGCGTGGCGTATGGCTACAGTGTCGTGGGTCTGCTCGCTCCGGGAATTTTTCCGGCATCGTTTCGCGGGCTGCTTGGCGAAGTGGATGTGTACTTCGAAGCGGCCGCGGCGATCACGACGCTGGTGCTGCTCGGCCAGGTGATGGAATTGCGCGCCCGAAGCAGGACCGGCGCGGCGATCAAAGCCCTGCTGGGACTTGCGCCGAAGACCGCGAGACGCATTCAGGAGGACGGTTCCGAAGTGGACGTGCCGCTTGATCAGGTAAAGCACGGGGATCGTTTACGCGTGCGGCCCGGAGAAAAAATTCCTGTGGACGGCGTCGTTCTGGAAGGCTCGAGCAACGTGGACGAGTCCATGATCAGCGGCGAGCCCATTCCTGTCGAGAAAGCGAAGGATGCGCGCGTCATGGGCGCAACGGTGAACGGCACGGGCTCGCTGGTGATGCGCGCGGAACGTGTTGGCTCGGAAACGCTGCTGGCGCGGATTGTGCAAATGGTCAGCGAGGCACAGCGCAGCCGCGCGCCGATTCAGAAGCTGGCGGACGTCGTGGCCGGGTACTTCGTGCCCATCGTCGTCGCCGCCGCGGTGGTGACGTTCGCAATTTGGGCGCTGTGGGGGCCGGATCCGCGCCTGGCGCACGCCATGATCAACGCGGTTGCCGTGCTGATTATCGCGTGCCCTTGCGCGCTGGGGCTGGCCACGCCGATGTCCATCATGGTGGCGATGGGCCGGGGCGCGTCGCTCGGTGTACTGTTCAAGAACGCTGAAGCCATCGAGCTGATGCGCAAGGTGGATACGCTCGTCGTGGATAAGACCGGCACACTCACCGAGGGCAAGCCGAAACTGGTTTCCGTCGAGCCCGTCCAGACTGCGGGAGGTGGGGGATTTGACGCGGCCACGCTGCTGCGTCTTGCAGCAACCCTGGAACGTGGCAGCGAGCATCCGCTGGCCGGAGCGATCGTGAAAGGTGCGGAAGAACGAGGCGTCGCGCTCGGCGCGACCGAGGCGTTCGAATCCTTGACGGGCCGTGGCGTTCGCGGGCGCGTGGATGATCATTCCGTCGCGCTGGGAAACGCGAAGCTGCTCGAAGAGCTTCATGTGGATGCGGGAGTTCTCGCTGCGAAGGCGGAAACACTGCGGGCCGACGGGCAGACGGTCATGTTCGTCGTGGCTGAAAATAAAATCGCCGGACTTGTCGGCGTCGCCGATCCCATCAAGCAGACTTCCGGGGAAGCCATCCGCCAGCTACATGCAGAGGGCATCCGTATCGTGATGCTGACCGGCGACAGCCGCACGACGGCCGATGAGGTCGCCGGAAAACTGCACATCGACGAAGTGTTTGCGGGGGTTTTGCCGCAGGACAAGGCCGGCGTCGTGAAGCGTCTGCAGGCCGAAGGCCGCTTCGTGGCGATGGCAGGCGACGGAATCAACGACGCGCCGGCGCTGGCGCAGGCGCAGGTCGGCATCGCCATGGGCACCGGCACGGATGTGGCCATGGAAAGCGCGGGAGTAACGCTGGTAAAGGGCGATTTGCGCGGCATCGTTCGCGCGCGAGCGCTCAGCCGCGCCACGATGAGCAACATCAAGCAGAACCTGTTTTTCGCGTTTGTTTACAATTCGGTGGGCGTGCCCATCGCAGCGGGAATCTTGTATCCGTTCTTCGGCCTGCTGCTCAGTCCCATGATCGCTGCTGCGGCGATGAGTTTCAGTTCGGTGTCGGTGATCACAAATGCGCTGCGGTTGCGCAAAGTCAGTCTTTCCGCATGATTTGAATTTTCCCGGTCAAAAACCGCTCCTCTGTCCGCGGTGGACAAGGGCACGGCAAAAAAAAGAGAGGCGCTCGGTAGACTCACAAGCGCCCCTCTAGTCTACATCTAATAATTCGTGTACCTCAGGGATCACCTCCTTCTCGGCAAGAGCACCGATAGGCGGATTATACGGTCATTTGTCCGAGCGGGCAAAGCGAAACTGGGTGATTTTTCGAGGCAAGCAATGCCAGGGTGTGTGGCCGGAACTTTTATCCGGAGTAAAGCCAAGGACAGGCTGTCAGGTATTGATTTTCTTTCACAAAAGCAGACAGGCTGAAGCCTGTCCTACTGAAATCTCAATTCTGATTCAGCAGGATGTCGATGGAGCGCATGATTTCGGGGGACTGCCAATTCTGAGGGCCGACGATCTTCCGCGCGAGCTTGCCTTCGCGGTCGATCAGGTAGGTTTCGGGATACATGGACGTGCCATAGTCGGTGGCAGTTTTCTTCGTGACGTCATCGTACGTGGGGAAAACGACGTGGTTATCCACGAGGAACTTTTGGTACGAGGACTTGTCTTCGTCGACGCTGATGCCCAGAACGACGCCGCCTTTCGCGGAAATCGCCTGCTGCAGCGTATTGAGCGATTGGGTCTCTTCCAGGCATGGAGGACACCACGAGGCCCAGAAATTCAGGACCACGACTTTACCGCGCAGGTCGGTCAGGTGAGTCGCGCCCGGGATCTGCATCTGAAAATCCTTGGCTGTGCGGCCTGCAAGGCTCGGTTCGCCCTGGCGATAGCTGGGAAAAGCGAATGCCGCCAGGATTCCCGCTGCCAGCAGCAAGCCGATCGGGCCGAGTATCTTATGTTTCAATTTTTCGCTCCGGGTTTTTCGCTCTCGCCCCTATATAATACCTTTTTAGCGGGGTTCCGTGCGAATCGATTTGCGCGCAGGACAGGCTTCCGCCTGTCTGATTTCTGAGTGCTTGTTAAAAAAACGGACAGGCGGAAACCCGTCTGAATTCTGATTGCTGATTAGAAACCCCAGACAGGCTGCCCTTCATGGCATTCAGGTTGAAAAGCCTGTCCTACCAAATCCATGACTGTTTCCGCGATCGTGCCGGCGCGCAATGAGGAAGCGACGATTGCCGCTGCCGTCGAATCATTGGCTGCGCAGCCGGAAATCACGCAGATTTTCGTCATTAACGATCAATCGACCGACGGCACGGTCGCGCGCCTGGAGAAACTTTCCGAGCGGTACCCGCAACTGCAAATATTGCATGCCGGGGAACTGCCCGGCGGATGGGTGGGGAAGAACTACGCGGTTTCTCTGGGCGCTGAACGGGCGACCGGGGACTGGCTTCTATTCACCGACGCGGACGGTGTCCACCTGCCCGGTTCCACGGCGCGTGCGTTGGCCGAAGCGGCGGCATCCGGCGCAGGGCTCGTATCGTATTCGCCCGAGCAGGAAATGCGCACCTGGTGGGAAAAGGCCCTCATTCCATTTGTGTACACGCGGCTGGGACAGAAATTTTCCTATGCTGCGGTGAACGATCCCGATTCTCCTGCCGCGGCGGCAAATGGGCAGTATTTGCTGATCCGGCGCGAAGACTACGCGAGGATCGGGGGGCATGCGGGCGTCGCGGGAGAGGTGCTGGAAGACGTGGCGCTGGCGCGGCTGGCAAAACAGCAGGGAATTCGCCTGCATTTTGCTTCCGGGAGCGGAATCATGCGCGTGCGGATGTACCGGACGTTCGGGGCAATGTGGCAGGGCTGGACAAAGAATCTGTATCTCCTGATGGGGGGCAGTTCGAAGGAAACGGGGCGCGAGCTGCGCAGCGTGGTGCCGTGGATACCCATGCTGTTGCTTTTGCTTACGCCGCTGCATCTAATTTTGGGTGTACTTGGAGTAGCCCTGCTGGCAGGGCGGCACGCGGCGTATGCCGCGACGTTGCGGCGAAATCGTTTTCCGGGGGCGCTTGCCGTATACTATCTACCAGCGGTTGGGCTGTATGCGGCGGCGCTGCTGGCCTCGGAATGGCACTATGCGAGAGGCCGCGTGGCGTGGAAGGGGCGGGAATACCCTGTAAACCGTGATTCGTGAATCTTGATTCGTGAAAAACGTTCCAACGAGTCGAGTTTTGGCGGGCCATCGCAGTTTCACGTGTTTTCTGCTGCGTATGGGGTGCCGGTTCGCCAGGAGAAACGTCCGCAAGCCCGCCTGAAGGCGGGCGCTACACAAGCGCAAACACCGTATGGTCTATCTGACACGCAAAATCGAGTTTTCGGCGTCGCACCTGTATCACAACCCGGCATTTTCGGCCGAGGAGAACCGGCGCGTCTTCGGGAAGTGCAACAACCCGCATGGCCACGGGCATAATTACGTCCTCGAAGTGACGGTGGCAGGAGATCCCGACCCGGCGACCGGCATGGTGCTGGACCTGAAGGAACTGAAGGAAATTCTCCAGCGGGAAGTGACCGACCGGATGGATCATCGCTTCCTGAACTACGAGGTGCCCGAGCTTTCCGGAAAAATTCCGACGTGCGAGAACATCGCGGCGGTGATCTGGACCCTACTGAAGCCGAAAATTACGCGCGGACAGTTGCACCGCGTGCGGTTGTACGAAACACCGGACTTGTTCGTGGATTGTTATGGCGAAGGCCCTGCCGCAGGCAATGGAGCGGAGGCTTCGCGATGAACCTGCATCTGACGCGGCGTTACCGTTTTGCGGCGTCGCATCGCCTGCACAGCGAGCAGCTCGGCGAGGAAGAAAACAAGCGCATCTACGGCAAGTGCAACAACCCGTACGGGCACGGGCACAACTACATTGTCGAAGTGGCCGTCTCGGGGCCCGTGGATGCGGCCACGGGAATGATCGCGAATCTCGCCGACCTGGACGCTTTTGTCGGCCGCGAGGTGATCGAGCCGTTCGATTACAAATATTTGAATGAAGACGTGGCCGCGTTTCGCGGGCGCGTGCCGACGACGGAAAATCTCTGTATCGAGATTTTTAACCGCCTGCGCGAATTTCCTCGCGCCAAACTGGAGCGCGTGCGCGTGGAAGAGACTGGCCTGAACAGTTTTGAATACACGGGGGAGCCCGCTGGGAGCTGCCAATGAGCGAAAAGTCCAAGCACACCGAGGAACTCGCGCTGAGCGACGCCGCCGGCGTTGAAAAAACGGAAACGATAGCCGATCTGGTGAGGCGGATGCTGGTGATGATCGGCGAAGATCCGGAGAGGGACGGCTTGCGCCGCACCCCCGAGCGGTTTGAGAAGGCCCTGCGCTATCTGACCAACGGCTACCAGCAGGACCCCGAAAAAGTCCTGAACGGAGCGATGTTCAGCGTGACCTACGACGAGATGGTGCTGGTCAAGAACATCGAGGTGTACAGCTTGTGCGAGCATCACATGCTGCCGTTTTTCGGGAAATGCCATGTGGCGTATATCCCGGACAAGAAAGTGGTGGGGTTGTCCAAGCTGCCGCGACTGGTGAACATGTTCGCGCGGCGCCTGCAGATTCAGGAGCGGCTGACCAGCCAGATCGCCAATGCCATACAGCAGAAGATAGCTCCGTTGGGCGTGGGCGTGGTGATGGAGGCGCGGCATCTGTGCATGGTGATGCGCGGCGTGGAAAAACAGAATTCGCAGACGGTGACCAGCGCCATGCTGGGCGCATTCCGCGAGAACATGCAGACGCGCGAGGAGTTTTTGTCCCTGATCCGCTCCAAGTAAGGAGCGCGTTTCGCGGTGGCCGTTCGATTTGACCGCATGGCCTTCTCTCGTTCGGTGTTCTCCGTGCGCTCCGTTGCAAATGGCGTGCGGCCCGGCGTCCGGATTCGAACTGCTTTTCACAGCAGAAACATTTTGCAAGTTGCAGCGGCCGTGTGATAACCTCCTACAGTCGAAGAGAAGACGAAACGAGAGTAAATTGATAGTAGGTTCGGCGGAGAGGACGACTTGAGAGAAGCTAAGTCAATGTTGATCGAGCAGTATCGAGCGCACGTGAAGGATACAGGCTCGCCGGAAGTGCAGATTGCACTGTTGAGCGAGCGCATCAACTATCTGACGACGCATCTGAAGTCGCACCTGAAGGACCATGCTTCGCGACGCGGGTTGATCATGATGGTCAACAAGCGGCGCCGGCTTTTGGATTACCTGAACCGTCGTGAACCAGATCGGTATCGCGAGATTGTCGCACGACTCAGTTTGCGCAAGTAACGGCCCTGCCTCAGCGGGGCAATCTGGCGCCAACAACATCTCCGAGCTTTTGGGGACTCCTGCAAGCTTTTTGCGGCCTTGGGGCGAGAGCGCCCGGCCGCTTTTTTTGTAGGCATCTTCCGGCAGTTCCTCTCGCATTGATTCTTCGTTTTTCTCTTCCAGACAAAACGGGAAATATAGTTCCCGCACTCGAATGGTTTCCCGCACGCGCGTTGCCCGATGGTTCGGGGCGCGGCGGAAAATCGAAAGGACTTCAGAATATGTCGCAAGCAGCACCCGCTCCCTATCAGGTTACGGTCGAAGTCGGCGGACGTACGCTGACGCTGGAGACCGGAAAAATTGCAAAACAGGCCAACGGCGCCGTTTTGGCGCGCTATGGCGACACCGTCGTGCTCGTTACGGCGTGCATGGACACCAAAGCGAATGACCGCGATTTTCTCCCGCTCACCGTGGACTATCGCGAATACACGTATTCGGCCGGAAAAATTCCCGGCGGCTTTTTCAAGCGCGAAGGGCGCCCCTCGGAGCGCGAAATTCTGACTTCGCGCATGATTGATCGCCCGCTGCGCCCGCTGTTCCCGGAAGCCTGGCGCAACGAAACGCAAATCGTCGCCATGGTGCTTTCGGCGGACAGCGAAAACGATCCGGACATGATCGGAATCACGGGAGCTTCCGCGGCGGCGTTTATTTCCGACCTGCCTTTCACGACTCCTGTGGCGGCGGTGCGCGTGGGCCTGGTGGATGGCAAGCTGGTTGCCAACCCGACTGTGGCCCAGCAGAAGACCAGCCTGATGAACATCATCGTGGTCGCCAGCGAGCAGGCCATCGTGATGATCGAAGCCGGATCGATTGAAGTCAGCGAAGACGCGGTCGCCGACGCCCTGGAATTCGCGCACGAACAGATCAAGCACATCATCAAGGCGATTCGCGAACTGCACGACAAGGTCAAGCCCAACAAGGTTACGGTTCCCGCGCTGCCGTTTGACGAGGCTCTGGCCAAGGAAATCGAGCAGAAATTCGGAGCGCAGCTGCACGACGCGCTGGACACCAAGAAATACCCGAAGAAGGAAAGCTATCACCTGATTGACGAGGTCAAGAAAGCGGTAAAGGAGTCGATCCCGGAAGAGGATGACGAGAAGCGCGCGCTGGCCATGCGCGCGTTCGAGCGGCTGCGCGAGCAGTACTTCCGCGAGGACATTCTCGTGCACAACCGCCGCCCGGATGCGCGCGCCTTCGACGAAGTCCGCGACATTACCTGCGAAGTGGGCGTGTTGCCGCGGGCGCACGGCTCGGCGCTGTTTACGCGCGGCGAGACGCAGGCCCTGGCGACCACCACCCTCGGCACCAAGGAAGACAAGCAGCGCCTCGACCTGCTCTTCGAGGACGAAGCCTTCAAGCGCTTCATGCTGCACTACAACTTCCCGCCGTTTTCCGTCGGCGAAGTGAAATTCCTGCGCGGACCCGGCCGCCGGGAAATCGGACACGGCGCTCTTGCCGAGCGCGCGCTGATCAATCTGCTCCCACCCGAGACCGACTTCCCGTACGCCATGCGTCTGGTTTCCGACATCATGGAATCGAACGGGTCATCCTCGATGGCCACGGTATGCGGCGGTTCGCTCTCGCTGATGGATGCTGGCGTGCCCATTCGTGCGGCATGCGCGGGCATTGCCATGGGTCTGGTCGTGGAAGGCGAGAAAGCAGCCATCCTGACCGACATTGCCGGAGCGGAAGATCACTACGGCGACATGGACTTTAAAGTTGCCGGAACGCGCACCGGAATCACCGCGCTGCAGATGGACATCAAGGTCGGCGGCGTCAGCGTTTCACTGATGCGGCGAGGCGCTGGAACAGGCCCGGCACGCGAGGCTGCACATTCTGGATATCATGGACCAGACGATTTCAACGGCGCGCGGAAATGTCGATTTACGCTCCGCGGCTCTATCTGCTTGCAGATTCCAACCGACAAGATACGCGACCTGATCGGGCCGGGCGGAAAGAAAATCCGCTCGATCATCGAAGCGACCGGCGTCAAGATCGACGTCATGGACGACGGCAAGGTGCACGTGTTCGCCAACAACGGCACGGCCGCGACTCCGCTCTCCAGATGATTCGCGATGTCACGGCTTCCGCCGAAATCGGCAAGACGTATCTCGGCAAAGTCGTGCGGCTGGCGGATTTCGGCGCGTTCGTCGAAATATTCCCCGGCACCGACGGCCTGCTGCACATCAGCGAAATCGCCGAACAACGCATCCGCGACGTTCGTGACGAACTGAAACTGGACGACCAGGTGCTCGTGAAGGTTCTCGCGATCGAAGGCAACAAGATCCGTCTCTCCCGCAAGGCTGTGTTGCGCGAACAGCGCGAAAAACAGCAGAAGGAAGCGGCGGGCGGCGGGCAACCGAGCTAATTTCCCGGCGGACTGGCTGTTTCCAGCGGTTTCCAGACAAATGGACAAGCAAACGGGGAGGCGATGAATCGCCTCCCCGCTTGTTGGTTTGCAATAAGGTTCGCATAGGTTTAAGTGCTGATTAGGGAGGGGGCATGGCGGAATTCTTCGCATTGACCGGCACCCCGTTGCCAGCAGGGCTGCACGGAACCGATGCAGATTTTTCAATCCGCACCCTCACTGACCGGGAGAGACTGGCTATTGAGGATTACTTTCTCAAGAAAGACGATAAAACAGAACTGACCGTCGCCACTACCGCCGTTGTCGTGCCTCAGAATCAAACCCTCGGCGCTACGATGAAGGATTTTGGTGTCTTGATTGAGTTTGCCTTAGCAGTTTTGACCGTGTCGGGATTTCAGCCGGTTACAGTGGTGGCGGCACTCAACGATTCAAAATGCACTGAGGCCCTGCGGCGTCCATCTCGTGAAACTGCTGTGCCGGCAATGTTCCCGAAGAAGGTCGTAAAGGCTGCCGCAAGTACTTGGATGCGTCATTTTTTTGCTGCTAGACGCAAGGCAAATGACAAGCTACACATCACGGCAGACAGATTTGTTCGGTATTCGCGAACGAATGACTCACACGACGCATTGGTTGATTTATGCATCTGCCTGGAGTCTCTGATCGAAGTTCCGACTGAAATCTCTTTTCGGTTTTCTACGTGTCTGGCGAAAGTCACAGGAGCCAAAGACGCGGAGGAAATTAGCAATCTGCTTTTAGACCTGTACGATCTTCGGTCTAAGGTTGTCCACGGGGCCGACTTCATTAAGCAGCATAGGAAAATAGAGCCAAACATCGCTAAGCTTCGGCTGGCAGCACGTACAATCCTTACGGCGTACGTGCTCTACTTGACGGAGCACACAAAAGAGGACTGGAAAAAACACCTGCGAAGCTCACTATTCGCATGAAGGATAGATAATGGCCAAGAGAAGGAAGTCAAGGAAGAGACAGTCGCGATTTCCGGTTTTGGTTGGAACCTGCCTTGGGTATCAGGCCTATCGAGGATTTGCTCCGCTCTCCGTACTGGCAAAGATATCGCAGGCGGACATTTTCGATCAAGATTTGAATCGATCTGGAACTCAGCGGAACCTTAGTATTCAACATGCGCGCAAGGCATACCAGTATGTGCTCCAAACGCGAACGGCGTTCTATCCGGAGATGATACTGAATGTCCGTGACAGGACTTACGTTAATTTCGCGCCTCTTAATGACAAACGGGGCATTCAGTTTGGCATATTAGAGTTTGTTAAAGACCCTACCAACGTAGAAGAGATCATAGTGTCGCGACTTGATGGGAATCATCGCTTGTGGTTCGCCGACGGTCACGAGAAAGATATGGATCCGATCAGTCGGCCCGTTTCTTTTTGTTTGCTGACGATAGAAGATCGAGAAAAGGAACTTGAATTGTTCCGCGATATTAATGACAACCAAATGGGCATGAATACTAGTCACCTTCAAAATATCACTGCGCGTCTGCTTGGCGATAAACTTTTGAAGGTTCAGAACCCAGCGTTGTACATTGTTCAAAAACTAACGAAAGACAAGTCGAGTCCTTTGCGTGGGATGGTCCACGAGGGGGGCAAAGTGCAGAACCGTTCTACTCTAGCGGGCCTGACGATAGCAAATTTGACAAGCGCGGTGAGGGACATGTTGTCACGTTCGGCAAAGCTCGCCCAGTTTCCTGACGCGGACGCCCAGTATAACGTCATTAAGAACTACTGGATTGCGTTAAAGAAATGGTTGCCCAAAGCTTGGGATACTCCACGCGATTACTCGATCTTCAAGGGTGTCGGTCTGTATGCGATATCTTACGTTGGAATCGAAATAATCGATCGTTCACTATTGAAGGGAAAATATTCGAGCAGTGATATGTTGGAATATTTGAAACAAATGCCAACTGAGTCTCTCGCAAAAGGGGGGACGGCTGCTTTTGCAGGACGTGGCGGCGGACGGAAGCTTGCCAATGACATGATCGCGCATCTAGAAGAAGAGGGTGAGATAAGTTTAGCAAAGCTGCAAAAAATGATCTTAAGTGATTCCTAGCCTCTCCCGCAAGGCTGTGCTGCGCGAACAGCGCGAAAAACAGCAGAAGGAAGCTGCGGGCGGCGGACAACCGAGCTAAATTCCCAACGGACTGGCGGCTTCCAGCCGTTTTCGGAAGAATGGACAAGCAAACGGGGAGGCGATGAATCGCCTCCCCGTTTTTTTTCTGTTTCGATTTTAGTAGAACAGGCTTCAGCCTGTTTGTTTTTAATTTCGGGCCACGGGCAAAAGTCAAAAGAAGACAGGCTGAAGCCTGTCCTGCTACTGCACGCGGCGGATGCGCGCGCCGACGGCGGAAAGTTTTTCTTCGATGCGCTCGTAGCCGCGGTCGATGTGGTAGACGCGGTCGATGACGGTTTCGCCCTGCGCAACCAGGGCGGCCAGAACCAGCGATGCGCTGGCTCGCAGATCCGAAGCGATCACTCCTGTGCCGGAAAGCGTGGTGGGGCCGTGGACGACGGCGCGGCGCCCTTCGATGGAGATGTCAGCGCCCATGCGGATCATTTCGCTGGCATGCAGGAAACGATTTTCGAAAATGGTCTCGGTGATGACAGAAGTTCCCTTGGCCTGCGTTGCCAGCGCCATGAACTGCGCCTGCATGTCCGTGGCAAATCCGGGGTATTCCTCGGTGCGCACGTCGGCGGCAGCCAGTTTTTTTCCGCCGCGCACGGTCAGCGATCCGGGGCCGGTTTCGCGGATATCGACGCCGGTCTCGCGCAGCTTCGCGAGGATGGAAACCAGATGTTCCGGTTCGCAGCCGGTGAGTTCGAGCGCGCCGTTGGTGATGGCACCCGCAACCAGGAATGTTCCGGCTTCGATGCGGTCGGGAATGATCGTGTGCGTCGCCCCGTGAAGGTTTTCTTTTCCACGCACAAGAATCGTCGATGTGCCTGCGCCTTCGATGTCCGCCCCCATCTTGATGAGCAGGTTCGCCAGGTCGGTGATCTCCGGCTCGCGCGCCGCATTCCCGATTTGCGTTTCTCCTTTTGCCAGCGCGGCGGCCATGAGCACGTTTTCGGTGCCCGTGACGGTGATCTTGTCGAAAAATACCCTTCCGCCAGGCAAGCGGCCCCCGCCCGGAACATGCGCCTGCACGTAACCGTGGGAAGTGCCGATCTCGGCGCCCATCTGCTCCAGTGCCTTGAGGTGAAGGTCCACGGGGCGCGCGCCAATCGCACAGCCTCCCGGCAGGGAAACGCGCGCGGAACCTGTGCGCGCGACCAGCGGACCGAGCGTCAGGATCGAGGCGCGCATCGTGCGCACCAGTTCGTAGGGCGCTTCGGCGCCGTTGACTTTTTCCGCATGAATCACCATGGCGGTGGGAGGAAGCTCAGGCGTCTCGACGGTCGCGCTCATGTGCGCGAGCAGGCGGCCCATCGTGATGATGTCCCGGACGCGCGGGATATTGTGCAGCTCGACGCGCTCGCTGGTCAGCAGCGCCGCGGCCATGGCGGGGAGCGCCGCGTTCTTCGCCCCGCTGATGCGAACCGTGCCTTCGAGCGGCCTTCCGCCTTCGATCAGAAGTTTATCCATGTGTTTTTTGCCGGCCCTTCGGTGTTTCCGGAGTTCTCGCCAGCGCTTCGCGGAGGTTGCCTTTTGCGTTGCGCAAACGATTTTTTGCATCGCGAGCGCTTGCGCCGGTCTTGAGCATGACGAACGCAACGTCCATCCTGTGTTCGGACTGACGCAGCGCGCGTGTCGCATCGGCCACGCTTGCACCCGAGGCCTCCCGGAGAATGCGCAGGCCCCTGGACTGTAACTTGCGATTGGTCAGCGCCACTCCCATCATCCAGTTGCCATAAACGCGTCCGAGCCGAATCATCGCTGTGGTAGAGAGCATGTTGAGGACCATTTTTTGCGCCGTGCCGGCCTTCATTCGCGTCGAGCCGGTGATGACTTCGGGTCCGGTCGGCGTCACAATGCTGATTTTCGCGGCGTGCGTGACCGGCGTCCGCGGATTGGATGTGACGCCGATGGTTGCCGCGCCTCGCTTCCGGGCAAATTCGAGGGCTCCCAGGACGTACGGCGTCGATCCGCTGGCGGTGATTGCGACGACGGCGTCCTTGCGGTTCACGCCGCGCGCCGCCAGGTCGCGCGCGCCCTGCGCGCGATTATCTTCCGCGCCTTCGACGGCTTGCGTCAGGGCTTTGCGGCCCCCTGCGATCACGGCCTGCGCGATTCGCGGCGATGTGCTGAAGGTGGGCGGAAGTTCCGCGGCATCGAGCGTTGCGAGGCGGCCGCTGGTTCCCGCGCCCACGTAGAAGAGCCGGCCGCCGCTTCGCAACGCTTTTGAGATCGTGTCCACGGCGCGGGCGATTGCCGGGAGCGCGGCGGCGACAGCGCGCGTCACGCGCGCATCCTCACGATGAATTGCGCGCACAATTTCCAGCGAGGATTTCGTATCGAGCCCGCGCGTGCGGGGATTGCGTTGTTCGGTCGGCCTGGTTGTCCTGCTCTTTCTCATATGATTCACGCGTTTCAGGGCATCATCGAACGGCCGCCGTGATTATGCCTGTTGCGTATTTCCATTATTCGAAAACATTTCAAGAATATGCGCTGGGAGACTATCATCGCATGCGCGCGGGCCATTCCGGTGCGGCGAATCCTCGGCCCATCACTCATTTAGTAAGGGGCATTTAGCAAGGGGCGGGCGGCACGGCCAATGGCCGCCGGTACGATGGCTTTTGGTAGGACAGGCTTCAGCCTGTCTTCTTTTGACTTTTGCGGGTGGTGCAAAAACCAAAAGAAAGGCAAAAATCAAAAAAAAGAGCAAAAACAGACAGGCTGAAGCCTGTCCTACTGGAAAACGCAAATCAGCGCGTTGCGGGGGCCAGTCCAAGGGCTTCGATCACGGCGTCATGAATGGCGGGGCGCACGGCGGCGATCTTATCGTTTGCGCGGGTGGGGTACACACGGTTGGTCAGCAGGATCACGAAAAGTTGCCGGTCCGGATCGATCCAGATGGAAGTTCCGGTAAAACCCAGATGGCCGAAACTGTGCGCGGAAAAATGACGGCCGCTGGAGGAACCCGGCGTCGGCACCATCCAGCCAAGCGTATAGGTGTTGGCCGCGAGCGGCTGGGGAGCGGTGAAAAGGGAAAGGGTCGCGCGCTTCAGCAATCGCTGGTGCGCGTAGATCCCGCCGTTCAAAAGCATCTGGCAGAAGGCGGCGAGGTCAGGGGCTGTCGAAAACATCCCGGCGTGCCCGGCGACGCCGCCCATGGCGAAGGCGTTTTCGTCGTCCACTTCGCCCTGCAGGAGACGTTTTCGGAACGTGGCGTCATTTTCAGTAGGCGCAATGCGGCTTTTGAGCGATTTTGCCGGATGAAACATCGTGCTGGCCATGCCCAGAGGCGTGAATATTTGCTCCCGCGCGAGCTGGTCCACGTCTTTTCCCGTGGCGCGCTCGAGAATTTCACCGAGCAGGATGAAATCCAGATCGGAGTAGACTGTTTTCGTTCCGGGCTCGTATTCCAGAGGCTCGTTGCAGATGCGGGCGACCATTTCGCGCTTGGAATGCAGCGTGAGGAAATAATCCCTGTGCGCGGGGAGTCCCGAGGCGTGCGTCAGCAGATGGCGGATCGTCACGGTCTTGCGCCACTCGGGGTTGGGGCCGGAATTCCACTCGGGAATGTAGCGCGCCACGGGCAAATCGAGCGAAATCCGGCCGGCCTCCACCTGCATGGCGACGAGGGTTGCGGTGACGACCGGCTTGGTCAGCGAAGCGGCATCGTAAATCGTGTCCGGCGTGACGGCCGGCGAATTCGCGTCGTACGTCTGCCTTCCGGACGCGTGCACGAACAGTTCATTGCGATAGCCTACCGCCAGCACGCCGCCGGGGAAGCTGCGATCGGCGACGGCGCGGTCGAGCACGTCGTAGGCCGGCTGTAGTTTAGTCGCGTCGGCCAGATCACTGGGGCGCAATTTCATGGGATTTGCCGGAAGGTCGATTCCCGCGCCCATCGCTGCAACGCCCGGAACATTCACCGGCAATCGTCCTCCGACGGCGATTTGCCCGAACAGGGCGCGGGCGACCGCGCGCTGCGCGACATCCACGGTGCTGAACGCCGTGATCCAGGTTTTGGCGGCAGGGAATCGCGCGATCAGGTAGGGGCTGCCAAAGCAGGCCACGACGACGGGCTTGCCTGCGGCAAGAAGGCGGTTCACCACGGCGGCTTCATCGTCGGGGAGGCCGACGCTGCCTTTGTGGTCGGCGACGCGCACGAAAATTGCCGCGATGGCCACATCGTAAGTGTCCGGCGGGGGAAGCTTGGCCATGTCTGCGCGAACAAAGCGCGTGTCCACGCGCACCGAGGCGAGCGAATCGACGCGCCAGCGAATTGCGTTTTCGAGGTTTCCGGCCGGGTAAGGATCGGAGTCCCCGGAAACGGCAACCAGCAGCACGCGCTGCGGCTTTGTCGCGTCGAGCGGCAAAATGTGCTGGTCGTCGCGCAGGATCGTGACGCCACGATCGGCAATGTCGAGCGCGGCGCGTTCGAATTCGGGCCGGTCAAAATTACGCGCGAGCGCGTCCAGGTCCACGAGTTTCGATTTGTTCAGGCCGAGCCTGGCTTTCGCGCGGAGCACGCGCGTCACGGCTTCATCGAGCCGCGCCATGGGAATGCGGCCGGAAGCCACGGCGTCGCGCACGGCTTCGAGCGCGGCGTCGAGCACCGGAGGCACCAGCAACACGTCCGCGCCGGCCAGAAGCGAGCGCACGGCCACTTCGCCGGGCGGGTAGCGCACGGTCACGGCGCCCATGGTGAGCGCGTCGGTGACCACCAAGCCCTGGAAGCCCATCTGGGTACGCAGCAAGTCGGTCGAAATTCTGGGCGACATCGTGGCCGGCAAATCGGGATCGGGTTCCAGGGCGGGCACGGCAAGATGGCCGGTCATAATTGTGTCAACGCCGGCGGCAATGGCCGCGCGGAACGGCGCAAGCTCGACGCGTTCCAGATGTGCGCGGTCGCTCGCCACGGTGGGAAGGTCGAGATGCGAATCGGTGCTGGTATCGCCGTGTCCGGGGAAATGCTTGGCGGTGGCCAGGCCGCCGTTTTCCTGGACGCCGCGAATGAACGCGGCGACGAACTCGGAAACGCGCGCGGGATCTTCGCCGAAAGAGCGCGTGTTGATGATGGGATTTTCCGGGTTGCTGTTGACGTCGGCATCGGGCGCGAAAATCCAAGGAACTCCTACCGCTCTTGCTTCCAGCGCCGTAATCTTGCCCATGGTGTAGGCATCTTCGGGGCGGCCGGTGGCGGCCACGGCCATGGCATGGGGGAACGATGTGCCTTCCTCGAGGCGCATGGACGTGCCGCGCTCAAAATCCGCGGCCACCAGGAGCGGAATCCTGGCGTGGCGTTGCAGCGTGTTGACCAGGACCGCGGTCGGGTACACTTGGCTGCGCTGGATTCCCAGCGGCGAGCCTTCCGTTTGGATGGCGAATGTGCCGATGTGCTTTTCCTCGACATCGCGCAGCAGGTCCCGGTAGGCGGGGCTTTCGGTGGAAAGGAACGAACCGTAGGCCCACACGGCAAAGACTTGCCCGATCTTTTCATCGAGCGACATTTTCTTGAGGGTCTGCGCGACCCATCGCTCGGCTTCGGGAGAAAGTTTTGCCGGGGAAGGCGCGGCAGTTGCGCGCGGAGTTTTTTGCGTGCGGCCCGTGGTAGCCATCAAGATCCTGGTGGGCCCCAAGTAGAGCCCACATCCGAGGAGAGCGAGCAGCAGGATCCAGCGACTCACTTTTTGCATCGCGTAGATTCCAGAATTGACGCCTGCATGCTGCAAATATATATAGCATTCGCGCGGTAACGTGACAAATATGTTTGGAACCGCGGATACACATGGTCAACAGGGATCAGAAACCTGGGAACATAGAAACATAGAAATAAACAAAGCGATGATGAACTATTGTTCACGGGGGAATTGCGGCCAAGCATGATGCACCGGTTCAAACGCGGGAAAATGTCACTTCGATGGTCCGTTCGTGTTTCCGTTTGTTTTGCCTTTGCCTTATCCGTGTGGATCTGTGTGTATCCGTGCTTTTCGGGCCCTTGTTTCGCGGCATCGCAGGTTGCGCCAGCCGGGCGGACCATGACCGGCATTGACGTGCTCGAAGCGCAGGGGTTCGCGCCGCTGCACGGCAAGCGTGTCGGGCTGATTACCAACCAGACGGGAATCGACCGGAACGGCCGCAGCACGATAGATCTGCTGGCGCACGCTCCCGGCGTAAAGCTTGTGGCTTTGTTCAGCCCCGAGCACGGAATTCGCGGGGTCCTCGACCAGCGCGTATCGTCCACTGTGGACGCGGCCACGGGGCTGCCGATTTATAGTCTTTACGGGGACACCGAGCGGCCCACCGCTGCCATGCTCGCCGGCCTCGATGCGCTGGTTTTTGACATCCAAGACGCCGGTGTGCGCTTCTACACCTACATCACGACGATGGGATACACGATGGAGGCGGCGGCGTCGCATCACCTCGCGTACTACGTGCTCGACCGGCCCGACCCGCTGGGAGGCACGCTTATGGAAGGCCCGATGCTCGATCGCGGGCGCACGAATTTCGTCGGCTATTTTCCGATGCCCGTGCGTATGGCGATGACGCTCGGCGAAATGGCGCAAATGTTCAACGCGGAAAACAAGATTGGCTGCGATTTGCACGTCATCCGGATGCGGAACTGGAGGCGGCAGGAATGGTTCAGCCAGACCGGTTTGCCCCGGGTGAATCCATCGCCAAATCTACGTTCCGCCGAAGCCGGAATTCTTTATCCCGGAATCGAAATTCTGCAGCAGGGCGGCGTCTCGGTCGGACGCGGGACAGATAAGCCGTTCGAGCATTTCGGTGCGCCCTGGATTCGCGGCGACCAGCTCGCCGAATACTTGAATCGCCGCGCGATTCCGGGCGTGCGATTCGCGCCGGACCAATTCACGCCGGAAGTGGGCCCGTACAAGGGCGAAGTATGCCGCGGCGTGAGAATTAGTATCACAGCTCGCTTGGCGATACGAACCATGACCATGGGAATCGAGATCGCCTCCGCGCTCGGCAAACTTTATCCCGGAAAATTCGATGCGGCGAAAATGATCGCCCTGGTGGGGAACGCCGCGACGATTGACCGGCTTGTGGCAGGCGACGCCCCAGCGACGATTGTATCGAGCTGGCAAGGGGAGTTGGCCGCGTTCCGCAAGACGAGAGCGAAATATCTGTTGTACCGGTGATGGAGAGGGCAGATGTAGAGGGCTAATTTTGTTTGTGCGCCTCTCGTATACCGCCGTTTATCGGGTGTCCTCAACCGTTCCGGATGGACTGCTGGCGTAGCTGGCCAGAGCTCCCGCCAGAAACGTGATCCCCGTGCCCACGGGAACGTACCACGTCCACACCAACGGTGTGCGGAAGTGGATGTAAACGATCGCGGCAAGCCCCGCGAACATCCCAATCACCACTCCGGATGGCGTAGCCCGCCGCAACAGGAACGCCAGGAGAAAAAGTCCGACCAGCGTGCCGAAAGTAATCGAAGCAATCGTTAGGCCCGCTTCCAGCATCGGTCCCCACTGCAGCGTGCCGAGCAGGGCCAGCACGATGCCCCAACACAGCGTCATCCAGCGCGAAAGCCGCAGAAAACGCCCGTGACTTCCACCGGGAATTGTTCCGCCGCGCAACACCTGGAAATCGACTACGCTCGATGCGGCCAGCGAATTCAGCGAACCGCTGGCGTTGGACATCGCCACGGCCAAAATGGCGGCAATCATCATGCCCCGCGCGCCGGAAGGCATCGCGGATACGATAAAATCAGGAAAAATTGAATCGTAACTCTGGCCGTGAATAATGGTCGGGGCGCCGCGCCACGCATAGAGCATGACGCCCAGCACAAGGAACAGCGCAAACTGGAAAAAAATAACGACGCCGCTGGCCAGGAGTGCGATTTTGCTTTCGCGCTCGGATTTCGCCGCCAGGAGCCGCTGCACGATGGTCTGATCGGTCCCATGGCTGGCCATGGTAAGAAATGCGCCGCCAATCATCCCGGACCAGAATGTGTAGACCTTGGCGGGATTGAAGAGGCTGAAGGAAAAGTCGAACACGCGCAATTTATGTGTGGCCGCGGCGGCGTGTGTGACCGCTGCCCATCCTCCGGGTATCCTGTGGAGCAGCAGAAACAGCGCGGCAATGGAACCCGCGAAGTACAGCAGGAATTGCACCACGTCGGTCCAGATCACGGCTTTCATCCCGCCTTCAAACGTATAGACCAGCACGAGCGCCATGATCAGCAGGACGGACATGCGCTGGTTGGTGCCGAAGACGGCTCCGATCACCAGGCCGATGGCTGCAATGCGAACGCCTTCGGCAAGGGCTCGCGTGACGAGAAATGTGCAGGCCGCGACCGCCTTCACTTTTGCGCCAAAACGCCTTTCCATCAGCTGATAGGCCGTATAAAATTCACCCCGGAAGTAGTGCGGCAGAAAAAGCAGCACGATGACCACCCGGCCCACGAGATATCCAAGCACCAGCTGCAGGAACGTGAGATTTCCCGCGAAGGCCAGCGCGGGAGTGCCGATGATGGTGAGCGTCGAGGTTTCCGTGGCGACGATCGATAGTGACAGCGCCCACCACGGCGCCGTGCGGCCTCCCAGGAAATAGTCGCGGATCGTGCTCTGCCCCCGGCGGAACGCAATTCCAAACAGGGTTACACCGATCAGGTAAACTGCGATAATAGTGAGGTCGAAAGAGGTCAGGCGCATGGCGCGAGCGCTGCGATCATAGGGGCGCTTCGGCGCGGCGTCAAGCGCGGCCCCCGACGGCAAACGGCAATGAGATAATGGGGTAATAGGGCAATGAAGTATTGAAGTAACGAGGTAACGGGGAGAAATGGGATATTCACTGGGATTTGACGGTGGCGGCACCAAAACGCATTGCGTGGTGCTCCATCCCGACGGCGCGGTTATCGGCGAAGGACGCGGCGGGCCTGCCAACCCGTTGCGTTCCGGCTACGAGGCTGCCTTTCACTCACTGCGGGAAGCGGCCGCGGAAGCACTTTGCACCGCACACTTGCACACCGGAGATATTACGAGTGTCTGCGCGGGACTTGCGGGAGCAAGCCGGCGGAGCGCCGTGCGGCGCGGGATGGTTTTCCTGGCGCACGAATTTCCCAACGCGGTTGCGCATATCACCACGGATTACGATATTGCGCTCGAAACGGCCGCGGGTACCGGACCGGGCATCGTCCTGATTGCCGGCACAGGGTCGGCGGCCTATGGCCGCAACGCCGCTGGCGAGACGGCCCGCGCGGGAGGCTATGGACCCTGGATCGGGGACGAAGGCAGCGCTTTTGATATGGGACGCCGCGCCGTTGCTGCCGTGGCGCGAACCCGGGACCACGATGGGCCGGTGACGCTGCTTTCGGAAATGATTTCTTCCATTCTCGATTGCTCGGATTGGGACGAGCTGTTGCAGCGCATCATGAAGAATCCCGACGATGTCTTTCCGAAGCTGTTTCCGGCGATTGCGGACGCCGCCAATTTTGATGACAGCACCGCCAAGGAGATTCTGTTTACGGCGGCAATCGGCCTGGGAAATCTTGCCATGGTTGTGGTGCGTCATCTGGGATTGAAGGACCAGGAATTTCCTCTTGTAAAATGTGGAGGCGTGTTTGGGCGGAGCCGCGTTCTGGACGCCTTGCTGGATTCGGTGCTCGCCAGTGGAGCTTTGCGCGCGAAAATTTCGCGGCTGGAGATTTCTCCGGCGGTTGGAGCGGCGCGTATGGCTGCGCGGCTCGCCGAATCCGTTTCACTGCCCATGATTCATGGTGCCTGAAGAACGTTCCAGTGCGCAGGCTGCCCGCGCGGCGGCCGGTGAGGATATCCCCAAGCTGCTGCTGTCGGGCAGCGAAGAAGTTGTCCACTCCCTGCTCGGCAACCCGCATTTGGATGAGTCGCACGTTTGCCTGCTGCTCGAGCGGAAGGACCTGCCGGGCACCCTGCTCGAGGAGATTTCCAAACGGAAAGCGTGGTTGGCGAGCTATCGCGTCCGGCGGGCGATTGCGGCGCATCCGCATACACCCCGACGGGTCGCTGTGCGGCTGCTGCGCGACCTGCACGTGATAGACCTGGTTCGGATCAGCCTGCTGCCCGCGTCTTCCGGGGAACTCCGGCGCCTGGCGGAGGAGCGCGTTCTGGTGCAATTGCCCCAATTGCCGTTAGGGCAGAGACTCATGCTGGCCAGGCGGGGCTCGGCCCGCATTGCCGCGGGATTGATCCTGCAGGGGCCGGAACAGGTGGCGCGCGTCGCACTGGACAGCGGATTTCTGACCGAATCGCAACTGCTGAAAACTTTGGCCAGGGAGTCTCTGCCGGCTCGAACGATTGCCGCGGTGGCCAGGCATGAGAAATGGGCCAAGCAGGTGAACGTGCGCGTGGCGCTGTTGCGACACGCGCATGCGCCCGTGGGATGCGTGGCGGAGTTTGTTCCGGACCTGCCGAGGCGTGAAATTGAGGATTTGCTCGAAAGTTCGCGCCTTCCCGGAAGCCTTCGTGCGCACCTGCGCGGCGAACTGGCCCGCAGAGAACAGAAATGACCGGCGAAGAAGAAGCGCGAAGGCGAAGACGGATCGGATTCGCGACAGAATCTAATTCTTTCGGAACACGATATGAAACTTGACACGCTGGCACACGGCACTTAGCATCCTGCGGAGGGTTAACGGATGAACATCGAGCCATTGGCGGACACGCCACCTGCGAAAGAAAGACGCCAATCGCAGCGCAGGAAATTTCGCGGCAAGATTGAAATCGAGTGGGGATCCGAGATATTGACCGGGACGGTTTGCGACATTAGCCCGCAGGGTTTATTCATTGAATTGACGCCGCCGCTCTGGGTGGGTGCTACCTTCGCTGCACGCGTCATCACAAATCCCGTTCTTCCGCTGGTTTGCACGGTGCGCAGAGTCGATCCGAGAAAGGGAATTGGCGTTGCGTTTGAGATTGCCGAAGACAGCGGGAAGGCGCAACTGGAAGCCCTTCTGGTGGATCTGCCTCCGTTATGACACGGTGTCTCGATTGCGGGTCTGATCGTGTGGCCGATCAGTGTCCTTTTTGCGGATTGACGTCCGCCGCGGCCGAATTGGTGGTCCGGCGGCGGCTGGTGAAGCGAACGGGGATATTTCTCATCGGCATTATCGCGTTCGTAGCTGCCAGCCAGGTTTTCCCCGCCATCGAATTGGACTCGATTCTGATTTTCGGGGGTCTCATTTTTTTCCTTTCCCTTGTGCTTGGTTACTGGATTGATTACCGCGCCCGGAAACACCTGGAAATTGAGGCCATGAAACGCATTTATTTCGGCATGATTCCCGTGCCGTGGATTTTTGCCGGCCTCCTTTTTCTGAATGGACAGCTGGATCATTCGCGCCCCATTCGGGTGCCTGCAAGGGTGGTCGGCAAGTTTGCGACGGGCGGTTTGCCGCGAAGCCGCCGCCTTCTGGTGACCTCCTGGCGCTCGGGCCGCCGGATTGAGCGTATCGCCGTGGACCAGAATGACTTCGACCGTTTCCAGCGGGGAGACAAAATTATCATCCAGGCGCAAAAAGGCGCGCTCGGAGTTCCCTGGGTCAACGGCGTGTTTCGCCAGTAGGGAAATCCTTCGAACATCTGCGAATTTGTCAGGGGGGCCAGGGCGCCTCTTCCGGCGCAGAAAATCGCCGGCGCCCGGCCCTGGAGCCGCGCAACCTTTCTGAAGATGCGGGCGGGGGTCCCGTGCTAGATTTGAAGCAGCCATGAAACGCGTCGTGATCGTTGGAGCCGGATTCGGCGGCTTGCAGGCGGCCACGGACCTCGACCGCATGTTCCGCGAAGACCGCGAAGTCGAAATTCTTCTCGTCAGCGATCAGAATTATCTTCTATTCACGCCGCTTCTCCCCCAAATTGCATCCAGTTACACCGATCCGCGGCATATCGCGCAGGCCGTCCGCGAAATTCGCGGCGGGAGAAAGTTCCGCTTCCGTAGGGAAGTCGTGCGCGCCGTGGACGCTCCGAACCGTCGCCTGGTTCTCGGCACTGCGGATATTCCGTATGACGCGCTGGTCCTGGCTCCCGGTTCCCGGACGGAATTTTTCAATATTCCCGGGGCGCGGGAAAACTCCTGGGATTATAAATCGCTCCAGCACGCCGTGGAGTTGCGCGAGCGCATCATTGACCTGTGCGAGCACGCGGATCATACCGAGGACGCGGCCCAGCGGCGATCGATGCTCACGTTCGTGGTTGTGGGTGGAGGCTACACGGGAATTGAGCTGGTTACCGAAATGCACGATTTTCTGTTTCGATATGTCGCGCGTACCTACCGCGGAATTCAAGCATCGGAGATACGCTTGGTGGTACTTGAAGCTTCCCCGGAAGTGTTGCGGGGTATCGGGCCGAGGCTTGCCGCGCACGCGCGCAAGCGGCTGGATCTTTCGGGCATCGAGATTCGCACGTCCACGCGAGTCACGCGTGTGTTCGAGGGCTACGTCGAAATCAACGGCAGCGAAATGATCAAAGCCGATACCGTCATCTGGACGGCGGGCGTCCGCGCCTCCGCGCTGATCGAATCGTTGCCGGGCCCGCATGACCCCATTGGCCGCGCCATCGTAAACGCGCACCTCCAATTGGAGGGCCATCCGGAAATATTTATTGTGGGCGATTCATCCGCTGCCGTAACCGCGATGGAGGCGCCGCGCGTCGCTCCGGTGGCCATCGAACAGGGCCGCGTCGCAGCCAAAAACATCGTGCACTTGTGGCGCGGTGAGGGTCTGGAGCCGTATGAATACGCCTCGAAGGGCATGCTGGTTTCGCTTGGAATGAATTACGCCGTGGTCAAAATCGCCGGGATTCAGGTCAGCGGCTATTTTGCGTGGCTATTCTGGAACGCCGTGCATTTATACAAGCTCGTGGGTTTGAAAAAGCAGGTGCAGGTGGCGGGCGATTGGATGCTCGGCTTGATCTTTCCGCGCGATGCGGCCATCGTACGCAGCCCGCGCCGCTGCAAGCTGTGCGGAACGTCGGAAAAATCCTAGGGCGCCTCTACTTTTCCTGGCGTGCGCATCATGGCCCAATACATCACGAAGCTCATTGCAAATCCCACGAACCAGGCGTAGTCGTACAGCACGCGCAATGCCGGCACGATCAGGCCGATAAACGCGAGCCCCGCTCCGGCGGCCAGCGCCGCCATGGCGCGCCAGTTGATGCCGCTCGAAAACTCATAAAATCCCCGCCGCTGGTACAGGTCCTCCACGAGAATGATTTTATTGCGCAGGATGAAGTAGTCGCAGATCAGGATTCCCGCGATGGGGCCGAGAAACCCGGAATAGCCCACCAGCCAGCCGAAAATGTAGTTGCTGTAGTTGGCCAGGAGCTTCCAGGGCTGAAACACCACGACGCCCACCACGCACGTGATCATGCCGCCGGTGCGGAAGCTGATCCGCCGCGGCGAGAGATTTGAGAAATCGTTCGAGGGAGAAACCAGATTGGCCGCGACGTTGACGTTCAGTGTCGCCAGCAGCAGCGCCAGCATGGCGATGACGACGGCGAAGCGGTTGCCAAGCCGCGCAAGCACCTGCACCGGGTCCCAGATCGCCTGCCCGAAAATAATCGCGGTCGCCGAAGTGACAGCCACGCCGATGAATGAGTAGAACGTCATCGTTGCCGGCAAGCCCAGCGCCTGCCCGAGCACTTGCGCACGCTGGCTGCGCGCGTACCGCGTGAAATCCGGAATGTTCAACGCCACGGTCGCCCAGAAGCCCACCACGCCGGTCAGCGAAGGCACGAAGAAACGGAAAAAATCGCCAAACGTCTTAAATTTTGACGGTGCCGCCAAAATGGTTCCAAATCCGCCGGCCTTCGTCACCGCCCATGCCAGCAAGGCCACGCCAATCACCAGCAGAAACGGCGCGGTAATGCCATGGAGGAATCGGATCATTTGAATTCCACGCACGATCACGATGACGTGAAGCACCCAGAACCCCGCAAAGCAAATCCACACTCCCGCTGCGTAATTGCGCCACCAGGGAATCAGCGCCACGAGCATCGCATTGATCGCTTCGCCGCCAATCCATGTCTGGATGCCGAACCATCCGCAGGCCACCAGCGCGCGCAGGAGCGCCGGCACATTCGCGCCCAGCACGCCGAACGACGCCCGCGCGAAAACCGGGAAGGGAATTCCGTATTTCGCGCCCGCATGCGCATTGAGCAGCACGGGGGCAAGGACCAGAACGTTTCCCAGAAACACGGTGAAAATCGCCTGTTTCCAGCTCATCCCTCCGGCAATCATGCCGCTGGCCAGCATGTACGTTGGAATGTTGACGCTCATCGCGATCCACAGCGCCGCGTAGTTGTAGGTGGACCAGTTCCGGCGCGACGCGGGGATGGGCGCGAGGTCTTCGTTGTATAGCGAGCTGGAGTGGATGGTTTCGGCGTCGAGCACGCCGGAATGGATGCCGGGCGGGTCCGGATGTTCGGCTGCGCGCATCAATCAGTAGAGGCCGCGCAAATCGGGCATTTGTGGAATCTGAATGTCAATCATGCGGCCTTCGGCGGCGAGTTTCACGCGAACGCGCCATGCCGAACCCACATCCTTGGCGTCCCAATTCGAGGTGGCCAGGGGCTTGGCGGGCTTATCCGTTTCGCGCCACACCAGGTCCTTGCCTTTGTGTTCGAGCTTTGCCGGCTGGATCTCGTACACTTCCTGGTTTCGCACATAAATCACAAGCGACCGGGATCCGAGTTGCAGCAGCAACGGGTCGTTTTTCTTTCCGGCCCGAAAAATATTCCATAGCTTCACCGGGCGCGCATCGATTTTCAAAATGGCGTCGGGAATCGGTTTCCAGACGATCTTGTCTTTTTCCGCGCCATAGGAAAGGATCGCCGGAATCAGCAGCAATCCGAGGATTGCGGAGACGATCCTCGCGCGATCGGCAAAACGTCCCAAGCGGAGCACCTCAGGGCCAGTCCACGGGCAACTGGCGCGACTTCACGACTACATACTTATTTTTGCGCGCAAACGCCATCAGGTCCACGAGCAATTGCACGTCATTCTCGCAGTACTTGCAAACTTCTTCCTTGCGGCCCTCGCGCCACCACTGCACGATCTCCAGGCCGTGGCCGGTCTTCTGATTTCCCAGGGTTTCCCGGGCCAGGTCGTCGAGCTTGATGCGGAATCCCAGCCGCCGCTGCAGGTCCGCGAGCAGGTCAAACGATTTCGGAACGAGTTTGTCCACGGGGAAGTAGCCGCGCAGCACTTCAAAATCAAAGCGGTCCCCATTGAAGGAAACGATGCGGTCAAACAGGCTCATTTCGGAGATCAGCGCCTGGGCATCCTGCTCGAACCATCGCCGGAAGCCATTTTCCGCGTCCCAGGTGACGGCCACGGCCAGGCCGAAGTGCGCGATGTTGGCCCAGCCCCCTTCAACTTCGTGGGATACGCGAAGGGTTTCGGTATCGAAAAATATTTCTCTTGTCAGGTCCGGGAAAAGGCTGGGTGTGTTCGTCATGTGGGTTTTGTAAGCGATTATTGTTTCTTCGTCCCGTAATCGATATAAACGGTTTTCAGTTCGGTGTAGAAGTCGATGGCCACGCTGCCCATCTCGCGCTCGCCGACGCCGGTGCCCTTTGTGCCGCCGAAGGGCATGTGCGCTTCGCTCCACACGGTGGGAGCGTTCACGTGCGTCAGCCCGGTTTCGATGCGGTCGATAAACGCGAGCATTTTGGCCGAGTCATTGGTGTACACGGCGCTGGACAGGCCGTACTTCACGGAGTTGGCCACGCGCAGGGCCTCATCGAAGTCCGGCACGCGGATCACCGACAGCATCGGTCCGAAGATTTCCTCCTGCGCGATCGTGCTGTCCCATTTCACGTGATCGAAAACCGTGGGCGCGACAAAGAAGCCGCGGTCGTACGCGCCGCCGGTCAGGCGGCTCCCGCCCAGGAGCAGCTTCGCTTCCTTCTTGCCGATTTCAAGGTAGCGCAGCACGCTTTCCATCTGGTTTTCATCGACGACCGGGCCGACGGCGGTGCCTTCCTGCTGGCCGTCGCCCGCGCGGAACTCCCTGGCGCGCGCAACGAGCAGGGAAACGAACTCATCGGCCACTTCTTCCTCGACCACCACGCGGCTCGTTGCCGTGCAGCGTTGCCCGGATGATCCGAACGCGCCCGCTGCCGCCGATTCCACCGCCAGCCGCAAGTCCGCGTCCGCCAGCACGACAATGGGATTCTTCCCGCCCATCTCGCACTGGCATTTTTTCATTTTTTGCGCGCCGCCGGCGTAGATCAGGCCGCCAACTTCATTTGATCCGGTAAACGAGATGGCGCGCACATCCGGGTGCTGCACCATTTCGTCGCCAATTTCCTCGCCGCCTCCCAGAACCAGGTTCAGCACGCCGGCAGGCAATCCGGCCTGCGCGAAAATCTCCATCATCTTGATGGCGCTGAGCGGCGTGATCTCCGCAGGCTTCAGCACCATCGTATTTCCCGTGACCAGCGCGGGCGCCGCCTTCCACACCGGAATGGCTAGCGGAAAATTCCACGGCGTAATCGCTCCCACGACGCCGAGCGGCTGCTTGATCGTATACGCAAATGTCTTTGGCAGTTCGCTGGGGAGCGTTTGTCCGGCCAGGCGCCGGCCCTCTCCCGCCATATATTCTAAAATGTCGACGGCGCGCTGCAACTCGACGAGAGATTCCTTGTACGTCTTTCCCTCTTCGCGGGTCAGGATGCGCGCGACTTCGCTTTTCTGTTCCGTCATCAGCGCGGCGGCTTTCGCGAGAATGCGCCCGCGCACCGGAGCAGGGGTGTCGCGCCACATCGGAAAAGCGGTTTTTGCCGCGGCGATGGCGGCGCGCATTTCCTCGCGCGTGGAGAGGGGCACAATGGCCACAACCTCATCGAGGTTTGCCGGGTTCCGCCTCTCGATCGTCTTGCCGGAGCGCGACTCGACCCATTGGCCGTTAATGAAATTGCGGCAGGTCGGAGTCGTGCGAACTGCGGTTGCCATTGGTCTGTTCCTTTCCCGTTGCGCGCGGTGCGAGCGCCCGTCGTTGATGCGCGAAAGCTAGATCTGAACTTCCCCCAGCGATTGGTCCATGATCCTCACGGCATCGTCCACGTCCGTCTTGCCGATATTCAGCATGGGAGAAAGCCGGATGACGTTGCCATACAGCCCACCCTTGCCGATCAGCAATCCATGCTGGCGCGTGCGTTCCAGCAGCTGCGCGGTCGCCTCGGGAGCGGGATCTTTCGTCTGGCGGTCCTTCACCAGTTCGAGCCCCAGCATCAGTCCCTTGCCGCGCACGTCGCCGATCAGGGGATATTTCTGCTGGAGTTCCTCCAGCTTGCCGCGAAAGTAGTTGCCCACCGTGTGCGAATTTTCGAGAAGCTTTTCCTCCTCGATGAAATCGATGGTGGCCTTGGCGGCAACGCAGGTCACCGGATTTCCCCCGAAGGTGGAAATCGTCAGCCCCTGGAACGACGCGGCCAGCTCTTTCGTGGTGATCGTAGCGCCGATGGGCGTGCCGTTGGCCATGCCCTTCGCGCAGGTCATGATGTCCGGAGTCACTTCCCAGTGTTCGATTCCGAACCATTTCGTTCCGGTGCGCCCGAATCCCGTCTGCACTTCGTCTGAGATAAACAGGCCGCCGTATTTTTTCACCGCCTGGAAAACGATCTTGAAATACTCGGGAGGCGGCGTGATGAATCCGCCCACGCCCTGAATCGGTTCGGCGATGAACGCGGCGATCTGGCCGCTGGTGCCGGTCTGAATCAAGTTTTCGACGTCGTTGGCGCAGGCCACTTCGCAATCGGGATACTTCAATCCCAGCGGGCAGCGGTAGCAGTACGGATTGATCGCATGTGCGACGCCGACGCTGATGATGGCCGATTTTCGCCACGGCGCCTGGGCCGTGACGCTCTTGGTCAGCGCCGATCCGCCCGAATAGGCATGGCGCAGGGCCACGATGTCGTAGGAGCCGGTCGCCATGCGCGCCAGCAGGATGGCGGCTTCGTTCGCCTCGGTGCCGGAACTGGTGAAAAAACTGGATTGCAACGCGCCCGGGGTAAACTGCGCGACTTTTTCGGCCAGCGCAACAATGGCCTCGTTCGGGTAAAGCGTGGAAAGGTGCTGCAGCCGGTCCACCTGCGCCTTGATGGGGCCGGTGATCTTCGGATTCGCGTGGCCCGCGGAGATCGTCAGGATGCCGCCGAAGAAGTCGAGATACTTGCGGCCCTCGACGTCCCAGACATATTGCATGGAAGCGTGGTCGGCCACCAGCGGCTGCTGGTAGAAGGTCGTCACCGCCGGCCACAGGTATTCCTTGTGCTTGCGCATCACCTGTTCGCTTCGCGTCGTCTGCTTCGGTTCGGTGGTCATGGATTCTTTCCGGATCGGGAGATGTACGCGGATAAATGCGAATCAAGGCCGCGAATCGTGAACTGCGAGTGTACTCTGGGTCGGCGGCGCGCGACAAGACCCCGCCCCCGGCCCGCAATCCTCGTGCATGTAAAAATAAAGATCCTGCGCGCGGCCATGGCGCGGCACGGCGTCTTGGCAACCGGCAAGGCAGCGCGCCAGGCGCTCTTATTCTTTCATTTTGCTCATAATCTTACGCTTCCAAAGGTCCCAGTCCTTCGGGAAATCCTGATTGCCGGCTTCGGCAAGTCGCGCCTCTTCGGGGGCGAGAGCCTGGAGTTTTCTGCCCCCGGCTTGCAGCTGCATTTCCGCGTTAGTTTTCATATACACGCTGCGGCCGACCGAATGCGACAAATTCGTTCCTACCGTAATGCCGCCATGCCCCCGCATCAGGGCTGCCGGGTGACTGCCGAGCGTCTGCGCCAGGGCCTTGCCGCGCGCGGCGTCGGAAACAAGCATGTTGGTCATGCCGAAGGATTTGCGGATGTCGAAGACCGGCACGCCCGAGCCGATAAATCCCGTCATGTGATAAATCGGCACCAGGGGCTCGCCGGTGACTCCCATCAGCACCACGGTTGGCGCATGCGTGTGGACGATGGATTTCACGTCCGGCCTCACCCTGTAGATCTCGCTATGAATCCAACGCTCGCTGTAGAGTTTTCGCGTCTCGCCGTTGACCGGGACGCAGTCCAGGTCCAACTCCACCAGATCGCTTTCGGTGACCAGATCGGGAGCCAGCCACCTGGAGATATAAAAGTGATTGGGGTTGGTGGGGTGCCGCGCGCTGACGTGCCCGTAACCATCCACAACGCCCTGGTCGGCCAGAATTCGATTGGCGAGCACCAGATCCGAGAGCAGTGATTCCTTTTCCTGGGGAACGCCGGCCGGGACAGCCGGGTTCGGGGGCTCCACCGCTTCCACTTTTCCGGACGCGCCCAGCAATGCGCCCGTCAACATGAGGCCGGACCCGGACAAGAAACCACGCCGGCCGAATCCGGCATCGCGCGATTTTATTTTCTCCATCGTAAGCTCCTTAAAACTCGATTTGGTTGCTCTGCCGTAAACGGAAAGTTTTCCCTGCAACGGCGAATTCCATACGTTGGAATTCATCTGCAGCTGATGCGATACACCGAATCGCTTGCTTCTGTCAATCTTCGATCGTGTTTGGCTTTTGGACCGCTTGCGCCCTTCCTGTATATGCGCAAATGTGGGAAAGTGAGCTAATCTGACGGTGCTCCACGTTTGAAAACTTTGATGCCAGCCCCTCTATCAAAATTCTTGCACCATTTCTACCGCGCCGTACGCCGCGTTATACCCAGCGGGATTACGCAAACACAGGCGATCGCGTTCAACATGTTCCTGGCATTTTCGCCGATGATTCTGGTCGTCCTGGGGACATTGGCGGGCTCGGTGGCGTTCCGGCAGGCCATAGAGGTAATCATAGCGCGGCTGCGCATTGTGTTGCCGCCGGGAACGATGGGCCTGCTGAACGATTTCCTCGCCCGGCACAACGCTCACCCCTGGCAATGGGTTCTGTTGGGCCTGGGTGGAACGCTGCTGGCCGGAACGCAAATGATGAAGCTGCTGATGGAGGGAATTCGAATCGTTTACCATGACCCGGAACCTCAGAGTGTCGTCAGCCGGCACATCCGGGCATTGCTGTTGCTGACCGCCACGCTAGTACCGGCCATCTTCAGCGTGAACCTAGTCATTTTCGGCAGGCAGCTGCGTGATTGGATGCTGCACGTCTCCGTCATACCTGTGCTGATTCGATTGCTCTGGAGCGGCCTATACGTGGTGACTCCTTTGTTGATCGTCATGTTTATGCTTTCCGTGATTTACCGCGTAAGCCGCCCGGGCCGCCACCGCTGGCAACACATCGTGCCGGGAGCGGCGGTCGCCACCGTCCTCTGGTGGGTGGTCAGTATCGCCCTGGGCTACTATCTGCGCCACGTGCCCTACAGCATCATCTATGGCGGGCTCGCCGTCACCATCGGCCTGATGCTTTGGATGCAGCTGACGGCCACGATCCTGCTCGTCGGCGCCGCTTACAATGCGGAGTTGTACGATGCCCCGAACTGATTTCTTTCCTTGGCCGGAGTATAATGATTTTATAAACGTTCGGTCACGGGAGGCGGCGATGAGCGAATTGCGAGTCGAATGCTATGCCGGGCATCGAGCCGATCAGCGCCCCATCCGGTTTACACTGCGCGGGCATCCATTCGAAATTACGGAAGTGCAGGATCAATGGTATTCGCCGGAGGCGATTTACTTTCGCGTCCGGACCGAAGATGGGGACTACTTTGTCCTGCGCCATGACGAAACGCGGGACGTCTGGAGCCTGGATGCGTACCGTTCGGCTCGTGAGCGGCCGCCGCTTCCCGAACCCGGGTAAGTCGCGTTGAGCCGAAGCCGCGGGCCGCGGGTTATGGGCAAATGCCCTGGAGGCAGCCGCGCTTGTGCTCGTCGGGAATATCCGAGAATCGCGCGGGGATGAAGCCGTTGCGATTCGGCATTTCGACTTTCGGCAGTGTGTTGGCGTCCATCACATCGCTTTCCTGGATGATGCTGCCCTTGTAGAGAATGAACGCCGTCAGCGCGTAGACCTGGTTGGCGGTAAGGGTTCCGCCCTGGTTTCGCGGCATGGCCCGGTTGATGTAGTCCCATACCATCGTGGCATACGGCCAGTAGGTGGAAACGACTCTCACCGGTTTCAGCGTGGTGAGCGCCTTGAAGGCGGCCTTGTCCGCCGCCAACTTCGGGCCGATCGGACCGCCCTCCGCGTTTGCACCGTGACATACCGCGCATTTTGCGGCAAAAAGCGCCGCGCCTTGCTTGGCGGTTCCGCTTCCTGCCGGCAAGCCTTTCCCGTCCGGACCGATGGAAATGTCCCAGGCCTGGATCTCCTGTTTGGTCGGGGTTCTGCCGATATTTTTGTACGACGGCATCTGAGCGTGGGCCGCGGAGCACAGCGACAGCGCCAAGGCGGGGACGAGGAATTTAGTAAAGTGCATTTTTCACGCTCCCGTCCCGGTTGACCTTCCAGGGTTGAATCGCATTGAGGTCGCTGATGATGAGCGACGTCTTTCGAAAATAATCCACGTCCGTGCCCCAGAGCTTGGCCACCTCAGCCATGCTGGGCTGAACGACGCCGTGATCATCGGTGCAGCGGGATTGCAGCATGGCCGGCTCGCCATTCCAGTTCCAGGGCAGCGAAAACCGCGTGTGCGCCTTGCTGATGACCGGATCCTGCAGCTGGGCGTCTTTCCAGGTTCGCCCGCCGTCGGTGGAAACCTCCACTTTGCGGATGGCTCCCGCGCCGGACCATGCCAGGCCGGTGATTTCGTAAAATCCGGGAACCGGCAGTCGCTGTCCGCCCGAGGGCCGCGTAATTACGGATTTCGGTCCCATTTCAAATTCAAACCAGCGCGATTTTCCGTCCGGCATCAGCCGGGGATACCGGCTGACTTCCATCATGGCCATGTACGGCTCATCCACCAGGTCAATTCGCCGCAGCCACTTCACGTTGTTGATGCCTTGCCAGCCGGGAACCACCAGCCGCAAGGGATAACCCTGTTCGGGACGCACCGGCTCGCCGTTTTGGGCGTAAGCAACCAGCGCGTCGTCCAGCGCTTTTCCGATCGGAATGCTTTTGGAGTGCTTATTGGCGTCGGCCCCTTCGGCAATGATCCAGGTTGCGCCCTTTTGCACTCCGGCCTGCTGCAGCAGCAGGGACAACGGCACTCCCGTCCATTGACTGCAGCTGGTCATCCCGTGCGTCTGCTGGACGGTGGCGTCGGGTGAAATGCGCGCCGCGCCGCCGGGGCCCGCCGTCGTGCTGTTTCCGTGGCACTCGATGAAATAAAACCGGGAGACCGCAGGCAAGCGCCGCAAATCATCCATCGTGAAAATCAGCGGGCGATCGACCTTGCCATGAATCAGCAGGCGATGTTCCTTCGGGTTGATGTCCGGGGGTTCGTAGCCGTGCGAAACGATGTAATGCAGCGATGCCGGCGTGATCATTCCCGTCGAATCCTGCAGCGGCGTTTTCAGCGCGACGTCGCTGGGCTCGCCCGGCAGGCGGCGTTCCGGATTGTTGATGCTGCCCGCGCGAACCGATTGCACGAAGTGGGAGCGCTCGCCATGCTTGTGCAATTCATCGATACGTTCCTCGGGTGGTTCGGCGCTCACAGAACGTGATGCCGCGGTCGCGCCCACGGCCAGGCCAGCCAGCGCGGCGCCGTTTTTCAGAAACCGTCTGCGAGTCGGTTGGGTCGGATTCATGAAGCCCTCCTGTCGGAACCGGCGAAATCCTATCACATGTGGCCGTACGATGGAGCAGGGCAGCGAGGCGTAATGGCGATGGGATTCCGTCTAACCCGAATTGGAAAGAGAAACAATTAAAAAAGGGAGACTCGGATTGCAGAGTCTCCCTTTTCCCGCACCTGCGGAGGCGAACTGATTATTGTGATTGCTTTAATCGTTGAATACGCATGCCGTAGAATGACCGGTACACGAAGAAAAAAGAAACGATGAAGAATGCGGCGGCCAGCGAGTGCGTCAGCCCGCTGCCGGCCTGCACCGTGAGTTTTACCGCGAGTTCGACCGCCAGCAGGCCGAACAGCGTGGTGAATTTGATGACCGGATTCAATGCCACCGAGGAAGTGTCCTTGAATGGATCGCCAACCGTATCTCCGATCACGGTTGCGTCATGCAGGGGCGTGCCTTTTTGTTTCATTTCCACTTCCACGATTTTTTTGGCGTTGTCCCACGCGCCGCCGGCATTGGCCATGAAGATGGCCTGGTAGAGGCCGAAGATCGCGATGGAAATCAGGTAGCCGATGAAGAAGAAAGGATCGAGGAAAGAGAATGCCAGAGCGGCGAAGAACACCGCGATAAAGATGTTCAGCATGCCTTTCTGCGCGTACTGAGTGCAGATCTCGACCACTTTCTTGCTGTCCTCGACCGAAGCCTTCTCCACGCCCTCCAGCTTGATGTTCGCCTTGATGAACTCGACGGCGCGGTAGGCGCCGGTGGTCACGGCCTGTGTGGAAGCGCCGGTGAACCAGTAGATCATCGCCCCGCCGCTGATCAGGCCGAGCATGAATGGCGCGTGAAGCAGGGAAAGCTTGTCGACGTTTGCCGTGAGGCCGTCGGTGAGCGCCATGATGATCGAGAAAATCATGGTTGTGGCGCCAACCACGGCCGTTCCGATCAATACGGGTTTAGCCGTCGCCTTGAACGTGTTGCCGGCCCCGTCATTCTCTTCGAGCAGGTCCTTGGCGCGCTCAAAATTGGGGGAGAAGCTGTAGTCTTTCATCAATTCTTCCTTGATGTTGGGGGCCTGCTCGATCAGGGAGAGTTCATATACGGACTGCGCGTTGTCGGTGACCGGGCCGTAGGAATCGACCGCGATGGTCACGGGCCCCATGCCCAGGAACCCGAACGCCACCAGACCAAAGGCAAATACGGGAGCCGCAATCATCACGCTTGCCAGTCCCATGTTTGAGAAGAAATAGCCGATGGACATCAGCACCATCATGGCCATTCCCAGATAATAGGCCGAGAAATTACCCGCCACGAAGCCGGACAGAATGCCCAGCGACGCTCCGCCTTCCTCCGCCGACCGGACCACTTCCTTGACGTGCCGCGATTCGGTGGAGGTGAAGGACTTCACCAGTTCCGGAATTACCGCGCCGGCCAGGGTGCCGCACGAAATGATGGCCGCCAGCTTCCACCACTGCGTGGTATCACCGCCCAGCACGGGAATGATGACCGCCGAAATAGCAAAGGTCATCAGGATCGAAATGACCGACGTGAGCCAAACCAGCGATGTAAGCGGCGCCTCGAAGTTCATTTTGTCGACCGTGCCGTATTTGGCCTTGGCCACGGCGCCATTGATGAAGTACGCCGCGGCGCTGGCCACCAGCATGGCGATGCGCATCACGAAGATCCACACGAGCAATTGGACCTGCACCTTGGGGTCCTTTACGCCCAGCAGAATGAACGTGATCAGCGCCACGCCCGTGACGCCGTAGGTTTCAAAACCGTCGGCGCTTGGCCCCACCGAGTCTCCGGCGTTGTCTCCGGTGCAGTCCGCGATCACGCCGGGATTGCGCGCGTCGTCTTCCTTGATCTTGAACACGATCTTCATCAGGTCGGAGCCGATGTCGGCGATCTTGGTAAAGATGCCACCGGCAATGCGCAACGCGGCGGCGCCCAGCGATTCGCCGATGGCAAATCCGATAAAGCACGGCCCCGCGTAATCACCGGGGATGAAGAGCAGAATAATGAGCATCATCAGGAGTTCCACGCTGATCAGCATCATGCCGATGCTCATGCCGGCTTCCAGCGGGATCTGATAGATGGGGTATGGCTTGCCACGCAAACCGGCAAACGCCGTGCGCGAGTTCGCAAACGTATTGACGCGGATTCCGAACCACGCCACGCCGTAACTGCCCGCAATTCCGATCAAGCTGAATGCCAGAATGATCGGAAGGGTCGTGCTGATCGGTTTGTCCGGCACCGGGGACAGCACGCCGAAATACAGCACGATCACGATGCCGATGAAGACCCAGAGAAAAAGCAGGAACTTGCCCTGTGTGATCAGGTAGGTCTTGCAGGTCTCATAGATCAATTCCGAAACTTCCCGCATCGTGCGGTGTACCGGCAGGTTCTTCAGCCGGGTGTAAATGGCCATGCCGAACATCAGGCCAAAAATGCAAAACAAGATCCCGATGGTCAGCAGGCGGTGACCGTCGATTCCCAAGAAAGTGACCTGCGAGAGGTCGGGAAGCTTGAGGCTCGCCTCTCCTGCAGCGGTTTCTTGAGCCATGGCTGCAGTTGCGCTCAATAATGTCAGTGCGGCGATGGCCGCTCCTGCTTTCGCGAATCGGCTTCGAAGCGAGCATAAGCCCGCGAGCCAGTTACACATCTGTGATCCTCCGTCGAAAATCGTGAATATTAAGTTTCGTTCAACCTTGCTTTGGCTTCCGGCACACCATTTCGCCCTGACTTTACTTGGATCAGGGCGCCGTTAGAATGGCTGGCCGGATTTGGTACAGGCGCCTCTTCGTGATGTGGACAGAAGTATTCGCTTTGCCCCTGCTATGGAATTCCACCCCGGCCTTTTGGTCGAAAGAGCACACCCAGAACCATGCTCCGGGGCAATACGAAGCTCACTTTTATAACATGCCAGGCATGGGGGGTCAAACCGTTCCGCCACATGGTTTTCCTTCCGCGCCCCCGCAAACACAGGGATGTGTTGTGTGGTCGGAGCGAAGCGGGCAGGGGCGATGATGTTATTTTCCGATTGTTGACAACGGGGTAACTCTTCCGAAGCGTCGCCGGACTCTGTTCTTCAATCGGACCGGGGCTTCGCGCACTATAAAGTGACTAATTCGTACCTGGGCGTACCTGGGTTGACGCGCAAGAAAAAAGTGGTCCAGTGCCGCATGAGACGCGATGGCTCTTCTCATCCGGCATTGCATCTCTGTCCATTTGTTGGTTCGGAAAAGGCGCAAACGATGAAAAACAGCTCCATCGGAGTCAAGCTGGGGGTCGCGTTTGGATTCCTCATTGCTCTCCTGATTGGTGTTGGCTGGCTGGGCTTGAGCCGTATGGGGCTGATGAATGCCGATCTCAACAGGCTTTTTCAGCAGCAGCAGCAGAAGTTGGAGGCCAGCCGCCAGGGCGGCTCCTATTTCAGTTCCAACTACCGAACCGCCATGCGCGTTTTCTTCCTACAGCCCAGGAGCAGGGAAGAGATTTCTTCGTTTTTGGTCCAGATGTCGGAAAACGCCAAAAGGGAAACCCAGGCTTTGAAACAGATCGAATCGAAATCCGATTCCGATGCGGAAAGAGGCCTGATAAGCAAAATTGCCCAGTCACAACCGCTTTTTGACAAAAGTTTTCAGAAGATGTTGAGTCTGATGATCGATCAGGGCAAGCCCGGGGAAGCCGGCATGGTGATGGCGGAGGAGACGCTTCCCCTGCTGAATCGATATCGTGGTTATTGGAATGCTATGGTCGTGTTTGAAGAAGGCCAGTTGATCCAGGACAGGGCGCGAAGCGAGGCGGAGTATCAGTCAACCCGGATACTGTCAGCCACGCTGGTTCTGCTGGCGATTGGTTTGGCGATTTGCATTGCGATTTTCGCGACACGCCGGCTCATCCGGGAAATCAAAGGGCGCGAAAGCGCGCAGAACGCACTTCGCAAACTCAATGTGGATCTGGAGAAGAATATATCGGAACGCACCGAGGATCTGGCCCGCACGGTCGAAACCTTGAAAGAGGAAGTGAGTGAGCGAAAGGCCCGGGAAAAGGACTTGCGCAGGCTGGCGACGATTGTCGAATCTTCCGATGACGCGATTGTCGCGATTACTTCCGATGGGACCGTTACGGACTGGAATCCGGGCGCCACGCGGATGTTCGGATTTCGAGAAGATGAAATCATCGGGACATCCATCAACTTGATTATTCCGAAAGAACGCCGCGCTGAACCAATCGAAAATGTCTCGCGGGTGTTGAGGGGAGCCACCGTGGTCCGCCACGAGACGCTGCGCATGAGAAAAGATGGAAGCCTCGTCCACGTCGGTCTGACCGTCTCTCCCTTGAAGGGGCCCGACGGGAAAATCGTGGGAACTTCAGCCATTCTCAGGGACGTTACCGAGCGAAAGGCCATTGAAGACGCCTTGCGTAATTCTGAGGCTGGTTTTCGATCCATTGTTGATAATGCCCCCTACGGCATTTTGCGGACCACGATGGGAGGGGAAATCGTGCAGGCCAATCCGGCCATGGTTCGCATGCTCGGGTATGACACCGAGGCGGAAGTGCTGTCCCTGAATATAAGAACCGAAGTGTATTGCGATCCCAATGAGAGGCATGCCGCATTGTCCTGGGTCGCCAAACAGGCTTCCGTGCACGGACTGGAGCTGGAGTGGAGGCGCAAGGGAGGAGAGCCCTTTACGGTCCGCTGTTATGCGCATCTGGTTCGCAATGAGGACGGCAAACTCGAAATTATCGAAGGGTTTATTGAGGACATCACGGAAACACGAGCCATGGAAGTGCAGTTGCGGCAAAGACAAAAGATGGAAGCCATCGGCCGCCTCGCCGGTGGAATCGCTCACGATTTCAATAATTTACTGGGCGTGATAATTGGCTATGCCGAGCTTGTTTTCGAAAAAACCGGAATAAATACCGAGTTGCTGAATCCGGTGGAGCAAATCCAGAAAGCGGCCCATAAAGCCTCGGCGCTAACGCGCCAGCTTCTCGCCTTCAGCCGCCAGCAGGTACTGGAAAAGCAAGTGCTGGACCTGAATGCGATTGTTTCTGAAATGGCGAAGATGCTGCCACGTCTGCTGGGAGAAGACATTGAACTGGAGACCCTTCTGGACCCGGAATTGGGGCCAGTGAAGGCCGATCCGGGACAAATCGAACAAGTCATCATGAATTTGGCCGTCAACGCGCGTGATGCGATGCCTAATGGCGGAAAACTGCTGATTCAGACCGGCCATTTCCATTGTGACCATGAAAATAAGATTCAGAACGTGACGATGGCCGCAGGGGAATACGTTACCCTGTTGGTTACCGACACAGGGACCGGTATGGATGCGCAGACGCAGGCCCATATTTTCGAGCCGTTTTTCACGACCAAAGCGCAAGGCAAGGGAACGGGCCTGGGCCTGGCCACCTCGTATGGTTTTGTGAAGCAAAGCGGCGGATACATTATGGTGCACAGCGAGCCGGGATCCGGTTCGACGTTTACAATCTACCTGCCATTGGTGCACGGAGAAGTCGTACCGCGCGTATCCAGCGACGTTGTGGCTGGCTGTGGCGGCACGGAAACCATCCTGCTGGTGGAAGACGAAGAGTCTCTACGCACTCTGGCCCGAAATCTTCTCGTCGAAAACGGATATACGGTGTTGGAGGCGGGCAACGGGATGGAGGCGATTGAGATCTCCCGGAAACACACCGGCCCGATCCACCTCCTGTTGACCGACGTGGTGATGCCGGGAATGAGCGGGGAGTCCGTCGCGGAAAAACTGGCCTTCCTGCGTCCCGAGATTCGAGTGGTTTACATGTCCGGTTATACGGGGTTCGGGGAACGTGACCTTACCGATTTCGACGCGGTCGTCATTCCCAAACCCTTCACGCGTAATGTTCTGCTCGGAAAATTGCGCACCGCGCTGAATTTCGCAGAAAAAACGGAGCGCATTTAGTTCGATTCGGAAGTTTCGCTGCCGCGCGGGCATGCTTGCCATTCTTGCTTTCACGCAAACCATACAGACGGATGAGGGCGGGGGAAGAGGACAACCGGGCGGCAACATGGGCGTATCGTTTGCAAACTTTTCTTGCCCGCACCAGGATGCAAGGGGCAGCCCGGGAGTCTTGCCCGCGCTGCCCCTTCCTGTTTTCAGTCCATGGAAACGAAAAGTGGCCGAAACGCCGAACGGTTTCGGACCGCTCGCGCAACTACTTCTTCATCTTTTTTTGCGCCGTGGGCGGCAACAGTCCATTGAGGCGGAGATAGACGGCGAGGGAGGCGTAGTGGTCCGCCAGATCATGCGTAACTTCCAGGGCTGCGCCAAGTCGCGTCACCTGCCGGCCTCCAAAAAACGGAACCATGTCTGCCAGCTTCGCATCGGTCAATTTTGAAAAGGCCTCTGTGCAATAGGTCAGCGATGCCTTAAGTCCTTCGATGAGTCTTTCCTTGGAGTCCTTCTCGGTGGTTTTCGGGCCGGGTGCCGCGGGCCCCTCTACGAGTTTTCCGCACGCAAAATTATTCACAGTGGCAATGTGCGCCATCGCCTGTCCGAAAGTCATTTCTTCCGGGGTCGGGTGGTAGCCGTACTTGTCGGCAGGCATGGTTTCCGCCGTACCGATCAGATTCTTGGAATACTCGTTCAGGATTTTTTGCAAGGTAGCCGAAAGTGGATTCGACGAAGCGTTTTGCGCCAGCGCGCCCATCGGTGCGATCAAACAAAGTACCGCCAAGCAGATCAATCGTTTCATTCCCGTTTTCTCCTTTAAGACCTCTCGTACCAGTGAGGATACGATGGATAAGAGGGAGGTTCAAGATATTGTCCGCGGGGAACGGCGGCCAAAGCCGCGTCCGCTGCGCTGGTGCCTGTTGCTGCCAGGAACTCTCTTCAGTTCAGCATTGTTAGACCCCGTGACCTCGGGTATCTCGATAGCCTCGGTTGTGCAGCGGCGATGGATTTGACATGGGTTCGAAAGGCCATCACCCATTTGGCGAACAGCCAGTGTCAAGCAAGGATCAGGCGCGAGCCGGAATTTCCATCGTCAGCCTGTTGGCGGAACGACTCTGGTACAATCTACGTTTTTCAAAGGGTTTCAAAGGGTTCCCATGGATTCACCGGTACCGAAGATTCATTTGCCGAATTGGCTCAAGGCCGTCGTCGCCTCCACCGGCGGGCCGGGCCTTTTTCTGATCGCGTTCCTGGATTCTTCGGTCCTTACTTTTCCGGTCATCAACGATCTGCTCCTGATCGATCTTTCCATCCAGCATCCCGCACGGATGCCGTATTACGCGGCCATGGCGACGCTCGGTTCCCTGACAGGCTGTTTGTTGCTGTACACCATTGCGCGAAAGGGCGGCGAAGCGATGTTTCACAAGCATGCCGGTCCTCGCGCACAGCACATCCATGACTGGATCAACCGCAACGGATTTGTGAGTATCCTGGTCACGGCGCTGCTGCCGCCCCCCAACCCGTTCAAGGTGTTTGTCGTGGCTGCGGGCGCCTTGGAAATGCCCTTGCGCCCATTCGTTTTGGGGCTTTTATTTGCGCGAGGACTGCGATTTTTCGGCGAGGGTTTTCTGGCCGTGAGATACGGGGATCAGGCCAGCCAGTTCCTTCTCACGCACAAACTCGAGGTCGCGGGAATCACGCTGGGTGTAGTGCTCTGCCTGTATGTCGCCTCGCGCATCGCGTTTCGTCCACGCACAGCCTCGTAATCGCGTACGCAATTAGGCCACGGCAGACTCGGCAGACTGATATGGGAAGTCTGGTGGCGCCGGCTTCCCTCCGGCGCTACAAACCCCACTCCTCAACGCATTTTCAATACATAACAAAGAGATTTTGGAAAATGTGTTTCTATCGGGAACGATCAAATTCCAGATGCTCGTGAACCACCAGGCTCTGCACGTTCAGGTCAATCACGGCAATGATGCCGCGGCGTCCGGGAAGTTCGGAGGCAAATCGCATGTCCTCCAGGCGGACCTGGTAGCCGTCGCCCTCGGGCCCCACGCTCGCAAGGGGAAATCGCGCGTAGTTCAGGAATTCGACCGCCGTGGCGCTCTTGACGGCGTTATTCAGGGCCAACGACGGTGCCGGTTTGAAATGCACCTCGGCCGCCTCCGGATCGAAAACCAGGCCAGGCCCCAACGGCACCTCCACGTTTACGACCGCGTTGTCGGTTTCCACCACTCCCGACCACGCGAGCGGGTTCAACGGCAACGGGAATGCCGCCACCACCAGCGGAACCTGACCGCGGTATTCCCGGCCCTGCAGAAGAGCGACGGCGCGCTGGTGCGCGAATGCACGGCCCGCGACAAACAGTGCGACCAGGGCCAGTCCCACGATGGCTCCGCGCTGGCGGCCACGCCGCTTCGGCTTCGATCCGATTTCTTCCAGGACCAGCCGGAACAACTCCGGAAGCAGCAATCCGGCCAGCAGAAAAAAAAGTATCCAGGCGTCTACGGTATACGCAATGTCCCACGCAAACCATTTTTGGCTGAAAGGCCAGAGCAGCTTCACGCCGTAGCCGTTCAGCATGTCGAGTAGCAGATGCATTCCCGCGCCGATCGTGCAGATCAGCAAGGCGGGAAATATCTCCACGGAAAGTTTGGGGAATTTTCTGCCGGCAATCCAGGAAGCGGTCGCGACGCCGGCAATGATCGCGGCCGTGCCAACCAGGGAGTGCGTCGCCGTGCGATGCCCGTGCAGGAATGCGTTTGCTCCGCCCAGACGCGTGACCCAATCGACGTCGGCGATCACGCCGGAAACCAACAGCATGGGCGTCGCCATGCGTGTCATCTTGTTCAATCCGGCGCGTCCGAGCGCGATGGACGTGAGCGCGTGGGTTACCGGTTCCATGGAAGCCCGATGATCCTCATCTGCTGAAAAAAATGGAGCGCTTTTTGCCGGCAAGCGCCGTGGGCATACTATACCGGATTGGGTATGGCGAGCGTGAGCGCGTCGGGCACGATGCGAAATTCTACGGGAAGCTGTCCGGCGGGTTCTCCATCCACCTGAATCAGGACGGGTGAGGAGCTGGCGGACGCGCAGTGCAGGGAACTCGTCTTAAAAAAGCGCACGTAGCGAGCACCGCGTAATTTTCCGGCCCAGATCAGCGGCAAATAAGCGAGGTAGCGCCACGGACTGCGCGTGGTCACGAAGGCCAGTTCGAATTCAGGCTGCAGCAAGTCGGCTTCTGTTGTGATCTGAAATGGACCGCCGTAGTGTTTCGTGCGGCCCACAATCACCAGCGAGGCGTCGATCCCTTCTCCATTGTCGGCTCCCGCCATCGTCGTGTGAAAGAGCGGAAATTCGTAATGCAGAAGCTGGCGAAATCCCTCCTTCCAGTAAGCCAAAATGCCCACCTTGCGCTTGAATTGCGGCTGCACGGCCGCAATCAGCGCGCCGTCTGCTCCCGCGCCCGCCACACTCAAAAAATAACGAGGCTCGCCACTGGATTTGTCCGGGATCGCCAGCCCGAGCGCGATCCGGCAATAGGGCGCTCGCGCGATAATCGCCGCGGCGCGCGACAAATTCCAGGGAATCGCAAGTTCCTTGGCGAGGACGTTCGCGGTTCCCGCCGGCAGGACGGCCATGGGCACCTGGCTGCACGCCAGGCCGTTCACCGCTTCGTTGACCGTGCCATCGCCGCCGCAGACGATCACGAGTTGTCGCGATTGTTCCACGGCGCGGCGGGCGAGCGCGACGGCTTCGCCGGGGGCGGACGTTTCCTGCAGCTCGGTTTCGATTCCGGCTTTGCCGAAAACGCGGCGCGCCTCATCCAGTTGCGGTAAATGGCGTCCGCCGCCTGCCACGGGGTTCACGATCAGAACAGCGTCACGAAGTTCCGAAGACACTTCCGTGGACTACCTCCCGGCGAAAAAGCCGCAATCTCTTATCTAGGTGTCAAACGTACACGCAGTGTCGAGGCCGGTGCACACATTGTATACTAAGCGCCAATTCGATATGTTTCATCGAGGCTCATGGTGAAAAGCGCGGCAACGTCGAAAAAGGCCGAAAAACTGCGCGAGCAGATCCGCCGGCACGAGTATCTCTACTACGTGCTGGACGAGCCGGAGATCTCCGACGTCAAGTTCGATCGCATGATGGCGGAACTCCAGAAGCTCGAATCGCAGCATCCGGAACTGCGCACCGCGGATTCGCCGACGCAGCGCGTGGGCGGGGCGCCGCGCAAGGGGTTTGAGACGCGGCAGCACTCCCCGGCGATGATGAGCCTGGACAATACCTACTCGATGCAGGAGCTGGAGGATTTTGACCGCCGCGTGCGCGAACTGGCCGCGCGCGAACAGATCGACTACGTCGCCGAACATAAATTCGACGGCCTGAGCATCTCGCTGGTTTATGAGGATGGAATGCTCGCGCGCGGCGTCACGCGCGGCGACGGCATCACGGGCGAGGACGTCACCGCGAATGTGCGCACGATCCGCTCGATTCCGCTTCGCGTGGACCCTGCGGAATTAAAAAAGCTGCGCCTCCCGATGGATTTTGAAGTGCGCGGCGAAATCATCATGCCGCTGCGCGCCTTCGAAGCCTTGAACGAGAAACAGGAGGAGCAGGGCGGGAAACGGTACGCGAACCCGCGCAATGTCGCGGCGGGGGCCGTGCGCGTGCTCGATCCGGAAATCACGCGTTCGCGGCGGCTCGATTTTTACGCGTACTACCTTCTGGCGGGAGGGCGCGAGCCCATGCCCCTGCATTCCGAGGCGCTGGAGGCGCTGCGCAAGCTCCATTTTAAAGCGTCGCCCGACTGGCGCGTGTGCGACTCGCTGGATGCCGTGAAAAAGTACATCGATGTGTGGGACGAAAAGCGCGAAAAACTGCCCTACGAAATCGATGGCATTGTGATCAAGGTCAATGAAATCGCGCTGCAGCAGGAGTTGGGTTCCACGGCGAAGGCTCCGCGCTGGGCCGTCGCTTACAAATATCCGGCGCGGCGGGAAACCACTGTCGTGAATGACGTCATTTTCCAAGTGGGCCGCACAGGTGTGCTGACGCCCGTCGCCGTGCTCGAACCGGTGGAAGTGGGCGGCGTAATCGTCAGCCGGTCCACGCTCCACAATATGGATGAAATCGAGCGGCTCGGATTGCACGTTGGCGATGCCGTGATCATCGAACGGGCCGGCGAAGTCATTCCCCACGTGATCCAGGTCGTCAAGCAAGGCAAGCCGCGTCGTGCCATCGTCGTGCCGGAACGCTGCCCGGAATGCCACAGCAGAATCCACAAGGATCCCGAAGAAGTGGCCTACCGCTGCGTCAATGCCAGCTGTCCGGCCAAGCGCAAGGAATCGCTGTTGCACTTTGCGGGACGCCACGCCATGAATATCGACGGCCTCGGCGAAAAAATTGTCGATCAGCTTGTGGACAAGGGCCTGGTGGAGAATTTTGCGGACCTGTATAAATTAAAACTCGACGATGTGGCTGCGCTGGAACGCATGGCGAAAAAATCAGCGCAGAATTTGCTGGATGAAATTGCGGCCAGCAAGAACAACAGCCTCGCCCGCCTGATCTACGCGCTGGGCATTCGCTTTGTCGGAGAGCGCACCGGACAGCTTCTCGCCGATCATTTTGCGTCCTTGCTCAAACTTGCCGACGCCACCATGGACGAGCTTGAGGAGGTCACCGAAGTCGGGCCGATTGTCGCTCGGAGCATCGCCGATTTTTTCTCCGAGAAGGCCAACAAGGACTTGATCAAGCGGCTCGCTTCCGAAGACCTGAAAATGTCCGAGAAACGCCAGGCGCCGGACGACACACGCCTCGCGGGGATGACGTTCGTCTTTACCGGCGCGCTGGCGCGACGCTCGCGCGATGCCGCCGGCGCGGAAGTCACCCGCCACGCAGGCACAGTGACCGGATCGGTCAGCAAGGCGACCGATTACGTCGTCGTGGGCGCCGATCCCGGCTCAAAATACGATAAGGCGCGCGCCCTGGGCGTCACAATTTTGAACGAAGACGAATTCGACGCGTTGCTGGCCGGAAAACTGCCAACCGGCTCGAAACCGAGCCCACCCAAACCGGCGCCGGCAAAATCGAAGGGGAAAGCGCGTTCGAAGAAGGCTTCAAAATCGGCAAAGGCCCGAAGCAGCAAATCACGACCCAAGAAATCGCCGCAACGCAGTCTATTCTGAATGCCAAATTCTAGTTCTTTTACTTGTTGTCCTTGTTGTAAGCAAGTGGTAAAGGGGTTTGATGGTTGCGACCGCGAACGTAACAAATTATGTCTGGCGTGTAAAGATTACCAGTTGCCGCGGAGCGCCCCGTTAAAATCCAGATTGTTGAGACATTCGTATGTTATTGAACTACATTGTGTTAGCGTAAACGTGTTTCAGTTCTGGGAATGGATAGAGACGTGCGTTCAATATTTACGAACTCCGTGAATGGAGACGCCCAGGCTGCAGTGATGGCCCAGGACTGAAGAATGGGGGAAAACGCAAAATGAGGAAGGCAAGTTTATCAGCAACAGTGGTTCTGGCTCTCGGATCGCTGTTCATCGTAGGTTGTGCAACGAAGGGGTATGTTCGCAAGAGCATTGATCCCATCGACAAAAAGGTCGATCAGGTTGACCAGAGCTCTCAACAGCGCGATTCCGAACAGGTCGCGAACCTCGGCAAAACCAACCAGACAGTAGACGAGAATGAGAAGAAGCTTGATTCCACCACCGAGATCGCGATGACCGCTGACAATACGTCAAAAAGCGCGGTGGCGAAGGCTGACCAGAATACAAAGGATCTGGGCGACCTGCGCAGCGTAGTTGCCAACATTGACGACTACAAGCCCCTCGGTAGCGCGATTGTCGTCCACTTCGGCTTCAACAGGAGCACGCTCACCAAGGACGAGCAGGCGAAGCTGGATGACGTTGCCACTCAAGTTGGTGCTTTGCAGCGTTACTTTATTACTGTGAAAGGATACACGGATCAAACCGGCAGCGCGGCTTACAACGACCAGTTGAGCCGTGAGCGCGCCAATCATGTGATTTCCTACCTCGTCGGCAGTCACGACATCCCCATCTACCGGGTTCACATGATCGGCCTGGGCGAACAAAATCTGATCGATGGAGGCAAGGGTCGCCAGGCGCGCGAAGAAAGCCGTCGCGTTGAGATCACAATCTATACCGCCAAGCCGCTCAGCTAGGCATCAAAGAACGCCGACAACGCAAAACGTGAACTGACTAACCTCGGGAGTGCCGCTCGGCAGGGCGGCGCTCCCGTTTTTTTTCTGGCCTGCTCCACGTATACTGTGCCGGCATGGCGCACGGCAGCCATGCCGCATGACGGAACCACTACCCTGCGCTCGCCGGCGTCCAGCCTGGATTTTTCAAAACGGATAGCCGATTACGCTTGTCCCTAGTTTTTTAACTGGCCCGCGAGGCGCGCTGAGCAGGACAGGCTTTTTATCCAGAGCGGAGCGAAGGACAGCCTGTCCTGCCGACGCCAGGATTGCCAACGAAACTGTGACAGGTAAAACCCTGACAGGCTAACCACTACTGGTTTCGCAGCGTTTGCGGCAGAGTATCGAGGTATAATAAGGATTGGCGGGCAGGCCGGGTGATCGCTGGGCTGGTCTTCGCAAGAAGGTTGGCCGGGAGGAAAGTCCGGACACCGTTGTTTGCGGCAAAGCGTTGAAGATGAAAATCTTCGGCGCAATTTTCCCAAACGAAAGGGCAACGCGCCTGGTAACGCCAGGGGGCTGACACCTATTCGGGTCGCGCAAGCGATCCGGAACGGTTCGGCTACGGACAGTGCCACAGAAAATAAACCGCCGGTGCAACACGCCTCGGTGGCCGGCTGAAGGAAAACCTTCAGCGGGTCTGCACGCAGCCCGCGCAAGCGGATTGCGGAAGGCGACAGCGCCTGGTAAGGGTGAAACGGTGGGGTAAGAGCCCACCGCGTCCCGAGTAATCGGGACGGCACGGCAAACCCCGCGTGGTGCAAGGCCAAATAGGAGGGGAGAGCTGGCCCAGCTCGTTAGGACCCTCGGGTAGGCTGCTGGAGTCCCGGTGCGAACCGGGACCTAGAGGAATGATCACTGCGGCGCGTCGGCGTCACCGCCAACGCGTCGAACAGAATCCGGCTTACAGGCTTGCCCGCCATTTTTTAAATATTTTCCTTCAGCGCGCTTGATTGCTTTTTTCTCCAAACTTTATTTTTATAACGCGGGTGTGACGGGCGGGTTTCCCTGACTCAGAGGGATTTTGAAGTGTTGGGTGCCCCGGCATTCGGTTTTTAAAGGTTGGGGCTAACGGTAATATGAAATTCAAAAACCTGTATCTAAAAGTTTAAAAATCAGTATATAGTACGCCGGCGAACGCATAATCCTTCGCATCGAATGAACCCTGCGCTGAACTGGAGGCCTTGGTGCAGAATACATCGACTCGGCATTTTCCGTCCGCCCCTTTTTCTATCCTTCGCTGTTTGACTGGAACGTTATTGATGGTCGTCATCATCGTATGCGGCTGTGGTGCGCCGTCTTCAAACGCTTCAGGCGGCGCATCGGGTTCGGGAGGGCTGCCAGGAGGCCCGGCTGGGAATTCATTTCAACCTCGGCCGTTCCCCGGAGATTTCTGCCTCCGGCTGTCGCCTCAGATTGAGACTGCTTATGCCGCCGACGAGGCCTATGATCCGGTCTTAAAGGAAGTGTTTGTAAGTGATCCGAATGCCAATGATGTCGAAGTGTTTTCTTCGGTTGATGCTCACCGTGTTGGAGAAATCGCCATTCCCGGACCTGCAGGCCTTAGCTTTTCGCCAGACTACACAAAGCTCGTTGTAGGGACGATTACACCGTATATATACATGGTGGACCCGGTGGCCTTGCATATAACCACGCAGATCGGAATTCCTGATACGTACCTCTCCATCACCCCGTACCAGCCAATGCAGTTGCCAGTGGAGCCATACGCCATGGCCGATGGCACGATCCTTCTCGGAATGGGCACTACCCCCAAAGCAAGTACCAGTTCATACATAATTACGCAGCATCTCATCCGCTATGATCCAGATAGCGGCACATTTTCATTCCAGGGTCCAGGGTCTGGCGAACTTTATACCACCCCGGTTCGGTCTCTGGATGGCAAGTCCCTTTTAGTCTTAGGATCGACCGGTTCCGCTCCTGCGTTGTTCCTGTACTCTACGAGTGCTCATGGATATATCGCCAGCGTTAATGCCGATCTGCCTTCGAATACGGGCGTGACTCTGGCCATAAATTCGGATGGCTCTCAGTTTGCCGCCGTTATAGCAGTTGTTGCGCCGGGATTCTCCACGACGCAGGTTAACTTTTGGGGGCCTAACCTAGAGGCTCAAGGCCAGTACTCAAATGACACAGGACCGACAGGGAGTGGCATATTCAGCCGGGATGGAAAAAACTTTTATGTGATGCTCCACAGCACGGTGGTGGGACTTAATACACAAACCGCTGCGCTGGTCGGCTATTTGGGTTTAGTCGTTGAAGGGTCGTTTACCTACTCGCAGCTGTTTGATATAGACGAAAGCATGCACCTGTTTGGCGCTTCCCTTTCTAGTGGCATGTTTATTTTGAACGCATCCCAATTGCGATCTTCTCGTCCCGTGGCTCTGCCAGTATTCCCTGACGTGACAGACGAGGGGAGCCTCACTTCTGGTTCACTCGCGGGCGGGGAAGTTGATATTTTCAGCCCCGTACCCTCCGCGCCGGGATCGCTCGACGGAATTGACAGTTCGATGGAAGCATATTTTGGGAGTATGCCTTCTCCCGAAGACACCGTTGCTCTAGGCCCGCCGGGCACAGGTGATGGAAATATCCTGAAGGCGGTCGTTCCTCCCGCCTCGACTCCCGGGCCAGTGTCTGTGCTTTTGACGAATGCAGGGAATGACGCCGTGTTTCTCCCGGACGCTTTTACGTATGGGCCGCATCTGCTGCGGGTTGGTCCGAATGCGGTTTCCCCAAGTGGTGGCGATCCGGTTACTGTCTTCGCTTATGGCCTTGGTGGCCGAATCTCGTTTGGACCTGCTTCCGTCAACGTGGCGAGCGGCATTTTTAACCGGTACGCATCACATGTTTATCCAGAACAATCGGTAACTGTGAAGACTCCCGCGGGCGTCCCTGGCTGGGCCGATATCACCATCAATTTCAATGGGATTGGCTCCGATACGTTCAAGCGTGGCGTTCAGTATTTGCGCACGGAATCTCTAGTAAATGGACCGGCATACAGATTCGCAGTTTATGATTCTGTTCGCGACTTGGTTTATCTCACAGGGAACGGAAATAGTGTCGCAGTGTTTGACCCAGGTAGCCAGACCTTTCTGAAGCCATTGCAATCCGCCGCGGTTAGCTCATCTGCGACACTTTATGATGAAGCGGTGACACCGGACGGCTCCAAATTGCTAGTCTCTGATCCGAAAGATCAGGTCGTCGTCGTGTTTGACCTCGCTGGTGGAACCAGCGCGGCGGTAGATATTTTACTGCCGGGGGACCCGCAGATGACCCTCATGAGCCCGATGCAAATCGAGGCAGCTTCCAACAACCGTGCGTTCGTGAGCATCGTGCAATGTTCGGTGGATACCGTACGTGAAATCAATCTGACCGATCTCAGTGTGCGGGCGCGCCCTGATGCCGGGACGTCGTGTCCATTGCGCTTTCCGGTCTCTGAATTCGAAGGCGCGAGCGCGGACGGAAGCAGAATCATGTTCGCCGAGAATGCAATCATGCAATATACAGGACCGGAGTACCTGTGGAGTTACAGTGCTGCCACCGACTCTTTCACCGGACCTGCCCTGATTAGTAACATTCCTTGGGTCGGAGGCAGGCCCTGCGCGGATGGCGATGGGCAAGTCATCGCGGTGAGTCATGGGACTTTGGACCAGCGGTTGCTTCCGCTGGTTCCACTCGAGGCGGGTGGGGGGGATTGCCATCTCAATGAGACAGGTAGTCTTCTCTATGACCTAGACAAGTCAGTTGTCATCTCCGACACCCACAATGGGCGTCCATTGCTGACGATTGGCCTGCCGACCAATGCCGGCGGGAATCTCGAAACAGGGGCGTATAGTCTTGCAATCGATCCAACAGGAAAGAAAATTCTCGTGGTAACGCCTCTGGGAATTGCGTACTACGAGCTCAGCGTGATTCCGCTTGCTGTGGGTACAGTCTCACCTGCTCAAGGACAGTCCGGGACAAACATCCAAATCCGGGGCAGCGGATTTGTTTCTGGCACGACTGTTCAAATCGGTGGCCAGAACGCCACTTGCACAGAAATCGACAGTGAAACATTGTCTTGCACGGTTCCGAGCCTACCTTCGGGAGTGGTGCCGATGAACCTTTCCAATCCTGATGGGCAGAGCTATACGTTCGAAAACGCTTTCACAGTGCGGTAAGCCGGATACAGTAGAACCATCACTTATGGGGGGCTATGACAGTAGTAATAAACCGTATGGCGGAGACAGTAATGTGAAATACAAAAAGGCCGGGCCACCCGCTCCAGCCTTATTATTACGCGAAAGATTTGGGATAGACATGCGCCCATGCCCGCTTCCCCCCATTTTTATAAGCCATTTGTAAGGGAAAATTTACGAAGGCGAGGACTCGAGCGGGTTGCGGGTATCGCGGCACAGCAGGGAGTGCAGGAGAACAACAGTAAGCCCGCCGGAAATCACTGGTTGCTGCACGACGAGCCTCACCATTAGCGGCATCGTCTTCAAAACTTCGGGCGAGACGAACATTCCGCCGAGCCCTATGAGAAGCGAGAGGCCTGCGACCATGAATTTCCGGTCGTCCCAATCCTCTTTCGCGAGCATCTGCACGCCGTGCATGAAAACGATGCCAAAAAGCAGCGTCGCCGCCGCCGATATCACGGGCTGAGGCACCAGAACCAGAAGCATGTCGAATTTAATGAAGCCGCCCAGAACGATCAGTAGGATCCCGGCTGACAGCGTCGCATACCGCGAACCGACGCGTGTTGCGCGCAGCATACCGATATTGTCGGGATACGCGATGGTGCTGAACCCGCCGGCGATGGCCGCCAGCACCGAGCCGAGCGCGATTCCGAAAACGCCTTCGGCCATGCGCTCGGGCGATAACTTCTCATTTCCCCAGTCCGCAACCATCTGATACATCGCCATCGAACCCATGCCCGGCGGGATCAAGACCAGCAGAAAAACGATGACCAGGTCGGCGCGGACGCCAAACCCGAACGGAAACCACCGCGGCGTCACCAGCCACGGCGCGGCGAACACCGAGGCAAAGGAAATTGGCCGGAGCATGGCATAGCATGCCGTTCCGGCGGCCAGCCCGGCCAAAATCGCGCCGCGCCGCCAGTGCTTGCCGCCCCACAGCATGACGAAAACAAGCACCGCAATCCCCACCAGCCCAGAAAATATGTTGACCAGAGGGAATCCGGGGCTTCCCGGCGCGCCGATCCAGTTGGGCAGCGCCACGTTGGAAATCTGGATGATCACCAGCATCACGATCATGCCGGAAATCAACGGGGCGCGCAGAAAGCGTGCGAACAGGCCGATGAAACTCAGCCGGCGGATGGGCACGGTCAGCGCGCACCAGATCAGCGACGCGATCAGAAACGATCCATAGGCCGCACCCAGGCCTCCATTCTGCAGATGGCCCACCGCCAGTAGCGCGGCGAAATTGCCCGCGTAGGGTCCCTGGATGATGGGCAGGCGGAGAAGAAACACGGATTGCAGAATGGTAATGACGCCGCAGACGGCAAACGTCATGCCGTAAAGATACGCAATCTGCTCGGCCGGCAGATGAAACGAGCGGCCCAGCAGGCCGGGAAACACGAACATTCCGGTCATTCCAAAAACGTTCTGCAGGCCGAGGACGAGAAGCTGGCCGGGCGGCAACCGGTCATTGATGCCAACGTCGAACACTGTGTTGGCCGTGGGTCCACTCATCGACTCGATGACCGCCATCAAAACCCCTATGAAAAATTGTTGGCGCGAGTTTCCGGCGCGCTGTGCGTGTAAGTTTTTTATTCTTGAGGTTTCTCGCGGCCTTCCACGTTTCGCACGGGTGTTTCGGGAGTCAATCCTCCGCGACGGCGCGCTGCCGTGTTCTCGCCATTTTTCATCCAATCACCGGCCACGGCATGGCGCGCGAAGGCTTCCCAGGGTTCGCTCCAGTCGCCCAGCGAATAACCATGCCAGGGAGCGCGCACGGTAATCGCGGGCAGCCCCAGTTCCTCCCAGATGGCCTGCGCGCGTTCCATGTACTTGCGTGCAGGTAAGGCCAGCGGCGGCATCGGATGCTTCAGCGTCGCGTCAATCAGCATCGTCGAATCCAGCGTCTCGGGCCCGGACTTCGGCGCGTGACCCCGTGAGCGATAAGGTTCGATGTGCACGTCTTTGATGGGATTCGAGCGGTAGGCGAGCGACCACATCACGGCGTCGGTGTTGGCGGGATCGACATCCTCGCTCACCGCGATGACGATCTTGCCGCAGTCCGCCTGCTTTGCGGCGGCGCCTTGCATGCCGCGCCAGACCTCGGTGCACGGCGTTTCGTTGGCAAATTGCAGAAAAATGATGGGGCGAACGTTGCTCAGCGGTTCGTGCACGACGACCCTGCGAATCCCCTTGATGGACAAATGATCGCGCAGGTGCGCCAAAAACATCGGCTCGTACGCCACTTTTTTGATGACGCTCGACTCGCTCGGCGTGACCTGGCTGAGGATGGAGGCGAACACCGGACTCTTGCGGTGCGTGATCGCCGTTACCTGCATGATCATGTTGTAATCTTCCAGCGCGACGTAACCGTTGCTCTCCCCGAACGGTCCTTCCGGCTCGAGTAAATTGGAGTCGATAAGCCCTTCGATGACGATTTCCGCGTTGGCCGGAACTTCCAGGTCCAGCGTGACGCACTTGGCCGTGCGGATGGGAACGCCCGCGGCGCCGCCGGCGATGGTCAACTCGTCCGTGCTGGTGGAAAGTTTCTGCGGCCCGGTGTACGTTACGATCGGCGCGCAGCCAACAACGATCGCGCACGGCATGGGCTTGCCCATCGCGCGGTATTTCAGCCAGTGCAGATAGCCGCCGGCGCCGCCAATGCGGGACGCCATGCGCACGCCCAGCCGATCAGTCTTTTTCAATGCCGCGCGGTAGGTTCCCATGTTGCGAACGCCGGTTTCCGGATCGCGCGTGATGCAAAGCGTCGCGGTGAGATACGGCGCGGCGTCAAAGCCGGGCGTGGAGATGGGCACGGGCAGGCTTGCCAGCCCGCCGCCAGGTTCCCGCAGCTGAATGCCCTGGAGGATGACCTCCTGGCAGGGCGGGGAATTCACCAGAATCGGAGCAATCGGGTTGGCCATCGCGCGCAACCACTTTCCGCCGATCTCCTCCACCGTGCATCCCATGCCGATGGCATAAATGCGCGGCGAAGCGGCCAGCGCGCCAACGACCACGGGCATGTCGTAGCGACGTCCGTGGGAATCGACGACATGGGTGAAAAGAAATGCCCGGCGTTCATCCTCGGGAATGTTTCCCAGAAACTGGCAGCGTACCAGCGGATGCAGTTCCGTGTCCTTGTTGATGGGTCGGTCGATTCGAACGAGCAGGCCGCTGGCTTCGAGTTTCGCCAGATGCGTCTGGAAATCCATGCTCGTTGCGCTGTCCGTGTTTTTTGCGTTACCGCTCATTGCGCCGCTCCTGTCCAAAATCTCGCGCGTTCCGAACTACTTCAAAACGTAAATAAGAATAACCGAAAGAATGGCCGTGACGACCAGTTGCACAATCTGCCAGGGCAGGCAGATGCGGAAAATTTCGCCGTCCCGCCCCTTCACGTTGGCCAGCGACGCGGTATAGGCGATCTGCGTGGGTTTCAGGGCGTTCGGCGGCCCCATCGTCATGACCGTGATAATGCCGACCAGCACCACCAGGGGTATTCCGAGCACCGGCGCGATGGAAACCTGCATGCGCGAAAACAGGAAATCTCCCGGGAGCCCCTGACCGAATGCCATGCCTCCCAGAAACGCCACGCTCGGATAGAGCGAGGCATAAACAAATTTGCCGCCCTTGGCCAGAACACTGCCGAGCAGCGCGATCTGGCCCGAGTCCACCATCAGATAGACGGTGGCGCTGCCCACGCAAAGCGTTGCCAGGCTATGGCGGCTGCGCTTGCTGGCAATGACAAAATCTTTTCCCGCGTGAGCGCGTTTGCTGCGGAACAGATAACACACCATGGCGGTAACGAAAATGTAGAATCCGGCCGTCTTAAAAAGATTGATCGAGATGCGGTTATAGCCCCACAGGGCGACGTCGAATCGAAAGTGGTTGAGGAATTCCTCCACGCTGCCGATCTTGGTGACAATGACCAGCAGAACGCCCAGCAGCAACGGGGCGAACGCCTTGAAAAGGTCCAATTGGGAATAAGCGGGCTCCGGTTCGGTTGTCCCGGGTGACTCCCTGGCAATCCGCCGTTTGGCAAGACGCCCGTACACGTAAAGTCCGGCAAGGGAAAATGTTCCGGCCGCAATCATCATCAGCAGGTAATAGGTGGGCCAGATCTGGGTAAACAGAATAACGGCGGCGGCGTTGGCGGTTCCCGCCGTCCAGAAGAGGATCTGCGTTTTCCTTTCAAAGAAACGGAAGCCGAGAAGTTTCAGAAAGCCCAGCAGGGAAATGTAAATCAGCGGGATGGTGAGCAATCCGGTGATCTGCACGATGTTCATGACCGGCACGTGACTGGCGGCATTGGAAATGTTGGGCGCGATGAACAGGCTGTTGTAGGGAAGCGTCCAGGAAAAATAAACCAGGTAGCTTGTTGCGGCCTGGACGCCGTCAAAGCCGATCCCGATCAGTCCCGGAATCGTCACCGGATAGGTTGCGAAGCCGTTAAACGCGCCGATAAAGCCGCTCACCAGCGTGACCAGTGCGATCGATCTTCCCTCGCGATCCTGGCTCGGCAGCATCGAGCGGATCGCTTCGAGCAGGATATCCAGCAGTCCGGTAGTGCGATACGCCTGTCCGAAAATTTGACCCGTGTACAGGACCATGAAGCCGGTCCACATCGTCAGGTTGCCCCACAACGATGCCTCTACGATTTTGAGCAGGGACATCCGGTAAAAAACCAGCACCAGCACGAATTCGACGATCCATGCGGAAAGGCTGGCCCGGAACGCATCCAACTTGAAAATCAGAAAAGCTGCAAACAGAACCGCGAAAGGCAAAAGTGTGCCGGCTATACCCAAGCTGACATTCAAAGAAAGCCCCCCGTGGTGGAACCGCAATCAGCAATTGAGGATAAAAGAGCGGGCACAATTAAAACACGCTCAATGTGTTTGTCAATGCGTGTCTGGTGTACGTGCCCAATGTACGCGACTGGCGGACGCGCCTGGTGAACGCAGTGGACGCATACTGTGTTGCCAAAAGTTTCGCAGGGACGCCATACGCCCGCTGTACCCGAAGGCTTGCTCTTCCGATTCTCCGTGTTAAAGTTTTCCGGGACGTGAAAAAAAAGACTGAACACAGGGAGCGCTGAATCCGCGGAGAATTACAAACCGTCTGCGCCCGCCGGGAGAGGTAACTCGTGAAGATCGACGTTCATGCGCATTATTTTCCAGTGGAATATCTGGACCGTCTGGACCAGTACGGCGGAAATCAGCAGACCTTTTTTATACGAAAAGCAAAAATGATGTCGGCGGACTTTCGCGACGTGGAACCCAACTTCCGCAACATGGAGCTTGCCGGCGTGGACATGCAGGTGCTCTCGGTTTCCAGCCAGCTGCCTTATTTGGAGAAGGAAAAGGAAGCCGTGGAAGTCGCCCGGCTCGGCAACGATCTCTATGCGCGCGTGGTGAGCGAGTATCCGAAACGCTTTGCCGCCTTCGCCTGCACGCCGTTGCCGCACATTGCGGCGTCAATCGAAGAGATGCGCCGCGCGCTCGATGAACTCGGCATGGTGGGCGTGACGGCCGGCACGACGGTCCTGGGAAAGAGCATCACCGATGCCGCGTTTGACGAATTCTTTGCCGAACTCAATCGCCGCAAGGCCGTTCTGTTCATTCATCCGATGGGCGGCGCCGTCGGTTCGCAACTCATCGAATCCACCAAACTGACCTGGCCCGTTGGCGCGCCGCTGGAAGATACCATCTGCCTGCTGCAATTCATGCAGGCGAATTTCCCCAGCCGCTTTCCGGACATCAAGATCATCATCCCGCACCTCGGCGGCTTCGCTCCCTTCCTGACGGCGCGCCTCGATCAATTGAAGCCGCGTTTCCTGCCCGCTGAAGCCATGGCCCCAAGCGTCCAGGCAAAATATTTCTGGTACGACACGGTGAACGGCAATCCCTGGGCCCTGCGGTGCACGCAGGAAGCGGTGGGCACCGAGCGCCTATTGCTCGGAACCGATTACCCCTTCTGGCGCGACGACGCGTTCAAGTTGTGCGTGGATTTTGTCGGCGATGCCGGACTATCGGCGGGGGATGTGGATCGCGTCCTCGGCGGAAACGCGCAAAAGCTGCTGGGGTTGTGATCTCCCCGGTGACCTCGTAGTTCAAACCGACAGGCGATCTGGCGGGGGCAAGGGGCCGCCAACCTAAGCAGCCGGCTCGCCCAGCGCCTTGCGAAACACCCTGCGCAAAAAAACTTCAATCAGGTGTCGCTTGTACTCGGCGCTGCCTTCGTGGTCGTCCATCAAATCGGCGGCGCCGGCGATGGCGTCGGCGGCCTGCGGCAGGCGCTTCTCGATGTCCGTGCGGGAACCGGTTAGATGTTTTTCCGCATCGAGGCCGCGCGTGGGAAACGGGCACACGCAGCCCACGGCAACGCGCGCGGCGGTGAATGTACGCCCCTCGTCCGGAGTGTCCAACCACAATCCCAGGCCCAGCGTGGGGCGTTCGTGAATCTGAAATTTCAAATAGCCCGCCCGGTGAGTGGGTTTTGCGCAGGGAACCTTGATTTTTGTAAGAATCTCGCCCGGCTGCAGGTTGCTGGCATACGCTCCGCCAATCAACTCGCCCATCGGAATTTCGCGGCTTCCCTCGGCGCTTTCGATCTTCACCGTGCCCCCGAGAACCAGGAGCAGAGTCGCCGGATCGGAATGCGGCTCGGCAAAACACAGATTGCCGCCCAGCGTTCCGGTGGAGCGCACGCGCACATTCGCCACCTGCGATTCCATTTCCGCCAGAACGGGCTGGTTTTGACGCACGATGCTGGACCGCTCGATGCTCTGGTGCGTTGATGTCGCACCAATTTCAAGCGAACCGTTGCGCACTTCAATCGAACTCAGGCCGGGCACGACTTTGAGGTCGATCAAGTGCCGGTAGTTGAGCGCCTGATGCTTCATGGCCAGCAGAAGTTCGGTGCCCCCGGCGTAAATTCCGGCGTCTTCGCCGTACTGCGCGAGCATCTGCGAAGCCTCCACGGCTGTGGCCGGCTGGTGAATTTCAAATCGGCTGAGTGTAGTCATAGATTCCGTGTGAGGTTTTCAAGATATTGCAATTGTCGTTCCGTGGCTGCTTTAAGTGGCACAGGCTTCAGCCTGTGCGGTTTCCTTCATGCAAGATCGTTCTTGTTTGCGGCGAACCCCGACCTCTTCTCCTGCAGCGCTTTCCAGACGCGCTCGGGCGTCAGCGGCAGTCGCTTGATGCGCACACCGGTGATCTGATGCAAGGCGTTTGCGATGCAGGGGGAGATGGGGTTGACCGCGCCTTCGCCGCCGCCTTTGGCGCCGTACGGCCCGACGCCGTCGCGATTCTGCACCAGTTGCGTTTCGATGTGCGGCGCCAGATCCGAAAAGCGCGGCACGCGGTATTCCAGCATCGTGCCGTTCATCAATTGCTGGCCGTCGTAGATCATCTCTTCGAACAGTCCGATGCCCAGCCCCATCGTGGCCGCGCCCAGGTCCTGCCCCTCCGTCATCGCCGGATGAATGGCCAGGCCCACGTCGCCAATCGTGACCAGCGTATCCAGGGAAATTCTTCCCGTCTCTTCATCCAGAGCGATTTCCACACCCACAACGCCGATTTCCCAGAACACGGGAATCAAATCCAGATCGCCGGCCTTGCGTAGGTAGGCTCGCCCGAGGATGCTGCAGCCCTCCATCTTGAAATATTTTTCGAGGATCTGCGCCCACGTCAGGTGCTTGTCGCCGTAGCGTATGCCGCCGCGCTCCTCGACGAACGTGTCCGCGGAAACGCCCAGCACATCCGCCGCCATCACCTTGCATTGCGCGATGGCCTCGCGGCACGCTTCCAGCACGGCGCGTCCCATCAGCGTGGTTGTGCGGCTGGCGCCGGTGGAGCGTTCGAACAGCGTGACCGCCGTATCCGAGCCCACCAGCCTCACTTTTTCCAGCGGCACGCCCATTTCTTCCGCCGCAATCTGCGTCAGCACCGTGTGGCTGCCCTGGCCGATCTCCGTGCTGCCGCTGAGCACCGACACGGAACCATCCGCGTAAACCTGCACCATCGCCAGCGTCACCGGATGCGCTCCCGCGTCGCTCGCCGAGCAGCACACCGCGCGCCCATGCCCGGCCGGCAAGGGCCGTTCGAGATGCAGCATGCTCGCGGCCTTGCGAACATCGCCGGGAATGTCTGCATCGATCGGGCGCATGCCCGGATGGATGGATTCGCGGCACTCGGCCAGATTGTTCAGCCGGAACTGTACCGAATCGATTCCGCACTTTTCCGCAAGCTCATCGATCTCGGATTCCCCCGGAAATGTGACCTGCGCCGCGCCCAGTCCCCGATAAGAACTCGCGGGCACGGTGTTGGTGTATACCGCGAGACAATCGATCTTCACGTTGGGAATGCGATAGGGGCCGATAATGCGATTGGCCGCTTTCCGGCAGACCATCGGGCTGTTTTCTGCGTATGCGCCGGTATTGAGGTGGACGGTGGCCTGCCGCGCTACAATATGCCCGCCGGCATCCACCGCCGTCCGCATGCGCACGCGCGCGTCATCGCTGCGCGTCGTCAGAAACGCTTCTTCCACGCTCAGCTGCAGCTTTACCGGGCGCCCCGCTTTCCAGGAGCACGCCGCGGTGAGCGGCTCGATTTTCGTGTACGACTTGCTGCCGTATCCGCCGCCAATGTAGGGCACAACCACGCGCACGGCGTTGACCGGCAGTCCGAAAACCTTGGCCAGATCGTGCCGCACCATGAAGGGATGCTGTGCCGAGGAGTGGACCGTCAGTTTCCCCTTCGCGTCGTAATCGGCGATGGAGACGTACGGCTCCATGGCGTAGGCGTAGATCATCGGAAAATAGAATTCGCCTTCGGCGATGTGCGCAGCTGTCGCGAACGCCGCGTCCACATCTCCCCACTCCACGTGCACGGCCTGGCAAACATTTCCCGAGGCGCCAGGAAAATCGTCAAACCCGCGGAACGACCCGCCCGCATAGTTTTTTTCGTGCACCAGGGGGCCACCCGGCGCCAGCGCCGTATCCACGTCCAGGATCGGATCGCGCTCCTCGTATTCGACAACGATTTTTGTCAGAGCTTCCTGCGCAATCAGTTCGCTTTCGGCGATCACGGCGGCGACCGGCTCGCCAACGAAGCGGACTTCGCCGATGGCGATCAAGGGATGATCCTTCACGCCGTGCCCGTAGTAGGGACTGAGGCCTTGCAGGTCATCGCCGGTCAGCACGTCAATCACACCGGGCGTGCTGATGGCCGCCGAACTGTCGATGGAAAGGATTTTGGCGCGGGCAAACGGGCTGCGCAGCAATTTCGCCCAGGCCATGTGCTCGACGGTCATGTCGCTGGTGTAGATCGCGCTTCCCGTCACCTTGGCCACGCCGTCTCCGCGCGGAACGGAATGATTGACGACCTTGAAATCGCTCAGCGCCTTCACTTTTGCCCTCGCATTTCGCCGGCCGCCTGGCGGATGGCCTTCAGAATCGGCAGGTAGCCCGTACAGCGGCACAAGTTGCCGTTCATGTGCGCGATGATTTCCGCCTCGGTGGCGTTCGGTTTTTCGTCCAGCAGCGCCTTGGCTGCAAGTATCATTCCCGGCGTGCAAAATCCGCATTGAAACGCAAAGTTGTCGAGGAACGCCTGCTGCAGGGGATGCAGGCGGCCCGATTCGTCCGCCAGTCCTTCGATGGTCGTGACGCGCTTGCCGCGCGCCTCGTAGGCGAGGTATGTGCACGCGCTGACGGGATGGCCGTCCACCAGCACCGTGCAACTTCCGCACACCTGGGCCTCGCAGGAGATTTTCACTCCCGTCAACCGGCAGCGCGTCCGCAAGACTTCCGCGAGCGTTTCCCGCGGATCGATTTCCAGGCTGGCCGGCTTTCCGTTCAACTCAAACGCGATGTTCACGAACGCTCCTTGGCAAATTCTCCCTGAATGTTTTTGGCGAACTCCGCGAAGACCTGTGTTGTCCTTCGCCGAATCGGAACCGCGCCCATCGTTGCAAGTTTGCCCAGGATTTCGATGGACGCTTCAAAATGCATTTGCGTTCCCGATGGGCCGGGCCTTAAAGCAACCTGCATGGACCCGGTCATGCGGTTCAGGCCCATGGAGTCGGCGCCCTTGATGCCCGCTTTGAGCAGGGACGGCTCGACGGTTTCGGTGACGCGCACTTCCATGTTCATGGTGATCTTGAACGGCCCGATTTTGTCGCTGATGGTCGCGCTGTAAGCTTCCGCGCCCGCTTCGTTGAGCAGAGTTACGTACTCGACTCCCGGCAGCAGCGCCGTAAGGCGCGGCGTGTCGCGCAGCAGTTGCCAAACCTCCGCGAGCGGAGCGTCGAGAGGCAATTCCTCGGTGAGCTTCAACAGCATGGGATGTCCTGCGTCATGTTTCGGTCTCGAATCGCCCGGAAAAGAGGTCCGCGCGCATTGTGACGGCTCCGCGCGGCTTCGCAGCCGCGTTATTATATCCGTGCGGATGCGTGAAGCGAATCTTCGATTTCGCAAAACAAAAACGGCGCGTTCGCGGGAATGCCTGCGGCGGGCCGGTGACTGCGTTGTTCGCAAATCCTAAGTGACCTGTGGAGCATTCGCTCGAACAAGGAGTTGCTTCAGCAGCGCCGCAATTCGCGCGGGATTTTCGACCGGCGTGAGGTGGCGCGCATTTTCGATCACGGTGAGCGTTGAACCGGGAATCAGGTCATGCATCGTCTGCGCCATGGCCAGCGGCGTGGCGTAATCCTGCTCGCCCACGATGACCGATACCGGGATGCGAAGCGACTTGATCGCTTCGCGAAGGTCCGCGGTCCCCAGCAGCGAACACGCCGCCGCGTAGCAGGCCTTATCGTTGGCAAGGAAAACCTTCGATAGCCGCGCCACTACATCCGGATGGGCGGCGATAAAATCGTCGCTGAACCACCGCGTGGTCTGGAATTTTATTGTGGCGGCAAATCCCGCCTCGGCTACCTTTGCGGCGCGCTGTTTCCAATCCTGCGGCGCGGTGGGCCCGTACCACGCGGTCGTATCGATCAGCGCCAACGCGGTGGCGCGGTCTGGATACGCGGCGGCGAAAGCCTGCGCGACGCCCCCGCCCATCGAACACCCCGCCACCGCGGCGGATGGCCAGCCGCAATGATCGAGAATGGCAGCGAGGTCTTCGGCAAACAGTTGCGCCGTATAATCGCCGGGCCGGTGTTCGGACTGGCCGTGCCCGCGGCAATCATAGGCCAGGATCTCCGCGTCCCGGGCCATCTCGCTCACGACGCCGTCCCAAATCGTGGCATCGAGTGCAAGAGAATGGATCAACGCCAGCCGGGGCTTGCCCGGCTGCGCATGCAGGCGATAGTGGAGCAGGCACCCATCCTTGGCAGGTGCTTCTCTGGAGACGCTTTCAGTCATCGATCATCTTCCCCGATTGAAATGTAAAATGGCGCGCCGCGCTCAAAATTTCACACAGACAGTTTACACAGACACAGGTGGAACGCAAAATTCCGGCGACAGGAAATAAAAATCATCGTGGCGCGCGATCGTGCGGAAATAAACGGGTGCGAAGGCTTCGCGCCTGGACGAGTGCGCAAAGACAACCCGATAACCCATTGATGAGCCATTAATGAGATTGATGCGACCGCTCTTGTGTTTTCCGTGTGTATAATGGGGTCGATTTAAGCGTTATCTGTAGCATCTGCGGCCGGGCTTGCATGCAGCCGGGCTTTTCCGGGACGCCGGCCGTGTCGCGCGGCGTAGTTTCCTAAGATGCTGCGAGACAAACATGCAATCAGGCTGTTTTTCCTTCCGGGGGGCGTGCACACGGAAGCCTTACGATATAGAACTCCATCTCGATTTACGGCAAGTATTCATGCGGCACGGCTTCGGGTTGCCGGGCGCCATGGCGGGTAAACCTGCGGAGAAGGGAGCGAGCGGTGATGATGGAGGGAGATACCCTCTGGTTTAAGGACGCGATCATTTATGAGGTACACGTTCGCGTGTTTCTTGACAGCAACAATGATGGCATCGGGGATTTTCCCGGCCTGACGCTCAAGCTGGATTACCTGCAGGAACTCGGCATCAATACCATCTGGCTGCTTCCGTTCTATCCGTCTCCCTTGCGGGATGACGGGTATGACATTTCGGACTACACGGCCGTGCATCCCCAGTACGGCACGATGGACGATTTCAAAACGTTTCTCGCCGAAGCGCACCGCAGGGATATCCGCGTCGTTACCGAGCTGGTTATGAACCACACATCTGACCAGCACCCCTGGTTCCAGGCCTCGCGCAGTTCCCGCGAAAACCCCAAGCGGGACTGGTATGTCTGGAGCGACACCGACGAAGGGTACAAGGACGCCCGCATCATCTTTACCGACACCGAAAGATCGAATTGGTCCTGGGACCCGGCCACGAAGTCTTATTACTGGCACCGTTTTTTCAGTCATCAGCCGGACTTGAATTTTGACAACCCTGCGGTGCGTGAGGAAATCTGGAACATAATGAAATTCTGGCTGGATATCGGCGTGGACGGGTTTCGCCTGGACGCCGTCCCCTACCTGTTCGAGCGGGAAGGGACCCCCTGCGAGAATCTTCCGGAAACCCATGCGGTGCTCCGCGAATTACGCAAACGGATGGACGAGGCCTATCCGGGGAAAATGCTGCTCGCGGAAGCCAATCAATGGCCGGCGGACGTTTGCGCCTACTTCGGCGAGGGTAACGAATTTCACATGGCCTTCCATTTTCCGCTGATGCCGCGGATGTTCATGGCCATCACGCTGGAGGACCGCAAGCCGATCGTCGAAATACTGCAGCAGACTCCGTCCATTCCGGATAACTGCCAGTGGTGCATCTTTTTACGCAATCACGACGAGCTCACCCTGGAAATGGTGACCGACGTGGAACGCGATTACATGTATGACGAATACGCCTCGGAAAAAAACATGCGCCTGAACGTGGGCATTCGCCGGAGGCTTGCCCCGCTGATGGATAACGATCGCAGGTGCCTCGAATTGCTTCACGGCATGCTGCTTTCGATGCCCGGCACGCCCGTCGTGTATTACGGGGATGAAATCGGAATGGGCGACAACGTTTATCTCGGCGACCGGAACGGCGTGCGGACTCCCATGCAGTGGAACGGCGGATGGAATGCCGGTTTTTCCGGAGCCGATCCCGAACAGCTGTTTTCGCCCCTCATTTCAAATCCCGTTTACGGATATCAGTCCACCAATGTCCTGTCCCAGCAACGCACGCATCATTCGTTGCTTTCCTTCATGAAGCGCATCATCCAGATTCGCAAGGCGTCCCAGGTATTCAGCCGGGGAACGATTGAATTTCTGCACCCGGCAAACCATCGGGTTCTGGCCTACGTGCGGCAGCTCGGCAACGAACAAGTCCTCGTGGTGAATAATCTGGCCAACTCCGCGCAGGCCGTGGAACTCGATCTGAGCCGGCACAAGGGCAGGATTCCCATCGAAATGGAAGGGCGCAATTTATTTCCGAGGATTGGGGAACTGCCGTATTTGTTGACTTTGGGGCCGTACCAGTTTTATTGGTTTCGTCTGCGCAACATCTGACCGGAAATCGCAGGAGAAAGTCGGTAAGGTTTCGGCGGCTTGCGTCTCCGCCGAAGCGTCAGAAAAGCAGGTCGGAGAACCCATTGGCTGAAGAAACTTATCTGTCCGACGATTTTGTGGGGCAGCTGATGAGTGTTGGCGAAGTGGATCTTCTGGTCGGCATCGCCACGCACAATCACGCGCGGACGATCGGCAATCTCGTGCGCACGATCGAGGAGTGCCTCGTGCAGTCTTTCCCGCGGGAAAGAATCGTCATCGTCAACGCCGACGGCGGTTCGGGCGACGATACACAGGAAATCCTGCTGCGCGCCGCTCCGCCGGAACCCAAAAATGCGCGGGGCCTGACGTCGCTTCGCACTATGCATCGGATTTCCACGCGCTATGCCAATTCGCCTACGCCCGGCCTGGCGCTGCGCACGATCCTGGCATCCGCTGAATTGCTCAGGACAAAGGCCTGTGCCATCGTTTCACCGGACAATCCCCAACCGACCTGCGGCTGGGTCACCAGCCTGCTGCGTCCCGCGTTTCAGGAACAATTTGATTTTGTCGCGCCCCTTTACGAGCGCAACAAATTCGACGGCCTGCTGGCGAGGAACGTTCTGTATCCCATGAGCCGCGCGGTGTTCGGGCAAAAAATTCGCGAGCTCCATTCGGGCGAATTCGGATTTTCCGGCCGCCTGGCGAGTCATTGCTTGAGCCAGCCCGTGTGGCAGGAGAACGTCGTGCGCTCCTGGCCGGAATACTGGATGGCCATCACCGCGGTTTCCGGGGGATTTCGCTGCTGCCAGTCGTTTTTGGGACCCAAGGCGCGTTCCGGATCTCCGCCCGATCTGGTCGCCGCCATTCGCCAGACGGTGGGAACGCTGTTCTGGTGCCTTGAAAAGCAGTCGGAGTTCTGGATGGGTCGCACCGGCTCGGAAAATGTGCCGACCTTCGGGCCCGACCACGAACTGGACCCCACCGCCAGGCGCGTAAACCGGAAACGGCTGTTGGATATGTTCCGCAACGGCATTTCCGGCCTGGATGAGATTCTGGGTTCGATTCTTCATGCCGGCACGTTTGCGGAAATCAAGCGGCTGGCGGCATTGAACGGCGGCTTTCACTACCCGGACGAGCTATGGGCCACGACATTGTACGAATTCGCCGCCTCGTATCATCACGGCGTGCTCAACCACGACCACCTGATCCAGGCATTGGTTCCTCTATATCGCGGGAAAATTTACTCGTTTTTTCTGCAGCACCAGGACTCCTCGCCGGAAGAAATGGAAGCCGGGACGGAGAATCTCTGTCTGGAAATGGAACGGCGGAAACCCTATTTGCTGGAATTATGGAATGCGAACAGTGAGGTGAAACCATGAAAGAAACGATGCTGCGCGCACTGACGCAGGCTTACGAAAATCTGGTCCACATGATCGGAGAATTCCTTCCGCGATTCATTGTGATGGTGGCCATTATTTTTATGGGCTGGCTGGTCGCGCTGATCCTCAAACAGATTGCGCGTTCGATTCTGAGCCTGACGAACCTGGACCGGCTGGGCGAGGAAGCGGGAGCGTCAAGCGTTTTGCAGAAAGCGGCTCTGCCTTCGCTGACCGAGTTGGTGAGCCGGGCCGTGTTCTGGCTGGCGTGGCTGGGGTTCATCCTGATCGGCATCAGCGTCCTGGAAATTGCCGGGATGCAGGAGCAGATTTCCCGCATTTTCGGCCTGCTGCCGCAATTTCTGGTTGCCCTGCTCATCCTGTTCATTGGATTAATCGCCGCTAATTTCTTTTCACGTGCGGCGCTGCTGGGCGCGGTGAATGCCGGTTATCCCTCTCCGCATGTGTTCAGCGGGGCGGTGCGCTTCGTCATCTGGATTCTGACCATTTCCATGGCACTGGAGCAGATCGGACTGGCCAGAGAGACGGCCGTCGCGGCCTTTTCCATCTTGTTTGGAGCGGTGATGCTGGGCCTGGCCATTGCCTTTGGCCTGGGCGGACGCGAACTGGCCCGTGCGACCCTGGAAAAGCATTTTGGAGGGAACAAAAAGGACAAGGACGAGGAGCCCATGCACCTCTGATCCCTCCTGCGCAGAAAGCCTGCACAGAATGATTGTTTCTGCGCCGAAACGTTCCCCGCATCGGGCAAACTACGATCAGGAACAATCTGGTTCACTCGGAACAGTCCCCCGGTGTATATATGAGCCCATCCGGAAGGTAATTGCGGGTATCCCGGTGCAACGCGTCGGACTCCAATGCGACCAAAACACAGAGCCATGCGTTTCGTTCGTTTCCATGCGCGATGCGGATTCGCAAACGGATGCTCGCTGGCCGCGGCAGCAGCATTTCTAACCGTCCTCGGCGCATTTCCAGCATTGGCCCAGCAGCCGCGTCCGGCCCAACCCGACCAGGGTGTGCCCGGTGAAAAGCCTGTGGACAATCGCGACGCCACATACGCGACCGTCATGGCGCGCCGGGCGGCGCAACTCGGCAAAATCACGCCGGTCACCGATGCAATGCTCGAGCATCCGCCCGACGGCGACTGGCTGACCTGGCGGCGCACCTACAGCAGCCTGGGTCACAGCCCTCTTCGTCAGATCAACGCTTCCAACGTAAACCATCTCCGCGTGGCCTGGAGCCGCTCGCTGCCTCTGGGTCCCAACGAGATCACGCCGCTTGCGCACGACGGCGTTTTGTTTATTGAGAGTGCCGACACGATACAAGCGCTGGACGGCGCGACCGGCGATCTGCTCTGGCAATATGTGCGGCCCTTGCCGGAGCCGCTGCTGGGCGGCAAAAAATCCGTCATGCGCGGACTGGCCCTGTACGAGGACAAACTCTACGCTCCCACCGCCGACGGCCACCTGATCGCGCTCAACGTGAAGACCGGCAAACTCGTCTGGGACTACCAGGCCGTCATTCCGCAAACAGGAGTCTACGCGCGTTCCAATCGCGACTTCCGCCTCGACGGCGCCCCCATCGTCGTGAAAGGCAAAGTGATCGTGGGCGTGAGCCTGGGCATCACCAATAAGGCGGGCGGCTGCTTCATCGTGGGACTCGATGCCGGGACCGGCAAGGAACTCTGGCGATTCCACACCATCGCGCAGCCGGGTGAACCCGGAGGCGACACCTGGAATGGCGCGCCTGCCGATGAGCGCTTCGGCGCCTCCATCTGGACCGGCGGCAGCTATGATCCCCGCCTCAACCTCGTCTATTTCGGAACCGGCAATACCTATGACACGGCCACGCTTCTGCAACCGCGCGCCGGAAAGGGCGAGTCCGGGCGAGGTCAGGGCGCATCCAAAAACAACGACGCGCTCTACACTGACTCCACCGTCGCGCTCGATCCGGACACCGGCAAGCTCGTCTGGTATTACCAACACATGAATCGCGACGTCTGGGACCTGGACTGGGCGTTCGAGCAGTCGCTCATCACGCTTCCGGTCAATGTAATGGGAAAGCCAACCGATCTGGTCGTCACCGGCGGCAAACTCGGGTTGTTCGACGCGGTCGACCGCGCTACCGGAAAATATTTGTTCTCGAAAGACCTCGGCCTGCAAAACGTGGTCGTTTCGATCGACCCCCGGACAGGGAAGAAGATCATCAATCCCGCCCTGGAGCCGGAAGCCAATAAGACCAAGCTTCTTTGCCCCAATGCGAATGGCGCCAGGAATTGGCCCGCTACGTCCTACGATCCCGACACGCACATTCTCTACGTGCCGATGGTCGAAACCTGCGCCGACTTCACCTGGATTCCCGGCGACGCCGCGCAGACCGCGGCCGGCGGCGAAGACATGCATTTCACCTCCCGCAAGCGCCCCGATAGCGACGGGAAATTCGGCCGGGTCGAGGCAGTCAACCTGGAAACGGGAAAAGTAGTGTGGATCGATCGCCAGCGCACTCCGGTGGCCAGCTCGATGCTTTCCACGGCAGGTGGCATCGTCTTCAACGGCGCGCGAGACCGCCAGTTCACCGCCTACGACGCGGCCACTGGAAAAATCCTGTGGCAGGTTCGCTTGAACGCCTCGCCAAGCTCTTCTCCGGTAAGTTACAGCGCAGGCGGCAAACAATACATCGCGGTGGTCGCGGGAGGAGGCGGCACGCTGGATGCCGGAGGCGGCTCGCTCACGCCGGAAATCGACAATCCGCCCGGCGGAACATCCCTGTGGACATTCGAACTGCCGGACACAAGCGGGAATGCAAGGCCAGGACCAAAAGCGGGACCTTTAAAATAACGCGTGTGGTTTCGCGAGGAGCGCCATGGTTCGCACGATCAGCCGGAAAATTCACTATAGGCAACTTTCGCGCCTCACCGCCTTGGTCTCGACCCCAGTTTCGAGCTTAGTCTCGACATGGGTCTCGGCCTGGGCCCTGGCCGGCGCTTTGACGCTGGCCTCTGCCATCGTGGCCGTACCCGCGCACGCGCAGGATCAGCAGCCGCCAGTTCCCGAGCCGGGAAATATCCTCACTCCCAACCGCGACGCTGTGTTCACCGAGACCATCGCCAGGCGAAAAGCATTGCTCGACCGGCTCACTCCCGTCTCCGATGACACGCTTCGCCACCCGCCCGACGGCGATTGGCTCACCTGGCGCCGCACCTACGAAGGCTTGGGGTACAGCCCTCTCCACCAGATTGACAGGAACACCGTCCACGATCTGCGTGAGGCGTGGGCCTGGGCGCTGCCTACGGGGCCGAACGAAATCACTCCGCTCGTCCACGACGGCGTCCTGTTCATCAAAAGCGCCGACACCGTGCAAGCCCTGGACGGCACGACCGGCGACCTGCTCTGGCAATATGTTCGCCCCTTGCCCGAGTCGCTCCACAACGGCAGGAATTCCATCGTAAAGAACCTCGCCATCTACGGGGAAATGCTCTACGTTCCCACCGCCGATGGACACATCGTGGCTTTGAACGTAAAAACCGGCGCGCTCCTGTGGGATCAGCAGGTCCTGGGTCCGCAAGAGAACTCCCACCATCTCCACCTCGATGGGGGTCCCATCGTCGCCCACGGCAAAGTGATCATGGGCGCGAGCGGCTGCAACACTTACCCGGGCGGTTGCTTCATCATCGGTCTGGACGCACGGACCGGCAACCAGGTTTGGCGATTCAACACCATCGCGCGCCCCGGGCAGCCCGGCGGCGACAGTTGGAATGGCGCCCCCGTGGAGCAGCGTTTTGGCGGCTCCGTGTGGACCTCGGGTAGCTACGACGCCGCTCTCAACCTTGCATATTTCGGCGTCGGGCAGACGTATGACACGGCGACGCTGTTGCAACCGCACCCAAAGGGCGGATCGGCGCCCGGTAAGGACACTTCTTCTAACAATAATGGTAATGGCAATGACAACGGCAGCGACGCGCTCTACACCGACTCCACCGTCGCGCTCAACCCCGACACCGGAAAGCTTGCCTGGTACTACCAGCACATGAATCGCGACGTCTGGGACCTGGACTGGGCGTTCGAGCAGTCGCTGATCACGCTTCCGGTTAATGCAAATGGAAGTGAAAAAGGAAAACCAGCCGACCTGGTCGTGACCGGCGGAAAAATCATGTTGTTCGATGCCGTCAATCGGGCCGATGGCAAGTACGCGTTTTCGAAGGACCTGGGCCTGCAAAATCTGGTCACGGCGATTGACCCGGAGACGGGGAAGAAGACCATCGATCCGGCGCTCGAGCCGGAATCGGGCGTGACCAAACACATCTGCCCGCATTCCGGGGGTGGGCGAAATTGGCCTGCGACTTCCTACGATCCCGAATCCAGGATTCTCTACGTTCCGCTTTACGAGTCCTGCCAGGACTTCACCTGGGTCCCGCAAAGCCCCGCCGGCACGGCAACCGGCGGCAGCGACATGCGCTGGGTTTTGCACCCGCGTCCTGAAAGCGGCGGCAAATTCGGGCGTATCGAGGCGATCAACCTGGAAACAAAGAAAGTGGTCTGGACCAATCGCCAGCGCGCCGCATTTTCCTCGTCGACGATGGTGACGGCCGGAGGCCTGGTTTTCGCCGGCTCGCGGGACCGCCGCTTCCAGGCTTTCGATGCGGCGACCGGCAAGCTGCTGTGGGAAACCACGCTGAGCGCATCGCCCAGTTCCACGCCCGTAACCTACAGCATCGCCGGCCAGCAATACGTTGCTGTGGTTGCCGGCAAGGGTGGCCCGGTAGCGTGGACCGCCCTGACGCCGGAAATCCCCAATCCGCCCGGCGGCACCACCCTCTGGGTGTTTAAACTGCCGAAGTGAGGACAGGATCTGGATCAGGACGGATCGAAGGTCGCGCCGCTGGCCGAAACCTCAAGGCAGCGGCGCATCCCGCCGATTCGCATTGCTTTCACCGCTCCGCACTCATCGCAGTCCCTTATTGATTGCGTATTTATTGGGCGGAGAATGCGAGCAGCACATTTCCGGGTGTGCCCGCTCCGAATACGTATCCCGACCCTGCGAAAAGCATGCCGCCCGCGACGGTAGGTCCCGGCGCGCCCATCGAGCCGCCTACGCCCGGCATATGATTCACGGTCTGATATTCGCGAACCATGTTGTATTCCCAGAGCAGGTGGCCGTCACTGGACGAGAAGGCGCGAAGCTTGCCATCCCAGCCGCCGGAAAAAACGACGCCGGGAATTGCGGTAATGGCGGCGGTTTCACCGTTCGACCGGACTCCCTCCGGCGGAGGGATGGGTGTGAACCATTCACGCTTGCCGGTTGCGATTTGCACGGCCGCCACGCCGCCGGTCCTCAACCCGAAATAGGCATTTTGCTGATCGGCCGCGCCGCCAAAGGTAATCATTCCGAGTGCGAGTTTCGGCACGAGCTGCGCCTTCCAGACGACCGTGCCCTCGCGATCCGGATCGTGGCCCCAGACCATTCCGCTTTTCTGGCCTGCCACCAGAATCCTGTGTCCATTGGGGAGTGTCTTCAAAATCGGAGATGACCCGAAATCGAAATCGGGGCCCATATCCTTCGGGCAATTATCTCCATGAGCGCCTCGCCCGCACCCCGAAAGCCACATATCGTTTTCCGTGTCTTGTTTCGACCACAGGACTTTGCCCGTCTTCATGTCCAACGCCATGATGGCGTCGGTGTTGGGAGAAACCGGCGGCGTGTAGGCGTCACCGGTGCCGATGTAAATCACGTGGTTCTTGGTGTCGATGGTGGGCGCATTCCACACCGCGCCGCCGTTCGGGCCGTACTGCTGAACGCCCCTGGGAGTTTTTGTGGTGGGCTTGGGCGCGTCCTTGACCGGATAAGTTTTCCAGATGGTGTGGCCCGTGTTGGCATCCAGCGCCACGACGCTGCCGCGAAACGTGCAGCAGGGATACACGTTGCTGTAGCCCGCGGCGCGTTCCTCCTGCGAAGATACCGGCACGTACAGGCGGCCCTGGTACAGCGTGGGCGCGCCGGTAATTTTGGCAACCGGATGGTCTTCCACCTTCACTTTCCAGATCAGGCTGCCCGTCCGGGCGTCGAGCATGTAGACGTTGGCTTTGGTGTCGCCAAAGTAGATGCCGTATTTCGACGAGCCATGCCCGGTCACCGGCCCGATGCTGGAGGCGCTGCGTACGCCCGCGTCCGCTTGAAACGACCAGTAAACGCATCCCGTGTCGGCGTTGACGGAATAGACTGCGCCCGTATCCGCGCTGACAAAAACGCGTCCACCGACGACGGTAGGTTGTCCGTACACTTCTTCGGCGCCGGGAAGGGCAAAAGCCCATTTCAACTTGAGATGCGGCACCTGCTCGGCAGTCAGCCCCGCGTCTTTCGCGGTCTGATAGCGCGCGTTGGAAACGTCATTCCCCCACCCGTTCCAGGACGGCTTCGCCGCGATATCGCCGAGCGGAGGATTGGCGGAACATTTGTTCGCCATGTCCTTGGTGCCGGTAATCATGGCCACGTTCACCTTGCGGCCACCGAGAAAGAAAGCGATGGTGCGTTTGTCAGCATCCGAAATCCCCTGCAAGGTCGTATGCGGCGCCTTCGCCATCCCCGCATAGAGCTCTTCCGGCGTCATTTTCCACAGCGACATGACGGCAGGTGCAGCCGCGCTGCTTTCCGGGTTGCCGTGGCATGTGGCGCAGTGGCTTTCGAACAGGCGGGCGCCCTCCGCGGTCTGGGCATGCAGCGCATCGGCGGCGGGCCAAAGCATGGCCATCACCGCAACAAAAATTAAGGCGAGTCGCTTTAGCTTCATGGAAAAATTCCTCTCGACGTTGGAGTAATTCTATAAATCTGACCGTGCCGAAATATACTCTTGTGCGCACGCGCATACAATCCAGTTCTGTATTTCCAGGGCTGGACCTGTTGCGGGTGTCGCACCGGCAACAGACAGCGGGCAGCCGGGGCTGGATTTTCCGGATTTATGGGGCATAATGCCTGCCACCGGCGGGATTCAATTTCGAAAAGCACGGCTCCGGGAAACGGCAGCAGGAAGAAAGCAATAAAAGTGCCGGGGCTCGGGCCAAAGGTCTTATTTTTTCTCAAAGCGGCAAATCAGGGCGCAGCGGTTTTAGGAACCGGGAATTGAGAACACCGGGCTAGGCGAGATGGTCACTCAAAAAAAAGCTTCCAAGGTGCAGTCCGTCATCCGCGTTTCCAGCGGCAATTTCCTGGAAATGTACGATTTTACCGTCTACGCCTATTACGCGTCTTACATCGCGCACGAAATCTTTCCCTCCAACAGCGCCTATGCCTCCCTGATGATGACGCTGGGAACCTTTGGCGCGGGCTATCTGATGCGCCCGTTGGGCGCGGTGATTCTGGGCGCGTATGTGGACCGGCACGGCAGACGCGCGGGGCTCATCTTTACGCTGTTCCTGATGGCCGTGGGGACCCTGGTGATCGCGTGCACGCCCGCCTACCGCACCATCGGCATCACCGCTCCCATCGTGGTCGTGCTTGGCCGGTTGCTGCAAGGGTTCTCAGCGGGCGTCGAACTCGGCGGAGTGTCTGTGTATCTTTCCGAGATTGCCACACCCGGCCACAAGGGATTTTACTGCGCCTGGCAGTCCGCCAGCCAGCAGGTGGCCGTGATTTTCGCGGCGCTGCTGGGCGTGGCCCTGAGCACGATCGTGCCGCCGGCGGGAATGGCGCAATGGGGATGGCGCGTGCCGTTCTTCGTGGGTTGCCTGATCGTTCCGCTGCTGTTCTGGCTGCGCAAATCTCTGGTGGAAACCGATGAATTTCTCGCGCGCAGGCGCCATCCGCCCCTGCGTGAAATTTTTGGGTCCCTGGCGGCGAACTGGAAAATCATTCTCGTCGGCATGATGCTTTCCACGATGACGACGGTGTGCTTTTACCTGATCACGGCGTACACGCCCACCTACGGTCGCGAAGTTTTGCACCTGACAAGCCGGGAGAGCCTGGTGGTGACGTTGTTCGTGGGATTATCGAATTTTATCTGGCTGCCCGTGGGCGGCGCCATTTCCGACAAAGTGGGCCGGCGGCCGATGCTTATTTCGTTCACCATCGCCACCATCGTGACTTCGTATCCCGCGATGTTGTGGCTGGTGAGCAGTCCTTCGAATACGCGGCTGCTGCTGGTTGAATTATGGCTGTCGGTGATTTTCGGCGTTTACAACGGGGCGATGGTTCCGTATTTGACTGAAATCATGCCGCCGGACATCAGGACCGCGGGCTTCTCTCTGGCGTTCAGTCTGGCCACGGCGATCTTCGGAGGGTTTACACCGGCTATTTGTACCTATCTCATACACGAAACCGGAAATCGGGCCATGCCTGCGATATGGCTGTCTTTTGCAGCGTTTTGCGGACTGATTGCCGCGCTCATTCTGGGGTGGCAGGGAATCGCGGTCACCAAGCTGGAATCTTCTACCTCCGCGCAGTAGGCGGCGCCGGATCCGGCGCAGGTATTCCCATCCCCGATCGTCAATTATCTTGATGATGCCCATGGGCAACCGGGCTCATCGACAACCCTTGTTTGCAGGCGTGCTGAATGGAAAAAGGTGGAAGGCGAGACCCCTATGTCCCTGCAACAATTCAGCGGCGGGCTTTGGCTTAGAGGGGAACGCGCCGGCCTGGCCGGGGCTCAAAGCCCGCCGAACAAACAGAGTGGGTCTTGTTTATGGAAATGCTTGCACCGAGGTAGAGCGAACGGAATTCTTCCCGGTTCATCCTCTATCTATACGTAAGCGATCCAGCGACCGGCGGCGACGATGCCGAACCACAGCAGGATCGAAGTCAATCCCGCGGCGCGTGCTGCCAGCGGCGCGACTCGATCGTTCTCCCACTTGCCGACGCTCTGGTAGGCAAGCGTGTGGAAAACAAAAGCGTTCAGTCCGGCGACCACGATCAGCGCCATCTTGATTTGAAATCCGAGGTTGTCGTACATCTTCGTGGCTTCCGAGGCGAACAGCAAAAGCCCCGTAATCAACATGAGGACGAACCCGCCCCAGGCCCAGGGCAAAAACCGGTTGGCGACCTTGGATACCGGCTTGTCCTGAAACGTCAACCCCATCAGGCGCATGTCCAGAATGGATGTGGACCCTACTATGATAACGATCCCGAAGATATGAATGGTCTCAATGATCGGAAACAACCATGTGGAATCTCGAACGGCCGTGCCGATCGACGTTTGCTCGATCCATGCGCAAATAGTGTAAATAAGCTCCATATTCCCTGAACCTCACTGTTGGTCAAATTTAAGCTGGTCGTACAACCCGCGCCCTATACACACAAATCCTGTTCTGGCCAGCCCCACAAAGAAATCTGATGGCAGATGTACCTCGCGCCGATTTGACGTATATCGTGCTCACGCCGTTTCGCACGGGATCCTGCGCCGGGGCAACGGCGTCATTCTGCTGGAACCAAGATGGTAGATTTTACTCTTATTCTTCGCGCTAGACGATAAGCAAGGTTTCGATTTGTGTCAAGGTCCGTCTGCCGAGGGTTCCGGGAGTTTCACCGCGAGACAAGGGGGTTGCGTCGAGCGGGGATGTTGTGCGGAAACAATGCTACGATATAGTGTTTCATTTCATATAAAATTAAGTTTTGTGCTTGTGCGGGATTGCAGGAATGGGGCTGTGTGCTGCCCCTTTGATAATGATACAAATTTTACGGAGGCCATAATGTGGATGCGGGTCACGGTGATGTGTGCGGTTCTAAGCCTGGGGCTGGCTGGATGCAAGAGTAAACCGGTTGCGGATACCAAGGTTCCCCAGCAGGAGGTGGACCGCAAGAATCCAATCGCAATGAGCGCCAGTTCGATTGCGGAAGGCAAGCGGCTGTACACGGCCACGGATTGCGCCTTGTGCCATGGCAAGGATGGTAACGGCAAGGGCGTGCTTGCCAAGGACATCAGTATGAAGACTCACGATTGGCGGCAGGCTTCCTCGCTCGATCATTTCACCGATGGGGAACTCTCCTATCTGATCCTGAAGGGCAAAGGAAGAATGCCCGGGTATGAAGGCCGGCAGACGCCCGAAGAGGTCTGGCAAATGGTGAATTACATTCGCTCGATGGTCGTGAACGGGAAGTCACCCGCCTCCTGACGCGAGGGGGGTGCCATGTGTTGACAAGGACAACTGCCCATCGTACACGTAGTTAAGGCGTACACGAGGTTGAGAGAAGCAGAAAGCGTTCCCATAGGGAGGGTAATCTCATGCCGTTTGCCATCATCCCAGACCCCTTGCACCCCGCCACACGGCCGAAGCGAAACAGACTTTTGTACATCCTCATTGCCTCTGTATTCGCGCTGGTAGGTCTTACCTCGGCTGGGATATTGCGTGCCGGGCAGGCCTCGTCCACTCCCCAGGCCTCCGGCGCCGACACTGGTGGCGTTGACCTGGCCAGTCTGGATAAGACGTGCAAGCCATGCGAGGACTTCTACCACTACGCCAGCGGCCTTTGGCTGGCCAAAAATCCTGTCCCGGCCGCGTATCCGGCCTGGAACCGCTTCAGCGAGCTGGCGGAAAGCAATCGGGAACACCTTCACCAGATTCTGGAAAGCGCGGCGGCCAATTCGAAAGTTTCCCCGGGATCGAACGAGCAGAAGATCGGCGACTTTTACGCCAGCTGCATGGACGAAAAGCAGATCAATGCCGACGGGGTAAAGCCACTCGAACCGGAATTCGCCCGGATTGCGGCCATCCGGAACGCCGGTGAAGTGCAGGCGGAAGTCGCTCGGCTGCAGGGCATGGGTGTGGGCGCTCTATTCGAATTTGGCTCCACGCAGGATGCCAAGAATAGTTCTCAAGTCATTGGCGGGGCCGACCAGGGCGGCCTGGGGTTGCCGGACCGCGATTACTACACCAAGACGGACGACAAATCGAAGCAAATCCGGCAGCAATACCTGGAGCACATCGCCAAAATGTTCGTGCTTGCCGGTGACGATGCCGCCAGGGCGTCGGCCGAGGCGAAAAGCGTCCTGGAACTGGAAACCAAGCTGGCCGACGCTTCCCTGACTCGCGTCGAACGCCGCGATCCGGAAAAGACGTATCACAAGATGAATCGCGCCCAGCTTCGCACCCTCACGCCGAACTGGTCCTGGGAAAATTATTTTCAGCAGATCGGCGACGCCAGGATCGACGCTGTGGATGTTGCGGCTCCAAAATTCTTTCAGGCGGTGAACCGGCAGCTTCAAGACACGCCTGTGGAAGCCTGGAAGACTTATCTGCGCTGGCACCTGTTGAATACGGCCGCGCCGTGGCTCTCCCAGCCGTTTGTGGATGAGGATTTCAATTTCAAGGGCCGCACGCTGATGGGCACGAAGGAATTGTTGCCGCGCTGGAAGCGATGCGTCAGGGCCACCGATCACCAGCTGGGCGAAGCGCTCGGGCAGATTTACGTCCGGAAATATTTCCCGCCCCGTGCCAAGGCGCGTGCCCTGCAGATGGTGAGCCAGCTGATCGCCACACTGCGCGATGATCTCCGAACGCTGCCGTGGATGGGGCCCGCGACGCGCAAACAGGCCCTGGCGAAGCTATCCGCCCTCACACGCAAGATCGGGTATCCGGACAAGTGGCGCGATTATTCGGCGTACACAGTGGACCGCGGATCATACGCACTCAATCAGATACGCGGCGCGCAATTTGAATTCAGGCGCGACCTCAACAAGATCGGCAAGCCGGTGGACCGCACGGAGTGGAGCATGACGCCGCCCACGGTGAACGCCTACTACAATCCCGAAATGAACGAGATCGTATTTCCCGCCGGAATTCTGCAACCCCCGTTTTTCGATCCCAACGCCGATGACGCTTCCAATTTCGGCGCCATGGGCGCAGTGATTGGCCACGAGATGACGCATGGCTTTGACGATGAGGGACGAAAATTCGACGCCCAGGGCAATCTGCGCGACTGGTGGACTGCACAAGACACAAAGAATTTTAACCAGCGGGCGCAGTGCATCGAAAAACAATTCGACGGCTACCAGGTGCAGGACGGCATCCACGAAAACGGAAAACTGGTGGTCGGCGAGAGCATCGCCGACCTGGGCGGCCTGAAGATCGCCTATCGCGCCCTGCAAAAATCGCTGCAGGGCAAGAAAACTCCGCTCATCGGAGGTTTTACGCCCGACCAGCGATTCTTCCTGGCCTACGCGCAGATCTGGGCGGCCAATGACCGGCCGGAATTCGAGCGGCTTATTGTGAATACGGATCCGCATCCGCTGGCCCGTTTCCGCGCCATTGCCGCGCCCTCCAACATGCCCGCGTTCGCCCAGGCCTTCGGGTGCAAGCAAGGCGACCCCATGGCGCGGCCGTCGGCCATGCGCTGCCAGATTTGGTAAACCGCGGGGCGAACTATTTGTTGACATGGAGACGGCGCGGGACGTTAAATTCACTTCCAACGACGTCTTTTCCTTAGACTGTTCAGACGGTCGCAGTTTTGCCGAAAGCGCAAACAGAAGCCCGACAGGCTGAAGCCTGTCCTAACTGAGGAGCGATTCATGAAGGCCGTCAGAACTCTATTGTTCGCGCTTTTTGTTGCGTTGATTTCAGGCGGGATGGCTATCCTTTTGCCGGTGCGGGGCTACGCGCAGGCGAAGGCGCAACCCGCGGCAGCGCTCACGGGCACGGTGACCTCCGCCGAAGAGGGGCCCATGGAAGGGGTCCTGGTCACGGTGAAGAAGGATGGCTCCACGATCTCAACGACGGTATACACGGACGCGCAGGGCCGCTACCGTTTCCCCGCAAGCCGGCTGGAACAGGGACACTATTCCTTTAAAATCCGGGCCGCGGGATATGATCTGGATAGCCCGGACGGCGTGGATATTCCCGCCGCGAAAGGCGCAATCGCCAACATCAAGCTCCGCAAAACGGAAACCCTCGCGGCGCAACTCACCAACGCGGAATGGCTGGCAAGCATGCCGGGCACGCATGAAGAAAAAGCGGCCTTGCGGAATTGCACCGTCTGCCATACGTTGATCCGCCCAATAGCCTCGACCCATGACGCGGATGAATTTGTCGCCGTGCAGGCCCGTATGCGGAACTACACGAACCAAAGCATACCTTTGTTGCCTCAGGTTCGCCTGGCGCCGCGCTACGCGGACCAGCTCGCGGGGCAGGGCGAGGAATCGCTGGACAACCGTAAAGATTCGGTGGAAAAACTGGCTGAGTTTCTGGCGAGCGTCAATTTGAGCAAAGGATCCAAGTGGAGCTATCCGCTCAAGACCTTCCCTCGTCCGAAGGGAGTGGCCACGCACGCCCTGATCACCGAGTACGACCTGCCCAAGCGAACCCGGCAACCCCACGACGTCTATGTCGATTCCGACGGCATGGTCTGGTACATCAGCTTTGGCGAGCAGGTGCTCGGCAAACTCGACCCGAAGACGGGCAAGACAACGGAATTCGCCATTCCCGTGCTGAAACCGAAGTCCCCCAAAGGCGAGCTCGCCTTGCGGCCCGACCCATATGGCAACTTGTGGATCGGCATGATGTATCAAGGTGCGGTCGCGAAATTCGACCCGAAGACGGAGAAATTTCAAACCTATAGCCTTCCTCCGGACCTGAACAAGGACTACACGCAAATCACCGAAGTGAATCCCACGCGCTGCAATGTGGATGGCAAGGTCTGGATCGTTGATGCCGGAACCTACGTGATCTATCGCTTGGATCCGGCGACCGGCAAGTTCGAAAGCTTCAAAGCCTTTCCGGATCCCAGCCCGAATATTTACGACATCAGCCCGGATGCGCAAAATAACGCCTACTTCACGGTGTTCGGCGCGGATCAAATTGGCAGGATCGACGCCAAAACCGGAAAAATTTCGCTGTATACGACGCCCACAAAGAATTCGAATCCGCGGCGCGGCGAGGTAGACTCGAGAGGGATGTTCTGGTTCGGCGAGTTTGCCGGCAACCGGATCGGCATGTTTAACACCAAGAATTTCACCTTTAAAGAATGGACGCCCCCTACGCCCTGGTCATTCCCCTACGATGTGGTGGCTGATAAGAACGGCGAAGTGTGGGGCGGATCGACCATGACGGACCGCATGATGCGGCTCGATCCCAAGACGGGGCAGATCACCGAATACCTCTTGCCCAGAAACACGAACATTCGAAAAGTCTTCGTCGACAATTCCACCAACCCGGTCACCGTCTGGGTCGGCAGCAACCACGGCGCTTCCATCCTCAAAATCGAACTGCCCGGTTCGCCCGGCTTCTGACCGTGGCGTCGGCGTCCCGCTTGTGCCGATGCAAGACGGGCCGGCGGTCTCCTGTTGCGGCCATTTCACAAAAAACGCCGGCGGAACGCCGGTGCCAGGAACACTCTTACTTCTTGGATTTCTTTCCCGGGAAGGGAATGAATTCGTAGCCCAGGCCTCGAACGGTCACCAGGTGGCGGGGATGGGAGGGTTCGTCCTCAATATACCTGCGCAGGCGTACGATGAAATTATCGATGGCGCGCGTGTCGGTATCCTCGTGCAGGTCCCACACATTTTCGAGTATGGCTTTTCGCGACACGGGATGTCCGATGTTCTGAATCAGGTAGCGAAGCAGTTCCGATTCCATCAAGGTCAGTTGCAGGGTCTGTTTTCCAACCTGCAGGCGCAGGTTTTGAAAGTCCACGACCTTGTCCCCGAAACGGTAGATTTCCGGAGATTCCGCGCCCTGCGCGGCTGGTTTGGTCTCGGACGGGCTTGCGCCGTGTTGCCAGACCTTGCGACGCAGCAAACTGCGGACCCGGGCGATCAGGATGGACAGATTGAACGGCTTCGGCAAATAGTCGTCGGCGCCGGATTCAAATCCCTGCAGAACGTCTTCGGGGCGCGTCCGCGCTGTCAGCATCAGTAGGGGAATGTAATTCTTCGCCGCGCGCAATGCGCGCGCCACGGAGAATCCATCTCTGCCGGGAAGCATCACGTCCAGGACCAGCGCGTCGAATTCTTCCTTGTTGTCCAGGAGCCGCTGGAGCGCTTCCTCGCCGTTGCCGGTGATTTGAACCGAATAGCCTTCCTGCTCAAGATTGAAGCGGAGGCCCTCCGCCAGATGGGTTTCATCTTCGACGACGAGGATGCGGCTCATACGTGGTAGACCCTCGGAAGGCGCAAAGTGAACGTACTGCCGCGCCCGGGGCCTTCGCTTTCGGCGATGGCATCGCCCCCATGCCTTCGGGCAATCGAGCGCACGATGAACAAGCCGAGCCCGGTTCCTTTGACCCGGTGCGACGCTGAATTCGCGACGCGATAGAATCGCCCAAAAATGCGCTTCAACTCGGATGGAGGAATTCCGACGCCCTGATCCCGCACCTTCAGCAGAATCGTGTCGATGTTCGGCGTCAGCACCTCGATGTCGATTTCCTTGTTTTCGCCGGAATACTTCACGGCATTTTCCATGAGATTGAAAACCGCGGTGCGCAGTTCCTGGGGGCTCCCGCGCACGATGAGCTTTTCGGTTGGCGGAGAATCAAAGCGCAGCGTTGCCTGCGGCAGGTTGTGGCGAAGCCGCGTGAGTTCCACCGTCTCGGCCACGATGCCGGAGAAATCGACTTCCTCCCAGTTTTTTTTGCTGCTGGCGTGCCGCGCTTCCCCGGCGCGCAGAATTTGCTCGACGGTGCCCAGAAGGCGGTCGGTATCCTCCAGCATGATGCGGTAGAAGTTCCGCCGCTGCTCTTCGGTGACTTGCCGGCTCTCCAGCGTTTCCAGGTACAGGCGCAGTGAAGCGATGGGGGTTTTCAATTCGTGTGTGACCGCATTCAAAAAACTGTCCTGCTGTTCATTCTTATGGATTTCGCGCACCAGAAACACCGTGTAGACGATAATTCCGGCGATGATCAGGGCAAAGAAGATGATCCCCAGGACCAGTGGAACAATCTCCCGCCAATTGAAGACAATCCAGGTGACGTTGAGCGCCAGCGCCAGCCCAACCAGGCAGGAGCCCAGGGTAACGAAAAACGCGATTTTCTTTGCTCGGCTCGTGATGCGCATCGCGGACTGAGTGAAACTATACTAGAACTTGTCTATTAAATCCCCGCCGGACGTGTTTTGATTCCGTTTTCCGGGGCTGAAAAATCTGTGTAAGACCTCGTTTTGTTCCTGTAATTTGTTCCTGTAGCGCCCGCCTGAAGGCGGGCGCTATATAGGCCAAGACCGGGCATTCACACCGGATCCAAATCCCGATTTCTCCTGCCGTTGTGCTATCGCGGCGCAAGCGGAAGACGCCGGCGTTGCCAGTCCCACGGTCCACACAGCCAAATGGCAGGATAGCTATTTGGGAAATCGTCCGGAAATAAAGAAACCGCGGAAAATTGCGCCGCGGTTTCTTTCCTTCACTTGACCCTGCAAGCAGAGTTTCCTTCTAGTCCCCAAGAGCCTCTTGCGGAACCGGCGTCTCTTCCGCAGGCCGGGCCATAGCTGCGTCGTTAAACGTTTTCACCGCGCCAAGCTTCGGCAACGAAATGTCCCAGGCGAGTCCCAGCATGCGCAGGGCTTGAATCCCGTACCAGTTCAGATCGATTTCGTACCAGGCCAGGCCATGCCGCGCCGACTGAGGGACCGCATGATGATTGTTGTGCCAGCCTTCGCCGAACGTCAGGATGGCCACCCAGAAGCTGTTGGTGGAATCGTCGCCGGTCATGAAGCGCTGCGAGCCCCACATGTGGGTGGCGGAATTCACCAGCCAGGTCGAGTGAAGACCGAAAACCGTCCTCACGAAAATGCCCCACATCAGATAAGGCACGCCGCCGAACACGAGCAGAAGGACGCCCAGAACAACCTCCGAAACCCAGTGCCACTCGCTGATCCAGACGTGAAATTTGTCTTTGCGCAGGTCGGGAACATAGGGCAGAAGGGAATCGAGCTTGTTATGCATGGCCTTGCCGGTCAGGATCCATCCCATGTGGGACCAGAAGCCGCCATCCCGGGGAGAGTGCGGATCGCCTTCTTTGTCCGTGTTCTGATGGTGCTTGCGGTGCGTGGCCACCCAGAAGATCGGTCCGCCTTCCAGCGCCAGCGTTCCGCAGACCGTCAGGAAATACTCCATCCATTTCGGCGTCTTATAGCCGCGATGCGTGAGCAGCCTGTGGTAGGACATACCGATGCCAAGGCTCCCGGCAACCCACCAGAGCAAGACCGCCACAAAAAACGGTTTCCAGGCAAACATGAAGAGCGCAACCACCGCGCCAACATGGAACAGAACCATGAAGAATGTCGTAATCCAATTTACCGGCTGTGTGAAAGTCTTGTCGCGCTTGACGATGCTAGTCATTCGATTGTCCTCAAGGATGAGTCACGATTCGGTCCATCGTGTGAGTCAAACTTAGCACGCCGGTAAAAAACTCTTTGTAATACTTATGTAATTGTTGTTTTTAAGGTAGCGGATCAGACATGAGCGGAAAGTCAGGGGAACAATGCGCGCGCCGGAGTTGCCCGCATGAAATTGCTCGTATGAAGTAGCGCGCCTTTTGTTCAAAAAAAATTACGGCCAGATCTGGTTGAGGATTAGAGCGAGGCGCGCCCCGGCCTTTGCCACCTGCTTTTCAAAGGCCGGGAGGGCGGCATTCTGGTACGGCTGGCCGATCTGTTCGTTGAGTTTCAGCATCCGCGTGGAGATGTGATCGTCCTGAGCGCAGGAATGGTTTCCTGCGGGCTGTTCCACGGGAACCGCGACAGGCAGCTTCCCGTACACGATGGTCTTGGCGATCCGGAAGTTTTCCCATGTCCACGCGTCGATATCCACGGGTCCGCGCAGCCACTGGGCTTCCTGCCGGGCAAATTGATGATCGAAAAGTTCGGCCGACTTCTGCACGGACTGCTCCTTGAACCCTGTCGTATACTCGCCGGCCGACCCCTGCATGGACCTGTCCATGAATTCCCTCTGATAAATTCCGTAGTCCCAGATCGAATGCAGGTTCGGGGCATAGAATTCGGTTTGCGGATTCGTCAGCTTGGGCGGTTCGCCAAAGAAGGTGACCGGAATACAGTTCCCGCCAAGATCGTTGTTGTCGGCTACGTGCAGCGGCTGGTGCAAATCGCCGACCAGATGGATGACGAAGCGCAAGGCATCGGCCTCTTTGTGCGGATCGGAATCAGGCGAACGCAGGATTGCAATCTGATCCTTCAGGGCTTGCGGCAAGCAAACCTCCGAGGGCGGGCAAAACTCCGCCAGATCCGTTTTGTCGTTGCTGCCGATGCTGATGGGGATATTGATCTGGTGCCAGGGATACGTTTCATGGTGCGCGGACCTGTAATCATCCGCCCAGGTCGAGGAATAGGCCATCGCGTCCAAGCCGGAGAGCTGGCAATACCGCCGCAGGGCAGGGTCGATCGGATTCTCTTTCAGCAGTTGCTGAACCTTGGCCAGGGCGTGGGGCGAAAGATGCTGTTCAGCGATCAGGGCGACAATTTCGTGCGCCTGGCACCCAAACGCCCATGCGGATGGAGCGGCAAACAATAAAATGCCGCAGCAGAGAAAAATCAGCGCGGCAAAAAATCTCGCACATTTAGTGATAATCGCAAAACCGTTGCGCGGCGTCCGGCGTGCGCCTGGGCCAGCGCCCGCGTCAGCACCTGCGGCCGATGCGGCGTTCATTTTTCGTCCTTTTTCACCAGGTGCAGCGAAGCGGAATTGATGCAGTAGCGCAGACCGGTGGGGCGGGGGCCGTCGGGAAACACATGGCCGAGGTGCGCGTCGCACTTGCTGCACACGACTTCGTTGCGCGTCATTCCATAGCTCGTATCCCGGTCCACCTCGATTTTGGTTTGATCGAGTGGCGCGTAAAAACTTGGCCATCCGGACCCGGAATGAAATTTCGTCTCCGAAGTGAACAGGGGCTGCCCGCAACACACACAGACGTAGGTGCCCTCGGTTTCCGTATCCTCGTACGCGCCGGTTCCGGGCGGCTCGGTTCCTTTTTCGCGGGTCACGTGATATTGCTCGGGCGTCAAGGTTTTCCGCCATTCGGCGTCCGTCTTTCGAATCTTTTCGGCCATCTTCTCGCTCATCTCTTCGCTCACTGTGGGCCTCGCTGTCCGTATCTTAGCATTCAGAGGAATTCAAGTGAAGTTGCGCGAGCGAGGCCACGATCCACAGACGCCGACAAAACCTCTGCAGGGGGAAGAAATCACTTGCCTTGCAGTGCGGACAGCGCAGAAAATCTCGTGCACGGGCGCCGCGAAGCAGTAGAATGAAAATTAAAAGTAAAATGGGAGCGTTGCGATGAAACGTTTGCCGGGAAAGACTGCGACATCCACGATGTTTTCGGGTATTGGAATCACCGCACTGCTTGCCGCCGGTCTCCTGTTCGCCGGGCAACCGCCATCCAGCGCGGGCCAGGCGTCCCCCGCAATGAAACCGGTTCCGGCATTGACGCCTTACGTCGAGGCGCATACCCATTTTGACGAAAAGGATCCGCAAGGGACCGTGCGCGCGGCTCTGGCGGGGCTGAAGCGTCAAAATGCCGCCATGATTTTTCTTCTGATGCCGCCGGACACGTTTGAGCATCCCGGCCACTATGACGCGGAGACGATTCTGCCCGAGGCCAGGAAGTATCCCGGCAAATTGGCGGTGCTCGGCGGCGGCGGGTCCTTGAACGCCATGATCATGCGATCGGCAGCCACCGGCGATGCGGGGCCCGAAGTCCGCAAGAAATTTAGGGATCGCGCGGAAGTATTGCTTCGCGAGGGCGTCATCGGCTTCGGCGAAATGGCCGCCGAGCATTTTGCCGGCGGTACCCCGTATGAATATGCGCCCCCGGACCATCCGCTCTACCTGATGCTCGCGGACATCGCCGCGCAGCACGGCGTGCCCTTCGTTCTGCACCTGGAAGCGGTTCCACAGGACATGCCGCTGCCCGCGGGGCTGAAATCGCCGCCCAATCCTCCCCGGCTGCACGCCAATATCGCCGCGTTCGAACGGTTGCTGGCGCATAATCCACACGCTAAAATTATTTGGGCCCATGCGGGATCGGATAACACCGGCTATCGAACCCCTGCACTGTGCGCGCGCCTGCTGGCAGCGCACCCCAATCTCTACATGGAAATCAAGACGGATCCGCTCGCCAAGGGGAAGAACTATCCCATGGAAAACGGAAAGATCAAGCCGGACTGGCTTGCGCTGTTCACGAAGTTTCCCGACCGCTTCATCATCGGAACCGACCAGCACTATCCGGAATCAAGCGATCCCGTGCAGCGCTGGCAGGAGGCGGTGAGCCTGTTCAACCAGTTGCCCGCCGGCCTGCGCAGGAAAATCGGCACGGAAAATGTGGCTCATATTTACGGCAAGTCCGTCGCAGGTTATTTGAATGCGGCGAAGAACTGAATCCTGAGACGAAACGAGGGCGCGTTTCATGAATCGACGTGATTTATTCAAGAGTTCACTGGCACTTTCCGCGCTGGGCATGACGGCGATCCGCACGAAGGCTTCCCCGGCTCCCGCGGCGGAATTTCCTAAGGCGCCCGGGCTGACCAAGTACGTCGCGCAATTTATCGTGGACACGAAATACTCGGACATCCCGCAGAATGTGATCGACCTGGGGAAGAAATCGATTCTCGATGGTTTTGGCCTGGCGCTGGCGGGGTCGGTATCGGACATGGGGCCGCTGGCCAGGAAGTACGTGGAGTCGTTTGGACGCGCGGAATCCACGGCCAGCGTCATCGGCACAGGAATGAAGGCGCACCACCGCTTTGCCGCGTTCTGCAACGGAATTTCGATTCACGCCGACGACTATGACGACACGCAGCTTTCGGCGGCGAAGGACCGCATTTACGGGCTCCTGACGCATCCGACCGTGTCGGTGCTTCCTCCGGCGTTCGCGCTGTGCGAACAGGGACGCCGTTCGGGCCGCGACCTCATGCTGGCCTATCACGTGGGGCTGGAAGTGGAATGCAAGATTGCCGAAGCCATTTCCCCGCGCCATTACGACGATGGCTTTCATACCACCGGCACGATTGGAACGTTCGGCAGCGCCGCGGCTTGCGCCAAGCTGCGCGCCCTGAACCCCTTGCAGACCACCTACTCCCTGGGCATTGCCGCCACCGAGGGCGGCGGCTTTCGCGACAATTTCGGCTCGATGACCAAGCCGTTCCATGCGGGGCATGCCGCGGAGAATGGCACCGTCTCCGCGGATCTTGCCGCGCTCGGCTGGACGGCGGCCAACGATATCCTGGAAGCCCCGCGCGGATTTTTCCAGGCCGAAGGCGGCGGCTTCGATCCGGCCGCCATCGTGGGAAAGCTCGGAAAACCCTGGACGCTGGCATGGCCCGGTGTTTCGATCAAGCCGTATCCTTCCGGGTCGCTGTCGCATCCCGCCATGGGAGAAATGATTCGACTCATCCGCGAGCACAACATCAAGCCGGAGGATGTCGAAAAAGTGGACCTGGGAGCGAACCACGCGATGACCACATCGCTGCTCCACCACGATCCCACCACCGGACTGCAGGGCAAATTCAGCATGGAATTCTGCCTGAGCATTCTATTGCTGGAGCGCAAGGCGGGCCTGGCCGAATTTCAGGATGCCGTCGTGCAGCGTCCCGACGTGCAGGCCATGATCAAGCGCGTACACTTCTACGTCGACCCGGCAGCGGAAAACGCGGGGCTCGATAAAATGACCAGCCTGCTCAAGATCCATATGAAGGACGGCACGGTGTATTCCGCGAGCGCCCAGTTTGCCAAGGGCAGCCCTTCCAACCCCATGAGTTATGAGGAAGTGGCCGACAAGTTCAGAGGGTGCGCCGAATTTGCCAAATGGCCCTCGGCAAAAGCCGAAACCGTCATCGCCGCGGTCAAATCACTCGAGAACGAATCCGACGTCAGCAAACTCGTTACAGCCCTGACGAGCTGACCGTCAGCTGTGACGCTTCGAGAGTTCATCCCGGCGGCGCTTGCGGGCAGTCAAAAGACTGCCTCCAATGGCCGCCGGCGGCGCCGGTGCGTCCGGATGGCTCCTTGTTTCGGCTCGCCGCACTGAAATTCCCGTTTACAAGCGCTTACGAGGAGGATCCATGGGATCGACCCCAAAAGGAAATGCGGCGCAGGGTTCCGGCAACGATGCGGCCGGAGCTTTCGCGCGGCTGGGTATGCGGCTGGCCGACTGGTCGCAGCGGTGGTTCCCGGACGCCTTCGTTTTTGCTCTGGGCGGTCTGGTGATCGTTTTTGTGGGCGGCCTGATTGCCGGGGAAGGGGCGCGGGACCTGATCAAGTATTTCGGCGATGGCTTCTGGGGCCTGATTCCGTTCACCATGCAGATGGCCATGATCATTATCGGCGGGTACGTCGTGGCCACATCGCCGCCGGTGCACAAGCTGATTCGGCGGCTGGCGAAAGTGCCGCGCACGCCTCGCGGCGCGGTCGCGTTTGTCGCGTTTTTTTCGATGGCCACGTCCATGCTGAGCTGGGGCCTCGGTTTGATCTTCAGCGGCGTCCTGGTAAGGGAAATTGTGAGGAACGTGCGCGGCGTCGACTACCGCGCGATTGGAGTCGCCGCTTATTTGGGCAACTGCACCGTCTGGGCCCTGGGGCTGTCCTCCTCAGCGGCCCTGGTCATGGCCACGCCGTCGTCCATTCCCGCTGCGCTGCTCAAGATCAGCGGGGTGATCCCTCTGAGCCGCACGATTTACACCTGGCAAAGCCTGGCCATGGCGGCGATCCTGACGGTCTCCTGCGTCACCGTGGCTTACCTCTCCACCCCTGTGCGGTCCTCAAAGGACGCGGAATCGTTCGGTGTCACCGAAGGCCTGGAGGTCAAAAAACTGGAGGAAAGAAAGGAGCCCGCGGAATGGCTGGAATATGCGCCCTTCCTCTCCATCGTGGTCGGATTTCTCGGCATGGCGTACCTGGCGCAGGTTCTGGCACGAAAAGGGCTGGTAGCGGTATTGGATTTGAACACCTACAACCTGCTCTTCCTGATGGTCGGGTTGCTTTTGCATTGGAGGCCGCGTTCGTTTGTGCGCGCGGTGAATGATTCGGTTCCGGCCACGGCCGGAGTGCTGATTCAATTTCCTTTTTACGGGGGAATCTTCGGGATCATCACGCTTTCAACGATTTCGGCAAAGATGGCGCATTTTTTCGTGCATTTTTCCTCGACCGGCACGTACCCGATTCTGGTTTGCATTTATTCCGGCATTCTCGGGATGTTCGTGCCGTCGGGCGGCGGAAAATGGATCATCGAGGCGCCCTACGTGCTGCAGGCGGCCAAGGACCTGCACGTCAATCTGGGATGGGTGGTGCAGATCTATAACACGGCCGAAGCATTGCCGAATCTGATCAATCCGTTCTGGATGCTTCCGCTGCTGGGTCTGCTGAAGGTGAAAGCGCGGGACCTAATCGGGTACGGACTGCTCTATCTCATGGTGAACACGGGACTGGTACTGTTCTTTATGTGGTTTTTCGCGCGCACGTTGCCGTACGTTCCGCCCATCATGCCCTGACGGTGTTTTTATGCGGTTTCTAGCAGTGCGCTCCGGGCGCGTAGCATTGCAGGGGAAGACCGGCATTGTAATTGGCGGACCGCGCGTGTCCATAGAGAGAAATGGATTGCGGTAGCGACCAGAGGTACCGCCAATACCATTTTTTCACGGGCCCATGGCTGCGCAGGTAGTGCGTGGCGACTGCTTCCACGCCAATTTCAACGGCGCCGGCGATGATGTACTTGTGCGCATCGGGGTGCTGGCCAACGAAGAAGCGCGAGATGCCTTTTTCCTCGCATGTCGCGCAGTCATGAAGGTTGTTCAGGCTGGTCTTGGCGTCCGCAGCGGCGGCGCCGATCTGCGCAAGCGTCAGCACGGACCACCGTTTGTCCCGAAATGTAACCAGGTCCCGCGCGGTCGCGGCCACTTCCTTCGCCAGCCCAACCGGCTTTGCCAGCAGCGCATGGCGCACTTTGCCTGAGGGCTGCACTTTTTCCAATGTCTGAGCGGGTGCACTCGATGTGAAGAAAAGTACAAGCATCAGAAAACAACAGCGCTTCATGACCGCCCGGCATGTGGAGGCAAGAATGTGCCCCGTTCCGAGAGGGAATTTCCTCTATGGCCCCAGCATAATAGTGATCGTCACTTCGACGAAAAAAGATTAGGGGCACTTCTTGGTTCGTTATGAATGGAAACGATTTTCGTGGCAGTCTGCGCCCGATTACGAGCCCAATTACGCGCCCGATTACGCCGGCGATTACAATGTCATCCAGTTCGGGAAAACGTAGTAGAACAGTATGCTGATCAGGATCAAATACGCCAGCACGACCAGCGTCCACCCCATGTTGTGCCGGATCACCTGACCTTCGCTGCGGACAAACTTGCTTGTGGAAACACCCACGCTGGCCGTCTGCGGCGCAATCGGTTTCCCCACTTCGGCTCCCACCGAGTTGAACGAAGGCAGCAGCAGAACAGGGAGGTTCAGCAATCTTCCCGTCATGGCCTGCACCGGGCCGAACATGGCGTTGGTGGACGTGTTGCTGCCCGACAGCGCCACGCCGATCCATCCTAGAACGGGGGCCAGGACCACGAAGAACAATCCGATTTTGGAGAGGCCGTATGCCAGGGAATTGGCCATTCCCGTGTAAACGAAGATGAAGGCCAAGCCGAAAATAAAAAAGGCCACCAGCAGCGCTCCCCACATCTGGCGGAACGTCCTGGAAAATACATTTTTTATCGTTTCTCCGCTGGGGCGAAGAATGGCTAGGATCACCAGCCATGCCGCCAGAATCGATGTGCCGCCGCCGAGCGGGCTGAAATTGAATGTCGAGGCCATGGCCGCGTGCGTCACCGAGGATTTCGTGGCAATCGACAGTTTGAATAGGCTGATTGCCGGAAGGCTCGACCACGGCCCCGTCCAGGCGACAACCACCAGGACGAGCACGATGTAAGGCAGCCAGCAGATGAAAGCCTCCCGCGCTGAAGCCATTTCCGGCTTATCGGTATCTGCGGGGGGCTGCAATGCGAGTGGCGCGCCGCCAAATCCGCGAATGGTCTTGGGGTGCCAAACCTTCACAAAAAAGAAGACCACCCAGAACGACACCAGGGCACCGCTCAGGTCAGGCAGGTAGGGCCCCAGGAAATGGGCGACAGGCCATTGTCCCGCGATGTAGGAAATCGATCCAACGATGGCCAGGGGCCATGCTTCCACGACTCCATCCCAGCCGCTCACCAGGTAGATCAGCACCCAAGGCGGGAGCAGCGCGAGGATCGCGACAATGTTGCCGATCGATGCAGATAAGGCAAGCATCGGAAGTCCGGTCACCGCCGCCAGGCCCAGGATGGGTGCGCCCAGCGCGCCGTAGGATACCGGCGCGTTATTGGCCAGCGCGGCCACGCGAATCGCTTCCAGGTCCGCGATTCCCAGCCCCACCAGAATCGGAACCACAACGGCCCACGGATAGCCGAATCCCACCAAACCTTCCAGCAGCGCGCCAAAAGCCCAGGCCAGCATGATGGTCTGGATGCGAATGTCCGCTGTTGCGTGATGCACCATCCAGTTCTTGAACCGTTCGAAATCTCCCGTCAGCACCAGCGTATTGAAGATGATCAGGCCCCAGAACGTGATCCAGTCGATCACCCAGAATCCGGTCAGCCCGCCATACAGATAGGATTTGAGCGTATTGACGAGCGGGGCGTGCCATACGAAGACGCCCAGCGGAATGGTGATCACTCCCACGATGATGGACGCCAGCCAGGCCGTCATGCGCATGACGGCCAGCATGAACAGCAACGCAATCAGCGGGATCAGGGAGAGCAGTACGCTGAGCCAGAGATGTCCAGCTGGATCGAGAACCTGTTCGAACATCGCGATTTTCCTTTCGCGCGATTTTCCCTTCGCGCTTGAAGGACCGGGTCACCGCACACCGAATCCGGGACAGGGAAGACCCTGCTTGATGCGCATGGCCGCTTGATTTGTCAAAAAAACCCGGTACAGCATCAACGCAAACCCGTTGTGCGTCAACAGGGAAATGCCGGAAAACAAAGGAAAAATGGATTGCGGATTGCCCCCTGTTTACGGATGGCATTCGAAATTCCGGCGAGGTCCCGCGGCAAGCAGGTATTTACACTTTGAGGGTTTAGAGAAATGCGCGGAGCCAACCAGCGGCGATGGGTTTTCCTTACATGGCTGCGGAACAGGCCGGATGCAACGACCGGGCGGCGTGGAAGCTTTTCCGAATCAGGTGAGAGTGGAAGGAGAGCTCCCCGGCAGCGACTTCCCGCCTATCATCGGGAACTCGCCTTGGCCCTCCTCCCATTCACTCTCTGGCGGACCGTACGATTTACACAAACCATTTCATCGAAAAGTACCGTCCGCGTATCATGTGGCCGGTCAACTTTCTACCGGTTTCTACCGGTATGCTCGCAGGAATGCGCGGGGAAAAAAGTGCGTGGAGTCACGCGATGATGTGACAGATGTCACATCGCCCAATATGATATACAAGTACGCTTAATTTGCAGGGAGGTGAGTTATGAGCGCCACGGGAGCGAAAACGCGGATTTCTCTGAAAAATATATTGTATGCCACGGACTTCTCACCATCGGCAGTGGCTGCACTGCCTTACGCCATTGGTCTGGCAAAGCGATATGGGGGAACTGTACATGGGTTGCATGCCCGGTACCCCGCGACGTATCCCATTGTCGGGCCGGAGGCCATGCCGCAGGTCATCGCGGCCGCGGAGGACCAGGCGAAGTTTGACGAGCAGCAATTGAATGAAATGCTGGCGGGTGTTCCTCACCAGGTTACCGTAAGCGAAGGCGACATCTGGCCGATGATCAAGGAGATTTCGGACCGGGAGAAGACGGACTTGATCGTGATCGGCACGCACGGCCGTACCGGGGTTAAGAGGTTACTGCTCGGTTCGGTGGCGGAAGAAATCTTCCGGAGCGCTTCCTGCCCCGTGCTCACGGTGGGACCGCACGCTTCCAGGGATACCGAGCGGCGCCTGGAGATGAAGGAAATTCTCTATGCGACCGATTTTTCAGAGGAATCTCTCGCTGCGTTGCCTTACGCGGTGTCTTTGGCACAGGAGCATCAGGCAGGTTTGATGCTGCTGCACGTCGTCGGCAAACCCGAAGTTGGAGAACTGGTGCATGCGGAACAATACGCCGACTCGATCATGCGGCAACTCCAGAAACTCGTGCCGGAGGAGGCCGGACTGTGGTGCGAGCCGAAGTACAAGGTGGAACACGGTCCAGAAGCTGAGAAAATCATGGAAGTCGCAACCGGGCTGGGGGCTGACTTGATCGTTATCGGCGTGCGCGGCACCGATGGCCATGTCGGCGCAGTGACGCACGTGTTGCCGTCGGTCGCGCATGCAATCGTTACGCAGGCACAGTGCCCGGTTCTGACGGTACGTGGTTAAAATACCAGCGAGGCCGATGTGACTCCAGTGCCGAGCGCCGCGGAACACCCCGGGGTTGAGCAGGGTAGTGAGAAAGAGAAAAGGAAGCCCAACGCTCAACTCCGGGCTTATTTAAGCTTCCCCGGGGGCCAGCGATTCCAGAGTGATTTCTTCATTGCGGTGATCGCCATCCTGGGCATTGCCACGCACCTGATTCTGCGGTATAGCCTGCACTGGTCCAAATTTCAGCAAAACCTTCCTCTTTTGCTTGTTTTAATTCTTGGCGGCATACCCCTGGTTTTTGTGCTGATCCAAAAAAGTCTGGCGGGCCAATTTGGTTCCGATCTGCTGGCGGGAATTTCGATTGTTGTTTCAGCGCTGATGGGGATGTACATCGTCGGTGCGATTGTGGTTCTGATGCTTTCCGGCGGAACGGCATTGGAAAAATTTGCGACGCGGCGCGCTTCGTCGGTGCTGGAGGCGTTAGCCCGCCGCATGCCGCAAACCGCGCATCGTCAGAATCCCGCGGGCATCACCGACATCGAAATCGGACAAATCGCCGTGGGGGACTCGCTTGTCGTGTTCCCCCATGAAATTTGCCCGGTCGACGGCGTCGTTGTGGAAGGCCAGGGAAGAATGAACGAGGCGTACCTGACCGGAGAGCCGTTTGAAACGTCGAAAGTGGCGGGAACGGAAGTGATTTCGGGAGCGGTGAACGGCGAAAGTGCGCTTACGGTTCGTGCCACGAAGCTTCCCATCGATTCACGGTACGCGAAAATCATACGAGTCATGGAGGAAACCCAGCAGCACAGGCCGCGCCTGCGGCGGCTGGGGGATATGCTCGGCGCCTGGTACACGCCCGTGGCCGTAGCGCTCGCGCTGGTTGCGTGGCTGGCCAGCGGGCAATCTCAGCGGTTCCTGGCGGTGCTCGTCATTGCGACCCCCTGCCCGCTCCTGCTGGCCATTCCCGTGGCGATTATCGGGGCCATTTCACTTTCGGCCAGGCGCAGCATCATCATCAAAAACCAGGCCGTTCTGGAGCAGATCGGAAAATGCACGACGTTGATTTTTGACAAAACAGGGACACTGACTTTCGGGCGCCCGACGTTGACGGAAATTCTGTGCGCTCCGGGAGCCGATGAGAAAGACGTCCTGCGAATGACCGCGAGCGTGGAGCGATATTCGAAGCACCCGCTGGCCCGCGCGATCCTCGAGGCCGCTGCGCAGGCGGGCCTCTCGCTGGAGGCGGCATCGGAAGTCTCGGAAAGTCCGGGGGAAGGATTGCGCGGGATCATCGGCGCGCACAACCTGTGGATCACCGGGCGCAAGAAAATCTCCGCTCTGGATGTTCCATTGCCAGATGTCGTGGCGGGTTTGGAATGTGTGGTTTTCGTCGACGGCCAATACGCCGCGACATTCCGGTTTCACGATGTTCCGCGACCCGGCGGAAGAAGTTTTGTAAATCATCTCAGGCCGCGCCACAACGTGAACCGCGTCCTGCTGGTTTCCGGCGATCGCGATTCCGAAGTGCGCTATCTGGCCGAGTTGATGGGCATCACGGAAATCCATTCCGCACAAAGCCCGGAAGAAAAAGTTTCCATCGTTCGCCGGGAAACTTTGAATGCCCAAACGATGTTTGTGGGCGACGGCATCAATGACGCCCCGGCCATGCAAGCGGCCACGGTAGGCGTGGCCTTCGGGATGAGCAGCGACATCACGGCCGAGGCGGCCGACGTGGTGATTCTGGACGCATCGCTGGGCAAGGTCGACGAGTTCCTGCACATCGGGCGGCGCATGCGCTCGATTGCGCTGCTCAGCGCGCTGGGCGGCATGGGGTTGAGCGTTGCGGGCATGATCGCCGCCGCGCTGGGTTATCTTCCTCCGGTGGAGGGCGCCATCGCCCAGGAAATTATCGATTTGGTTGCGGTCTTGAATGCCGTTCGTGTGGCCTTGCCGTTTAACCGGATGACGGATTTCTGAGCGTGCATGCCGCACCCTGCTTTCGTATGATCCCGTTTATGCCGATACGCTGCAGATGCCGTTCCGGGGAGATGCGATTTCATCATGAATGATTCGGGTGGATATTTGACCGAGAGGCATTCCGCTCTGGAATCGATGCTCTCTCCAAAATCCGTCGCGGTGATCGGAGCGACGGAGCGTGAAGGAAGCGTTGGCCGCACCGTGCTGGAGAGGCTGCGCGCGGATTCGTTTCATGGGCGCGTGCATGCCGTGAATCCGCATCACGCGGATGTGCTCGGGCTGCGTTGCTACCCGGCAATCGCGGATGTTCCGGAGAAAGTGGATCTGGCCGTCGTGGTCACGCCGGCAAGGACCGTGCCGGGCGTGATTGGGCAATGTGTGGATGCCGGCGTGCGCGCGGCGGTGGTGATTTCGGCGGGCTTTAAGGAGCGCGGGGCTGAAGGCGCAGCGCTGGAGCGCGAAATTCAAAATCATCTGCGGCGCGGCAAGATGCGTTTGATCGGGCCGAATTGCCTGGGCGTCATGAATCCCCATGTGGGTTTGAACGCGACGTTTGCCCAGGACATCGCGCGGGTCGGAAACGTCGCGTTTCTCAGCCAGAGCGGCGCGTTGCTGACGGCGATCCTGGATTGGAGTTTTCAGGAACAGGTCGGCTTCAGCGCGGTGGTTTCGACCGGGTCAATGCTCGACGTCGGTTGGGGCGACATGATCGATTATTTTGGCGACGACCCTTCGACCGGAAGCATTCTCCTCTACATGGAATCGGTGGGCGACGCGCGATCGTTTCTTTCCGCGGCGCGCGAAGTCGCGCTGCGCAAGCCGATCATCGTCATCAAGGCCGGGAGAACCGCCGCGGCATCCAAGGCGGCCAGCTCCCATACTGGCGCGTTGACCGGCAGCGACGAAGTATTTGACGCGGCCCTGCGCCGCTGCGGCGTTCTCCGCGTGACGAGCATTTCCGACCTGTTTTACATGGCGGAAGTGTTGAGCAAGCAGCCGCGCCCGCGCGGCCCGAAATTGACGATTCTCACCAACGCGGGCGGGCCGGGCGTTCTGGCGACCGACGCCCTGCTCGCAACCGGCGGCGAACTGGCCGCGCTTTCCGACGCTTCCCGGCAATCGCTCAATCAGCTTCTTCCGCCCCACTGGAGTCACGCCAACCCCATCGACATTCTGGGCGACGCCGACCCGGAACGGTACGCGAAAGCCCTGGAAATTGCCGCGCAGGATCCGAACAGCGACGGATTGCTGGTCATTCTCGCGCCTCAGGGCATGACGAACCCCAATCAGGTGGCCGAACGGCTGGAAACGTCCGCCAAGGCGCAGGGGAAGATTCACGGTAAGCCGGTGCTGGCCAGTTGGATGGGCGGAAAAGCCGTGGCGCAGGGCGTCGCGACGCTCAACGCGGCGGGCATTCCCACGTTCTCTTATCCGGACACGGCGGCACGCGCCTTCACCTATATGTGGAAATACACGTACAACCTCCGCGGTTTGTATGAGACTCCGGCAGCGAGCGGAAATGTGGAGTCCGCCGGAGAGGAGCAATCGCAGGCCCGGGCTTTTCTGGAAGAAATACGCGCGACCGGGCGGACTCTTTTGACCGAGGCGGAGGCCAAGCACGTGATTGCGCTGTATGGAATTCCGGCCGTGGAAACGCGTCTTGCGGTAACCGAATCGGAAGCCGCGGAAATTGCGCAGGCCATCGGCTTTCCCGTGGTGCTGAAACTCAATTCGGAAACGCTTACGCACAAATCCGACGTGGGCGGAATCCAGCTGAACCTGCAGAGCAGGGAAGCTGTACTGCAGGGCTACCGCGAAATTGAAACTGCGGTCCGGGAAAAATCCGGGCCGGAAAATTTTCAGGGCGTCACGGTGCAGCCCATGATCCAGCGCGACGGCTACGAGCTCATCCTGGGCAGCACCGTGGACGCGCAGTTCGGCCCCGTGATTCTGTTTGGCTCGGGCGGGCAACTGGTTGAGGTTTATGGCGACCGCGCCCTGGCGCTTCCGCCGCTGAATTCGACCCTTGCCGTGCGCCTGATGGAGCAGACAAAAATATTTCGCGCGCTGCAGGGCGTGAGGGGACGCGTGGCCGTCAATCTGCCGGTGCTGGAAAACGCCCTTGTCGCTTTCAGCAGGCTGGTGGTCGAGCAGCCGCTGATCCGGGAACTGGACATCAATCCGCTGCTCGCTTCCGGGGAAGGAGTTCTCGCGCTGGACGCCCGGATCGTCCTGCAGGACCCAAAAATTCCGGTGGGGTCGCTTCCGCGCGCGGCCATCCGGCCCTACCCGGTAAAATATGTTTCTCCATGGATTGCGAAGAACGGCATGCAGGTATTGTTGCGGCCCATCCGTCCGGAAGATGAGCCTGCCATGGCCAAATTTCATGAGACGCTGTCGGATCGAAGCGTGTACCTGCGTTTCTTTCACATGGAAAAGCTCAGTTCACGCGTCGCTCACGAGCGGCTGACCAGCAAATGTTTCATCGATTACGATCGGGAAATGGCGCTGGTGGCGGACTGGGAAAATGCGTTGACGGGAGAACATGAAATTGTGGCTGTGGGAAGGCTGACGCGCACCCGTGGCGGCGGCGAAGCGGAAGTCGCCGTGCTTGTCGCGGACCAGTTTCAGCGCTGCGGGCTGGGGTCGGAGTTGCTGCGCCGGTTGATTCAGGTGGCTCGCGATGAAAAGCTGGAGAGCATCACCGCGACCATTCTTCCGGAAAATATGGGCATGCGGGCGCTGGCCGCGCACTATGGATTCCAAGTCGTGCAGGATGCGGACCTGAGCCAGATCCGTGCGGTCCTCGCTCTTTAATCGGTTTTTTTCTGGTTTTTCCGGCTTTCCGCGCCTGGTTTGGATCGACAGCCGCGGCACCGGCAAGGTCAGCGCTGGGGAGGGAACTTGCCTGGCCGGGTGTGCTTCAGAGAGGAAGGCCGGCGGCCGCATTAAAAGAACGATTGGGTTGAAAGCGGCCGCCGGATGCGATCCCGGCCTGTCCTGGAATGATCGGCACTCAGGACGATGGCAGGGGCATCTTGTTTTCCGCTGCCGGCAGTTCCGGCCAAAGCATGCGGATCAAAACTCCTCGTTCCGGGTCGTAGTCGAGCGTATAGATGCAGGAACACCGTTCGCAGAGCCAAAAATGCTCGACGCGGTGGGATGGAGCCGACTGGCTGTCAGAGGATTGCTTCTGATTTGGGTTGCGATGGAAACGAAAAAGCTTGCCGCCTGAGAACCAGTCAAACGCGGCAGTGCATGTGGGATTTGCGCATTTGGGATGAAGATTATGAATCATGGCGTCCCTCCGGATCTTGCCGGCGTGCGACGCTATCCAGTGAACCGGCGGTTTTGAAATTCCTTATTCCGAACTGACGTTGCTTGGTCCCGTGTTTGCCGCCTGTTCGGATTCCAAGCGCGCGATCGTCCTGCGCAGCCAGTCGGCCAAAGTTTCTTCCAACTCCTGTTCGGTTCCGCCACAATAAAGCTCGCTTAAGGTGTCGCCTTGCGGAGTCAATGGAATGTGGCGGCAGGGAACTTTTTCATTGCGTTTGTCCGGCGGCACAAACTGCATGAGGATGCACTCTGTGCAGGGAGTTGGATTGTCCTTGGTGTCGAAATTCATGCACGAGGGCGAGTCTTCAAAAATCAACTGCGCCCTCCAGGGATCGCGCGGGGAGCGGCCGTAACCGCCTTTGGTCACAAAGTTCAGTTCCGCTTTCAAGACATCCAGGATATTGCGTTGATCCCGAGGCATGGTGCACCTCCCAGTACATCTTCACTATTGATGGTGAGGCCTGCTATTAGCTGTGACCTGGATCACCCAAATAAGTGATTGTTATCACTGTCGCCCGGCATGGTCCGCGATATGAAAGCTACCAGGTAGAAGTTCATGGGAAATATGCAGATACCCCCGATGGACCGTTTCCACTTTGTAACCCGCGGGAGAGGGCGTAAGATACCTCAGAGTAAATTTATGCGCTCGCCCTACGGGCTACAGATCATCGAAAATTGTGTTACTTGTCCCCACAAGGAAGACCGGCTTTTCTGTAACCTTCCGCCGGCAGCCCTTCAGCGTCTTTCGGAGATCACCGGTTCGGCCACGTATCCAAAAGGGGCAACGCTGTTTGTTGAGGGCCAGCCCTCCCGCGGGGTTTTCATACTTTGCGCCGGGCACGTGAAGCTGTCGACCTCCTCCTCGGACGGCAAGACGCTGATCCTTCGCATTGCCGAGCCGGGAGACCTGCTGGGGTTGCCGGCCACGATTTCCGGCAGGCCCTATGAAGTCACGGCGGACGTCATCGAGCCGACCCAGGCCAATTTTATCAGCCGCACCGATTTCCTCAATTTCCTGCGGGACCATGGCGATGCGGCCCTGCGGGTGGCCCAGGAACTCAGCGAAACCTACCAGTCCGCCTTCGCCGAGATGCGCGCGATCGGGCTTTCCCATTCCGCGGGCGAGAAGTTGGCGCGGTTTATCCTGGATTGGAGCGCGCATCACAAGTCGGAGGGCGGAACCGTTAAATTCAACCTGACCCTGACCCACGAAGAGATCGCGCAAATGATCGGGGCCTCCCGGGAAACGGTAACCAGACTCTTTGCGGACTTTAAGAAAAAGCGTCTCTTGACTATCAAGGGATCCAGTGTCACTCTTAATGACCAGTCGGGTTTGGAGCGCCTGGTGCAAGGCGAATAGCGATCCCCCCTTCGTGTAAATCCTATTTCACAGCTAGGTGAAGCGACCGTTATCGACATGGGAACAAACTTGCATAGGTATGTGATGTTCATCACAGATAACGTTATACGGGTGGTTGATAATGCCCTTGGTTTTTTTTATTATGCAGCGAAGTCGTTTTGTTGGAGCAACGTCGAGGGGAGAGGCAAATGAAACGTGTGAGCGAGTCTCTGGTGGTTGCGTGTGCCGCACTGATTTTCTTTGCCATGCCGGCGTGTGCCGCCCGGCCCGGCGCGGGCAACTCATCACAGGGCGCGTCCCAAGCAAGCACGGCCTCGAGTCAGGACAAGACGGCCCCGGCCGCAGCGGATTCCTCCGGATATGTGGGATCAGAAGCCTGCAAAGACTGCCACGAAGACATCTATGCCAGCTGGGAAAAAAGTCCCCACTGGAAAACAACGCTCAACACAAAAGCGGGTCCGTCGCGCCAGGGATGTGAGGCCTGCCACGGTCCCGGAAAAGCCCACGTTGACGGTGGCGGAGACATCACGGAGATTTACATTTTCGAAAATCATTCGGCGAAAGAGATCACGGCGCGTTGTTTGACCTGTCATGCGTCGGGCACGCAGCATATGAATGCCGTGAATTCCCTGCATACCAAGAATGGCGTCAGCTGCATCTCCTGCCATTCGCCGCACCATGCGCAGACTTCGCAGTTCCTGTTGGTAAAAGCGCAGCCCGAGCTTTGCTATACGTGCCACCTTGACAAGAAGCCCCAGTTCGAAATGCCTTTCCATCACCGCGTGAATGAGGGTCTTGTGAAGTGCACGGACTGCCACAACCCGCACGGCACGGTGGCCGCAAAGCAGTTGCGGACCTCGGTGGCGCAGGACGTTGTATGTTTCACCTGCCACGCCGACAAGCGAGGCCCGTTCGTATTCGAACATGAGCCGGTGAAAGTGGAGGGCTGCACAACCTGCCACACCCCGCACGGCTCACCCAACGCCCACCTGCTCAAGGTGAGCAACGTGAATCTTCTGTGCCTGTCGTGCCACACCACGTCTTTCGCCAATGCTCCCGGCGCACCGTCGTTCCATAACCAGGCTGCTCAGTATCAGGCCTGCACCCTTTGCCATACGCAGATTCATGGGTCGAATGTCGACCACACATTCTTCAAATAGGGGACCTGTGATGAATTCCAGCGAGATGCAAAAAAGCAATGGAACAGGGGCTGCGGCGGGCAAACCGTTTGCGGACTCGGCGAAGGAGACGTCGTTCCAGCCGCATTACGGGTATCTGGCTTTGGCGCTGGCGCTGGCGCTGTGGTGCGCGGGTCCCGGTAAGGCTCAGACATCGGCCACGGACCAGCCGGCGGGGAAAACGACGGGGAACTACAACGTTCAGCAATCGGTAGAGTTCGGCTACCGGGACAGCCTGATCGGCGGCAATTTCAACAACTACAACACGTTTGAAAACTTGAATTCCGGCGTGCGCCTGTTTGATTACACGGTGAACATGCGGTCGATCGACCACCGCGGGATTCTGTTCGACAATCTGTCGTTCAGCAACTTTGGTTACGGCGGCGATCCGTACAATGTCTCGCGGCTGCGGATTAACAAGAACAAGTGGTACGACTTTCGAGCGATGTACCGGCGTCACAAGAATATATGGAACTACAACCTGCTCGCGAACCCTCTGAATTCGGCGAGTTTCAACCCTCCGACGCCCATCACCGATTCGCCGCACGCGCTCTTTCTATCCCACCGCATGCAGGATTACGATCTGACGGTCCTTCCGCAGTCGAGGATCAGATTCCGCCTGGGGTATTCCCGCAACGTCAACGACGGCCCCGCCTTTACCTCGCTGCATGGGGGAACCGATACGACCCTGCTGCAGAACGTGCGCTACACGACAAACGCCTACCGCATCGGAGTGGATTACCGGGGAATTGCAAGAACGACGCTGTCCTTCGACGAGTTGCTCACCTACTCCAAAGTGGACACCGGTGCTGCGGACAATCACTTTCTCTTTCAACTTTCCGACGGCACGCCCGTGGACCTGGGCCTCGATTTTATAGGCTCCACGCCTTGTTCGAATCCGATTACGGATCCGAACACCACGCCTCCAACGGTGACTTCCAATTGCAACGGGTACTTATCGTATAGCCAGGTGCAGAATCCCCGGTCGTCTTTTCCGACCGAACGTTTCAGTTTTCAGTCCAACTATTTTCGAAACTTTTCAACGGCCGGGTCGATCAACTACAGCAGCGGCAACAATACGATTACCGGATTCAGCGACGCTTTAAACGGCTGGACGAGCAGGACGATCACGCGCGCGAGCACGACCAGCGGGCCTGGGGCGGCCAAGCGGATTGCCGTCAACGCCAACTGGACAGGCGACTACCAGATAACCGATAAGCTGAGCATCGTCGATGAATTTTCTTACAACAACTGGAGGACCCCCTCCATGTGGGTCACGTCGGCGACGAACCTGTTTGCTACGCCGCCCACAGATGGTCAGACCGGTCTGGCGCTACCCATTGCAATGGTGACCCCCGCCACGTTCGCCACGCTTTGCTCGGCGGCCCCTTACAATGGCCCCGACTGCCCGCAGCACAACACGAGTTCCGGCGCCGATGTGACGACTGAACTGGTTTCCCAGTTTTTGGGACAGAATATCCGGTCAAACACGATTGAAGTGCGGTACGACTTCACGCCCCGGATCAGCGGGCGTGTCGGCTACATGTACACGGCGCGCACGATTGCCGATTTCAGCGCAACATTCGATACGGGAGAGATTTACTTCCCCGGCGGGACCGCCGGCACGGCGGACAACTATTACCTCGCGGCCCGCGGAGATTGCGCATTGGTTGGGGGCAATCTGCCGGCGGCCTGTACGGTGAATGCGGACGGTTCGATCCAGGAAGGCACGCTTGCCAGTCCCGTGCCCGATGCCGACAACGACACCGCACGCAACCTGGAAGATATTCACGAACATCTGGCACTGGTCGGTGTCACGGCGCGGCCAACCGATACGTTACGCCTGAATGCGGACCTGATGTTTGGCTACAACAACAATTCCTTCACGCGCATCAGTCCTCGGCACGTGCAAAGTTACAGGATCCAGGTGCATTACACCCCCGCGCCCTGGGCCAGGATCGATGGCGCCATCAATATCCATGAGAATCGGGACAACGTATCCACCGTGAACAACCTGGAGCACGGCCGAACGTACAGCTTCTCCACTACCCTGATGCCCAGCGAAAAATTGTGGGTCGATTTCGGCTACAACTATATGGACGTCTACTCGCAGACGGCAATCTGCTTTTCGATAAATGGTTCAAATCCCTTCGACGGTTGCCCGATCGCGGGCTCAACCGGGTCGCTGGGTACGCTGTCCTTTTACTCCAGCAAGGACCATTACGCGTATGGAGACGTGATGTGGAAACCTTACAAGCGCGTGACCGCCATGCTGGGATATGCGGGGAGCATTGTTCGCGGAGATACGACGTTTCTCAATCCTCTCGCGCCGACGGGGACGCTGGATTTCAATTATCTGAAGCCGTCTGCGAGCCTGGCGCTGGAAATCTATAAGAACCTGACTTACAAGACGGCGTGGAATTACTATGGGTATAATGACCGCGGGGTCGCCAACCCGGTCGGACTTGCCGCTCTGCCGTCGCAGGATTTTAACGGCAGCAACATTACATTCTCGTTCCGATACGCCTTTTGATGTGTGTTCGCAGGGAGCGTTTCGGCATCCACGAAATGTAATGCGTGGCGATATTCTGGGGAGGAGAAACGCAATGCTGAATCGGATGACAAATTTCTGCACGAATTCCTTCGGACGATCGATTCTGTTTCTCGCTGTGCTGCTGTTTTGCGTGCCGGCGATGCGCGCGCAAAGCGGCGCGGAGAGTACCTACAAGGCCAAATGCGCCGGTTGCCACGGGGCCGATGGAAAGGGCAGCACCCCCGCCGGCAAGGCCCTGGGCGCTCACGACTTCGCTTCCGCCGAGGTCCAGAAACAGACCGACGCCGAACTCACGGAAATCATCGCCAAGGGTAAGAAAAAAATGCCGAAATACGAGGGCAAGCTAAAGGAGGCGGAAATCAAGGATCTTGTCGCCTACGTGCGGAAGCTCGGCAAGAAGAAGTAAGTCCTTAATCGCCGGGGTAATTCGCGCGTCACGCTTTCGCACAATGGCGCGGGAATGCTTTGGCAAACGCAGCACCGCGAGCAGAGTGTCTTCGTCATCTTGAGAAACCACATGGGGAATCACATTGGCACACTCGAACCGGCTGCTTTCTTGGATTTATCCCGCCGTTTACCTCGGTAGAAATCCGCTTTCGTTGATTGGCGCAGTGCTGACAACCACGTCAGGGATCACGATGATCGTGTACTGGTTCTACGTGATCCTGCTGGGTGGCGGCGCCGAGAGATATCCATATGCCGGAATTGTGCTGTTTCTGATTCTGCCGGCGTTTTTCGTTCTTGGTTTGATCCTCATGCCGATCGGCGGACTTTTGCGGCGGCATCAGCTGTCGAAAAGAGGGGATCTGCCCGAAGTCTACCCACGCATTGATTTGGCCGATCCTATTGTCCGCAATGCAGCCGTGCTGGTGGTCCTGGCGACTTTTCTCAATATTATTATTTTCAGCGCAGCCTCGTACCGGGGCACGCAGTATATGGATTCGGCGCATTTCTGCGGGGAGACTTGCCACACGGTAATGCAGCCGGAATATACGGCCTATTTAAATTCCCCGCATTCCCGGGTCGCTTGTGTGGACTGCCACATCGGTCCTGGCGCTTCATGGTTTGTTCGATCGAAAGTGTCGGGAGTGAGACAGGTTTTTGCCGTAGCGTTACATGACTATCAACGCCCGATTTCATCCCCAGTCGAGCAGTTGCGGCCGGCGCGGGCGACGTGTGAACAGTGTCACTGGCCGCAGCGGTTCTCCGGCAACATGCTGCTCGTTCGCACCCACTTCCAGGAAGATGAGGCGAATACTCCTTTAAAGACAGTGTTGGTCATGAAAGTGGGCGGACACGATGCAAGGGGGATGGTAGGAATTCATGGCCATCATCTTGATCCTGGAGTCCAGATTACATACGTTGCTACAGACCGTAAGCGGCAGGTGATACCCCAGGTGACCTATGTGGACCCTGCAGGCAAGGTGACGGTATTCAACTCGACCGATACAAAAATGACGGCCGAAGATCTCGCGCGTGGCGAGCACCGCGTGATGGATTGCATGGACTGTCACAACCGCCCGACGCACACATTCCAGTTGCCAGACACGGCCCTGAATCAGGCCCTAGCCGAGCAATCCGTCAGCTCGGAACTTCCCTATATAAAAAAAGAGGCCCTGCTCGCGCTTAAAACGAACTATCCGGACAGAGAAACGGCAAGGCAACGCATTGCCGGGACACTGAGGAGTTTTTATCAGAAGAACTATCCGAAGACCGTTGCATCTGAAGATGAGAAACTGGAAAGTTCGATTCGCGGCGTGCAATCGATCTACTTGCGCAACATCTTTCCGCAGATGAAAGTCACCTGGGGCACTTATATCAATGACTTAGGACACACGGATTGGCCGGGCTGCTTCCGCTGCCATGATGGCAGCCATGTTTCCGCGGACGGCAAAACGATCCCGAGCGATTGTGACACGTGCCATGATCTTTTGGCTGTAGACGAGCAAAATCCGAAGATTCTGGGGGAACTCGGAATAAAGTAAGTCGTGCCCGGCAAACTTGGTCCTTTCCTGCTTTGCATGGCGTCCGGCAGAGTGGAGCAAAAATGCGGTGGACTCTAGTGGCCCTGCTTTTTAGTTTTTTTGCTGTTCCCGCAGCATGGGCGCAGCAAAACGCCGAGTGTCTTGCCTGTCATAGTGCTGAGAGCCTCACCGACCAGGCGGGACATAGCGTGTATGTTGACGGAATGAAACAGAAGGCCAGCGTGCACGGAAGTCTCGACTGCACCAGTTGCCATACCTCCATCAAGGGTTATCCTCATCCGGAACATATCAGCGCCGTGAAATGCGATGCCTGCCATAGCGGCGAGGCCAGCGCCGTCGCCGAAAGCGTCCATGTGAAGGCGAGCGCGGAGCCCTGCCTGAGTTGCCATGGCGATCCGCACGCGATTGTCCCCGTGAACAACCCGCAGTCGCCTGTATACACGCTGAATATTCCTCGCACTTGCGGCTCCTGTCACGGGAATCCGGAAATTGCAAAAAAGTTTGGCCTGTCCAATGTCTATTCCCTGTATATGGACTCCATTCACGGTTTTGCCCTGACCAAGAATGGCCTGCTTGTCGCAGCCGGATGTTCGAGTTGCCACGGAACGCACAAGATTCTGACCCACACCAATCCCAACAGTCGCACGTACCGAACAAATATCCCCGCAACGTGCGGCGCCTGTCACGCTGGACCGAAAACTGATTATTTCACCGGAATCCACGGAAGGGAACTGGAAGCGGGAAACCCGAAAGCGCCGGTCTGCATCGATTGCCACACGGTTCACGAAATTGCAAGTGTGCGGACGACCTCCTGGCAGGAAAAAATATCGGCAACGTGCGGGACTTGCCATCAGAGCCGCTTCGCTACCTATCGTGACACTTTCCATGCCCAGATATCGGCTCTCGGCTACGTCGAAGCGGCGCAATGCTGGAACTGCCACAGCTACCATGACATCCTTCCGGCCTCAGACCCGAAGTCCACAATCGCTCCGGCAAATCTGGTAAACACGTGTGGCCAGTGCCATACGGGCGCGACCGTGAGCTTCGTTCGCTACCAGCCGCATGCCAATCCTCGCGACCGGGAAATGTCTCCCCCGCTGTATTACGCTTATTGGTTTATGAATCTGCTATTGCTGAGCGTTCTCAGTTTTTTCGGCTTGCACACGATTCTATGGTTTGTTCGTTCCGTCTTCGATCGTCGCAAGGGCGGCTCGCAAGGCGAGGATAGTGCTTAACCTGAACAGGGGTTCAACGGAGGGGCATGGATGAACCAGACCAACAGTGACGCACGCTATTATAGCCGCTTTTCCATTGCCCAGCGGTACCTGCACGGCATCGTGATGGGAACCTTTCTCGGGCTGGCGCTTACGGGCATGACGCTCCGCTTCAGCGACTTTCACTTGGCGGTAGCGTTCGCCCGTTCGGTCGGCGGATTCAGCGCCATCCTGTTTTTCCACAAGTTTTGTGCGGTGTTGCTCACCATGGCATTCCTGCTGCACCTCGGCGACATTGCCTATCGCGGGATTGGGAAGGGGCAATGGGGAATTTTCTGGGGGACCGATTCCATGGTTCCCCAATTCAAGGATTTTAAAGACCTTTACCATCATTTTCGTTGGTTCTTGTGGCTGGGGCCGAAGCCAAAGTTCGGACGCTTCGCCTATTGGGAGAAATTCGACTATTGGGCGGTTTTCTGGGGCATGGCCATCATTGGAATCTCAGGTTATGCGATGTGGTTCGCTGCTTTTTTTGGGAAGTTCGTTCCGGGCTCCTGGCTCAACGTGGCACTGCTGATCCACGGCGAGGAGGCTCTACTGGCAGTCTGGTTCATCTTCACTATCCATTTTTTCAACACGCACCTGCGGCCGGGAAGCTTTCCCATGGATTTGGTGATTTTCACAGGTCGGTTAACCGAAAAAGAGCTGAAAGAAAAGCATCCAGCCGAATACCAACGCTTGCTGGAGACCGGCCACCTGCAGGCCAGACAGGCAGATGCGCCACCGCACTGGCTCAAGAATTTTGGCAGGTTGGTTGGTGTCGCTGTCATTACCACTGGCTTTGTGCTGCTCTGGCTGACTCTGGCCGCTTTCTTCAGAGGAAAATGACGCGCCTTACAACGGATTCCGCACAAGGCTTTGCCTGCCGTGAGTACTTCCGATTCGGTCACCGCCGGCATGTTCGCGCCCGGTAATGCGAGATGGTTTTACCGCTTACTTGCCGCTCAGAGGCGCCTTGCGCCGCAGCTCGTCGAAGAAGTTTTCCAGGAAGATGACGTGGTTCTGCGCTTGCTGCGTTCCCGGCATCTCTGCGGGCATCAACGAGGCGATGCGTTTGCCGCTCGGCGAGGCATCGTAAGTCGCAGCTCCGATGGTACCGAAGTTCGCGAGGTGCTTGTCCGTTCAGGGCCTCGGCATATTCGCCGCCTAGTCGGTCCCGGCTGCCTGTCCGGCGGATTGCTTGCCGTTTCCCCTTTCGATTGTGGCGGAAAGTTCACGCAGCAGAGCGGCGCCGTCCCCGCGATACGCGCTGCCATGCTGGCAGGCGAGCATCGCCGGTTGCAGGCCGGCCAGGCGCTCCAAAATCGCGGACGTGCTGGTGGCGTGCGCGTAATAGTCCATCATCCCGCGCATGGCTTCGCTGGCCGTGAGTATTTCCGATTCGGTCACTGCCGGCATGTTCGCCCCCGGCTGAGTGAACAGGTCTCCGCAGAACAATGTCTTAGTGGATGAATCGAACAGAATGCCGCAATCCCAGCCATGCGGAACGTGCGGTGTGTAGAACCACTTCATCCGGCGGCTGCCGATGGAAAACTCCTCGCCGTCTCCCAGCCCGCGAGCCCCCCGGGAAGCAAAATCATTGATGGATGTCAGCACGCCGATTTCACTGCCAAAGGGCGTCGCCCCCGGCGCGGCTGCCAGTAAATCGTTCATCGCGCCGTATTCGTCGCTTTCAAAATGCGATCCACCGATCCAGCGCAGCTTTTCAGCCGGCACAATTTTCTTGATGGCTTCCAGCGTGCCGGGAAATAGCTTCCTGAACCCCGCATGGAACAACAGGGGCTCGTCGTCGGCAATCAGGTAGGAATTGAAAGTGAATCCCCCCGGAATCACGTCCAGCGGCGTGCAGATACGATAGATTCCCGCCGCGACCTCATCCACGCGAGTGCCTGTTTCTTTATTTGCGATCATTGCTGTTCTCCCTGTTTGTAGGTTGTCTGCAGGCGGACGCCCGGTATCCCATTGTCCGCGCTTTATGTTCCGTCCACCCCCATTACGCAACGGATGTGTAACGAACAGGCTTCCCGTTACAGGCGAGGGAATAATTCCATCAATTGTTTCAATTTTTCTTCAGCAGCGTCCAAATCCGGCCGGCGAATTGTTTGGGAATGCAGTCGAGCAGCAGGGTGGCGGACCATCCTCTTAGGATGGTCCGCCACCCTGTGTCTTGGGGTCTGTAATCAGCCAACTTCCCATTACAGAAAACGGCGGCGTTACAGAAAAACGGAGTGGCTATGTTATTGCGTGTCGGCGGAAGGGCCGTAGATTCCCGGAACCTTGCCGCCCATCGGGCGCAGGTAGGTGCTGAGCTGGCCGCGGTGGTGGACCGAATGCTTGATCGCCATCCCCAGAAAGTTGACTCCGGGCATTTGGATCATGCCGAACAAGTCGATGACGCCCGCCAGTTTTTCGGGCGACATGGCGCGCACGCGATTCAGCGCCGCGGGAACTTTTTCCTTATAACGGGCGGCGGCGGCGGCCGGGGTCATGATGCCGCAGGCATCGGAATCGTCGGGCGGAGTCTTGAATGCGCCGTCGGCGATGCTGTTCAGCAGCCACTCGTCTTCCAGAACGATGTGCCGGACCAGTCCCAGGGCGGTCTTGGACTTGGGATCCGGCCGGTAGTCGAGATGGCTGGAGGGAACCGCCTCGAGGACACGCGCGGTCGCCTGCATTTCATTCTGGTAATCGGCGGCAAGAAAATCTGCGACTGTCTTCACTTCCTTGGAATCCATTGATTGCTCCTTTTCTTTGATCAATTTGCGTTCGTCTAAGCCTTGGACGGACGGTCTTGTGTACAATTGCCCGCGTTTGCTGCTTAGATGTGTAACGAGAAGCCTTCCCGTTACACATATAATATGTGCTGATGAATATTAAACTGAACGATGCCGATTTAGTACGGCAAATCGCTTCCGGAAGCGATCGCGAAGCCGAGGCCGAGCTGTTTCGGCGGATGGCCCCTCGCATTCGCCTCTATGGCCTGCGCCACTTGAGAAGCGAGCACGCCGCGGACGACCTTACGCAGCAGGTTCTGATCACTACCCTGGAAGCCCTGCGGGCCGGCCGCCTGCGCGAACCCGAAAAGCTCGCGTCGTTTGTGCTGGGAACCTGCCGCATGACCGTGCTCGATTTGCGCCGCGGCGCTCAAAGAAAACAGCGCCTGCTCGAACAGTTTGGGCTGGATCTGCCGGCTTCGGCACAGCCGGCGATGCCGAGCCTCGATCATAACCTGCTCGCCCGCTGCGTGCAGGGCTTGAAAGAACGCGAACGCTCGGTTGTCGTCATGACTTTCTATGACGAGCAGACCGGCGCGGATGTTGCCGGTTTTCTGGGTGTTTCCGAAGCCAATGTCAGGGTGATTCGCCATCGGGCGATCCACCAGCTGCGCGAGTGCATGGGGGTATCCTCATGACCAATGGAAACGAGAGCGACCCGGTGATCTGCACAAATCCCATCGACGCGGCAATCCTTGCCGACTATTGGCTCGGCGTGCTGGCGGGCGCCGAGGAAGAAGCCGTCGAGGAGCATCTGCTCGGCTGCGACGCATGCGGGGCGCGGCTGCGCGAAATGATCGCGCTGGCCGAAGGTGTGCGCAGCCTGGCGCGCGAGGGTTCTCTGCGCATGGTCGTGAGCGATACATTCCTGCAGCGTGCCGCCGAGCAAGGCTTGCGCGTCCGTGAATACGCCCCTCCCCGGGGAGGCGGCGTCCAGTGCACCGTGACGGCGGAAGACGACATCCTCATCGGGCGCCTGGCCGCGAACCTGAGCGGGGCAAAACGCGTCGATCTCTGCTTCTGCGATGAGCGCGGCGTCGAGCAGGTCCGCTTTCCTGACATCCCCGTGCATCCCGGGGCAGGCAGCGTGGCCTTTCAGGAGTCCATCACATCCGCAAAGGCCGCGCCGTCCTACAAAATGATCGCGCGTCTGGTGGCCCTGGATGCGGCAGGCGTCGAGCGCGTGCTTGGCGAATATACGTTCAACCACACGCGGTCCTTGCCCGGCCCGGGCGCCTGGTAGCCCGCCTGACAATCACCGAACATCTTCCGAAGACCCTCCGGCTCCGAACATCGCCCCCCCTGCAACAGCAACTCGTCCACCGGGAAGGGGTTCGGGAGGGTTTTTTTAAGTCCTGCTATACATTCGCTTTTTATTCGCCTATACTGTAGCCCTGTCCGAGTTACCTGGAGCGCGTGATGGCTTCCGATTCCATCCTGCCGGCACTGGTTCCGCCGGTGGCCCCGTCGCCGCAGCCGCCACCGTCGTCGGGAAAACCCTGGGCGCTGCCGCCTGCCGGGCTGGCGGTATTTTACGGGCGGCCGGAGACGCCGCGGCTGTTCCATTATTTTTTGCCGCGCTTGCTGGGAGAAGGCAAGCAGGTGCTGTGCCTGGACGGGGCGAACCGGTTTGATCCGCTGCTGATTGCGCGCCTGGCGCGGCAGCGGGGAATCGAAGCGGCGGAATTCAACCGGCGCATCCGCGTGGCGCGGGCGTTCACCTGTTTTCAGTTGACCGAACTGCTGGCGCGCGTGCCGCGCATGCTCGAAAAATTTGCCGCCGACGCGCTGATTGTGACGGCGCTGCCGGACCTGTATTTCGACGAAGACGTGCGCGACCGCGAGGCCGGTGTGGCGTTCCGCCACGCGCTGGATGCGCTGCGGGCGCTGCGCCGGTTGCCGCTGGGCGTCGCTGTATTTTCGGACGCGACGTCGTTTGAAACTTCGCGCCGCGCGATGTTCACGCAGCTCGCCGCGCAGGCAAGCGAGTTGTGGAGGTTCACGCTCGACCCGGAAGGCGGCAAACTGCGCCTGATTGGAGAAAGCCATGGAAGCCGGCTTGCAAATGTACAAAGCCGCAAGCTGCCGGGATTCAGGGGCTAAAGACTGTGCGTGGGAACTCTGTGCGGAAACTCTGTGTGGGAACTCGGAAATGTTTTGTGGGTCGCGGCTTCAGCCACGACATAAGGCCTGCAAAATCAGTCCGGCTTTAGCCGCTAAGGTTCTGATTTTATAGTTCTCGTTTTTCTCTGCGTTCTCTGTGCCCTCTGTGGTGAACATTTTTTCTGCTGACAGGCCAAGGAAGGATTCAACACAGAGAACACAGAGGGCGCAGAGAAGAGTTCGCGCGAATCACGGAAACCCGCATGGGCCGCACAGTTCCTACATTCCGGCAACTGATCGACGACGCCATCGCGCGATGGTCGAAATTCCGCCGCGCGCTGCGCCGCGAGGATCAGGAATATTTCGACCGGCTGTTTCGCCGCGTGCGTTCCTATACGCAGGCGGCCACCTATCAGGCCAGTGACAACCCGATGGAGGCGATCCTGCTCTCCATCGCGCTGGATCATGAAAAGCGGCTGGACGTGCTCGAGCACGCCGCGCAACTTCCGGAAACCGGGCGCGAACTCACCGCCTGCCGGCAGACAGGCGCTTTCACGCTGAACGCCTCCCGCGAAGCGTGGAGCCCGCCGGAACAACTATCTTTGGAGCAACGCGATGCGCCTGGAACCCCCGGTAAAAATGAGCAACCCGACGCAAATCACGGGATGGATTCTCGATCTCTACCCGAGCCCGCACGGGATGAAGCTGTGGCTGATCGAGCCGAACCGGACGCGCCACCGGTTGATTGACCGCTTCGCGCCGGTGTTTTACGCCTCGGGGCCGGACCCGGTCCTGCGCCGTCTGCTTGAGGCCTCCGCGCGGCAACCGCACGCGCTTGCCTGCCGCCTGACCGAGCGCATGGATTTGTGGGAGCCCGCCGCGTCGGGCTCGCGGCGGGTGCTCGCGATCGAGGTCGCGCATCCGAGCGAATATGCTTCGTGGACGCGCTGGGTGCGCCAGTTCGATGCCTCGCTGCGGCTTTACGACAGCGATCTGATGCTCGCGCCTCTCTATTGCTGGCAGCGCGGGGTGTTTCCGCTGGCGCGCGTCGATGTGGAAGTTGCTGTCGCGGCCGAAGCAGGCGGCGAGCGCCGCATCCTCGCGATAGAGTGCCGCGACACCGAATGGGCGCTCGACTACGAATTGCCGCCGCTGGAAATCCTGCGCGTGCGCCTGGGCGGCCTGAAGCGCATCGATCCCCGGCACGGCGGGCAAAGCGCGCCGCTGGAAATCGAGGTGGACGGGCGCCAGTTCGAACTCGACGAATCGGGTGAACCCGCTGCGGTCGCCTTCCAGCACCTGCTCGCGCAGCACGATCCCGACTTGATCCTGAGCGATTGGGGCGACGCCACGATTTTGCCGCGCCTGCGCGAACAGGCAGCGAAGTTGCGCCTGCCGCTTGCGCTTAACCGCGATCCCGGCGCCGAAGTGCACCAGAGCCGCGCGCGCAGCTTCATGAGCTATGGCCGCATCCTGTTCAAGAACAGCGCGACCACCCTTTTCGGACGCCTGCACGTGGACACGCAGAATTCCTTCATTTCCGACAAGTGCGATCTTTCCGGCTTGTGGGAACTCGCGCGCGTCACCAAGCTGCCCGTGCAGTACGCCGCGCGCACCTCCACCGGCACCGGCATCTCCTACATGCAGATGGAACTTGCCTGGCGCGACGGCGCGCTCATCCCCGAGCAAAAAGCCGAGCCGGAAGATCCCAAGCCGCCCGACGAGTTGCTCATCGCCGATCGCGGCGGACTGGTGTTCACGCCGAAAATCGGATTCCACGCCAACGTCGCCGAACTGGATTTCGTCAGCGAGTATCCCAGCATCATGGCGCGGTTTAACATTTCGCCCGAAACGGTCAATTGCCCGTGCTGCCCCGGCGCGCCGCGCGTGCCGGAGTTGGGCTACCGCATCTGCCAGCGACGCCGCGGCATCACCAGCCGCGTGGTCGAGCGGCTCATCACGAAACGCACCGAGCTGAAAAAATTGTGTCGCGCACCCCTTCCTGCGGGGGCTTTAGAGGCAGGCACGTGCATGCCTGAAGGCGGGCGCTACACGGGGCGCCCGGAGGACGACCTTGCGGCAGAACGAACGCAGCAGTACAAGCTCCGGCGCGACGCGCTCAAGTGGCTGCTGGTCTGCTGTTTCGGCTACACCGGCTACAAAAACGCGCGCTTCGGAAAAATCGAGGCGCATGAAGCCATCAACGCCGTCGCGCGGGAAACCCTGCTGGTGGCAAAGGAAATCGCCGAGGATCGCGGCTACGAAATCCTGCATGCGCTGGTGGATTCGCTGTACGTGCAAAAAGCGGGCGCCACGCGCGACGATTACGAAGCGCTCAGCGCGGAAATTGCCGCGCGCACGCAGCTCCCGCTGGCGATCGAGGCCGTCTACCGTTACGTTGTCTTTCTGCCGTCACGGCAATTCGAAGACGTGCCCGTGCCCAACCGTTTTTTTGCCGTCACCGAAGACGGCGTGCTCAAGGTGCGCGGCCTGGAATTGCGGCGTCACGACACGCCACCGCTGGTCGCCCGCATGCAGCAGCAAGCCCTCGACATCCTCTCCGAGGCGCGCGATTTCTGCGGCTATCTGGCAAAACTCGAGCAGGCCCGCGAAATCCTGCGCCGCTGCGAGGAGTCGCTTGCCGACGGCAGCGTGGCCATCGAGGATTTGATCGTGAGCAAGCGGCTCACGCGCGAACCGCGCGAATACAAGAAAGCCAATCAGACCGCCATCGCCGCCCAGCAGCTTTTTGGAAACGGCGTGCGCCTGCGCCCCGGGCAGACCGTCGAGTACATCATTACCGACAGCGGCAACCGCGTCCCCAACGACCGCGTGCGCGCCTACGCGCTCTGGGACGGCTGGTTCGGATATGACCGCCGCAAATATGCGCAGCTTTTGCGCGACGCTTTCGAGCCGCTCGCTTTAGTTCGCAGGGAAGAACTTTTCTAGGTCTAGTTGCCGTTCTGGCGGGTTTGCGGCCGGGAAATTCAGGGTGGACAAGGAAAACACGCGGCCACCCGGAGCATGAAGAAAACGAAATTGCTGGAAGTACAGGAGAAATTTGGCTGTTCCAATTCTGTTCCATTGGACACAGTGCTCCAAGCAGGCGGGTATCTGACAATGGGGCCGGGGCATCTAAATTGTATGGTAGTACTCGAAGGACTGACGTCACTCAAGCGGGTCGCGCGCAACGCGTGGTTCATCCTGCTGGCGTGCGGCAGCGTCGTTATGCTGGGCGAGTTCCTGCGCCAGCTCAACATTGTCGTAAATCCGCTGGCCTGGACGAGCGCGGAAATCATCTCAGCCCTGTTATGTTTTACGATCGCCGCCAACGTCCTGGTGCGCTATCACGGCACGGGAAACCGCGTCTCGCTGCTGCTGGGGTTGACGTTCGCAATCACCGGCATCATTCACCTATGCGCGATCTTCGAGTTCTATCACCGTTTTCTGGGACGCCAGCCGCAACTCCGCGTTCCGTTGTTTTGGATGGTGGGTCAGACGCTGCTGGGCGTGCTTTTTCTTATCGCCTGCGCTATTAACAACCGGTTGCCCTGGCCGCGGGACCCGAAGAGAAATATTCTTGCCGTATTGGCGATTGTGATCGGCGCGTTCAGCGTGATCGCGATCCTGTTTCTGCTTTTCCCGAATGCGCCCCCCGTTCATCCTCAGAGCATCATTCCGCGGCCATGGGACCTGCTTCCGGCAGGCATCTTTCTGGCTGCCGCCATCGCTTTGGATCGCAGGGCCGATCATGACCTGCTGGCATTCGATTTCGTGCTCGTGTGGGCGGCGGGGCTGAATGCGGCCGGTCATTTGATGGCTTCTCAATCCATTCGCCTGCTGGATGCGCCCGCGTCCGCCGCGGAATTCGTGAACACGATGAGTTACGTGCTCCTGCTGGGCGCCACGTTGCTCGACAACGCGCAATTGTTCCGTAAGGTCCGCTCTCTGGCTATCCGTGACAGCCTCACGGGGCTGGCCAATTATCGCCGCCTGGTGGATATCCTGCAGAGCGAAATCGAACGCTCGGGACGCACCGACCGGTCTTTCTCCGTTTTGCTGATGGACCTCGATGGCCTCAAGCTCATCAACGACCGCTACGGACATCTTGCCGGGAGCCGCGCCCTTTGCCGCGTTGCCGCCATCCTGCGTCTGAACTCGCGGTCCATCGACACGCCCGCGCGTTATGGAGGAGACGAATTTGCCCTCGTGCTTCCGGAAACTCGCGCGGAGGCGGCCCAGCAGGTTGCCGATCGCATCCAAAATTGCCTGGAAATCGACCAAGAATTTCCTCGTCTCAGCCTGAGTGTTGGCATCGCGACGTTCCCGGAGAGCGGAAGCACCGTGCAACAATTGCTCGAATGCGCCGACCGGGCGCTCTATGAAATGAAGGGAAAATCAAAAATGAGCAGAAAGCAAGAGCGCCATCCAATCTGACTTCATCTCCTGACTCCAGGACCTGACTCCAAAGCCGCTTTGCGGGCGCACCCCGCCGTGTGCGCCATTCCGCATCGAAAAAGAAACGTTCGAAATCCTGCTGGTTGGCCTTGAACCCGTCATATCGCCGTGAGAGGATTTCGAAATTGGGACAAGTGTTTTCGATGGCTTGGCTCGTCCGCGGGATGCAGATTGGAGGATTTTGTGAGCCGGAGGGAGTTTATAAAACTTGGCGGCGCCGCAGCCGTTGAATTGGGGACGGCGAGACTGGCAATGTCTCAAGCGCAGCCGGGCGCGCCCGGGATGCAGGCCAACGCCGCGGCTCCGGAGGTTCCCAAAGCGGATATCACGAATGGATTGAGCCGGTAAAACCAACCTGGGATTACACGATTTTTGGCAAAACCGGCACGCAGCCTGCGCCGGATCATACGGTGGAGATGATTTTTCGGAAAATTCCCAGTGGGGCGGGTTTATTCAACGGTTGGACCGTGAATGGGAAGCAATATCCCCACGACCGGGAATTTGTGCTCCAGCAGGGCGGGAGGTACCGCCTGGTGTTTCGGAATCGCAGCGAAGATCCCCACCCGCTGCACATGCACCGGCACTGGTTCGAACTGGTCGAGATCAACGGAAAAACCACGGCGGGAGTGATGAAGAATACGGTCGTGGTGCCGGGTTACGGACGCGCCACCGTGGATATGGTCGCCGAGCAACCGGGCCTGACGCTGTTTCACTGCCACATCCAGCAGCAGATGGACTACGGCTTCAAGGCCCTGTTTCGCTACGCCTGAACCGGAAAAAGCACTCGCCGCAAGCCAAAAGCCACACATTCGCCGTGAACCGCCACGTGTGCACGCAGTTTGCAAAAGTAGGCCAAATGCCAGCGGGGAGGGTCTTTGTAGCGCCACCCTTCAGGGTGGCATTTTTGAATCGGGCAGATGCCCGCCTGAAGGCTGGCTCTACAGGAACAAAGATCAAGTTCTCACACAGCCCCGCAGGGGCGGCGCTGGAAACTCGCGTGCCAGCATCGCGGCTATTTCTTGTCCTGATTCGTTTCTGTCGGTTTACCGATCTTCACGGTCACGCCGAAACGCTTGTAGTTTTCGTAACGCACGGTCATGCGAATGGGCACGTCCCCGTTGCTGAAATGCAGGACGTCGTTGGCGCGCGTGTAGGTGGGGAACCAGTAGTTACCTTCGATGTTTTCGCGAAACGTCTCAAACTTCGGAAACACGTTCTCCTGGCCGCCCTTGCGGATGTCGGGCACGGCTTTTCCGTCGGTCTTGACGATTTCGAAGTCTTTATCGTCCACCCATATGCGCCCTTGAAAATACCGCTGATTCTTCTCGATTTTTTTTGGCGCGACGTCGAACACATACGTGGTCAATTCATCCAGCGGCACGTGATCCACATACTTGATGTCGTACTTGGGCATCTCCGAAGTGGTCAGAACGAACGGCTGTATGTTTTCCAGGTCGTCGAGGTCCTGCTGCGACATCGAAATGCGCTCGAGCGTTGAAACGGGGGCGTATGTGTAATGCTCAAACCGCTTGCCCTCGGGAGTAAAAACGACTTCGCTGGTCCTCTGGTATTTGCCATCGGGCCGCCCGTCGGAGTCGAGCGTCTCAACCAATACTTTTTGAGTATAGGTGAAGTGGTCGCGCTCGATCTTAAACTGAGCTTCCCGCGCGGCGAACTTCTGGATGATCTGGTCGATGGGAATCGTTGGCGGCCCCAGGGATGCAACCGGGGCTGAGCTTCCAATCACCGCAGGCGGCGCCGCCGGAGCAGGTTTCGGTTGCTTCGCAGCAGGCGCCGTGAGGGTTCCGGGGGGCGGGGTCATGGGCCCTTGCTGTTGTGCGGCGGATAAGGAAAGCGCGCAAAGGCAGGACAGCGCGGCAATCCAGGGGATCGCCGAATGTCCCCGCCTCAGCGAAAATGGGTCACGCGAAACAATTGCCACTTCTGGCCTCTTTCATCGGCAGAATATTGAGTACACACACTTGGAGCGTTCGTTTCGCGTCCGGGTTGCTTGCGCCAATTCGTCTATGCCAGTTTTAGCCGCAACAGCTTGCGGGCGTTTCCGGAGTAGATCTTGACGCGATCTTCGGCGGAAATGGGAAGTTCTTCGATACAGCGGATGGTTTCTCGAATGTACCCGGGGCCTTTCTCCGGATCGAACGGCGAATCGGAGGAAAACAGCACCTGATCGGCTCCGAAGAATTCCAGTCCGCACTGCATCGCCGGGCGAGAGCCAAACGTTGCCGTGTCGGCATAGAACATCTTGAAATAATCCTGCGGGCGCTTCTTGAGGCGGCGATAATAGACGGTCAAATCCTCATCCTCGGTTCGCGCTCCCAATTGATCCAGACCCGCGCCGGTTCGGCCTGAGAAATAGGGAACCATCGCGCCCATGTGGTGCGTGATGATTTTGAGATTGGGGAAGAGATCGAAATATCCGGCAAACAGGATGCGCGCCATGGCCACCGAAGTTTCGTAGGGCCATCCGAATACCCACCACAGTTCGTATTTTGACTTCTTTTCGGTCTGGTAGTCCGCAAAAGCCGGCGAGCGTGTGGGATGCAGCCAGATAGGAAGATTGACGGCCGCCATCTTTTCGAAGATGGGGAGGAACTCCGGATCGTCCAGGGGACGCCCGTTCACGTTCGAGAAGATCTGCACCCCGGTCGCTCCCAACTTCATGACGGCGCGGTCAATCTCCTCGACGGCTGCTTCGGGATGATTCATGGGCAGGGAAGCGACGAATCCGGGGAAGCGGTCGGGGTACTTCCGGACCAGGTCGGCCATGCCGTCATTGGCCAGTTGCGCCAGTTCCACGGACTGCTTCGCGCTCCCTAGAGATTCGATTGGCGGTGAGGCCATGCTGATGACCTGAACGTAGTCGGCGAACCGGTCCATCATCCGGAATCGAACATCGAGGTTCACCATGGACGGAATTTCAATCGATCGTTTCTTGACGCTGGAACTGCTTTCCGACAGCTTGAGCAGACGTTCGAAGAACGTTTGCGGAAGAATGTGACAGAAGATATCGATTTTCATGAAATCTCTCTTTCTTGAAATTGAACAGCTGAAAGTGCCACGCAGCAACAAGAATTGCCGAACAAGATTCAATTCATAAGCTTGCTTGATTGAGTTGCGAACATACCAAGACGCATGAAGGGTGTCAACGGACGGGGTTTTCGGGTCGTGACACAGGTTGAAATTCGCGATGCGAGCGGTCCTCCACCCTGGGTAACCCTTTGCAAAACCCCTGCAACCTTATCTTTGTGTAGGGAGTCAAAACAGGGGAAGATTAGATTTGTCCGCGACGCATGCGAAATAAGTCTCTTCATTTCTCTATCCTGCGGCCATACGGAGAGTAGCGGCTACCCGCAAGGACTCGAATGCCGTTATGATGTCTTACGGGTATTGACAGGTGTGTACGAGGGGAGCAGTCGGGCCTGCGTTACTCCGCTGGGGGCATTTTTTGTTGAAGAAGTGTGGTTCGAAGACGATTTCAATTTCCCGATCGCTGCAGGCAGGGATTCTGCTGGCGGCTTTGTTTTGCGCGATTTCGGGATTTGCACGCCAGGCAGATGCGAATCCGCAGGCCGCGACGTCGTCGATCGCGGGCAAAATCAGCATCGTGGCCAGCGAGGGCGTGTCGAATAACCTCTCCGGAATCGCAGTCACTCTGAAGGGCTCGGATGCCGGGTCTTCTCCTGAAACGAAGTTGACCAATTCCGAGGGGCGCTACGAATTCACTCGTTTGGCCGCGGGAAGCTATACCGTCAGCGTCACTATGGATGGTTTTAAACCCTGGAGCGCAACCGTCGTTCTGCGTGCCGGCCAGGCGGCGGTGCAGGACGCCGTGTTGCAACTCAGCTCGGTCCAGGAGAATGTCGAAGTACAGGGAGAAGCCGTCGAAGTGGCGACGCAGAGCGTGAGCGCTACCGCGTCGGTGAGCGAACAACAACTGGCAAGCCTGCCGCTGCGCACGGGGAAATTCACCGAGGCCCTCTCCGTCTCGCCCAGCGTCATCAAGACGCAAGAGGGCAGGCTGAACTTCAACGGGCAGTCGGAAAGCCAAGCCATGCTTCTGGTGGATTCGGCGGAAAACGTGGATCCGGTGTCCGGGAGCTTCGGCATTCCAATCCCGGTGGACGCCATTCAGTCCATCCAGGTGTTTTCCACCCCGGATAGCGTCGCTTACGGCGGGTTTTCCGGGGGACTGACGAGGATCGACATCCGGCCTCCCGCTCCGGTATGGAACTACAAGCTTCTGGATTTTCTCCCTTCCTTCCGGGCCAAGAACGGCTCCCTGGTCGGAATTGCGAACATGACGCCGCGGGTGGAATTTGGCGGCCCGTTGATCAAAGATAAATTTAATTTCTCCGAAGATCTCTCCTACGAATTTCGGCGGGATCCGGTCCGCGGGCTTTCCTGGCCCTACAATGAAACCTACGTTTACAGTTTCAGCTCGTTCTCCGAATTTCAATGGACCTTTTCGCCCAAGCACCTGCTGAGCATGAACGTAAATGTTTTTCCGTCGACCAACCTGTACGCGAATATCAACGCGCTCATCCCGCAGTCCGCCTCCGTGAATTTTCAACGCAGGGGCGTATCCGTCGGACTCTCGGACGCCTATCAGTTCGATTCGGGCGCCCTGCTGAACACGGTGGTCCGCTATACGAACTATTACAGCAATGCCCACGGTCAGGGGACGGCCGACATGCAAATCAGTCCGGCGGGCTGGGGCGGTAATTTCTTCAACACCTGGTGGCGGAATGCGAATCAGTTGGAAGGCCTTCCGATGTTGCAGTTGCCGGAAAAATCGTGGTTCGGCCACCACGTATTGAAGTTCGGAGGGGACATCCTTTACCGGAACTTCGATTCCAGCAGCGTGTCCCGCCCCATCGAGCTTTTGGCGCAGGATAATTCGGTTGCCGAGCAGATCAATTTTCAGGGCCCCGGATTGCTACAAGCGGCGGATACCGAAGTGTCGGGATATGCGGAGGACCAATGGAGATTGACCGGCCAACTGTCGGCAACCATTGGAGGACGTTTGACCGCTCAATCGATCGGCCGCGAGTTTTCTTTTTCGCCGCGCGTCGGCCTGGCCTACAGTTTTGCGGGCGGAAAGACCGTGCTGCGGGCAGGCACCGGCTTGATTCGCGGCCACGTCCCCTTACTCGCGGCGGATTTCGTCGACAACCAGACCCGCGTCCTCACTTATTTCTCCGGCCCTTTCGCGGGCCAGTCGATCACCCTGCAAAATGCGTATGTCCCCTTGGGAGCCGGCGGGGGCGCGGGCGTTCCGGAGGATCTCGGCAGCAGTCCCCGCACCTTCACGTGGAACGTCGAAGTCGAAACGCAATTGCCGAAGAACGTAACCCTGCGAATGAACTACTATGAGACCAACACGAAGGATCTTTTCATCGTGAACCCCATCCTGCCCGACTCCGGAACGTCGGGAACGCTGGCCTTGCAGAATACGGGCGCCGCGCACTATCGTCAGGCGCAAATATCCGCCCGCTACCGGCCCAATGAACGCGCAGAGTTGAATGTGTCGTACTCCTGGAGCCGCGCGCGGGGCGATTTAAATTCGATTTCCGACACCTTTATCCCCTTCGAAGCCCCCGTATTGCGTCCGAACGCTTATGGCATTCAGCCATCGGATGTGCCGCACCGGGTGATTGCCTGGGGATTTCTTCATCTTCCGCTGCAGTTTGTCGTGAGCCCCGTAGCGGACATACATTCGGGCTTCCCGTATTCCAATATCGACGTCCTGCAGAATTACGTGGGAGCGCCGAACGCCCAGCGTTTTCCCATCTATTTTTCAATGGACGTAAAGGTGTATCGCGATTTCAATATACACTTGCCGTTCATGGACCACGGCAAGACCCGCAAGATCCGATTGGGCGTCTATTCACTGGATATCACGAATCGCCATAATCCGCATGACGTGTTCAACAACGTAGCGTCTCCGATTTTTGGACAATTTGCCGGGTTCCAACGGCGGTTTACCGGCTTCGCGATTGGACTGGGCGAATAAAAAACCGTCCGCCGAACGGGTGGGATGGAGTTTTTTACAGCGCTTTTCATCGCATTTGGCACATTCTGGAATTCGCGTCCGAACACGGCCATGCTCCAGGAAGCGCCGATATGTCTTTCCCGCCATAAACTGAAGATATTGGGTTATCTTGATCCGAGATTTGAAAGATCGCATGCCGGACTCTATTTCCAAACCGAATTGGGGAAAACCTCCCTGGACGATTGATTTTCGTCCCAGTCGCCGAGCCATTCCCGGTGAAGTGGATTTGGCCGTGGTGGGAGGCGGGTTTACGGGCCTTTCCGCGGCGGCATGGTTGCGGCGCATCGCGCCGGAACGTTCCGTGGCCTTGTTTGAATCGGACTCGATTGGAGCGGGTTCCAGCGGCCACACGGGGGGCATGGTTCTCGCCGAGACTTCTGCCGGAGACCTTCCGGGTTTGGGAGATGTTCTGAAAGGCTATGCGGGCATTTTGAAGTCGCTGGGGATTGATTGCGACCTTGCAACTCCGGGTGTCTGGGAAGTGGGGCGCAGCGGCGGTTTGCCGGATTCTCCGATCTGCTGGACAGATTCCGGCAACGTGCGCGCGGTGCGGGAGGTTCCCGGAGGGATGATCAATCCCGCCAAATTCGTAAGCGAAATGGCGCGCGTGGCGGAAAAAAGCGGCGCGCAAATTTTCGAAGGCGCCGGCGTGGAAGGGATCGAGTTCGAGGAGCCTTTGCGCTTGCGTGTTCGAGGCGTCCAGGTTCGCGCCAGGCGTGTGCTTCTGGCGACCAACGCGATGTCGCTCGAGCTGAGTGATCTTGCCCTTCGCGCGCATCCGAAATTCACGCTGGCGGTGGCCACCGAACCGCTGAGCGCAATGCAGTGGGAGGCCCTGGGCGGTGCGACCGGGAAGCCGTTCTACACCGTGGATTTTCCGTATCTGTGGGGCAGGGCGCTGCGCACGGGCGGAATGGTGTTCGGGGCAGGGCTGGTGGACCTGGATGGCTGGCGAGGATTTTCGAAACTGGACATTGCGGCAGGAGAGTCCGCCGAGGGCATCGCGCACCTGGAAGCCCGCGTGCGCGGCCTGGCTCCGGCCATGCGGAACGTGCGGTTCACGCATCACTGGGGCGGGCCGATCCTGATCGCGGACCACTGGCGTCCTGTTTTCTCGCAACATGCGCGAAGTCCCAATGTATTCGTTCTGGGGGCCTACAGCGGGCACGGCGTGGCCTTGTCTGCCTATCTGGGATGCTGGGCCGCCGAGGCCATGTGTGGCCTCAGGCCGCTGCCGGACTGGAGTTCCACGGGGGAAAGCCGCGTAATTTCCGGGGTTGGAAATCAATAAAAAATTTCGGCAGAAACGGCGCCGCCGGCTCACCAGGTATTGTAAGGGGTGTTTTCAAACGGTGAAGTGGCGTTGGAAGAAGAATGCACATCGGTCAGGCCGGAAGAACCCTGTTCCGGACTGAGCAGCACGTCCTCAAAATCCAGATGCCAGTCTTTGTTTCGCGTAATTGGGTCGATGGGAACCGCCGAAAGATATTTTGCCTGAACCAGGTCGTCGAGCGATGTGGGGGCCTCCTGCTTGTCGAGCGTGTATTGCTGGATGGCCTGGCGCATCACGAAAAGATCCTGCTTGAGCGTGGCCTCCTTCGCGCGCAGGACGGATTTCTCGTATCGCCCGGCCGCCATCCCCGCAAGAATTAGGATGATCGTGATGACGATCATCAATTCGAGCAGCGTGAACCCCGCCGATAGCAGGCTTTTGCGCGCGGGCGCGGCGCCATTCCGCCTCTGTGGGCCTGTGAACATCGAGAATCGGTCTGATGGCATCAATTTGCTGTTCCTACCAGTCCTGATATTTCGAGCCGTCAATGGCCGTGCCCGTGGACAGCGAGTACACGTCGAAAACGTCGTGCCCGCCCCAACTGTGCGAGTCGGGATCATCCTGCACGGCGCGCAAGCCCCATTCGGCGTTTCCTGTCATGGGGTCCACTGGAATTTTCCTTAAATAGCGCACCTTGCTTGGCGTCGTCGACAGGGCTGAACCGGTTTGATTCGCCGTCGATCCGAAGGGAGATGTCCCCGTTGGCGTCCCGGGCCCGAACTGCGATGTCCCCGCGGAACCGAACTGAGCCGTGCCGCTGGCGCCGGCCAGCGCGGAGGCGCTGATTCCACCCGCTCCGGCCCCGGCAGCGCTTACGGTCACGCCGTCGACCAGGGTTTGCAGGTCGGGAGGATATCCCTGGCTGCCGACTTCGGTACGAATCAGATTTTTGTCCGCGTCGTCCTTGTAGCGGTCAATGGCATCTCTCATCTCGCGCAAATCGCGCCGTAATTCCGTTTCCCGCTGGCGCTGCACGGTGATTCGCGCCAGGGGCACGGCCGCCGAGGAAAGGATCAGGAGAATGCCGCAGGCGAGAATGAGCTCGATCAGAGTCATTCCCGCGATGCCGTTGCGTACTGCGCGTCGTAATGGGGTCCGTTGTGGCATTTTCTACTGCCGTCGCGCTATTGCACCTGGACGGCGGCCTCGCCGGTGACGACCTGGATGGGCCGCTGCTGGGAATCTTTCGCGTTGACCTGAACGATGGAGATCTTGGAGTTGCCGGGAGCGAGGGCTTTCACAACAATCCCCACCAGGGTTCCTGAACCGCTTACGCCCGGCGTATTCGGCATGCGCGTCGCGGAAACGATGGCCTGCCCGCGCTGCTTGTCCACGCGTTCCACTATGGCGACCTGCTGTGTTCCACCCGAGAGAAATCCGCCCTGGCGGACGTCTTCGATGGAAATGACAGCGGGGTTATATTGCAATAGCAGGGGAATGGAATAGAGGTCCTGAACGTTTTGAACGACAACCCCGATCGTCGTTGTCTGGCCCGGCTTCAGGCTGAGGCTGGCAGGCTCAAAATGCAGCATCGTATTTTCCGATCCGGAAGAAGCGGCGGACGGTGGCGCCGGCGCAGGAGTCGCGATGGGAGGGGCGCTTTGCGACCTGGGCACCGGAGGCGCCATCACTTCATCTTCCAGCCGCACCTGGGCGTTGGTATCGGTTCCCGAGGCGATGCTCCTGAGATTTTCCGCCGTAATCGTGGGCAAGCGCACGATATGCGGGATCAGGACGATCAGAACTTCATTTTCCTGATGATCGACCGTGTTGTTTGAAAAGAAGTAACGCAGGAAGGGAATCTTCGACAGGCCGGGCCACCCGTTGACCGTGTCGGTATCGGTCCGCTCGATCAATCCACCGAGGACGTTGACTTCGCCGTCCTTGAGGCGAATATCATGTTCGATGCTGCGCTGGCTGATGATGGGCTGGCTGATCCCGCCGATGTTGGTGGATCCGGTGACCGAGGAAACGACCACGTTCACCTTCATGCTGATCTCGTGATCGGGATGTACGCGCGGCGTTACGTCCACGTTCACGCCAACGTCCAGATATTGAAATTGCGTGTTCACCAGGGCGTTGACGGCGGTTGTCGTCGCGCCCACACCGGCGGTGAAGCTCCCGGTGGCTACAGGCACGCGATCACCCACGCGGAGCTTGGCGGTTTGCCCGTCCACGACACGTATTTCCGGATTGTCGATGATCTGCGTGGAGGAGTCCGTCATCAGGAAGGACGCCTGCGCGCCCGGCAGCGTGATGCTGTAATCGCCTGTGGAAAGATGCTGCAGCTGGTTCAAGGCCAGGGAAGCCGCCGTGGACGCGGCGGACGAACCGGTTGTGGACGTGGCGCCACCCGGAGTAAAGGCCAGCGTGGCGGAGGTTCCGGGCTGGATGCCCATGTTTCTGAGGCGGTCGCGCCGCGCCTGCAACACCGCGATCTGGATCACCACTTCCGGCTTGGCCTTGTCGATGTCGTCGATGATTTTCTGCGCGAGCATCACCCGGTCCGGGGTGTCGCGAATCACAATGGCGTTCTGTGAATTGATCTGCTGGACGCGCCGCAGGTCGAGCAATTGCCGGATGCTGGTCACAATTTCGGTCAGCTCTTGCGGCAGGACGGTGTTCCGCAGGTAAAACGTCTTGACGATTTCTTCTTCGTAATCCTTGCGCTTCTGCGGTTGATCCGGCACAACAAAAATAATGTTCGAGGTTACCGGGCGCCAGAAAGCCTTGCTTTGCAGCGCCACGATGTTCAGCGCCTGCTCGAGCGTCACATTGGTCAGTTCCACGGAAATGCGCCGGGAAGTGAAGTCCGGATCGAAAATTACGGTTAGCCCGGCCAGCTTTCCGATGGCGTCGAAAACGGCTTTCGAGTCGTTGGTCGCCTTCATGTTGATCGGCGCCAGGGAAAGCGGCTGAAGCTTGGGGGGCCCGGCCATGAGCTTCGATTCGTCGTCAAAGGAGTCGTCGGGCGACGTATTTTGCGTGGTTCCCTGTTTCTTGGCAATGATGGCCAGGGTGGCCTGGACCTCCTGCGCCGCTATCGGGCTGGAAGGATCGGTCATCATCGCTTTGCGGAATTCCGCCAGCGCCAGTTCCAGGTTTCCCTCGTCGCGCAGCCGCCGGCCCTGATCCACGTGCCACTGCCCGGCTTCAAAGCGCGCCCGCGCGGCTCGGAGCTTATATTCCGTGTTGTTGGGAGCGGATTGCAGGGCCTTGTCGTAGTTGGCCAAGGCGGTGTCGTAGTCTTTCAACGATTCCGCCCGGGCACCCGCGTTATATTCCTGGCTGCCTTTGGGACAACCTGCGAGGAACATAGCTGCCACGATCAGGGTCAATCCAGAGAGATGCCGGAGGTTCATCCGCGCTCCACGTGACACAATTAGACCAAGCCAGTCTAGCATCCACCGAAATCCCGGACAAGGCGCGTGCTTGCGTCTGGTTACTAGGCACGGCTAAGATGGCTTCCTGTGGCTAAACCGTCAAAAAAGCAGGGGAAGCCGGCCGAGCTGCTGGTGGCTCAGAACCGCGCTGCCTCCTATAACTACCATCTGTTTGAGAAGCTGGAAGCGGGAATGGTGTTGCTTGGGACCGAGGTGAAATCGCTTCGCGATGGCAAGGCCAACCTGCGCGACGCCTATGGCGTGATTCGCCAGGGGGCTGTTTGGCTGCTCAACTGCCACATCGGGGAGTATCTGCCCGGAGGTACGTATAACCATACCCCGCTGCGGCCGCGAAAGCTCCTGCTCCGCAAGGAACAAATAGAAAAACTGGCCCGCAAAATGGACCAAAAGGGGCTAACCCTTGTGCCTCTGCGTATTTATTTTCGCGAGGGTATCGCCAAGTGCGAAATCGCTCTCGCCCAGGGCAAAAAGAAATGGGACCGCCGGCAGACCGAGCGCGACAAAGAAGCCAAGCGCGAGGTCGGCGAAGCCATGTACAAATTTCGGCATCGCTGAGCAGGCAGTAGCGGGCGATGCCATGTGTTTCGTGAAACATTCAGCTTTCACTCTGCCATAACGGCACCGTCATCTTGCATGCGATAAATTGCATGAAATAAAGGGGAATCATGGACATCACAGTAGATACACGGCCGCTGGCGCAGATCGACGCCGACGCGCTCGTCACGTATGCCTTCGAGCAGGACAAACCGCTGGATGGGGTTCTTTCCCAACTGGACGCGGCCACAGGTGGCGCTCTATCGAAGCTGGCGGCTTCCGGGGAACTCACCGGCAAAATGCTGGAGACAGTGCTGCTCTACTATCCGCAGGGGCTGGCCGCGCAGCGCGTTCTCATCCTGGGAGCGGGAAAAAAAGAAAAATTCGGCACGGCCGAATTGCGCAAGCTTGCCGCCACGGCGGTTCGCACGCTGAAATCGCGGCAGGTGAAGCGGCTGACGTTTCTGGCGCGAGAAAACGAGCGGAGCGCCGACGCGGCGCAAGCCATCGCGGAAGGCTTGATCCTGGCGAATTTCGATTCGGACAAATACAAGACGGACAAGAAAGTCGAAACTGAAATCACGGCCACGGCGCTGGCTGGGTGGACCGAAGCGGCGCGCGCGGACGCCGATCGCGGCCTCCATCGCGGGCGCATCACCGCGGAATCGCAGAACTTCGCGCGGGAACTGGGCAACGAGCCTTCCAACCGCCTCACCCCGCGCATGCTGGCCGACCGCGCCTCGGCCATGGCGCGCGAAGCGGGCCTGGCCGTGGAAGTTCTGGACGAAAAAAAGATGGAAGAATTGAAGATGGGCGCGCTGCTTTCGGTGGCGCAGGGCAGCGTCGAGCCTCCGCGCATGATCGTCATCACCTACACGCCCGAAAAAGTGAAGCCGGAAGCCCCGGTTTTGGGACTGGTGGGCAAGGCCATCACGTTCGATACGGGCGGAATTTCCATCAAGCCCTCCAAGGACATGGAAAAAATGAAGTACGACATGTGCGGCGGCGCCGCCATGATCGGCGCGATGCGCGCAATCGCCAAACTTAAGCCCGCGTGCAAAGTCATCGCCGTGGTCGCCTCCAGCGAAAACATGCCTGGAGGCCGCGCGCAAAAGCCCGGCGACGTCCAGATCGCCATGTCCGGGAAATCCATAGAGGTCATCAATACCGACGCCGAAGGACGCCTTGTCCTGGCCGACGGGATCGCCTATGCCAAACAACTGGGCTGCACGCATCTGGTCGATGCCGCGACGCTGACCGGCGCGGTCGTGGTCGCCCTCGCCGACGTCAATTCCGGGGTTTTCGGTTCCGATCAGGCCTTCACCGACCAGCTTCTAGCCAGCGCGAAAGCGGCGGGCGAAAAAATGTGGCAGCTTCCCATCGACGACGAATATCGAGAAATGATCAAGAGCGGCATCGCGGACATTCAAAACGTCGGCAGCGGCAAGGGAGCCGGCGCAACCACCGCAGCGATGTTTTTGAAGGAATTCACCGGCGACACGCCGTGGGTCCACCTGGATATCGCCGGCACCGCCTGGCAGGACGACGGCAAAGCCTGGAACGCGAAGGGCGCGACCGGCGTGGCCGTGCGCACGCTCGTGGATCTGGCGATGAAATTCGGGTTGAAGTAGGACAGGCTTCAGCCTGTCAGTTTTTGCGGTTAATTTCAATCCATGCCGCGCCACATGTTTCAGGATGTCCACGGAAAAGCTTTGCCCGCTCCAACAAACGGCAGACAGGCTGAAGCCTGTCCTACTGGTGGGGCTACATTTTTTCGGGCGAGGCGATTCCCAGAAGCTCGAGCGCGCTGACCAGTTGAACTTCCACCAGGCGGCTGAGCTGCAGCAGGAAGATTTTCTTCGCGGCGTCTTCTTCGGTGAGGACGCGATGATGGTGGTAGAAAAGATTGAAGGCTTGCGCCAATTGAAAAGCGTATTTGGCGAGGAACGCAGGCTCCTGGGACGCCACGGCGGCTTCGATCTGCGTGCCGAGCGACGCCGCCAGCAGCACCAGTTCCCAAAAGGCATTGCCGTCGGGGCCGGAAAAAAGGGCCGTGGCCGCCGCTTGGTCCACTTGCTTGAGCGATGACACGTCAAAATCCGGCTGCTGTTCGCCCAGCTTGCGGAAAATATTTCGCGCGCGCACGACCGCGTACTGGCAGTAGGGTCCGGTTTCGCCTTCAAAGCTGAGCGCGTCCTTGAAATCGAACGCGATGATTGCCGTGCGCGTGAATTTTAATAAAAAATACCGCAGCGCTCCGATGGCGATGGCGTGAGCGATCGCGGCACGCTCGGCGTCCGGCAATTCCGGATGGCGCTCGTCCACCTCCGCCAGCGCAGCGGCTTCGAGGCGATCGAGCAGGTCGTCCGCCTTTACGCCGAGGCCTTTGCGGCCGCTGACTTCTACGTACGGCTTTTTCGCGTCCTCCTCGCTCAGTGTGTAGCCAAGCTCGGCGGCACAGCGCGGCGTGAGCGCGACAATCTCGTACGAAAAGTGAATGGAATGGTCCGCCTGCTCGTCAAAGCCCAGGGCGCGCAACCCCGCGACCACCACGTTTTGCAGATACGCCTGCCGCGCGTCAATCACGTTGTACACGGTCGTGGCATGTCCGAACGCGGGCGCGGCCGGATCGCCGCCGCTCGATACGCTGGACCAGAGCACGCGGCCGTCCGCGTAGGTGTGGAACTTCTCGTACTGAAAATCTTTCCCCAGCAGGCCGAATTTCCAGAGCTGGTAGGCGATATCTTTTCCGACGTACGTCACAGTGCCATTGGAGCGAACGATGATTTTCGCGTCGTCGTCTTCGACGCCATCGGAGGCGTCCGCGACGCCGCCCGAAACGGCGCCCATGCGCATCACCCAGCATCCGGCGTTCTTGCCCGAAGCGGCAAGATGGATGGCGCCGCGCTGTTTGAGCTGCTCGAACGCCGCGTCCCAGAATTTCAGGTGCAGAATCTCGCTTTCGCGGGGCAGTAGATCGTATTCGATATCCAGGCGCTGCATCGTGCGCAGGTGACAGCGAACGATGGCGGGCGCGACGATGCCGGCCATTTCCGACGCCGCCCCGTGACCTTCCTCAATGGATTGGAGGGTTTCGCCGCGCAACGCGAGACGTGTTTTGTCCTCCTCGAAAAAACGCGACACGCTGGCATACAAATCCCAGCAGAAGTAATCGAATTTCGGCTGCGCGGCAAGCGCGCGAACTTCTTCCGGCGATTTTTTCGCGATGTGCAGGAACGCAATCACGACGTCGGCGACCTGTACCCCGGTGTTATCAATGTAATTCTGCACTTCCACGCGTCGCCCGGCGCGGCGCAGCACGCGCACCAGCGTATCGCCCAGCGCGGCGTTGCGCAGGTGCCCGATATGCGCGGCCTTGTTGGGGTTGATGTTGGTGTGTTCGACGATGCATTTGGGCGCGTCGGCCGGCGCGGTTCCCGACGGCGGGTGTTCCACATCCGCGACGGCGGCCGCGAGAAACGCGGCGCGGGTGAAATAAAGGTTTACATACCCGGCGCCGGCGACTTCCACGCGTTCGACGCCTTCGATGGGCGCAAGTTGCGCGGCGATTTCCTGCGCGATCTGCCGTGGGGCGCGCTTCAGGCGTTTGGCCAGCTCGAAGCACACGGGCGAGGCCACCTCGCCCATCTCGATCCGGGGAGGCCTCTCGGTGACTACGGCAACGTCCAAATTGTAGTGCTGGCGAATATGCGCCGCCAGGGCGGCGCGAATGCGGACTTCGAGAACGTGAACCACGGGACTCCAATCGGCAATGAGAAACAGTGATTATAGGGAAGGCGGAGCTAAAGTTGAAGATGGAATGTTCGTGGCGGAGCGAAACCCAAGGGCAAAAGCAAAAGACGGTTCACCACAGAGAACACAGAGGGCACAAAGAAGAACGGAGGAGGGGCCTTTCGTGGCGCAGGCTAAAGCCTCGCCACTGGAAAACCGTCGCGCCGCTAGAGAACGGGAACAGGACTTGCCGAACTGCAATCCCGGCGCCCCGGAGAATTGAAATTCTCCAATTGCTGTTCTCTGCAGGCTCTGTGCCCTCCGTGGTGAACGTTTGTTCGATCTTACTTCGCGGAACTCTCGTTGCCGGTGTACGTGACGCGCCAGACGCTGCCGGAACCGTCGTCGGTAAAGACCAACGTCCCGTCACGGGCAACCGTTACTCCCACCGGACGTCCCCACACGTTGGCATCGTTCACGACGAAGCCGGTGACGAAGTCCTCGTATTCCCTGGTGGCCTTTCCGTTTGGCGTGAAGACGCGAACGACCTTGTAGCCGGTGCGTTTCGCGCGGTTCCACGAGCCATGGGAGGTGACGAAGGCGTCGCCGCGATATTCGGCGGGGAATTGCTTGCCTTCATAAAAAGCCAGGGCCAGCGGCGCGGAATGCGATTGCAGCAACACATCGGGCACGATCACTTTATCTTTCAGGTCGGGGCGCTTGCCGGCAAACCGCGGGTCCTGATTCGGCCCCAGGTAGTACCACGGCCAGCCGTAGAAGCCGCCTTCTTGAATGTGCGAAACGTAATCGGGCACCAGATCATCGCCTAGGGCGTCGCGTTCGTTTACCGCGGCCCAGAGTTGCCCGGTCTGCGGATTGATGGCCAGGCCGGAGGCGTTTCGAATGCCATACGCGTAAATTCGCTGTCCCGAACCATCGGGATTGAATTCGAGCACGTCGGCGCGGTTGGTTTCGCTAGCATCGTCGCCGACGTTCTGCCTGGATCCTACGCCGACCAGCAATTTTTTGCCGTCCGGAGTAAAGACCAGACTGCGCGTCCAGTGGCCTCCGCCGTACCGCGACCCGCCCGGAATGCTGGCAACGACGACCTGCGCCGGTCCGCGGGCCTTTAGATCGCCGTTCTTGTAGGGAAACCGCACGATGGAATTGGTGTTCCCGATATAGACGTACTGCGGATTCGGGCCCAATGGGTAAAAGGCGATTCCGTAAGGCATGGTTAGGTTTGAGGCAAAGACTTCGTTGGTTTGCACTTTCCCGTCGCTGGAGAAGCCGCGCAGGACGCGGATGCGTCCCGGATTGCTTTCCGCCACGAACAGATCGCCGTTCGGCGCGCTCACGATGGTTCGCGGACCCTCCAGGCCGGTTACCGCCTGATCGATCTTGAAGCCTTGGGGAACTTTCGGCCATGCATTCGACGGCCGGGGTACGACATGGGACTGATTGGCCGTCGATTCGGTGGCGTACGGCTTGGGCATATCGGATGTCTTGATGAGATATCGATTGCCGGGGCGTTCATTCCCCCAATCATTGAGCGAGCTCTGACCGCGCACCACCTGCGCGGAGTTGCCTGAGTCTTGCGCCTGCGTGGTCGTCAGAAAAACCAGGCCCGCGGCAAGCGGGGCAAGCAACATTACTGCGGGAAAAGCGCGGCCGAATGTGAATTTCATGTGTCAACTCTCCATCTCTAGAATCATGCCGTCCAGCAATGGCCGTTCGAAAAGCGGTCGTGATCTTTTGTGAATCTTAGCAGTGCAATGCGCCCGTTTCCAAATCCGGGGGCCGGGAGCAGAGCTAGCGGCGCAGAAGTTTCGCGAAAGCATCCAAGCCGGCTCTGGCCACCATGGCATCCTGCGGCGAAGTGCCGCCGCTCACGCCAATGGCTCCAATAATTTTTCCGTCCGGGGTGGTAATCGGCAAGCCGCCTTCCACCAGGACGCCGCCGGGAAGAGTCATGATGGCGTTGCGTCCGCCGGCGACGGCATCTTCCAGGGCCTTGGTCGGTCGCTTGAAGGCCAGAGCGGTGTGCGCTTTACCCTGAGCGATCTGGATGCTGGCAAGCTGCGCATCGTCCATGCGCTCCAGGTATATCAAGTTGTTGCCATCGTCCACAATCGCAATGACCATGTTGAATTTGTGGTTGATCGCTTCGGCTTGCGACGCCGCGGCAATCTGCTTGGCGACGGCCAGCGTCAGGGCTTTCTTTTCGGCCAGCTGCGCGGAACTCGCCACGGCGGTGAAGGCGACGGCCACCAGAATCGTCGCAAGTTTTCCATAAAGGTGTGTCAAGGCTGCCTCCATTTGAGGGGGGTTGGGTACGTCGCAAGCATACACTAAATGGGATGTCTCCACAGTCCTGTTCCCGGCGATGGGGAACAAAAAATTGGAACTTCAGGGTCGGGAAAACGTAATGTCTACTGTAGAGAGCGGGATTGCATCTAACCAGAACGATGGCTGAACCAGCGGAACACCGGGATATCGAACTCATGCGGCGTCTCCGCAAGGGAGATGATGATGCTTTCCTGGAGTTCTACCGCCGTCATCAGGGCGGGCTCTACCGGTACGCCGTTCACATGGCGGGACGCCCGGAAGCGGCTGCCGACATCGTCCAGGAAACGTTCATGACGCTAATTCGCCAGGCCGGAAGGTTTGATGAGCAAAAGGGTGCTCCGGCGGCATTTCTCTACGGCATCGCTCGGAATCACATGCGTAAGCTGCGCGAAAAGGAAGGCCGATACGTGCCCCTGCCCGAGGAGGAGGAAAGTTCCCAGGCGGGCGAGCGGGTCGCTGCAACTGTCCGCACCAATGGCAATGGCCACTGTTCCGGGAGAATCGGTGGGGCAGAAACGGTTCTCGATGACCTGGAGCGCGCGGAAATCGTGGAACGGTTGCGCGACGCTGTCTTGACCCTTCCCGATCACTACCGTGAGCCCGTGACGCTGTGCGATCTGGAAGGCAAAAGCTATGGCGAGGCCTCTGTGTTGCTCCAATGCCCGGTGGGAACCGTGAGATCGCGGCTGAATCGCGCGCGTTCGATGTTGCTGGAAAAACTCCGCCCGTCCGGAGGGTCGGCAAAGAGCCTTGGCCGCGCCCAGGAGTTAAGAAATGAATGAAATGACCTGCAGGGAATTCGACGAAGTCGTGCACGCCTTTGTGCGCCTGGAATTACTGGATGTGAATTTGCGCGAGGCGGCTTTGGAACACGCGGCTTCCTGCGCCGCTTGCGCAGAGCGAGTGGCGGAAGCGGAGGCCCTTGCCGAGGCCGTCGAAACCGCCGGGAGAAGCCTGCGGGAACAGCAGGCGCCCCCAAGTGTGGAAGCCGCCGTGTTGGCCGCGTTTCGCAAACATCACCGGCGCGCCGCCTGGCGGCGAACTTTTGAATGGTCCACGGTAGCCGCCGCCGCGGCGGTGTTGCTGATCTTCCTTTGGACCGCCTCGGGAGGCTCAAAGGGCCAGGTGCAGCCTTCCCCGGGAAAAGATGTGACAACGCAATCAAATACGCCGCTGGAGGTGAAGGCATTGTCGCCGGCGCCCGATAAACCGGATAAAGAAGAGACGCAAGGGGCTGCGGTGAATGTTGCCGCCACATCTGCGGCCGCCATAACTTCCGGTGAAACGTATGTGGCGTCGGATTTCGTACCCGTGCCGTTTACCGGTGGCATTGCTGCCGACGATCCGGGCATGGTGGTGCGCGTGGAGTTGACGCGGGCGTCGCTCGCACAGCTCGGCTATCCGGTCGCCGCAACTCCGGACGACGATTTGATCCAGGCGGATATTCTGGTGGGTGAGGATGGCTGGCCGCGTGGAGTGATGTTGGTGCGCTAGCTGTCCGGACCCACAAAAAGCCCGTTCAGGAGATGGCTTGCAATGATTTTGAAGGAATCTCATTTTGGAGCATTAGCGAAGATTGAGATAGGAGGCAAGAACTTGAGGAACACAGTGCTTCGAGCAGGTTTGGCGGCAATGGCAATGGCTGGGATGGCGCTTGTCGTTGCAGCGCAGGGCCCTCCCCCTCCGCGCGGCGGCTTTGGCAGAGGTCCGGGGCGGGGCGGACCGAATGCCGGATCGTTCGCATTTGGCGGGCTGGTGGGCGGGTTTGGCGGCAAGGTTGTGACAGGGAAGCCGTTTCAAGCCACGTTTACGATTACGCGTGTCGAAACTCTGCCGAACAACACGATCACCAATACGACGACGGGCACACTCGCGCGTGACGCCGATGGCAGCACCTACCGGGACGTCAAGTTGCCGGCGATTGGTCCATTGGCATCTTCCGGAAAAGCTCAGGAATTTGCCTATATTCGAAATGTGTCGAAAGCGATCGAATACATTGTGAACGTTACAAAGGGAAACTATCGGGCGTTTGCCATGCGGACCGGGAATCCCCGGCCCGGTGCGAGGGCGCGCCGGAATGCAGGAGGGCGCAACGGCGCTGGATCAAGAAACCCAGGCGTTACGGAATCGCAATCGACGTATACCGATCCGGCCACCCACAAGGTCTACAAAGTGAATGTCCGGAAAGTTGTTCGAACCATTCCGGCGGGCCAGATCGGCAATAAACTACCCATCGTCATAACGTCCGAGCGCCTGTATTCGCCTGACCTTGACGTTGTCCTGCAAGAAACGCACAGCGATCCGCGCTTTGGCACTTCGACCTACCAACTGACGAACTTTGGGCAACCGGCGGCTTCGCTGTTTACCCCGAATCCTTCTTTCCAACAGGTACAGGGCCGAAGATCCGGGTTTGACCGGCCCCGAAGAGGAAAGAACCAGCCGCCTCCGCCGCCGCAGCAATGAGCGGTGCGATTTTTTTTCGCCGTTCTTCATGATACGGCTCAATCATGATACGCCTTGAAAAGGGCGAAACGAGGCGCCTCACCTGCGGGGCGCCTCGTTTCGTTTTCTTTGGAAACGGCAAGCCCCGGTGGCAAAGATGCCTGGGCTCCATGTGCGCATCCATGCCGGGCCTTCAACCGAGGATTTGTGAGTTGAGCAGAACGACCCCGGAGATTTGACAGCACCCGGCGGCGCGCTTACTATCAAAACTCGCGTTGCCAGTCCCGAGGCTGCTGCCGGTGTCTGGCAACCTACCGTATCAGGTTTCAGCGACTTATTCCCGACGGAAAGGGCGAATGAGCACTCCCCGAGCCAAGCCGAAATACTATCTGACCACTCCCCTCTACTACACCAACGGCCTGCCGCACATTGGACATACCTACTCCACCATCGTGGCGGATGTAATTCGCCGTTATAAGCGCATGAGGGGTTTCGACGTGGTCATGACCACGGGCGCCGACGAGCACGGCGTCAACGTGGAGCGCTCGGCGAACAAAGCCGGAATGTCGCCGCAGGATTTTTCCACGGCCATAACCGTCAAGTGGAAGCAGCTCTGGGACGACCTGGGGATTGCCGGCGACGAATTCATTCGCACGACCGACGAGCGGCACCACAGGACGGTCCAATGGCTGTTCAAGCGCTGCCGGGACAACGGATTCATCCAGAAGGGAAGCTACACCGGGCAGTACTGCGTTCACGACAATGCATACGTCGTGGAGGCGGGCCCCGGAGATCCCTGCCCGGATTGCGGCCGGCCCACCGAAACCGTTACCGAGGAAAACTACTTTTTCAAGCTTTCGGAATTTCAGCAGAAACTGGTGGATTTCTACAACGCCAATCCGGATTTCATCAAGCCGGAAAGCCGGCGAAACGAAGTTCTGAGCTTTGTGAATGGCGGCCTCAGGAATCTTTCCATTACGCGCACGACGATCCGCTGGGGAATTCCCGTTCCGGGGGAGTCGCCGCACGTGTTTTACGTTTGGTTCGACGCGCTGATTGGATATTTGAGCGCCGTCGGCGGGCCGGACTACAAGCGGCGCGGACTGTGGCCCGCGGATTTGCATATCGTGGGCAAGGAGATCATTCGCTTTCACGCCGTGTACTGGCCGGCATTCCTGATGGCGGCCGATTTGCCGCTGCCGCGCCAGATCTGGGCGCACGGGTGGCTGCTGTTCGACAGTGAGAAAATGAGCAAGTCCCGGGGCAACGTGGTGCGCCCGCAACCGATCGTCAGCGCGCTGGGCATCGAACCGCTGCGGTACTACCTGCTGCGCGAAATTGTGTTCGGGCAGGACGGCGGTTTTTCCTACGATGCGCTGGTGACCCGGTACAACAGCGATCTGGCGAATGGGTTGGGAAACCTCGCCAGCAGAACGCTTACGATGATCGACCGCTATTTCGGTGGAGAAATTCCGCAGCCGGAGACGGTGGCGGGCAAACAGGAAAAAGCTCCCGGTTCGCCGGACTTCGTGGACGCGGATCTTGCCAGGATCCTGCAACTGTTCGACCGGTTCAGTTTTTCTCTGGCGCTGGAAGAAGTTTGGGAACTGGTCGCCCGCATCGACAAATACATCACGGTGGAGAAGCCCTGGAAACTGGCCGAAAAGCCGGAAGACAGGGAGCGTCTGGCGACGGTGCTCTATACGGCGGCGGAAGGCTTGCGCATCGTAACGGTTCTGGCGCATCCTGTGCTTCCGCAATCCACCGAAAAAATCTGGCGGCAATTGGGACAGGCCGAGCCGTTAAGCGGCTTTCAGCTGGATCTGCTGGCCTGGGGACAGCTCAAGCCCGGAACCCGAACAGGCAAACCCGAAGGAGTTTTTCCGCGCGTTGAAAAATCAGAAGCGATTGAAAGGATTGAAGCTATGGAGCAGGAACAGAATAAGGCCGCCGCAGCCCCGGCGCTGGCGCCAAGCGCCACCCCCGAGGCGGCAGCAGCCCCGGCGGCGGCAAGCAGTGTGAAAATTGGGATCGAGGATTTCGCCAAAGTGGAAATGCGCGTCGGACAGGTAAAATCCGCCGAGCGCGTGGCCGGCGCCGATCGATTGCTGCAGCTGCAAGTCGATATCGGCGACGAAGTGCGCCAGATCGTTGCGGGGATAGCGCTGGCGTATAAGGCGGAAGATCTGGTGGGGCGCAAGGTCGTGGTGGTGACCAACCTGCAGCCGCGAAAATTGCGGGGGGTGGAATCCAACGGCATGATCGTCGCGGCTTCGGCCGGGCCGGACGGATCGCCCGTGCTTGCCGGTTTTCTGGAAGGCGTTCCTGTGGGGGCGCGGCTCAAGTAATTGGGAGCCCGCAACGTAAACTGACAGTGGACCTGATCGATTCACATGCGCACGTGGATGTTTCCGACTTCGACGCGGATCGCGAGGCCATGCTGCAGCGCGCGCGGGCGGCGGGCGTCGGAACATTACTGGCCATCGGCAACGGGCCCGAAATCGAAAAACTTGGCGCGGCCGTTCCCTACGCCGAGCAGCACGATTGGATTTACGCCGCTATGGGGCTTCATCCGCACGAGGCGCAGCACGCCACCGAACAGCATTATGCGGAACTCGACCGGCTGGCGCGGCATCCCCGGGTGATTGCCTGGGGCGAAATCGGCCTCGATTATCACTACGATCATTCCCCGCGGGACGCGCAGGCTCTGGTATTTCGGCGGCAGCTCGATCAGGCGCGCGCCGCAAAGCTTCCCGTGATCATTCACTGCCGCGAAGCCTGGCCGGATTGTTTGAAGATTCTGGACGAATCCTGGCGAAGTTCCGGTCTGGGCGGCATTTTCCATTGTTTTGCGGGGACAGCCGAACAGGCGCGCTTCGGCATGGACATGGGATTCTTCATATCGTTCGCGGGAAACGTAACGTACCCGAAAGCGCAGAACTTGCGAGACGTCGCAACATCCATTCCCATGGACCGGCTGCTGGTGGAAACCGATTCGCCGTTCCTGGCGCCCCAGGGGCACCGCGGGCGGCGAAACGAGCCGGCCTACGTCGCGGATGTGGCGCGAACCATCGGGAATGTGAGAAACTTGCCTGCGGACGAAATAGCCGGGGTCACGGCGGAGAACTTTCGCCGTCTTTTTGGACTGGATCATTCCCGCGATCGCAATCGGGCAGTTTCTGGAGGAGCGTCATCTCACTTCTGACAGCGAAGGAAATTTTTGATTTAGTGCGCGACGACCTGATCAAGGTCGAGCAGGAACTCACCCTGCAGAACGCTTCGGCGATCGAGCCGGTGGCGGAGATATCCAGCTATCTGCTGGGTGGCGGCGGCAAGCGCTTGCGCCCGGCCCTATTGCTGCTTTCGGCGGGCTATGCGGGATACCGGGGCAACAGCGCGATCCGCCTGGGCGCCGTCGTGGAGCTGATTCACAGCGCCACGCTGATTCACGACGACGTGATTGACGGCGCTAACACCCGACGCGGGCGGCCTTCCGCGAATTCCCGCTGGGGCAATCACCGCAGCGTGCTGGCGGGAGACTGGTTATACATGCAGTCGTTTCAGATGGCCCTGACGGAACGCAATTTTAAGATTCTCGATGTTTTGATTGAGTTGACGCAAAACATGGTGGAAGGCGAATTGGTTCAGCTCTCGAAGCTCGGACGAATGGATTTGACCGAACAGGACGCCGTGGAACTTGCGGCGCGGAAAACCGCGTGCCTGTTCGCGGGCTGCGCGCGGCTGGGCGCCGTCCTGGGGAACCTGGACGACGCGGGCGAGCAGGCTTTGGCCGATTACGGCCATTTTTCCGGCCTGGCGTTCCAACTCGTGGACGACGTTCTGGATTTCACGGCCTCGCCCGAACAGCTCGGAAAGCCCGTGTTGAGCGACTTGAAGGAAGGCAAAGTGACGCTGCCGCTGATCTATGCGCTGGAGAGCGCGGGGGCGGAGGGACATCGGCTGGTGCACACCGTGCTTGAGGAAAAAGGTTTTGAAACCGTGCGGCCGGAACAGATTACGGCTCTGGTGCATGAATCGGGTGCGCTCGATCGCACGCGAGCTGCGGCGCACGATTTTGCAAAACGCGCGAAGGCCTGCTTGAACGGCGACGCGGTGTCCGATTTTGGCCGTGCCCTGCGTACCGTTCCGGATTTCATTCTCGAACGGGATAACTGACGTTTCAGTAGGATAGGCCCCGAGCGGCTCCGGATATTCGACTTCCGCCTGTCTTCTTTTAAATTCTGCCGGCGGGGCAAGAAATAAAACCAGACAGGCTGAAGCCTGTCCTACCCAATGCTTCCCTTTAAAATCATTTATCACCCGGAATACGATCTGGACCTCGGGCCGCACGTTTTCCCTTCACAAAAGTTCAAGATGACTCACGATGCCCTGCTGACGGAGGGAATCGCCGAAGAAGCGGATTTCATTGAGCCGGAAATGGCTTCTGACAGGGACGTCCTGCGCGTGCATACGCCGGCCTGGGTGCGGAAGCTGCAAACCGATTCGCTCACGCAGGGCGAACGCATGAAACTGGAGATCCCGGTTTCCGATGCCACGATCAGGGGATTCTGGCTGGCGGCGGGGGGATCGATTCTGGCGGGACGCAAAGCCCTCGAGGATGGATTTGCGGCGAACCTGGGCGGCGGATTTCATCACGCCTATCCCGGGCACGGGGAAGGTTTCTGCATGCTCCATGATTTCGGGATTGCGATTCGCTCCCTGCAGGCTTCCGGCGCGATCCGTACAGCCATGATCGTGGACACCGATGTCCATCAGGGGAACGGCACGGCGGCCATCTTTGAAAATGATTCGAGCGTGTATACGTTCTCCATCCATCAGGAAAATAATTATCCGATGCCCAAGCCTCCTTCGGATGAGGACATTGGCCTCGTGGATGGCACGCGGGATCACGAATATCTGGACGCGCTCGAAGAGGGTCTGCTGCATTCCCTGAAAAAGGTGACTCCGGACATCATTTTCTACGTGGGGGGCGCGGATCCATACCGGGAAGACCAGCTGGGCGGGCTGGCGCTGACATTCGAGGGATTGCAGAAGCGCGACCGCCTTGTGTTCGAGCATGCGCGCCGCCGCGGGATTCCGGTGGCGTCCACGCTGGCCGGGGGATACGCGCGACGCGTGGCGGACACGGTACGGATTCACGTCAATACGATCATCGCCGCGCGGGATGTGGCCCTGCTGCCATTGCCGGCCGGAAACCAGCAAACCGGGCCTCAGTAGGACAGGCTTCAGCCTGTCTTCTTTTGAATTCTTCGGGCGCGGCAAAAACTGAAACCAGGCAGGCTTCAGCCTGTCTTCTCTTGAATTCTGCCGATTGCAGCGAAAGTCAAAATCTGACAGGCTGAAGCCTGTCCTACTGAACCGGTGCGCGGGAAACATGAGCGGCTATTTGAAATCCAGAAGGACGTCCACCGTATGCTGGGCGGTATTGGGCCGCAGCCAGTGTCCGAATTCGGTGTAATGAATGGGCATTTCTCCGAAGATGTCGGGGCTGGGTTTTTTCAACTCGTTCACCATGTGCTTGTAATATCCATCGTCAAAAATCTGCCCGGGAGCGTTTAGCCACACGTGCCGCAGGCGTTTTTCCGCGTCGAGCGACAGCCCCGTGATGACCATCTTTCCCATTTGGTACTGGGGTCCCTCCACGATATTGACGCGATAGGAGACCTGGTGTGCCACGTCGTCAAATTGCGCCTGCGGAGTTATTTTCACCTCGAGATATCCGTGCCTTGTGTATTCGGATTCAATCCTCTGCCATTCGGATTCGATTTTCATCCCGTTGGCCACGTCGCCGGATTTCAATGCGATCGCGCTATCCAGCATGGCCGAGGTAAAGGCGCTGTTTCCTTGCCAGGAAACGTTTTTCCATGAATAGACGGGGCCGGGCATCACGGGAATCAGCAGGTCGACGGCCGCGTCGGTTGGATTCGTGGCGGTGGCCACCAGATGCGGCTGCGGCGGGCCGATTTGAGCGCGTAGAAACCCGTTTGCCGCGTAGACGGGCTGCACATGCTCATTTTCAAATATTTCTGTGGCATACCGGGAGTAGGCGTGCCCCCTGATGTCGGAAATGCGGTCCTTGAGTTTTTCCGAGTTGGTGGCGACAGGATCGCCGAACTTCACGGACTGAACCGTGAGCGGGGGGCCCTGCACGCGAAATTGCATCATCATGCCCTCGCCAACCGGCCGCGCGAGAAGTTGATGCGTAATCTTGCCCTTGACGTTGCGGGAGGCGAGAAGTTTTTGAAGGACAGCCGTAATATCATCGATCAGGGTGCCGTCGCCGGGGGCTTCTCCGGTAAACAGGCCGACCTGGCCGCGAATGGCATCGGCTATTTCAGCGTCCGTGAACCAGGGAAAATTATCGAACGAGAGCGGATAGGTCGGCGCTTCCTGGACCTGGAATTTGATGGCAATTGAATCGCCCTTCGAGGTATAGCGGTAATTCACGTTTAAAAAAATACCCAGCGCCGCCAGGCGATCCGTGGCTGCTTGAATCTGTGCCGCGGTGACGATGTCGCCGTCCTTCAGCCCGCTGGCGGCAAGGATCTGATTGGCCGGGAATTTCTGCGCGCCGGTGACTGTCATGGATTCAATCCTGGCAGTAGCGGCGGCGGCCTGCGGCGGCGTTTGCGCGTGCACACTGGCGGCGGGAAATAGAATCAGCAGTGCCGCCACCAGTTTTGGAAGCAGGTGTTTCACTCCGCCATTCTACGCGAGGACGGCCCGGTTGGTGAAGAGAAGTGGGGAAAGGAGAAAACCTTTCCGTTGAAATTATTCCACAGTCACAGATTTTGCGAGGTTGCGCGGCTGGTCCACGTCGCAACCGCGGCGCACGGCAATGTGGTAAGCGAGCAACTGCAGCGGGATGACTTCCAGCAAAGGCGCAAGAATTTCAATGGTATGCGGCACGACGATCACCTGGTCGGAGGCCTCGCGCGCCAGGTGATCGCTTTCGGTTACTACGGAAATGACGATGCCGTCGCGCGCCTTCACTTCCTTGATATTCGAGACGCTCTTTTCATAGCGTGTCATGGCTTCGGGATCACTCTCATCCCGCGTGGCCAGCATGACGACGGGTAGGTTCTGGTCGATCAGGGCGTTGGGGCCATGCTTCATTTCCCCGGCGGGATATCCTTCCGCGTGAATGTAGGAAATTTCCTTGAGTTTCAGCGCGCCTTCCAGGGCAATGGGGAAGTGGATGCCGCGTCCGAGGTAGAGGAAATTCGTGTGGCGGAAGAATTGCCGCGCCAGGTTTTCGTAAATACCATCCTCGTCACCTTGCAAAACCGTTTCCATCTTCTGGGGAATGCGCATGAATTCCTGCAGCAGGTGTTTTGCGCAATCTTCGGTAAGCACGCCGCGCACCTGGCCCAGATACATCGCCGTCAGCATCAGCGCCGCCAGTTGTCCGGTGAAGGCTTTGGTGGAGGCGACGCCGATTTCCGGCCCGGCGTGGGTGAGAATCGTTCCCGCTGCTTCGCGCGTGATCATGGAGCCGAACACATTGCAGATCGCAAGGGTTTTCGAACCTTTGCTTTTGGCCTCCCGCTGCGCCGCCAGGGTATCGGCGGTTTCGCCCGACTGACTGATGCAAATCGTGAGGGTCTTGGAATCGATGATGGGATCGCGGTACCGGAATTCGCTGCCGTAATCCACTTCGACGGGAATTTTCGCGAGCTTCTCGATCATGAATTTTCCGGTTAACCCTGCGTGCCAGCTTGTGCCGCAGGCCACAATCTTGATGTTGGTGAATTCGTGGAATTCCCGCTCCGTGATGTCCATCTTGGACAGAAACACCTTGGCCGAATCCAGCGCGACGTTGGCCAGAAGCGTGTCGCGCACGCCGCGGGGCTGCTCGAAGATTTCTTTCTGCATGAAATGCTTGTAGCCGCCCTTTTCCGCCATGATGGGGTCCCAGGAAATGTGCTGCACGGGGCGCTCGACGGTGTCTCCGTCCAGATTCATGACGCGCACGCCCTGTGGGGTCAACACGGCGATGTCTCCATCGGCCAAGAAGAACATCTCCCTGGTATGCGCAAGGATTGCGGGAATGTCGCTGGCGACGAAGTACTCGCCCTCGCCCAGGCCGATCACCGATGGCGGTCCGTTGCGCGCGGCGACGATCTTGTTGGGGTCACCGGAGGAAAGGATGGCCACGGAGTATACTCCGTTGAGTTCCCGCACCGTTTTTCGCACGGCGTCCTCGAGCGGGCCGCCGTCCTTCATGTGTTTTTCCACCAGATGGGCGATGATTTCGGTGTCGGTCTCTGTGACGAACTTGTGCCCCTCACTTTCCAGCTGGCGTTTCAGTTCGACGTAATTCTCCACGATCCCGTTGTGGACGACGACGATCTGACCAGTGCAGTCGCGGTGAGGGTGCGCGTTTTCTTCCGTGGGCCTGCCGTGCGTGGCCCACCGGGTATGGCCGATGCCGTAGGTCCCGTCCATGGGGGATTGCCGGATTACTTCTTCCAGATTGTGCAGCTTGCCCGGAGCGCGCCGGATATCCACCTTTCCGTTCGCTCCGACCACGGCGATGCCGGCCGAGTCATACCCCCGGTATTCCAGGCGCCGCAGACCGTCCAGGATCAGGGGAACGACTTTCTTAGGCCCGATATATCCGACAATTCCGCACATGGTATTTTCTCCGAACGTTTTAGCCGAGCATGGAACAATCAAGCCGACACTAGAAAGATTAGCATAAGGAGAACGGTGGATTTGGAAGGTCGAAGGGAGATGTTTCCTGAAATTAACAGTCTCAGGGGGCCAGAAATATGTTCCTAATCCACGATTTCGTAGCGAAATTCCTCGATAACGGGGTTTGCAAGGATTTCCCGCGCTAGGCGTTCCACTTGCTTTTCGGCGGCTTCGCGGGCGGTGCCGTCCAGGTCCAAGACGAAAAATTTACCCTGGCGGACGTCGCGGACTTCTTTGAATCCCAGGGAGGAAAGGGCGTGCTGGATCGCCTGCCCCTGCGGGTCCAGAACGGTGCGTTTTGGCATTACCCATACATGAGCTCTCATCGCAAGCATTATACCAAGCCGAGGGCCGAGACGCCGGAGTGAAATTTTTGGAGCATGGCGCACTTCTCGTCCGTGGGGAGAAAGGAATGTTGAAAGCTGGCCTCGGCGATGCGGACCAGGTCAATCGGAGTGAGCCCCATCTGATGGGCGTGCCGGTATTCTTTGCTGATGGTTGTTTCGAACATGGCTGGATCATCGCTGGAAAGCGTGACGGCAAGCCCGCGGCGAAAGAAGGACGGGAGAGGGTGCTGTTCGTATCCGGCGGTATCCCGGCCCAACTGCCGCGCGAGGGCGCCGGTGCGAAGATTGCTCGTGGGGCACAGTTCCAGGGGAATGCCGCGCGCGGCGAGAAAATCCATGGTGCGTTCGTCGCGCATGACGGCGATACCGTGGCCGATGCGCTCCGCGCCGAGCAGTTCGACGGCCTCGCGCACCAGATCCGGTCCGCCGATTTCGCCCGCGTGGATGAGACGGTGCATGCCGCGGCTCGCGACGTATTCATACACACCGCGAAGCTCGCGCGTGGGAAGCCCCAGTTCATCGCCGCCGATGCCGTAGGCAATGATGTCCGGCGAACCCAATTCCGTGGCCAACCGGGCGACTTGCATCGCCGGGGCCGCGCCCCATTGGCGCACGGCGTCGAAAATCCAGGCCAGGCGAACGCCGGGAACCTGTGCGGCGGCGTCCCGCAACGCGGCAAAGTTGGCCGCCGGGTCCTGATTGCGCCGGAACATCACGCCGATCGACAGGGTCACCTCGGCGTACAAAACGTTTTGGCGCCGCATCGATTCAGCGAAGCGCCGCGCGATGAGCGCGTAATCCTCCGGGCTGCGAAGAAACGAAGTCACCCAGATAAAAGATTCGATGAATTGCGCGAAATTACCGGGGGCGTAGCGCGCCCTGGCTTCCTGCAGGGGAATCGTGACGCCGTGGCGGGCGGCGAGTTCGACCACGGTCTGCGGTTCAATGCTGCCTTCCAGATGAACGTGCAGTTCGGCCTTTGGCAGTGCGTTGAACAGATGCTCGAGGTTGGGTGTGTTCATGGGCAGGGAGATTATTGTGGCGGAAGTTGTGGCCGGCCCGCGTTGATCCAGGCCGAGAGCCAGTAGGAGCCGACATCGGTCGCAGCGTCGGAAAGCTGGCGAATCAGAATGGCGCCGGCCAGATTATAAAACCGGTCGTAGTAATCGTCCGTGTAGTTGGAGAGCCCCTCGTGGGCGCGGCGGTCCGCAAGCAGGATGTTTTCCAGGAAGGCGTGCGCGGCCAGGCAATCAGCAAAGGCATGATCGGTGGGATCGCGAAGAGGCATGGCGTCGTTGGGACGCATGGGAAAGAACAACGAATACCGTTCGACGAGGCTCGATCCGAAGCGCGCATCCACACCGGTCTGACCGGACAGGTGCCCGTCAAAATTTTCCGTGGTATGAAACGGATCGTGGGCCTGCGCGACGTAAGCGGCCAGATCGGCGGCTGCCTGGCGCGTCTGTTCCCAGTCATGGTCGCGCATCGCCGCCGTCAGCCTCTGGCTATACACTCCGATTTGCCACGGCAGGACTCCGGACTTCTCCAGTTTGGATTTCGTGAACTTGGCCAGGGCGGTCTTGTAGTCTCTGGGCAAGCTATCGAATGGGAATTTTCCGTAGTGATCCAGATAGATGTAATGGTTGCGGCGCTCGGCGTCGGGGTTCTTGGCCAGCAGGTCCAAAGGTCCGGTGACGTGGCGGGTCAGGTAGTCGCGGTTGGCGTCAAAGAATCCGCGAATATCCGGCGGAAGGGTATCAATCGCTTTGCCGGCCACCAAACGTTCGGCGTTTGCGCCCCAGGCCCGGGCGGGGGAAGGGAAGACCAAAATCGAAACCAGTGCGACAGCGGTGGCTGCGCCCGCAGCCGCGCATCGGGACCCAAAGCGAGACCCGAAATTGCCGTGACGTTGCGTTGTCGTCTCAAGAATCACTGCGGTTCCCTCAGCGTGCTGCGCTTGCGGCTATAGGAGAAGTAAATCACAAGACCGATGGCGAGCCAAACAAAGAAACGAATCCAATTCATAATCGGCAGGCCCGCCATCAGGAGCAGGCACGTGAAAATCGTCATGATGGGTGCGAGTGGCCCGCCCGGAGAGCGAAAGGCGCGGCGCCGGTTGGGTTCACGGTAGCGCAGGATCAGGACGCCGCAGGCCACCAGAGCAAAGGCAAACAGCGTTCCGATGTTGGAAAGGTCCGCCAGCGTGCCAATATCCAGCAATCCCGCCGGAACTCCCACCACGAAGCCCGCGACCCAGGTGGAAAAATCCGGCGTGCGGTAAGTCTTATGCACGCGGCTGAAGATTCGCGGCAGCAGGCCGTCGCGGGACATCGCGAACCACACACGCGCCTGGCCCAACTGAAAAACCAGGAGCGAGGAAATCATTCCCAGGATCGCTCCGAAAAGCACAATCAGGCGCGTGCTGCGAAGGTTGAGACGCCTAAGGGTGTTCACGACCGGAGCCGCATCGTCCAGCAGCGTTTGCCAGGGAACCAGGCCGGTGAGAACGACGACCACGGCGATATACAGGAGCGTGCAGATCACCAGCGTGGCCATGATTCCAATCGGGAGGTCGCGTTGCGGGTTTTTGGTTTCCTCGGCGGCCGTGGAAATCGAGTCAAAACCGATGTACGTGAAAAAAATGATAGAACCGCCGGTCAGAATTCCGGGCCAGCCGTTGGGCGCATAGGGATGATAGTTCGCCGGATGAATGAATCGCGCGCCGACACCGACGAACACGACGATAGCCATGATTTTCAGAAAGACCATCACGTTGTTGGCTTCGGCGGATTCGCGAATCCCGCGCACCAGGACCACCGTGAGCAGCATGACGATCAGAAACGCCGGCCAGTTGAATCCGAAATGCCAGCCCGGCGGGTACAGCACGTTGCCGGAAAAATCGCTCAGGCCGCTGGGCAGATAGGCGGGTGAAATCCAGCGCGGGTTGGGATGAATTCCGAACCAGTCCAGCAGGCCGACCACGTGCGCGGAAAATCCCACGCTTACGGCCATGTTGCTGACGGCATATTCAAGAATGAGGTCCCAGCCGATGATCCAAGCGATCAACTCTCCCATCGTCGCGTAGGTGTACGTGTAGGCGCTGCCGGCAATGGGGATCATCGCGGCCAGTTCGGCGTAACACAGCGCAGCAAAGCCGCAAACCACGGCCACCAGCGTGAAGGAAATGGCGATTGCCGGCCCTGCCCCGGGACGTCCGAACGAAGGCGAATGGTAAATCAGATATTCCAGCAGGGGAGCGTTCAGGATGGAGGAGACCTGCATTTTCTGCCCCGCAATGGCCGTCCCGATCACCGTGAAAATGCCGGAACCTATCACGGCGCCGATTCCCAGGGCGGTAAGGCTCAACCAGCCGAGCGACTTCTTTAACCGGTGTTCAGGTTCTTCCGCGTCCGAAATTAGCTGGTCGATATTCTTGACGCGGAACAGTCCTGATCCCAATCGGCACCATCCCCCACAGGAAGTCTGAAGTTCGCCGTGGGGGAACTTTACCTTGCAGGGCCTGTGTCCGCAACCGTTGCCGGATGATGCAAAGGATCAGTTTTTGACCGGGCTTTGATCGGGCATGGCATTTTTTCCAGACGCTTCAAAATTACTTGGCTCCGGCGTGCGGAGTCGTTATGCTGGCGGCTATGAAAATCGCATTCATTGGGCTGGGCAGGATGGGTACGGGCATGGCGCGCAACTTGCTCCGCGCGGGGCACACGGTGGCCGTCTACAATCGAAGCCGCGAAAAGGCGGAGGCGCTGGCCGCCAGTGGCGCTCGCGTGGCCGATTCTCCGGCGGATGCTTGCCGGGACGCGGAAGCCGTCATGACGATGGTCGCGGACGATCACGCGCTGGAACAGATCGTCTTTGGAGAGGATGGCATCGCTTCGGCCATGCCGGGCGGCAGCATTCACATTTCGCACAGCACGATCAGCACGGCTCTGGCTCGCCGATTGACGGCCGAACACGCCCTGCGAAAACAGGGCTATGTCAGCGCACCGGTCTTCGGCCGCCCCCAGGCAGCGGATACCAAGAAGTTGCTGGTCGTGGCCGCCGGGCCCGGTGAATTTGTGGAACGCAGCCGCCCGCTGTTTGACGACATCGGCCGCCAGACGTTCGTGATCGGGACCGAACCCTGGCAGGCAAACGTCGCCAAGGTTTGCGGCAATTTCATGATCATCAGCATGATTGAGTCGCTGGGAGAAGCGTATGCGACTTTGCGCAAAGCGGGCGTCGCTCCGGAGGCGTTTTTGGAAGTCATGAATGCTTTGTTGGGCTCTCAGGTCATTGAGGGCTACGGGCGGGGCATCGCGGCGGAGAAATTCGAGCCGGCCGGATTTGCGTTGCGGCTTGGTTTGAAAGATGTCCGCCTGGTGCTGGCTGCGGCCGAGGAATGCGCCTCGCCCATGCCCCTGGCCAGCCTGGTTCACGACCATCTTCTTTCCGCGTTGGCCAATGGCCAGGGAGAAATGGACTGGTCGAGCATGGCGTTGGTCGCGGCGCGTAACGCCGGGCTGAAATCGAAATCGTAGGAAAACTGCGGGCCTGAAAACGAAAAGGAGAATCAGAGATGTCACTGGTGGATTTTGTCCCTACTCCCAAGTTTGCGGAATACAAAGAGCGGTTCAAGCAGCATTACAAACTGGAACGCCGAGAGGATGGCGTAATTCTGGCTCAAGCGCACACCGCCGGCGGCCCCATTCAATTGAGCGTGCAGAATCATCGTTCCGTGGGCCAGCTATTCAAGACCATCGGCGCGGACCCCGAAAACGAAGTCATGATCTTCACCGGATCGGGCGAGGACTTCATGATGGGCGCGGACCCAAAAGGTTTCGAGCTCGAACAGGAGGACCTGCAGTATTGGGCCTACGAGTACGCCTATAAAGACGGGAGAATTAATGTCAGCTCCCTGGTGAACGATCTGGAAATTCCCACCATCGGCGTTCTGAACGGCCCGGGTTTCCATACGGAAATTTGCCTGATGTGCGACATCACCATTTGCAGCGAAGACGCCATCATCTTCGATCTTCACTATGACATCGGTTCGGTTCCCGGCGACGGAATTCACAGCTGCTTTCTGGAACTGCTGGGCGTGAAGCGCGGCGCGTACGCCTTGCTCACGGGCCAGGCGATCGACGCAAAAAAAGCTCTCGAATACGGCCTGGTCAATGAAGTCGTGCCCCGGGACAAACTCCTGGAACGCGCCTGGACGCTGGCCGACCACATCATGACCCAGCCTCGCACCACGCGCCGCCTCACCACGCAAATCGTCCGGCGCCCCTGGAGACAGCGAATCGCAAATGACCTGGACGGCGGCTTCGGCATCCAGATGTTTGGGCACCTGGCCAAGAAAAAAGCCGTCCACAGCAAGGATCATATCGCTTCCTCCATCGCTTACGTGAAGGAAGGGAAAGAGAACAACATCAAGTAGCGGGCGTGTTCGGTTCCAAGTCCCCCTGGGCTCAATCCGTCGCGGCCGCCGCGGCCATGCGAACGTCGGCTCTTGTCCTGGGCAGGCTTTCCGGGTGGCGCTGCTGCAGATATTGAATCAGGCCCTCTCGAATGTAACAGCGCAGGTCCCAGGCTTTGGGGCCGCTTGGCGCGCTCATCAGGGCGCGCAATTCCAGGGTGTGTTCCCGGGCATCGGTCACCTGCAGTCCCCAGACCTTTCCGTCCCACATTCCGGAAGCTTCCAGGAGACGATGGAGTTCCTGGCGCACCTCCTCCACTGGAATCGTGTAATCAACGTAAAGGAAAACCGTGCCAAGCAGATCCGCGGTCACGCGCGTCCAGTTCTGAAACGGCTTTTCGATAAAGTAAGACAGCGGCACCACCAGGCGGCGCAAGTCCCAGATGCGGATCACCACAAACGTGGTCTGGATCTCCTCGATCCAGCCCCATTCTCCCTCGACGATGACGACATCGTCGATGCGGATGGGCTGCGTCAACGCAATCTGAATCCCGGCAATGATGCTGGACAGAGTGGGACGCATGGCCATGCCCAAAACCAGTCCTGCCAGGCCCGCCGAAGCCAGCAAACTGGTTCCCACCGTACGAATCTCCGGAAACGTCATCAGCATGATGCCCAAAGTCACAAGCAGCACGACCACGATAAAGATGCGGCGAAGCACTTGCGTCTGGGTGCGAATCTCGCGCGCGGTCAAATTGTCGGCCACGTCAATTTCGTACTTGGCGGAGATCGCATCGGTAACAACGTCCGCCAGCAGAATCACGACCCAGGCGACGGAAGCAATCAGGCCCAGACCGACGGCATGCCGCAAGGGTCCTAAGATTCCCGATCGAATGGGCAACAATGGCAGGACCAGCAGAACCCCGAGAAGCGGAAAAATCCATCGTGTGGGTCTCTCCCCATGCCGAATGAGCGAATCGTCAATCACGGTGCTGGTTTCGCGAGCGAACCGCTTCACTATCAGGAAGAAAAGGTGGTGTATGGTTAGAGAAATCAGGACCACTCCAGCGATACCGCCGGCGGACCACAGCCACGGTGTCCAGCTTTCCAACGAAAATGCCATATCATCTTCTCCTTTCCGGGGCATTTGTGCCGGTGATCAGAAATGGCAGGGGCGCGCTCCCGTTTTCGCAAGCACGATACTCACTGCCTACCACGGGCAAATAGAAATATCTGAAAACCGGAAAAACCTGCGCGCAACCTTCCGCGTGCCGGAAAAATTCCCGCAACGCAAATGGTATCATCCCATCGCCGCGGCATACGTCCTCATCTTGAGAAACAGCGATATCGGAATCTGTTCTTGGTCACAGGGACAATTGTCAGGTGCGCTCGATTGCCGGCGTCTGACTGGCTTTCAATTTAAATATTTTCCTGACGGTAGTTATTCGTTCGTTCCCGTTGCAGGGGGAACGTCCGCCAGTAGATCATTTTTGATAAGACACATCGGTTGACATGCCGGGTTTCGAGGCCGATCCGAACTCGTATACTGGGCAAGCCTCCCTCTTGCGAGGATGGAGTTGACTCTAGCGATGCGAGGTGCGGCCTGACATGATGCCATCGACCGACAGACGCGCGACTCCCCGATTTCAAGCCAAGCCGGGAAGCAAGTTCACCTACGGGCTCGCTTCCGCGGACATCCGGGATGTAAGCCTGGAGGGTGTATTTGTCCTGGACCCCGATCCGCTTCCGGTCGGGTCGGAACTCGCCTTTACATTGCTGGCCGCAGGCACGGAAATCTCGCTCGAAGGAATCGTGCGCCACGTCGAAGATCAGGAAGGAATGGGAATCCAGTTTGTGAATGTGTCCGCGGTATCGAAAAGGCGGCTGAGAATTTACACCGCCAGCCTGGCTCCGGCTCCCAGTCAACTCGTGAAGGTGTGACCCGCAATTCCCGCCACGCAGCAAATGTTAACGTGATTCGTTTCTGAAACAGATTCGGCAAAATGTGTGTTGCGGATTTTTGTGGCGCGCTTACGCCCAGCTCAGGTTGGCGTAGCGCTCCATGAGTTTCTTTGTGCCGTGGTCGGAGAAACGTACGGTGAACTTGCGCTCTTCATCTTCGCCTTCGACGCCGATGATCGTGCCGGTGCCGTATGTGGCGTGGCGCACCCGCTGGCCGATCAGCGGATTGGAAGACTTTTGCCCGAGGCGGGAGGCCGGCGCCGAACGCGTTCGGCTGGGGGCATTGCCGGCCGATCGCGCAGCAGGCGTCTGGATGCGACGCACGCGGCGCGTAAATTCCTCTTCTGAGTACGAGTATTCGGGGTCGGGCTCGTACCGCCGCGTTTCACCCGCGTCCGCCAGGGAGCCCGCAGCCGTATCAATGAGTTCGCCGGGAATTTCCTGCAGGAAGCGCGAGGGCAGCGATCCGGTGAGCCGCTCGGAGCCGTAGATGCGGCGATACACCGCGCGGGTAAGCGTGAGGGTTTGTTTGGCGCGCGTCATTCCGACGTAGCAGAGGCGGCGCTCCTCTTCGAGCTCTTCGTTGTCATTTTGGGAGCGGCTGTGGGGGAAAATACCTTCTTCCATGCCGGTCAAAAATACGTGATCAAACTCAAGTCCCTTGGCGCTGTGCAGCGTCATCAGGGTGATCAGCGCATCCTCGTCAAAGTTGTCGGAATCGCTGACCAGGGCGGCGCGATCCAGAAAATCCGTCAGCGTTTCGCCGCGTTCCGCGCCCTCGGCCATGGCGTTGACCAGTTCTCGCAGGTTGTCGGCGCGCGCGGTGTCTTCGCTGGAGTCGCGCTGCGTGAGCATGTCGAAATAGCCGCTGAGGACCAATACGGACTGCAGAAGGTCCGCGGGGGAAGATGTGGCGACTTCCTGCTGCAAGCCCTCGATCAACGCGCGGAAATCCTTCAGGGGAGCAATGGCACGGCCCGAAGAGCCCGCTTCGAGCATTTTTCCCAGGGCCACCCAGAGCGACGCGTCGTGCTCCTGGGCCAGTGTGGAAAGCGAATCCACCGTGGTTTTGCCGATGCCGCGTGGAGGCGTGTTGATCACGCGCAGCAGCGCGATATCGTCATCGGGAAAAATGGCGAGGCGCGCGTAGGCCAGGGCGTCTTTCACTTCCGCCCGCTGGTAAAATGAAAACCCGCCCAGCATGCGGTAGCGCATGCCTCGCGCGCGCAGCGCCTCTTCAAACGCGCGCGACTGCGAGTTGGTGCGGTACAAAATAGAAATGTGTGCGGAGGAATCGTCCGCGTGCAGGATGCGGATGCGGTCGGCGACGTATTCGGCTTCGGCCTTGGAGTCGCGTGCTTCGAAAAATCCCAGATTGTCGCCCGCCGAGAGCGTGCTCTTCAGATGCTTGCCGAGGCGCCGCTGATTGTTCGCGACCACGCCCGCGGCGGCGTCCAAAATCTTCTGCGTGGAGCGGTAATTCTCCTCCAGGCGCACCACGCGTGCGCCTGGATAGTCTTCGTCGAAGCGAAGAATGTTTCCGATGTCGGCGCCGCGCCAGCGGTAAATGGACTGATCCTCGTCGCCGACCACGCACAGGTTGCGCGACTCGCTCACCAGCAGACGCAGCAGATCGTATTGCGCGCGGTTGGTGTCCTGGTATTCGTCGACGTGAATATAACGAAAGCGGTTTTGCCATGCGGACTGCGCCTCGGGAAATTCCTTCAAAACCTGCACTGCGCGAAGCAGAAGATCGTCAAAATCCAGTGCGCCGCCCTTGCGGAGAATTTTTTCGTACTCTTCGTACACTTTCGAGGCCGTAATCCCCAGGGCGTCGTTTCGCCGCGCGGCGTCGCTGGCGACTTGCGCGGGAGTCAGGGAATGGTTCTTGGCGAAGCTGATGCGCTCCAGCAGCCCGCGAATCTTTTCGCCCGGATCCTTGATCTTGAGATGCTCCAATGCCAGCTTTACGACGGCCGTCTGGTCATCGGCGTCATAAATCTTGAAATCACGCGGCAAACCGAGCCGGGGGGCTTCGCGCCGCAGCAGCCATGCGGAAAAGGAATGAAATGTGCCGATCCACGGATCGTCAAAGGCCAGCCCTCTGCGGACCAGGAGGTCGCGAACGCGTTCCTTCATCTGCCCGGCGGCCTTGTTTGTAAATGTCACGGCCAGAATCGCGTTGCCGGGCACGCCCTGTTCGATCAGGTGAGCAATACGGTAAGTGATGGCGCGCGTCTTACCCGTGCCGGCACCCGCCAAAATCAGGACCGGCCCTTCCAGCGCCGTGGCGGCTTCGCGTTGTCCGAGATTCAGTTCGTCAAGCAGTGTCATGTTGGGGAGTGGGCCCGTATGGAGACACCATTCTATCCGACGCGGGGCAGTTCGGCAAATTGCGGGCTGCGGCGAGGGTTATTTTCCTTGCGTAGCGGCAAGATCAATGTCGAAAAAAAACAGGGCTTTATTGCCGGCCGGGAAGGTAAGGTCGGGAATATAGAGGTGCGCATGGCGAATCGCGTCGAAATCATGGTTCAAATCGAAGAAGAAGAAACCATGCGTAGTCGCATGGGGCGGCAAAATGTCCGAGGAAAGGGAGACGGATCGCAGCGTGGCGGCGAGTTGGTCCCAGGCTTTGCCCTTGTCCGAGTGTGTTCCGTGGGGAAACGGTAATGGCCGACGCGGCACGTGCGGATGGGCATTCGCCTTCAGGAGCATGCGGTCGGCCACGTCCTCGGGGGTAAGGGGACCCAACCGCTGGCGCCGCACGCCGGGGAGTGAAATCTCCAGCTCGATCGTGTTCGGGTTGAGGCGTATTTCCGCATCGTTGTCGTTCCGAAAATAAACGTCGATGGCGACGATGCCGGCGTCGTATAGGGATTTTTTGCCGAATTTGCCGTGGTAGCGATCGGGGGAAATGTACGGGTCGGCAACGATCAGCAGATCCTGATGCGCGTCCCGCGTGCGCAGCGTTAACGGGCCTGCCTGCGTGTCCGCCCGCGGGCTTTGGGCCGGCATACTGAAGGGCAGGAGCAGCGTGATCGCTAGAATTCGAAGGATCATGGTTCGGTCTTATAGGATGCGAAAATTCGGCGGCGGGTTTCGCGACAATCAGTATCCCCGGAGTCCCGCTGCCCCTATAATATCCGGTTTGCTGGTTCGCGTGGGTTAGTTCCTTCGATTTGCAGGATGGAAGACGGCCGTTTGGAGGCCCGCTGGCATGTATGCTCTATACAGCTTTCTGACTGCCGTGGGGATGCTCCTGCTGTCGCCGTATTTTCTGATTCGCGGCGTCGCCCGCGGCAAGAATCTCAGCAACATTCCGGAACGCCTCGGATGGAAATATCCTGCAAAACTTCACTCGGGCGAAGGGGCGAAGAAGGAATCCATCTGGATTCATGCGGTTTCTGTGGGAGAGGTTCTTGCCGCCCTGCCGCTGGCTGGCGAACTGAAGCAGCGGCATCCGCAACGGCGGTTGATCGTTTCCACGACGACGGTCACCGGGCAGCAAATGGCGCGCGAGCGAATGCCGTTCGCCGACGCGATTTTTTATTTCCCCCTGGACTGGGCCGGTCCCGTGCGCCGCGCCCTGGAAGCGACGCAAGCGTCGGTGGTGATCATCGTGGAAACGGAAATCTGGCCCAATTTCCTGCGGGAATGCCGCCGTGCCGGTGTGCCGGTCGCATTTGTGAATGGCCGCTTGTCGGAACGGTCCTTCGGTGGTTTTCGCCGCACCCTTTCGTATTCGGCGGGAATGCTGCGAGGATTTCTGAAAAACATCCTGAACGATGCGTCGCTCTATCTGATGCAAGGTGAGGAGGATGCGGCCAGATTGCTGGCGCTGGGCGCGCCCGGGAATCGAGTCGTCGTCACGGGCAATCTGAAATACGATCTTGCAGAGCCGCCGGAAAGTCCGCTCGCATCCTGGCTGGAAACCGAGGTTGCAAAGAATACACGAGGTCCCGTGCTGGTTGCCGGGAGCGTGATGGCCGGTGAGGAGGCTGCGGTGCTGCGCGGCCTTGCGGATGTCGAGCGCGAGTATCCCGGCGCGCTGCTGATTCTCGCTCCACGCAAGCCGGAGCAATTCGACAACGCCGCAGACATTGTCAGGCAAGCGGGGCGCAAACTGGTGCGGCGGCGGGAACTCACATGCGACAGCGCGGGCAGCGCGGCGCTGGCTGAACCGGGCGATGTGCTCCTGCTCGACAGCCTGGGCGAGCTAGCAGCGATTTACCGTCTTGCAGACGCGGTTTTCGTGGGAGGATCGCTGGTTCCCATGGGGGGGCACAATATCCTGGAGCCGGCGTCGTTCGGCAAAGTGCCGGTCCACGGCCCGCATATGGAAAATTTTCGCGAGATGGCAGCGGCATTTCTGGACGCGGGGGCTTCCATTCAATTGAACGGAGAACAAGAGTTGGGCGCTGCATGGTGCGGATTGCTCCGCGACCCCGAGAGCACGGCCCGCATGGGCGACACGGCACGCCAGTTAGTGGACCGAAATCGCGGGGCGACGCGGCGCGTACTGTCGCATATCGAACGGATGATTGACGCAGCCGGAGGCGCGCGGTGAAACGCTCCGCGGGATGGCAACGGCTGCTCTGGCCGCTCGCGCCGGTTTATTCCGCGATTTCTCGATTGCGCGCATGGTGTTATGCGCGCGGAATTTTCCGGGCGCGAAAATTGCCGGGAAAAGTGATCAGCGTGGGGAACCTTACGGTGGGTGGCACGGGCAAGACGCCGATGGTGCTGTGGATTGCCGAGCGGCTCGCGCAAGAAGGGAAGCACGCGGCGATTCTGACGCGCGGCTATCGCGGGGCAACCGATGCGAGCACGCAGGGCGTGCCGCAGAGCGACGAAGTGGCGTTGCTGCGGGAGCGGCTCGCCGGGAAGGTCCAGATGGGCGTCGGCCCGGACCGCTACAAAAATGGCGGGGCCCTGGCGCGTCACGGAGTCGATTGGTTCGTTCTGGACGACGGATTTCAACATCTACGGTTGTCGCGCGATGTTGATGTTGTGCTTCTCGACGCGACGGACCCGTTTGGCGGGGGGCTCCTGCTTCCGGCGGGGCGGCTTCGGGAACCTCTATCCGCGCTGCGCCGCGCCGATCTGATTGTGATCACACGCAGCGTACTGGTCCCGGCGCCGGCCATGGAGGCGAAAATCCGGCGGTACAGCAAATGCCCGATCTTTTACGCCGCCACGCAACTCGACAGCGTGTTGCGCGTGCCGCAGCTTGCCGTGGCGCTGCCGCCACAGGATTGCAAAAGCGCGCGGTTCATGGCGTTCTGCGGGATTGGAAATCCCTTCGCATTTTTTGAAGATTTGCGCGGGTGGGAAATTCAGACTGCCGGCGAACAGAGTTTTCCCGATCATCATGTCTATAGCGCACGCGAAGTCGCGGAGCTTGAGCACGCAGCGGCAAGTGCCGGAGCGGATGCCTTGCTTTGCACGGAAAAAGACGTGTGGAATCTCCGGCAGGTCCAGTTCTCCGCGATGCCGGTATATTGCTGCCGTATATCGTTTCAATTGCCGGAGAGTTTCTGGGAAACTCTCTCGGACGTAATCCATCGAAATCAAGCGGGGCCTTCGCGATGAAAATTCTTGTGCGCGCTCCGAATTGGGTGGGCGACGCCGTGATGGCCATCCCGGCGTTGGAAGCGATGCGATCGGCGCGACCGAGCGACGAAATATCCATCCTTGCGCGACCGGCCGTCGCGGATCTGATCTCCGGCCAACATTTTGCGGATCGAATTCTTGTCTACGACTATCGCGGACGTCACCGCGGGTGGCTGGGGCGCAAGGCTTTGGTTCGCGAGTTGCGCCGGGAAAAATTCGGCGTTGCCGTGCTGCTGCAAAATGCATTCGAGGCCGCGTGGCTGGCGTGGCGCGCGGGCATTTCCGAACGCATCGGCTATGCGCGCGACGCGCGCGGCCTGTTGCTCACCAGGGCTATTGCCGTGCCGAAAGCGGGAGACATTCCGCGTCACGAATCGAACTACTACCTGGAACTGCTGCGCCGCGCAGGCTGGATCAAAGACGGCGGCGAAATTGCCCCGATTCATCTGGTCATTGCGCCGTCTGCGCGGGAAAATGCGGAAATCACTCTGCGGAAGGCCGGCGCGCGGCCAGGGGCGTGGCGATGCGCGATTGCCCCGGGAGCCTCCTACGGCGCGGCGAAGTGCTGGCCTGCGGAACGCTTTGCCTCGCTGGCGGACCGCCTGATTTCGGAATGCGACGCCGATGTGTTATTTTTTGGCACGCCGGCGGAGAAGGAGATTGCCGCTCGAATTCTCTCCGCCATGAAATGCCGCGCGATTTCACTGGTGGGCGAGACGCCCACGCGGGAACTTGGGGCGCTGTTTTCCGCGTGTTCTATTTTTATCGGCAACGATTCCGGAGCCATGCACGTGGCCGCGGCCGCGGGGCTTCCGGTGATTGGGATTTTCGGTTCCACCGATCCGGAGGGCACTGCTCCTGTGACACAAAAGTTTACGCTGATTCGAGAAGCAGTTTCCTGCAGCCCTTGCTTTCTGCGGCAGTGCCCGATCGATCATCGCTGCATGACGCGGATTGAGGTCGATTCGGTTTTCTCGGCGGCCCGGCGTGCCGGAAAGACAGCAAACCATTCGCATCCCCGGAGTTCTGAGAATGCCTGAGAACAACCTGCTTCGGCCCGCCGTTTTTCTGGACCGCGACGGCACGATCTGCGAGGAGATGGGCTACGTCAACCACGTGGACCGCCTTCGGGTCTTTCCCTACGCGGCGGAGGCCATCCGGCAACTCAACCAGGCACAGATTCCAGTGATCGTAATAACCAATCAATCCGGGATTGCGCGCGGCATTTTTACGGAATCCGTTATGCAGCAGGTCCACAAGAAAATGATTTCGGAACTTGCCGCCGCCGGCGCCTGGGTTGACGAAATCTATTATTGCCCGCACAAAACCGAAGACGCGTGCGAGTGCCGCAAACCGAATCCCGGCATGCTCGAACGCGCGGCGCGCGAGCATGGCCTCGATCTGGCGGCGTCCTGGGTAGTGAGCGACCGCTATGCGGACCTGGAAATGGCTCACACGGTCGGAGCACGCAGCATTTTGGTGATGACGGGATACGGGCGCGGGGAATACGAATTGCATCGCGGAAACTGGTCCAGGCAGCCCGATACGGTGGCTGAGAATCTGACGGATGCGGTGCGCGGCATTCTCAAGACTTGCGGCGGAGAGCCGCAGCCCAAGAACGACGGCGGAGAGCCGCAGAGCAGAAACGACAGCCGTACGCCGGATGGCAATGACTGAGAGCGGGGAGCGGTACCTGGTCGTGCGGCTCACCGCGCTGGGGGACATTCTGCACACGCTTCCCGCCGTTGCCGCACTGCGGGCCGCCCACCCGGACGCACGGATCGGCTGGGTCGTGGAGCGCAAATGGGCACCCGTGCTGGAAGGCAGTCCGGCAATCAGCGAAATCATTCCATTCGAACGCCGCTCGGTTTGGGGCGCGGTTCGATGCGTGCAAGCCTTGCGCCGGAATCACTACACGTGCGCCATTGATTTTCAGGGGCTCTACAAGTCGTCCGTGATCGCTGCGCTATCGGGAGCGCCGCGCCGGATCGGATTCGAACGCGGGTGGGCGCGCGAAGGGGGAGCCGCTGTGCTGTATTCCGAGCGAATTACTCCGGTCGGCAGGCACGTCGCGGAATTAAATTATTCGCTGGCCGAAGCGGCTGGAGCCGCGCGCCCTGCAACCCCGGAGTATCCGCTCCGGGTACCGGCGGGAGGCTCGGCGTCGGTCCGGGCGCGGTTGACCGAGTTGGGCATCGGGAAATACATCGTCGTGGGCCCTGCGGGAAGCTGGGGAGCAAAATGCTGGCCGGCGGAACGCTACGGCGAATTCTGCCGCGAGTTTGAGAAGGGCAGCGATCTGCGAGTGGTTGTGATCCATGGCCCCGGCGAAGAATCGATTGCGCAGCAAGTGTGCCGGTCGGCCGCGCCTGCGCGGCCCGTTATCATCCCGACGACCATCGAGGAACTGATGGGGCTGCTCGCGCACGCGCGATGCATGATTGCTGCGGATTCCGGCCCGCTGCACCTTGCCGCCGCCCTTGGCACTCCGGTCGTCGGCTTGTACGGCCCCACCGATCCCGCGCGGAATGGCCCATTTGTGCCGGGAGCGGTGATTGTGACCGAGGCCACGCCGGACGAGATCAGCTACAAACGAAAAAAATCGTTTTCGCCGGCGATGCTGCGGATCAGCGTGGAGAAAGTGCTCGATGCCGTGGACGGCCGCCTGAAGGCTTCCGCTTGAGCTGGAAAACAAATTTTTGGATTCGGTGGCGCGTCCGGGTGGGCTATCCGGTGGGCCTCGCGGCATTCTGGTTTGCAACGCCGCGAACGGGATGGCTTTTTTGCGGAGTGGGAATCGCGATTCTGGGCTTGCTGGTGCGCGGCTATGCCGCCGGATATCTCCGCAAACACAAGCAACTCGCGACCTCGGGGCCTTACGCGTTCACACGGAATCCTCTGTACCTAGGAAGCATGCTGCTGGCCGCCGGATTTTGCGTGGCCAGCCATTCCTGGATTTCGGCGGCGCTGATCGCTGTTTATCTGGCCGTATTCTATCCCATCGTCATTCGCCGCGAGCAATCCGAACTGGAAACGCTCTACGGGGCGGCGTTTGTCGAGTATGCCTCGCGCGTGCCTGCATTCTGGCCGCGCTTTTCAGTGGCGCGCTCCGGGGAACAGCGATTTTCGTGGGCGCTGTACCGGCAGAATCGGGAATACGAGGCGGCCATCGGAGTGGCCGTTGCCATGCTGATTCTTTGGGGCCTCATGATGTGGCGGCAATAAGGCTGAGATTTGGTAGGACAGGCTTCAGCCTGTCCGCCTTTTGTATTGATAAATACAACCAAGCGGAACTGTTCTTACTGAATGGGTGGGAATGCTCCGGCAGGGGATTGTGAGAGGAAGCTGCTTACAGTCAGGCTGCGGCCATCGGTGATGGCCGTAATGGCGCCGTCGCGGTCGGTGCGAAAGACGTGAACCCCCGCTGCTTCCAGTCGCTCGATCACTTCGGGAGACGGATGGCCGAAACTGTTGTCTCTTCCCACGGAAATCGCCGCGAATGCCGGGTGTGCGGCCTTTAGAAATGCGCCGGTCGTGGAAGTTTTGCTTCCATGATGCGCGACCTTCAGGAAATTCACGCCCACGTTCTGATCTTCCGCCAGGATTTTGCATTCCGAAGGTTTTTCTATGTCACCCGGCAGCAGCAGCGATTCAGAGCCGTCGGTCAGGCGCATCACAATCGAATCGTCATTTTTCGCAACCAGGCCCGGGCTCAAGTTGTCCGGCCACAAAATGATACCGGATACGTTCTGGCGGGTGAACGTATCGCCTTGTTTCACGTGTCGAACGCGCACGCCGCGCTCCCGCGCAACCTCGAGAACATGGTGATACGGTTCGCTAGCAATCTCCCGACCGACCCAAAGTTCCCCGACGCGGAAATTTTCGAGAATGGAAGGAAGTCCGCCGAGATGGTCCTGATGCGCGTGTGTGAGAGCGACGACGTCAATTCGCTTGAGCCCTCGCGTCCACAGATACGGCGAAACCACGTCTTCGCCGATATCGAGCCCGGAGTGCATCCCGCCGGAATGAAAGCTTCCGAGCGAGCCGCCACCGTCGACCAGCATCGTTTTTCCGCCCGGAAAGGAAACGAACAGGCTGTCTCCCTGTCCCACATCCAGCACGGTAAGTTCGAGGTTCGCGCCCGATAGCCGAGGCGCAAAGGGATATGTGGCGATGAGGAGTGCCGTCGCGAGCAGGGCAGAGGTCGCGCTCCACAGCCGCCAGCCGCCCTTGCGCGATCGAATGAAATAAGAAAGCACAATCGCCGCCACCGCGAAAATCGCGATAACGGCCGGCGGCGGCCCCGGAATCCGGTAACTGGCGCCGCGCCACTGCGCAAACCAGTGCACAGATGCGTCCAACGTTGCAAGAAGCAAGCCCAATATCTTCGCGAGGGTCGCGGCAAGTGTGTGAGAGACCAGCGACGCCGCAAGCATGAAAAATCCGATGGGAACGGCCAGACCGGTCAGCAAAACGGCGGGGACATTCGCAAACGGGCCGGCCAGCGTCACGCGGTGAAAATAATAGGCCAGCGGAGCAAGCATGCCGAGTTGCAGAATGGCGGAAAGGACGACGAGGTCCCAGAAATAGAGGGCCGCGCGGGAGGGCGCGACGACGAGTTTAGTCGCGAAGTGCGAGGCCAATGGCGGAAGCCGCGCGGAGAGCCATTCGGAAATGGCGCGCATGTCCATTCGAAATTGAATCACGCGCGGAGCGTGAGAAACGTCGCGGGTCACGTCGGTAAGATGGCCGAGACCCCGGCGATAAGGTTCGCTCGTCCGAAGGAGCCACGGAACGCCCAGCGCGCCAAGCGTGCCGATGGCCGCATAGGTCAACAGAAAACTCGAGTCGGAGATTTCCGAGGGGCGCGCCGCGAGAATCACCAGCGCGGAAAGTGCCGCGATGTTGAGCAAATCCATGCGGCGATAGAGCAATTGCGCCGAAAGATACAGCGCCGCCATCAATACCGCCCGAAGGATTGGCGGGCGATCCTGTACGATCCCTGCATAGACGACGAGCGCGATCAGCGTCAGAAATGTCCTGGGGAAAAGTTTCAGCCGCAGGCGGCGGCCTGCCCAGATAAAAAATGCCACCAGCGCTCCGACGTGCAGGCCGGCAAGGACCAGGACGTGGTAAACGCCGGTTTTTTGGAAGTCGACGACGCTGTCGTGCTGAACGAAGCTGCGGTCCCCGAGCAGCATGGCGCGGGCCAGCGCGGCCTGCTCAGGTTGGGATGCGAACAGACCGTCAATGGAGTTCAGAAGATGGCCGCGCGCCCGCGCGAGCCGGTCCGCAATTGTCAGCCGCGGGTGGCCGAGAACGGTGAGGAGTTGGGCGTTTCTGAGGGTTCCTCGCAACTGAACGTTCTGCAGTGCAAGGTAGAGGCGATAGTCGAAGCTGCCGGGATTGTTGAAATTGCGGACGGGAATGGCGCGCGCCAAAGCTTCGATGCGATCTCCTGCGCGCACGGCAGGCGCCGGGGCGGTTTTTGACGCGTCGTTATAGGAAGTCAGGCGCAGGCCGCCGGTTACAGGCGTGACGCCGGAGGCAGACTCGACGGCGTCGAGATTGATGACATAGCGCGTTCCCCACGGCAATTGTAGCGGGTCGCTGCGCAGGCGGCCTCGCCACCGCAGGGCTACGCTGGAATCGATTTTTCCTGTTTCGATCAGGGTGCCGGCAAGCTGAGGGGAGACGGACGCTCGTTCCAGGTCCGACGCGGCGAAACCCAGGGATGTCCAGACCATCGCGCCAAGGACGAATGCGGTGAGGATCCATTGCCTGCGCAGAAGAATAAAGGCCGCGACCAGAAGGCATGCGCCTGCTGCAAGGAGCAATCCGGAAGGGAGGTGGGACCTGCCTGTGAGCGCGCCGGAGAGGAGAATACCTCCCGCAAAACACGCGATGGGGCAGAGTAAGGGAAGCTTCATGTGCGCCGTTTCAGCCGCACCAACACCTCCATATGATAGGTTTGTGGGAAAATGTCAAATAGATTAATGTCCCGAATCTCGTACGGCCCGGGAGTCTCCTGTGTTCCGACAAGTCCCGCAAGGTCGCGCGCCAGAGTGGCCGGATCGCAGGAAACGTAATTGATGCGCCAGGGATGAAGTTTCTTGATCCGCGCGAGCAGTTCGGGATCGAGCCCGGCGCGGGGCGGGTCCAGAACCACCATGTCGGGCGTCTCGTGCCAGTGCATCAGAAACGCTTCCGCGGTCGCGTGGCGATGCGCCGGAGATTTTCCGCCGCTCGCCTGAAGATTCACTTCCAGGTCCTTGGCGGCGGCAGGATTCGCTTCCACGCCAATCACGCGATCGAATCGCGAAGTCAGAGGCACGGTGAAAAGGCCGACGCCCGCAAACAAGTCCAGCGCCAGCCGCCCGCGGCTATCGCCCAGCACGGTGTTTACCAGCGGTTCGACCATAAATCGGTTCACCTGAAAAAATGAAAGGTGGCCGACGCGGAATTCCGCGCCGCCCGCGGTATAGGTGAGAAAGCCCGGTCCGAACAAGCCGAACGTATCGGCGCGGCGATCCTGGATCAGAATGGACTCAGCGCTGGGCACGGCGTCGCGCAGGGCCGCGGCTATCGATTCGGCGGAATCGGTGAGGCGGTCGGCGGAAAGATTCAGCAGAACTTTCTGGTTCGCGGAATCCGCGAACGCTTCGATCTCATCGATGGCCGACAAAATTTTGCTTTTCGCCAGGAGCGCGCGCAATTGCGCGAACGTTTCGGCAAGGCGCGGCGAAAGAATGGCGCATTCATCTACCGGACACAGCCGCGTGGACCCGGCTTCGAAATAGCCGATGCCGGAGGTTTCGGGGGCCCCATCCTGCTGGCCGCGCAATTTCCATTGCGCCCGGTTTCGGTAGCCGAACGGCGGCGAGGCATGCGCCTCGATCGGTCCGGTCCACTGGATGCGTCCGGTGCGCCCGAGGGTCTCGCGTAAAATCTCCGTTTTATAGCGCACCTGCGCTTCGTACGGGATGTGCTGGTACTGGCAGCCTCCGCAGCGCCCAAAGTGCGGGCAGGGCGCCGCAATTCGCTCCGGCGAGGCTTCCAGGACCTGTTCGAGACGCCCCCGGACAAATTTCTTCTTGCGCGTGGCGGATTCGATTCGAACCAGTTCGCCGGGAAGAACCAGGGGCACGAACACCGTCTGGCCCTCGTGGTGTGCCAGGCCGTCGCCGCCGTACACAAGTTTTTCAATTCGGACTTCCATGTGGTGTCGCTTTCCGTTGCGGGAGGTACGATTCTTGGCCGGGATCCTCAGGTCAGGTAGAACAGGCTCAGGCGAGGTAGATTATACCGCTCCCAGAGGCGTTTCTGCATGTATTGGCGTTCGAGCTGTGCAAGCTGGGCCCCGGTCATCTTTCTCCGGTAGGGCGCGAGCTGGCGGTCCATTTCGCGGCGCACATCGACCAGAAAATCTTCCGGGGCGCTGGCGGTGAGCGCGGCCGTGAGCTTTTCTTCCATCACGGTGAGCCGGCGTTCGAGATCTTCCAGGTCGAGCGCTCCGGGGGAATCGATCAGCGTTGCCAGTCCGGCGATACGCTGGCACGTTTCTTCCAGGCGCGCGGCGAGGTCGGGCTGGGTCGAGCGAAGCGCCTCGGACTGCGCCCCAATCCGATCGATGTTCCGCGTGAAAAACGCCCGCAGTTCGTCGCGCGAAAAGGATTTGGTCTCGTGTTTCGCCTTGGCGACGGTGGGGCCGGTGCCTGCCGCGGCTTCTTTTTCGTCTTCGGCCGCATCGAGCACTGCATCCACGCAGTATGCCAGGCTCTTGAGTTGCCGGCCGCCGGCGGCGCGGCGCGAACGCGCGTAACTTTCAAATGCGCGATCGATTCCTTTCAGTACGGCGGGCAGGGGAATGCCCGCCTTCTGCCAGGTCTCCACGATGGCCCAGTCGAGCGGCGAAACCAGCAGGTGCGCCCCGCGCTTCTGCCAGAAATACTCCTCGATCTCGGTGAAATAGTTGAAGTAGTTGAATTCGGGCATGGCTTCGGGAGAATTCAAGGTCTGGTTTTTCGCTCTTTGGTAGCGGGAACCTGAACCGCCGCTTTTCCGGGGCCGTCGCCGGGCGCGCGCTTTGGGGAAAGATTACGTTCCCAGACGATGCGCAGGCCATCCAGGGTAAGGAATTCGTCCACAATCTGGATGTGCTGCGAGGCGCGAGCGATCAGCGGGGCCTGTCCTCCGGTCGCCACGACACGCGCATTGTCGCCGATCACCTGTTTGATGCGCGCGACGATTCCGTCCACCATGTCCGCATAGCCGTAATAAAGCCCGGCCTGCAGCGATTGCATGGTGTTGGTGCCGATGATTTTTCCGGGGTCCTTGATTTCCACGCGGAACAATCGCGCCGCACGGGAAAAAAGCGCTTCCGCCGATATCCCCATTCCGGGCGCCAGCACGCCGCCCAGATATTCGCCGCGTTCGGATACGACGTCGAAATTAATCGCCGTCCCGAAATCCACCACAATGCACGGGCCGCCATATTTCGAAAACGCGGCCACGCTGTTCACGATGCGGTCCGCGCCCACTTCCTGAGGACTGTCGTACAGCACCGGCATGCCCGTCTTGATGCCCGGTTCGATGAACATCGCCTTCACGTGGAAATATCGCTCGGACATTTCCATGAGCGTGGAGTTCAGCGGGGGTACGACGGAACTGATAATAACGTTGTGGACCGCGGCGGGATCGATGCCCGCCAGGGTAAATAGATCGCGAGTGAGGATGCCGTATTCATCAACGGTCTGATCGCGCGCGGTGGTGAGCCGCCAGTGCGCCACAAGCTCGCCGCCCCGGAAAAATCCCAACACGGTATTTGTGTTTCCTACATCCAGCGCCAGCAGCATCAATCCGCCTCGGTAAGAGTTCCGGCCAAGACCGGCAAAATTCGCCCGTCGTCGCGTTTCACGCGCAGCAGCCCTCCGGGTTCCAGGCCCTCGGTGGTGCCCGTGTACGATTCCCCGAGGGCCGTCACGCGCACGCGCTTTCCGCGGGCGTAGCTGGAAACTTCGCAGAACCGCGACACGATCGCCTCCGGGCCATCACTCAGGAAACGATTGTAGTAGGAGTCCAGGTGCCGCAGCAACCGCGCGACCAGTTCCACGCGGGATTGGGTTCGATGGGTTTCCATCCGCAGGGAAGTGGCAATCGCCGAAAGCTCGTCCGGAACGCGCTCGTGGTTCACGTTAATTCCAATTCCCACGGCAACGTAATGAATCTGGTCCTGCTCGGCGTTCATCTCCGTCAGAATGCCGCAGAACTTCTTGCGCCCGAACAGCAGGTCATTCGGCCATCGCAGGTCGGGAACGATGCCGGTTTGCTCCAGAATGGCTTCGCGCACGGCCAGTCCCGCGACCAGCGTGATCAGCGGCGCTTGCTGGGGCGCGATGGGTGGGCGCAGGAGCACGGTCATGTAAATGCCGTTTGTTTTTTCGGAATGCCACGAATGCCCCGCGCGGCCCCGGCCGGCCGTCTGTTCCTCCGCGATGACCACGGTCCCGTTCGGCTCGCCCTGTTCTCCAAGCTGCATGGCGATGGAATTGGTGGAGTCGGTCTTGAAGAAATGGTGAATGCGCTTGCCAAACGGGCCATGCGGCAGCCGCCGGCGCAGAAGTTTCGGCGCGAGGATGTCGGGCACCTTTTCGATCTGATAGCCGGTGCGCGGGTGGCCCTTCACACGCAGGCCGAGGGAACGCAGCTTTTCGATCCAGTGCCACACGGTGGACCGGGAAACGCCGATTTCGCGGGCGATCTTGGACCCACTGATGACGATCATGGCGTTGTCGGCAAGCAGCGCCAGCAGCGCGTCAATGCGGCGATCGGTGGAGCCGATCAGATTTTGTTGCTTCATGGCGGTTCCGGGAAAAATTCAGGTGATGCAAAATCACACATTTCTCGCAAATTCTGTGCCGCCGCGTCTGGTTCGTATGCTTGAAAAAAAAGCGGGGCCCGGTAGCACAGGCTTCAGCCTGTGTGCTCCTGTGTGTTTTTTGATATCGGACAATTAAAATCCCACAGGCTGAAGCCTGTGCTACCAAAAAACATACAAGCTAGGCCGACTCTGGCAGATTCTTTTCCAGTTGCGCGAGCCGCTGGGACAGCTTTGCGGACTCCGCCTGGCGCTCAGCGAGCATGGTTTCCAGCCCCTTCACGATGTGTTCGGGGGCGCGGCTGCGAAACGTCTGATCTTCCAGGCGCTGCTGTTTTGAGGCAACGTCCTTGGTGAGCCGCTCGAGTTCCTTGCGCAATCGTGAAACTTCCGCCTGCACGTCAAATGCGGCGTCGAACGCGATAAACAGCTCAAAATCCCTGGTGGAGCGGATGGTTCCCCTGGTGGAGTCAAACGGCAGGCCGGCGAAAGAGAGGGAAGCGAGATTTGCCAGCCGCAGAATGGTACCGAGGCTGTTTTCGACAGCGGATTGCACCGACGGTGACGCCGGCGCGATCTGCGCGGGAATCTTTGCCTTCTGGTCGGCCTTTATTTCGGCGCGAATGTTGCGCGCCGCCGTGATGATCTCCTGCAACAATACAATCTGCTCCTCGGCCCCGGCGTCAATACGCTCGGCGTGGGGTTCGGGGAAACGATCCAGGGCAATCGAGCGCGCGCCCTCCGGTTGCGGCAACTGATGCCAGAGTTCCTCGGTCAGAAACGGCATGAAGGGATGAAGCAGCCGCAGCGCGCTCTCAAACGCCGCGAAAAGATTCTTCCAGGTAGCCGCCGCCTTCGCGCGGTCGGCAGAGGTCAGTTCGGGCTTCACCCATTCGATGTACCAGTCGCAGAAATCGCCCCAGAAGAAGTGATACACGACGTGCGCCGCTTCATGAAAACGGAAATGCTCGAGGGCGTCGTTCACTTGAGCGGTGGCGCGCGCCAGGCGCGAGAAAATCCATCGATCGACGAGAGCGACCTCGCCGCCTACGGCATGGGGCGCGGCGGCGCGCACTTCCGGAGACGCCAGGGCCTCCAGGGTTTCGCCTCCCGCCGCTTCGTATTTATCGAGGTTCATAAACACGAATCTCGCGGCGTTCCAGATTTTGTTGGCGAACGCGCGATAACTCAAAATGCGCTCTTCGGACAAAACAATGTCGGTTCCGGGGGCGGCCATGCTTGCCAGCGTGAAGCGCATTGCGTCGGTCCCGAATTTTTCGTTGAGCTCGACGGGATCGATTCCCGTGCCTTTGGACTTCGACATCTTCTGGCCTTCCGCGTTGCGCACCAGCGAATGCAGGCAGACCTGCCGGAAGGGAACCTGACCGGTAAATTTCAGGCCCATCATGATCATGCGCGCGACCCAGAAGAACAGAATGTCGTACCCGGTGATCAGCAGGCTGGTCGGATAATACTTTTTGAAGTCGGGCGTATCGTCGGGCCAGCCCATTGTGGAGAAAGGCCACAATGCGGAACTGAACCACGTCTCCAGCACGTCCGGATCCTGCGTCAATTTTCCCGAGCCGCATTTCGCGCAGGCTTCCGGGGTTGTGCGCGAGACAGTAATTTCCTTGCAATCGCCGCAATGCCATGCGGGAATCCGGTGTCCCCACCAGAGTTGGCGGGAGATGCACCAGTCGCGGATGTTGCGCATCCACTCGAAGTATTCTGTGCGGCGGTTTTCCGGGACGATTTCCACGTCGCCGCGCTCGACGGCGGCGATGGCGGGTTCGGCCAGCGGCTTCATTTTCACGAACCACTGCGTCGAGGCGCGCGGCTCGATGATCGTGCCGCAGCGGTCGCACGTTCCCACGGCGTGCGTGTGGTCGGCAATTTTTTCAAGCAACCCGGCCGCTTCCAAATCGGCCACAACGCGTTTGCGCGCTTCAAACCTGTCGAGTCCCGCATAGGAGGGCCCCGCCGCGGCGCTCATTTTCGCGTCATCGGTCATCACGTCAATTTCGGGCAGATTGTGGCGGCGTCCGATCTCGAAGTCGTTTGGATCGTGCGAGGGCGTGACTTTCACCGCGCCGGTCCCGAATTCGCGGTCCACGACAATGTCATCGACGATGGGAATCTCGCGATTCACCAGCGGCAGCAGAACCATTTTGCCGATGAGATGCTGATAGCGCGCGTCGCTCGGGTGGACGGCCACAGCCGTATCGCCGAGCATGGTTTCCGGGCGCGTGGTGGCCACAACGACGTATTCGCCGGTCCCCACGATCGGGTAACGGATGTGCCAGAGATGTCCCTGGCGCTCTTCGTGGACGGTTTCCAGGTCGCTGATCGCAGTGCGGCATTGCGGACACCAGTTGACGATGTAGTGCCCGCGATAAATCAAGCTGTCTTCATAGAGGCGAACGAAAACTTCGGTAACGGCGCGGGAAAGCTCGGGTGAAAGCGTGAAGCGCTCGCGCGTCCAGTCGCAGCTTTCGCCAAGCTGCAGCATTTGGCGCGTAATGGTACCGCCCGACTCTTTCTTCCACTCCCAGACTTTGGCCACGAACGCCTCGCGGCCCAGGTCGCGGTAATTGATCCCCTTGGCCGCCAGTTGCCGCACGACGACGCGCTGCGTGGAAATTCCGGCATGGTCGGTTCCGGGCAAATAAAGCGTGTTGTAGCCCTGCATGCGCCGCCACCGCGTCAGGATATCGATCTCGGTGTGGTCCAGCATGTGGCCGATATGCAGCGACCCGGTGACGTTGGGCGGGGGAATGACGATGGAAAAGACAGGGCCCGGCGCATTCACGTCGGCGCGAAACAGTTTTTCGTCCGCCCATCGCTTTGCCCATCGTTGTTCGATCTGTTGCGGCTCGTAAGCCTTGGGAATCTCTCTCGGCATATTCTCCGGCCTGATGGTTAAGAGGATTACTATACGGATGCTGGCGCGGACGGTCAAATCCGTGTCGAGCGGGCGGAAGGGCGCCCAGATAATCGGGGGACAGCAGGGAAGACCGTACAGGGGAAGCAAAATCAGATCGGAGAAGCCGAAGGTGTTCTCTACTGCTTCTCGATTTCCCGGTGAACAAGCGCACGCACGATGGGCCGCAAAAATTCCTTGGTGATAATGTCAACCACCTGGGGACGCACTTTTTCCAGGATTCTCTGAACGATGGCTTCGACCAGGGCCGGGTCCGGAGCGGTTGGAGTCGAGGGTGTTGCCGCGGGGGAAGCCGAACTTTTGATTTCCTCCGCCGGAGCCGCTGCGGAGGAATCCGGTGCATGCGCGGGTTCCTCAGAGACAGCCTCGCTGACGCTGGTCTGCAGGGATGCTGTCAGGTCAGCCCAATCCTTCTTGGGAATCGATCGGACAGTATCGTCAACATGTTGTATCGATATGTCTGGTAACGGCGATGGTTGAGTTTCGCTCGGTTCAGTAGTCTTGTCCACAACCGGTGCGTCCGATTTAACCAGCACAGGTTCGACGGCAGGGGGCACGGCCTGATTGGGTTCGGAAACCGGTGCGGAAACTTGGTCGGAAACGGGGGGTGGTACCGGCGCAAGCGGTTGCGGATGCTCGGGTGATTCGACGGGCGCAGAGGAGCTGGCGGCGTCTGGAATTGGATCGCCCCACCCGGCAGAGGGCTGCAATTCTTCTTCCGCGGGCTGCGGCGGAGCCGTGGCCATCCACTCGAGGGGATTCGCGGCAAGGTCTTCAGGCGTTTTGTTATCGACGTTGAGCTTTGCCTGGGAAGCGGGGTCGAGCATGACCGGCGCGGTTTCCACGATGCTGTCGGAGGTGTCTTCCTGCCTTTCTCGAACGAGTTCGAAAGGCTCGACAGGCTGCAACATCACGGGCTGCATCGGTGCGGGATCGTCGTTTTGGGGCAGGGATTCCTCGTTCTGATTCGCGCCACTGTTACCGTGATCGGCCGAAAGATCTTCCGACGGGCTTTCTGTTGTGGGTTCCGATTGATCCGCTGCTGGTTCCAACTCGGTTGCGGGATCATCGTTGCGCCAGAAAACCGGGTCGCCCAGTGTGGCATCGCGCGAACTCGTCAGGACCTGATCGTCGTCAACAGATTCGACGGGTCCCGCCGATGGCGCGGCATCTTCCGGCGCGGTGGTTTCCAATAGCTGGCCGAACGCGAGGGGGTGCTCGTTCTCGGTAAAAGCAACGCGGTCCTCGGGAAGCGGAAAATCCTGCGCGGAGGATTGATCGGAGGTCTGGGTCGAGAGCAAAGGTTCATCTGCGATCGCAGTTCCGATTCCGCCGGTTCTTGCCTGCGCGGCGGCGTCCGCCTTGGAAGCCGTTACCGAAACCAGATGTTCACTCATACGATCGAGCAACGACTTGACCATCGTGATGAGCGGTTCGGGCGGTACAAATGGCTTCTTAAGGATTCCGTCCGCGCCTACGCGCTTGGCTTCGCGCTCGTCCAAAGGATCAAACGCCCCTACCAGCAACACCACGGGAACATGAGAAAAGCGGGAATCCTTCTTGACGTACTCGCAGACTTCATACCCGTTGCGGACGGGCATGAAAATATCGGCCAGGACCAGGTCCGGAGAGAAGGCGGCAAGTTTTCGCACGGCGGCTTCACCGTTATTCACGGACTCAATTTCCACACCCAGGTCCGCCAGCGCCAGGGCTACGGTCTTCTGGACGTTGCTGTTATCGTCGGCTACTAGAATCTTTGCCACGTGCAGTCCTCCAGTTTCCCTTGGGCAACGCATTCTGTGCGACGCAGGAATACGAAAACCCCTCATTATTCGTAGCATCTTGATGCAGGTGAGTCAATAAAGACTGGGCGGGTGTGTGTCCGAATGCACCAGGTTGGCCTACCGTACAGGGTGGACGATCTCGATCTCCAGCGGAGAACTAGAAGGGAAGAATCTTGTGGATGCCCTTCTTTTTCTTTGTGGTGGACTCCTTGCTCTTATCGGCAGGAGGCGCGGGAGTATTCGAGTTTAAAACCGGCGCAGAAGCGGAATTCCCCGTGCTGGTAGTGGAGTTGGAAGGGATAGGCGCCGCATCGGGCGTGCTGGCTGCGGGCTGTGAGATGGAAGATGCGCTTCCCGGCGTTACGGTCTCGACGGTCGCCGAATTTCCAGCCCCTCCTCCAGCCACGCCCACGGCCATACCGGGCTGTGCTGCGAAAGTAACGGTTTCATCGCCCGATTCGCTGGCCGGCGTCATTGTGGGCTCACCGGAACTCGCTGCCATTGAGACATCGGGGTGAGAGCTTAAAATTCCCAAGGATCGCCGCAAGAATCCCGGCCGGCCGCCGGAGGCCTCTTCCTTTTGCATGCGAGCCAATGCGACGGGATCGGGAGGGGGAATCGGCACGCCGAACTTGGTGAGTCTGGCCTTGGCATCGTCGGCGAGAGAAGAGAGCGGATATTCCTTCACGATCTGGCTGTAGTACCGCGCCGCGATTTCATTGTGCTCGATCTTTTCATAAATCTGTCCGAGCATCCAGTTGGCCTGATCGGCCCGGCTGTAGAGTGGATACCGCTTTGTCAGTTCGAGCAGGCGGTCGCCGGAGGCGCGATAGGCCCCGCGAATGTAATAAAACTGGGCGACACGGAAATTGCCCTCCGCCAGGACTTCCTGAACTTCGCGAAGGCGTTGCTCTGCCTTAGGGAGCAGCGGGCTTTTGGGATACTTTTCAATGAAAGTCTGCAGTTCGGCTTCCGCCTGCACGGCTTCGGTATGGTCGCGGTCCGGTTTTTCCATCTGGAGGTAGTGCGCCATGCCGATCTGGAGTTGCGCATAGGCGGCTTCATCGAGGAAAGGGAAGAACGTGATGAAGTCCTTATATTCGAGAATGGACTGTTTCAGCCCCGAAGTTCCGCCTTCCTTGTAATAGGAATCACCGATGGCGAGCTTTGCCTTGGCGAGATATTCGCTGTCCGGATAGGTGTTGATGAGCGTTTGCAGGGCCAGACGGCCAACCGTATATTTGTTGTGCTTGAGGTCGTCCATGGCCTTGGTGTACAGAACCTTGTCGGGTTCGGCCGAAGCGCCAGGGACTGCCGCTGTATCTTTCCTGCCAAAGCATCCGCCCAATAGCGATGCCGTCAATATCGCGAGCCAGATGGTGCAGATTTGCTTAAACAATATTCGCCTCATGCTTTTTGTGCCAGCGCTCCGCCGGCCATTTGTTTCAGGGAACGGACCGCCTGGGCAGGGTCCGGTGTGTGAAAGATCGATGTGCCGGCAACCAGTATCTCGGCCCCGGCTCGAACCAATTCCGCCACGTTTTCCGGACTGACTCCCCCGTCAACTTCGATCCGGAATGACTGATTATAACTCTCTCGAATTCGTTTTAGCTCACGAATCTTGCCGAGCGCTCCGGGAATAAATTTCTGTCCGCCGAATCCCGGGTTCACCGACATCACCAGGACGTAATCCAAAATGGGCAATACTTCGGAAAGCGTCGATACCGGTGTCGCCGGATTGATCACGGCGCCTGCCCGGCACCCGTGCTCCCGGACCATGGACAGCGCGCGATCCAGATGCGGCGTCGCTTCCTGGTGCACGGAAATCATGTCTGCCCCGGCTTCGGCGAAGGCCTGAATATAAAGTTCAGGACTCTCGATCATCAGATGCACGTCCAGGGGCAGGCGGGTTGCCTTGCGCAGCGATGCCACCACCGGAACGCCGATGGAAATGTTCGGCACAAAATGTCCGTCCATCACATCCACATGAAGCAGGGCCGCGCCGCCGCGTTCGACGGCGAGAATTCCTTCTCCCAAAGATGCGAAGTCTGCAGCGAGGATGGATGGAGCGATTTCAACCGGATAATTCACAATTTCTCCGCGTGTATCTTACCAGATTCACGCTTTTCATTGCACAAAGTCGGATTCCGGCATTTTCTGCTGGGAAACTTCGAGTTCGATAGGCGTCTCATCGGTGATCCTGGAGCCCGGGTCGGGAGTCTGCTGGATGACGGTGCCCTTGGGCCATTGCGGCGAGGGTATGAGCGTGGTCTTTGCCAGTTTCAGTCCGCTGGAGACAAACATGTGGTCGGCGTCGAGCAGGGGCATTCCCATCAGCCGCGGCATGACGTACGCGGGTTGTGGTCCGGTTTGCGATACGAGCAGATCTACTCGGGGGCTTTCGGCAAGCGTTCCCGGAGATGGGGTTTGCTGCAAAACGCTGTCGGCCGGGAGATTGGGAGCCGTGTAGGAAGTGATTTCACCCAACTGCAAGCCGGATTGAAGCAAGTGGATGCGCGCGACGCGCAAAGTTTCGCCCACCAGAGAGGGAATGGTCACGTGCTGGGATCCCAGGCTGAGGACGACGTGCGCATCCTGGGAAATCTTCATCGTTTCGCCCGCCGGTGGACTCTGCCGCACCACCGAATTTGCGGGAAGATTGCTATACACGCGGTCGACGACCTTCAATACGAGGCCGCGGCCCTGCAGGATGGCCTGCGCGTCGGCTGAGGACTTGCCGACCAGGTTGGGCATGTCCACTTCGCGCCCTTGAATCGTGAAACGCATCGCCGTCACCGCGCTCAGGAACGCCGCCGCTGCCAATACAAAGATCAGCAGCCCCACGCGGAACATCCATTCGAGTCGCTCGCGAAAATTCATCCTCGCACCGTATTTTCCAATGTAGCATGCGCGGGATTACGCTTTCACGCGCAAAGAACAAGGCCGTTTCAACTTACAGAACACGGTTTGCACAAAGCCCTGCTAGACAACCGGAGCGGTCTCGGCCGCCTTTCGCATCATCCACGGCATGGTGACGTGCTTGAAGATGGCGACATCCGTCCAGCCCTTGGGCAGGCGGCCCATGTGCCCCCCGATCGGATTGATCCAGGCTTCCTTGGGGACGTCGCCGCTGTGCAGCAGAAGATCGATATCGCTGACGGGGATCTGCGTATCGCGCACGCCATGGATGACCAGCATTGGCGCTGTAGTTTTCCCGATCATTCCCTGTGTGACCAGCGAGAGTTTTTCAAACTGGGCGCACAACTCGTCCATGGTCCGAACGTTCTCCCCCATGAACATCATCGCGGGGCCCAGGTCGAACAGATATTCCCGATTGGAGAGCACTTGATTGCGAATAAAGCCGGACTGAAAAAAATCATGGACGGGCGGGGACTGCACGACGACGGCGCGCAGGCGCTCCCGTTCGGTGACGGCGAGCTTGGCGGCCCAATACCCGCCGAAACTGCCGCCGTAGAGCAGCACGCGGCTGGTATCCACTTGCGGCATCTTGTAGATGGCATCGATCACGGCCGAGTGCATGCGGTCGGCTGTGGGCAAGGCCTTGACCGGCGTCTGCCCGGTGCCGGGCGATTCGACGGCCACGTAACCGATGCCGTGAGCCAGGAACGCAGCGAAACGTTCCGCCATGTCTTCCTTACGGCTGTCGGCGCCGCTGATCGCCAAAACCAGGGGCACCGGGTCCAGGGTCGGGGGCATCTGCCGGTAAGCGACAATTTCGGCTCCTTCGAAAGGAATGCGCAGCGTCTCAATCGGCGGATCCTGCAGCGCGCCATGCGCGGCGAACATCGCCAGCGCACGCTCGTAAGCGCGTTGCTTGCCCGGTGAATTCGGCGCCGGCCAGCGCCCGAAGGAATAGAGGCGCCAGGCCTGCAGATAGGCGGCGTCCGCACGCTTGCGATCGGTCGCAGCGAAGGATTCGGCTTGGGCGGCGTAGCGGTCGCCAATGGCGCTCCAGGCAGCCGCCCATTCGTCCCGATCGAGGCTTGTCAGTTTCCCGAGGGCTTCGCGAGCGTCCTCGGGTTTGATGCCGATCAGAGGATAGCCATTGCGATCGGCGCGGGCCTGAACCTCGACCTTGAGTTCCTCAAGCGTTCGTTGCAACGGAAGACCCTGCTTGGCTTCTGTCATTTGATCCTCTCCTGTGTCATCTCAATTGGGCGGAAAAGCCGCCACAAAATCAACCGGGCCTCCCGCCCAAGCCGGGAAGGTCGTGCAATGTTGAAAATTGGTCCAAATCCTCAAGTGGAATATACAAAAAAATCCGACCCTCGAAAACCGCGAGGGCTCGGCCGCCCGGAAGTTCAAAGACTGGCCCACCCGCCTGCCGGGGAAGAACTCAGCGACACGCAGTTTGTCTCGCACAATTCCGTGAATGATTTCGTTGATGTAACGATGCTCCACAACGACATCACCGCTCCATCTGAGGCAATCTGGCGGAAGATGTTTATCAATCCAATCGTGAGCAGCCGAGGTGAGTGGCGTCAGGAGAAATACTGTGGCAGGAAAAGTGTCGGAGCGGATTTCGAAATCGAAAGTCGGACTGCTGCCGGATGCTACGAACGAATCGTTGTGTGAAGACATCTTTCCTCCAGTTAAGAGAAGATGCCTTCGAAAGTTTGGGAGAGGACTAAGGTGGTTTTTGCCCCTACAGACCGTATCCCTTCGTTTCGAAGGTTAGCACCGTGGCCGTTTGTCGGCTCGGTTGCTGGGGCGATAAATCCGCCCACTCTTGATACGCTAAACAGGCTATCTCAAGGATTGATTCTTGGCAATAGTACCATCGGTGGCGCAGTTCTGATTGGATGCGCTGATTTTTTACGTGCTCCGGATCGCTATAGCCGTGTGGCTGATGATGTGGAGTTCAGGCGCGATGAGGCAGAGCGCATCGGTCTCGGTTTTCAGCTACCAAATCTATAGAGTGCCACTAATTAAATCGGACGCGTCGCCGCTTCCCTATTCTGCCCTATGAGTATCCGTCCAACATCCGGTCCAGCCTGTCGAGCAGCATGCTTCATCTTCTTGGCATCCTCACGCGCCGCCATCTTCGCTGCATCCTGCGAAGCAAAGCCGCCGTCGCGCTTCAGCACGGTGTTATCGGCGCTGCGGATTTCGTAGAAGAATGCCACGGAGTTGCTGCTTTCGGCTCGGACCAGCCCGAATTCAAATGGCTGCCGCACCCACCTAAGGCAATAGCCACAACTGAAATATGATGAGGCCCACAGTAAAAGACGTGTTGGCAACAGCGCAAGCAAGAACGCTCTTGGTTCGCCAAAACACGATCCCTATAACCAAACCGAGAGCTGCGCCAGCAAACATGTTGAACGTGGGCCAGGAAACCATAAATATCAAGGTCGATACAATCAGAGCAGATGGCACAGAAATACTACCCAGAAGTTGCCGCAGCAAAATCCCTTGGTAAAAAACTGATTCCAAAAACGGAACTAGGAACAGAAGTAGTAGTACAAATCCAAGCCCTCCCCAGGTCAATATGTGATCGGCGATGAATACAACAATTCCAGACGGGTGATTGATGATAATCGGAGCTATTATCAACAATGTCACCACTCCAGCACACACGCCAAGACAGATATTTTTATACATCGACCGGGTTGGATGCCACATTGCACGCAAGTCAAACATCATCCCGATGGGACGAAGAAAGATCAGTATGGTCAACAGTTGCACGGAAAAGAAAAGGAACTCTACAGGAGGCGAGTATTCGTTTATCGTCCGCGCCAGTGTGAACTGGCTTCTGGTCATGAGATGTATACTGTAGTCTGCCAGTAGAAAATAAAACAAGCCGCTCGTAACGATCAGAAAAAGAACAGCGTAAACCAATTTCGTTGACGTCACAGGGGGACTGAATCGCTCTCCCGCCTGAGGGGCATCGGCAGATATCATCATCTCTTTCATTGCGCTAAATTCGCTATTGGAGTTTGTGCGACACACACTCTACGGTTCCACCAGTTTGTGATCAAGTTGATCCCTCGCCCCGACAAAAATTTTTGGCCAGTATCTGACGGATACGCTTGGCTTGGACCGCTGGACTTATCCGCTGGGACGCTAGGCGGGTGGCCAACCCTTCCGTGATTTTTCCTCTTGACATGCGCTCACGGTTGGATGATACCACTGCGGCACGTCATCGCTGAGGGAATGGTTTAGGTTTTCCGGGTGGCCGACCCTTTCGGTTTTTGAAGGGTCGGGCATTTGGTGCTCTCTAGCTTCCATGGCCAATAAACTCATTAAGGACTGGCCCTGGAGCAGTTTTTTCATTCTACTCGAACCCAAAACACAGCTTGATCCGCGTTGACCCTGTCCATTCTGTTGAGGCTAAAAGAAGGAAGAACCAAACCCTCCGACCCTTCGATAAACCGCGAAGGATCGGCCACCCGAAAGTTCAAAGGCTGAGCCACCCGCCAGAGCCAAGGCCCGTGGGGACGTGGCCCTAGGGCGAATCATGCTGCTCAAGGCTTACGATCCGGCGCGTGATCCACAGGACCAAGGAACACGCGATGAAGCTCAACAGCGCAGTTATCACAGCCACCCCAAGGAACGCGCCGACGAGGCCGAAGAACCTTCGTCCTACAAGCCCCTCGGTGTAGCCACCCGTGATTGGCGACAGGAACGTAGCAACGATAAACGATAGGGGGGCAAAAATGCCAAACGCGATCGCCGCAGCCTTCGCTTCTCGTTTAGCCCAATGTGAACGAAGTCTCCGAAAAAACCACCAAGTTGTGGCTCCAATAGTCAGGAGAAAAGTGACTCCCCCGAGTATATCGGTACGGATCGGTGGAGCGCGGTCAGGATCTATGCCAACGGCCATTGAAATAAGCACAAGAGCAAACCACAGGGTTGTGAGAATAAGTGCGGCCTCTGCTACAACAATGAAAAAACGGGGGGCCTTCATCGCTACTGCCCCTCCCGACAGGCAATGGCATCGCGTATGTGGTCAATGAGCCCATACCTGATGATCACGTCCGCCGGATTGGCGTTCGGCTCCCACTGCTGCAATAGTTTTCCTCTCATGCAGGCGGGTGGCCAACCCTTTCGTGATTTTTCCTCTTGACGTGCGCTCACGGTTGGATGATACCACTGCGGTACGTCATCGCTGAGGGAATGGTTTAGGTTTTCCGGGCGGGTGGCCAACCCTTTCGTGATTTTTCCTCTTGACGTGCGCTCACGGTTGGATGATACCACTGCGGTACGTCATCGCTGAGGGAATGGTTTAGGTTTTCCGGGTGGCCGACCCTTTCGGTTTTTGAAGGGTCGGGCATTTGGTGCTCTCTAGCTTCCATGGCCAATAAACGCATTAAGGACTGGCCCTGGAGCAGTTTTTTCATTCTACTCGAACCCAAAACACAGCTTGACCCGCGTTGACCCTGTCCATTCTGTTGAGGCTAAAAGAAGGAAGAACCAAACCCTCCGACCCTTCGATAAACCGCGAAGGATCGGCCACCCGAAAGTTCAAAGGCTGAGCCACCCGCCCTGGCATCCTCACGCGCCGCCATCTTCGCTGCATCCTGCGAAGCAAAGCCGCCATCGCGCTTCAGCAAGGTGTTATCGGCGCTGCGGATTTCGTAGAAGAACGCCATTGGCGGGCGCTCCTTTCGGCTCGGGTTATAAGAAAGTCCAAGGGATGGCGTATCCGGTGAATTCAACGACGCCAGTATCGGTTCCAGTAGAGGCTCCCCATGTTGCCAATAAAGTGAAACAATACCGTCACGACCAATGACCCGTAGTGCAGAAAAAGTAAGGCTGAAATGGCTTCGTTCGTGGCTACTGCGACGGTGCCACCAAAGCCGTATGCGTAATGCATCGCCCCAAAAACCACCACTGTCATTGCAACTGAAACAGCCACGGAATGACCAGTCGCCTTAAGAAGAACAAGACAGACCGCAACCCACAGCTCCTCCGAGAATCCCCCCGTGATGAAAATGGACACCCAAAGCAAAGGTGACCCTTTTCTGACGCGGGAGGTGAAGGAGTGCTGAGGGTCGATAGGCACTAGCCCGAGCATTAATCGCTGTACTACAATGAGCAGAATCCCCGCTGTTAAGCCGATGAGAGCATCATACCTCCAGTTATTCAAGTGGAGGCCAATGCGTGCGGTGCCGAGTGAGATCTTGTGGAGCAGCACCACAATAAGACCCACTGTGAGTACATCCACAAGAAAGTTAAGGTAGCGGTTGACAGCCTCCATTCTGTCCTGCATTTCAGGTGGCATTGGCTCAAACGGACGCCCTTGCCTACTCAGATTGAAATTCCACATGAAGTCAATTAGGTTGGCGAAGCCCAATAAACAGGCTATTGGGTAAATAGCAAGTGCCATGTACGGAGTCAGGGTAGACAATTTTCAGTTGGCGGGTGGCCAACCCTTTCGTGATTTTTCCTCTCGACATGCGCTCACGGTTGGATGATACCACTGCGGTACGTCATCGCTGAGGGAATGGTTTAGGTTTTCCGGGTGGCCGACCCTTTCGGTTTTTGAAGGGTCGGGCATTTGGTGCTCTCTAGCTTCCATGGCCAATAAACGCATTAAGGACTGGCCCTGGAGCAGTTTTTTCATTCTACTCGAACCCAAAACACAGCTTGATCCGCGTTGACCCTGTCCATTCTGTTGAGGCTAAAAGAAGGAAGAACCAAACCCTCCGACCCTTCGATAAACCGCGAAGGATCGGCCACCCGAAAGTTCAAAGGCTGAGCCACCCGCGCGCTGCCATCTTCGCTGCATCCTGCGAAGTGAAGCCGCCGTCTCGCTTGAGGACGGTGTCGGTGGTGCTGCGGATTTCGTAGAAGAATGCCATGGGTGGTTGCCTCCTTTCGGCTCGGGCACCCGAAAATTCAGAGGCTGACGCACGCAGCCTCAGCCTCCTATATAACGTATCAGGGACATCATCGCAAGAAAGGCAAAGAATATGCCGCACAGCCTTACAAACAACTTAACTTTCGGAGCAGGCGATGGTTTCACTGACCGCCCTGAGGGCCACACTCGTTCTAGAATGGTGATCGCTTGCGCCGGAAAAAGTGCCATAAGAACCCCCGCCGCAGTAACAAATGCGGAGAGCGCAACGATTGCCATAGGCATCGGTTGCCTAGTAGTTGTCCTACTAATTGGAGCAACCGGAGTAATCGCCTCGTGTCGCATCAGAACAAGATAAATCTCTGAAACAGCAAAATAAGTAAACCAGGAACCAACGCCAAAGATCGCCAAGCCAGCGATCCGATTAACGAACCATGTAGCCGGGTTTAGGCGTTTAGTGCTCGGTTGAGTCCAATGCGGAGCGAAGCTAATCGCTTCCGTAAGTCTGTCCCACTGCGCAGGTAGGAAGCACATTAGAAATCCCCAAATCGCAGCGAACGACCCGATTACCAGCATCAGCACGAGAATCAGCATCGGTTAATTTCCGTCATGGAAGTTTACCGCAAGCGCCATAAGTGTACGAACCAGAAACGCCGACACCACTGACCGTTGGCCCGCCAATCGTTCCGGATTTATTTGTGCTCATCGCATATCCTGGTCCCAAATTTGCTCCAAAAGAGTAGCCCCATCCACTCAACACGTCAGTCCAATTTTCCATATTGCCGTTGTTGTAGACACCAACGGTAACTGCCTTTGTCGGAGGGACAGAGGCCCCAAGGCCCACATTAGAACAGATTGTTTTAGTCGAATATTGGAGGGTGATCTGTCCAGCGGCTATCTCATTTACCGATATGAAAACTAGATGAGTCTTTAAATACAACAGAACTTGTTGAAGCCAATTCAAGAAGTCTTTGTAACTCTTAAAGGTCATTCCACCAGCTGTGAACCCATAGATCATCCCGCCGCAAGAGCCGCTGCCGTAGGGGCAGCCAAATCCGTCCGTGGATCGATTTGGATCTGTGCCCACCTGTGGCGGTGTGTAGACCGGCGGCTGCGGACCCGCGCGATCGTCGCCGCCACACCTGCCGCCGCTGAATTGATCGACGACGAACGTCAAAAACCCCAGCCTTCCAAAACCGAAGGCCGGGGCACCCAAAATTCCAAATCAAAGCCTGGGCCACCCGCCCGCCCATCCCTCGCTATCGCGCGGCTGAGGTTTCTATCACGGATTTACGATTCCGTCCCCTGATTCGAAATGCAAAAATGATCAGGCACACTCCTACCGCGGCGGGTATCCCTTCCAGTGGCAGAACAGTCCACCTCCATGCTTGCATCAATGAAATTCCGAGGTCCAGTACAGTAGCGGTGAGAACCAAAAATCCAATGGTCAAGTTAACCCAGAAAAGTCGTTGGTTCGCTAAACGATCGTCATTCTGCTGCTTTCTTCCCGACCACGCTCCGAGGGAATAAGCTAACGCCGTGTAAAAGGGGGCTGTGACCGATGCTTGATCCGCACAGTGATTCTCAGGCAAACAACCCCACCCAAAAAAATGTGACAGCCGAGCTTGAAATGAAAGTGCTGTAATTGTAGGTAAGGCAACGAACGCCCAACACAGTATTCCAAAAGGAAGAACCCAAACCCAGAGCATTGATCGGTGCCGTAGCTGTCGACTGACCAGCCATCCCAACAGCGTTGCTGTCACCACTTGCACAGGAAAGTATGGCGTCCCGGTCAAGACCCAGTGCAAACGGCTGGGGGAATAAAAATGGCTCCACAGCCGAGGGAAGTTAAAGACAAAACTGGTTAATACGCCTGCTGTCATTGCGATCCCAATTGTGCTGACGAATTGGTGTATTAGAAACATCAAGATTGACGTAAACCTTGATCCTGTGCGTCGACTTTCATGGGAATCATCCATAAGAACCTCAGTATATACTCTGTCTACTTTTCAGTAGGATGAGCTGCCACATTTGCAATACACGACGCCGCACCCGCTGCATGGCCAATTACATCAACAACTCTTGTGTCCCGGCCATGGCGGGTGGCGCACCCTTCGGGTCATTTTCTTGTTGACGAACGAGTTCTGTTGGATGATACCACTCCAGCACGTCAACGCAGAGTGACTGGTTTGGCTTTTCCGGGTGGCAGACCCTTTGCGCTTTTCGAAGGGTCTGAGTTCTGCTTTTTAATTCCATGGCCCACAAACTCATTCGGATTTACGGACGGGGGCATCTTCATTTCATCATGTTCAGTTGAAAAATTGGCCCGGGCTTTGAGTGTCCTAAATTGCTTTGCCGCGAATAATATCATCGTCGAAAATCACCTGTTAGTTAAAGTGCTGGTGTTTGGGGGTCTCGTCCTTGACCCTTTTCAAGGGCGGGAGTTTCTGTTTGGAGTTTTGGTGTCTCGTGGCCGGTCTCGCTCTAGAAGATCACGTCAAAAGCCCCGCCCTTCCGACAGCGAAGGGCAGGGCACCCAAAGTTCAACTACAAAGCCCGGGACACACGCCAGAGTGTTGGGTCACGCGTTGGCTCAGGCCGCGCGCTCAAAGACCGCGGCGAAAAATCCGTCGGTCCGGTGTTCGGGAGGGAACGTTCGGAAAAAACCATCCTCGCCGACGATATTTTCCGGGTGCACGGCTTCGTTGAGAAAACGCTCAATTGTTTTTCGAGCGCTGACAACCTGAAAAACATTTCCGGCGCCGCCGAGGACCTCGCTCACCACGCGCTCGTTTTCCTCCGGCTCAAGCGAACAGGTGGAATACAACAGGCGTCCACCCGGCGCGAGATGCGGGAGCGCGTTTTGGAGCAAGAGGGTTTGCCGTTCGTGCAGGTTCTGAAGGTCTTCCGGGCGCAGGCGCCATCGAATTTCGGGGTGTCGCGCAAGCGTGCCGGTTCCCGAGCAGGGCGCATCGACCAGGATGCGATCGAACCGCTGCTGGAAGGGCAAGGGGGTCGCGGCGTCGAGTGTGAGCGTCTCCACGTTTCGAATGCCCGCGCGTTCCAAACGTTCCGCCATGGCGCGAATACGGTGCGCGTGCAGGTCTGTCGCGATCACATGACCCTGCGGACCGGCATCCAGCGCGAGTTTTAAGGTTTTTCCTCCCGGCGCGGCGCACAGATCGAGGACGGAGTTTCCCGGGTCGACCCCCACCATTCGCGCAACCGCCTGGGAAGCTTCATCCTGAATCGCCAGCCAACCGCGCCGCGCGGCTTCACTGGCGGCGGGATTTCCTCCTTCCAGTGTCAAAGAGTCTTTCAGCAGGTGTCCCGGCCTGACGCTGCATCCCGCTTTTTGCAATGACGACAAGATTTCCTCGCTATGTTGGGGAGCGATGATGTACCCGGCGAGCGCGGGGATACGGTTGTTCGCCGCAAGCAGGGCTGTGGCGCGTTCCTGCCCGAATGAGCGCAGCCAACGCTCGACCAGCCATGCGGGATGCGAGTACTGAATCCCCAAAAGTTCTGCGACGGTGAGGTCCTTGGGAAGCATCGCAGCGACGCGTTCGCTGGAAATGTGTCCTGGGGCCGTTTCCCGGACGGCTTTGCGAAGCACGGCGTTCACCAGAGAAGCCGCGGAACGCTTCCTGGCCATCTTGACCAGTTCCACGGACTCATGAACGGCGGCGCGCGCGGGCACACGTTCGAGAAAGTAAAGCTGGTAGACGCCAAGGCGAAGCGCGATACGCACCTGTGGATCGAGCGTCTTGTTCTGTTTCGACAGTTGCCGGTCGATCAGGAAATCGAGCAGGCGCTGCCATCGCAAGACGCCCAGGGTCAACTCGGTCGCCAAGCCGGCATCTTCATGGCTGACGGTTTCGGGGAGCGAGGCGCGCAGGGCTTCCTCGGCGTAGGCCTCTTGCGTGGCGACGCGAAGGAGAACATCGAACGCAATTTTTCGTGCCGCCGATACGCTCATCGTTTAACCCCACTACGTTGGGCCGCACTACGGTGGACGTGGTTGCGCCCTGTGGTGGAGAAAGAAACCTGTGCGGCCCGTTGCACCTACACGAACCGGTCCGCAGGGGTGAGGCGCGCGCCGTTTGCAAATTCCCGCGCGGAGACTCGTTTGCGGCCTTCCAGTTGTACCGAATCCAGGCGCAGACACGTTCCTTCGCCGCACACCACGTACATTTCCTTTGTGGAGGAAATGATTGCGCCCGGCTCGATGCGGTTGCCCGCCGCGCCGGAAAGCTCCGGATGTCCCGCCACGTGACACGCCTGTCCGCGAAACGTGGTGTGCGCTCCCGGCCAGGGAGTGAAGCCGCGCATGCGATCGTAAATGTGCCGGGCCGTGAGCCTCCAATCGATCCGCCCGTCCTCTTTTTTGAGGATGGGCGCATGGGAAGCGTTTGCGGGATCCTGAGGCGTCGGGACGATTTCTCCACGGTGGAGTTTTAACAGGGAATCGATGACCAGGTCCGCGCCGGCTTCGCTGAGTCGAGCGGAAAGCTCGAGCGAAGTCTCGTCCGGTCCGATGGCCAGTTCGTGCTGCAGCAGGATGGGTCCGGTATCCATGCCCGCATCGATCTGCATCGTGGTGAGTCCGGTAACGGTCTCGCCGTTTGCGATGGCCCAGTGAATCGGCGCGGCCCCGCGATAGCGCGGAAGCAGGGAAGCGTGCAGGTTGATCCAGCCGAGGCGGGGAATTGTCAAAAGACGGGCGGGGATAATTTGTCCGTACGCAATGATCACCACGGCGTCGGGCGCGATGCGCTTCAAAAACTCCTGCGACGATTCCGATTTGATCGTTTCGGGCTGGTAGACGTGCAGGCCGGCTTCGAGTGCCGCCTCTTTCACGGGGGAACTGCTGACGTGCCGGCCGCGGCCGCGCGGCCGGTCCGGCTGCGTGATCACGGCTTCCACCGAAAAGTCCGGATGCGCGATTAGGCGTTTCAGAGAGGGTACGGCGAATTCCGGCGTGCCACAAAAAAGGATGCGCATCACGGCCACCCGCGCAGTTCGGTTTACCACTCGCCGGTCTTCCGCAATTTGCGGATCCGGCGCTTGATCAGGTCTCTCTTGAGCATGCTGAGGTATTGAATGAAAAGGATTCCGTTCAAATGGTCGATCTCGTGGCAGAAGGCGCGCGCCAGCAGGCCTTCGCCGCGCATTTCGTAAGATTCGCCCTTCACGTTCTGAGCGCGAACCGTGACGTAGGCCGGACGCAGCACGTTCCCTCGAAATCCCGGCAACGACAGGCATCCTTCTTCTTCCCTCTGGTCGCCTTCGACGCTGATAATTTCGGGATTGGCTAGCACTAACCTGGCTTCCGGGTTTTTCCCCACGCTCACGTCGATCACAGCGAGGTTTTTCGACAGGCCGATCTGCGTGGCGGCCAGTCCCACGCCCTGGGCCGCATACATGGACTCAAACATGTCCTCGCACAGCTTGGCGAGTTCCTCATCGAATTTTTCCACCGGCTTTGTCGGAGATTCCAGCACGGCCGCGCCGTATTTTGTAATTGGATAGATCATCTCAACAATTCACCTTGGCTCCTGAAACCACGGATTCACACGGATTCGGTCAAGACCTTTGGCTATTTGTATACTCGACTAGGCGAGCGATTTCAAAACTCTTTCAACTGTTTCCGGTAGCCGTCGAAATTCCGGCGCGTTTCGCCGAGCGAGTCGCCGCCGAATTTTTCAATCATGGCCTGCGCCAGCACCACCGATACCATGGCTTCGCCGACCACCCCGCCGGCGGGAACCACGCACACGTCCGACCGCTCGTAGGCGGCGGAGATGGCCTGCTTGGTTACCATGTCAGCCGTGCCGAGCGGCGTGCGCAACGTCGATATCGGCTTCAAATAGCCGCGCACGATGACGTCTTCGCCGTTCGTGATGCCGCCTTCCAAACCTCCGGCACGGTTGGTGGGCCGCGTGAAACGTCCGGCCGCCTCGTCGTATCCGATTTCGTCCATGACTTCCGAGCCGTAGGAAGTGGCTGCCAGGATGCCCGCGCCAATCTCAACGCCTTTTACCGCCTGAATGGACATCACGGCCTGCGCCAGGCGCGCATCGAGTTTTTCGTCCCACTGCGCGTGAGACCCCAGTCCCGTGATCACGTTGTGCGCCACAACCTCGAAAATGCCTCCGACGGTGTTTCCGGCGCGATGCACGAGGTCGACTTCGTCCTTCATTTTTAATTCCGCGGCGGGATCCACGCAGCGCAGCGGGGAATCCAGGTTCGCGCAGATGGCTTGAATTTCGCTCCACGACGCGGCGCGGCCGAGTCCGGCTTTACCGACCGAGATGACGTGGCTGAGGACGTGGCAATCGAACTGTCTCAAATACAATTTCGCGATGGCCCCTGCGGCCACGCGCGCAGCGGTCTCGCGCGCCGAAGCGCGCTCCAGGATGTACCGCGCATCGTGAAAATTGAACTTCATCGCGCCGGCCAGGTCCGCATGACCTGGACGCGGTGCGGTCAGCGGGCGCCGCGCGTCTTCGCTTCCCGGAGCATCTTCCACGGGCAGGGTTTTTTCCCAGTTGGCCCAGTCCCGGTTCTCGATGCGCAGGGCGATGGGAGCGCCGATGGTTTGCCCGTGGCGGATTCCGGCCAGCGCCTCAACGCGGTCCTTCTCAATTTTCTGACGGCCTCCGCGGCCATAGCCAAGTTGCCGCCGGTGCAGCTCGCCCTGCAGGAACTCAAAATCAATGGGCACACCCGCAGGCACGCCGCTCACCCATGCGATCAGCGCCTGACCGTGTGACTCTCCCGCAGTAACGAACCGGAACATAGAAGGATTCGCATTCTATCGGACCCTGCACGTCCCGTAAAGCCATGAAACCGGCTCACCCCCAAAAATAGCAGACGCATTTGGTCATGGCGCAAGCGTAAAATCTTTTTCGTGCGTTCCGGGGAGTGGGGGACGCAATGGACACAGCATAGACCCTCAGCAACGGTTGGCAGCTGGCTATGTAGACGCTGCCCGCCTTCCGGGAGGGCAGACCTGCGGTCCGTCGTCAGCAATACGGAATCGCTTTCTCGCGTTCACGATGCTTGACGTCTCCGGCTATGACCAGTACGCTGTCCGGGAAAGAACCCGCGCACAAGGGGCACCCACCGGCGAGCGATGGCAACCACCGATCCCAACATACTTGAAGCCAGCCAGATGTCGCTCTTCGGTGCCCTGATGGACCGCCTGAAACGAAGCATCCTGCATTTACAGGAGTACACGCTGCTTTCGGGGCGATCGGTGGCCAACCTGTTTAGCCCGCCGTATTACATGTCCGACATCCTGGATCAAATGGATATCATCGGTGTGGGTTCGCTGCCGATTGTGTTACTGACGGGATTTTTTATCGGAGCGGTCATGGTGCTGCAGACCGCGGCGCAGTTCGAACGGTTCGGGCAAACGGCGCTCACCGCCGATGTGGTTTCCCTGGCGCTGGTGCGCGAATTGGGTCCATCGATTACCGGATTGCTGGTTGCGGGGCGCAATGCTTCGGGGATAGCGTCGGAATTGGGATCGATGCTGGTAACCGAGCAAGTGGACGCGATGCGCGCCATGGGAACCGATCCGATCCGCAAGCTGGTTACCCCGCGCATGATCGCGACAGTTGTGATGCTTCCGCTGCTCACGGCCATGGCGGATTTTCTGGGTCTGATCGGCGGGTATATGGTGTCTTTCTTCACGCTGCGGCTTGGCGCTGTCGCGTTCTGGACGCGGGCCATCAATATCCTGGAGTTTTCGGACCTGATGCAGGGGCTTACGAAACCAATCGTTTTCGGATTTATTCTCGCGACCGTCGGGTGTTACCAGGGCCTGAACGTGAAAGGGGGCACGCAGGGCGTTGGCCGGGCCACCACGCAGGCGGTGGTGATCTCCTCGGTGTTCATCCTGATTACGAATTTCTTCCTCACAAAATTGATGCTGTTCTTGGCGGGCCATGTTTTCTAGGCGCTGGCGCACCCGGCGCGCATCCTCCGGGAATCTGCTCAGCCCTTCGTTTTTTTCCGCAAATTCCGTTCGCCACGGCGCTTCTCGGCCTATAATTCCCGGGAAGGTAGCGTCCCTGGCGTGATGGCCGCGCTGTCGCATCCTTCCACGATGATCGCGGACACCGCCAGCGAACCAATTCTTTCCTTCGAAAACGTATGCATCGGTTTCGACCAAGGTAACGTGCTCGACGGGATTTCGTTTTCCGTTGCGCCGAGAGAAACGAAAGTTCTGATCGGCGAAACGGGAACCGGAAAAACCCTCATTCTCAAACTGGCTGCCGGGCTCTTGCGGCCGGATTCCGGAACGGTGCGCATGCTCGGCCATGACCTGGGAAGCATGTCCGAGAAGGAACTTCTCGGCTTTCGCAGGAAGATCGGAATCGTGTTTCAGGAGGGCGCCCTTTTCGATTCGCTTACGGTGGCCGAGAATGTGGCCTACTGTCTGCGCGAGGAACATGTGGACGAAGAAGAAATCGAGCCGCGCGTGCGGGAGTCGCTGCGGTTCGTGGAACTGGAAGACGCGATGGAAAAAGTGCCTTCGGAACTTTCCGGAGGCATGCGGCGGCGCGTTTCCATCGCGCGCGCTCTTGTCAGCCGCCCCCAGGTCGTCCTTTATGATTCACCGACCGCGGGACTTGATCCGGTGACCGCTCAGACGATCATCACGCTGATTCTGCGGTTGCGCGACACGCAGGGCGTGACGTCTTTGCTGGCCACGCACCGGTTGCAGGACGCCTTCGGCCTGGCCAATTACAGCTTTGACGGCGGGCAGGGCCGTGTCGTCCACGTTCCCGGGAAGATGAATTCCGATGGCGCCGCGCCGGAAACAAACTTCGTGGTGTTGCGCGGGGGCAAGATCTATTTCGAAGGAAGCCCGCACGACATTGAGAAATCGGAAGACGCGTATCTGCGGCGATTTTTATTGTAACTTTTGGAAAGCGCAATTTTAATTCGTAAGGAGGACCACTCATGGCCCAACACAAGCAATTGACCTGGACCGAACTGCGCGTTGGACTTTTCGCCCTGGCCGCGACCGTATTGCTGGTCGTGGTCATCTTTTACGTCACGGGCGCGGGCGCTCTCGGACCAAAATACCGGCTGCACACGTTCCTGCCCGAGGTGGACGGGTTGACGGTGGGAGCGCCGGTCCGAGTGGATGGCGTGGAAGTTGGAAACGTGGAAAAAATCGGCATGGCCCAGCTGTCGCCCGGCGTCCCCGCGGATAAGACCAAGAGCATTCGAGTCGATTTGCGCATTCAGAAATCCTATCAGAATTATATCCGGTCGGACTCCGCGGCGTCGCTGATCACCGAAGGGCTGCTCGGGAATCGCTACGTGGATATTGACCGGGGATTTGTCGGGCGCGTGTTGCAGAACGATGACGCGATTCCAGGGCGCGAAGAGAAGGCCCTCAAGGCCGTCGTCGAGCGCAGCGCTGACCTGCTCACGAATCTGAACGCGATCACCGCGCAGGCCAGCGAAGTCCTGACGGGCATACGCGAGGGGCACGGGTCGCTGGGCAAGTTTTTGGTGGATGAAGAGGCATACGAGCATCTGAACAATTCGCTGGGGAACCTGGATCGAATGATGGCCGGCATCGAAAGTGGAAAGGGAACTCTGGGGCAACTGGTCACCAGCGATGAAATGTACAATCGCGTGAACTCTGTCGCCGGCCGCGTGGATACGGTCCTCGAAGCCGTCCAGAACAAGCAGGGCACGCTGGGCAAGCTCGTATACGATTCGGATATTCACGACAGCGCGAAAAGGCTGATGGACGACGGCAGTTCATTCGTCGAGGACATGCGGGCCGGAAAGGGCACGCTCGGAAAACTTGCCACGGACGACTCCCTGTTCAACCAGTATCGCCAAGCGGGAGAAAATCTGTCAAAAGCGTCGGCGCAGCTGAATTCCAATGCGACATCGGTAGGGAAGTTCTTCAGCGACCCGAAATTTTACGACAACATGTCGGGCCTGGCCGGGGACCTGCGCCTTCTGACGGGTGATTTCCGCAAGAACCCGAAAAAATTCCTGCACGTGAAGTTTTCCATTTTCTAGGAGAACGGCTTTTGTGGCGCAGGCATCCGCACGAGGAAGCCTGCGCAACCCGGCCGTCCCTGAAATCGAGAGTACGAGGCGCTACAGTGAATCAGGCAGCAGGAAGAACGCATAGAAAGTGGCGAGTAGCGACATGACGGCCGCGGCGAAAAATAATTTTCCTGGCGGAAGATGCGCGACGGAGGAAAGCGCGTAATACATGCCCGCTGCGAGGAATACGCCCACGAAGGAAAACAGGTTTGCCGCGGCTATGACGCCGCCTTTCTCCGCCGCCCTGGGACGATGCTGAATGAGCGCGTTGAGCGGGACCGCATATAGCCCCCCGAAAAAGCCGAGCAAACCCAGATCCACGCGTACCGGCCAGATGGCCAGGCCATGCCGCGAAACAAGAAAACCGAACGCCGTCATGCCCAGCGCGCCCAGGGGAACCAGCCGGCATTCAATCTTCCCGGCCGATAGATAACCCGCCGCCAGGCTCCCTAGTCCAATTCCGATGCCCACGGCGGCCTGCAGATAGCTGATTTGCGTTTCGTCCACGCGCAGCACGTCATGGCCGTACACCACGATCACGAATTGCAGCAGCGCCGCCAGAAACCAGAGATAGGTGTTGCCGGCTATGGCCCACCCGAGCGCGCGATCGCGGCTGATGATGCGGAGTTGTCCTCCAAGATCGGAGAATGGATTGGTGCGAAATTTTCGCGCGGGGTCAGCCGCGGGCAGGCGCGAAATCCCGAAGCTCATGGCCAGGCCCAGCAGAGTGAACGCTAGCAGGAGCATGCCGGACCATATCTGGCGGCCTCGAAAATAAAACGCCAGAAATCCCGCCGCCATCGTAGCCGTGATGGCTGCGATAAACGTGCCGAGCTCGATCACGCCGTTTCCCCAGGAGAGTTCCTTTTCCGGCAGCAATTCCGGGAGAAGGCCGTATTTCGACGGCCCGAACAATGCGCCCTGCGTGCTGATCAGGAAAACGGAAACCGACTCCATCGTAAGATTGGCCATGGCCAGCGACACTAGCGCGAAAATCATCACGCCGATTTCAAAGATTTTTGTGCCGATGGTGACCGCGCGCTTGCTGTAGCGGTCGGCCAGGTATCCACCGGCCAGAGAAAAGAAAATGAAGGGAAGGGCGAACAGCGCGCCGACCAGCAGTACGAACTTGTCGCGCTCCGCGTCAGGGAAGTTGCGTTCGACGATCAGATAGATGACCAGGAATTTCAGTGCGTTATCGTTGAACGCGCCCTGAAATTGCGTCCCGATCAGGCTCCAGAACCCGAGTCGCCACTTTGCCGGCGGTCCGGGAGACCCATTCGCAGAAGCGCCTCCCGGCGCCGTTTCCGCAGCTTCGTCCACTGAGCTTTGGGGGTCGCTAGGCATGAGTTTGCGCGCAGGGTCTCTATCTCTACAAAGGTAAAGATTAGTCGACCGCGCCGCGAGATGCAAAGTGTAGTCAGTGCACGACTCGCGAGCAAGACTTTGGCCAGCGCCGTGTGTCGTGTAGAATCTATGCCGAGCCGGAGTGGCGGAATGGCAGACGCGGCGGACTCAAAATCCGTTGGTCGCAAGGCCGTGTGGGTTCGACTCCCTCCTCCGGCACCAGAATTTCTTTCCTTCTGCGTTGGGTTTCGTGGCGGAATGGCAGACGCGGCGGACTCAGACAAAATTCGAGCCCTCACCGGGAAACTGGCGATGCAGAACTGCTCAAATTCGGGGGAAACCTGAGTCACATATTTGCCGGTGCTGGCGCAGCCGGCGTGGCAATCCCGAGCCAAGCCCGAAGCGACACTTCGGGAAGGTTTAGAGACTAGACGGGCAGCAACTACCCTCCGATGTTCGTGGTACGGTGAAGGGATAGTCTAGACCCCAAACCTTGACGGAGCGTCCTAATGGATGTCCTTCGGATAGGGCGGTGAAAGCCGTAGAGGCAAGAAAATCCGCTGGCCGCAAGGCTGTGTGGCTACGACTCCCTCCGCCCCACCAAAGTTGTTCTGTTCCTTATCCCTGAAGAAAAAAAAGGCACACTTTTTGCCGCATCCGCCTGAATTAACACGCGATGGAGAATGCCCCATGATCGAATAGTTGAAGACCTTTCCCGATCATGTTCTCCTTATGGAAAATTCCGTGTCCTATTTCTCTGGCAAGACAAACTCGATGCCGAACTTCGGAGCCGCAGCCAACATTTTTTGTATCTCGCTGTACGGAATTTCCGCCGGTGGCGGCAGCGTCATGGCCGCAGCCGGGACGCTGAATTCCTTGAACCATCCTTCCATTCCGGCAGGAGTGAGAAGGGTGAGGACCCGCAACTGTTCCGATTCGATCACGAAAGAGTGCACGGTGTCGCGTGGCACGACCACCAATGTGCCAGGTGTGGCCTTGATGGTGCGGTCACCAACCGAAACGGTCATCTCGCCTTCGAGTACGTAGAAGCTTTCCTCTTCCCGATGATGCATATGCGGAGGTGGAACGTTACCCTTTCGACCGACCGCCTCAATCAATGCGAACTTTCCCTGCGTCTCTTCGGCTGTGGCTAGGAAGGTCATCAACCAACCGCTATACCAGACCGACCGATCCAAGGACTGCCGTCCCTGGCCCAATGCTACGGATTCTTCGACTTTCGTGTTTACCGCGATTTGCATTGCCATGATGGTTCTCCTTTTGATTTGAGAAGTTTTACTGCAACATCCGGACGATACCGAAACGCGATTCGTCGTGTTCCTAAATGGTTCTAAAAACAAATCGCCACATTTCTCCTAGGAATTCGCGATCACAACTCGGCGAGGCCACCGTCGGCGAACACCTCCGTGCCGGTGATGAACGAAGCCTCGTCTGAAGCAAGGAACAGCGCGAGGTTTGCGATCTCCCCAGGCTGGCCGATCCGCTTGAGGGCCACACCCTCTGCCCAGCCCGCCGCGATGGCGTCCACCGTTTCTTTCGGCATCTGCAACTTGCTGAAAAGCGCAGTGGCGACAGGACCCGGACTGATCGTGACTACGCGTATCCGGCGGGGCGCAAGTTCGGCGGCAAGAGTACGACCGAAGGAACGCACGGCGGCCTTGGTCGCCGAATAGATGGACGCTCCCGCAAAGCCCTTGCGCGAAGCGACCGAAGCGTTCAGCAGCACGGCACCACCGTCGGATAGCAGTCTGAGGGCCTCCTTGACCGTGAAAAACAGGCCCTTGACGTTCACGTCGAAGTTACGATCAAAGAAGCCCTCATCGACTTGTTCGACAGGAGCGAACTGGACGATGCCGGCGTTGGCAAACAGGACGTCGATCCGCCCGAATTTTTCCGCGACGATCTTCATCAGGGCTTCTGTCTCGGCTAGATTGCTTGCGTCGGACGCAACGACCAGTACGTCTCGGCCCAGCGCCTTTTGCGCTTCTGCAACCGTCTTCGGATTGTGCCCGGTGACGATCACCTGTGCGCCCTCTTTCTGAAACAGTTGCGCGGTCGCAAAACCGATACCGGTTGTTCCGCCGGTAATCAGCGCGATCTTTCCTTTGAGCCTGCCGTTGGAGGTTCCTCCGGGGAACTGCGCTCCCCGAGCCAATGCGAAGGATTCTTCGTCGTTCATATTTACTGTGACCCGCGTTGCCATGATGGGCTCCCTTCAAGTGTGAGAATTTCTTACTGCGGGTCGAACAATACCGAAACGCAAATGGCCGCGTTCCTAAATGATTCCTAAGAGATTCCTAAATTGTTCTTAGGAGAAAGTGGCGCCGCCAAGGCCGATTTGGTGTAGAAAGTAGGGTGTGAAACGCGCCAAGAATTCTGTTTTCATCAGTGATGAACTGAAGACTTTCCTCGAAAGCGGCATATCTGCGGTAGTGGGCACGCGCGACGTGGACTTGGTTCCGGAGATCACGCGAGTATGGGGTCTGCAGGTCTCTAAGGATCGTAAGAGCATCAGCTTGTGTGCTCCGCTCGCCACGAGCCGGAAAACCCTCGACAATCTCGCGGACAGCGGGCAGATAACGGTCTGCTGCTGTCTTCCCACCAGCTATAAGACGGTTCAGCTGAAGGGTCGATGCATCCAGAAAGCAGACCCGAGCCGCGCCGACCTAGCGGCAGTGGAAAGGCATCGCCTAGCATTTGGCCGTATGAATGAGCGCATCGGGTTCTCACGCCAACGCACCGAGACCCTCTGGCGGAGGGAACTTGAGAGCTCGGCGGTTCTAGTCAAGCTGCGCTTTGCTCCCGAGCAGATCTTTGACCAAACTCCCGGGCCGGACGCCGGATCGCCCTTATGAGCGCACCCTCGCCCCTGACGGTTCCTCTCGAAAGCATCGCCTCGTGCTTTGAAGGAATCATCCCCTCGACGATCTGCTCCTGTTCCATGGGTGGAACGCCAAACCTGACATATCTCTCGATTGTTCATGTACTTGATAACCACCACGTTGGCCTCTCCTATCAGTTTTTCAACAAGACGCGGACCAATATCCTGGAGAATCCTCGGGCCCAAGTAGTTGTCGTATCGCCAGAAACCTCGCGGCAATACCGCCTCGATTTGCGATACGTCCGCACCGAGACCGAAGGCCGGTCGTTCGAGAGGATGAAAATACGGCTGGATGCTGTTGCCTCCCAAAGCGGCATGAGCAACGTTTTCAAATTGCGCGGAGTAGACATATTCGAAGTGCTCGATTGTCGGCCCACAAGCTCGGAGATCCACATTGAGGTTGCTCGTAAGACGGACTATCTGCAGGAACTTGATTCTTATACCGAGCGTCTGGCCGCTTGTGGCGATCTGGATTCTCTGCTGAGCGCCGCACTCGAAGCGGTGTCTTCGCTCTTCGGGTACAGTCACTCATTTGTGATGTTTCCCGATGAAGAAGGGAAGCATCTTTACACCGGCGCAAGTCATGGATTCGAGCCCTCCGGAGTGGGCTCCGAGGTAGTGATCGGCAAAGGGATGCTAGGCGTGGTGGCAGAGCGCCATTCCGCCGTCCGGACAACGGACTGGACGCGAGAGATGATCCTGGCGCGAGCAGTGCGAGCGGCTATCGAACATCTCGGTGAAAAAACTCTGCTGGAAAGGGAGATCCCGCTACCTGGTTTGCCAAATGTTCGAAGCCAACTCATCTTGCCCCTTGTAGTCGGAGAGAAGCTGCAGGGCGTACTGTGCTTGCAAGATCAAACTCTAGGACGGTTCTTGGCGGCCGACGAGCGCATCTTGCAGATCGTCGCCCGGCATCTCGCCGTGGCAATTTCCAACATCAAGCGGACTCTCCCGCCCCCAAGTAAAGTGGTCCTGCGGCACAAAGGAGCGCTCTCGAAGCGCAGTTCGGTGGTGAAGCACTACAAATCTGACGACAGCATTTTCATCGATAACGCCTATCTGATTAAGGGCATTCCCGGACGGCTCCTCTGGAAACTGCTACAAGCGTTCGTCGGCACCGGCAGAATGGCGTTCACAAACAAGGAGATTCGGCTCGACGCAGATCTGCGATTGCCGGACATCAAGGATAATCTGGAAACGCGGCTGATCTTGTTGCGGCGTCGCTTGGATGAGCGCTGTGAATTCGTGAGGCTAGTCCATGCTGGCCGTGGACAACTCCAGTTGGAAGTACGCCGCAGACTCACACTAGAAGAGATTGCGTAGAAACGTTTGGTGGAGCCTGGCATCACCGAAGGGCAGGGAAGGGAGTGCACCCGACGCCCCTCAGAACGGCTCCGCGCCGTGGCGCATTCCGGGACCAACGGACTTGCACTTTCCGAAATGGCAGCGTGAGCAATTTAAGACGATCTTGGAAGAAAGCAATCTCCGGGTTGATCGCGACAGACGGCCCCGGACGGCCTACAGACTACGCCACAGCCACATCTGCCCGCGCCGAATGGAAGCGGCCGACATCTACCAGATAGCCAAGAACTGCCGCACCAGCGTCGAGAAGATCGAGAAATATTACGCGGCGCACATCAAGACCAATCTTGACGCCGCCGCGATTTACGTCATGGAACCCTTACTGAAAAAAACAAAAATCAACCGAATACCCCAAGTCGGTCAGGCGTTCCGACTCCGCAAACTGACGCGCAAATTCACGCCTGAAAAACACGGCGCGGAGTCTGGACACCCAGCGATCTGTGTGGTCTATTTACTCGGATGAGAGCTTTGATTTCAGGAGCGGGAATCGCCGGACCGACGCTCGCCTACTGGCTGGCCCACTACGGATTCCAGCCCACCCTCATAGAGAGCGCACCACGCCTGCGCACCGGCGGCTACGTCATCGACTTCTGGGGTGCCGGTTTCGATATTGCCGACCGCATGGGTCTGATTCCCGAGATCATGCGCCAGGGATACTTGGCGCGCGAGGTGAGGGCTGTCAATCGCAACGGCAAACGAATAGCAAGGTTCCCGGTAGACGCATTTTCACGGATTGCAAAGGGCCGCTATGTCAGCCTTCCGAGAGGAGAGCTTGCTGCTTCCATCTTCCGCAGGATCGAAGGCAAAGTCGAGACGATATTCGGCGACAGCGTCGCCCGCATCGAGCAAACGGAAAACAATGTTCACGTCACTTTCGAAGGAGGAGGAGCCCAAGATTTCGATTTTGTCATCGGCGCGGACGGCCTGCATTCCCGCATCCGCGAGCTCGTCTTTGGCCCGGAAAACCAGTTTGAGAAATACCTGGGCTACAAAGTCGCGGCTTTCGCCGCCGACGGCTACAGGCCCAGAGACGATTTGGTCTATATCATGTACACGGAGGTAGGACAGCAGGTGGGCCGGTTTGCATTACGCGGTGACCGCACGATGTTCATGTTTATATTTGCGGATGCGGATGCGGCGACACCAAGGGAAATCCAGGCGCAAAAAGCTTTGTTACGCAAGCGGTTCGGCGCGAGCGGGTGGGAATGTCCGGTAATTCTCGACGCGCTCGACGCCGCCGACGATCTCTATTTTGATCGCGTGAGCCAGATACACATGGACCCGCTGCACGGGTTGTGGACGCGGGGACGGACGACATTGATCGGGGATGCGGCATTCTGCGTCTCGTTGCTGGGCGGACAAGGCTCAGCACTGGCTATGGTTTCTGCGTATATCCTCGCCGGCGAGCTGCACCGCGCGAACGGCGATTATGCTAGAGCTTTTAGCCGGTACCAGGATCTCTTCGCGCCTTTCGTTCTCGCCAAACAAAAGACTGCGCTGCGTTTTGCCAGTGCTTTTGCGCCGAAGACAAAGTTCGGGCTGTTCCTGCGCAATCAGATTTTCAACCTTATGGCGATTCCCTGGGTTGCCGATCTTGCTGCCGGTCGCGACTTCAGCGACAACATAGCGCTTCCTAATTACTGACATACCCGTCCCCCCTGCTAGAGAGAACGCTATTGATCTGACGTGCAAAAAACCGAAGGCTACCCTTATGATACGTAACTGCTGATTGCCAAGCATGCCGGAGTGGCGGAAAGGCAGATGCGGCGGACTCAAAATTCGTTGGTCGCAAGGCCGTGTGGATTCGACTCTCTCCTCCGGCACCACATTCTTAGTCCAATCTTGAGTTGAAGCTGAATGTCGCCGTCTTCACAGGCGCAGCGAAGGGCTAGATCACGCGACGATCCGCGCGAAAAATGTGTCCTATATCGCGAACTGGCAGGAAGTCCTAAAGAACGGCAGCAAGGCCGTGCTCGCCGCAGCTGCCCACGCACAACGCGCGGCGGATTTCATCCACAAGACCATTGCGCAGAAATGGTACGTGAACGCGGCACAAGGCTCAGGTGTTTGCGACCTCGATAGGGACTTGCCGCATGGAGCGGACTGGCTGGCTGAATTGACCACGACCGTTTCATCATTGTTGATGATAACGGATATGTTTTGGGACCCTCGATAAAGGCTGCCGCGTCCAATTCACCTGCCCTCGTGGTTGAGCTGGAGTTTAAAGAAAAACGTTTACCCTAAACCGTCTTCGATGACCTATGGAAAAAAGTAAAGCCGCCTCTTAGTCGACTCGGATACCTTCCCCCGCAAAAAACCTACTCGCGAGCAGGGCGCGTGCGCTCTCGTCGCTCCAGAGAAGGCGTTTGCCGGCACGGCACAGTTCCTCAGCCGCGTTCCGATTGCCTGTCAGGATGAGCCTGCGCATGATGACCAGGTTGCGCTCGCCCTCGTACTCCTTATCGGTGAGGGCGTGCAGAATAAGGCCCTTGAGCATCTACCGCCCTAATTCGTCTCAGAAGGGATCGTTGCTCTCGTGGACGATCACGGCGGCGTCCACGTAGGTGCACAATAATTCGGAGAGGACTCACCGATTCCCAACGACGCGATCGATATTCTTTTTATTTGTCCAATAAATATCAATGTCGCCGAAGCTGTTATTCGTTCTGGAGTTGGAAAACCAGAAGAAAGTTTCGTCATCCGGAGAAAGCGCCGGACATTGGTTCTTGCCCGGACCATTGACTAGGGGACCCACGTTCACTGCCGAGGTCCACTTGTTCGGCCCTAGCTGCTTGGAGGCCCAGATGTCCAAAGTGCCATGCCCGCCGGGTCTCGATGAAGTGAAGTACACCACGCCCTGTTTGTCCTGCATAAAATGGAATTCGGTACCCGACGTATTGATATTGGGGCCTTGATTGACCGGTTGCTGCCACTTCCCATTCGCGTCCTGCTGCGAACACCAAATATCATAACTGCCGTAACCACCTGCGCGCTGAGAGGCGAAACACAGGGTTTTGGCGTCTCGCAGCATCATTGGACAGTGCTCATTCCCATCGTTCGTGCTGATCGGGTAGGGAACCAACTCCGGCTTGGTCCATGCGCCACTCACCTTGTGAGTGACAAAGATGTCGTTCACATTGCGAGGATTGCTCGTCGCAAGCCTGTCCGATTTGAAATAGATGGTTTTTCCATCATGTGAAATCCATGGCTCTCTGTCATCGCCTTTTCTTAAGGGATCGACATTCGTGGCGGGTGCCGAATTCACTGGCAGCCCCATGTTTACAGGTTGATTCCACGTTCCGGTCGCTTTGTTGAACGTTGCGATGTAGAGGTCTTTGGGGTCGCCAGGCGCTACCGCCAGATCCTGGCGGCTGCTGCAAAAAACCATTGTGCCGTCATCCGCGAATGAGAGTTCGCCTTCGTCCCACTTCGTATTTATGGGTGCGCCAAAGTTATGAACGGCAAGATCGACCCAACTCTCCGGACTGGAGCTGGTGGTCTTCGGTCCACTGAGTATAAGAAGAAGCGCCAGGAACACCAGGCAGCTTGCAACCTTCACCGCTTTCCTTAACATTAGTTGACTCCCTTCCCACTTCTGAGTGTGACCGATTATTGGCCCCTAGTATACAGTTCGTCTCCGTTTGTTGAACCGTATTCTCGGTCGTCCTATTCACAATGCAACGCCTGAGCAACGCGTTATCGGAATGTCGCCTTGCGAGGATACCCTGGGCAGGCAATCACAACTCCTCACGGTTGACCTAGGACGCCGGATGGGGCATGTGGGATGGTCGTGCGTTTCTAGCCTGTCAGAAACCCTGGTCTCAAAGACGGAACTTTAACCTTGCAGATCCTTTCAGGAACATGAAGGGCCTGGTGCTATGAAAGGCCAAACCAGCCACCCAGCGTTGACATATTGTAGCGGTATCATCCAGCCGTTCGCAGCGGTCAAGAGAAAAAACGTGCTCGACTGCACCCAAGTGGGTATATATTTTCAATCGCCGGAAGGCAAAAAAAGTTAATTCCGGTTCAATTTAGATTTCCCTGCAAGGCGAGAATAGGAGGAAGTTTTGTCGGCATACTTTGTGATTCACAATCGCGTTCAGGATATGAAGAAATTTCAAGAGTACGCACCGAAGGCCCTCAAAAGGATATACGGCTTGCACGCCATTGCATCCTCTTTCCCTCGCTTGCAAATCGTTTAACACCCCAGTAGCACCAAGAACTCTAAAGTCACAAACTGCCTAATAGTGGTGCAACTTTCGCCTTATGCTCAGCGAACCGGTGAAGTTATGTGATTTGAGCCTGGAGAAACGATGCTTTTCGAGCTTCTCAATCAATAATTTAGAGCTTCAAGAGACCAACTCCTCCCAGAACCCGCGGCGTAAGTCATAGAGTATGCGTTACTTAATAAGTTTATGGCAGGCCGTGCGACGCTTTGGGGGCGCTGTGTCGGTATCTCGATATCACTGAGAGTTATTCACGTTTTGAACATCGAGGTAAAAGTGTGCGCCGCGTCTTTTCCACGGCCGGATGTAAACTTATCCCAATCTGGGATGCCAAAATGGAAAATCCGGCAAGCTACGGGTGGCTGAGAAGGACGGAGCATGTCAATGGCAAGCAACGTAAAGTTTCGAATCGTGGCAGTGGTTGCGGTATTCACATTACTGCTCGGAATATATACCGCGAAGTTCTGGCCCTCCTCTGAAACCGGCACCAATTTTGAAATGTACTACACAGCTGCTTGTTTAGTCCGCAGCAATATGAGCGTGCACATCTATGACGTAGTTGACCAGAACACGAATCCACAGAACTTATACGCGGATCCAGCGTCAGTCTGGGCTCAGACGGCACAGGCCCACGGAATATCCCGGATCACCCTTTATGTTTATCCGCCCACACTTGCAGATCTGCTGGTCCCACTATCCGTACTCCCGGCTTCCGCTGCGTTGATTGTATGGTATGGGCTTAACGTTCTGATGATCGTGATATTGAGCGCGGCTTTGACTCGAATCCTCGATATGAATTTTTTCGGCTCAACCGCCTTAGTCACCGCCGCTGTTTTGCTTTATCGTCCAATCCTGAATACCTTTCATTGGGGACAAGCTACAATCCTGCTTGCGTTTCTTCTGACCGTCGGAGTCAGCCTTTATGTGAATGGGCACAAGAATATCGCCACGTTTCTGTTTGTGCTGGCCATCGCGGTCAAGTTGGAGCCGATCGTAATCTTAATTCCTATCTTTGCCTGGCGTGACTGGAAGAGCATTCGCAGCTCGGTCGTTTGGGGCATCATCCTGTGCCTGGGACTTTGGGCCATCAACGGAACTGCCGCATTGAATCTCTACTTTTTGCACCAGCTCCCAGCCATGTCGGGCGGAAAATTGGGAACCGGTGGTTTCGATGTAAACAGATCCCTTGGAAACATTTTCTACACGTATTTGGGTGGAGCTCATGCTGTCTTCTCTTCGCGTGTAATCGCCTGGCTTGTTCGAGTGGTGTCCGCTCTGATCCTCTGCTATGCGGGCTGGTTAAGCCAGTTGAAGCCGGGCGAGAATTCAACCAAACGCCAGCAATTTGAAATTGCCATCATGTACCTGCTTTTTGCCTGCTGCCTTTCTCCGTACTCCTGGTTTTACAACTGGGGGCTCAGCGCTCCGGTCATGGTCATGTTCTGCATGAGGGCATGGGAAGGGCGGGCGGATATAGCCGAAACGGGTCTCTTGGTAGCGTTTCTGCTGTCGCTGATAACCACAAGATTCAACATGGCGATGGTGTCGCCGATTCTTGGAGTCGTACTAGGACTCTTCGCGCTGCACCGCATGCGGCTTGAGAGGCTCGCTGCAGAAAGCAACAGATCCATCGATCAACTAAAAACAGTCAGTGTTTCGTAGGAACGCGACCGGGCGGTATCGCGGCGCTGGACCGCTCCCGCTACGCCAGCGCATGAACGGCGCAGGCGCAGCGGGCTACGGTTAAATTCCTAATTCTATTTCTTCTCTTTCTTCGGTTTTTTTGGTTTCGGCCCGCAGGGGCCATCCGGCGCCTCATGCTTCAGCCACGGACTGAAGGTAACCAGCGGACTCACCAGCGCTCCTTCTCCATGATCTTGGCCGGCAGGACCGTGTTCGCTGCCCCAGTAGTTACAAGTGCCATCAAGCGAATCGCCGCTGAGGAACCCGACCGCGATCCCATAGACGCTTGTCCCCTTGGGGAAGTTAAAGTTGTTCTGGTTCACCATCGACGAGGCATACGAGGGGTCCGAGCCCTCGAACCAAACCGCCACGACATCTCCGCCCGGGGCGGTTAGTTCGCTGAACGAATTCCCTGAAACGATGGCGTTAGGCGCATCCGCTTCAATCCCGACCGCATGTACCCAGCCGCCGTCGCTTGTCAAATCGCTTATGCTGTTGTCCTTAATCAACAGATAAGCATTCGGCGTGCTTCCGTTTCCGTTGTTGATGGTCACTCCATACGCACCCTTGTTGTCGCTATGCACATTCGTTATTACGTTGTCCATGACGCTCACGCCGATGCTCGGATCGGTCGAAGCGGTGTCCTCGATAAATACGCCTTTCGCCGATTTGGGGCTTGACACGTTCTCGATGAGATTATTGGCGATCACCACGCCGTCGGGGCCTCTGTAAACAGTAATCGCCTGCGCGGTCGTACTCAGACCGGTAATTTCAGTAACAATATTATTTTCGATTACAGCACCACTGCCGTTGACGGGGCTGGGCCCGACCTTGGTGATGATTCCGGAACCGCTGGATTGTCCTGTCGGGCCCATAATCGTAAATCCGTCGACAAAGACATTGGACGCAGTGATTAAAATCGCGGGATTGCCGGTTATTGTTGACTCACCGACGCGGGTATCCGTGTTGGGATTAATTCCCGCATTCGCGCCGTTAAGGGTAAGGGAGCGATTAATTGTCACGCTCTCGGTGTAGCTCCCCGCCGGTACGTTTATCGGGTTACAAGACAGATCGTTAACCGCGTCCTGGATTGTCGTGTAAGGACTGGTCCCAACTGTACACGTGGCTGCGGCTGCGACATTCGCCGACAACAACACGCCGAGTGCGATGGCCATCGCCGCGCCTCCGAGCACCGCGGCGGTATGCTTTGTGGAACGGAATCTTGAACAATGCTTAAGAATTGACATTGCGATTTATTCCTTTCGTATGCAGATTTGGGCCATGACCGCTGGAGATATAGTAGGGACGGCACAGTATGAGAAGGTGCATATCGGGTGTCAAGTGTTATTGCGGATCAGGTAAGGTTTATTGCGGGCGATATTGATTGTGATATATATCACAAATGGGATTATAAAAGTCTACTTTTCGACTCCACATGAGGGTGCGACCGCCCATCCGAATGAAATCTTTTCTCGCTAGTTCTCCACGGGCGAATGGAAGGGACACTTCTGGCGGTTATTGAAAGCAGGAAGGGAGATTCCGACTTCAGACCAGCCAGACAGTCGATAGGACGAATTGTCGAAGCAACAACAGGGGCCGCACGTTCTTTTTCACAACCACGTAAACGCTAAGTTGGCCGAGACCTGGACATGACGGTATGAGGACGAACGCAAATTTAACCGAACTGCTGGTTGAGAGGGGCGGTAGCGCCCGTCATAGGAAAACCGCGGCTGAACGGCCAACCAAAAACAGCATTATTTGATATTTCGCTCTGGCGGGAAAATGCCGCGAAGCTAGGCTTCAAGTTGGAAGGGCGGGAGTCTCCGCCTCGCTGTGGCACGTACAAATTAGCTTGCACAGTTTCACCCGGGGGGTGAACTGCGGTTGGCATCATCCGCAACTGTTTTCGCACACTCCGTTAGTTACCCGCCGGTGGTTGCCAGCGAACAATTTCCACAGAACAAGGCGCATGAAGGGCCACCGCCTGTGCGACGGATCCGAGAAGGAAGCGCGTGGTCGGGCCATATCCGTGTGACCCCATCATAATCAAATCGGCACCCCAGCGTTCTGCTTCCTCGACGATCATCTTTTTGGGAGAGCCTTCAAGGACTTCGGTCGTTACTTTCAGGCCGGGTGCTTTCCTGGAAATGTCCTCTGCCACATGAGTTACATCCTGGGCAGCTCGTTTCTGCTCGTTCTCGACTGAATCGTAGTGAGAAGCGGCAAGTACAAGCAACGGATCCGGAAGAAACGGAATGGGATGCGCGACAGAGAGAACGCGAACTTCGGAGTTCAAGGGCCAAGGCCGCCGAATGATCTCTTGAGCGGCCGCTTCACCATATTTCGAACCATCGATTGCCAGAAGAATCTTCATAATTCTCCACCTCCGTGGTGATCCCATGTCCGTTACAATATTCATTCCGGCGGGGGAAGATCGGCAGTGATACAGGTCACAACTGTGATGTTGCCGGATTGGGTCCCTCAAATGTCTCGCAGATTCCTGCTCAGCTGGGAAGAAGCATGCGGGTTGCCGCGACAAGGAAAAAGGCAACCACTCCGACAAGAATGATCGTCGCCCCGGAGGGGAGATCGAAAAGATATGAAACGATCAGCCCCACTACGATGAACACCTCGCCCGCGACGATACTTCCGAAGATCAGGGTTTTGAACGATGGGGCCAGCATTTTGGCAATGGTTGGCGGGATGATCAACAGCGCGCTGACCAGAATAATGCCGAGTAGCTTCACACCAAGCACGATGGTGACGCACACCAGCACGTAGAACAGGAAGTCCAGCAGTTCTACACGTACACCATAGAGCCAGGCCGTGTCCTTGTCGAGCGCCAGAAGAGTGAACTGCCTTACCAGCTTCAGCAGAAAAAATATAATCACAGCCGAAAACACTAAGATAATTACAAGGTCCTGCGAGCTGATCGACAGGATACTGCCAAACAGAAAGCTCAACAGTTCGGGCTGATAGCCGTGCTGCAGACTGATCAGGATGACCCCGAGAGCGAGACCGCCGGTGAAGAGAACTCCGATCAGCGCATCCGAAGAGATGTTCGTCTTGCGTTCCAACAAGAACACAGCGGCCCCGAACAAGACCCCAATACCCAATGCCGCCAGAAACGGGCTGAAGCCGGCCAAAATGCCAATGGCTACTCCAGCTAAAGTGGCATGTGCAACGCCGTCTCCAAAAAAGGACATCCGGCGAAGCGTCACGAAAACCCCAAGAAATGGAAGGATGAGTCCCAGCGCGACACCTGCCATCAGTGCTCTCTGCATAAACGGGAGATCAAACATCGCAAACCATTCCTTTCTTATTCCTTATGATGGTTATGCTGATAAATTGTGGCTTCTTTCCCGTAAAGCTCTTTCAGGGTGTCCGGGGTCAACACCTGCTGTGGCCTTCCTTGACATACCAGCTTGCGATTCAAGCACAGCACAAGGTCTGCATAGTTGGCGACAACGTCCAGTTCATGGGACACCATCACAACCGTGCTTCCGTGTTCCCGATGCAGGTGTAAGACAAGCTCGTAGAAGGTTTGCGCCCCGGAGATATCGATGCCGGCTGCGGGTTCGTCCAGGAAGAGCACTTTCGGATCTCCCAGCATGGAACGTTCAATCAACACGCGCTGCAGTTGACCTCCAGAGAGCGATCCCAGTTTCATCTGAAGCGTTCCCGCAATACTCAGGTGGCCCAGGTATTGTGTGATTTTCTCTTTGGGGCAGTGAGGATGGGATAACTGCAGAAACTCCAGGACTGTGATCGGAAAGCTTTTGTCAAAGGTAAAACGTTGGGGCACATAAGCCACCTCTGCCCGCGCCTGCTTCGGGGTCTTTCCCATAACCCACACCTTCCCCTTCTGGGGAGAGAGAAAGCCCAGTAGTACCTTAAGTAGCGTGGTTTTTCCGGAGCCGTTTGGCCCGATGATGGCCGTAATGCTCCCCTGTGGAACGGAGAAGGAAACATCTTGAAGAACCGGTTCATCTGAACCGAAAGAAAGCCACAACTGTTCTGCTTGAACCGCGTATTGGTCCTGCATCGTCTAAGGACCTCGTTTTTGAAGTGCCTGCCGAATCGAGTTGGCGTTAAATTGCATCAGTTCGAGATACGAAGTTCGCCCCTCCACTCCTCCGAGCGGATCCAATTGCGCAACGGCTACGTTGTTGTCCTTCGCGAAACCTTCGAGGACGCCCGTCGAAAGCTGAGGCTCAATAAAAATGATGCGGATGTGGTCGTTTTTTATTTTCCGCTGAAGTTCGGCCAGGTATCGGGGCGTGGGCTCCTCTCCGGCTGCACCCTCAAAGGTTCCCGCGATGGTCAGGCCAAAATTCTCCGCAAAGTAAAACCAGGCATCATGGAAAGTCAGGATAGACATGCCCTGCATCGGAGCAAAAAGTCTCTTCAACTCGCGTTCCTTTTCCGCAAGCTTCCCTTCGTAGGCCCGCGCATTCGCTCGATACACATCCGCGTGCGCAGGATCGATCTCGATGAATGCCTTTGCAATATTGTCCGTAATCTTCCGTGCATTGCCAAAGTGAAGCCAATAATGAGGGTCTGTCGTTCCGTCCTCAAACGTGCGAAGGTCTATTCCCTGATCGACCGTGATGACGCGGGTGCCTTTGACAACGTTTGTGACCTGCGTCGCCCAATTATCGAGCCCGTGGCCAATCGCAAGAACCGCTCTTACATTCTGCAACGCCTGGAGTTGTCTGGGAGAGAATTCAAACAAGTGAGGGGAAGCGCCTGGGGGTACGATGACCTTCACCGCGCCGGCATCTCCTGCGACATTACGCGCTATATCGTACAGGGGATAAATCGTCGCGGCCATGGCCGGCTTTCCTGTTTCTAGTTGAGGGGGAGCCTTGCCGGCACGAAAGTAAACGAAGCCGAGAACGACCCCTCCAGCTACTACCGCAAGAATCAAAATGAATCGCTTCATAGGGAGAAGACCAATTCGGTGTCAAACACTCAGACAACGCACTATCGTTGCGCACTACAGCAACAGGCCAGAGTTTCCCCGCCCTTGCCGGAAGCGCACGATCAACATATACGGCTTTACAACAGGTTTTCAATAACCATCTTTCTCAGCATCGCAAGGGGTTGGCGCAAGATTTTCTTTCACGCCTGAAATAAAATTTCAATCGCGCCTATAAACTTGCCGCCACTCGAAATCCGTAGTCGGCATATCGGAATTCCGGAGGAATGCTGGAACGCGCCGCGGTGCGAGTGACTCTGATGTGGTGCCTCCAGGATCCGCCGCGTGACGCGCGGCGAGTTCCGGAGGCAGGGCCTTGCGGGTTTCGTTCGGGGGAGACCGTGTAATACGAGGCGCCGTACCAGTCCGCGCACCATTCATGCACGTTGTCGCCGAGGTTGTAGAGGCCGTAGGCATTCGGGGAATACAAACCGACGGGCTCGGGTCCCGATTTCCAGCGGTTGCGGTAATCGGGGAGCTGTTCGGGCGGGCAGTTTCCCCATGGATACGGCGCGTTCTCGACGCCTCCGCGCGCGGCGCGTTCCCATTCCGCTTCGGTCGGCAAACGAAAGTGTTTTCCCAGCGTGCGGCTCAGCCAATTGCAATACGCGACGGCGTCATGCCAGGAGGCTCCGACGACAGGCTGCCGGGGATCACTGAATTCAGGTTCTCCCCAGGACAATGGTTTTGGATGGCTCGTGGCTTCCAGGAAGCGCGCGTATTCCTGGTTTGTAGTTTGAAACGCGGCGAGTTCGAAGGCGTTGACCCAAACGCGATGGACGGGTTTCTCGTCATCGCGACCCCCGGCGTCGCCCATGAAAAACCATCCTTCGGGAATTCGCCGCATCACGGGCTCGAAGACAGTGTCTCGTTGCTGGTTGGGGGTCGCCATTGGCTTTTCATTATCTATGTTTCAACTCAAGAATCCAAAATACCGTTATTTTCCAGTTGCCTCGGCGGCCGCGAGATTGCTCATGGTTTGCCTGAATGATTCGCAAAGGAATTTCTCGCCGCCCTTGTAATGACGGTGGAATACCGACGCGAAAGAGTCGGCCGCCAACCCTCAAAGATACCCGGCCGTTGACCGCCGCTCCTGCACAAGTTCTTCGAGCAGCCTGTCGTTGGAAGGGGGATCAGGCGGAAGTGAAAGTTTAGAAGCGATGCGCCGAACGATTCCGTCGGCCATTTCGTACCGGACGGCGGGATCGAGAGAACTGCGCCTGCTGAGATAAGTTTCGACGAGCGCAAATTCCTCGGGCGTCAGGCGACTGGCGCCGTAGGCATGCGCCGCGGGCTGCGCCGATGTATCCCATTGCGCGGAGCTGGCTTCGAACGCCTTCTCGTGAACCACGACGGTGCCGGCGACGATATCCCCCAGGCGCTTGCTCTGCGGGTTGATCCATGCGCACAGCACGCCGATGCCGTACGCAAACGGCAGCTGATCGATGAGGCGAAGCAGATTTCGGGCGACCGCATCGACGGCGGTGATGGGTTGGCCGGAGTCCTTGATCACTCGAATGCGCATCAGGCGTTTGCCGGGCGTCTGGCCATTCCAGATCGTCTCGAAGAGGATGAAGTATCCGTAAATCAGCAAAAAGAAGATGAGAATGAGAACGGACACGAGCCAGACCGCAGCGGTCGAGGACCGGTTAACCCCGGCGACGCCGAAACTGAAGTCAATTCCAACGTAAAGCAAAATGAGAACAACCACGACCGCGCCCTGAATCAGCGAATCGATCAAAAGGGCGAGAAAGCGGCTGCCAATTCCGGCCAGTGGAAATTCAATGGAGGTCTGTTCGGGTGTTTCAATGATAAGCTTTTCGCCACCGGCGGAGTCGAAGGCGGCTGGATCTGTAGGGTTCGAGGACACCGTTGATCTCCACTCGATGGCTTGCGAAACGTAAACCGCAATGGCAGCGCCTGGAGCAGCTCGTGAGCCGTTCGGGCCGCCGCGGCGTGGGCGCGCTTTCGCACGACGAACTGCAGGACCTGGGCCTATTGTACCGCCAGACGGCTTCGGACCTGGCGACGGTTCGCGAGGATATCACGAGCCGTCCGCTGGCGTCCTATCTGAATCAGCTCTTGGCGCGCGCACACAATTCAATTTACATGGGCAAGCGCCCGCGATGGAGCCGCATCGCCGATTTTTACCTGAACACATATCCTCGCATTTTTCGCGAAACGTTTCCTCTCGTCTTGGTCGCCGCTCTGATCTTCGCCGCCAGCGGAATTGCGGGAGCCGTGGTGACGCTGCGCGATCCCGGATTTGCACACCAGGTTCTGGGACCGCAGATGATCGAAACCATCGAGAAACGCGAAATGTGGACGCATTCCATTCTGGCCGTCAAGCCCATTGCCGCCTCCGGCATCATGACGAACAATTTAACCGTCGGATTCATGATGTTCGCCGCGGGCATCACGGCGGGGGTGGGCACGGTGGTGATGCTGATCACCAACGGCCTGCTGATGGGTGTGCTGGCCGTGGCTACAGCCCGTGCGGGCATGGCCATGCAGCTTTGGGAGTTCGTCGCGCCGCACGGCGTTCTGGAATTGCCTGCGATTTTCATCGCCGCGGGCGCGGGAATGGAACTGGCGCGCGGCCTGCTGTTTCCCGGCATCCTTTCTCGAAAAAATTCCCTGGTGCGCGCCGGCAATCGCGGTGCGAAGCTTCTGCTGGGAACGATTCCGCTGCTGGTGGTCGCAGGGGTGATCGAAGCGTTTATTTCTCCGGAAAAGATACCTGCGCCGCTGAAGTTTTTGTTTGCAGCCGTGATGTTCACCGCGCTGGTTTTCGGCCTTTCCCGGGGAATAGGAAAGCAGGAAACGGAAGAGAGTTTGTAGAGGAATGCGGTGAGTGGCGCAGGCTTCACAGGTTGCGGGAAAATTCTGTTTGCCCCTCATTCCAAGCAAAGCGAGGGATCGCTCTTTTCCTGGATTTAAATCAGAGGGGGATTCCTCGTTTCGCTCGGAATGACAAATGTGTTTTTTGTTTTTGCAAGCTGCGCAGTCTTGCGCCGCCGAAAACATCTTCAGATCATACTGCGATCCTTGATATCCAGGTATTGATTGACCAGGGAACTGGTGAGCGCGCCCGGCATGAGTTCCAGCGCGAGGACGCCGCGTTGCCGCAGCTTGCGCAGTAGCAGTTCACGCCGCTGAATAATTTCGATGGCGGCGATGTAGCGGAACATTTCGTCTTCCGATTCAGGGCGGCGCGCGGCAAGGGCATTCAGATCGGGCTGGCCCACGGCGGCGAACAGCACGAGGTGTCGCCGCGTCATCTGCAGCGCATACTCGACGACGTCCGGGGTGCCGGCCGTTTCGGCCAAGTCGGTGATCCAAACGATCAGGCTGCGGCGCGTCTGTTCGGTAAGCAACGCGCGCGTGGCGCGGCCGTGGTCGGCCTCATACGGTTCGGTCCGCACGACCGCAAGGGACTCCACAATTTGCCGCAGGTGAGAAGCTCCGCGTCCCGCATTCAAGTTCTGCTGGATCTGGCGGCCATAGGCAAGCAGGCCAACGCGGTCGCCAGAGTGCATGGCTACCTGCGCCAGCGCCAGCGCCGCGTCCACCGCATAATCCAGTTTGGTGAGCCGCAGGGAAGTTCCCGGCTGCACGATTTGCGCGCGCAACAACCGCCCCGCATCGAGGACGATCCAGACGGACTGGCTGCGCTCGACCTGAAACACGCGCGTAATGAGCTTGGAGCGCCGCGCGGTCGCGGTCCAGCAAATGCTGCGCAGTTCATCGCCGCTGCGGTATTCGCGCAAGCTTTCGAATTCACGGCCCACGCCGCGAAATCTTCGTCGACGCCGCTCCATCTGGACCTGTCGGGAGCGAATCAAATAAAGCGTTTGCTGCTTGGCCTGCTCCAGATTCGGGAGCACGCGCGCGCTCCCCGCGGCATCGGCGACGGCCCAGCGTTCGGCAATGCGCAGGGTGCTCTGGTAGCGCAAATACAATTTACCGAGAGGCATGTCCCCGCGCTCGGTGGGCAAAATGGTGTAAGCCGCGTGAGCGGATCTTCCCGCGGCGGCAAGGATTTCGACGGCAGGGGGTTCCCGCCGGAGCGCACGCGGAATTTCGTCCGTCACTCGCGCGAATACGGCGCGCGGGCCGTTATTTTGCAATTCGATCGAAACACGGGACGATACGCCCAGCGAAGGCGCAGCGGGCCAGACGCGCCGCAATTCGATCTCACCGGGCGTGGTCATTCGAAGCAGGTCCCATAGCCACAGCAGCAGAAGCAGCGCGTCCCAGATAAACATCCCGGCAATGAAACGCGGGGACCATCCCGCCGGAACGACCCAGACAACCCCCACCAGCAGCCCCACAAAGAACCGTGTGCCGAAGCCGCCTCCAAACCACTGCGTCTTCCGCGCGCGCGCGGACACCGTGGGAGGCAGGAATGGAGGATTCGAATTCACTTCGAAGTGTCCTTGGGAACCTCGACGGCCGCAAGAACTTCGGCGATCACCGAATCGGCCGTAAGACCTTCGAGGTCGGCTTCCGGTTTGAGAAGCAGGCGATGCCGCAAGACGGCGGGAGCGGCGGCCTTGATGTCGTCCGGGATCAGGAAGTCGCGCCCGTCCATGCCCGCCATCGCGCGCGCCACAAAAAATAATCCGATCGCCGCGCGGGGACTTGCGCCGAGGGAAAGCGCGGGCCAATCGCGCGTTCTCCGGATCACGGAAACCATGTATTGATACAGGGCCGGCTCGACGCGAACCCGCCCAACCTCTTCGCGGGCCGCCGCGAGCATACCGGGATCGAGCGGGTCGAGCGGCACCTGCTCGAGGATGTGCGGGTCGGAGACTTCCTCATAGCGTTTCAGGATGGCGGCTTCCTGCTCGGCACTGGGATAGGCCATGCGAATTTTCAGGAGGAAGCGGTCGAGTTGCGCTTCCGGGAGAGGATAGGTTCCTTCGAATTCGATGGGGTTCTGCGTGGCGAAGACGGTGAAATTGGGGCCGAGAGAATGTCGAACGCCGTCAATGGTGGCCTGGCGTTCCTCCATGGCTTCCAGCAATGCCGCTTGTGTGCGCGCCGTGGTGCGATTGATCTCATCCACCAGGAGCAAATCGGTGAAGATGGGGCCGCGATGAAGCGAAAAAGAACTCGTGGCGAGGTTGAACACGTTCGTGCCGATCACGTCGGCGGGCATCAGGTCCGCGGTGCACTGAACGCGCTGAAATCCGAGGCCGCAGATGCGCGCAAGCGTTTTGACGGTCAGCGTCTTGGCCAGCCCGGGGACGCCCTCCAGCAAAGCGTGGCCCCCGCAGACGAGCACGATCAGGAGTTGGTCGACAACTTCCTGTTGCCCGATGATGACTTTGGAAAGCTCGGTGCGAATATGGTTCGAGAGGCGTGCCAGATTTTCCACTTATCGTTTCTCCTCGGCGTGGGGCTTTTTCAGTCCAAATAAAGATTCGTAATGTTTCAGGGCCTGCACGATGGCCAGCGCGTCCGCGCCCGCAAGTTCTCCACCGTGAGCGGCTTTCTCCGCGCGTTGCAACGTATCAAACAGGCCGGGCTGCTTCCAGCCCAATCGTTCGCGCACCGCCGCATCCAGTTGCGTATTTGAAACCGATGGCGCCAGAGCCAGTCTCCGCGTGAGTTGCGTGCGGAATCGCTGGTAGGCCACGCCGACCGCGGCCGGACCCGCTTTGGCGCGGCGGTACAGGTCGCCAAGGGTGTCCACAAATTCCAGGGGAGAGAGCCGGGAAGTTGTCACCGGCGGGTAAAGCGGGCCGCTGCGCCGTCCAAATGTCAGCAGAACCAGCGCGGCTGCCACAGCAATCTGATAAATAGCCCAGGGAACGGGAGTCTCGCGAAAATAATCCCACAGCGACCCGCGATAACCGTGGAAATATTCGTCCCACAAAATCGTAGTCTGGCCTGGAGTCGCGCCGGGGCGCACAGCCTGAACGCAGTCCAGCAGGAAGGCAAGATTTCCGGGCCTCGAGATGCCCGCATTGGTGATGGGCGTTGGCGCGGCCCACCACAGAATCCTGCCTTTTCCCAGGCGCCACGTCACGACCACGGGCGCATCCGGTGCGCCGTACAGGGGAACCTGGCTGCCTTCGGAAGTGACCCAGCGATTGTTCGCGAGCAGCGTGATTTGAGCGGCGTCCCGGGTGAACGCGCTTGGGGCCAGCGCCGGATAAGCCTTAGGGGTCAGGCGCGATCCTCGGGCGGCCACTGGCGTGACGGCTCCGGCCTCAAAAAAAAGAAACGGAAAGCGGCCCGAATATATGACCCATCCGCCGGAACGCACAAAACGCAGCAGCGCTTCCCGTTCCTGTTTTTCGGGAAAGCTCGAAGGACCCGCAAGGATCAGGACGCGGCCTTCGGGATCGGAAGGCAATTCGGCGGGCGATTTTTCCCAGCGTTCCGAGTGATAGCCGAGTTGGCCAAATAGCAGGTAGGCTGCCTGGGCGCCGCTGCTGGCTGTCGAATACGTGGAGGGGATACCCTGGCCTTCCGCATCGTTGGCAGGCGGGGTGAGCACGGCCGTGGCAACGAGCAGGACGAGCAAAATCGCTCCCCCGATCAGCAGGACTTTGCGGTCGCCCGGATCTACGGTAGATGGCATCCCAGAATCTCCAGTTGGTTGAGCGTGTCGCGGAAGTCCGTCTCGGTTGCCGTGTGGTATCCGTACCAGATATTTTCCAGGCGCGAAGTCATCGCCGCGAGCGCCTGGTAGCGCGCGGCGTAGGTTTCCGGCAGGACCAGCCTGAATTTCATCAGGCTGCGCAGAGTTTCACGAGGTGTCTTCGCGCGGTCGGAGGAAACTGCGCCCAACTCTTCGAGGCGCGCGACACCTGCCCAGTAGGCGCAGTGAATCGCCAGCCGGTAATCCTGGCGGGCGGCTGCCGCGCGGGAAGCGAAAATCCATTGCTGCCAGGAACGCGCCGCAATGGCCGCCGATTGCAGCGCCATTTCCTCCATGCGAGCCGCGCGAAACCACCGGCGGAAAATCGAGTAAGCCAACAGGAGGGCCGCCGCGCAGATTCCCAGCCAGAGCAGAGCTACTCCCAGCGATCTCTGCCCGCCGATGCTGCGGAACAGGCGCTCCAGCAAAGTTGCGATCCATGCGTTGATAAACGCGCGGAACCGGTCCCACCAGGTCGGCTGCCTGTTGTGGGCATATTCGGGACGCGAGAGAATTCGATCAAGCGCGACCCTGGCGGAAGAAGCATCGACTGGCGGCAGTCCGGAGAGGGAAGAGGTTTCGGCGGCAAGGGCATCGAGATAATCCCGCGCCTGGTTCAATTGCTGTTGGCGCAGTGCGGGCTCGTATTCGGCTTTGTCCAACCGCGAGCGGAGGGGAAACGTGGACACCTTGTAGCGTTTCTCGCCGGATTGTACGGTCCAGGCATCGGGAATTGCATCGCGGAACTCGCGCAGGGTCCGGGAAGATTTGCGGGCACCCGGCAACGCGGCTTTCAGCCGGCCCAATTCTTCGATGAACGATGCAGGGTCATAAACGGAAGGGGATGGGGGAAGGGAAACATCCGCCGAGGATCTGGCGTGGCCCGGCAATGAAATTGCCAATAGGAGCAGAATCAGGGGCAGCAGGACGCCCGGGATCCTGGAGATCCTTGCCGGGGCTATACGGGTCCAAAGGAAAGGTTCAGAAACCATCTCGCCCAGACATCGAAGGTGCGCCCCCGGTCATGCGGGGCGGCAAGGGATCGCCGCCGATTGCTTTCATCATCATCTGCAGGTCAAACGCTTCCTTGCGAACGCGCAGGTCATAATAAAACAGAGCAAAACCGATCGTGCTGACCGGAGCAACCAGAACGTTGCCGAAAAAATTTCCCACGCGCATGAGCGCCATCCACATCGTAACCATCTGTGGCTGCCTGGCATTGACCGCGATCAGAATCAAAAAAGGGATCTGAAACGCCGCCACGACACCCCATGCTAGCGCAAAATACAGCAAATAGATCATGAATGCGCGTCCGGCAAAATTCTTCGTGAGCGCGAAACTCCTGCGAATCGAGTCAAATGGGCCGAGATCTTCCAGCAGCGCGGCTGGGATCGCCACGCAGATGCGACAGGCAAAATAAATGCCCGGGATGACCAGCAGGATGAGCCCGCCGAACACAATGAGGCCGCTCAAAAGTAAAACGCCGAAAATGACGCCGGTCTTTCCCCGAACCCGCCGAAGACATCCGCGGATAAAGGGCCGGATGCCCGCGTAGATTTCGGAAACGGCGAAAACGGTGGCGCCCAGGGAAAAAAGGAAGGCGATGGCAGCCGCCAGAATCAAGCCGAACGCGAGCGTGCCGCCACCGGCCAATGCGAATCCCGTTGCCGGGGAAGCTGTGGGGTGAGGGCCGGAAGGCGTCGGGGAACCCAGGGCAATCCGGCCCAGAAGCGTATTACTCAACTGGAAGATGAGAATGAGCGAATATGGGATCGCGGTAATCCCGGCAAAAAGGAGGAAATGCCGCCGGTACAGGAAGAATGTACGGTCGAGCAATTCACCCAGGCTTAAGGGGCGAAGGTCGAGCGTGGCCATCAGGACTCCTCGCGTGCAAGGCTGCGGAAAGTGCGTGTACTCTAGCAAGAATTGCCTGGAAATTGAATGACCGGATTCAAATTCATGCCCCCGCAGGATTGAAATTGCGTAGTACAATCCCGGCGTAATCGGGAAAAGCGATGCCGTGTGACGGGTGTGCAAGGCGTTTCGGGTTTTCGCGTTTTGCAGGGAGAAAGTGCCGATGCGAGTTCTCTTAGTGGAAGATGAGCGGCGCCTGGCGGAAAATATTGCCCGTTCGCTTCGCGAAAGTGCGGGTTATGCCGTGGATGTGGCGGGCGATGGCGCCCAGGGCCTCTACCTGGCCGAATCCAGCCCGTATGATCTGGTTGTGCTCGACTTGATGCTGCCAAAATTGGATGGCCATGATTTGCTGGTTCGCTATCGTCAGCATGGCCATACTTCGCCGGTCCTTGTTTTAACGGCGCGGGATCAAAAACAGTCGGTGGTGCGGCTGCTGAATGCAGGCGCGGACGACTACGTCGCGAAACCGTTTGACCTGGGGGAATTGCTGGCGCGGGCGAAAGCCCTGGTGCGCCGCGGTACCGGCCAGCGGTCTCCCATTCTTACCGTGGCGGACCTGCAGATGGACACCGTGGAGAGAACCGTACGGCGCGGAGAACGGGAAATCGCCCTGACGCCCATGGAGTACCGCGTTCTGGAGTACCTGGCGCACCGTCCCAAGGCCGTAGTCTCAAAAACGGAACTTCTGGAGCATTTGTACGACTATAACTGGGAAAAATTCAGTAACGTCATTGAGGTCTATATATCCGGATTACGACGCAAGATCGATGATTCAAATCCGGTGAAATTGATTCATACCGTGCGGGGACACGGGTACGTGCTGCGTCCGAGCGCGGACCCGGACTCGGGCAGGTAGAATCGATGGGCGTGGTCGACATCCAACCGCCGGCAGATCCAAGAGATCCGCAACCCACAACCCCCGGGGGCGCCGTGCAGGGCCGCGGGCTTTTCACACCGGGTGAGCCGCAAGCGAGCGCGAAGACATTTTCGCTCACCCGCCAGATTATTGCGGCAGTCGTCACGGTACAACTTCTGATGGCCCTGGGATTGGTCCTGGTCGCCGTATATTATGCGCGAACTCAGTTAAGCAGTACGTTCAACACCGCGCTCGACGGCGATGCCATGGGGGCCCTCGCTCTGGTGCGATACGGCGAAGACCCTCCGCACGCGCTGGAGTTCGATTTCACTCTCTTGCCTCCCGCTCCTGACCCGGAACATCCTCCCTTGTTTGAAATTCGAGGGGCCGATGGCCATGTTATCGTCCGATCCGCCGGTTGGCGTAAAGTTCCCGAACCGGTAGCGGAATCGAATGAGCAGTATTTCGATTTTGATTATGAGGGAGCGCCATATCGAGCCGTAATATTTCGTGATACCCCTGTGCTGGATTCTGAAGAAGGCATGCCTCCGGAAAAAGTGACGGTATTTTACGCATCTTCTCTGGAGCAGGACCGCCTGCGGTTGGCAAGGCTTGCCATCTACGTCGGTTTGACGAGCCTGTTGCTTCTGTTGGCGGCGAATTCCATGGCCATCTGGAGCATCCGGAGGGGCCTGTCCCCTCTGCACGAACTGGCGATGCAGGCTAACGCGATTTCTGTGCATCACTGGGATTTCCGGCCCTCGTCCAGACCCAGGCTGGCCAGGGAACTTTCCCCGCTCGTGCAAGCCATCGAGACCGTGCTCGCCCGCCTCAAGCAATCTTTCCGGCAGCAGCGTGATTTCACCAACGATGCGGCGCACGAACTGAAGACGTCGGTGGCCATCGTCAAATCCACGTTGCAATCGCTTCTTCACCGGCCGCGCACGCAAAGGGAATATGAAACCGGTCTGCAGGGACTGCTGGAGGATTGCGGGCGGCTCGAAGATCTGCTCGATCGTATGCTCCGTTTGGCGCGAATCGAGCAGTTGCAGGAAAATGGCGTGCAGACCAAGCTGGCCACCACGGAATTGAGTTCCACCTGTGAGGCCGCGATTTCCCGGATTGCCGCCATGGCCGAAGAGCGAAACGTTACGCTGGCATTTGAAAATTCCCCCTCCGTTCACATTTTGGCGGATCCGGAGGACCTGGAGCTGATCTGGTTGAATCTTCTGGAAAACGCCGTCCAATATAGCCCCCCGGGATCCATCGTCAAGATGCGCGTGGAGCTGGTCGGCGAGGCCATGGCGCAGATTTCGGTGGTGGATTCCGGCCCGGGCATCCCTCCCGCGGAATTGACCCATATTTTTGAGCGCTTTCGGCGCGGCGATCCTTCGCGCGCCCGGTCTACCGGCGGATTCGGATTAGGGCTCGCTATTTGCAAAGCCCTGGTGGATGCCTATGGCGGAAGAATTGAGGCGATCAATCTCCCGGATCGTGGCATGGAGATGCGCGTTCAGTTTCCGATTCTACTCAATTGAAAAAACAGCACGACGAAGCAAAACAACACGAACAATCAAAACGATCAAAACAACATTGACCTGTAAATTGGCATCTCTTCCTGTGATGTCTTTGCGTACCAGTTCGCGGCGTCGGTCACGTGCCGTTCACACGGAGTGTCCCGAGTCTTTCGGTCTTACCCGGCGTAGTGTATTCTGGAAACCCAGCCGAAGGAATCGGAGAGTAATTCAAAGGCGGATTTCGGATGGATTCGAGGAACCGAAAAATGAAATATAAATCGAAAATTCTGACAGGTCTCGCATGCCTCGGTCTGGGGCTGTTGGCGGTTTCCGCTTCGGCCGATACCCTGCAAATGAAAGATGGCAGCGTAATTCAGGGAAAATTTCTCGGCGGAACGCAAGCGAGTGTGCAGTTTGAACATAACGGGAAAATTGAACTGTATGACGTGAATGATGTGATTTCGCTGACGTTTACGGCCCCCGCGCCGGCTGCCGCCGCGCCGGCTGCCGCCGTTGCGCCACCGGCGTCCTCTCCGCAGACTCCACCGCCGGCCGAGGAGTCCAATGCCGAGCCGGGAACCTCAACCATTACGGTTCCGGCCGGATCGGATCTGCTGGTGCGAATGATAGACAGCGTGGATTCGAACCAGAATCACGTGGGCGACAGGTTCCGCGCCAGCCTGGAACAGGATTTCACCGTGGATGGAGTGGTTGTGGCCCCCAAAGGCGCCGATGTTTACGGGCGTTTGGCGGAGGCGAAGGAAGCGGGGCAATTTCAAGGCAAGGCGCAACTCAAGCTGGAACTGACCGACCTGCTGATCAACAACCGTCTGCAACCGATCATGACGGGGGATTACGATGTGTCCGGAAAGTCTCGAGGATCGGATACAGCGAAGAAAGTGGGCGTCGGAGCCGTGGCAGGGACGATCATCGGCGCGATTGCGGGTGGAAGCAGGGGCGCGGCCATCGGCGCGGGAGTTGGCGCGGGGGCGGGCGCTGCCGTGCAAGTGGCGACCAAGGGTGATCAGGTGCATGTGCCCAGCGAGACGCTGCTGGATTTTCGAATTGAGCAACCGTTCACGGTAACGGTCGCTGACCGCCCGAATTGAACTGTATGAAGACCCGAATTGAGCTGTATTAAGAAATGATAAACATACAGTTACCGCTCGTGTAGCGGGCGCATTTTAGAAAATCATAAGAATTCTCTTGCGTGCCGTTATCCCGCTGCGTAAGATACCGACGGGTCTGGAAGGTGTGGAGCCCGTGCCAAAAGAAAAGCCAAAGGTAAACATCGGCGAAGTGATTCGGAGTTACCGGGGCCAACGGGGACTTTCGCAGGGCGATATTGAACGGCGAACGGGCCTATTGCGCTGCTATCTGTCCCGTGTTGAGAACGGTCATACCGTACCCTCCTTGGAGACGCTCGCGAAGATCGCAGAAGCCATGGAGATCGCTCTGGCTGATTTTTTTCCGGGTGCGGAAACTCCGCGCGACCGCGATACCCAGAAAATGCTGGGCGAGCTTTCCGAAGACGAGATTCGTTTTCTTTCCGAAATTAAGAAATACAGCACCACGTTGTCCGACGGCGATAAACGCCTCGTTCTGGCCATGATCCGCAAGATGGCCACTGTGATTCCTCCGCCGGCGCGCAAAACCTCCCCTCGGCGTTCCGCGTACTGAAAGTTCCCTGATAATTTGTTTGTCCTTCGTAATTTAGAAGACTGAGAATTTGCGGAAGATCCGCGTGCGGGTTCAGGCCGAGCGAGGGTTTCCTGCTGCTGAGGCGATGGCCATGAAGCGAGCGTGGTCCACGATGGCCCGATGCACGCGCCCTCGTCCAATGACGTCCCCGCCGCTGATCGCCTCCACTTCGAAGATCAGCCGCCGCCCGTTGATTTCGATGAGTCTGGCTTTGGCAACCACGATCACTCCCGCGGGAACCGCTTTCAAGTGATCCACCTCAATGCGCGTGCCCACGGTCAATGTCCCCGGCGGCAGAGCGGGATGCAGGGTTTGCGCGGTGGCAATTTCCATCAGGCAAATCATGGACGGCGTGGAAAACACGGCAGGCAAACGCGGGTCGATCTGTGCGATCGTCCACTCGCGCGGAACCACGCGCTCGCAACTTCCTTCCAGGCCGATGGCCAGCTTCACGCTGCCCCCCTGGCTCAAGGCACATTCTCCGTACCCGCGGCAGGAGCACCCTTGGACAGAGAAGGCTGGCTCTTGATCAGGCTACCCACCACTTCGGTGAGGGTCGTGCCGCACTGCGCCCACAAACGGCGTTTCAGACTGCAATAATCCTGAGCCCCGCCGAACACGTCGCCCATGAGAGCGCGAAACGTCGGGCTGCGTTCGATGAATTGAATCATGCGCGTTGCCACCGCCCCGCCCAGAAACCGCCCGCGGTAGAACCGGCGCGCAATCCGAGTCGCAAATTCCAGATCGGCGGAAAATGCCTTCCGCACCCGGGCAGGATACTCCGCTGGCGTTTTTGCAATTACCGCCTGGGCCAGCAAGTCTCCCGACCGCAAGGCGTAATAAAGACCTTCGCCGGTGATGGGGTCCACCCAGGCGGCGGCGTCTCCCACCAGCGCCCAATTGGGGCCCACAACGCGGCGCGCGGAAAGCGTCTGTTTTTGCGGGGATGGCAGGACATGACTATAAAATGTGGCGCCCTCGCGGGAAATGTTTTCGTCGGCCATGAACGCGTGCAGGTGCCGCCGAAGTTCCTGGCTCGTATGCCGGGCCATGCTGCCGCAGATTCCTACGGATAGATGATCGCAGCGCGGGAAGGACCACAGGTACCCTTCGAAGCGGCGCAGAAATTTCACGCGGATTCCTTCCGCCTGGGCCGGAACAAAATAGCCGAGCGTCATCTCCAGGTCGCTGCGTGACAGCGGACGCGTATTGGGAAGCAGGGAATTACGTGCCCCCGCAGCGATGACCACGAAGTCCGCCTCCGCACGGGACTCACCGATCGTAAGTCTGGCGCGTCCTCCGCCCGTATCGATGTGATTGACGCGGGAGCGGAAGATGCGGCAACCGGCCGCCTCGGCTCGTTCCAGAAGAAGCCCGTTCAATACGGTCCGCGAATAGATGACAATGGGATGTTCCAGTGCAAGGTGCGCGCGGTGGCCCTTGCTGGAAATCAATTCCACGGTGCGAATAAGTTTCTTTGGGTGAGGACCGTTCAGCAGAAACGGATAGGTCACGATGGCTTTGTGCGTCAAGCCGCCGCCGCAGGGCTTTTCCCAGGCCAGATGCTCGTCGTAAATGGTGACGTCGTACCCGGCGCGAGCCAGGCGCTCCCCGCACATGGATCCGGCCGGGCCGCCACCCACAATCGCAATGTTACGCATCGAACCGCCTCGATGAAACGGGCAAAGCCTGGCACGGAACCCGGCGCTTGGAAAACGGAGGGGAACTACACCTGTTCACCTCGAATTTCAAAATGCAGCCCGCGAAATTGCCCAGGCTCAGCTATGCCAGTAAATTGGATCGCGACTATAAACCTGGCGTGAGTATAGCAGAAAAAACTTCGTTGTCTGCAGGGGATGAGCGTATCGCCAAAGGATTACTGGGGACGTTTCTGGACCCATTTCGGGACAATGGAACATATATAATGACCTGGCGAGATCCGGTGAGAGGATGCCGCTGATGGATGCTGCCGTGCTGCGTGCATTTGGAAGGCCGCCACGCTTCGAGGCGTTCCCCGAGCCCACCCCGAGCATGGATGAGGAGATTGTGTGGGTGAGTGCCGCTGCGCTGAAACCAGTGGACAAGCAAATGGCCAGCGCTTCGCATTACGCCAGCCCGCGCGAACTCCCTGCGGTGTGTGGTTCAGACGGTGTTGGCCGCCTGAGGGATGGCACCCGCGTATTCTTCGGCGGGCCCCGACGGCCATATGGTGCGATGGCGCAATGCACCGTCGTGCCCCGAGCATTTTGTTTTCCAGTTCCGCATGGTGTGGAGGACGACATCGCAGCGGCCTTGCCGAATCCCGGCGTGTCCGGCTGGCTGTCACTTACCTGGCGCGCGAAGATGACAGCTGGAGAAACCGTACTGATACTTGGCGCGACTGGGGTCACCGGTAAGCTGGCGGTACAAATGGCGAAGCTTCTTGGCGCCGGGCGGGTGATCGCCGCCGGTCGCAATGAGCCTGCTCTGAAAAGCCTGCTTGAGCTGGGCGCCGATGCAACGATCCGCCTCGAAACCTCGGATGAGGAACTCACCCGAGCGTTTGCACGCGAAGCGGGCGACACGGGTTTCGACGTAATCGTTGACTATCTGTGGGGGCATCCCACGGAAGTCTTGCTTGCTGCGCTCACGCGTTCGGAATTCACCGCGATTACGTCCGAGATGCGCCTCTTGCAGGTTGGCGACGGAGCCGGGCCGGCGATTTCACTGCCCGCCGCCGTGTTAAGAAGTGCACCGTTGACCATACTTGGGACAGCGGGAATTCCGCCTCGCGATGTCCTCGGGGACGCTTACAAACAGGTCATGGACCGCGCCGCAAGCGGCGAACTCCGCATGGACACCGAGCGGGTTCCCCTCGCTGATATTGAAAATGCGTGGCAGCGCGAAGTGCGAAGCGGGCGCAGGTTGGTGATTATCCCGTAGGCCGAACAAAATAGTTCATTTTGCCACGACGGAAACGCCCCGGTTGCGCCCGACCCGTCTAGTAGTTGGGGATCTGCACGGCCGCTGCGATCACGCAGATCCAGAGCACTATTTCCGTGAGGCCCGAAAGTTTGGCAATCGCCGGCGTCTCCGAAGTCCGCCCCCAGTCGCGTGCTTTCCGCTGCACCACAATATGCAACACCAGCGCCAGCGGAAGGAAAATGCCGAGTTTCCATTCAAACGCGGGGTTCACAATGAATGTGCTCGCGGTTGAGGAAAACAGCAGAAATCCGCCGGTTACGACGATGCAGAATCCGATCCAGTTCCAGGCGAACAAATCATCGGCGAGTTTCGCGGCCGTTTCGCGATGCTTGCCCACGCCAAGCAGTCGCAGATCCAGCGCCAGATTGGTTCCGATCCAGATGGAAAGTCCGGTGAAATGGATGAGTTGAGTGAACGGGTACGCCCACAGCGAAGTCCGGACCCCGGTTCCCCAGGGTGTCTGCTCCAGCCATTTGCAAAAACTTACTAAAAGTTCGTGCATTTCGCGATGTCCTCTCTTGTCTCCGAGTTATGCGTTTCGATGTGCCCGAGTTGCCGCTGGATCCCGGGTCTAGCCCAAGCCTTCCATCGCGGGAATCTCCGACGCGCTCAGAATCGTGAGAATCCATAGTGCCAGTGAAATCAGGGCGATCACTTTTGCCGAAGTGGGAATTTCCGACAGTTCCGACCACTTCGGAATGCCTCGTTGGACAATAATGGAGAAGATTACGGAAAGGATGATCATTCCCAGCTTGATGTGGAACACCGGGTCGGGCGCCCAATCTCCCGCGTCGGTAAGGAACATTAAAAATCCGGACAGGATGGCCAAAATACAGCCGGTCCAGGCCCAGGGATAAAGCTGATCGGAGAGTTCATTGAGATTTCGCTTGTTTGCGGCAAGGCCCATGACGCGCAAGTCGATAACAGCGACCGAACCGATAAACCAAAACATGGTCAAATAATGAATTACGGAAACGGTTGCATACATCCAACCCGTGGTGCTGAATGTTTGCACCCATTTTAACTGTTCCAGTGCTTCCCACATCGAGATGCCTCCTGGTTTAGCGCCGTCAATAGTTCTGCGGATTCACCGCGGAGCCCGCGCACGAAATCGGCCGTTCGCCTGCACAAAAGGCCGCCTTGGCGATGCGGTCCAGCACGGTCCCGCAGTGATAGGATGCCGAAAATCTTACCGATCTTTACCGGTCGGTGTTGCCTTGCGGCAGAAAAAATTATTTCGCACCCGATCTTCTGCCTGGCAGCACGTTCCAGCCGTGGCGTGCACCGTAAAAATCCAACCCGTACCTGCTACGAGGTCTTCCGTAAAACCGGAATAATGTACTGTGAAAACATGCACAGCATCTGTGAGCTAAATCACAATTGCAAGTTAAATCGATGTAAATCTGTAAAATTCCCGGCGGGAATGGATGCGGCGCGAAGTTCAGTGTGCGCTGCGGCGGAAAGCGTGGTCACAAGTGTGCAGGAACATTTGCAGATGGCGTTGCCACGCCGTGCGCGACGCTCTGCATGATAATATAGGTGTGCGCTGCGATGTTGTTTCTGGCGAGCGGTGTCTTTAAGGGCTTTCTCTTTGACGGGAAAAGCACGGGAAAACATGGGGAAAATCGTTTCACAAGATGAACTCGTGCAGATCGCCGCGCGTGAAAAGCGCCACGGGCGCCGCGTGGTGTTCTCCAACGGCTGCTTCGATCTGCTGCATCCGGGCCACGTGCGATGCCTGGCGGAAGCGCGCAACCTCGGAGATGTACTGATGGTTGCTGTGAACAGCGACCGCAGCGTCCGAGGCAATAAAGGTCCGGAACGTCCGCTGGTGCCGCAGCAGGATCGCGCCGAAGTTGTGGCCGCTCTGGCGTCGGTGGACTACGTAACGATTTTTGATGAACCCACGCCGCGCGAACTGATCGCTCGCGTGCTTCCCGATCTTCTGGTCAAGGGCGCCGATTGGGCGGCCAGTCAGGTGGCGGGGCGCGAGGAAGTGGAAGCTGCGGGTGGCCGTGTGGTTTCAATTCCGCTGGCGCAGGGATATTCCACGACGAATCTTTTGAAAAAAATCTGCAACCCCGGCACAACGTCTCCGGACGCGACCCTGAAGCGTCCTGGCTGAGCATGATCCTTCCCTCGGTTTCGGAAACTTTAGCGGCGGTGAGCCGCCATCCCGCGCTGGAATCCGCGATCTCGGCGCTACGCCAGGGTGGTGTGCGCGAACGCCTGGCGGGGCTTTCCGATACGGCAAAAGCGCTGGTTGCCGGTCAAGTCGCCTCGGATCTGCGCCGCCCCACGGTCGTTCTGGCCGCCTCCGGCGGGCGGGCGGAGACGCTGGCGGCTTCGTTGCAATTTTTTTACAGCGCGCTGGCGGGACAGCAGGCGAGCGAAGTGGCTGTGCTTCCGGCGCTGGACGTGCTCCCCTGGCAGGACGCTTCGCCGCATGCGGAAATTCTGGAGACGCGCGCGGTCACGTTATGGCGGTACTCCGCCGGGTTGACGAACGTGCTGGTCGCGCCGGTCGCAGCGGCGCGCATGCGTCTGGCCGACGGAGCGTTTTATGCGGCGCAGGCGCGCACGCTTGCGCGGGACGCCAGCATTTCGCTGGAAGAGCTTGTCGCGCATTTGCGCCGTGTGGGCTACGAATCCCACGATATGGTGGAAATGCCCGGCCAATTCACGGTCCGCGGAGGAATTGTCGACGTTTTTCCGGCCGAGGCCGAGCGTCCGGTGCGCCTGGAGCTGTTTGGAGATGCGCTGGAATCGCTGCGGGAATTCGACCCCAACACGCAGCGCTCGGTGCGACCCATCGAGCACATCACGCTTCCGCCGCTGCTGGAACGCGGGCCAAACGCATTTGGATTTGAGAATGAAAATTCCCCGGACTCCGCCGGAGTTCCGCTCCCGCATTCCGTGTTCGATCTGCGCGAGGATACCGTCGTCATTCTGGATGAGCCCGATGCCATCGAAAAAGCCGCCCGCGAGTATCTGGATGCGGCGGAAGAAAGTTATGAAAGCTCGGGGAATCAATCCGCGGGCGGCGTGTCATCGTATTTTTTTACCGGCGATTGGGATGAACAAGTATCGCACCATACGCGACTCGACCTGGAACACCTTGCGGTGACGCGCGAGCAGTTCGAGACGCGCACGCTGCAGACCCAGGCGACCACGCGCTATCGCGGCAACGTGCCCGCCTTCATGGCCGAGGTACGCGGGCGAATGGAGGCGGGTGATCGCGTTTTGCTGGCCGCCGGGAACCTGGGCGAACTCGAACGCTACGTCGATCTTTGCCATGAATATGAAGTTCCATACCGCCTTGGGGATCTGGAAGAAAGCCCCACAAGCGCGCGTCTTGCGGAAGATTCCTCGGCGGGCAGTGTTCCCGCGATTGTTCTCTGCCGCGCGCCCTTCACCGACGGCGTCGTATTTCTTGACGCGCACCTGACGATTTACGGCACCGGCGATCTGTTTGAAACGATGCCGCCGGGCTCGTTGTCGCGTCGGCGCCGGAAAACGGCGAGTTTTTTCAGCGACTTTTCGGAGTTGAAGGCCGGGGACTACGTGGTTCACGTGGATCACGGAATCGGACAGTTTGAGGGGTTGCAGCAGATTGAAAATGGCGGGGCGCGCGGGGAATTCATGCGCCTGCGTTACGCCGATGAGGCGCGATTGTACGTGCCGCTGGAACGACTGGACCTGGTGCAGAGCTACCGGGCCGTCGAGGGAGCCAAGCCCGTTCTCGACAAACTCGGCGGCACCACATGGACGGCGCGGAAGGCCCGCGTGCGCAAGTCAGTCCAGGACATGGCCGACAAGCTGTTGAAACTCTATGCCGAACGCAAAGCGGGACAAGGCTTCGCCTTTTCACCCGATGGCGCGTTTCAGAGGGAATTCGAGGACGCTTTCGAATTTGAGGAAACGCCGGACCAGGCCATCGCGATTGCGGACGTGAAACGCGACATGGAGCGTCCTCAGCCCATGGACCGGTTGCTTTGCGGCGATGTGGGTTACGGCAAAACCGAAGTGGCCATGCGCGCAGCATTTAAAGCCGTTACCGATTCCAAGCAGGTCGCCGTCCTGGCCCCGACCACCGTGTTGGCGTTTCAGCATTACGAAACTTTTCGCCGGCGCTTCTCGGCGTTTCCCGTGAAAATCGAAATGCTCAGCAGGTTCCGCAGCCCGCGCGAGCAGAAGCAGGTTCTGGCCGGGGTGGAAGCGGGCCAGGTGGATATCGTGATCGGTACGCACCGGTTGTTTTCCCGCGACGTGAAATTCCACGATCTCGGACTGCTGATTGTCGATGAAGAACAGCGTTTCGGCGTGGCGCATAAGGAGCGCCTGAAAGAATTGAAACACAATGTGGATGTCCTCACGCTTTCGGCCACGCCCATCCCGCGGACATTGAATATGTCGCTGGTCGGGCTTCGCGACATGAGCGTGATCGAAACGCCGCCGAAAGACCGCCTGGCAATTCAAACGGTGGTTTCGCCATTTTCCGAGTCCCTGGTGCGCCGCGCCATCGAAGAAGAACTCGGGCGGCAGGGGCAGGTGTTTCTGGTACACAACCGCGTGGAAACGATCTACTCGCTCGCCGATCTGGTGAAGAAGCTGGTTCCCAAGGCGCGTGTGGTGGTGGGACACGGGCAGATGAATGAGAAGGAACTGGAAACGGTCATGCTGAAGTTCGTGAAGGATGAGGCGGACGTTCTGGTTTCCACGACGATTGTGGAAAATGGCCTGGACATTCCGCGCGCCAACACGATTCTGATCAATCGCGCCGACCGGTTCGGGCTGTCCGAGCTTTATCAACTGCGCGGGCGCGTGGGGCGATCCAATCAGCACGCCTATGCGTACCTGCTGGTTCCCGAAGACGTTTCCCTGACGCCGCTGGCGTCGCGCCGCCTGGCCGCGCTCAAGGAATTCAGCGCGTTGGGAGCGGGGTTCCGCGTCGCAGCGCTCGACCTGGAGTTGCGCGGCGCCGGTAACCTGCTGGGCGGGCAGCAGCACGGCCATATCAATGCGATCGGCTTTGACATGTATTGCCAGATGATGGAGCGGGCAGTTTCTGCGCTCAAGGGCGAAGAAACCAAACCGGAGCTGCGCGTCACGATCAACCTGGGGGTGGATATTCGCATCCCACAGGAGTACATCCCCAACGAGAATTTGCGCTTGCGGACATACAAACGCATCGCGGGCATCGCCAACGAATCGGAAAGGGAAGAAGTGAACAAGGAACTCGCCGACCGGTTTGGAGCGCCGCCACCCGCCGTGGGCAATCTGCTGGACTATGCGTTGTTGAAAGGGTTGGCCGAAAGGCTGCTGGTTTCGGGAATCGAGAGGCGGGCCAACGAAGTGGCCGTCAAATTTCATCCGGAAACAACATTGCCGCCGGAGAAGCTGGTCGGGCTGATCCGGTCCAAGCGCGATGGATTGCGGCTGGACCCCAGCGGCACGCTCTGGATGCGCCTGGAAAAGCGGGGGCGAATCGCGGAAAGCGTCAGAAACGTGTTGCTTCCTCTGGAAACGAAGCGATAAACTTCAAGACTGAGAAACCCTTATGAAACAGCATCGATGGCTGATTTTTCCTCTTCTTGTTTTCGTTGTTTTTGCGGTGCAGCAGGTGAAGGCGCAGACGAAGAGCGTCGTGGTCGCGGAAATTATCGCGCGCGTGAACAACGATATCATCACCCGGCAGGACCTGAAACAGGCAGAAGACAGCATGGAAAGTGAAGTGAGGCAGGATTGCCCGAAGTGCACTGCAGAGCAGTTGCAGGCGCAAATCGCGGAGAAGGACAAGAACGCGCTTCGCGATCTGATCGATCAATCCCTGCTTGTGCAGCGCGCCAAGGATACGGGGATTACCGTCGATACCGACGTCATCAAACGTCTGGACGCGATTCGCCAGCAATACAAGTTGCCCAGCATGGAAGCTCTGGAGGCGGAGGTCAACAAGTCGGGGGTAAATTACGAGGATTTCAAGGCGCAGATCCGGGACCAGTTGCTCACCCAGGAAGTGATCCGCAAGGAGGTCGGTTCGCGAATCATTGTCAGTCACGAGGACGTCGTCAAATATTACGACGAGCACAAGCCGGATTTTGTGCGCCCCGCAATGGTGGTCCTCCGGGAAATCTTTGTTTCCACCGAAGGCAAGCCCGCGGCGGATATTCCCGCGTTGCGCAAAAAGGCCGAAACCTTGCGCGAGCGTGTCCTTCAGAACGGCGAAGATTTCGGAGAATTGGCCAAACACTATTCCGACAGCGCTACGGCGAAGCAATCCGGAGAACTGGGATCGTTTGAGCGGGCGCAGCTGGATCCGAAAATCGCAGAAAAGGTGTTCGCTCTGAATCGCGGGCAGATGACCGACGTCATCGAAACGAAAACGGGTTTCGAGATTCTCCAGGTGGAAGAGCGCTACGATGCCGGACAACAACCGGTCGACAAAGTCGAACCTGAAATTACCAATATCCTTTACGAACAGAAGATGGGTCCCCAGATGCGCAAGTACCTGGCCACGCTGCGCGCGGACAGCTACATTAAGATCAAGCCGGGATATACGGACACGGCGGCCGTGAAAAGCGAGCCCATCGAGGAAGTCTCCGCGGCACAGGAAAAGGATGATGCCAAGAAGAAATCCGGCCGGAGATTTTTGATCTTCCCGAAGAAGAATTCCGGAACATGAAACAGTGCTTTGTCGCCGATCTGCAGGACGGCCAGAACATTACCTCCCACTTTCTCGTCTGTGAAAAGGAGATTCGCGCCACCCGGGAAGGCAAATCCTATCTCCGTTTGGAGTTGGGAGACGCCACGGGACGCGTCGAGGCGCGCATGTGGGAGGGATTTGAGCGCTTTCCGTTTGAACGCGACGACTTTGTGAAGATCCAGGCGCGCGTGGAGAATTACCGCAATAAACTGCAGCTGTCCATCGAGAAAATCCGCCGGGCCGAGGAAAGTGAAGTGAACGTCGCGGATTTTTTTCCGCACACCAGCGAAGATGTGGATCGGCTGTACGCGCAGTTGCTCGACATCGTCGCTTCAGTGAACAATCCGTGGCTGCGGCAGCTTCTGGACAGCGTCGTGCAGGATCCCGAGATCGTTCCTCGATTGAAGCGCGCACCGGCCGCCAAGGTGATGCATCATGCCTTTTTCGGCGGACTTCTGGAGCACGTGGTCAGCCTGTGCGGCCTGTGCCGCGCCGTTCTGACGCATTATCCGGAAGCGGATCCTGATCTTTTGCTGACCGGCGCAGTGCTGCACGACGTGGGGAAATTGAAGGAATTGAGCTACGACCGGTCCATCAACTACACCGACGAGGGACAGTTGCTGGGGCACATCCTGATCGAATACGAACTGGTCACCAGAAAGATCGATGCCATTGAAGGATTTCCTGTCGCGCTGAAAACCCTGGTCCAGCACATGCTCATCGCTCATCATGGACGGTACGAATTCGGTTCGCCCAAGCTGCCCATGTTTCGTGAAGCGCTGATGCTGCATTATCTCGACGACCTGGATTCCAAGATGGGCGCGATCCGCTCGGTGCTCCAGTCCGACAAGGGCGAAGGGAATTGGACGGCATTTAGCGGGGCCCTGGAGCGCCGTTTCCTTCGGACCGAAGACTTTTATGAATCGCCCCGAAACGAAGGCGCTAACAGCAACGCCGCGGCGCAAACTTCCGGCGGGAGCGCGAAGCTCCCCCAACCGAAACAATCGAGTGTGAAGGAATAGGACGATGGAACACGGCGAAACCTCTGGTAGGACGCGTCGGGGCGCTGGTCCCCGGCATTCGATTCTCGATCTTGCTCCGCTCGAACTGGAATGCATGAGCGCTCTATGGCCCATGGGCGAAGGCACTGTTCGCGACATTCACCGGCAACTCGCAGTGATCCGGCCCCGCGCCTACACAACCGTCCTGACGATCATGGACCGCCTGTCCCAAAAAGGGATCGTGACGCGGCGCAAAGTGGGTCGCGCGTACCGGTATCAGGCCAATCTGACCGCCGACGAAGCGCGTTTGAAAGCGGTGGAAAAAATCGTGGCGGGATTCTTCGACGGGTCTCCCGAAGCGCTTGCGGCGCACTTGGCCGCTCACGGCGGAACCCCGCCCGTGTTTCCAGCAGCCGCGCGCATTCCCGTTGACGCGCCGGGTACCCTGGATGGAGAATCTCTACCGCACGAGTTAGACGAGACGTTACTCTAAACGAACATGCTTCCTGCCCGATTTACGATCCGTGACACAGTGATTTCTCCCGCGACGGTGCTGGCTCCCATGGCCGGCGTGACCGATACCGTGTTTCGCCGCATGATTCGCGGCCTGGGCGGCTGCGGCCTGATCATGACGGAATTCACCAGCGCCGAATGCATTACTCGGAACTCTTCGCGGACCTCGCGGTACCTGTTCTTTGAACCGGACGAGCATCCCATCACCGGCCAATTGTTCGGTTCCGAACCCGATGTGATGGCGCGTGCCGCCGCGATGGTGGAGCAGTTGGGGTTCGATATCGTGGACATCAATCTCGGGTGTCCCGCAAGAAAAGTGATCAAATGCGGCGGCTCGGGGTTGCTGCGGGACCTGAAAGCGCTGGAGCAGGTTCTACGCGCTGTGCGCCGCGCCGTGAGCATTCCTTTGACCATCAAGATTCGCGCGGGGTGGGATGAGAACAGCATTGTCGCAGTGGAAGTCGCGCGCATGGCCGAGCACATCGGGATCGAGGGCATTGCCGTTCACCCGCGTACGCGTCAGCAGGCGTACACCGGAAAAGCCGATTGGAGCATCATTCGCGCAGTGAAACAGGCCGTGCGCATGCCCGTAATCGGCAACGGCGATATCAACGCTCCCGAGGATGCGATGCGCATGCTGCGGGAAACCGGATGCGACGCGGTGATGATCGGGCGCGCCGCCTCGAACAATCCCTGGATCTTTCAGCAGATCGCGCAATACGCGAAAACCGGAACGTTCGATCACCCCGGCGACATGGACCGCTATCGATTGCTCTCCACCTATTTCCGGAACCTTGTGGATACCGACTGGCCCGACGCCATTGGCAAGATGAAGCAATTCGCATGTTATTTCACGCACGGAGTTCCCAACGGCAGCGCTTTGCGCCGGCAAGTGCACACCGCTCGCACCACCGCCGAAATTCTGGATCGCGTGGATTGTTTCTTTGCCGATACGGTTCCCGCGGGAGGTGCCCGATGACCGCTTCCGGCGCCACCAGGCCCATTCCCGAACGCCGCCGGGAGCGGCGCGTGCCGGTCCATCTTCCGATTCTGGTTCGTGGCATGGACCACTCGGGAGAATGGTTCGAGGAGCGCACATCCAGCTTGAACCTTTGCCGCGGCGGCGCCGCATTCGCCACGCGCTATGCCGTTGACCCGGGCAGCCGGCTGGAAATCAATATTCCGGTGTTTCCGTCCGCCGGGAAACCCGCCGGTAAGGCCACTGGGGAGGAAAAATCGGAATTTTCCACACAGGGACGCATCGTGCACGTCGCGCCCGGCGCCAACGAGCGTGAACGCATCGTGGGCGTCGAATTCACGGGACCTCGTTTTAACCGCATGTTCGTTTCGGAAGCCACTTCGTAAAACACGGCGGAGAGATTTATTTACCGCTCCAGCAGAAGTCGTTTGTAAGCCTCGCGCTTGGCCAGCCCGCGTTCGCGCGCCGCCTGCTTGAGCGCGGCCTTGCGATCCACGCCGGATTCGGATTCGATTTGCTCCACTCTCTGTTTCAGGGAAAGCGTGGGATTCGGGGCCGCGGGCAGGCCGTCGCCCGGGCCGATCAGGAGCGTGATTTCTCCGCGCGGGGCGCGTTCGCGCGCGGCATCGCGCAGGTCGGCCAGGTTGCCGCGCAGGAATTCCTCATGGATCTTCGTAATTTCACGCGCCACGACGGCGGGGCGCGGTCCCATCATGTCCGCGGCGTCGGCGAGGGTTTCGACGAGCCGGTGCGGCGCTTCATAGAGAACGATGGTCCGCGGCTCGTTTTTTAATGCGTCCAGGGCTTTGCGGCGGGCTCCCGCGCGGGATGGCAGGAATCCCACAAATAGAAATTCTTCGGTCGGCAATCCGGATGCGGCCAGCGCGGCGACAAACGCCGATGGCCCGGGAATGGGGATTACCGGAATGTGGTGTCGCAGGCAGAGCGTGACCAGGCGGTGCCCCGGGTCGGATACGACAGGAGTGCCTGCATCGCTGACCAGCGCGACCTGGGCGCCCTGCTCCAGTTCAATCACAAGTTCCGGAGCGCGCGTCAGCTCATTGTGCGCGTGATAACTGACCAATTCCTTGTGGATCCCATAATGTTGCAGGAGTTTCTGCGTTTGCCGGGTGTCTTCGCAGGCGATCAGGTCGGCTTCTTTCAGCACGCGGAGGGCGCGCACGGTAATGTCTTCCAGGTTTCCGATCGGCGTGGCCACCAGATACAGGCAACCGCCAGTGGAATCGTTTTGAGACTCGTTCGTCATGACTTACCCGCTGCGTTGAGTTTAACACGCAGGGCCGCGGCTGGAGCGTCTCGTTGGGCGAATACGCTCCGAACGCGAACCGCATGCCTGTCCGGCAGGGCAACGTGGTAGTATGTGTTGTTTTCAGCATCTCTACCTAGGAGACCGGAATTGCCGCTCTACGAGTACCGCTGCCTGAAGTGCAACCGTCACACGGATAAGATTGAGAAATTGAACGGTCCTCATTTGAAGAAATGCCCGCATTGCGGGGGAAAAGTGGAATCGGTCCTGACCGCGCCCGCGATTCAATTTAAGGGAACGGGCTGGTACGTCACCGATTACGGACGTAAAACTTCGGGTGGGGGCAGTGCAAAGCCGGAGAATTCGGAAAAATCGGGAAAGTCCGAGAAGTCCGAGAAATCCGAATCGAAGCCGGCAACTCCCGCCAAAGACCAGAAAAAACCGGCGAGCGCTTCGAAAGAAAAATAATTGCCGTTGTTGCCGTTGCGGCGCTCGCCTGTGCACGGCCCATGTATTGTATTGGGTATTGGGAACGCTACGAAATCTTCAGCGAACGAAGATAGTTCCGAAAGTCAGGTCCAAACTCCGGATTTTCCAGCGCGATTTCGACGGTGGCTTTCAGGAATCCGAGCTTGTCTCCCGCATCATACGATTTTCCTTCAAACACGAATGCGTATAATCCGGACTCTATGGCCAGCAGGCGAAGCGCATCGGTCAGCTGGATTTCGCCGCCGCGTCCCGGCTGGGTTCGCTCCAGGCAATCGAAAACCTCCGGCGGAAGCACGTAGCGTCCCGTAACGGCGAGGTTGGAGGGCGCGTCGGTCGGGTTGGGCTTCTCGACAAGGTCGCGAATCTTCATGAGGCGTTTGTCCGGCGTGTCTGCGCCTGCTGGTTCCACGTCCACGATTCCATAAAGCCCTGTTTTTTCGCGGGGCACTTCTTCGACGGCGATGGCGCCTTTGCCCGTGGCTTCATAGATTTCGATCAACTGCTGTGTGGCCGGCCGAGGCCCCGGAATAATCACGTCGCCCAGCAGTACGGCGAAGGGCTCGTCTCCGACTAGTTCTTTGGCAACCAGCACGGCGTGCCCCAGTCCGAGAGGTTCCTTCTGCCGCGTGTAGCTGAAGTGAACCATGTTCCCGATGTCGCGCACCATTCCGGCCAGTTCGGACTTCCCCTTGCTCTCCAGAAAACTTTCCAGCTCGGGGGACGAATCGAAGTGGTCCTCAATGGCGTTTTTGCCGCGGCCCGTAACGATGATGATGTTTTCGATGCCCGAGGCCACGCACTCCTCGACCACGTATTGAATTAACGGCTTGTCAACGACAGGCAGCATTTCCTTGGGCTGCGCTTTGGTGGCGGGAAGGAAACGAGTGCCTAATCCTGCCGCGGGCAGGACCGCTTTGCGAACGCGTCTGTGTTTTTCGGCCATGATCGTTGTATTCAACCGTATCGTCACCTTACGTGGCGATCGCCTGCGATGTCAATGCATCGATTGTCTTGAAAGTTCTCAAATATTAATCGTTTGCGATTCGAGTGTCGCAGCGGAAGTGTTAAAAACGAAGGAAAAGCGCTTGCCAGGGATCGAAATCGGCATGCCTGTGGGAAAATATCACGCCTTTTCGGGATATTTCCCGCAGCGCGTTTCAGTGAACCGCTATCAGGCTGATGCGGGCCGGCCCGTCAATAGATCCCATCCGGCGCATGGCTATCGATTGCCCGACGTCTTGTGGCTGCTTCGGGACGCGCGGGCTGCTTGCAGAGCCCTTCGAACCAGCTGCGGAATCCTTCCTTCACCATGTCGCCGATGATCTGTCCGTTTTGAGCGATCACCTTCAACCAGGCCATGCGCCCCATCTGTGGGAAATAGATCCCGCGGAAACAGAGGCGCGCCACCAGAATGTTGATGCGGTATCCCAGGGGTTTGTAGGAGAGGGAACGGACGGCATGCGCGATGGCGTCCGGGTTGTACGATTCCTCCCAGCCGTGCTTGACCTCCGCATGGGCTTCCGAGATTGTCATTTTCAAGGGATTGTGCGCCATCGAAAAGGGAATGAACTCCTCCCAGTGTTTTGGCCGCGTCAGGCGGCCCGCCTCCTCAAGCCTCTTGTACAGCGGGGTTGACGGGAGGGGAGTGAGCAATCCGAAAATCGGCAAACCGGGAGGCCAGTTGCGGATTTCCTGGAGCGTGCGATCCGCCACTCCCACGGTGTCGTTGTCCATGCCGAAAATAAAGGATGTGATTGCGTAGACGTTGCGATCGGCAAGCCGCTGTAGTACGGCCGCATATTCTCCCGGTTTGTTGAACCCCTTGTTCACATCGGCCAGGTTGGTCGGGTCGATGGACTCCATGCCGATGAAAACCCATTTGCCGCCGGAAGCGGCGATCAGGTCCACCAGTTCTTCGTCGCGCAACAGGTTGGCGCTGATTTGCGCGACCCAATGGACCTGGGCGTTGGCGGCGATAATGTCCCGCAACAGCGATTTCGTGCGCTTCACGTTGATGGCGAAGTTATCGTCGATGAAAAACACGGCGATCTGCCCGCCTTCGCTTTTCGCGCGCGCCTTCAACAGCAACAACTCATCCACCACGCTCTTGTTAGTCCGGAAACGGATGGAATCTCCGAAAAAGCCGGTGACGGTGCAAAACTCGCATCCGTACGGACAACCGCGTCCGGACTCCACGGGCACGATGCGAAAAGATCCCCACCCGCCGCCCAGGCGCTTCAGCAGGGGAGCAGCAGAGGTCGGAACGATGTTGAACTGGTCCAAGTCAATCGTGTCCCACGGAATCGCCGGATAAGATTGCAGGGTTGGCTTGCGCTCCTGGCCAAATTCATCCACGGGAGCATAAATATCCTTCAGCTGACCGCGTTCGGCATCGGCTACGATTTTAGGCCAGGTTTCATCGGCTTCACCCAGGGCGACCGCATCGGCGTGGCGTTTTCCGGTGATCCGGCCCAGCGCCTCATCCGGCATCTCGGTGACGTGCGGGCCGCCCATGACGACGGGCACTCCTGCGGCGCGTACGGCATCGGCCATGCGGTAGGCCTTTGCGATCATGCGTGTCATGGCCCCGATGCCGACCAGCCCGATATGATTTGCGTGAACGTATCGCGCGATGGCCTCTTCGTCCATAGGCTGCGCGTTGCCGTCGATCAGCACGACTTCATGACCGGCGGGAGTAAGCGCCTGAAGCAGAAACATCCACAGGTGGGGCATAAAATTTCGTGTAACGCCATTATCCGGGCTATAGAGCAGAATTTTCATCGTGTCATTGCTCCTCCGACGATTTGCCGGATTGCGAGGCTGTGAACATTTCCGACTCTCGTCTATCGTTCTGCAGGTGCAAGAAACTTCGCCCATGGGGGCGCGGCGGAGAGATGTGTATCGTACAGGCGGAGTGTATCACTCCCCTGGCACATGAAATGCCAAAAAAAGTGAGAGACCGCTTTTTGTTATCAGGTCGTTATTGGTGGCCAATTGTTTCGCGGAGAGGCGCTCGGAAAATTACACGGGACGCCCGTACCGCGAGGACAACTTCCGGCGGTATGCTAACATAAACAAATACAAAGGGCGGGCAAATAGAGCATGGGAACGCGCATTCTTGGAATTGAATCTTCGTGCGACGAAACCGCGGCGGCCATCGTCGTGGATGGCCGCGAGATTTTATCGAGCGTCGTCGCTTCACAACTCGACATCCACCGAAAATATGGCGGGGTTGTGCCCGAACTCGCTTCGCGCGAGCATCTGCGGCAAATTGTTCCGGTTGTGCGCGAGGCCCTTGCGCAAGCCGGTCTTACCTTTGCCGACATCGACGCCGTCGGCGTAACACAAGGGCCGGGACTGGTGGGGTCGCTCCTGGTCGGCGTAACCTACGGCAAGGTATTGGCGGCTGAAATTAAAAAACCACTGGTGCCGGTGAATCATCTCGAGGGACACGTCCACGCCGTATTCCTGCAGGCCCACCTTGCAGGCCGCGCTCCTGCTTTGCCCGCCGTTTGCCTGATCGTTTCCGGCGGCCACACATTGCTGTATCACGTGCAGGCGGCGGGCAAAAACGGCGACGCCGCAAAAAGGGGACTTCAATACCGGCGGCTTGGAGGCACGCGCGACGATGCGGCCGGAGAAGCGTATGACAAAGTGGCGCGGCTGCTGGCCCTCGGTTATCCGGGCGGACCCATCATCGACCAGATCGCGGGAAAAGTGGCCGAGTGGGGCTCGAACTTCCGCGATAAGGACGGTTTGAATTTCGGCCGCGTGAAAATCAAGGGTAACCCGTACGATTTCAGCTTCAGCGGAATTAAAACCGCCGCCCTGTACTACGTCCGGGCGCATCCCGAATTCGCCGAGGAAATTGAAGCGCGCAAAAAGGCGCTTATGGAAGGACGCCGGAAGATTGCCGACCTGCTGCCGCTTTGCAGCCCGCGCACGCTGTCCTTGATCTTCAATTTTCAATCCGCGGTCGTGCACGAACTGGTGAAGCGCACGCTCGACGCGGCGGCGGAAACGGGCGCGCGCACGGTCCTGGTGTCCGGCGGCGTGGCCGCCAATTCCGAGCTGCGGCAACGGTTTGAATCAAAGTCCAAGCCGCTGGGCGTTGACGTGTTTTTTCCAAGCCGCGGGCTTTCCACCGACAATGCCGCGATGATTGCCGCCGCCGCGTATCCGCATTTGCTCGCCGGTGATTTGGCTACGGACGATTTGAACGCCGAACCAAACCTTCGCCTCGCCTAGCTGTTCACGAGCCTTTGTCATCAAATTTCGGGCCGTCAGCGAAATTCCGGCGCATGGACCATGAATCCGAAAATTAGACAGGCTGTGCAGAAGTCATATCCCACACGATTGCCGCGTGCTCGAGCAGGTCAGAATACCAGCGTAGCGTGATGGCGGTCACAGACAGGGGTCCAGACATTTGGGATATTGTTTCTAAGTGGAAAGAGGCTCGAATGTGTTGCAGCATTGCAGGAGGCGCACATGATAGCCGAAACATTTACAACGCTTCTGGTTTTGATCGCCGTCTACCTGGGATTCCGTGTGATTCAGGCTTTTCGTCTGTACTTCAAGGTTCGCGGGCCCCGGTTGCTGACCTGCCCTGCGACGAGGAAACTTGTCCTTGTGGAAGTGGCCGCCGGAAGGATGGCATTGGAAGCTTCGGTAGACGAACCTTATTTTCAGGTCAAGAAATGCTCGCGTTGGCCGATGTGCCGGGACTGTGGGCAGGACTGCCTAAGGCAGATGGAGCCTCACGCACCGGGAATGCGGTTTTCGGACGCATGCAGGGCTACGTAATCCAGGCTCCATTTTGAGTCCCCCAGACCTGATTCGATGTTAAGCCGTGCCCGTCTGTCATGCGGCGTCCTCGGTTACTTATGCTTGCCGATTACGGCTTTATGATCGGCAGTAGTTTTCTATTTCTACTTTCCCCTAAAAACGGCCCGACGTTATATAGTCGGCCAACTCCGAAATTAGAGGGAAACTATGGCGATCCTTCCCGGCAGACGCCTAGGGCCCTACGAAATCCTCTCCGCTATCGGTGCGGGCGGCATGGGCGAGGTGTATCAGGCGCACGACACCAAGCTCGGGCGCGACGTAGCCATCAAAGTTTTGCCCGAAGCGTTTGCGGATGATCCTGAGCGTCTTGCCCGTTTTCAGCGCGAAGCAAAGATGCTGGCGGCGCTGAATCATCCGAATATCGCTACGATCTTCGGTCTTGAGCATTCCGACGGCACGCATTACCTCGTCATGGAACTGGTTCCCGGCGACACGCTGCAACAGCGCGTCAAGCGAGACGGGCCTGCTTCCCGTCGAAGAAGCGCTCGTTATTGCGAAGCAGATTGCCGAAGCCCTTGAAGCGGCGCACGAAAAAGGAATCATCCACCGCGACCTGAAGCCCGCCAATGTGAAGTTGACGCCCGAAGGAAAAGTGAAGGTGTTGGACTTCGGATTGGCAAAGGCGTTTGAGGGCGACCCGTCGAGCGTGGACATCGGCAATTCGCCCACACTGAGCCAAGCGGCGACGATGCAAGGCGTGATCCTGGGCACGGCGGCGTACATGTCGCCCGAGCAGGCGCGTGGCAAGGCGGTGGACAAGCGCACCGACATCTGGGCGTTCGGCTGCGTGCTGTATGAACTCTTCACGGGAAAACAGGCATTTCAAGGCGAAGACATCACCGAAATTTTGGCTGCTGTTGTGAAGTCCGAACCGGATTGGTCGGCGCTGCCCGCCGCGACGCCTGTGAAAGTTCGGGATCTGCTTCGCCGCTGCCTGCAAAAGGACAGGCGCCAGCGTTTCCACGATTCGGGCGATGTGCGGATTGAAATTGAAGATGCGATTGCCGCACCGAAAGATTCCGGTGTAGCGCAGGCTGCTTCAGCTTCCACGAGCAAATTGCTGTTGGCGGTGGCCGCAACGGTGACAGTCATCGCGGTCGCTGCGTTGTTTGGCTGGTGGCGGGCGACCCGACCTGTTGAGAGAGTACTGCGGCCCCTCGTGCGGCTGGACGTTGACCTCGGACCAGACGTTTCGCTTGGCTCACCACAGGGAACCGACGCGATCATTTCGCCCGACGGAACGCGGCTGGTGTACGTGTCGCAAAATCGGCTCTTTACACGGCGGCTCGACCAGCCCAGCGCCACTGAGCTTGCAGGAACGCAGGGAGCATTTGCTCCTTTCTTCTCCCCAGACGGGCAGTGGGTTGCGTTTTTCTCATCGGGGAAGTTAGAAAAGATTTCGGTGGAGGGCGGCTCGGCAATCACCCTGTGCGATTCCGGCCCGGGCTTCCGCGGCGGCAGTTGGGGAGAGGACGGCAGCATCATCGCGTCGCTCAGCACCAATGGTGGCCTGTCGCGGATCCCTTCCGCCGGAGGTTCCCCGACGCCAGTGACCGACTTACAGAACGGAGAGATCACCCAGCGCTGGCCGCAAATCCTGCCTGGAGGCAAAGCCGTGTTGTTTACGGCTGACGCAATTACGACCACGTTCGACGGAGCCAATATCGAAGTGATGTCTTTGGGAGACCATCGGAGAAAAACCCTCGTGCGAGGAGGCACATTTGGTCGCTACTTGCCCAGCGGCCAACTCGTTTACATGAACCACGGAACGCTGTTTGCCGTACCGTTCGACCTGGGCCGGCTGGAGGTTCACGGGACGCCTGTCCCGGTGCTCGACCAAGTCGGCTACAACGCCGCTCAGGGTCCTGCACAGTTTGATTTCTCCCAAACCGGAACCCTGATTTACAGGAGCGGCGGGGCGGGCAGCGGACTCTTCACTGTAGAGTGGCTTGACGGCGCAGGGAAAACGCAGTCGCTGCTGGCCAAACCGGGCAGCTATGGACTTCCTAGCCTGTCACCTGACGGGCAGCGGCTGGCCATCCAGGTGACGGAGGGAGCGGGCACAGACATCTGGATCTATGGCTTGCAACGGGACACGATGACGCGCTTGACCTTCACCGGGAATGCCAATGATCCCGTATGGAGCCTGGACGGTCAGTACATCGCGTTCCGCACAGTGGGAGGAGGCATGTCTGTGATCCGGTCCGATGGATCAGGCAAGCCGCAACAATTGACCCATAGCGATAACCTTCAAGCTCCGTGGTCGTTCGCGCCCGACGGAAAGCGGCTGGCGTTTATGGGGCAAGGTTCCAAGACCTCATGGGATCTGCGAACCGTGCCGCTGGAGAGCGATGGCGAGGGACTGCGTGCCGGAAAGCCGGAGGTTTTCCTGCAAACTCCGGCGGACGAGCGGTATCCTTCCTTTTCTCCTGACGGCCGATGGATCGCCTATACATCCAGCGAGTCAGGGAGCTTCCAGGTTTATGTTCGAGCCTTCCCGGACAAGGGCGGGAAATGGCAAATCTCGAACAGCAGTAGCGCGTACCCGATGTGGTCGCGCAACGGACACGACCTTTTTTTCGAGACTTTGGATAACCACATCATGGCGGCAGCCTATACGGTGAAGGGCGTTTCCTTCGTGGCCGACAAACCGCGAATGTGGTCGGAGAAGCAGATTGGGGGCGCCGTCAACACGGTGAAGAACTTCGCTCTCGCTCCGGACGGCAAGCGCATCATCGCGCTAATGCCAGTCGAGACGGCGGAAGGACCAGAAAGCGCAGAACTACGTAATTTTCCTCGAAAACTTCTTCGACGAACTGCGACGGCGTACGGCGACGCAAACGAAATGATCGGCCAAACTATCTAGCAGGATCGCATACGCTTGCAGCTTGGGGTCGGAGGAGGCTAGCATGCCGCGGGAGCGAGGAGAATGGACATGATGAATCGGCGCAACTTCATCCGCGCAGCCACGGGCGCTGCGATATTCGCCCGGATTCCGAAAGGGTTTGCGGCGGCGGCAAAATATGATTTGCTGATCCGGGGCGGGCGCGTCATCAACCCTGCGCACAAGCTGGACGCGATTCACGACTTGGCCATCGCCGATGGCCGGATCGTGGCTGTCGAGGCCGGCATCCACGCCGAGGCCGCCGAAACGATCGACGCGACCGGCAAGCTGGTGGTCCCCGGCTTGATTGATATCCACACGCACGCGGGACGTGAAAGCGACGGCCCGGCGCTGTGCTTGGCCGACGGCGTCACGGGACTGATCGATGCGGGATCGCAGGGCGCGGATCGTATCGGCGAAATCATTGCCGTCGCCAAATCGGCGCCGCAACCCTTCCGCGTTCTGATCAATATCGGGCGCGCCGGCATCCTGCCCGAAGGCGACACGATGGATCTCCGCCATGCCGACGTCGCAGCGGCGCGCGCGGCGATCGCACGCAACCGCGACATCATCGCCGGAGTCAAGGCGCGATTGTCCAGGGACGTTGCCGGAACAAATGATTTCGAAGTGCTGCGGCGCGCGCAGGAAGTGGTCTTCATCCTTCCATCTGCCCGTGATGATTCATATGGGCCAGACGATTTCTCCGCTTCCCAAGCTTCTCGCGCTTCTGAAGCCCGGCGATATCGTCACGCACATGTTCGCGCCGCCGCCGAACAGCATCATTGACGGCGACGGCCACATTTTGCCGGAGGTCATGGCCGCACGCCGCCGCGGCGTCCTGTTTGATTTGGGCAACGGCCGCACCGGGCATCTGCGGTGGGACATTGCCGACCGCGTCCTTCAGGACGGCTTTTTGCCGGATACGCTGTCCACGGATTGGACGGCCCAGGGCCGCACCGCCCAGGTCATCAACTTCCCGAACGTCATGTCGAAATTCCTGATGCTGGGGATGTCCACGGATCAGGTGATCGCGTGCGCGACAGTGAACGCATCGCGCGCGTTCGAAGTCTTCCGCGGCCGCGGCACGCTGAATGTGGGCGCGCCCGCCGACGTTGCGATCCTCGAACGAAGAAAAGGAAATTTCGAATTCGTGGATAATTTCGGGAACAAACGGGCTGGCCGCGAGAGGCTTTTCCCGAGCGTCACCGTGCTCGCCGGCAAGAAGGTTGCGGCCCGCAGCTAACTCGCTTTTCGTCCGGCGACAAGCGCGCCGCCGGGCATGGTCCTCAGCCAGATGGGCTTGAGCGGTTCCAATCCAGCCGATTGGAGCCAGGCCTGCATGGTCTCAATCGGCCACGTTCCGGATTCACTCATCATTGCAAAATAGAGGTCGAGCAGGGCAGCGGTCTGGCCGCCGTCGCCGGGATTTTTGGGTCGAATCGAGTCCAGCATCACGCAGACGCCCTGGGGGCGCAAAGCGCGGGCAATCTTCTTCATAAGCGAGCGGTTCTGTTCGTCGGTAAAGTGGTGCACCAGCTGCGACATGAACACAATGTCGGCCGATCGCTCGCCCAAATCGTCGGTCAACGCATTGCCGGGGCGGTGCGTGACCCGGTCCCCCATTTTTTCTTCCGCGAGGATTGGCGCGGCCTGCTGGACCGCATCCGGCAGGTCCAGAATCACCGATCTCAGATTGGAGTGCTTTCGGCAGAGCGACACGGAGAAATAACCGTGCGAGCCGCCGATGTCGAGCATGTCGCGTGCATCCGGCGGCATCGGGAATCGGCTGGTGACCTCTTCGGCGGCGAGTCCCGCCAGATCCCGCATGCCGCGCTGGTAGATGTTCCAGAAGTCGGCGCCCTGCATCCCTTCGTGCCCGGCCATGGGTTTCCCGGTGCGCACGAACTCCTCGTAACCTTCCACAAAGTCCCACTCGTAATACTGAAAGAGCATCTTGTCGCACAGATTCTGCGGGGAGCGGCGCAACAACCACTTCTGCGTTTTCGGTGTCGCCGCGTAGGCGCCGTTGCGGAATTTGAAGTAACCGCATTCGGTCAGCGTGTTCAAAAGCTTCTCGGTGGCGGCGGGATCGGTGCCGCAGGTCTTGGCGATGTCCGCCGCGGATCGCGCGGCGTCGCCGGCCGCCTCAAACAGACCGAGTTTCACGCCGGCCATGATGGAGCGCGCCATGCTGAACGCCATCTGTGTTTCGAGCAATGGCTCCGGAGCCGCGTTGGATTTCAGGACCAAGCGCTCGATGATGTTTTCCGCAATAACTCCCAGCCGCATGTTGGCTGCCTCCCTTGTTTTATGTTGCGACCCATAGGATCTGAAGCCTCAACACTCACGAGTACAATATAACGCGCAGGCTACTCCTGCTACTGGAGAGTAAGATCGCATAAAGTGGCCATGAAAGTTGGGAGTTGCTTCCTGCAGGGTTTGCCGTAAGCGTTAGTCCGGGAACGTCGTTGTTGTATTTGGTTGCGTTGGGCTGGCCCGCCGTGAAGACAGGGAATGCTGTGACGCCACGAAGCGCGTCATATGCTCAGGACGGGAACGTGCGATTCCCGAATGATCCCGTAGCCGGTGGCCCGCAAACGACCGTGGGCAGGCCGGCCAATCACCAGCACATCCGCTTCATTTTGCGTGGCCGCATCGTGCAACCGCTTGGGCACGTCACCGCTTTCGATGAAAACTTTACCGTCGATGCCCAGTTCCTCCTGGAGCTTGGCAATTTGTCGGGCAGCGGACTGGGCGAGTTCTTGCTTCCACACAGGACCGTAATCGAATCCGTCGGGGCGAAAAACATCCACCCCGGCAGTGACGTGCGCGATCGTGATGCGGGCGCCAAATTCGGCAGCCAGTTGAGCGGCCCACCGCATGGTCTTCGGGCTGTGCTCGCTCAAGTCGATCGCACAAAGAATGTTGCGAATGGCAAACTCTCGCGCTGGCTCTTCTTCCACATGCGCGCCGGTCCAAACCGGATATTCGCTATCGTGTAACACTTTGGCGGTCACCGATCCCAATAGAAAACGACGGAACCCCCCATAGCCGTGCGTGGGCATCACAATTAAGTCCACCTTCTCCTCACGCGCTTTCTGGACGATTGTGGAGGCCGGATCGCCTTCGACCAGCAGGCGTCTCACGGCGAGTCCATCCAGTTCCGGTCCCAGAGCCCTGTCCAGGTTCTTCTGGGCTACCCTGAGGAGCTCCTTGAGCAAATCATTCAGATTGGCGGGCACGTAATTGCCCTCCAGCATTCCGGCAGAATAACTCAGCGGCGTGACCACGTGGAGCATAACGATCTCGGACCGGAAATGCCGGGCTAACACTGCGGCTTGGTGAACAACGCGGAGGGAGGTCTGCTGGAAATCAACTGGAAGAAGAATCCTGCTGATTCTTGCCATCGTTCACCTCTCCCGAAGAGTCGGTGTGCCACATCGACTGGAATTCCGCTTTGATTGGCTCGCGAATTTCTTGCATACATTTATCAAACCTGGTGACACGTGGAAGTGATATTCATCACAGCCCGGTCCAAACCCCAATTCATAAGGTTTACGAAACAAGAGCCATTCGACAGGATGTCTTGCGGTGATGGGGTAAATGGCTCCGGGGCTCTGGCCGGCAAACGCCCTTGCCCATAACCGGTGCAGCACTTCACTTTCGACCCTCAACTTGCGCTACAATCCCCGTTTTCATGCGCATTGCGATTGATACCGGCGGAACATTCACCGATTGCGTCTACGTGCGAGATGGGCGCATCGAGATGTGGAAGGTCCCTTCCACGCCGCGCAATCCAGCCCATGCGATTGCCCAGGCGTTGCAGAAAATCCTGCCTGAAGACGGCGCCGCAGCGGGCGTGGAACTGGCTTGCGGCACCACCGTGGGAACAAACGCTCTGCTGCAGCGAAAAGGCGGGCGAGTCGCCCTGGTGACCACCGCCGGTTTTGAAGACGTTCTGGAAATCGGGCGGCAGGCGCGCTCCCACCTCTACGACCTGATGGTGAAAAAGCCGGAGCCGCTGGTTCCGCAGGCCCGGCGCTTTGGACTGGCGGAAAGGCTGGGCGCCGATGGCCGCGCGTTGTTGACTCCTTCGCGGGCCGAGATCGCCAGGACCGTCCGGGCGGTGAAACACAGCGGGGCGAAGTCGGCAGCGGTTTGCCTGTTGTTTTCCTTTATAAACTCGGCCCATGAGAAAGCGATCGCGCGTGCGTTGGCGTCTGCCGGAATTGAGGTTTCGGCATCGCACCGGATCCTTCCCGAATATCGCGAATTCGAACGGACCTCGACGACCGTCGTCAATGCGTATCTGGTTCCTGTAATGAGCGGATACCTTGCTGAGATCGAACGGAGCGTGCGCGCACGATTCCGCCGGAAAGCGAACCCTCCCCGCGTCCGCGTCATGCAATCGAACGGCGGGATCCTGTCGGCCCGGGCGGCCGCGCGAGAGCCGGTCAGAACGATTCTTTCCGGGCCCGCCGGGGGCGTTCTGGGCGCGCAGTACGTTGCCGAAACCGCGGGAATCAGCCGCATCATCACTTTTGACATGGGGGGAACGTCCACCGACGTGGCGCTGATGGACGGCGGAAACCATGGATCACTGGCGACGACCTCGGAAACCATCGTTTCGGGCGTGCCGGTGGCCGTGCCGATGCTCGATATCCATACGGTCGGCGCGGGAGGTGGGTCCATCGCGCGATTTGACCGCGCCGGGGCGCTGCGCGTTGGCCCGGAAAGCGCCGGAGCCGACCCCGGACCGATCTGCTATGGTCGCGGGGAAAGGCCGACGGTAACCGACGCAAATCTGGTCCTGGGACGAATCCCGGAATCCGGGCTGCTGGGCGGCGCATTCGCTCTTGATGCCCAAAGGGCGCGCGAGTTCCTGGATCGAGAACGCGGCGCGATACGTTCGCTCGAAGCGTTCGCGCAAGGCATCGTGGACGTGGCCAACTCCGTGATGGAGAAAACCATTCGATTGATTTCGGTGGAACGCGGGCACGACCCGCGCGACTACACGCTGGTTGCCTTTGGGGGCGCGGGCGCATTGCATGCATGCGACCTTGCGGCGGCGCTGGACATTCCACGCGTGCTGGTGCCGCGGCTCCCGGGGGCGCTGTCGGCGCTGGGTATTCTGCGTGCCGACGTAACCAAGGATTTGTCGCGCACCGTTCGCCTGCAAGTTCAAAATGTTCGCGACCTGCGCGCGAAACTCGCCCAGGAATTTGCAAAGCTCGAAACACAAGGGCTACACCAGATGCGCGGCGAAGGATTTTCCGCGCGCACCGTGCGCATCGATCGCGTGTTGGACATGCGGTATTCCGGCCAGTCATACGATTTGCCCGTGCCTTTTGCGGGAGACTTCATTGCCGCGTTTCACCGCGCGCATGAACGACGGTACGGCTATGCGGATCGCACGCGTGCATGCGAGGTGGTGAACGTCCGCGCACGTTTCACCGGGGGGACGCCTAAACCGCTTGTGAAAAAAGCGCAGCCCGGCGGCGCCGGCGCTCGGCATGCATTGGTTTCCACCCGCGCAGTGTCGTTTGCAGGACGCCGCCTCGCGACTGCGATTTGCGATCGCGCGAAATTGAGGGCGGGGAATTGCGTTCCGGGGCCCGCGGTAATCACCGAATATAGCGCGACCACGCTGATTCCTCCTCGCTGGACGGGCCGCGTCGATCCCTACGGAAATATTATTCTGGAGCCGGGCCGATGAGAGTGGATTCGGTGCGCCTGGAGATTTTTAAGAATCTTTTCCACTCCGTAGCGGAAGAAATGGGCGCGGCGCTGCGGCGTTCCGCGTTTTCGGCGAACATTAAAGAGCGGCGCGACTATTCGTGCGCGGTTTTCGACGCCGCGGGAGACGTCCTCGCGATGGGCGACCACATGCCCGTGCACCTGGGATCGATGCCCATGTCGGTGACCGCGGCGCTTGGGGCATTGCGGCTAGGTCCCGGGGATGTCGCGCTGCTCAATGACCCCTATGCCGGGGGCACGCATCTTCCCGACCTGACGATGGTAATGCCCGTCTACGTTTCTGGTTCCTCCCGGCCCCTGTTTTATATCGCTAATCGCGCCCATCACGCGGACATTGGTGGGGCCCACGCCGGGTCCATGGGGCTATCGCGCGAGATTTTTCAGGAAGGATTGCGCATCCCGCCCGTAAAGATTCTGGAACACGGCCGGATCGCGCGAGACGTCATGTCGATGATTCTTGCAAACGTGCGCACGCCCCGCGAACGCGAGGGAGATTTGACCGCGCAGATCGCCGCATGCCGCATTGGCGAACGCCGCTTGATGGCGCTTGTGTCGAAGTACGGAAAACGCGAAGTCGCCGCCTACGGGCGCCACCTGCTCGATTACTCTGAAAAAATGATGGCCGCAACCATCGCCGCCATTCCGAACGGAGTCTACCGCGCCGAGGATTTCTTGGACGATGACGGTGTGTCCGATGGCCCCTTGCGCATCGCCGTAACCCTCCGCGTGCGAGGACGCAAGATGGAGGTGGACTTCACGGGCAGCGCGCCGCAGTGCGCAGGAAGCGTCAACGCCGTCGCGGCCATCACCTGGTCGGCCGTCTTCTACGTTTTCCGCTGCCTGATCGATGAGCAGGTGCCGGCCACGTCCGGCCTGATGAGGCCGATGCGGGTCATAATCCCTTCGGGAACCATCGTCAACGCGCTTGCCCCGGCGGCCGTAGCCGGAGGCAATGTGGAAACCTCCCAGCGCATTGTGGACACATTGCTTCGCGCGCTCTCCCGGGCAATTCCCGCCCGCATCCCGGCGGCCAGCCAGGGAACGATGAATAACCTGACATTGGGAGGGAGTGATCCTCGCTCCGGCGGCGCTCGGTTTGCCTACTACGAGACGATTGCCGGCGGCACAGGCGCCGGTGCCGCCGAGATGGGGGCGAACGCCACGCAGAGCCACATGACCAACACTCTCAATACACCGACCGAAGTCCTGGAGCATGCCTATCCTGTCCGCGTTCGCCGGTATGCCCTGCGAAAAGGCTCAGGGGGAAAGGGCCGGTTTTCAGGCGGCGACGGGATCGACCGCGAGATTGAGGTGCTTGCCGAGGTGCAAGCCGGAATTCTTTCCGACCGCAGGAAGTTGCCGCCTTACGGCTTATCCGGGGGAGAACCGGGTACGCTGGGGAAAAATGAAATCATCGTCGAGGGCCGGGCGCGGCATCTGCCTTCCAAGTGTTCGTTTTACGCCCCGGCAGGGTCGCGGATTCGGATCCAGACGCCGGGAGGGGGCGGTTGGGGGAGAGCCAAGAAGGCCCACCGGAAAGAAAAAAGCCCCAAGGCATGACGCCCTGGGGCTTTCAAGAAAGCAAAAAAAAACGGTGTTAGAAATCCACCGCTTCGGACTTTTCCAATGGCGAAGGCATTTGCAATCGCGCTTTGGCTAGTGATTTGACCAGTGCGTTTTCCATTGTTTGAGGAGAGGTGTTACGGGCGGTAGCGAGTTCACTGACGAGCAGGAATTTGGCCCGTTCCAGCATTTTCTTTTCGCGGAAGGAAAGCGGCTTGGTGCGGCTAAGTGATACCAGGCTTTTCAATACGGCAGCCACTTCAATCAGCGCTCCGGTTCGCATGCGTTCGGAATTCTCTTTGAACCGGTGTTTCCAGTCGTGGTGTGAATTCGGCTTGCCCTTCTCCAGATAGCTCAGGACTTTAAGGGTTTCACCGTTGCGAATCACGGGCCGCAACCCAACCGATATGGCGTTGGTAGCTGGGACCATGACTTTCAAGCCGCTCGAGTAGATCTTTAACATGTAGTACTTTTCGGTTCGTCCGTTCAAAACCCCGAAATTGATTTGTTCGATGATCCCAACCCCGTGGTTCGGATAGACGACTTTGTCCCCGATCTTATAGTCCATGGTAGGAAGCCCCCTCGCGGTAAGCTGTGCCAGTTTGGGCTGTTCGAACGTAAAAGTCAACATATTTCTCATAGAATCAGCAAGTTATGAAAGAGTTTGGTTTTAGAATGGTCATAAAATTGCAAGGGAGTTTTTACCTTATTTTTACATTTTTACATTCACGAAATGTTCCTGCCTGTCGTTACTTATGCCGCTTCGGTCGCAGGTTTACGCTAGAATGACAGCCAATGCTGATACTTGCCATCGACACGAGCACCCGGACGGGCAGTCTTGCGCTTCTTCAAGATGAAAAGGTGCTGGCCGAGGTCTCAGGATACGAAGAAACGCCCCATTCCACGCGGCTTTTTAGGGATCTGGCTGTGCTGCAATCCATGGCTCCATTTTCGCTGAAGCAAATTGATGTGTTCGCTGTCGCCTCCGGTCCAGGGTCGTTTACAGGCTTGCGTGTGGGGCTCACCGCGGTCAAAGCCTGGGCCGAGGTTCACGGTAAGCCCATTGCCGCGGTCAGCGCATTGCACGCGATTGCCGCGCAGGGCTTGCCCTTGGAACACCAAGTGGGCCGTGAGATGGGGGTCATCGCACCCTTTCTTGATGCTCGCCGGGGACAGATTTTCGGGTCGCTCTATCATCCGCGGCAGGGAAATGCGGTCGGACTTCAATTAATGGTTGAGGAATCGATACTTTCTCCCGAAGAATTCCTGGCATTGGTGAAGGAAAATGTCCGGTTGCAACCTCCAGTTCTGGTTTCGCCGACACCGGAAGTTCTTCCCGGCAGCCTGGTCGAGCAAATCCTTCCCGGGGCTATTGTGCAATCTGTATCGCCGATTTTGGCTCCGGTGATCGGCCATCTGGGTCTTGAGCAGGCCAGGCGCGGTGAATTGCTGGATGCCCTCCAGCTCGATGCGAACTACGTGCGCCGGTCCGACGCCGAAGCCGCATGGAAGGATGCGTGATGGGGTCGCGCGGAGGGTCGGTCAGCGATTCTTCGGCGATTTCGATTCGCAAAATGTCTTCCGGGGATGCGCCCGTCTTGGTCCAAATTCTGAAGGAAAGTCCGGAAGCTTCACTGTGGTCGGAGGAGGGGCTACGCGACCAGGCCTCTTCCGGGGCGGTGTGGATAGCAGAACGGGGCGGACAGTTGTGTGGGTTTCTGGCGGGCAGGGCGGTTGCGGATGAATTCGAGATACTGAATCTGGCGGTATCGCCGGCCCGCCGACGGACCGGGGTCGCGAGTCGATTAGTGGGGCAAGCGTTGGATTGGTCGCGAACGGCAGGGGCACGGCGCGCGTACCTGGAAGTGCGCGCCTCGAATCAAGCCGGGATTTCGCTTTATGAGCGACAGGGTTTCCGTCCATGCGGGCGCCGGGAAGGCTACTACCGGGATCCGGTGGACGACGCGATTGTGCTGGCTTTGGAGATGCCTGTATAGCCTTAGAAGATTTTATGGAAACAGCCTTGGCGCGCGTTTTGCATTGTGCTAGCTTGAGTTTGTAATGCAATCCTTATTCAAAATTCGCTTCAATACGGAGGGATCCAATGCCCACCTTGACGCGGGAGATACGCGAGCAACTTCTGACATATGACCAGGAGTTCCAAAAACTTGCACAGCAGCACTCGGAATATGAAGCTCAGCTAAGGCAACTCTCTCAATCCTCCTACCTGAATCTGGAAGACCTGCAGCAGGAAGCTACCCTGAAAAAATTAAAATTACGGGTGAAAGACGCGATGCAGCGCCATATTGCGATGCGCCTGCGTCACCCCGTGGCGCACTAGGCTCCGGGACCTCCACAAATTGAGATAGAATGTAAGCGCACAAAGCGGGAGTGCGCCCTTTGCCTCCTGTCAAGGACCCCCATGGTAAAGGACGGCTATAAGTTTGCCGCAGGACCGTTGTTGCTGGGCGCAGTCGCACTAGGTTTTCACTGGTACGGGGTGGGCGGAGTACTGATTTTTCTGGGATTATTCGTCCTGTTCTTTTTTCGAGATCCGGAAAGAACGCCTCCCGCCGATCCGAACACCATTGTTTCTCCCGCCGACGGCCGCGTGATGGAAGTTGTCGAAGAGCCTCGAAACGGAAATCCCGGCAGGAGAATCAGCGTGTTCCTGTCGATTTTCAACGTGCACGTGAACCGCTCGCCGGTCGAAGGACGCATTAAGGCGATCGAATACCGCACCGGCAAATTTTACGCCGCGATGCGGGGACGCGCCTCGCAAGAAAACGAACGGAATACGTTTCACGTTTCCACCGAGCATGGAGAAGTGGTGTTCACGCAGATTGCGGGATGGATCGCGCGGCGGATTGTATGTTGGAAATCGGTGGGCGACGGCGTGACTCGGGGCGAACGCGTAGGTATGATACGCTTCGGTTCGCGTATGGACATCTGGCTACCGGATCGAGTGGAAATTCTGGTTCGTCCCGGGCAACATGTGGCGGCGGGGTCGAGCATTCTGGCACGGTGGAAATGAACACGTTCGAACAGCACGAACTCGGGTTTGCCGGTTCCCGCAAGTCCAATCTGAAGTTTCGCCGCGGGATCTATCTTCTTCCCAGTTCCATGACGGTCGCAAACATGCTTTGCGGCTTTTACGCCATCATGTCCACGTTGAAGGGCGGAAGCGCGGATCTGGATAACGCGGCAAAAGCGATCGGCCTCGCCATCCTGTTCGATTCCTTTGATGGATTCGTGGCCCGGGCGACGGGAACGAGCAGCGAGTTTGGAAAACAATTTGACTCGCTTGCCGACATGGTGAGCTTCGGGCTGGCCCCCGCGGTTCTGGCGTTTACCTGGGGCGTGCGCGGAATCGCGGAAACGAATTTCCTGGATATCCGGCGGCTTCACCAGATCGGCTGGTGGGTAGCCCTGGCCTTCGTGATTTGTTGCGCCTGGCGGCTCGCTCGATTCAACATTCAGGGTATGGCGCCGGGGAGCGGGTCGCGATACTTTGTCGGGTTGCCGTGTCCATCGGCGGCGGGCCTGATCGCGGCCACCGTGCATGCGATCAAATCGCCGATTCTGGACTGGCGATGGTCGGTGTTCTGGATGCTGGTGGTCGTGGCGGACGCGGCGCTGATGTCGAGCACAGTGCGCTATCGCAGCTTTAAAGAGATTCCTATGGCGCGGCGCCAGCCTTCGTTGATGATTATTCTCATCGCCCTGCTTGTCTGGCTGATCGTTTTCTATTCGGAAGTCGTGCTGATGTTGATAGCGGTCGGGTATGTGGCCATCGGCGTGGCGTACTACGCTGTGCGGATGGTTCGCCATCATCTGATATCGCATCCCGCAAAAATATGAGGGGTTCCCTGGAGGCAGTTCGCGTCGTCATCGCAGGGGCTTCGTCCCTGCGCGGTAAGGATTTGAAGCTGTGCATTGAGGAAGCGGATTTGCCGCTCGCCGACATTCGCCTGGTGGATGAGGAATTCGTTGCCGGCACGCTGACCGAAGCGGCGGGCTTGCCCGCCGTGATCGAGACACTGGACGAAGAAAGTTTCGACCGGGCGCGGTTCGTATTTTTCACCGGGTCACCCGAGTTTTCCGCCCGGCATGGAGGGCAAGCCCTGCGTTCGGGGGCGGTGGTGATCGACTTGAGCGGAGGGCTATCGTCGGAGCCGGGCGCGAAACCCTGGATTCCCGCGCTGGATGGGGTGCTGCCGTCCCCGGTAGCGAAACGGGCCACCGGGGAGCCTCAGAGCCTTTATCTGGTTCCGTCGACGCCGGCTCAGGTTGCGATATCAATTTCCGCGGCGTTTGCCCCGGCGGGACTCAAGCGCCTGGCGCTCACTTTTTTTCAGCCGGTTTCCGAGCGCGGGCGCGAAGGGGTCGAAGAGTTGGAAGACCAGGTGGTCAAACTCTTATCCTTCCAGCCCATGCCGCAGCGCGTATTCAATACGCAAGTGGGATTCAACATGCTTTCCAGCTACGGATCCGGTAGCGGAGAACCGTTGGCCAACACCCGCGCGAAGCTTGCCGGGGAAGTGCGGACCTATCTGGCCGGACGGACTCCCGTGCCGGCCATTGCGCTGTTTCACGCCCCTGTCTTTTATTCGCATGCCTTTTCCGCGTTTGCGGAGTTTCAGAGTTCCCCGGATCTGGAAGACTTGGTCGAGCGATTGCGCCGGGCCGGGCTGAAAGTGACCGGAACCGATGACGAAGCACCCACTAGCGTGAATGTGGCCGGGGAAGGGCGTCCCGTGTTGGGGCAACCGGAGCGTGACCCCGGCATCGAAAACGGCGTGTGGATTTGGGGCGCAGCGGACAATCTGCGCGTGCCGGCCTCGACGGGCGTCGCGATCGCGGAGAAGTTGCTGGCTTCGTGAAAGCGGATGCGTGTTTTTAACCTGTTTTTAACTAGGGATGCACGGAGCGCGCAAAGAGAATTGTGGCCATGACACGCATCGGACATTTCAAAACTCAAATTTCAAATTGGTCCATCTTTCTGAGCCTCTGCCTTGCTATGGCAATTTTCGTTTCCGGGTGCGGGTACGGCGTGGGGGGAAGGGCATCCAGGCTTCCTCCCGGCCTGAAAGTGATCGCGGTGCCCGTACTCGTAAATCGGACCAATCGCTATCGCATCGAGCAGCGCATGACCGAAGCCGTGGTGCATGAATTCCTCGCGCGCACGAAATATAGAATCGTATCTTCGGAAAATTCGGCCGACGCGGTGCTGCACGGGGAAATTACGGACATCGAAGCCATTCCGGCGGTGTTCGACACGAGTCCCGCGGCTCAGGATTCCGCTTCCGCGGCAACGATCAACGGCCAGACGGCCCGCGCCACGACCATGCTGGTGTCGGTCCGCATGAAGGTATGGCTCGAAGAGCGCGAAACAAAAAAAATACTCTACCGGAACGACAACTACCTGTTCCGCGAGCCGTATGAAGTTTCCACCGACCCATCTACTTTTTTTGACGAGCAAGGGCCCGCGCTGGGTCGGATGTCGCGTGATTTTGCATCGCGCCTGGTTTCCGATATCCTGGAGAACTTCTGATGGCCGGCGTTTCTCCCGAACAGCTTTTGACGCGCCTGTCCAAGGGGCAGCCGATTCCCGGGATTCTGCTGCTCGGGGAAGATTCCTACCTGCGCGAATTGTGCAGGAAAAAAATCGCCGATACCTATGTCCCGGAAACGGCCCGCGATTGGGGCCTGCGAAAATTTTCCGCCGAAGACGACGACCTGGACGCAATCCTCGGCCAGGCGCAGACGTTGCCCATGCTGGCGTCGCAGCAGGTGATTTTCGTGAGCGACGTGGACGCATGGGAGCGCCTGGGAGAAGATTCCCGCGGCGCGCTGGTCAAGCAGCTTATGGCCTATCTGGCGAATCCCGCGCCGTTTACCATTCTGGTGTTTGAAGCCGCCGCGCTGGACCAGCGCATGCGCCTGGCGAAAATATTCGTGGAGAAAACGCTGACGGTTTCGGTGGAACTTTCCAGCGATCCCGCCGAACGCGTCCGGCTGGCCATTCCTTTGGCTTCGGAAATGGCCCGGGAGTTGGGCGTGGACCTGGAGCCCGACGCGGCCGAAGAGTTGGGGGAAATTTTGAACGGGGAACTCGCATCCATTCGGACCGAGATTGACAAACTGGCCGCGTATGCAGGGGATCGCCGGAAGATTGCGCGGGAGGACGTGGATCTGTTGGTAGTTTCGGAGCGAAAATATTCGGTTTGGGAACTGGCGGACATGCTCGCTGCGCGACAGCCGTCGCGAGCTCTTTCATTTCTCGACCGTCTGCTGCGCGATGGCGAACCGCCGGCGCAACTGCTGGGCGCGCTCGCCTGGATGTACCGGAGGCTGCTGGAGGCGCAGGAATTGCCTTCGGGCACCTCGGCGTGGCAGGCGGCCAGCCGCTTGAAAATGCGGGCATCCGCGGCGGAGCAGGCCGTGCGCCAATCGAGAAAATTTCCGAGGGCGCAGCTTACGCGCGGGATCGAGGCGCTGTATGAAGCCGATAGCCGGTTGAAGTCGGGCGGGACCAGCCAGCGCGCCGTGATGGAATTCCTTGTGGCACAACTTTCCGCGCCTTCTCACTCCTGATTTCCGAGAAAATAAAAACGCCCGGGAATTATTTTCCCGGGCGTTGCTGATTTTCAATTGCAGAAATCCAGGGTTTGGAAAAGCCTGCTGATCTATTATTTTGTCAGGCCTTGGCGGTGGCGTGCAGTCGGTTGATCGCCAGTGACAGGCGCGACTTGTAGCGGTTGCCCGTGTTTTCTTCCAGCACGCCTTTGCTGATGGCGCGGTCAATCGCGGACAGCGTGGGCTGGAGCAAATTTCCGGCCGATGTCGCATCCTTCGCCGCAATCGCTGTTTTGAGCTTCTTGATGATGACCCGCACACGGGTCGTATTGGCGCGATTTACGGCCGCGCGCACACGGGATTGCTTGGCCCGCTTGATTACGGATTTCTTACGCTTCTTTACCTTTGTTACTGCCCCTTGCGCCATTCAACTCTCCTCATTGTGTCGATACGATTAAAATACAGTAACGGAGGCGCTTGTTTTTGTCAACGAACGCGCCCGGCGGGGCGCCGGAAGCACGCGGCCCTGGCAACCGCGGAAGGGATCGCCAGAGTGATGCGACGCGTGCCCCGTTCTTTGTGTATTCGTTGTATAGTAGGCGCATTCCGGACACCAAGGAGCCGCTGATGGTTTTGAAGAGAATGTGGGTTGCGCTGGTCTGTGTTGCCACGGTAATGGGTGGGCTGATCCTGGCCGCGCCTGCCGCACAGGCGCAGGGGAAGTGGGAGAAGCTGGCTTCGTTCCCTGAACCGGCGGAGGAAATTCTGGGAGCGGCGGCAGGCGGGAAGATGTATGTGTTCGCCGGACTCGCGCCGCACTGGAAGCCAATGGGAATGGTGTACGAGTATGATCCGGCCACCAATCAATGGACCAAGAAGAAGCCCATGGCGCTGCCTTCGCATCACGTTGCCCTCACAGAATATCGCGGGAAGATCTACGCTTTCGGCGGATTCGTGTACCCACAATCGGGACCGCCGTCCTGGGTACCGGTCAACAATGCCTATGAATACGATCCCGCCACCGATACCTGGAAGGCGCTGGCTCCCATGCCGGTCAAGCGAGGTTCCGCGGTTGCGGCTGTGGTGGGAGACAAAATCTACGTGATTGGCGGCGCGGGCAACATTGCCGGCTCGAACGAAACCGGTATCAGTTTTGCAACGCCGCAGATGTCGGTAGGAACTGTCGAGGAATACGATCCGCAGAGCAATACCTGGCGCGAACGGAGCCCCATGCCGACCCCGCGCAACCATACGACGGCCGCGACGGTGAACGGAAAGATTTACGTGATCGGCGGCAGGGTGGGTGCGGCGTTCATCGGGCTTGCTACGGATATTTCCGTGGTCGAGGAATACGATCCCGCCACCGACAAATGGAGCGCCCCGCGAGCCCGCATGCCGACCGCTCGCAGCGCGCTGGTGTCGGGAGTTTATGACGGGCGCATTTACGTTGCCGGGGGCGAGTATCAGGACACGCGCATGATGGCGACGTTCCGCGCCGTGGAAGCATACGATCCGGCGAGCAATTCGTGGTCGGTGATGCCGTCGATGCCCGTGAGCCGGCACGGACTGGCCGCAGGCGTGATCGGCAATCGCCTGATTCTGGTTGGTGGAGACGTGCAGTCGGCCGGTAACGGGATTGATGCATCAACCAGCGAGGTGGACGCTTTCGTTTTTTCGGGCGGGGATAAGTAGGCCATCCGCCACGCGGAAAAGCGTGTGGTTCGCTGAAAAAAGTCTTGGGGAACGGTTTCTACGGAACTACCTTGCCGAATTGCTGCCTGGTTTTGTACAGGCCATTCGGTACCGTGCTCGTCGGGATGGAATCGGCGGATTTCAGGCGGAGGCAATCGCTTAAATACCCATTTCTTGACCCCTTGGGTGCTTTCGAGTACGCTTTCCATTGACGGTTCTCTCTGGATTGCGGAGGTGTGTATATCATCGGTTGGCTGCACGCTGACGCATAGCCTTCCGACTTTTCCATGCGACGCACCATACAAATTGCTGGCGGGGTAGAATCCCTGTTTGGCACGCTGGACGAAAACGTCAAACTGCTGGAATCCGCGCTGCACGTCACCACTCAATTGCAGGACGGGCACACCCTTGCGATCGAGGGTGAGACTCCTCAGGTGGACCGCGCTGTAGGCCTCTTGAACGAATACAACCAGTTGATCCGCGAAGGACGGCACATGAGCCGTGGGGATGTGAAGGCCATGATTCGCGTGGCCACGCAAGATCCCAAAACCACGCTGAAACAGGTGCTCGAACCCGGCGCTCCCGCGCGACCCCGCATTTTCGGCAAGAAGCATGTCACTCCCAAGAGCCCGAACCAGCGGATGTACATGGAGTCCATCGAAAAGCACGACATGGTGTTTGCCGTGGGCCCTGGAGGCAGCGGGAAAACCTACCTGGCCGTGGCCATGGCGGTTTCCGCGCTGCTCACCAAGCAGGTGGACCGCATCATCCTGGCGCGGCCCGCGGTCGAGGCCGGCGAGCGGCTTGGCTTTCTTCCCGGCACGCTGCAGCAGAAGATCGATCCCTACATGCGGCCGCTGTATGACGCCCTGTACGACATGCTGGATGCCGACAAGCTGGAGCGATTTCTGGAAAAGGGAATCGTGGAAGTTGCACCGCTGGCGTTCATGCGGGGGCGCACGCTGAACGATTCGTTCGTCATATTGGATGAAGCACAGAACACCACCAGCGAGCAGATGAAAATGTTCCTGACGCGCCTGGGATTCAATTCCAAGGCCGTAGTGACCGGCGACGTGACGCAGATTGATTTGCCCGTCGGGAGGCGTTCCGGGCTTGTCGAGGCGCTGGAAGTTGTGGGGCGCATCGAGGGAATCGGGTTCATTCGCTTCGATGAGCACGATGTTGTCCGGCACAACCTGGTGCAACAGATTATCAAGGCGTATGAAGAGTTCGGAGGGGGCGAATCCCGGCGGAGTGCTGCGCCGGAAAACGGAAAGACCGAGCCCGCCAACTGACCGGAATTTTCAATCGGCGATTCCCCCTTGCAAACTCAGCATCAACACGCAGAGCCCACACCTGAAATGATCGTCAACCGCCAGCGCCGCGTACCCATCGTCCTCCAACCGCTGGAGGCTTTCTACGAGCGCGCGCGGCTACAGCTGCATTTCCCGCCGGAATCGGTGACGGTTCAGCTGATCAGCGATGCGGCCATGGCGCGGCTCAACCGGACCTACCGCCACAAGCAGGGTCCCACCGATGTGCTGTCCTTTCCAGCGGCCCGCGGCAAGCCCCGCCGGGACGCCGAGTATGTGGGCGACATTGCCATTTCTCCGGAGACGGCGCGGCGAAACGCCCGGCGATTTTCGCGGCCGTTGAGCGTTGAAATGCGCATTCTGATTTTGCACGGCATGATCCATCTGGCGGGTTACGATCACGAAACCGATCACGGCGAGATGGAGCGGTTCGAGCGGCGCCTGCGGCGGCGATTGGGAGTGGAAGGATCATGATGACGTTTCTATATGTCCTGGGCATCGCGGCCCTCGGGATAGGGTTGGCCATATTTTCCTACCTCGACCGGATCTATCGCGAACTGGGCCGCGTAACCAAGGGCAGCGTTCACAAGCATTTGGAAATCTTTGAAGAGGAGATTGAGCCGCACTTTCACATCGATCGCACCCGTGCGACTTCCGGATTTCGCCTGCTTGCAAATCTCTGGCTGGTTCTGGTGGTTGCGGAGACGGCGCGAGGCGTCATCGTATTCGTTCCCGGCACGTGGGATGCCCTGGCCCAGGCTTCTGTGTACGTGCTGGTGGAAGTGCTCCTGCTCTCGCAGTTTATTCCCGATTTTCTACTGGCTCGAACCGAGGGCCGGTGGTTGATCCGGCTGTCCCTGATGATCCGCGTATTTTTGTGGATCGTATGGCCGTTCCGCATGCTGCTGGAAGTCGCCATTGTGCTCGCGCACCTCTCCGACGACCACGGTGCAGATGAGGGTTCCACGCAACAGGAGGGCATCGAAGCCCTTGTCGATGCCGCCGAGCAGGAAGGCATTCTCGAACGGGACGAAGCGCAGATGATCGAGCAGGTGGTCGAGTTCAGCGACAAGCGCATCCTGGAATTCATGACCCCTCGGCCCGACGTGGTCGCCCTGCCCGCCAGTTCGACGGTCGAGCAGCTTCGCAAGCTCCTGATCAAGACGAAGTTCTCGCGCATTCCTGTATATGAAAAATCGCTGGATGACGTCTTCGGCGTCGTATTCGCGCGGGACTTGTTGCAGGTTCCGGATGAGGAGGCCCGCCACAGGAAGGTGCGCGAACTGGCGCGGCCCGCTTTTTTCGTCCCCGAATCCAAGCGCGGGTCCGATCTGCTCAAGGAAATGCAGCGGCGCAATCAGCAGATGGCGATCGTGGTGGATGAGCACGGTTCGGTCGCAGGCGTCATTACGGTCGAGGATCTGGTCGAGGAAATCATCGGTGAAATCGGCGAGGACGACCGCGTTCCGGCGCCCGATGCCGTCCGGGAACCCGACGGCAGCCTGATTCTACGCGGCAGCATGTCGCTGGAAAAAGTGCAGGAACTTTTCGGCGTGGAATGGGACGTTAGCGGAGGGGAATTCGCCACGACGATCGCGGGCCTGTTGAATCATATCGCCGGGCACGTGCCGTCAGCCGGAGAGCATATGGAATATGGAGGCGTGGGTTTCGAGATTCTGGAAGCCAATCAACGGAAAGTCCTGCGCGTCCGGGCTCGGCGTTTTCCCGCCGCGGTTACCGCGGATTGATGGAAACGGGGCCGTGCGGCCCGTCCGATTCCAGAATGCATTTATCGGCTGATCAGCTTGGCGATCAGGAAGGCGGCCCCGGCGGCCAGACCCCCGGTTACAACCGTTTGCAGCCCGCCCTTGAGCGGGTGGATGCCCGTGAAACGCCCTTTCACCCATCCGAACACAGCGAGCGCCAGGAGCGTAACTCCCACCGAAATCCACAATCCGGTCTGGACGTCGGCGGCCAGGATATAAGGTGTAAGCGGAATCATTCCCCCAACGATGTAAGAAAATGCGATGGTCAGCGCGCTGATCCGCGCCCGCCTGGGCTGGGGTTCTTCCAGTCCGAGTTCGAAACGCATCATGAAATCGACCCAGGACTTTTGATTTCCGGTGATGGCTTTCACGACGGGAGACATTTCGTCCTCCGTCAGGCCGTAGTCGCGAAAGACCTTGGCGACTTCTTCGATTTCGATGTCGGGAAGTTCCACGGTCTCGCGAATTTCGCGCTCGCGTTCGGACGCGTAGTGTTCGATGTCCGTTTTTGCGGCCAGATACCCGCCAAGTCCCATGGCGATCGAACCTGCAGCAATTTCCGCCAGACCTGCGGTAACCACGAGTGTTGACGCGTGGGGATTCGAAGCAATGGCGCCTGAAATGCCGGCGGCCAGAGCGAAGGGAACCGTCAACCCGTCGGCCATCCCGATCACGACATCGCGAACCGACTCCGGCGCGGTGAAGTGGTGCTCGGTGTGGGGCGTGGCAGGCATCGTGTTTTCTCCGGCAGCAATTTGATTTGAATGGCGCCCATTGCCGCAGGGGCCGGGCGCGGAGAGTGTAGCATGTCCTCGATCGTCGCCGAACCATGCTTAGCGATTGGTCTGATGTGTTTGCAAGGCGCGCGGGGTATCATGAACGGATGAGTTCAGAATTCAAGTCCGGCTTTGTCGCGATTGTGGGCCGGCCTAACGCGGGAAAATCCACGCTCGTGAACAAGCTGGTCGGGGAAAAGGTGGCCATCGTAACGTCCCGCCCGCAGACCACGCGCAACCGAATTCATGGAATCGTGAATCGCGAGAATGGGCAGGTTGTTCTGATCGATACGCCCGGCCTGCACCGGCCGGATTCCGCGCTTGGCAAACAGATGATGGGGGAAGTGGATCAGGCGGTCGACGCCGTGGATTTGCTGGCCCTGATTCTGGATGCCAGCGAAGAGATTGGCCAGGGAGATCGCCGCGCGTTCGAGCGGGTGAGCCGTTACGAAGGGACGCGCATCCTGTTGCTGAATAAAATCGATCGCGTTCCCAAGTCTCAGCTGCTTCCCTTGATCGAAGCTGCGGAAAAAATGGGGGATTTCGCGGAGATCATTCCGATTTCCGCGATCACCGGGGACGGCGTCGACCGCGTCCTGGAAAAATTCATCGAGTATCTTCCCGCCGGGGCTCCGCATTTTCCCCCGGACCAGTACACGGATCAGCCGGAACGTTTTCTGGCGGGAGAAATCGTCCGGGAAAAGGCTATGGCGGCCACTACGCAGGAAGTTCCCCACGCCGTCGCGGTTCTTGTGGACGGGTTCGAGGAAACCGGCAAGCTCATCCGCATCCGCGCGACGATCTACGTGGAGCGCGAAGGGCAGAAGGGAATCATGATCGGACGCGGCGGCGCCACGCTGAAAAAGATCGGAACCGAAGCGCGCAAGGAACTGGAAACGATTCTCGGCACCAAGATTTTTCTGGAGCTTTACGTGAAAGTGCAGGAGAACTGGCGCGACAATCCGCAAATCGTACGCCAGCTCGACTGGCACTGGCAGTTGGATCGCATGGCGAAGCAGGAGTAGGACAGGCTTCAGCCTGTCTTCATTTGACTTCTGCCGGGTCCAGCGAAAATCAAAACCAGACAGGCTGAAGCCTGTCCTACTCTTCGGCGGAAATTCCCAGGGTACGCATGCGGCGGTATAGGTGGCTGCGCTCGAGGCCGAGGGCTTCGGCGGTGCGCGTCATGTGCCACTGGTTTTCTTCCAGCTTGCGCAGGATAAACTCCCGTTCATAGGCATCCCGCGCCTGGTGCAGCGTTGCGTTGGGTTGTTGCGTCATGCGCGAGCTGGAGCGGAACAGCTCCGGGGGGAGATGCTGCGGCTCGATCCTATCTTGCGGCACCACGATCATCAGGCGCTCGATCAGGTTGCGCAGTTCGCGAACGTTTCCCGGCCAGTGATATCGGAGCATGACGCCGAGGGCGGATTCTCCGAGTTCCTTCGGCTTGCGTCCATAGGCGGCGGCGAACTCCGACATGAAATTGCGCGCCAGCACGGGAAGATCTTCAATGCGTTCGCGCAGCGGCGGCAGGTTGAAGGGAATCACGTTCAGGCGATAGAAAAGGTCTTCGCGGAACCTGCCATGCGCGATTTCGTCCTCCAGCCGTTTGTTGGTCGCCGCAATCACGCGGACATCGACGTTGATCGTTTGATTGGAGCCCACCGGCTCGAGTTTCTGCTCCTCGAGGACACGCAAAACCTTGGATTGCGTGCGCAGGCTCATGTCGCCGACCTCGTCGAGAAACAGCGTGCCGCCATCGGCTTTTTCGAACTTTCCGACTTTATTTTCCGACGCCCCGGTGAAGCTTCCCTTGGAGTGTCCGAAGAGTTCCGATTCGATCAGCTCTTCCGGGATGGCCGCGCAATTGACTTCCACGAATGCGCGATCGCTGCGCAGGCTCGCGGCATGCAGCGAGCGGGCGACGAGTTCCTTGCCCGTGCCGCTTTCTCCATAAATCAGGACGCGTCCGTTGGTGGGCGCGGTCAAGGCAATCTGCTGGCGCAGCGCGCGCATCGGCACCGTGTCTCCATGCAGTTGCGTTCGCCCGCCCAGCTCTTCGCGAAGCTGGCGATTTTCCTGACCGAGTCGGTGGACTTCCAGAGCATTTTTGATAACGAGAATCACTTTATCCAGGGAAAGGGGTTTCTCGATGAAATCGAAAGCGCCGAGTTTTGTAGCGCGCACCGCGGTTTCGATGCTCGCATGTCCGGAAATCATGACCACCATCGGGTCCATGCCATTTTTACGTATGCGCTCCAGCGTTTCCAGGCCGTCCATTCCCTCCAGCCACACGTCGAGGAGCACGAGGTCCACCGTGCGCTGATCCAGCAGGGCCAGGCATTCTTCTCCAGAAGAGACAGCGGCGGCTTCGTATCCTTCGTCGGCAAAGATGGAGGAAAGCGCTTCCCGAATGCCTTGCTCGTCGTCCACGATGAGAATGGAATTTGGCATAGTTCGGTTCGCTTACGCGACCCTTGGAGAAACAGGCGCAGGTGCGACTTCCGTTGTCGGAAGCTGCAGGATGAATCGCGCGCCAATGGGATCGTTATCCTCTACCCGAATTGAGCCGTGATGCTCGGCCATGATGCGGCTGGCAATCGCCAGGCCAAGGCCTGTCCCGCGGTCCTTGGTGGAGAAACGAGGTAGAAAAAGCCTGTCCTTGTCCTCGGGAGAAATTCCGTGGCCGCTGTCGGCAACGATGATTTCAATTGTCTCACGATCGGTGTTGAAGCGCGTGCGCAGCAAAAGTTCCTTGACCGATGAGCCTTCCATGGACTCGGCCGCATTGTCGATGAGATTCACGATGACGCGCCGCAATAATTCGCCGTCGGCGCGGATGGCCGGCAAATCGGGCGCCAGTTCGGTTCGCACATGGATGCCTTCGAGCCGCCCGCCAAACACAGCCAGAGCTTCGACGACGATTTCATTCGGAAGGGCAGAGGAAAGCTTGGCGGTGGGGAATCGCGCGAACTGCGAAAATTCTCCGACCAGGGATTGCAGTGCGGCCACCTCACGTTCGATCAGGCTCGAGCACTCGCCGGCAAGCCGCACCAGTTCGGGCGGATCGTTGGGCGCGGGGTTGGCGCGGTTGCGTTCCAGGTAGCGGGAAAGCCGCTGGGAGGAGAGCTGAATCGGCGTCAGAGGATTCTTGATCTCGTGGGCGATTCGCTGGGCAACCTCCTGCCAGGCAGCGGCTTTTTGCGCGCGCAGCAGGTCGGTCAGGTCGTCGATAACGATGACGTAGCCGCGGTTTGAGCGCCGCGGTCCCAGCGAACTTACGGTAACCGCGGCGTGTAACAATCGCCCGGAAACGGCAAACTCCATTTCTTGCGTGGCGGTACCCATCCGCAGGGAGCGGCGCATCAAGGTATGCAGCGCGCGCGAGGCCTCTTCTCCGGCGAGTTGCGCGAAATTGGTCGCTTGCCGGGAATTTTCTCCGAAGATGCGTACCGCGGCCGTGTTGACGCGGCGGATGGTTGCGGTTTCGTCCAGTGAAATTACGCCCGTGGGAATATTTTCAAGAATCGTTTCCATCAATGTGCGCCGGCGTTCCAGTTCCTGGACCGCTTGCTGCAGGTTTTGCGTGAATACGTCGATTTGCCGCCGGCTGTCGCCGAGTTGCCCGGTCATCTGGTTGAACGACCGTACGAGCGTCCCCAGTTCGTCTTGCGCCTGGACGTTGACGCGAGTTTCGAAATTGCCGGCGATGATTTCCTGGGTTGCTTCCGCCAGGGCCTGAATGGGGACGGTGACCTGCTTGGCGAGAAAAAGTGCAAACCAGGTGGCGGAAAACATTAAAAGAATCGTGAACAGGAGCAGGGTCAGCAGCAATTGCGTTTTGTAGGTTCGCAATTGCTGGCGTTGCAGGCCGTAGGCCGTGGTTTGCGCCTCAATTTCCTGGAGGTGGCTTGGAAAATCGTCCGGGACATTGCGGCCGGCGAGAAGAAAGTTTTGCCCGGCTCTTGCACGTCCCGCGAGAAAGTATTTTCCGCCATATTCCCAGAGTTCGCCGCCGGTGGGCATGCCCGTAACCCGTGTGGGCAACCTGGATGATGAATCTGTCGCGGAACGCGGCGCTCCCAGATTGACCTTGAAATCCTGGTTCACGCCAACGGCCACGGGCTGGCCACTCCCGGTAACTTCCCAGGCGAGATCCGCGCCTCGCTCAAAGCACAGGTCGAACGAGTGAGTCGTTTCCTGTGCCGTGCCCTGTACGCCGGCCGCAGCCACGTCCCTGGCGATATCAGTCATGCGGGCGGTATCCGCGCGCGCGATTTCGTCCAACAAATCGCGGCTGGATTGTGTGGCCACCTCGAGGGGGCGGGGGAACCAAAGCACGAGAGTCCTGTTCAGCAGGGCATAGCTCATAAAGAACAGGAATACGACAGGCAAGAAAGAAACCGCGATCGCGCCCAGCACCATTTTCGTTTTGAATCGGGAGCCGGGTTGATGCGCGCGCCGCTCGGCCCATAGGCGTAGCAGGCTGCGAGTCATAATCGATGTGAAAACGAGCAGAGCCGCCACGATGAACGTGGAGAGCGCATACAGAACGAGAACCTGGTCCCATTCGTGGATTTGAAAGGGAAGCGTCAGGGACCCCAACGTAAAAACCGCCGCAAGCAGAAGCACAATCGTCACGCCGCCCAGGGCAAGTAAAAATTGTGATTTGCGGCTTGTGCTCAAGTGAGGCTCTCCTGATCTGCAGGCAATTTCCGCCTCGCACCGGTGAATTGCGACAACGGGGAATCCGCCGGCAGCAGGGGTCGAAGCGGGCATTGCTCACAGCGCGGAGCGCTCTTGCGGCACCAGTTTTTTCCCGTATTCACAATCAGGGCGTGGAATTCATTGAGGAATTGCGCGCGCCGGGGAAGGGCAGCTTCGAATCCGGCGCGCACGGCTTCATAGTCCGGTTTGCCATCGGTGACCCCGTGACGTCCGAAAATCCGGTGCGTGTAGGCATCCACGACGAAGACGGGATGATTTCCGGCATAGAGCAGGATCGAGTCGGCGGTTTCCGGCCCAATGCCATGGACCGAGAGAAGTTTCTCTCGCAGCTCCAAAGTTGGTGTCCGGAACATTCGTTTTAATGAGTCCCCATATTCGATGTGCAGAAATCGGACGAAAGCCTTCAATTTTTTTGCTTTTTGGCGAAAGTAACCCGAGGGGCGCACCAGCGCGGCCAGCCGCGAAGTTCGCACCCCAAGAATCGCTGCTGGGGTAAGCATGCGCGCCGCGCGCAGGTTGGCGATCGCGCGTTCGACGTTTCCCCATGCCGTGCTCTGGGTCAGAATCGCCCCCACAATGACTTCGAACCGTGTCCTGGCCGGCCACCAGCGCATGGGGCCGAGGGCGCCGGACATTGCTTCATAGTAGCGCAGAAGGTCATCGGGTGCGGGCTGTCGTTTTCCGCGGAACCCTGCAAGGGGCGCGCGCAGCCCACGCAGGCCGGAAGATAACTTCGTACCGTGCGCGTCCATCGCCGCCGGAAGGGCCGGCGCACGAAGTTCCCTCGCTGCTGTTGACATATTGTGTCGCACCAATTTGCCTATCGCATAGCCCGTGGTATCGGCCAATGCATCGGCCACCGTATAGGGCACCGCATCGGGCACTGTGTTGCCCATTGTATTGCCCAACGTATTGGAAGACAACGGGCACCACGTTTGGAAGCATTGCAGGACGTTACCGGCAATTATAAAAACCTGTACGGAAGGACAGGTGCAAGTCGTATTGCTGCTTACAGTACGATAGGCAAGATTGGGGCCATAGTCATCACTCCCCATCTGCTACCTTAAGATTTCCGGGAGTGTGTGGGCCCGGGGAGTTCTCGTTCAATGGCGTCCCGATTAGGCGAAATACTGGTCAAAGAAAGTCTGATTACGTCCGAGCAGCTCAACCAGGCCTTGGAACATCAAAAGGCGAACGGTGGGCGGTTGGGAACGTCGTTAATGAAACTCGGCATCATCAGCGACGATGAAATCACGAGTGTGCTTTCCCGTCAGTATGGCGTTCCTTCGATTAATCTGAAATTTTACGAGGTCGATGCGGCCGTCATCAAACTGATCCCTCAGGATACGGCGATTCGGTACCAGATCGTGCCGCTCTCCCGCGTGGGTTCCACGCTGACCATCGCGATGACCGATCCCACCAACGTCTTTGCCATGGACGATATCAAGTTCATGACGGGTTTCAACGTCGAGCCGGTGGTGGCCTCCGAGACATCCATTTCCGAAGCGATTACAAAGTTTTATGGAGAGGCGCAAAGCGAAGAAGAACTGAGCAAGGTGATCAAGGACCTCACCGGCGAGGAAAACCCGGATCTGGAACTCGCCGCCGAGGAACAGGAAATGAACCTGGCCGAACTGGAACGCGCGGCCGAGGAAGCGCCCATCATTAAGCTGGTGAACCTGATCCTGACCGATGCGGTCAAGCGCGGCGCCAGTGACATTCATATTGAGCCGTACGAAAAAGAAGTTCGCGTGCGCTTCCGGGTGGACGGCATTCTGCAGGCCGTGATGACGCCGCCGATGAAGCTGCGTGACGCCATCATCAGCCGCGTCAAAATCATGGCCAAGCTGGATATCAGCGAAAAGCGGCTGCCGCAAGACGGCCGCATCATGATCAAGTACCGCAAGGACGGCAAGATCAAGGATCTGGACTTCCGCGTGTCCACGATTCCGACTTTGTACGGCGAAAAAATCGTGATGCGCTTACTCGACAAGGAGAACCTGCGCCTGGATATGACTAAGCTCGGATTCGAGCCGGAGTCGCTGGCCAAATTCGAACATGCCATCCTGCGGCCCTATGGAATGGTTCTGGTCACGGGGCCCACGGGGTCCGGAAAGACGAACACACTGTATTCGTCCATTGCGCGCTTGAACACTCCGGAAACCAACATCATGACGGCCGAGGATCCGGTGGAATTTCAGTTGATGGGCGTCAATCAAGTCCAGATGAAGGACCAGATCGGACTGAATTTCGCGGCGGCCTTGCGCGCTTTCCTACGGCAGGATCCGAACATCATCCTGGTGGGCGAAATCCGCGACTTCGAAACGGCGGAAATCGCGGTGAAAGCCGCGCTCACCGGTCACCTAGTTCTTTCCACCCTGCATACGAATGATGCTCCCTCGACGATCAGCCGATTGATGAATATGGGGATTGAGCCGTTTCTGGTGGCCACGTCGGTGAACCTGATTTGCGCGCAGCGGCTGGTGCGAAGAATTTGCCAGAACTGCAAGGAACCTTTGGACGTGCCCGAACAAGCCTTGCTGGACGCGGGGTTTACGCCCGAGGAAATCCCGACGACAAAAATCTACATCGGGAAGGGCTGCGGCACGTGCAACAAGACCGGGTACAAGGGACGCGTGGGCCTCTACGAGGTCATGGAGATCAATGACGAATTGCGGGAATTGATTCTGGTGGGCGCGTCGGCGCTGGAACTGAAGAAAAAGGCCCTCGATCAGGGAATGATCATGCTCCGCCGGAGCGGGTTGACCAAGGTGGCGGCGGGGTTAACGACGATCGAGGAAGTTGTTCGCGAAACCGTATTTTAGAATTTTAGAAAAGGTGAAACATGTCTGGAATCACTCTGAGCGAATTGCTGAAAAAAATGATCGAGCTGGGCGGCAGCGACCTGCACATCACGACCAATAGCGCTCCCCGGGTGCGCGTGCACGGGAAACTTCGTCCCATGGATATGGTGCCGCTGACGGCTGCGGACACAAAGGCGCTGGCCTACAGCGTGTTGACCGACGCGCAGAAGCACCGCTTCGAGGAGAATCTGGAACTTGACTTTTCGTTCGGATTGAAAAACCTCGCCCGCTTCCGCGGCAACTTATTTCAACAGCGAGGGGCCGTGGGCGCCGTGTTCCGGACTATCCCCTGGGAGATCAAGGAATTCGACGCGCTGGGGCTTCCGTTAATCGTAAAGGGCCTGTGCGAAAAGCCGCGCGGGCTCGTCCTGGTGACCGGACCGACCGGCTCGGGAAAATCCACGACACTGGCCGCGATGCTGGACAAGATCAACAGCGAGCGGGAAGAGCACATGATCACGATCGAGGATCCCATCGAATTCCTGCACAACCATAAGCGATGCTTGGTGAACCAGCGGGAAGTGCATTCGGATACGCATTCGTTCGCGAATTCGTTGCGCGCCGCGCTGCGCGAAGATCCCGACGTCGTGCTGATCGGCGAAATGCGCGACCTCGAAACGATCGAATCCGCGTTGCGCATTGCGGAAACCGGCCATCTTGACCTTCGCCACGCTTGCACACCAATTCCGCGATTTCGACAATCAACCGCATTGTGGACGTGTTTCCGTCCTACCAGCAGCCGCAAATTCGGGCGCAGCTTTCCATGGTCCTTGAGGGAGTCCTTTGCCAGTCCCTGTTGCCGCGGGTGGATGGGCGCGGCCGAGTGATGGTGATGGAAGTTCTGATTCCCAATCCGGCCATCCGCAACCTGATCCGCGAAGACAAAATTCACCAGATTTATTCGGCCATGCAGACCGGAACGGGCACGACCGGTATGCAGACGTTCAATCAGAGCCTGACCAACGCGTATTTTTCGAAGTTAATCACTTTGGAAATGGCGTTGTCGCGCTCGTCGAATCCCGACGAATTGCAGGATATGATTAATCGGGGAGTAACATCGACCGCTACTTCTCGCGGGCCGGCCCCGGCTCGACGCTGACAGATGGCTGCGGACATCCGGAAGGTGTCTGAAGTAAGGATCGCGCAGGACGATTTTTGAGGAGGATGAAGACAATGCCGGTATTCACATATCGCGGTACCAACCGAGCCGGAGCCACGGTAACCGGAGAGCAGATGGCGCCCAGCAAGACGGATCTGGCGAACGCCCTGCGGCGCCAGCAGATCAATGTCACGAAGATGTCGGAGAAGGGCAAGGAATTCAACCTGCCCACCTTCGGCGGTGGCGTGAAGGCCAAGGAGCTGGCGGTCTTCACCCGCCAATTCTCGGTGATGATCGATGCCGGGTTGCCGCTGGTGCAGTGCCTGGAAATTCTCGCCGGCCAGCAGGAAAACAAGGCGTTTCAGAAAGTGCTCACCTCCACGAGGGCGTCGGTGGAAGGCGGGTCGACGCTTTCAGCGTCCATGCGCCCCTACGACAAGGTGTTTGACGCTCTTTACGTCAACCTGGTCGAGGCGGGAGAGACGGGCGGTATTCTCGACACGATTCTTCAACGGCTGTCGACCTATATTGAAAAAAACGTCAAACTGAAGCGCGCAGTGAAATCAGCGCTTGTGTACCCCATTTCCGTGCTGTCTGTCGCCGCCGGCGTCATCGTTCTGTTGCTCTGGAAGGTTGTGCCGATTTTTGCAACCCTCTTCACCGGCTTGGGCGTGAATTTGCCGCTGCCCACGAGGATTGTCATTGGCATGAGCAACTTTATCGGCAGCGTTTTCGGATTGTTGATTTTAATCACCATCGTCGCGGGCGTGATCGGGTTGAAAGTCTGGTACGGCACTCCCGCAGGGCGGATGGCCATCGATCGCGTGATTCTGAAATTGCCGTTGCTGGGGCTGTTGATGCGAAAAATCGCAGTGGCGCGCTTTACGCGAACCTTGGGCACGCTGATTTCCAGCGGCGTTCCCATCCTGGAAGGACTGGATATCACGGCGCGCACGGCTGGAAACGCGGTTATCGAAAAGGCGCTGCTGCAAGTCCGCAAAGGCCTGGAATCCGGGCGGAATCTTTCCGAACCGCTCAAGGAAACGGACGTGTTTCCCGGCATGGTCACACAGATGATCGGTGTCGGAGAGCAAACTGGCGCCATGGATGCCATGCTTCAGAAGATTGCCGACTTCTATGAAGACGAAGTGGACGCGGCGGTGAAGGATCTGCTCTCCGCGCTGGAACCGATGATCATCGTCATCCTGGGCGTGGTGGTCGGCGGCATCGTCATTTCGATGTATTTGCCACTCTTCTCGTTGATTGGACAGCTCAGCAGCGCCCATTAGTCGAGCGGGGTTGTAGTTATCCGATTGTGTGGGCGGCCTGGAACGGTCGCCCTCGTATTCTTCCTGGGGCAAGTCTGAATATTTGATTCAAACTGTGAACGGCCGTTGGCCGACAAGTACGCCTCGAATGGAATTGACACAAAATGTCGCTGAATGGCTCGCGTGGTTGTCGCGCGTCCGTTTTTTCCTGATTACGCTTTTGCTCGCCCTCGTGCTGGTATTGGGAGTAACCAGCCAACTGGAAGTTTCCACGCGTTTTTTCATCCCCTTAATCATCCTTTGGTACACGATGGCCATCCTGTACGTGATTTTGATGCGCTGGATTCCCTTAGCCGGGTGGCATGGTCCCGTGCAGATTGTGTTTGACCTTATTCTGATCACTGGTTTGATCTACCTTACCGGAACGCAAGACAGCTATTTCATATGGCTGTACCCGCTGTCGATCATCGTTGCCAGCATTCTGTTTTCCCGGAAGGCCACATTCATCGTCGCGGGGTTGTGTTTCATTCTGCTGGGCGGGTTGGCGGAAATGATTTTTTACGACGTCTTGCCGCGCATGCAGGTCGCCGTCCCCAGCAGCCGGCAATTGCAGACATGGATTTTCAGCAATTTGTTTTATTTCATGGCCGTTGCCTACCTGTCGAGCTTGCTGGCGCAAAGCCTTCGCCGGCAGGGCGCGGAACTTGAAATGAAACGCGGTGAATTGCAGGATCTCCAGGCGTTTAATGAGAACATCATTCATTCCATGCGCGGGGGACTGCTGACGACCGACCTGGATGGCCGAATCCTCCTGTTAAACCGGACGGGCGAGGATATTTCGGGACACCAGTTTCGGGAGGTGCAGGGAATGTTGGTTCAGGATTTGTGGCCGGAATTCTGGCTTCCTGAGGATATAAACGAAAACGGGGAACTCCCGCAGCGCCGGGAGATCGATTTTCTGACGCCGGAAGGACAGCAGCGGTTTATCGGAATATCGGTTTCTCCGTTGCGGACCGGTGAACGCCGGACGATGGGTTACGTTTTCAATTTCCAGGACTTGACGGATCTGAAGCATCTGGAACAGGAAGTGGCCACAAAAGAACGCATGGCCGCGCTGGGCCGGCTGTCATCAGCGATCGCTCACGAAATCCGGCAGCCCCTGACGGCGATGGCGGGGGCGGTCAAGGAGCTGGGCCGGCTGGTGCCTCTGCAGGAGGACGAACAGCACTTGGTCGGCATCGTGAGCCGGGAGTCGGAGCGTTTGAACAGAATCATTACGGAATTTTTGAACTACTCGCGGGAAAAAACATACGATTTCTCGAAAGAGAACATTGCCGGCTTGCTCGAGGAAACTCTGACCTTGCTTGAAAAAAATCCCTTGGTGGATGGAAAATTCCGGATTGAGCGCCTGTTTAACGGCACCGATGTGCAGGCACGGGTGGACCGTAACCGGATCAAGCAGGTGTTCTGGAACCTGTCCGACAACGCGCTACGCGCCATGCCCACGGGCGGAGTATTGACCGTTTCCATCGAAGTCGTGCCCTTCTGGGTCCGCATCCGTTTTCGTGACACCGGCGCGGGCCTCGAGCCGAAACAGGCGGCCAAGATTTTTGAGCCTTTGCAATCCACATTTACCGGAGGGACAGGGCTGGGCCTGGCCATCGTTTATCAGATCGTTCAGGCGCATAGCGGACGCATCACCGTAGCCTCGGAAATGGACAAAGGCGCGGAGTTTACGGTTGAACTGCCCTGCGTCGTCTGACGCTCGCGGCATTGGAGGAAAGAAGCTTTCTATGGCGCACCTTTTAATTGTGGATGACGAACGGTCCATTTGCGAATTGCTGGAAATCACATTTCGCAAGGAAGGCCATCGTGTGGAAGTGGCCATGAACGGGGAAACGGCCCGGCGGAAAATCGAATCGCAGATTTTTGACATCGTCATTTCCGATATCCGGATGCCGGATACGACGGGGTTGGAGATCCTGCAATTTTGCAAGGAAATTTCCCCCAGCTGCTATTTTCTGCTCATCACGGGCGTTCCCACGGTGGACACGGCCATCGCCGCGATCAATTCCGGCGCCGACCGGTACGTGATCAAGGATCATGATCTGGTCGACCAGTTGCGGCGCGCCGTGCGACAGGTCGATGAAACCCTGCGCCTGAAGAGCGAGGCGGGTTATCTGCGGCGTGAATTGCGCCGCCTCACGGGCCTGGACAAGATCATCGGCCATAGCAGAGGCATGCGCGACATCTTTGACATGATTATGACGATTGCTCCGCAAACCAGCCGCGTTTTGATCACGGGAGAAACCGGCACGGGAAAGGAACTTGTGGCTCGCGCAATTCATGAAAACAGTTCCCGGAGCCAGCAGCCATTTGTCACCATCAATTGCGGAGCCTTTCCGGAAACCCTGCTCGAGTCCGAACTGTTCGGCTACGTCAAAGGGGCCTTTACGGGAGCGCATGAAAATCGCGAAGGATTGTTCAAATCCGCCAATGGAGGGACGCTGTTTCTGGACGAGATCGGGAATATGAGCCTCCCCATGCAGGTGAAGCTCTTCCGTGTTCTGCAAGAAGGCAGGGTTAGGCCCATGGGCTCGACCGAAGAAACGGAAATTGACGTCCGCGTCATCGCGGCAACCAATAAGGACCTGGACAAAGCCATCGTGGCCGGCGAGTTTCGCGAAGACCTCTATTACCGGTTAAGCGTGATCCCCATTCATTTGCCGCCGCTTCGGGAGCGCAGAGAAGATATTCCGCTTCTGGCGCGTTCTTTCCTGGAGCGTTTCCGAAAGTCCATGGAAAAGTCCGTCGAGGGAATTGCGGTGGAAGCCATGACCTTGCTGGAAGCGTATGATTGGCCCGGAAATGTGCGCGAGCTGGAAAACACGATCGAGCGATCGGTGGCCCTTGAAATGGGAACCGTGATTTCCGCTGCCGTGCTTCCCGAAAAAATCCGTAACAAGACCGTGGCGAAAATACCGAGTATCGATAGCGTGAATGGGCAGCCCCACCTTCCGGAGGATGGGATCGACCTGGAAAGACATATTCAAGGGTTGGAGAAGGCCTACCTGTTGGCGGCATTGAAAAGCTGCGATGGCGTGGGGACGCGCGCGGCGGAACTCCTCAAAATGAGTTACCGTTCTTTCCGCCATTATTCGAAGAAATACGATATCCGATAACTCGCGTGAAACCGATTCAGGGAGCCGGAGTCGATGTCACGGGTGCAATGGTATCCGGCTGCCTCAGAAAGCGCCGCCGGAGCAGGGAAACAGGGTACGCCACGCCGTGCACTGCGAGGACCAGCATGATGGGATCCATCGGGAAGCGATAGCGCAGGGAAGTATGCGTCAGGTAAAAAACCAGTGGAAAGATGAGAATGACCATGAGGTAAGGCAGTGCGAACGGTCTTCGTTCGTGGTAGGCAAACAGAGCTCCCAGCAGGGTAGCCAGCGTGAACAGGATGTTTTGGGTCATGAAGGCCTTCAGATAGAACGGCGAGGACGACCAGGTATCCACCGGACTATCCGTAACGGCCAGCCAATTTTCTATAAACCTGCGAAAAATGAAGTTAGCCGTGTCTTTCGGATGTGTTCGCATGAACGCAAAAGCTTCCTTCTCTTTTTCAGCCATGTATGCGATTTCGCCCATGCGCTTGTATTTTTCACCCTCCTGCGCATTGTCATTGGGGTGCCTCCAGGGGGACCATATCTGCGGCACGCCTGGATTGTTCCCCAGCCACAATTCCAGGCCAAAGTTTGATCGCAGGACAATAAATTTTCCGAAGACCCGGTAATTGCGAATCGTCCAGGGAACCATGGCGATCGTAAAGACCAAAAGCGTGGAGGCGGCGAATTTAGCCCAGGGTGCGGCATCTTTCCGCGATTCCCAGATCAGCCATCCGAGCAGGAAAGGAAACACCGAGAGGATCGAGGGATTAACCAAAACTCCGATGCCCCACAGCGCGCCGTAGCCCGCCCACGCGGAGAGCGTTTGCGCTTCTCGCATTTTGAGTGTCAACCAGAACAGGAGAGCCAAAAACAGAGCGGTCAGGCTTGTATCCCAGATCCATGTGAGGGGAAAGAACAGCGCTGTTGGCAGGAAGACCCACGTCCACGCGGCGGCTACCGCGACTCCCTCGGAAAATGTTTTCCGGGCCATCTTGTAGATCGGGAAAATGGTCAACGCGGAAAATACACAGTTGAACGTTTGGATGACGAAGTGCGAAGTGTCGGTGAAAATTCCAAAAACTTTGAAGATGGCGGCCACAAAATACGGAAAGATGGGAGTGAACCAGACCGTCGGGCCTGTATGAACCAATCGCAACGGGGAAGAGAATCCTTCCCCCAGTGCAATCGATCTGGCCACCTGCCCCAGTTCATAGCCATAGGGCAAGAGGCTTCGTATGGGATGGGGACCAATGATCCATATCCCGCACAAAAACACCATGCGCAGGGCAAAGGCGTACCCGGCAATCGTGCCAGGGGAACGGGAAATGTGTTTAGCCCAGGATCGCATCGGGACTGGAAATGGTTCCGCCTCAAAAAGTGAAAACAGGATTTAACGGGAACAAGTTTAGGTTCTGCACCATAAACAGGCAATTAGGATGTTCGATTGTCATGCGGGGAATTGTCGTTTTAGTTAGTGTCCCGAACCACGCTGCAAGGGCGACATGTTCTGGCTCCCCCACTGACATAATTCGGCGCACACGGATGAGTTTCCGGCGAGTTTGGGTTTTCAAAATCACCGCCACGGTCTGCCGTAAAGAATATAAGTCCAGTAACACGAATGGGTTGAGAAGATTGTGTCCAGTCGGGCACCCTCGTGAAAGAGGATTGGCATGGCAGGTGCACTTAGTGGGGCGTTCCCCGGTACGGAACAAACTGAACAACGACGATTTTCTAAGGAGCTTAAAGTCATGCGGAATAAACAAAAGGGTTTCTCTTTGATCGAACTTTTGATCGTGGTCGCAATTATTTTGATCATTGCGGCGATCGCCATCCCGAACCTGCTGCGTTCCAAGATGGCTGCGAACGAAGCGTCTGCGGTCGGCTCGCTTCGTACAATCAATACGTCTTGTGTGGCCTATTCCACCACGTACGGCACTTACCCTGCGGCCCTTTCTGATTTGGGACCTGCAACCACTCCGACCTCCACAGCTGCGGACCTGATTGACTCCGTTCTCTCGGCCGGAACCAAGAGCGGATACACGTTCGTTTACACGGCGGGAACCGGCCAGCAGTCGTATTCACTCACTGCCGCTCCCGTGTCATCCTCAACCGGACAACGCTACTTCTACACCGATCAGTCCGGCGTGATTCGCTACAACCTGTCGTCAGCGGCAACGTCCTCCGACAGCCCACTCAGCTGAGCGGCTGGAAAGACATATGGGGGGAGGAGCGAACCTGTTCCTCCCCTTATTTTTTCAGCAAACGGGATTTTCTTAGCAAACAGAGGCCACGGAAACAGCTCGGAAGAATAGTAGCAGATGCAAAGACGAGATTGGACAATGAGGATGCGACGCAAAAATTCGTCATATAAGGTACCGAGTCCATCCAGCAGAGGGTTCTCGCTGATCGAATTGCTTGTCGTTGTTGCCGTGATTCTGATTATTGCTGCCATTGCGATACCGAATTTCATCCGGGCCAAAGAACGTGCGAACGAAGCCGCGGCCGTTTCCAACCTGCGAAACATCACAACCGCTGAAGTCATTTACTCGACGACGTATGGAATTGAATTTTCGCCTGACCTTGTGTCACTGACCGGGAATGGCGTTGTGGTGGATCAGAGTCATGCGGGATTGATTGACCAAGTGTTGGCAGCTGGCACGAAGAATGGCTACATCTACACGTATACAGCGGTGAAAACAGATTCCCTGGGACATGTCGTTGCGTACTCCGTGGTTTCCGATCCGCAGGTGCCGGGTACCACCGGGCAACGCCATTTCTATACCGACCAGACGGCCGTGATCCGGGCGAACGAAACCACAACGGCCGGACCAACCGACCCTGCCATATAATTCCTTGCATTAAAGCCGCGCCTTACTGGTGGTTCGCCTGTCCTCACTCCTGCTACACTGGAAACGTGCTTCCGAAGAGACTTCCGCTTTTGATCACAGTCGTTGTTGCCGCAGCAATTGCCGGTTCACCGGTTGCATCCCTCTGCGCTCCCGCGCAGGATTCCCAAGTGTCCGCGAAGTCGATGACGCACCTTTTGGAACAGCATTACCGCCATGTGCATACCCTGCAAGCCGTCTTTCTGCAGCGATATAGCGAAGGCCCTCGCGAAGTTCGCATCGAGTCGGGAACGGTCTATTTCAAGCATCCGGGACGCATGCGATGGGAATATGAATCTCCCGAAAAAAAGCTGTTCCTCGCGGACGGCAAAAACGTCTGGTTTTACGTTCCCTACGATCATACGGTAACCAAAGCCCCGGCCAAGGAAAGTTCTGACTGGCGGACGCCGCTGGCCCTGCTGACCGGCAAGGTGGATCTTTCCCGTCTGTGCAGCCGGGTCGATTTGCTCAAACAGCGTGGAGTCCCTTCCGGCCACGTGGTGTTGCGCTGTCTGCCAAAAGGACAGGAAGCTGATCAACCAGCATCCAGCGGTTCCGGGACGCAGGAGTCTTCCGAGTTGCCGGGTGCGGGAAGCTTCACGGATGTGCTGTTGGAGATGAATGCAGCGACGGGGGAACTGGCGCGCATCGAAGTTCGCCAGCCAGGCGAAATTCAACTGGAATATCGGTTCGCCAAGTGGCAGACGGACATTCCGTTAGCTGACGATTTGTTCCGTTTTCATGTCCCCGTGGGTGTCGCCGTGGTGGATGGGGCCGCCTTAAATGGCACTGCAAGATGAAAACAAAATTACATGGCGATACATAATAGATACTAACCGTTTGACCTTCCTCCCGTTTCTAAACTGCTGCCCGCCCGGCACCGAATGCTAGACTTGCGGAAATCATTGGAGAGAACGAAGCATGGAGATCAATTCGTCCGGGAACAGTGAGGACAGGCATGGTCAGGTCCTGCACGAATGGTATTTCATTGGCGTCGTTCTTTTCATCACTGCCATTACGTACCTGGGTACGCTTGGATTCGGTTTCGTCTACGATGATGATCCGCAAATAGCCAGTAATCCCTTTGTGAAGTCGTGGCACTACGTTCCACAGTATTTTGCAAGTTCGGTCTGGAAGTATCTGTCCCCCCTGGTGCATGGAAATCATTATCGGCCCATATTTCTCCTTTGGGTTCGGGCCAACGATGCGGTATTGGGCTCGCGCGACTTTGGGTGGCACTTGATGGCGGTGTTGCTGCACCTGCTGGCCACATGGCTTGTCTATTGCGTGATCCGGAGGATGACCGGGCGTTTCACAGTGGCCTGGCTGGCCGCGCTGATCTTTGGAGTGCACCCCATCCATCATGAGGTCGTGGCATGGGTATCCGGCACGACGGAATCTCTTTTCGCTGTTTTATTTTTGGCGGCGTTTCTTGCCTACCTGCGTTCGGAGGAACATTTTAAGGCAATTTGGATGATGGTCTCCTGCGTGCTCTACGGTCTCGCCCTTCTCAGCAAGGAGACGGCGATTGTCCTGCCCGCTCTGGTATTCGCGCATGTTTGGATTACAGAAGCTGCCCAGGAAGGGACTGGACCGCGAAATTACGCGCGCCGCTTGACCAGGGCGCTGGTGCCCGTAATGATTTATGCTCCGTTCGCACTGATTTATCTGGTTGTGCGGGCTCGTGTCTTATCGGGGTTTGACCATTCCGCATCGAATGCATCCATTTTCACGTGGTTGCTGACCCTGCCCTCGATTCTGTTGTTTTACGTGAAAAACTGGTTTTTACCGATCCGGCTCTCCGAGTTTTACGATGTTTCCTATCAGACGGGGATGAGCTTTTCGGGTGTTGTTTTCCCCGCGCTCATTCTCCTGGCGATCGCGGTTGCGGTATGGATGATCCGAAAGCGGATCGGAGCGCGGGAGGCCGGCTATGCCGCGATATGGGTGGTGATTCCGCTGCTTCCGGCATTGGATACGTTTGTTTTCGGTGCCGGTCAGCTGGTTCACGATCGCTACTTCTACGTTCCAAGTGTGGGGGCGTCGCTTTTGATGGCGCTCGTGATTGACTGGGCGCTGCAGGGACGGGCTCTCGCCTATGGCCAGCCATTACGAATCGTCGCCGCGGCGCTCGCGCTTGCCGTGCTACTTGGAATGTGCGCGGCTAAGGAAGCAAGCTTTTGGAGAAGCGATTTCAGTCTGTATACCCGCGGACATGCAATTGCTCCTCAGAATCCCACAGCCCTGAATAATCTGGGGGCGGAACTGATCTTTCGAAGGGAAATTGACAAGGCGGAAGCCTTGCTCGAACAGGGATACCATAAATATCCTGATGACTATCGTTTCGGATTCAATCTGGGGCGGCTGAATTACATCAAGAAGGATTATTCCTGGGCGGAGGCGTTCACCAGGCAGTCGTTAAAGCTTGATCCGAATGCGGCGGATTCCTACATTCTGCTGGGGCAAATACAATTACAGCAGCACCACGCGAAGGAAGGGACCGAGAGCATTCATCATTCCGTGGAATTGAATCCCTATAACGCGACCTACCGTACCAGTTATGGCATCGTGTTGGAAATGAACGGAGATTGTACCTCCGCCCTGTCCGAATTCCAGGCGGCGCTGGCCCTGCATCCGGGTGACGCCCTCACACAGCGCGAAATGTTTCGCTGCCACGCCGCCCTGGACAAGGAAAAAAGCCTCTCGGCCAAACCCAATGCGCCGCAGAAATAATCTTCTGGATAGTTCCGGCAAGTCGTTCAAGGAAGTAACGCCCCTGATGTTCCACCCCCGGTGGAATTGATATCAACCAGGTCCAGGCGGCAGAATCATTGTTTCAGGGTTTATGAATCCGGGAGTTCCGCGCTTCAGCGAGATGCTCCTTCAATTCCCCGAGAATATGGGCTTTCGAGGTCTCTTTCATCCCCCGGCGCAACTGTTCGAGGGCAAAGTGCACCACGTCGCGATGGTGGAGTTCCTCGGGAGCGACATCCTTACTCAGTTCCAGCCAAAGGCAATGAATAAGTTCAATTTCCTTCGGTGTGAGTCGTGGCGCATGCGGGCCCAGATGGTAAATCTCCTCGTTTCCTTCAGGGGTATAAATCTCCAGGCGCAATTCCGGGCGCGGTTCGGGCAACTCCTCCCAAGCCAGGCCCGCCACACGCGCTTCTTCGCTTGGCGGGCGGCGTGACGACAGGCCCAACGCGATGGTCGCCGATTGCAGGTTTTGCGCCGCAAGTAGAATGCCCGTCCACTTTTCCACTGCCGGAGCTACAGCCAGGTGAATCGTCTTGCCCCTCGCCTCCGCCAATCCCAGCGCACGAGTAAACAGGTCTTGCTCATCGTAGCTGAACAATTGTTCAGCCACGAGTTCGTGCTCGCCCGAGCCGGCGCGTGGAACTATTCGTAGATGCAACACCACGATGTCTTGCCGATGGGAATCGATGTGCTCCAAAACCGCGTCCAGGTTATGGAGCGTATTCGAATTGCGCACCATCACCAGGACGTTCCCCGGGCGTACCCCCACCGATGCAGGACTGAGATCCGCTCCCGGCTCCAAGTTGAACTGATCCAGTTCGTGTTGACCTGCAATCCCGTTTTTCTGCGTATACTTTTCCGCAATCTGAAATATTCCGAAGAAAATTCCGGTGAAGATGAGTCCCGAAACCGTGGCCACCTGCTTTGTGAAAAGATTGACGACGCACAGCGCAAACAGGGTGAGTGTGATCAGGCCAAGGCCCAACGGAATTTCGAGTTTTCCGACTTTCAGGTTCATGGGCACACGGAATTCGCGCTTTCCCGGCTGCTTGTATCGGAGCACCAGCACCGCCAAACCCTTCAGCGCGAAACTCCACATCACACCGAAGGCATAGGCTTCGCCGAGGACAAAAATATTTCCGCGGCTTAAAATGATCGTAACCAACTGCAGGCCGACAACCATATTCAGGATGCGATAGGTCGTCGCATAACGCCGATGGGGCTTGCGAAACCACTGGGGCAGAATGCCGTCTTCCGACACGCGGTTCAGCACCCCGTTGGAGCCGACAATGGCTGTATTCACTGCGCCCGCCAGCATTAAAAAACCCACAACCACGACGAAGGCCCGAAAGGCCAGTCGCAACGACAACGGCCCCACCAGCGACATGGCCAGCCCGCCAATCGGATTGTCGGAGAAATTCTGGCGCACCCCGTCCGGGATGATCATGACGGCGAAAAACGCCACACCGGCGGTAAAGATCAGGCTGTAAAGAAAAATGACAAATCCGGCCTTTTCCAGATTGCGCAGCTTGGGATGTTCGATCTCGCGATAGACCTGGGCCATGGTTTCTTCACCGCTCATCGCCAGTACCGAATGCCCCAGTCCGATCAGGATGCCGATGAGTCCCACGGTATACGGCAGGTTGGTGAAACGCAGCCAGCCTAAAGCGTCCTTGGAATACGTCAGGTTGGAGAGAGTCGGCCAGGGCGGCAGGTGCGCGCCGCGCGCCCAAACCGTATACAGGCACCAGACCATCAGGATGACGACCATGACGGTGGTCACGTACATGATGTTCATGGCCTTCTTGCTCGATTCCGTGATGCCCTTGATGTTTTCCCACCAGAAGTAGATGGTGACCAGCGCTGCAAACACCGCAGCCGTCAGGTTCACCGGCAGAACCAGGGTATAGTGCGCATAGTGGAGCAGGTCATTGAGAAGGCCGACCAGGTAGAGTCCGGCGGAAACGCCGCTGATTGGTCCCGTCAATACGTAGTCGAACATCAGCGCGGACACGGAAACTTTGGCCAGGTTGCTGCCCATGGCCTCTTTCACGACGCGGTAAACGCCGCCGCGCACAAACATGCTGCAACTCTCGATGTAGATCGAGCGGACCGCATACGCCAGGCACATGATGGCAAGGATGAACCAGGGGCCGGTTTTTCCGATAAAGTGCTCCGAGATGGCACCCGCGTAAAAGGCTGACGAACCCATGTCGTTGAGGACGATGGCGGCCGCACGCCAGAAAGAAATAAATGCCAGCATGGCCGTGGTTGCGATCAGCACTCGAGGCAAGGAACGGCGTTGAGGGATACTGGAGGGTTCTGAAATCTCTTTAGTAGACATGCAGCCCTTGTCCGGCTCGGTTCGAGTTTGCCCCGGGGCAGGGCATTTGATTCGGGCGGCTGCAATCAACGAACAAAACCATATACCCGCGAGATGCAAGCTTGTTTGCGAGCTTTTCCTCCCTGCTAATCCACCATCTTTTTTTTCCGCCCAGGATCACCAGCGATTCGCGGTTCAGGATTCTTTCCAGACACCATTCCAAATGACGGCACAAATAAACCCGCACATGAACCGGTACATCCGGGCAAAATGCGGATGTAAGCGAATAAAGCCGGCGCCGGATGAAATTTAAGGAAACCGGAGGCGCGCTGAGATCAAAGAATCGGGGAACCTCCTGCCAATACAGGAGATCGATCTGCGCACCGAGCGCCTGCGCGCACTGGCGAGCCCGCCGGAGCGCCGATGCGGTCGCCGCCATGTCTGTGAAAACGACGTTTACATCGAGTTTGCGCGGGGCCGGGGCTTCGGGTTCCGGTGAAACCGGGGGACTTTCGATACGTATATGAGGAGCATGTTTCATTTGCTGGCGCCTCCACCAGCAAACGTACACTTTTGCCCATAAAGAAGGCATAAAGACGAGGGATGCCTAAGATGGCAGGTGGAAGCGGTATCCGGTCCACGGTTCAGTAATAAGATACTTGGGTTCCGCCGGGTCCGGCTCGATCTTCTTGCGTAATTGATTCACAAAGACGCGCAGGTACTCCACCTCGTCACCGTATTCCGGCCCCCAAACTGCTTGAAGGAGCTTTCGGTGGGGAATCACCTGGTTCGCATTCGCCACGAAATATTGCAACACGGCATGTTCCTTGGGCGTGAGCCGAAATTCACGATTGCGCTTAATGACGCGTCGGGAAGGGAAGTCTATCGTTACGCCATCGAGTTCCATGCGAGGGGTGGTTTTTTCCGGCATGCGGCGCAACGCGGCGCGGATTCGCGCCAACAGTTCCGGTGTGCTGAAAGGCTTGGTAACGTAGTCGTCAGCGCCGGCATCAAGAGCTTCCACTTTATCTTTTTCTGCACTCCGGACGGTTAATACGATGATTGTGGCGTCGAAGTTCTGCCGGATGGAACGACACGCCGCGAGCCCACCCATGCCGGGCATGTTCAGATCGAGCAGGATGATGTCCGGCTCGCATTCCTTTATTGCTCGCAGAGCCATTTCGCCGCTGGCCGCCCCGCTTACGGTGTAACCATGCGGGGAAAGCGTGGCCTGGAGCGTCCGGCGAATCTGCGGCTCATCATCTACAACCAGGATCTTGGGCTGGCTCATTACGCCTTCTCTCTGTCTAGCGGCAGCGTGAAGGTGAACGAGGTGCCCGCGTTAGGCCGCGACTCTGCCCACATTCGGCCACCGTGCGCGACGACGATATCTCGCGCGATGGTCAAGCCGATCCCCATACCGGGGATTCCCTGAGCCGTATCGGGCCCCCGGTAATAGCGATCGAAGACCTTGGAAAGCTCCGTTCCGCCCATGCCTGGGCCATGGTCGCAAACTGAAACCGTGAGCTGGCCATTCTCGTGCGCAGCGCGGATTTCGACCGGCTTTCCCGAGGTGGAATATTTGGCGGCATTGTCGATCAAATATCGCAGAACCGTCTGAATCAAATCCTTGTCCGCGGAAATTTCCGGCAAATCCGTCTCCGCGACAATATTGACCGTTCGCCCGCCTAATAACTTCGTGGAGTCCTTGACGGAGGCATTCACCAACTCTTCGATACGGCAGCGCTCGCGGTTCAGTCGCTGCTTTCCCACTTCCACGCGGGACATTTGCAATAATTCGGTAATCAGGCCATTCAGTCTGTCGGTTTCTTCTTCCATGATGGCGAGGAGTTCTCCGTGTTCAGAAGCGTTTGCCGCACCATCCGCCCTCAAGGCGCTCACGCAGGCTTTTACCGAGGTGAGCGGTGTTTTCAGTTCGTGCGCCAGGGCGTCCAGCAGCGTGTTCTTGAACTCCTCGTTTTGCCGGATGATCTCGCCCTGCTTGGCCAGTTCGACCAGGCGTATTTTTTCTTCCTGATGTTGTAGCGCTTCACGCGATTTCCGGCGAGCGCGTTCGGAAAGCTGGCTGGCGACGATAGAAACCACCAGGAAGGAAGCCATGGCAACCCAGTTCTTGGGGTCGGCAATCGACCAGGTCCCTACGGGCGGAAGAAAGAAATAGTTGAAACAAAGAGTCGCCACCATGGATGCGATAAGCGACTCCGCCAATCCCCAAAGCGTGGCTACGGCCAGAACAATCAGGAGCAAACTCAGCGCTACTGTCGTCTCATTCGTAAGGCCGATCAGGCGATGAAATCCCGTCATCATCCCGACTAGGCTGCAGACCGCCGCCACGCGAATGGCGGGCTTGGCGAGGCGCTTGAGCATAGGCCATATCATACGCCTAGCCGCCGCGCGGAAGAATTGCCACTCGGTGGGCCGGTAGGGGTGCGACCCCGCGAGAAATAACGACGCACGTCCGGCTGGCCGGAAGTTGCGCGCACCACTGTGGGACAGGCTTCAGCCTGTGTGCCTTTGCTTTTTGCCTTTGTGCGGGTGGCCCGGGCTTTGTAGTTGAACTTTGGGCACCTCGTCCTTGCCGCTATTCACCGAGCGAAAACGTTCTCGCCGAAAATCCCCGAGCAAGCTGTCCGTGCGGGGACGTTTGGCAGGCGCAGTTGGTCCTAAAACGAAGCGGCGTCCCGATTGGCTTATCCGGCAGGGGGGACAGCCAGGGACGCCGCGAAATCGAACCGGTGATTTTCGTCTCCGGTTCGTGCGTGGGAGATCAATTTTAAAATTTCTTCAAACGCCAACTCCTGGCGTCAGTTCGTGGCAGGCGCATGGACCCAAATCCACCGCCTCGGGCCTATCCGGGCCCTTGCAACCAACAAAGGGCGGTATTCTAGTAAGATAGGCCCTGGAAGGCAAGGTTTGCGGTGGATTTCCCTCGTGGACTTCACGGGCGGGATCCTCTGCGGGGGGATGCGCATCCGGAAGAGCCCTATGCAGACGCGCGGGGAAGAGGAGTTGTCACCCTGCGCACGTACTCACCCCCGTGATTTCTTGCATCCATGTGGTTGAGGTACACTCAGACAATGGCTGAGTTTCTTTGCAAGGTTGCCGACGCCAGCGGGCGGGTTTTCTCGCAAGTTGAGGCAGCCGAGTCCATAACGGAAGCACGCCAGAAGCTTTCCGACCGCGGGCTCTTTGTGTACCACGTGCGGCCGCAGGGTGGCGTTTTTTCCCAACTGTTCGGCGGGCGCCGTGAAAAAAGCGTCGATGGCAATGACTTTCTCGTCTTCAACCAGCAGTTCAACACACTGATTAAAGCGGGAATCCCGATTCTGAAAGCGCTTGATCTTCTGGCCGAACGCGCCGCCTCTGTGCGTCTTCGTCCGGTGCTGGGAGAAGTCCGGCGCCTGGTGCGGGAAGGCACGACGCTGTCCGAGGCACTGGAGCAGCAGGGCGTTTTCCCCAAGGTTTACACGGTTTCCATTCTGGCGGGAGAAAAGAGCGGCAACCTTCCCGGCGTGCTCGAATATTACATCGCGTACCAGCGGGTCACGACGGGACTGAGAAAAAAACTGATTTCCACGCTGATTTATCCCGCGATTCTGATTTGCGCGGCGACGGGGATTGTCGGTTACCTGGTCACGACCGTGATTCCGAAGTTTGCAACGCTCTACAACGACCTGAACATCCGTCTGCCGGAGGCCACGCGCATCCTGCTGGCGGTGACCGTGACGTACCGGGCGTATTTGCTGGGTGCGATTGGCTTGCTGTTGTTTCTTGTCATCGGCGCGTTCGCATGGTCGCGTTCCAGCCGCGGCGGATTGGTTCTGGAGCGCTTGCGGATGCGTTTGCCATTGATCGGGGACACGCTTACGAAGTTTCAGTTCGCGCAGTTCTCCCGAACGCTTTCCACGCTGCTGGCAGGCGGTACGCCGCTGGTGCAGGCGATGGAGACGTCGGGTGGGGCAATTCGCAGCCGTCTGGTGTCGGGAGCGATCGCGAAGGGTGCACAGTTGGTTCGCGAAGGGCAATCGCTGCACGACAGCCTGGATTCCACGGGGCTCGTACCTGAATTGGCGCTGGAGATGATTCAAGTCGGCGAGGCCAGCGGGGCGCTGGCGCCGATGCTCGGAAGCGTCGCCGAATTTTATGAAGACGAAGTGAACACGCAATTGGCGAATCTGGTGGCGCTGATCGAGCCGGCGATACTGATTTTCATGGCCATCCTGATCGCTTTTATCCTGGTTGCGCTGTACTTGCCGATGTTTTCGCTTTCGATCGGCGGCCAGGGGTAGGGATAAAATCCAATGAGCACAACAGATCAGACGTTAGAGACATCATCGGATCCACAGGGCGAGCGGGAACGCTCGCAGCGCCTGGCGGAGCGGTATCGCTGCCCGTTCGTTGATTTATTCGAACAACGGATCGATCCCGAATTGTTTCGCAGCATTCCCGCGGAACTGATGTTCCGGTTCAATTTCGTTCCCATGGAGGCGCAAAACGGCGCGCTGGTCATTGCGGTTGCCGAACCCAGCCAGGTCCTGTTGAGCGATGAGTTGCCGCTGCTGCTGGGCAAGAAATTGATTTTGAAGGTTGCCACGCCGACGCAGATCAGCGACCTGCTGAAACGCACCGAACAATCCCAACGCGTTCTCGACCAGGCCACCGAAGCGTTCACCCTGACCGTCGTAGAGGAAGACGAGGAGATCGACGCCAACATTTCCGCGGACAGCCTGACGCGCGAGTCGGCAGTCAGCCCTGTGGTTCGCCTGGTGGACACCGTGATTTTTACGGCGCTGGAACGGCGCGCCTCGGATATTCACATCGAGGCGCGGGACATCGAAGTCGCGGTCAAGTACCGCATTGACGGCGTGCTGGTTCACGCGATGGCGCCGATTTCGAAGGATTGGCTGTCGACGATTATTTCCCGCATCAAGGTGATGAGCGAATTGGACATTGCCGAGCGGCGCGTGCCGCAGGACGGCAGGTTCCGCGTCCGCTATAAGGGCCGCTTCGTGGATTTCCGCGTTTCGATCATGCCGTCCATCCACGGAGAAGACGCCGTGCTGCGCGTCCTCGACAAGGAAACGCTGTCGGAGAAATTCCAGAATCTGAGCCTTGATGTTGTGGGTTTTTCAGCCGAGGAGATGAGAAAGTTTCGCCGCTACATCCGCGAACCGTACGGAATGGTGCTGGTCACCGGCCCGACCGGATCGGGAAAGACGACGACCCTGTACGCGGCGATCAACGAGATCAAGACGGACGAGGACAAGATCATCACGATTGAAGACCCGGTCGAATATCAGGTTCGCGGAATCACGCAAATTCCGGTGAACGAGAAAAAGGGGCTGACGTTTGCCCGGGGATTGCGTTCCATCCTGCGCCACGACCCGGATAAGATCATGGTGGGCGAAATTCGCGACAACGAAACCGCACAAATCGCCATTCAATCGGCGCTGACCGGACACCTGGTATTCACCACGGTGCACGCAAACAACGTCACCGACGTAATCGGGAGGTTCATCAACATGGGCGTCGAGCCGTACAACTTTGTTTCCGCGCTGAACTGTATTCTGGCCCAGCGGCTGGTGCGCGTCGTTTGTGTCCATTGCAAAAAGGTCGTACGCTATTCCCCGGACGTGCTGCGGGCCTCGGGTTTGGACCCCGATGTCTGGGCCAAGGAGCAATTTGTCGAAGGCGCAGGTTGCCTGGAATGTTCCGGCACGGGCTTCCACGGCCGGAGCGCCATTTCGGAGTTGCTGGATTTGTCCGACCACATCCGCGAAATGATTATCAGCCGCAGGCCCACCTCGGAGATCAAGCGCGTGGCGCGCGAGGAAGGGATGACGTTTCTTCGAGACTCCGCCCTAGAGAAAGTACGCGGGGGCATTACGACGCTGAAGGAAATCAACAAGGTGACTTTCATTGATTGAAGGCAACAGCTTCCGGCAGGGCATCTATCAAAGTCACCTGGTCCGGCGGGTCGCGCAGTGGCTGGACGCCATCCCGCATCCCCTGGTTGCGTGCGAAATCGCTCCGGATTACGTTGCCGCAGCGCGTTGGGCGCGCACCGGTGGGGGGCTGGACGGATTTGCCATCGAACCGCTGCCGGCGGGATCGATTTCTCCCACGGCCGCTGAATCGAATCTGGTCCATCCGGAGGAAGTGCGGGCCGCCGTGGGCCGCGTGTTCTCCAGGCTTCGCGCGAAGAATGAAGATGTGGCGCTGCTGGTTCCCGACGCCGTCATCCGCGTATTCGTGCTGCACTTCGATGTTTTTCCCCGAAAAATTGAAGAGGCCCTTCCGATCCTGCGGTGGCGGTTGAAGAAAAGCGTGCCGTTCGAGGCGGAGGAAACGCTGATTTCCTACATGCGGCAATCTCCACGCGAGGATGGCGTGGATATCGTTACGGGTTTGGCGCGGCTGCGCATTGTCCGCGAGTACGAATCCCTGATGGAATCGGTGGGAATGTCCCCGGGCGTGGTCATGAGCTCGACACTGGCCGCTTTGCCCTTGCTATCGGACGGCCGGCCCTCGCTGCTGGCCCGGGTCGCAGGTACCACGCTCACCACGGCGATTGTCCGGGAAGGCGTGTTGTGCGGATACCGCTGCATTACGCTGCCTTCCGACGCGCGGCATCTGACGCCGCAGGCGCTGCTCGATGAAATTTATCCCCTGGCAGCGTACTATCAGGACTCCTGGAGCGAGGGCATCGCGAAGGTTCATCTGGCAGGGCTGGCCGAGCGCACCGCGGAATTTCAAGAACCTCTGGAGCAGGAATTGCATTGTCCTGTGGGACCGCTTCTGGCGGCTGCCGCGGCGGAGGGCCATATCCGGGATGACGAAAAACCGCTTGCCGATCGCGGTTTGGAAGCGCTGATCGGGTGGACAATGAACCGGGGCGCATGAAGAACCACGGTGCATGAAACCGCAGCGCGGCCGGGTTCGGTCAGCCGTAGGAAAGCGTTCAAGAATTCGTTCAAGGGTTAAGGATAAGGACAACAGGGCGAAATGAAAGTACGGCTAAATCTCGCGACCTCTCCGCTGGAGAGCAACCGGCGATTCGCGCTGAGCGCTTCGGTGATTGGCGTGCTGGCTTTCATCGCGCTAATCGTTCTCTCCCAGCACGCTTACTCGGTCTGGAGGAGTGACCGGGCGTTTCGCATGCGCAAGGACGCTCTCGAAGGGCAGGTGGCGGCGTTGGTGCAGCAGCGCCAAGCGCTGGCCGCATTTTTCGATAATCCGGACACCGTGAAACGCAGGCAGAGAGCCGGGTATCTGAACTCGCTGATCCAGCAGAGGGCTTTCCCGTGGATCAAGATTTTTACGGACCTGGAGCGGATTCTGCCCGAGGGCGCCCGCGTGGTCAGCATTGAGCCGAAATTAGTGGGAGACGACGTGCAGTTGAGAGTTCTGGTGGGCGCGGTAAACGATGAGAGCAAGCTGAAATTCCTGAAGGCTCTGGAAACTGCCGCTCAATTTTCGCACATTGAACTGCTCAGTGAATCGCGTTCCTCGCGGCCGGATCAAACCGATCGTGTCATGCTGGAATTGCAGGCGCAGTATTCCGTGATCTGAAATGGTGATATGACGTGAAGCCCATGATACAACGCTGCAATGCCATTGTCCGATGGGGACTCGTCGTCCTCCTGGCGGCGGACATGATTCTGGTTGGAGTGAACTGGAGCCTGAATCGGGCACCGCACGTGCAATCCGGCGACCTGAACCGACTGGACATGCTGGTGAAGTCCTACCGGGCGGACAACGCCCGCCTCAACCGATTTCGCAGGGAATTGCCCGCGGATGAGAAGCAATGGGACGATTTTTTTACGACGCATTTTCAGCCGGCGAGCACGGGCTATTCGGCGGTCAGCCAGGATCTGGGACAATTATCCCGGTCCGCGGGACTGCAGTCGGACTCGATCACCTTTCACCAGCATGCCCGGGACACGCGCGGCCTGATGGAAGTCCAAATTTCCACGGCCGTTGAGGGAAACTACGACAGCTTGATCGAGTTTCTGGACAATCTCGAGCATTCGGATAATTTCTATGTATTGGACAGCTTGGCGCTGGCTTCCAGCAGCGCGGGGAAGCTTCGCTTGAATTTGCAGCTCAGAACTTATTTCCGGACCACCTGATATGTCACGTCGAATCCAAATCATCGTGCTCGGTGCGTTGTTCGTGGTGCTGCTGATCACGCTGTATTTTTCAACGGATCTTTTCCGCTCGAATTCGACCAGTGCGAAAACTGTTCCCGTGGACGCCACCTTTACGCCGCTCGACGTGGATAACCCCGCCTTGCGGCTGGATATCCTGAAACGGTTTTTGTCGCTGCAGTATAAGGGCGTTCACCGGAATATTTTCAGCGCGACATTGCCACCACCCCCGGCTCCCCCTCCTTCCAAGAAGGCGGGCAATCTCGCGCCATCGCAACCTTCGGGTCCTCCTCCGCTCTCGGTTGACGCGAAGTATTTCGGTTATGTCAGCGACCGGGAGGGAAACCACCGGAAAGCCTTCTTCATCACGTCCGACAATGAGGATGTATTGATTGCCGGTGAAGGCGACACGCTGCTGGGCCGTTTTCGCGTGGACCGAATCACAAATACGACCACGGACCTCGAGGAAATTTCCTCCGGACGTCATGTGACGCTGACTCTCGAGGAGCCCGGTCCGAACGGGTAGTTTCGAATGCCGAATGCAACCCCAGCGACGCCGCGCCGCAGGCAAGCAGGCTACAGCCTGCTGATGGTCGTATTTCTGGTGGCGACCGCGCTGATCCTCTCGGCGGCGGCCACGCCAAACCTGCTTATTCAGGGGCGCCGCGAACGCGAAACCGAAATGGTGTGGCGCGGAGAGCAGTATCAGCGCGCCATCGGATTGTATTTTCGAAAATTTGGACGATATCCCACCAGTATCGAAGATCTGACGAAACAGACCAACGGCGTGCGCTTTCTTCGCCAGGCTTATCCCGATCCCATGAACAAACAGGACGGCAGTTGGCGTTTGATCTATGTCGGCCCGAACGGGCAACTGATCGGGAGCCTGCGCCGCACAAGCCTGCTGCAAAGTGTTTTGTCCACGCCGGCCCTTCCCGGCGCGTCGGTGTTTGGGCCGGGATCTCAGCCGACCGCTCCCGGCGCTGCCCAGACGGGCCAGTCAACTACCGGCCTGTCGGCCAATCCCCTCGAAGCTCAGCCTCGCCCGCTCGGAGGCCAAGTCATTGGCGGAAACATCATTGGGGTTGGCAGTAAGGTCAAGCAGCGCTCCTTGCGCGTTTACCATGGCGGGGAGACATACGAGCAGTGGGAATTCATCTGGAACCCGACGCAACAGGTGGCCATCCCCGGACAAAACCCCGCCAATCCGCCCCCACCGCCCTCGACGGCTCCTACGGCACCGGGCGCGAATCCGCCCGCACCGGCGCCAGGCGCGCCTCCACCTCCGACGCAATAGTTTGCACAACTACCAGTAACCGCGAAACTGACGTCTGAAAGGCTTAGCGAAGCGAGAGCCTGGGATGGGCCGAGCGGGAAACCTGGCGGTATTTTTCAGTGACAAGCCGGACGTAATTACGGGTTTCGCGATAGGGTGGAACAGAATGATACTGCTCGACGCGCTCGGGGCCGGCGTTGTACGCCGCAAGGGTCAGCCGCAGATCGCCATTGTATCTTGACAGCAATTGCTTCAAATAGCGTGTGCCCGCGTCGATATTTTGCGCGGGATCGAACGCATCGGTGACGCCAAAACGCAAAGCGGTTTCGGGCATCAACTGCATCAGGCCGCGCGCAGATCTCCAGGAAACCGCGCGGGGATTGAAATTGGACTCCACCGCAATCACGCTGGCCACCAGTTCGGCAGACACGCCGTGGGTGCGCGCCGCGGCGGCAATCAGCGGGGCGTACGGAACATCTAGCAATTTCACTTTGACCGGCAAAAACGTGTCTTCGGGATCCACGCGCACGACCGTGTCCGCGGGGATCTCCATCGTGCCGCCCTCCAGGGTCAGGCGGATCCGGCTGCCGATCCGTTCATATCCCGTGATGTGAATCCGCTGGCCGGATTGCAGCACGGCGTAGTCGGCGCGCGCGTCCGGCGCCATTATGGCCAGAAAGAGTACGGCCGGAAACAGCATGGCGAGCCCTGCTCGGATGTGGATCGCTTTAAAAATTCGATTCACGTTACCGGTCTCCCAGCGCGTAGGTTGCAATGGCCGCCGCCACCCCGCCCTGATCGTTGCTGAGCGTCTCATGCCAGCCCAGGGATTTCAACTGGGGCACGCTATTGCCCATCACCACGGGCAGCCCCGCATAATGCAGCATTTCCAGGTCGTTCAGGTTGTCCCCGATGGCCATGACGTCCTCGCGGGACCACCCGCGATGCTGTACCCAGGCCGCCAGCGTGGATCCTTTCGAGCACCCCGGAGAAATGACGTCCACCATGCCGAAATCCCGACGCTCATACAGTGTGACGGCCAGAGAATAGTCCGCGGAAAACGGCAACTCGGACAGTAGCGCTTCGATCTGCCGCGCCTGCTCCACCGATCCTGTGAACATCACCTGGATGGGGTCCTCCGTGAGGCAGTTGAGCAGGGGAGACATTTCGGAGATAAAATGCCGGTTGCGTTGGAAATAGCCGCTTCGCAAAGGATTGTTCCAGTCGATTTTTTCGAAAATGAGCTGATTTTCGCGCGGCCGGTCAAAGCATACCGAAGACATCTCCCGAAACTCGGACGTCGCGTGAAGCACACGCCCGGCGACATGGCGGGGCAGCAGATGCACGCGGTGCGTTTCCCCGCGGCTGGATCGAACCATGGCTCCGTTATTCACAATCATGGTGAGCGGGCAGTCGAACTGCTGCGCAATCAACATGGCGAAGTCATACCTGCGGCCGGTCACCAGGGCGACTTCAATGCCGCGCGCGGAAGCCTCCGCCACGGCCTTGCGGTTGATTTCCGGCAACTGGGAGCGATCGTCGAGCAGCGTCCCGTCAATGTCGAGCGCGATCAGGCGTACCGGCATCTTTCTATTCTACCTTGCGCCCCTTTGCCAGGCCAGAATCGTAAAGGGCAGGTGTGTCGCGGATGTATTTCGGGGGGCCAATCAGCGGCTAGGAAATAGGACAAACCCAGAAATGGTTATGGGTTTACGCGATATCCGCGAATCAGGTTCAAGGAGAGGGAACTGTCGCCAGCGTTTTATTGGTAGGAGTGCTTTCGACTCCCCGGGAATCCACTGAGGTGACATAGTAGATATACGTTTTCCCGGCTTCCACGTTCGCGTCCTTAAATTCATGGCCCATAACCGGCTGCGAAGTCACCTTTACGGTGGGGCCTCCCGAGGCGGATTCCCTGTAGACATTGTAACCAGTGACGCTAGATGTGCTGGGAGTCCAAGTAAGCGTTACGGAGTGTTTTTTTTGGGCCGAACCCGGCTCGGTGCTGTTGCTGTTTGATTTCCCGCATCCCGCGCAAAGCAGGACAAAGGCCAGCAAGAACGGCGCGTAAGGTATGGCTGATGGAGTTGATTTTTCTGTCATCACGGCGCCTCAACGCGGATTCTACACCCGAAGGATATCGCTTGGCGCAGGGGTGGAAAAGTTTGGTGGACGGCGGGGGGCTCGAACCCCCGACCTCATCGTTGCGAACGATGCGCTCTCCCAGCTGAGCTAGCCGCCCACGGACATTGGAGATTTTAGCAGGGCCTGGCGGGGATTCCAAACCTGCCGGGCCACAAGTTTCCGAACACTTTTCGGAAACGCTGCGTTTGGAACAGCGAACAACTTCTAATGTTGTTGCGGGATTGTGGTCGCCGCGCGTTGCGCGATAATTCTACGGGCATTTTCGTATAGCGCTCGCGCCTGCGGAAGGGATTCAATGGCCTTCTCGATTTGCGCGTCATCATCCAGATCGACCTTTTCCCCTTCGGTCAGACCGAATACGGAGATAAACGCCTCTTTCTTGATTTCGCGCTTGATCCAGGGCAGGTTCTGACTGATATCCTCGCTGGTATATTTAATTTTTTGCTTGTCCAGGTAATTGGTGAATACTTTCATCACGCTGGCGTCGGCTACGAAGTTTTTGGTGACTTCGGGTTTGGAGCCAAGGAAGTACGTGGTGAATCCGCCCACGCCGCCTTGGTAGGCGAAGAACACGTTGCGGCGCAGCAGTTCCTGCTGAAATGGGTCCAGTTTGGTTGGTGGCGCCAGGACGTCGGGCGTGATGCCGCCGCCGCCGGTGACCTGGCGGCCGCTGTCGGTCAGTTTGACTTCGGTGGGCCGCGGGTTTTTGTGGTTATAGAGATAATCGTACAGCGAAGTATCTTTGTAATCGCGCTGGATCAAACGGCCGCTGGGGGTGTAGTAGCGCGCGGTGGTCAGCGCGAGGCCCGTGTTTTCACTCAGACCGGAAACGGTCTGCACCAAACCCTTGCCGAAACTCTGTTCTCCGACCACCAAGCCGCGATCGTGATCCTGGATCGCGCCGGTGACGATTTCAGAGGCCGAGGCGGAACCTCCGTTGACAATGACCACCAGCGGCACGGTAACGCCACGATTGCCGCGGACGGCATAATAGCGGCGCTCCTGCGATGCCCGGCCATGGTGCGACACGATCAACTGGTTCTTGTCCAGGAACTTATCGGCAACTGCCACGGCTTCGTTCAGCAGGCCGCCGGGATTGCCTCGCAGGTCGAGAATCAGGCCATCGAGCTTGGGGGCGTCCAGCGACTTCAGAGCCGCGGAGAGTTCGGGATCGGTGGTTTCATTGAAACCGGTTAGTTTGATGTAGCCAATCCCAGGCTTGATCTGAAACGCAATGTCTACCGAATGCTTCGGAATTTCATCCCGCGTGATGGTGAAATGAAGATTCTTCGGATATCCCACGCGCTTCATCGCCACATGAACGATCGTGCCTTTCGGGCCCTTCAGCATGTCGGCAACTTCCGAACTGCTGAGTCCCTCGGCGGATTTGCCGTCCACAGTCATGATGACGTCACCGGGGCGAATGCCCGCGCGGAACGCCGGTGCGCCCGGCATGGGCGCCAGCACGTAGGTAAAGTTGTCGCGCGGCACGATGGTCATCCCGACGCCGTAATAATGGCCGCGCTGATCCTCGCGCAGACTGGCGTAGGCGCGGGGGTCGAAGAAGCTGGAGTGAGGGTCCAGCACGCGCAACATCCCTGGAATTGCGCCGGAATAAATGGCGTGATCTGTATCCACCGGCGTGGCGTAGTTCTTCTCGACGACGGAAAGCACCCGCGTGAAAGCCTTCACCGAGTCCTGGAGAGTGTTTACCTCCGACGACGTCGCGCGAACCGGGGGACCATAAATTCCTCCCAGGATCGCCGATCCGACCAGCACACCGATGACGAGCAGCGCTCCACGCCTCTCACCGTGCATTTCGTCCTCGCTTTCCTAGCTTTCCTACCGCCGTAGACATTGGGTTAAAGTATAACATAGGGCGCGAATTGACACCCCTCCGGCTGTCCACTATGATTCCATCTGTGAACCAGGGCGGACCTGTATTTTGACTCCCGGACGCCGGTATGATCCGCATTTGAACCAAAAAGGCATCGATTACTGGCCATGTTGAGCTTCCCGCATCTCGTTGTATTATTTGTCATCGCCTTAATTGTTTTTGGGCCCCAAAAGCTGCCCGAATTGGCGCGCATGCTCGGCAAGGCCTCTGCGGAGTTCCGGAAGATGACAAGCGATTTTCGATATGCGCTGGAAGATGAAGTGCGTGAACTGGAGCGCCAGACCCGTATCCGCGAAGAGGAAGCAGCCGCTGCCGCCACGGCCGCCCAACCGGCGCAAACGCCTCCGGAGGGTACGGTGCAACGCGCTCTGCCGGATGGGGAAGTGCCTGCCGAGACCGGGGAGGTCGCTGGCGAGGCAGATTTTGAGACACCAGAGGTCCCCACTGGCGAGACCGTGGGAGAGATCGCTGCTCACGCCGATTCAGAACCGGCACCATCTGTACCGCAGGAAACTGTGACCGCTCCCCAAGAGAAACCATCTGATGACAACACCGGAGTTTAAACCCTCCACAGTCGCGACCGAGGAAGAGCCGGGCGGCAAGATGTCGTTCTTCGAGCATCTTGTGGATCTGCGAAAACGCCTGATCAATTCGGCGATCGCGATTGCCGTGGGCGCGGTGGTTGGTGTGGGCGTCTCTCAGAAAGTGTTTGGTTTTATCGCGCTCCCGGTCCGAGCGGCGCTACGAAGGCAGCATCTTGACGACCACCTGATCTATACCAACCCGGCGGGCGCCATCAACCTGATCATCACGCTGGGAATCTACATTGGAGTGGTTCTAGCCGCGCCGGTGGTGCTGCACCAGGTGTGGCTGTTTATCGCCCCCGGGCTCTACAAACACGAGAAGAAAGGGGTGACGAGTTTTATCTTTTTCTCGTTGTCCCTGTTTATCGCGGGGATCTGTTTCGCGTACTACGTGATTTTGCCGTACATGCTGGACTTCCTCATCGGATTTCAGGGACCATTCCGTCCGCTGATCAGCATCAACGAGTATTTCGATTTCGTTTTGATCGTAATGCTTGGCCTGGGCGTAATTTTTGAATTGCCCGTGCTGATTTTCTTTCTGGCGCTGTTCAATATCGTGACGCCCAAATTCCTTTGGAAAAATCTGCGCTACGCGATCCTGGTCATCGCGGTCGTTGCGGCGATCATTACGCCTACGCCCGACGCCACCACCATGCTCGTGTTCATGGCGCCGATGGTACTGCTGTATTTCATCGGAATCGCTGTTGCCGCAATGGTTGTCCGGAAGAAGGCGAAGGCGGCGGCCTCAGGATAGGGTGTGCCATTCCATTGAGCAAATGGAGCAGATTGACCCGTCAGGATGACAATTCCATGAATATTCGTGTTCCAAAAAGTCGTGTTCACAGGACGACCCTGGCCGCAGAATTTTTCGCGATTCTCTGTCTGGTGGCCTGCGGACATTCTTCCTCGTCATCCTCGGCGGCCACGCAGGGCGGAGCATCGGCATTTCCACCCGCGCCGCCCGCCGATACCACGGGTGGTTTTGATGGTGCCCGCGCCTATCAGCACGTCAAAGCACTCACAGCCATCGGGCCGCACTCGGCCGGGTCCGAGGGCATTCGCCGGGCGCAGGCGTATATCATCGGGCAGCTCAAGAGTTTCGGGTGTCCCGTGGAGGAGCAGGATTTCCATGCCCCGTCCACCCCGGTTGGCGACGTCGCCATGAAGAACATCATCGTGAAAATTCCGTCGCCAAATTCCAATATTCTCCTGTATGCGTCTCACTACGATACGAAACGTATTGATAATTTTGTCGGCGCCGATGACGGCGGATCCAGCACGGGCGTTCTGCTGGAGCTGGCGCGCCTGCTTTGCGCGCGTAAAAATGCCGACACGATCTGGCTGGCCTTTCTGGATGGCGAGGAAGCATTCAATTTCCAATGGGCTGATCCGGACAATACCTATGGAAGCCGGGAAATGGCTGCAAGCCTCGCGCTGTCGGGCGAATTGTCTCACGTGAAGGCGATGATTCTGGTGGACATGGTGGGGCCCGCAAAGCCGCAGTATAAGAGGGAGACGAATTCCACTCCGTGGTTGACCGATATTATCTGGTCCACGGCGTCGCGTCTGGGGTACGGAAATGTGTTTATCTATGACAGATCAACCATCGAGGATGACCATCTTTCGTTCTTGAGCCGCGGCGTCCCGGCGACCGATATCATTGATCTGGACGTTCCGTACTGGCATACCACCGAGGACACGATCGATAAGATTGATCCCCGCACGCTGGCCATCACCGGTCACGTCCTGATCGAGTCGCTCCCCGAAATCGAAAAAAGAATTCAGTAGGACAGGCTTTAGCCTGTCTGGTTTTGGTTTTGGGCGATTAAAATTCAGCAAAAATCAACTTCAGACAGGTTGAAGCCTGTTCTACTGATCTCGGGAGTTGTACGGCTTAATTCCAGATCGTCCGTTTGACCGAAACAATTCCCTCGATCACGCTGCAGTAGAAGATCCAGTTCACCAGAAACATGATGGCGTAACCCAGCGCGCGATTGTATTTGTGCAGCAGGGAGGATTCGGTCCAATGCGCGATCACTACGCCCGGCAACCCGAAAACCCCGGCCCAGGTTCCGGGAATGGAGTGCAAACCGGGCGATCGCGCGATCATGGCCAGCGCCACCGTCCATGCCACCGCCAGAATGAATGCGGATAAAACGGTTCTCACGTCAGCACCCTTTGCGTATCATTCCGTCATTTTGTCCACGCTTCAGGAAGCCTGCCAAATAATTTCAGCATATCGAAACAAGAAAGGCAAAAGGGAATCGGTATATCTATTTCGTTCGATATCTCGTCCGCCTGGCAATTGTGTTACATTTTTCCTGCGCGAACATGCGATCCGAATGAAGAAAATCAGAGTGCGGTCCGGGAATGGGGCTTACGAGGTATGGTGCGGGCGAGGTGTGCTCACAGAATTGCCGCGCGCCGTAAAGAGGCTGGGTGAGAAAGACGCGGTATTCGTGATCACATCGCCGCGTGTCTGGCGCCACTGCGGCGCGCAGATCGAAAAACATCTCGCGGGAATTGCCAGGGCCACGATCCTGATGAATGACGGGGAGGCGGCGAAAAATCTTTCCACCGTGGAGCGAGCTTGCCGTGATCTGGTTCGCGCGGGCGCCGACCGCCGCGCGCTGCTGATTGCCGTCGGCGGGGGAGTGGTTGGAGACGTGGCCGGATTTATTGCGGCTAGTTATGCCCGCGGAATTGGCCTGATCCATGTTCCGACCACCGTTGTGGCGCAGGTGGACAGCGCCATCGGGGGAAAGACGGGCGTCAATCTCCCCGAAGGAAAAAACCTTGTGGGCGCGTTTTATCCGGCCAAGGCCGTGTTGGCCGATCCGGAACTCCTGAAAACCCTGCCACCGCGAGAATTCCGCTCGGGTCTGTATGAAATTATCAAGTACGGCGTAATCGGCGACGCCAGACTGTTTCGTTTCCTGGAATCGAAAATGGGAAACCTGCTGCGCAGGGATTCCGCCGCTCTGGACTATGTGATCGAACGATCCGTAGCCCAAAAAGCGCGTGTCGTCTCCCGGGATGAGCGCGAATCCGGATTACGGGAGATTCTGAATTTCGGCCACACGTTTGCCCACGCGCTGGAGAGCGCAACGCACTATAAAAAATATCTTCACGGCGAAGCGGTGGGGTGGGGAATGATCGCGGCCTCGAAACTTGCGGCGGCGATGGGAATGCTTTCGGCGGCCGATGCGGTTCGCATCCTACGTTTGACGGGCCGCGTGGGGCCTCTCCCGAACTGGCCCACCGTTGCCCCGGCTCAACTGGTGGCCGCCATGCAGGCGGATAAAAAAACGCGCGCGGGGCGCCTCCGGTTCGTGTTGCCCGATCGGATTGGCCGGGCGCGATGCGGCGTCGAAGTTCCCCGGGAAATGCTGCTGCAGATTTTGCGGGGGTGCGGGTCGGCGCCCATGCAGAGGCAGTTTCACACAGGTTGCGCGAAATGACCTCTGCTTCGCAGGGCGAGCTGCCCGGAACGCGTCCGGAAGGCGTGCGGGATGAAAACGAAGCCTCCGAGCACGTCCGGGAAATGTTTGGCCGCATCGCCCCCCGATACGATCTGCTGAATCATCTGCTTTCACTCGATATCGATAAGGTCTGGCGGCGGCGCGTTGCCAGGCGGTATCGCGCGGTGTTTCACGATTCCCGTGCCCGTGTTCTCGACCTGTGCTGCGGCACCGGGGACCTGGCCTTCGCATTTCGCCGGCAAGCGCCCGAGGGAGCGGAGATCGTCGGTTCGGATTTTGTTCCGGAAATGCTGGTTCGCGCGCGCGCCAAAGCCGAAGCATCTGGCGCGAAGGTGGAATTCGTGGAAGCCGATGCGTTGTCGCTGCCGTTCGGCGACGGATCCTTCGACCTGGTTTCCTGCGCGTTTGGATTTCGCAACCTGGCGAATTACGAGCGAGGCTTGCTGGAAATTTCCCGCGTGCTCAAGGCCGGCGGCTCCGTGGCGATTCTGGAATTTGCCGAACCTAGCGGAAAACTGTTCGGAGCGCTCTACCGTTTCTATTTCAGGAACGTGCTGCCGCTCCTGGGGGGATGGATTTCCGGCAATGCTTCCGCCTATACGTATCTGCCCAGTTCGGTCAGCAAATTCCCCTCGCCCGAGAAACTTCAGTCCCAGTTTGAGCGCGCTGGTTTCGTGGATGTCCATTTCGAGCGATGGACCGGCGGAATCGTGACGTTGCACACCGGCCGGAAGGCTTGACGCACGGTTTTCAGCTTTCCATGGCGCAGCCCTTTGCCTGCGGCACCTTTGGGCTCTGATGATATTGCGGAGAGTCAGAACAGCAGCCGTTCAGTTTTCCAGATTGAGCAGGCGGATCTTGTTTAGCAGGGTTTTGTAGGAGACGCCAAGCTGTTCGGCGGCGCGCGTTTTGTTCCACTTGGTGGACTTGAGCGCGGATTCGATTTTGAAGCGCTCGACATATTCCACCGCGCGCGCTCCCACTTCCTGCAGGCTGCCGCCCCAATCAAAGGCATCGCCCAGCATCCCCTCGGGCATGTGTCCCTGCGGAGGGCGCGCGGCGGGAAGTTGCAAATGCTCGGCGTCGATCACGTTCTCGTCAGAAAGGATGGCGGCTCGTTCGATGGTGTTCTGGAGTTCGCGGACGTTGCCCGGCCAGGCGTAACTTCGCAGCGCGGCAGTGGCGCTGGGGGCAAGTTTCAAGTTTGGCTTGCGGAATTCCCTGCGAAAGCGGTCCAGGAAATGTTCGGCCAGCATCAATACGTCGTCACCGCGCTCGCTGAGCATGGGAATCGTGATGGGGACCGCAGAAATGCGGAAGTACAGGTCCTCGCGAAACGTTTTGTTGGCGACGGCTTCCCGCAGGTCCTTATTGGTGGCCGCGAGAATGCGCACGTCGATGTCCACCATTTGCGTGCCGCCGACGCGCTCGAAACTGCGCTCTTCCAAAACGCGCAGGAGTTTGGCCTGCGTGGCCAGAGGCAGTTCGGCGATTTCGTCGAGGAAAATCGTGCCGCGGTTGGCCAGTTCCATCTTGCCGACTTTGCGGGAACCCGCACCGGTATAAGCCCCGCGTTCATGGCCGAAGAGTTCGTTTTCCACCAGCCCTTCGGGAATGGCCGCGCAGTTCAGCGCGACGAACGAATGTTGCCTCCGGGGGGAGAGATGGTGAATGGCGCGGGCGAACAGTTCCTTCCCGGTGCCGCTCTGTCCCAGCAGCAGCACGGTCGAGTCGGTGGCCGCCACGCGCTGCACCTGGTGCGTGGCCTCCTGCATACTCTTGTGTTCTCCGACGATCCGCGGAAATCCGTATCGTTCGGTGTATTCCTGGCGGAGCAAAAGATTTTCGCGCTGCATTTCCTGCTGCTGCGTCGCCCTTTCCACCAGAAGATTCAAATGTTCCAATTCCACGGGCTTTTGGATGAAGTCATAGGCGCCTTCCTTCATCGCCGTCACAGCCTCCTCCACTGAGCCATAAGCGGTGATGAGGATGACGGGTATGGTGGGGTCCGCCGCCTTGGTTTCGCGGAGCACGTCCAAACCGGAGCATCCGGGCAACTTTAAATCGGTGAGAACCAGCAGGTAGCGCCGGGCGCGGACCTTCGCGACCGCGGAGGATCCGTCCGGGGCTTCGTCCACGGCGTGTCCGGCGCGCTCCAGCGCTTTGCGGAGCATGGCGCGCAGTTCATGTTTGTCTTCAACGAGAAGAATGGGTTCCATTAAATGTCTTTTATCACGATTTCAACTTGCAGAGTGGCCCGTCGCGAGGCCGTGTGCGGTGTTCGCTATCGGTTGCCTGTAGCCCCGGCCGGAAGTACCGGCGCAACAATTTCCGCGATCCTTCCGGGCTACTGGGTCGATGGTGTGGATTGCGGCGTAGCCCATCCCGGATCGCCACCGGCCTGCCGCAATTCGTCCTCGAGATTGGAAATGTCCTGCTTATCCTGCGCGACCTTGGCCGTCATATCGTCGATTTTGGTTTTCGTGTCGTTCAGGTCCTTCCGGCTGTACTGCTCGGTGAGCGACGCCATCGGATCGGTATAGAACTGCTGCTGCTTTAAATTGTACTCACGCTGCAGGATGTCCAGTTCTCGGGCATCTTCGTTGAGATTCTTATTGGCGTCGGCAAATTTGCTTCGCCAGTACGCCTCGTCCTTGACAGGAGGCTTGGGGGCCGCTGCGGGTGCATTGGCTTTGTCCGCAGCCGCTGCTTTTGTCTGATCCTCGGGCGGGGCGGGGGGCTGCCCGACGACACTCACGACTCCCGTTAATGTGTCGAGGTTGTCGTTATCGATCACCATCTTGGCTTTTGGTGCGTTCTTTCTCGCGGCCCGGGCCTTGCGGGCAGCCTCGACAACGCTTTCCTGATTCTGGCGGGCCAGCAGGTAAGCGGGAGAAAACAGAAACGTGACTCCCAGGGACATCACCATTAGTTTCTTCAGATTCATGGACTTTGGCCGCCTTTCCGAAGTAAATCGGAGAATCTGTGAACGATCTGATTGCCGATCCAGGCTATGGGCAGATCCACGCTGGAAGCAGATCCAATGGATCTGCGAGGTCAGCGGAAGCCCGCACAGATACTCTATTAGTTTAGATGCGCGCGGGGGCCGAATCAATCGCCCTGACGGGTTCGCGTACAAAGGGTAACCATAGCAGGAATTCGGCGCCACCCTGCGTCTGGTTGCGAACCTCGATGGTGCCGCCGTGCTGGACAACGATTTTTTGCACCACGGCCAGCCCGAGGCCGGTGCCGTCGGCTTTCGTGGTGTAGAACGGCATGAAAATTTTGGTCAACGACTCGGGCGGAATCCCGGGGCCGTTGTCGGAAATGGAAATGCGCTGGCCCTGCATCGGGCCGGAGCCATCTATCTCGCCGCGGATAATCACGTGCCCGTCCGCAGCGCTTTCCAGGACGGCTTCGGCGGCATTGCGCGCGAGATTGAGGATGGCCTGTCCGAGCAGGGCATCGTCTCCGGAGACATCGGCAAATTCCCCCACGGCCGTAATCGATACCCCCGGCAGGGTTTCGGCGACTTCCGACAGAACCCGGTCGATCAGGGGGCGCAGGGCGACCTGCTCGTCGGCGAGTTGCAGCGGGCGCGCAAACTTCAGAAATTCGGTGACCACGTGGGTCAGGGCGCGCGTCTGGTGCAGTATTTTTTCGCCGTGTTCGCGAATCTCGGAGCCGGGCTGCGCCTCGCTTCGGATCATTTGCGCGTAACCCGAAATCGTGGCCAGGGCATTTTTGAATTCGTGCGCGATGCCCGCGGAAAGCTCGCCCAGCGCCGCGAGGTTTTCCTTCATGTGAATCTGTCTCTGCAGGGCGGCCAGTTCGGTCAGGTCGCTCAACAGGCAAATTGCGCCGGTCACTTCGCTGGTGCCGTTGGAGATGGGGGAAATGGTCACGCCAAGTTGCCGCAACTCGTGGGAAGGGGTCAGGTATTCAACTTCTTCGCGGCGAAATGTTTTGCCGTGCGTCAGACATCCCGCGATCAGCTGCGTCAATCGCGAGTCGGCGCCGAGGACTTCGCTGTACCGGCGGTAAACGAGGGCTTTGACGCCCAGCGCCAGTTCGGCGGCCGGATTCGCACTGGTGATCAGGCCGGCGGAATTCAGCAGCAGCAGGCCCGCGGGCATGTTGCGCGTCACCTCTTCGCTCAAGCGCTCAGTTTGCTGCGCGCGTTCGCGCTCGGCGCGGTGCAGGACCTCCAGTTCCTTTTCCTGTTCCTTCAGCTTTTGAATGACGGCCTGCATCGATGCCGTCATGAACGCGGCGGGATTGTCGGTTCGTGGTTTGGGGGCGTCGAAATCCGAGCCATGCCTGGCGCCGCCCCGATACAGGCGCCTGGCCGCCAGGACGGCGACGATCCCGCCGAGCAGGATGACGATAAACAGCCCTGCGAATAGCAACCACAGGGTTCCCTGGCTGGGCGCGACCACCGACGCCGGAATGAATAAGTTCACGATACCTTTCACCGTCATAACGTTACAGCAACCGCGTCACCGCAATAGGGACTGGTACCAGTGCAGGGCGGGCGTCCCGAAAAATACAACCAGCAGCGCCCCCGCTCCCAGAAATGTACCAAAAGGCAGTTCGTAATCGCGGCCCTTCTTTGAAACTGCAATCAAAACGATACCGATCACGCTGCCCAGAAGCGAGCCGGCGAGAACCATCATCAGCGTGCGTTTCAGACCCAGAAACGCGCCAGCCGCCGCCAGCATTTTTACGTCCCCCAGGCCCATGCCTTCGCGGCCGCGCAGACGGAAATATCCCTCCGCGACCATCCATAGCATGCCGCTGCCGACGATTGCCCCCAGCGCCGCATCCACAAACGAAAGCGCCATCTGCGGGGGAGGGAATGCAAACCAGCGGTTCGCAAGCCATAGAGCAGTGCCGTCAATGGGTTTGGTGAATAAACTGAACAGCAGGCCCGCGCCGAGGCCGAAAAAATTAACTTTATCGGGGAGAATGCGTTCGCGCAGGTCGGTCACCGTCAATACGACCATAAGCGCGGCGAACACGGCCCACTTGACCGCGTCTACCGTCAGGCCAAAGGCCAAATAGCAGGCCAGGAAGAGAAGGCCGGTGGACAACTCCACTGCCGGATACATTGCGGATATCTTGACCTTGCAGTTCCGGCATTTCCCGCCAAGGATGAGCCAGCTCAGAACCGGAATATTATCGTAAGGCGCAATCGCCTTCCCGCATTTCGGACAGCTCGATGCCGGCAACACTATGGACTTGCTCGCCGGAATGCGCAGGATGCAGACATTCAGAAAACTGCCAATGATCAGGCCAACCAGAAACGCGATAAGAGGGATCACGGTTTGAATGTGCCATACGCCGCCGGGCAGGACAATGGTTGCCGTGCCGCGTGTGAAGCAAACAGATAACAGGGCGCTGGTTTGACAGGCTCCGCGCAGCCTCCTAAGATGAAACCCCTGCAGCATATGTCGTGGCTTGAACAAAAGATCCGTCATTACGAGCATGCCCGGTGGACCACGGACGATAACCGGCGCGTATTTCCTTTCGAATGGGGCCTGGAGCACATCGGCGGCAGGGCCGACGAACCCGATCCGCGCGGATACCTGAACGCCTGGGTGGAAGAAACACTGGCCCATAGCGACGCATGGTTCGCCGTGACTCCGGCGAACGATTATGTCCTGCATCCAGCCGAAAACGGCGGCTCCGGCGGGCGTGTCCTCACATTTACCAGCCAGATCGAATCGCCCTGGGCGAAGAACAATCTTGTCCATGCCCGTTTTTTTCGAGCGCGCCAGACCGGCCCGGCCGTCGTGCTTCTGCCCAATTGGAACGCGAAGTGGGACGGGCAGTTGAACCTGTGCCGCTGGCTGAACAAGCTGGGCATAACCGTCCTGCGGCTTTCGCTGCCCTATCATGATCGCCGCGTAGCTCCCGGGCATGAGCGGGCCGACCAACTGGTTGGTTCGAATGTGGGGCTCACGCTGCAGGCCACGCGCCAGGCCATCACGGACACGCGGCGCTGCCTACGCTGGCTCGAGCAGCAGGGCTATACGAGGCTGGGCTTGGTCGGCACGAGCATTGGCTCGGCCGTAGGTTCCATCACCATGGCGCACGATCCGGCCGTGCGAGCCGGCGGATTTTTGCACGTGTCCACGTATTTTGCCGATGCGGTTCGCACGGGCATGACGACGATGCATGTGTGGGAAGGTTTGCGAACCCAGGTGACCGAAGACGAGTTGCGCCGCTACTGGTCGCCCATCAGCCCTGTGCCCTACATGGATCGTCTGCGCGAGACGCGACAACGCCTGCTGATGGTGAGCGGGCGCTACGACCCGACGTTCTGGTACGAATTTACCGATGAGATGTTCCGTACGTTACGAAACAAAGGCGTTCGCCTGGAAACCATGACCCTGCCTTGCGGTCATTATTCCCTCGAACTCGCCCCTTTCGCGTTTCCTGCAGGGCTGCGCCTTGGACTGTTCCTGTTTGAAGCGCTTGCTTAGCCAGCCGTTCTTGAAAGAACAAAAAATGGCAGGGATCAATCCGCAAGCGGCGTGGAAGGCTCTTGCGCGGTTGGGACATTTAGGATGCGGCGGTATTTTTCCGGCAGGGATTTCGCGCGGCCGTTGCTGTCGCAGACGACGTGGACGGTTTCGCCGGCGGCGAGGAGTTCGGCGGTTTCGTTGTGCAGGATTTCGTATTCAAAACGAATCGTGCGCTTGCGGACCGAAGTAACACGCGTGCGAATTCGCAGCGGATCGTCGTATCGGGCCGGTTGCAGATAGCGGCACCTGGATTCGGCGACCACGATGAAGGCGTCGTCCTGAAGTTCCATTTCCCGGTAATCGATGCCCAGATTGCGCATGTACTCGACGCGGCCGATCTCAAAATAGACGTAGTAGTTTGCGTAATAGACCACACCCATCTTGTCGGTTTCGGCGTAGCGCACGCGTACAACGGTGTCGAAGTATTCGCTCATAGGGATGGCAAGTGTAGCAGACCGGAGCCGTTTGCTCGATGGCGGCCCTCGTCGATCACTTGGCACTCCATTTGGGCGGGCGCTTTTCCAGAAACGACGCCAGACCTTCGCGGAAATCCGCAGTGGACCGGATTTGCGCGCCTGCGGCCGTGGCCAGTTCGAGTTCGCGGTCCAGTTGGGGCGCGGCGAAATCGCACAGCATTTTTTTTGTCTGGAGCACGCTGGCGGGGCTGGAGGCGAGCAGGGAATCGGCCAGAGCGCGCGCTGCGCTCATCAAATCCTGCGCGGGCGCGATTTGCGTGATGAGCCCCAGGCGATGCGCTTCCGCGGCGTCGATGATCCTTCCCGTCAGCAGAAGGTCCCGCGCGTGCTTTTCACCGATCTGGCGGGCTAGAAAAACGGCGACGATCGCAGGCATGAAACCAATGCGCACTTCCGGGTATCCGAAAGTCGCTTGCGGCGCCGAAAGTGTGAAATCGCAGAGTGTTGCTATCCCGCATCCCCCTCCAATGGCGGGACCGTTGACGGCGGTAATGGTGAGTTTCGGAAAACTCCAGATGCGCCGGTAAAACCGCGCAATCCGGCGGGACTCCTCCATATCTTCAATCGGGGACTGCGAGGAGGTGGACTTCAATTCGTCGAGATCCATTCCGGAGCAAAATGCCTTGCCCGCGCCCGTCACGATCAGGACGCGCGCGGAATTCGCTTCGACTTCGCTGAAGGCGGAGAGAAGTTCGGTCATCGATTGCGCGGAGATGGCGTTTCGTTTTTCGGGCCGGTTCAGCGTGAGCGTCGCGATGGCGCCGGAAAGTTCCAGGTTGAGCGTTTGATAGGCCATGTTTTTCGGTATTGCGCTTTCGTTCGCAGGACAGGCTTCAGCGTGTCCGGTTTTTGAGCATATAAATCCAAAAGCAGACAGGCTGAAGCCTGTCCTGCTCAACTCCTCAGTGCGCCTGTGCCGCTTGCGAATACCTGGCGCGGACTTCTTCGGTCATCGCGATGGCTTTGTCGAGCGCTTCGCGGGAAATCCCCGGGTCGGCGCCGTGCGCGACCAGCGTGGAGACTACCGTTTCGGTCGGAATATTTCCTACCAGATTGTCGCCGGCGAACGGGCATCCGCCCAGTCCGGTCAGCGCACCATCAAATCGGCGGCAACCCGCCGCGTAGGCCGCAAGAACTTTTTCCGCCGCGTCTTCGGGACGGCTATGTAAATGAACGCCCAGTTCGATGCCGGCGACGCAGTCTTTCACGGCGACGTAGAGCGCGGCGATGTGGTCGGCCGGAGCGGTGCCCACCGTATCCGCCAGCGAAACGCTACGGACGCCAATATCTTTCAGCCATATCAGGGCGTCTTCCACGATTTCCGGCCCCCAGGGCTCCTCATAGTGATTGCCGAAGGCCATCGAAATATAGATCACCAGGCCGTGACCGGAAGCTTTGGTGGCCTTGCGCAACTGTTCGACCAGGGCGCGGGATTCACCCCTGCTCATGTTCGCATTGGCGCGGCGAAAATAGGCCGAGATGGAGTAAGGATACCCGAGCGTGGTCACGCCAGGCGTGTCCAGGGCGCGTTCCATGCCTTGTTCGTTCACCACGATGCCGATGATTTCCGGCGGCGCGGCGCCCGCGGGCAGTCCCGCGAGAAATCCTTTCATCACCTCTTCGCTGTCGGCCATCTGCCTGACGTGCTTGGGCGAAACAAAACTGACTGCGTCAATGTGCTTGAATCCCGCCGCGGCGAGTTGCAGCAGGTATTTCACCTTGGTTTCAGTCGGAATGATTTCCGAAAGCCCCTGCCAGGCGTCGCGCGGGCATTCGATGATTTTTACGGTGTCAGGCAATGAAGATCCTTTGGAATCGAAATTTAACGTCTAAGTCTGCAAGACGCCGGTTTTGAATTCTTTGACTTCCGGGTTTAAAGCCGCCGCCTCCAGCGCCCAGATGAGCGCCTCGCGAGTTTGCGCGGGATCGATGATGGCATCCACCCACAGGCGGGCCGCGGCGTAGCGCGGATCGGTCTGCCGCTCGTAGGTTGCGCGCGTCGATTCATACAACTCATTTTTGTCCGCTTCGGAGAGCTTCTTTCCCGCGCGCTCCAGCTGCTTGATCTTGATTTCCACCAGCGTGGACGCGGCGGCATCGCCGCTCATCACGGCGAAACGCGCCGTGGGCCAGGCAAAAATGAATCGCGGGTCGTAGGCCTTGCCGCACATGGCGTAGTTTCCCGCACCAAAGCTGCCGCCGCAGATGACGGCGATCTTTGGCACGACGCTATTGGAGACGGCGTTCACCATTTTGGCGCCCGCGCGAATAATTCCGCTCCACTCGGCCTCTTTGCCCACCATAAACCCGTTGACGTCGTGCAGAAAAATCAGCGGCACAAGATTCTGGTTGCAGTCCATGATAAATCGCGCGGCCTTTTCCGCCGATTCGGTGTAAATCACGCCGCCAAATTCAATTCTACGTTCGCCGCTGGCCGCATCGATCGTGGGAACGTGTTTCTTGTTGTTGGCGACGATTCCCACGGCCCAGCCGCCGATCCGCGCATAGCCGCAGAGCACGGTCTTGCCGTATTCCGCGCGGTATTCCTCGAATTGGCTCGCGTCAACCAGGCGCGCGATGATCTCATGCATATCGTACTGGCGGGCCGGGTCCGAGGAAAAGATGCCGTACACTTCGTCCTGCGGATGCAGGGGATTCGCCGATTCCTTGTAATCAAAGCGCGCGGCGAGTGGATGCCCCATCTTGTCGACCAGCGCGCGAATCCGCTGCAGGCAGGCGTCGTCATCGGGCTCGCGAAAATCGACGGTGCCGCTGATTTCCGCGTGCATTTTTGCGCCGCCCAGATCCTCGGCGGAAATTTTCTGTCCGATCGCGGCCTGCACCAGCGCGGGCCCCGCCAGGAACAGGCCGGACCCCTCGGTCATCAGGATTTTGTCGCACATCACGGGCAGATACGCGCCGCCGGCCACGCACATCCCCATGATGGCCGTGATCTGTGGAATGCCCATGGCGCTCATGACGGCGTTATTGCGGAAGACGCGGCCGAAATCGTCCGTGTCGGGGAAAACGTCCTCCTGCAGCGGCAAAAAAATGCCGGAAGAGTCGACCAGATAAATCGTGGGAAGATGGTTCTCGATAGAAATATTCTGCGCGCGGATGACTTTCTTGGCCGTAAGAGGGAAGAAGGCGCCCGCTTTTACCGTCGCGTCGTTGGCGATCACCATGACCAGCCGGCCACAGACCCTTGCGAGTCCCGTGACCGTGCCCGCGGACGGCGCGCCGCCCCACTCCTCATACATTTCATGCGCGGCGTAAATGCCCAGCTCGAAAAACGAAGTCTCCGGATCGATTAGTTTGGCGATGCGCTCGCGAGCGGTCAGGCGGCCTTTCTTGTGCTGCGACTCAATGGCCCTGGCGCCACCACCGCTCTGAATTTCCGTTTCCTGATTCTTGATTTCGGTGAGCAAGTCGACCATGAGGCGGGTGTTCTTCTCGAATTCGGGCGAGTTTCGATTGATCTTGGTTTTCGTCGCGGAACTCGTCAATGCCGGCTCCTCTATCGCTTGATCGCTGTGTCGTTTGTGTCGCGGCGTTCCGCGAGGTGCGAAACGACAGTATAAGCTGATTTCACGGGTTGTGCATCGCGGCGGCAACAGGATGTGACCAACTCCTGCACAGCGGATACATGGCCTTTAGATAAACCTGCGCCGGATTTCGGACCCAGACCGTCTGCCAAGTTGTCGTATAGTCATGAAATGTCTCAGGAAGCCTTATTGGAGCCCGCCGCGTCTGATAAGGAGTGGGCAATTGCCGAGGAGAATGGGAATGACTTCTACGCTGTTCCGTCGCTTGCTGGTTTTGAGCCTTTCGATCGGGTTTGCCGCCGTGACCGTTTCCGGGCAGAATCCCGCGAAACAGGCGCCGCCGAAACAGGCCGCAGCCAAATCAGGTTCAGGCTCCACGGGGTCGCCGGCAACGTTCACCATTCCCGCGATCAAATTTGAAAAATACACGCTGCCGAACGGACTGGTTGTGATTCTATCCGAGGATCATCGCCTGCCGCTGGTCGCGGTGAACATCTGGTATCACGTTGGCCCGGCGAACGAGCTTCCCGGACGCACGGGATTCGCGCATTTGTTCGAGCACATGATGTTCGAAGGTTCCAAGCACGTTCCGGGGAACTCGCATATCCGGTATCTGGAGGCGGCTGGAGCATCCGATCTCAACGGCACCACCGATTTTGACCGCACCAATTACTTCGAGACGATTCCCTCCAACCAGTTGGAACTCGCCCTGTGGCTCGAGTCGGACCGCATGGGGTATCTTCCCGATCGGCTCGACCAGGCCAGCTTGTCCAACCAGCAGGACGTCGTGCGCAATGAGCGCCGGCAGAGCATCGAGAATAGTCCTTACGGAATTGTGGAAGAGGGAATGTTCCACGAGCTTTTTCCGAAAGGGCATCCGTATTACGCCGACGTGATGGGGTCGCACGCCGATATTCAAGCCGCCAAGCTCCAGGACGTGCGCAATTTTTTCAAGCTTTACTACGCCCCCAACAATGCCAGCCTGGCGATTGTCGGCGATTTTGATCCGGCCCAGGTGAAGAAGCTTGTGGCGAAATACTTCGGCCCGCTCAAACGCGGTGCGCCCGTGCCGAAGATTACCGCCGTGACGCCGCCGATCACCAGGCAGCGCCGCGCCGTAATCCACGATCATGTTGAATTGCCACGCGTGTACATGGCATGGATCACGTCGCCCATTTTTAAGCCGGGTGACGCGGACGCCGATCTTGCCTCGGCCATCCTGGGGGGCGGGAAATCCAGCCGCCTGTACAAGAAACTCGTGTATGACAAGCAAATCGCGCTGGACGTAAGCGCGTCACAGGAGTCCCTGGTTCTCGGGTCCGTATTTGAGATCGAGGTTACGGCCCGGCCCGGGCATACGGCCGGGGAAATCGAAAAGGCGATTGATGAAGAGCTGGCAAACTTCCGGAAGAATGGTCCGACGCCGGTGGAACTGGAACGCGCCAGAAACGGCATGGAAACGAGCATGGTCGCGGGCCTGGAGAGGCTGGGCGGCTTCGGAGGCGTGGCGGACCGGCTGAACGAATACAATCAGTTTCTGGGGACCCCCGATTACATCCAGCAGGACTTTGCACGGTATCAGAAGGCCACAATCGGTTCAGTTCGCAGCTTCGCGCAAAAGCAATTGAAGCCAAGCGAGAGCGTGGTGGTGTACGGGCTTCCGGGGAAGCCGGACCTTGGACCGGACGTTCCGACGCCGAAGACGGTGGAGAAAGGCAAGAGTACAGGGGGAGAAGCAGTGAACGCCGATGCGCCCTGGCGGGCGCAACCGCCGCAGGCGGGGCCCGCGCGGCCGCTGAATTTGCCGGTACCGGATATTTTCAAACTGAAGAATGGACTGACCGTGATTTACAACTACCGTCCCGGTCTTCCGGTGGTATCGGCGAATCTCGTTTTCGATTCAGGCAGTGGAGCAAATCCTGTCGACAAGCCGGGGCTTGCCAGCTTCACGGCAGATATGCTTCAGCAGGGGACCCGGACGCGCAATGCCACGCAGATTGCGGATCAAGCCGCACTGTTGGGTATTACGCTTTCCTCTGCCGCGAATACGGACGGTACCAGCGTCGGTGCAAGATCGCTGTCCACCAATTTTCCGGGCGTGCTCGACCTGATCGCGGACGTCGTCCTTCACCCCACATTTCCGCCTGCCGAAGTCGAGCGGCAGCGCGCATCCCGGCTGGCTGCGTTTTCCGATGATCGCGGAAATCCGTACGTGATCGTTACCCGCACTGGTCTTTCGGCGCTGTTCGGCCCGCACTCTCCCTTCGGCTACGACAATGCTGGGACCGAACAATCCGTCAAGGCCATGTCACGGGACGACATGTTGAACTTCTGGAAGACGCACTATGTTCCCAACAACGCGGCTCTGGTTGTGGCGGGTAACATCCCCATCGACGAGCTTAAATCGCAGATCGAAAGCAAATTTGGAGCCTGGAAAAACGGCGAGATTCCAGCCCCTAAAATCGGCGAGCCCGAAACGACAAAAGCAAAAATCGTGATCGTGGACCGGCCTGGAGCGCAGCAGACCATGGTGCGCCTGGAGCAATTGGGAGTTGACCGCGCCACGCCGGATTATCCGGCCCTGGAAGTTATGAATTCCGAGCTCGGCGGCCTGTTTTCCAGCCGCATCAATCTGAACCTGCGCGAGGAGCACGGCTACACCTACGGTGCGAACTCCGCGTTCGTTTACCGGCGCAGGGTGGGATATTTTCTTGTCATGGGCGGAATTCGCACGGACGTCACCGCGCCTGCCGTGACGCAAATGTTGAAGGAAATCCACAGAATGATCGACACGCCGATGACGCCCGCGGAATTAAAATTGGCGAAGGATTCCCAGTCGCGGTCCCTGCCGGGCATGTTTGAGTCGAGCAGGGACGCGGCCCGGGAATTTTCGGAAATCTATCTGTACAACCTGGCGCCGAATTATTTTGAGGAATTGCCGGCCCGGCTGAACGCCGTGACGGCCCAGGATGCGGAAGATGTCGCCAAAAAATATTTGCATCCCGGCCGGATGACTCTGATCTGCGTGGGCGATCGCGCCAAGATCGAGCCTGAACTTGCGAAGCTGGACCTGGGCGCCATCGAAATCCGGGATGCGGACGGAAACGTCCTGAAATAGGTTTTCCGGAACGGGGCTGCGGGAAGGCTGCGGCAAAGCTACTTCTTCCGCGCGGCGCGGGTTCGCACGAAGGCGACAATGTCTTGCGTGGACGCCCCGGGAAGAAAGATTTCGGCGATGCCCGCCTGTTTGAGAGCGGGAATATCCGCCGCGGGAATCGTTCCGCCCAGAAGCACGGTAACGTCGCCCATTCCTTTTTCCTTCAGCAGGTTCATGAGTTGGGGCGCGAGGGTGTTGTGAGCCCCCGAAAGAATCGATAGCCCGATCACGTCGACATCTTCCTGAACGGCCGCGGACGCAATCATTTCCGGCGTTTGCCGCAATCCGGTGTAAATCACTTCCATCCCGGCATCGCGCAACGCGCGCGCAATTATCTTCGCTCCCCGGTCGTGGCCGTCCAGGCCAGGTTTTGCGATCAGGACACGTATTCTTTTCTCCGGCATTTCTCTGCGCCCTCGGCGTCCTCAGTGTTGAATGATTTTTCTTCCTCCACGATAGACCGTTGTAACCCGTCCGGCAAGACGGCGAAATTTACGTGTTACGTCACAGCCGCTTCCTCATACGTGCCGAATACATCGCGCAGGGCGGCGCAGATTTCACCGAGCGTGGCGTAAGACTTCACGGCGTCGTAGATCAGGGGCATCAGGTTCTGGTCGCCCCGTGCGGCGATGCGCAGATCCGAAAGGCGCCGGTTGACTTCCTCGATCGAGCGTTCCGCGCGCAGTTTCCGCAATCGCGCGGACTGTTCCGCGCGCACCGATTCACCGATCTGCAGGGTTTCCAGAGGCTTTTCCTCGCCGGTGAACGCATTCACTCCCACGATGATTTTTTCCTTGCGGTCGACGGCCATCTGGTAGCGGTAGGATGCGTCGGCGATTTCGTGCTGCGGGTAGGCCCGCTCGATGGCCGCGATCATGCCGCCCATCGCATCGATTTTTCGAATGTACTCCCAGGCGCCTTGTTCGACCTCACCTGTGAGTGTCTCGACGAAATAAGAGCCGCCGAACGGATCAACGGTGCTGGTTACGCCGCTCTCGTGCGCCAGAATCTGCTGGGTGCGCAGGGCCAGAGTGGCCGCGAATTCGGTGGGCAGCGCCCACGCTTCGTCCAGGGAATTGGTATGCAGGGACTGCGTTCCGCCCATCACGGCGGCGAGCGCCTGCAGAGCGGTCCGCACGACGTTGTTGTACGGCTGCTGGGCCGTGAGCGAGCATCCCGCGGTTTGCCCGTGAAAACGCAGGGCTTGGGAGCGCGGCGACTTCGCGCCGAAGCGCTCGGTCATCGTTTTGTACCAGATGCGGCGGGCCGCGCGATACTTTGCAATTTCCTCGAAGAAATCGTTGTGCGCGTTGAAGAAAAAGAGAGGCGCGGGGCAAAATCGTCCACGGCCATGCCCCGCCGAAGCCCCCATTCCACGTATTCGATGCCGTCGCGCAGGGTGAAGGCCAATTCCTGAATCGCGGTCGAGCCCGCTTCCCGGATGTGGTATCCGCTGATCGAAATCGTGTTGAATTTCGGTGTGTGGCGCGCGCCGAATTCAAATGTGTCAATCACCAGGCGCATCGAGGGATTTGGCGGGTAAATGTATTCCTTCTGCGCGATGTATTCCTTGAGGATGTCGTTTTGGAGCGTGCCGCCGAGGCTTTTCCAATCCACGCCCTGCTTTTCGGCGACGGCCAGGTACATCGCCCACACAATGGCGGCGGGAGAATTGATGGTCATCGACGTCGAAACACTGCCGAGAGGAATCTGGTCAAACAGCGCTTCCATGTCCGCGAGGGAACTGATGGCCACGCCGCACTTGCCGACCTCCCCTTCAGCGAGGGCATGGTCGGAGTCATATCCCATCAGGGTAGGCAGATCGAACGCCACGGAAAGCCCCGTCTGCCCTTGAGAGAGGAGATAACGAAATCTTTTGTTCGTATCTTCAGCCGAACCGAATCCCGCAAATTGCCGCATGGTCCACAGGCGGCTGCGGTACATCGAGGGATGAATTCCGCGGGTGTAGGGCGGCGCTCCCGGCAGGCCCAGATCACGATCGGGGTTCCAGGAGGAAAGATCGGTGGGCGTATAGAGCCTGCGGATCGGGTGATTGGACACGGTAGTGAATTCGGCGGGCCTGCCGGACGAATTTCCGGCTGCTGCACGCCGCTGTAATTGTTCTCGATCGGAAGACATGTTTTGAGCGGGTCAAACGCCCGAATTTGAATGCAGAAAATCCACGGCTGGACGCGGATTGATTCTAGGCGAAGCGGCAGGGCAGAACAAGGTAGTTCGATGGCGAACGGGGAGCTGCAATCCGATCGAGCATATGCCGGTTAAACTTCGAAGGGAAACTTCGCTGAGAAACGGGGGGAGCGGGAAGGCTCCCTCGTTTCCGCGAATGCTGGTCTTGCTGTCTGTGGCGGGTTTAGTTTTTATTGTACGTTGCCGGCGCCAGAGGGTTTCCCTGCCTGGGCAGTTTGGCTCTCCCAACGTTGCGCAGGATCGACAAAAAGCTGGCCTGTTGACGAAGTGCCGGGAATCAGGGTGTCCTTGGGGACCACGCCCGTCTTGGCATTGGCGATCGTGATGTTGTAGACCTCGAGCGTGCGACCCATGGCGCGGTCAAATTCCACTTTGGCCTCGGCGAGATTGATGCGCGCTCGCACCTCGGCGCTGGCGGCGGCAGCCAGTATGTTCTGATCGGAAACGATGTTGAACAGCGTCGAAGCGCCCAGTTGATATTTTTTCTGCTCGGCGTCGAGCGTCTGCTGGTCGAGGTCGCGCGTCTTGGCCGCCGCGGCCAGCGTGACACGGGCCTGTTCGAGAACAATTTGCGTGTTGTGAACGTCGATGGCGACATTGTTCAAGGTCTGCCGGTAACGCGTTTCGTCCTGCCGCGTGGTCAGCAGGGCGGTGACGTTATCGGCCTGCGCCTGGCGATTGCGAATCGGGATAGTCAGGCTGATTTGCGCGTTGAATTCAGGGTAGGTTCCGCCAAACATATCGCCCCAGGCCGATCCCAGCCCGCTGGAATTAATGCCGGTGAGCGTCCTCGCCGTCGACGGAAGGTAGATGGGGACCGGGGTCACGCTGGAGGAAGTGGCCACCTGGACCGGATCGCCGTTGGCATCGACGACCTGCGAGCCCGCCACAGTGGAGGATGTGCTCAGCTGATTGTTTCCGGCAAGGCCTTGCGCGGTGTAGTAGCCGGAAAGATTCAGAGTCGGTAGAAGCGCATTCTTGGTGGCGCGGACGTTGATGTCGTCGGCTTTCAGAACCGTATCCGCTTGCAGAACATCGGGGCGTTTTGTAACGGCTTCCTTGATGGCGTCTTCCAGCGGGATTTTTTCCACTTCCGGAGGAGGAACATTGGCCGTGTCGGTCGGAATAATCTCGATCGTGCGAAGCGCGGGCGCGGTGGGATCCTTGGTGATTAGATTCAGCAGCGTGAGCTGGTCCTGCAGCAGTGTGGTCCGCGCGACGATCAATGCCTGATTGGCCGTAGCGACTTGCGCCTCGGCCTGCACGATTTCCAGCGGAGCCAGTGTTCCGATGTCGACCTGCTTCTTATTGTCGCTGTACAGCTTGTTGGCAAGCTCGACCTGGTGCAGCGCGACGTCCACGTTCCCGCGGGCGAACGCGAGTTCCCAGTACGCGTTGCTGACCGCCGTGATGGAGGTAATCACCTGCTGCTCGAACGTCTGATCGGCCATGTTCTTATTCAGTTTCGCAATTCGGATATTCCGTTCGTTAGGCAGCAGTCCGAAACCTTTCAGCAATTCCTGGTTGGCCGCAATGGTCATTGTGGAGACGACGGACGGGCTGAAGAAGTTCGAAAGGCTGGTGGAAGATGCCCGGGTATTGTTGAACGTTACCGAATACGATGTCCCCGTGTGAAAACCCTGCGCGAACGAGATATTCCCGATCGCTGAATGCGTGCTCAACTGGGAGAACGTGCCGGCGGCGGTTCCCGCGCCAGCCAGCTGTGGGTTGTTCACCGGAAATTTGCGCGAGTCCAGGCCAAATGTCGAAGTCAGAATGGGGTCGAAGTTCAACGATGGGATATTGCCAAGCGCCGCCAATGTTCCCCGTGAAGCGCCGCCGCCCCGCGTCCGAAGCAGATTCGCTTCCGCCAGCCAGGGAACATACCGCTGGATCGCGATGTCCAGGTTGTTCTGCAACGCCAGGTCGATGGCGTCCTCCAGACTGATCCGGAGTTTTCCGTCCTTGATCATCTGCTCGATGCCGGGAGAATTGACCAGGACAGGTTCAGGCACCCTGGTGGGAGAGTAGGGTGCGATGAAGTTGGGAAACCAGGACCTGCCGAACTCATAATTTTCGTTCGCAACATGGATGGTCCGGGCCTGTGGCTGGTCCGCCTGCGGTGCGGCGGTCTGCCCCGGTAGCTGGGCAAACGTCGGAACTACCGGCGCCAAAACGGTTGATAGGGCCACAAACGCGGCAAGTGATACACGGCAAAACCTTCCGATCATGATGAGTCTTCCTCTCGATACAGAAATCAGTATTTGTTCATTCAACGAAGTGTTGGCTTAGGAGTGCTAAGTGGTTTAAACGTCCGCCGAGGCGGAATTGTTTCAACTATTTTCCGCACGATTTCCGGGCGACCCCGGCATCCTCATTTCCAAACCGCCTGTTGACGAAGTTTCGCCGCTAACTGTAACACCTCAAACAGCCTGGGGGCGCCTCACCAGGCGACTCGCCATGGGGCTTAAGTATTGGACGCGAGAATCGACCGAAGGTCAAGGCCTCGCGCACGTTGTGCGTGGCCGCAGCCATGGCCTCCTGCGTCCTTCCTTGACAATCGTTTAGGTGGCCGATAGTCTTGGCGCGCGATGATGCCAGCCGATGTAATTCGAACCCTGGAAGAAGTGGGAGCCATTCGCCAGGGCCATTTTCAACTGACCTCGGGCCTGCACAGCGGAACCTATGTGCAGTGCGCATTGGTGCTGCAGTACCCCAAATACGCGGCCCAGCTAGGCCGGGCTCTGGCTGCCGAATTCATGGACTTGCGCGTGGACTGCGTGGCCTCCCCGGCGCTGGGAGGAGTGATTCTGGGCCACGAAGTGGCGCGCGCCATTCCGCCTCGACACGACGGCAAGCCCGTGCGTGCAATCTTCGTGGAACGCGATGCCACCGGGATGCTGACGCTGCGCCGCGGATTTCGCGTGGAACCCGATGAACACGTGCTGGTAGTGGAAGACGTGTGGACGACCGGCGGATCGACCTGCGAAACGATTCGCGTGCTGGAAGAAGCGGGTGCGCGCGTCGTCGCCGCGGGCGCATTGATTGACCGCAGCGGCGGAAAAATCGAATTGCCCGTGCGCACCGAAGCATTGATCGAACTGAAAATTGAGAGCTTCGATCCCTCGGCTTGCCCTCTTTGCCGCAGCGGCAGCGTGGCTGTGAAACCCGGCAGCCGTTTCGCGCGCTCCAGTCCCTAGCTCGAATCCAACCAGGAACCGGCCGGACGTCATGACGCCCAGGCATTGCACCGGACGGCAAACCGGCCAGTCATTCGTTCCCCGAATGTAATGAAGTGCAATATCGTGCCGGGCGAGGTGGAATCCATTCGCCGGCGCTCGTCCATGCGATAATGTCGATACGTTTCCATGCGCAACATCAAACTTACGATCGCTTACGACGGTACGGACTTCAAGGGCTGGCAGATTCAGCCAGGCCAGGAAACCGTGCAGGGCGCATTGGCCGGCGTGGCCGAAAAGCTGACGCAGTCCAGTGTTACGATTTACGGCGCGGGACGCACCGACGCGGGCGTTCACGCGGATGGCCAGGTGGCGAATTTCAAAACCGAGTCTGCTCTCAGCGCGGAAAATTTCCAGCGGGCGTTCAACGCCTTGCTGCCGCCGTCCATCCGCGTGATTGCCTGCGAAGAGGTGGAACTCGATTTTCACGCGCGCTGGAGCGCTCTCGCAAAAACTTACCGGTACCGGATTTTCCGCGGCCGCATCGTTCCGCCTTATCTGTACCGCTACGTGCAGCACAATGATTACCCGCTGGATTTTGCAGCGATGGCGGAAGCTGCGCGCCGGTTCGAGGGCGAGCACGATTTCACGTCCTTCTCGGCCTCCACGGACTCGGAAGAAGATGATGACCGGGAACCGATCGTGACCCGCAGGATCTATCGTTCCGAGCTGCTCAGGGCCGAACTGCCGCCGGAACGGCCCGGAAACTCCTCCAGCGGAGACGAAGAATGGGTTTACATCGTTCGCGGGAAATCTTTTTTGCGGTATATGGTCCGCAAAATGGTTGGGACGCTGGTGGATGTGGGGCGAGGGAAGCTCAGACCGGAGGACATTCCGGCGATTTTCGAATTGCGGGATCGTTCCAAGTCCGGAGCGACCATGCCGCCGCAGGGGCTGTGCATGGTGGAGGTGGAGTACCCGGTTCCGTCACAGTTGTGGGCCGACAAGGATCTGCGGGCAACCACGGAAACATGAATTAAGTGCGCAAGTCTCGCTTGGCCTGGCGGGAAGTGTTCCAGTAAGATATGCAGGGAAAGCGGAGCTCTCACGCGGCTGGCGAAGCATCCGTATCCTGAAAAAGTGTATCCTGAAGGCGAATCCGCACCGGAGAGGGGAACCTGAGAATGGCTGAGGAAACAGCACCGCAAGGCACGACACCTGCTGCTCCACCACCTGCGCCGCCTGCCGCTGCTCCCGCGCCTGCCGCAGCGGAAGCCGCCCCGGTTGAAACCAAAATCAAGGTGCGCAAGCCCAAGCAACGATCCTGCAATGAGAAGAACGCCAAGGGCAAACTTTGCGCCGGGCATCTGAAGCGATGGTACGACTATCCGAAGGAAGTGGAGGCGAAGATCGGCAAGGACGCGGAAATTTACCGCTGCGAATTCTGCAAGACGCTGTACAAGCCGGATCCAAAACAAATGCCGCACAGCTACACGCTGCGGTACTGATCGCCGGGCAGGAGTTTTCACGACATGGGGGGAGGAGAGACCTGCTGTACATTCGGAATACTGTGAAATGTGAGCTTCCTGTTTTCCCGGACATGCAAGGCCACGCTGGATGATGAGATGCCTGCAGGCGCGCACAACCTGGTCAAATCGTTCGCCACGCCGCAGTGAAAAACCTCTTATCGCTATGCAGACAGCTAACTCCCCGATAAACTAGTGTGCGGGCAATTTTTTGCGTCCCTTGTTTCGGGCCAGGCGTCGAGCACGCCGGAATCACGGATTGGAAAGAAGGGGCGCTGCCGGAATGAGGCTATGTATTTTCGGGACCTTTTACATTTGACCGCTGTGGCAGAATGGTGGACTCTGGCAGGCTCGCCACGATGAGGGTCAATTCCGGTGCGGTCGAGTGTGCCGTGAAACGCATCCTGTTATTTTTAACATTGGGAATCGCATTGACTTCGTTCATCCAGAATCTTGTACGAAAGGCCTCGGCGGCACAGACGAAGGACGACCCTCGTGTGGCTCAAGTTCTCGAAATCCTTCGCAGCCAGGCGACCGCGACGACCGAGGAACAAATCCGCATTACGGAAATTCCCGCCCCGCCGTTCCATGAGGTAGCCCGCGGGGTTTATATGAAGAAAGCGATGGCGGCCGCGGGCCTGCAAGTGCAGACCGATGCCATCGGCAATGTTATCGGTGAATTTCCGGGAACCTCTTCCGATATCGTGATGCTGACCGCCCACCTGGACACCGTATTTCCCGAAGGCACTGATGTTCACGTCAAGCGCGAAGGCGGCCAACTGCTGGCGCCCGGCATTTCGGACAACGGCACGGGGCTCGCAGCTTTGCTGGCGGTGGCCAGGGCATTCCGCGAAGCCAAGATCAAGACGAACAAGAAAATCCTGTTTGTCGCGGACGTGGGCGAAGAAGGGGAAGGAAACCTGCGCGGCATACGCGCGCTTACCGAAGCCTACAAAAAACATCTGAAATACGTCATCGCACTGGACGGCTCGGCCACCGACTATGTGACTACAGGGGCGCTGGCCTCCCGCCGCATGGAAATTTCCATCACCGGTCCGGGCGGGCATAGCTGGTCCGATTTCGGAACTCCGAATCCGATTCATGCCCTGGGCCGGGGAATCGCCCGCTTTGTCACCGTGCATATTCCCGAATTCCCCAGAACCAGTTTCAACGTCGGAGAGATCCAGGGCGGCACTTCGGTAAATTCGATTCCATCCAGCGCGCAGATGAAAGTGGATTTGCGCTCCGAATCGGAAGCCGAATTGACCAAACTGGATGGGCAGCTCCGCGACGCCGTGCGCGCCGGCATCGACCAGGAAATGTCGGCGGCCCGCGAACGCGGCATGGCCGGCGGCACGACCCTGCTGGATTTGAAAATTACCGTTCTCGGAGTGCGCCCTGCCGGTGATCTGCCTGAAGATTCTCCGCTCCTGGCGGCTTTATTGGCCGCCGATAGCCGGCTCGGAAACAGGTCGCGAAGAGAGCGTTCCTCGACCGACGCCAATATCCCCCTCTCGCTGGGCATTGCGGCAATTTCGCTGGGGGCCGGCGGGCGCAGCGGCGGCGCGCATACGCTGGACGAATGGTATGACCCGGCCGGCCGGGCACTGGGGCTGCAGCGCGTCGCGCTGACCACGCTGAACGTTGCCGGTTTGGAACCGTAGGACAGGCTTCAGGCTGTCGCAGTTGCAGTTGAAGCGGAATCTATACCGGAAGCCTTAGCGTCTCGCCTGTGCGGTTCAATTGATATTCAAAAACCTGAAGGTGTGGCGTGTCACCCGCGCAGTTGAATTGGAATCTAAACCTGACAGGCTGAAGCCTGTCTTACTTAAATTCTTCAGCGAAATTCCAGCGATTGAATTTCCCCATCCCACGGCTTGCCCGATGACAGCAGGTAGCTGACGCGCGCCGAACGCCCGCGCAGAGCCGCGCAACTCGTATTTTTTGCCGCGGCATTCGATCCCGCGATTTTGACCGATACTTTTCCCAGGTCGTTCGCATGCAGATGCATGACGATGGTTCGCGCCTTCAATGTGATTTGCACCTGCGGGGGATAGGCGCAGATTGTGTCCGTAATGGTGCCCAGCATGGAATACGTCAGCGGGGGAGCTGTGGGAGCCGGAGGTTCGGCGGCAGAGTCGGCGCGCGGCACACTGGAAACGGCCTGGGAAGACTGGTCGTCGGGTTCGGTTTTGCGTTGGATGCGCAATGTTGCCGCAGCCCCAGACGCAGAATGTTCCGCCGCATTGCCGAGCGAACCGCTCGCATCGAGACCTCCGGAGGCTGCGGGCCGTGACATTCTTGCGAGAAGGTCGCCGGCGCGTTCTGCGGTTTTGCGATCGCTGGACGAGGCTTGCACTTCGGCGGCGGCTTTGCGCGCGTCCTCCTTGCGTCCGAGCCGGTCCAGAATTTCGGCGACCTGCAGATGATATTCGGAATTTCCGGGGGCCAGTGCGGCGGCGCGCTGTGCGTCGGTAAGGGCTTTCTGCATGGTGTCGTCACGCTGGGAATAAATCGAGGCCAGGTTGTCCCAGGCGGGAGCGAAATTGGGGTTCAGCGATACGCTTTTTTCAAACGCGGCGGCAAGCGTGGCGGGCGGCGGGCCGGATTGGCCGGCGCGCGCCAAGGCCACCAGGCCTTGTCCGTAGTAAGAGAGGGCGTCGTTCGGATTCAGTTGCAAGGCTCGCGCGAAATGCTTGTCGGCCTCATCCAGATGGCGTTCCTGCAAAGATAAGAATCCCAGGCTCTGTTCAGCATCGGCAAGCGCGGGATCCTGCATGAGGGCGTCTTCCAGCTTAAATCGCGCATTGGAACGCCGCCCACGCGCGGCCATAAATGCTCCCAGGCGCGCTTCCAATTCGGCGGGGGAAAGCGTGCGGGCAGCGCCGCCGGAATCGGTTTCGCCGGTTTCCAGAATATCGGCAGGAGGCGCTTTGATCCGTTTGACATAGGCCTCCAGGCGGTTCCGAAGCTGGTTCAAATCTCCAAAGACCTGGCGGGCGGCTTGCAGCGCATCCGCCCCTTTTTCCACTTGCGCAATGTACCGGTCGAGAGGCTTCGCGGATGCGAATTGCGGATCAGTGAGAAAGAAATGCACCAACGCCCGCGATTCGGCATAGAAGACCGTATGTTTTTCTCCGCCGGATAAATAGGGTGACCCGTGATTCACATGAAAGACGATATCCAGGGGCAGCAGAGGGCTTTCATACAGTACGCTCATGTCGTCGGGGTCGGTCTTGCCAAGACGCGCGCCCTTCCCGGTGAGCGTCAGGCTTCCATAAACGTTGGTGTAACCCTCCTCGAGCCAGGGAGGCAATCTGCGGTAGCTGTGCTTCAAGACCAGGCTGGCGTAAGCCTGATAAACCCGTTCGTAAGGAACCTTGCCGGGGGCGTTGGTTCGCATTCCGATGAAGATTTTTTCGGGGCCCGCAATGAATAGTCCCCCCGGTTGGACGCGGCGGCTGTTGGCGGGGAATTCAGGGAACAGCTTGGCGAAGGAGTCCGAATTGCGCGCGGCAAAAATTTGAATCGGGATTCCGGTGCTGAAGCGGGGGTTCGGCATGGTCGCCTGAAAGACTCGGCGCACCTGTTCGAACTGATCCAGAACCCGGCGAGCTGTCTTTTCACCGCCGTCACTGGTCACGACGAATTGCGCGGAGCGAATTTCGACCCAGGGCCTGTCCTTCTGTTTCTTTTCCGTTTTCTCTTTTGTGTCTTTGTCCTTGCCGCGCGCAGAGGTGCAGAACGTCGCCGCCAGAAGGGGAAGGGCGACCCAGATGGCGAGGATGCGGAAGGAACGGGAGAAAGCCACGGTCGTTAGATTTAGCAAGTCAAAGTTACCCTGTCAATGCGGTTGAAATCCATCCGGCAAGGCCACGGCCGGCCGTGCCCCGCGCGCCATGTCCGAAATCAACGGTGCGCAGGCCGCAATACCCGTGCCGCGAATCCCTGCTCAGGTGCGATTCGATTACCGACATGCAGGTTGCCTTTGCCCTGCGGCCTCACTACACTCAAGCCCCATATGAACCTCTCGAAAAACCGGCCCGGCCTGCTACATCCAAAGATATTCCACACGTTCCGGGCGGCAAAGGTTCTGCTGTGAGTGTCCGGTTCAAGGCCCACTGCGCCCTGCTGTTGTGCTCGTTGCTCTGGGGCGTGACCTTTGTGGTCGTGAAAAACACGCTTGCCGATATTTCAGTTTTCGCTTACCTGGCCGCGCGATTTACGCTGGGTGCAATGCCCCTGGCGTGGTATTACCGGCCGGAAATTCGCAAGATGTCGCGCGGCGACATGTGGGCGGGCGCGCAGGTGGGATTGCTCATGTTCGGTGGATACGCGTTTCAAACCGCCGGAATCGCCAGGACGACGCCATCGAAAGCCGCGTTTATTACCGGACTCAGCGTCATCCTCATCCCGGTTTTTCTGGCGATCATATGGCGCCGCCACATCAACTCCTGGGCGTGGTGCGGGGTGCTGGCATCTTTTGCGGGCCTCTATTATCTCACCGTTCCCCCGGAGGGGCTCAGCGACCTGAACCGCGGGGATTTGCTGGTGATGGGTTGCGCGGTCCTGTACGCGCTGCAAATCATTTTCATTGACCGGCTTAGCGCGAAGCATTCGCTTGGCGGACTCAGTTTTACGCAGGTGGCGGTGACGGCGGGGTTTTCGTTGCTGGCGGTGCCGATTCTGGATACAACCGGGTGGGAAGCGGTGCGGGTTCATTTCACGTCGCAGATGGTGTTTGGCGTTCTGGTCACGGCCATTTTCACAACGGCGCTGGCGTACCCGCTTCTGGTTTGGGGGCAACACCATACCAGCGCGACGATCACGGCGCTGATTCTGGCCAGCGAGCCGGTATTCGCCGCGGTAACTTCATTCTTCATGATCCACGAACGGCTGGGGGGCAGAGCGCTTGCCGGCGCCGGGTTAATTTTAGCCGGTATCTTGATCGCCGAATTAAAAGGCCATACAGCGGATACAGCGACGACGACGCTGACGGCGTGACGCTTTCCGGCTACGCCACGGGCAATGCCCGCGCGCGCGATGGCCGCCCGGCGCGGGCCCGGCAAGGGACCGAAGGAAAAACAATAGCGGGTCAGTGGTTTTCAGTGTTTTGGGGAAAATTTCGCGTCCACAGTTCCGTACAATGTGGCGCTGGGGTGATGGGCCTTCTCGTAGGCGGTGATTTCGTCCGCATGCTTCAGCGTGAGTCCGATGTCGTCCAGGCCTTCCAGGAGAACATGTTTCCTGAATGCGTCGATCTCGAATTTAACATTCAATCCGGCCGCATCGGAAATCGTCTGGCTGGGCAGGTCTGCCGTCAGGGAATAGCCTTGCTGTGCTTCGGCTCGCCGGAACAGTTCGTCGATCTGGGCTTCGGGGAGCGTGACAGGAAGAATCCCGTTTTTGAAACAGTTGTTATAGAAAATATCGGCATAGCTTGGGGCAATCAGAACTCGAAAGCCATAGTCGGCGACGGCCCACGGAGCATGTTCGCGGCTTGAGCCGCAGCCGAAATTGGCGCGCGCCAGCAACACGGATGCGCCTTTATACTGCGGCCAGTTCAGAATGAATTCGGGATTCGGTTTTTCTCCCGGCAAATATCGCCAGTCGTAGAACAACACGCGCCCGAAGCCCTGCTTGGTCTGAAGTTTTATGAATTGCTTCGGCACCATCTGGTCGGTGTCAACGTTCACGCGATCCATGGGAAGTACTAATCCCGTATGCTTGGAAAAGGGCTGCATTTGTAATCATCTCCGGCGGGCAGCCAATCGAGCCCGCATCTTGAATGTAAGCCGCGCGGCGCACGGATACGGCCTGCGGCCTTAATCCGGCGCTTCCACGTTCCAATCGCGAATGTCGACGAAGTGGCCGGCGATGGCGGCGGCCGCGGCCATGATCGGGCTGACCAGGTGCGTTCGGCTGTCCTTGCCCTGACGGCCTTCGAAATTGCGGTTCGAAGTGCTGGCGGCGCGTTCTCCCGGCGGCAGAACGTCCGGATTCATCGCGATGCACATGCTGCATCCCGCATCCCGCCATTCAAATCCCGCGTCGGTAAAAATTTTGTCGAGCCCTTCGGCTTCCGCCTTCGCTTTGATGGACATGGAACCGGGCACGATCAGGGCTTGTTTCAGGTTCTTGGAGACATGCTTTCCGGCCACCACGCGCGCGGCGGCGCGCAGATCGTGCAGGCGGGAATTTGTGCACGAGCCGATGAATACACGGTCGATGGGAACGTCAACCATGGCGGTGCCGGGTTTTAACCCCATATATTCCAGGGCGCGCGCCACGGCTTTTTGATCGTCGGGATCGCGGAAAGAGGTTGGATCGGGAACGCGGTCGGCTACGCCGGAAACCATTCCCGGATTCGTTCCCCAGGTGACCTGCGGCGACAGGGAAGTGGCATCCAGCTCGACGGTGGCGTCGAATTTTGCTCCCGCATCGCTCGGCAGAGTCTTCCAGTTTTCCACGGCCTCTTGAAACGCCTTGCCGCGGGGAACATAGGGACGCCCTTCCATGTAGGCAAACGTCGTGTCGTCCGGCGCGATCATTCCGGCTCGCGCGCCGCCTTCAATGGACATGTTGCACACGGTCATGCGGCCGTCCATGGACAGGCCGCAAATGGCTTCTCCCGAGTATTCAATGACGTGGCCGGTGCCACCGGCGATGCCAATTTTTCCGATGATCGCCAGGATGATGTCTTTCGCGGAGACGCCCTTGGGTCTTTTTCCGTTGACGACGACGTGCATGGTCTTTGATTCGTACTGGACCAGGCACTGCGTGGCCATCACGTGTTCCACTTCGCTGGTGCCGATCCCAAACGCCAGCGTGCCAAACGCGCCGTGCGTCGAGGTATGGCTGTCTCCGCAGACAATGGTCTGGCCGGGTTGCGTGATGCCGAGTTCCGGGCCGATGATATGCACGATGCCCTGATTTTTGCTGAACATGTTGAACAACGTGATGCCAAACTCGCGGCAATTGCGTTCCAGGGCCTCAAATTGTCCCTTCGCATCCTGATCCAGAATCGGCAAATTGCGGTTCTTGGTCGGAACCGAATGGTCCATGACGGCGAATGACAGGTCGGGCCTCCGGACGGTTCGGCCCGCCGCTTTCAGGCCGGCAAAAGCTTGCGGGGAAGTACCCTCATGCACAAGATGGCGGTCGATATAAATTAACGAAGGCTCTCCCGGCGCCTCGCGAACCAGGTGGGAGTCCCAGATTTTCCGGTACATCGTACGCGATGTCATAATTTTTTATCCTAACACAGGCCAGTTGATTTGAACCCCGGGGACCGGCCAAATCCAATTTATAATAGTTGTGAGTGCTATAACTGCAGTTTATACAGGAATTGAAGGGGGCCCGTCCTGCGGCAGGCATACCCTCAAGTTGCGGCGCTGGCGGTGCCCCGCGGGCATTTGCTGACAAGAATATCCGGCGCGCATCAAGGACAGGACAGCGCGCCATGGTAGTATAATAGGTAATTGTGTGCCGGCGGGCCGAGGGGCCAGGCCCGCAGCCGATCGCGTCACCAGGGTCCGCAAAGACAAGATTCGCGAAGAGGAGTGGAAGATCATGGGAATTCAGCTACGAGAGCTTGCCGCCTGGGCGCGGAACCGCAAAATCATGGCGACGTTTTTGATGACCCTGACGCTGGCCATCGGGATCTTGATTGGCACGGTGATTTCCGGGCGCGTGGGCGCCTCGCACCCGGCTATCAGTGTGTCCGGCGGCACCCCGCTGGCGGTCCCTGATCCGGTGCAGATGTCCAACGCCTTTGCTTCGATCGTGAGTAAAGTGCAGCCCGCTGTAGTGAACATATCGACCACGCAAGTGATCGAACGCGGCAGGCAGGGGCGCGGGGCCCCCGCACCGCGCGACCGCGATCAGATGGGGCCGGACGACAATCCGCAGCAACCGTTTCAGGACTTTTTTAATCGCTTCTTCGACTTTCCGGATCAAGGGCCCACAGCCGAACGCAGCCTTGGGTCCGGCGTGATTGTGGACAAGAAGGGGTTTATCCTGACGAACAATCACGTTGTGGATCAGGCGACAAAAATCCAGGTCACGCTCAATGGCGACAAGACCAAATACACTGCCAAAGTCGTTGGAATGGACGAAGAAACCGATCTGGCAATTTTGAAGATTGATGTAGGGCACGATTTGCCCCTCGCAAAACTCGGCAATTCCGATTCGGTTCAGGTGGGCGACTGGGCGCTGGCCATCGGTAATCCCTTTGGGTTCCTGCAAGGCAGCGTCACCGCGGGAATCATCAGCGCCAAGGACCGCGCAAACGTGGGGCAGCAATTTCAACGATTCATTCAAACCGATGCCGCCATCAATCCGGGAAATTCGGGCGGCCCGCTGGTAAACATGGCCGGACAGGTGATCGGCATCAACACGGCGATCATTACCGGAGGCCGAGGAAATGAAGGCGTGGGCTTCGCGCTGCCGTCCAATACGGCGATCGGTGTATACAATCAGATCATTGCCAACGGCAAAGTGACGCGCGGCTCAATCGGCGTCAGCTTCACCGAAGCGCAGGGCAGCAATCCGATCGTGCTCAAGGAACTGGGCGCTCCCTACGGCATTGTGTTGCAGCGCGTCGAAACGGGCAGCCCGGCGGAAAAAGGGGGCCTGCAGTCCGGCGACGTCATCACCAGTGTGAACGGCAAGCCCGTGCACACGGGGAATGACCTTGTGAACCCCATCGCGGCCACCCCAGTCGGCAACACCGTCCGCGTAACCTACGTGCGCGACAAGAAACAACATAGCGCCACATTGACGGTCGCGGACCGCGCCAAGATTTTCCCCGATCGCGCCGGCAACGGAGCGGCCAGTGACAACGGCCCGACTCCGGCCGAATTCGGGTTGCGCCTGGAGGATCTCGGTACCGACCGCGCGCGCCGCGCCGGATACGAAAATATGAAAGGCGTTCTGGTGACCGAAGTCGATCCCGCCAGCTTTGCCGAGGATATCGGCTTCATCCGCGGCGACGTGATCGCCGAGGTCAACCATACGGCTGTCACATCGGTTGCCCAATATCGCCGCGTCGTTTCCGGCCTCAAGCAGGGACAGGATGTCCTGTTCAAGGTCCTGCGGCGGACGGGCACCGATCAGTTCGACACCGTCTATCTGGCCGGTGTCGTTCCATCTCCGGAGTAAGAAGACAGACTTATGAAAAATCGAACCTGGCTATGCTTGCTCGGGACCGTGCTCCTGTTGAGCGCGAGCCCCATGGTTTCCGCCGCCCGGCCGGCGCCCGCCCAGACGTCCGCGAAGAAGAAAAAGGCCGCGGCGCCGAAAGCGAAGAAAAAAAACACGGCCAAATCCACAGCCAAGTCGAGGGCCACAGCAAGAGCCCGAGCCAGGGCAAGAGCCAGGGCGAGAGCCAGGGCAAGGGCCAGGGCGAGATACAGGGCGCGGCACAGAGGGCAAAGGGCGCCAACTCATGCGAGGATCAAGGAAATTCAAGCCGCTCTCCAGCGTGAGGGCGTGTACACGGGTAAGCCCACCGGGAAGTGGGACCACGCGACGGTCGATGCCATGAAAAGGTACCAGGATAGGAATGGCTTCACGGTGACAGGCAAAATCGACGCGTTGTCGCTGAACAAGCTTGGCCTGGGTCCGGAGACTGCCGGAAAGGGCGCACCGTTGCCGGTAGCTTCCAACGAGCCAAGTTCGGCGCCGGGATCCCCGTAGAACGGGCTCCGCGCGCGATTTGACGCACCCGCCCGCCCCGGTTAAATTGAATATCCACGCGGAAATGTTCCGCCGTGATTTGTTTTGCCGTATCGACCGGAATGTTTTTGCGGCCTCACGAGTTCCCAGGAGGCAAAATGGCCACCAGCTCGGTTTCGAGAATTCATAAAAACTTCATCAATGGCGAATGGGTCGAAGCCCGCCGGGGCCACACATTCGAAAATCGCAATCCCGCCAACCCGGCGGAATTGGTCGGACTTTTTCCGTCATCCACAGCAGAAGACGTGAACGACGGGGTGGACGCGGCGAAAGCGGCTTTCCGGAAATGGCGGCTGTTTCCGGCGCCGCGCCGCGCCGAGATTCTGTATCGCGCCGCGGAAACCCTGGTGAAGCGCAAGGAAGATCTTGCTCGCGACATGACGCGCGAAATGGGAAAGCCCCTGGCGGAAACGCGGGGCGACGTACAGGAAGCCATCGATATGACATATTACATGGCCGGAGAGGGACGCAGGCTATCCGGCCAGACGGTGCCGTCCGAACTTCCCAGCAAGTTTGCCATGTCGGTGCGCGACCCGCTGGGTGTGGTGGGCATGATTACACCGTGGAATTTCCCGATGGCCATTCCTTCGTGGAAAATCATGCCGGCGCTGGTTTGCGGCAACACTGTGGTCATCAAGCCGGCCGAAGACACTCCGCTATCGACTTACAATCTGGTTCAAATTCTGACCGAGGCGGGCTTGCCGTCTGGGGTCTTGAACGTGGTGAATGGCATGGGCCCCGAGGCGGGAGGGCCGCTGGTCACGCATTCCGATGTATCGGCAATCAGCTTCACGGGATCGACGGAAACGGGAAGCCTGGTGAACCAGGCGTGCGCGCCCACCTTTAAGCCCTGCCACCTGGAAATGGGCGGGAAGAACATTATTCTGGTGATGGAAGATGCGAACCTGGATCTTGCCGTGGAAGGCGCCGTGTGGGGCGGCTTTGGGACGACCGGACAACGGTGCACCGCCGCCAGTCGCGTGGCCGTGCACAAGAAAGTGTACAAGGAATTTCTCGATCGGTTTACCAGCCGGGTAAAAACGCTGCGTATAGGCGACGGTCTGGACCCGCAAACCGAAATGGGGCCGTTGATCAACCAGACGCAACTACAAACCGTGATGAAATACGTGGAGATCGGCAAGAACGAGGGCGCCAAGCTTGTGCTCGGCGGGCATCGCGCAGAAGGCAATGGCTTATCCGCGGGCTGGTACCACGAGCCGACGATTTTCGGCGGCGTTGCGCCGGGAATGCGGATCGCGCAGGAGGAGATTTTTGGCCCGGTAGTGGCCGTGATTCCTTTTTCGTCGTTCGAGGAGGCCATCGAAATTGCCAACCACGTGAAGTACGGGCTTTCCGCGTCCATTTATACGCGCAATGTGAATGATTCCTATCGCGCCATGCGCGATCTGGAAACGGGGATCGTTTATGTGAATGCCCCCACGATTGGGGCGGAAATTCAGTTGCCGTTCGGCGGAACCAAAGGGACGGGCAATGGACACCGCGAAGCCGGCGCGGCGGCCATCGATTTTTACTCGGAATGGAAAACACTCTATATTGACTATTCCGATCGCCTGCAGCGCGCGCAGATCGATTCCGCAGACCAAGAATAGATCAGGAACAGAAGGCGCCCCCAAAGTACTGTCATTGTGCATCTTGTTTGACGAGAGTCACTTCTATGCATAAAATAAATTGAGAAGTGTTAAGCTTACGCGACGAGTAGAGCTATGGCCCATCCTGCGCCACATAACGAACGCAACCGGCAAATCCTGTCTGCGGTTGTGCGCGCGTACATTGAAACGGGCGAGCCTGTGTCCTCGCGCTCGATTTCGCGCCGGCATGTGGAGATGCTGAGTTCCGCGACCGTGCGGAACGTCATGGCCGACCTGGAAGACGAAGGTTTCCTTTACCAGCCCCACACTTCCGCCGGGCGGGTTCCCACGGCGATGGCGTACCGGTTTTTCGCGCAACTGGTAGCGGCGCAGGCCAAGCTGAGTCCGGAAGACGAGGATTGGATTCGCGGACAATTTGCCGCCGCCACCACGGCGGAAGAAGTCGCCGAGCGCGCCGGCCATGTGCTGGCGGAAATTTCACGGGGACTGGGCATTGTGGTTTCCCCACCCATCGCGAAGACCGTGCTGGAGCACGTGCGGTTCGTGCTGCTGCCGGACGGACGCGTGGTGGTCGTGCTGGTTTCGACCGGGGGCAATACGCGGGACAAAATTATTCGCTCCAATCGGGTTTTCAGCCAGGCTGATCTTGACCACACGGCTGACTACCTGAATCGCCACTATGTGGGGCGTACGCTGGAAGCGATTCGCGCGGACCTTCTTGCACGCCTGGCGACCGAGCAGAAGCGATACGACGTCTTGACGCACGATGCGCTGGCGCTGTGCGATCCCAGCATGCTGGAGCAGGGCTCTACGCAGCGGGTCTACATCGAGGGCGCGGCCCAGATGGCTGCGACGGCTGAGTTTTCAAGCCAGGCGCAATTGCGCGAAGTCCTGGTGGCGATTGAGGAAAAACACAAACTCATCGCTCTTCTGGCGGGGTGTATTGACACGCCGGACCCGGTGCACGTGCAGATCGGCGTTCAAGGGATTGATCCCGCGGGCAAACATCTGGCGCTCATCAGCGCACCGTACTCGTTTCAGGACCAGTCGCAGGGCACGGTGGGGGTTCTTGGCCCGATGCGCATGCAATACGAACGCGCCATCACGGCCGTCGCGTTTGTGGCGCGCGCATTCAACGAAACATTGGATCGGAGCTAGACAAAGTGGCGGAAGCCAAGCGCGAAGAAGACAAAATATTTTCACTCGATGAGGGCCGGATGAATCGCGAAGCCGACCCGGCGTCGGGCAACGACCCTGTCGATTCGTCTGCCGGTGGCGAAACAGGTCTTGCGGCGGAAATCGCAAAACTCCGTGCGGAGAAAGAAGAATTATTGCAGACGCTGGTCCGCCGGCAGGCCGATTTCGAGAATTTCCGCAAGCGCACCGAACGCGACCGCCACGAAGAGGGCCGCCGCGGCGTCGAGCGCATGATCATGGATATGATCCCGGTGCTCGATGCCTTCGATCGCGCGCTGCAGGGCCACCAGGATCCGTCCTTTGAGGAATATCGCAAGGGCGTCATTCTGATCCGGAAACAATTGTGGGATGTGCTGGCGCGCCACGGGGTGCAGCGCGTGGACGCCTCCGGCAAGATTTTCGATCCGCACCTGCACCAGGCCATCGAGCGCGTCGAATCGACCGAATTTCCTGACGGCCTGATCGTGGATGTCTTTCAGGATGGCTACTTGTTTCACGGGCGCGTCCTGCGCCCCGCGATTGTCCGTGTCGCCGTTCATCCGGCCGGCGAACCGAATTCCGGGAATGAATAAAATTACAGCAATTGGGCAACAAACACGATGAGTCAAAAGCGCGACTGCTATGAAATTCTGGGTCTTGGGCGTTCCGCAACCGCCGATGAGATCAAGTCCGCCTATCGCAAGGCGGCGCTGAAGCATCACCCCGACCGCAATCCGAACAAGAAAAATGACGCGGAGGAAAGGTTTCGCGAGGCCACCGAGGCCTATTCGATTCTTTCCGACCCGCAGAAGCGCGCTACGTATGACCGCTTTGGCTATGCCGGGCTGTCGCGCGGGGGCTACGAGGGCGGCGTCAACCAGACCATCTTCGATGAATTCCAGGATATCTTCGGCGATTTTTTCGGGTTTGAAGATATTTTTGGAGGCGGCCGCGCCAGGACTCGCTCCCACCGGGGCGCGGACCTTCGTTACGACATGAAATTGACTTTCGAAGAGGCCGCCACGGGCGTGAACACCAAGATCCGCCTGCCGCGGCTTGAATTTTGCGAGAGCTGCAACGGCACGGGGGCGAAACCCGGCACGGGAGTGGTCTCCTGCGTCACCTGCGGGGGGCGCGGCCAGATGCATTACCAGCAGGGATTCTTTACGATCTCCCGCACCTGCCCGGACTGCCGGGGCGCCGGTCAAATCGTGCGCGAAGCGTGTCCCGGTTGCCGGGGACAGGGGCGCGTCGAACGCAGCAAAACCATCGATTTGCGGATTCCCCCCGGTGTGGATTCCAATACGCGCCTGCGTGTTCCCGGCGAAGGAGAACCCGGGGAAAACGGCGGCCCTGCGGGCGATTTGTATGTCGTGCTGACCGTCAAATCCCACCCGTATTTCGAACGCCGCGATGCGGATTTGTATTGCACCGTGCCCATTTCCATCGTGCAGGCAGCCCTGGGCACTGAAGTTAAGGTCACAGGATTGAACGGCGAAGAGACCGTCAAAGTTCCCGAAGGCACCCAAACCGGCGAAATTATCCGTTTAAAAGGGAAGGGCTTGCCGGATCCGCACGGCGGCGGCAAGGGTGATCTCTACGTCAATATTCACATCGTTACGCCTACCAAGCTTTCGCGCGAGCAGCGACGCTTATTCGAGCAGCTGGGATCCACGCTCCCGGTTGAAAATCGCCCCGCGCATCGCGATTCCTCGCTCTTTGACAAGGTCAAAGATATTTTTGGCTAACTGCCTGCTGTTGCCCCCCCCCCCAGTGCTTCACCGAACTTTCAGAGCCGTCATGAAGAAATTGCGGAAGCGTAACTTGTTGGCGTCGACCGCCACCAGCGCATTGGCCCCGCGCTGTTTTACTTCCACGGTGCGTCCCTGTTCACCCGGTTTGTCGCTGATGGCAATGGCCAGCGGCTTGAACCTCGCCACCGCGGGATTCGCCAACGCCACAGCCGCAAGTGGCTACCACGCAAAATAAATTTCCTGGCGGATGGAATCCCGCTCGGTGGTGAGCGCCTGCGAGACAAACCGCGCCAGCGGAGTGCTTGCGTGCGACTGGAATTGTTCAAGCAACGCCATGTCGATCGGAACGCGCTGCGTGGCGTCAAGCGGAATCAGGCGAATCGGCGCGCGGGAAGCAAATACAATCTTTGCAGCGGCGGCGCGAACGCATCGTATTGAGATAACATAGCGGGATATGCGAAGGAGATTCTTTGTCGAAGGTTTTGAAGGTGACGCAGCGGTGCTTTCCGGCGACGCGGCCAATCATCTGGGCCGCGTGCTGCGAGCCGAGCCCGGGCAGTTGTATGAATTGAGCGACGGGGAATCCGTCTGGCTGGCGCGGACCGAAAAAGTGAATCGCGACGCGATTCATTTTGCGCTGGTCGAGCGCCTCGCGGTGCATGTTGCGCCGGTGCAACTCACGCTGCTGCTGGCCATCGTCAAATTCGACCGGTTCGAGTGGGCGATTGAGAAAGCAACCGAACTTGGCGTAGATGAAATCGTGCCGGTGCTGGCCGGGCGCAGCGAACACGGACTGATGGCCGCGGCGGCGAAACGCGCGAATCGCTGGGCGCGCATTCTGCTGGAGTCGGCGCAGCAAGCGCGGCGTTTGCGCATCCCCACACTGGGCGAAGCAGCGAAACCCAGGGACGCGTTCGAGTCCGCGAAATCACACGTTCGGCTGCTGCTTTCGGAAAGGGTGGGTGCAACGCCGATGCGCGCATTGCTCGAACCGGCGGCAACGCAGGTTCGCGCGGACCGCATGGCGAAGGTCGCCGTTGCCATCGGGCCGGAAGGCGGCTGGACCGATGCGGAGTTTTCCGCCGCCGCCGAGACGGGATTTTCGGAAACCGCCCTGGGAGCCAATATTCTGCGCACGGAAACGGCCGTGTGCGCCGCGCTGGCCGCGGTGCAATACGCGTTTGGCGCTTTTCGGCCGGGCAGCAGCCCGGACCAGCCGCAGGAGCAATCGCGCGAAGAAAGACCGTAAATTTATCGTAAACCTTCGGCCAGCCACAGGCGCGAACCACCCGCTGCAACGGAGCGGAAACAAACCCGATTCAGGATTAGAATCGCGGCAGGCGCGGTTCCAGTAGCGCGCTAAGAAGCAGCGTGTTATAAATAGAAAAGCAGGGACATGGACCCGAATTCTGAGATCAGCACGAATGTCGCGCCGGAAGCGACGCAACCACTGCGCCGCGAGCTTCGTAGTTGGGGGCGCGATCTCCTCATTGCACTGAGCCTGGCCGTCGTCATCATCATTTTTTTCTATCAGCCGGTGAAAGTCGAAGGCACCAGCATGACCCCGCTGATTTCCGATCAGGAGCGTATTTTCATCAACAAATTTGTCTACCGCTTTGAGCCGATTGAGCGCGGAGATGTGGTCGTTTTTTGGTATCCTCTGGACCGCTCGAAGTCGTTCATCAAGCGCGTGGTGGGCTTGCCGAATGATATGGTGGAAATTCGACAGGGGCGCGTCTACGTCAACGGTAAATTGCTGGTGGAGCCTTATGTTCCTCCCGCCGCCGATGATCTGGCGAGTTTCCCCGCCACTCGGATTCCGAAGAACGAGTATTTTGTGATGGGCGATCACCGGATCAGTTCGAACGATTCAAGGATTTTCGGGCCGGTGCCGCGCAAGTATATTTACGGGAAAGCGGTTTTCGCGTATTGGCCGGTGGATCATTTTGGCTCGATCCCGGTTTTCGCCGGATTAAAAAAATAACACCCCGGTTGGGTGCGGGCTCCCCCATGTTTACCCTGCATGCGAGGGGTGGCCCGCAGGAAAGAGGCTCCACTGACAGCAGCAGTTGCACGGACAGGGATTCTTGCACTGGAAGATGGCAGACTTTTCACCGGCCGCGCCGCGGGAGCGACCGCTACGCGCGGGGGCGAAGTCGTTTTCAATACCAGCCTCACAGGGTATCAGGAAGTCTTCACCGATCCGAGCTATGCGGGACAGATTGTCTGCTTGACGTATCCTCACATTGGAAATGTGGGAACGAACCTCGATGATGAAGAGTCGACCGCGCCGCACATCGAATCGCTGGTGGTGCGGGAATTTTCCGCGATTTCATCGAACTGGCGCTCAAGCGAAACCGCGCAAGCCTACCTGACGCGCCACAATATTCCCGTCCTCTGGGATGTGGACACGCGCGCCCTGGTGCGGCACATCCGCAAAGTGGGCGCGCTGCGAGGCGTCCTGGCAACCGACGGCACGCCCGCCGAACATCTGGTCGCTGAAGCGCGCGCCTTGCCGTCCATGGCGGGGCAGGAACTGGCCAGCCGCGTGTCGGCCGAAAAGCAATATACCTGGGACAAAGGATGCATCGAACTCACCGCACCGCCTTGGCACGAAGCCATGGGCGAGGCGCAATCGAATGGAGAAAACCAGAAATATCGGGTGGTCGCGTACGATTTCGGCATCAAGCAAAACATCCTTCGGCTCCTGGTGGATCACAATTGCGAAGTGATCGTTGTGCCGGCAAAAACCCCCGCCGGGGACGCGCTGGCGCTGAAACCCGACGGCGTATTTCTTTCCAATGGTCCGGGAGATCCGGAACCCGCGACGTATGCCATTGCGTCGATTCGCAGCCTGCTGGGCCACGTTCCCGTGTTCGGAATTTGCCTGGGACACCAGTTGTGCGGGCTTGCCCTGGGAGGCAAGACATTCAAATTGCCCTTCGGGCATCACGGTTCGAACCATCCGGTGAAGAACCTGATGACCGATCAGGTGGAAATCACCGCGCAGAATCACGGGTTTTGCGTCGACCCCGACTCGCTGCCCTCCAGCGATGTCGAAGTAACGCATCTGAATCTGAACGACCATACGAACGAAGGATTGCGGCATCGCAGCCTACCGCTGTTTTCCGTGCAGTATCATCCCGAGGCTTCGCCCGGGCCGCACGACTCGCATTACCTGTTCCGGCAGTTCACCGAGATGATGAAAAACTGGAAATTATCCAGCGCTTTGCGGCGCGGACAGACGAGGGCTCAATAACTTCATGCCGAAGCGCACAGACCTAAAAAAAATCCTGATCATCGGCTCGGGGCCGATTGTAATCGGCCAGGCCTGCGAATTCGATTACTCGGGCACGCAGGCGTGCAAGGCCCTGCGCAGCGAGGGGTACGAAGTCGTTCTGGTGAATTCGAATCCCGCAACGATCATGACGGACCCGGAAATCGCCGACCGCACCTACGTCGAACCGCTGACCAAGCAATATCTGGAAAAAATTATCGCCGCGGAACTCCCGCAGGCCCTGCTTCCCACCGTCGGCGGACAGACGGCTTTGAATCTTGCCGTGGAACTGGCGGAAACCGGCATCCTGGAAAAATACGGTGTCGAATTAATCGGCGCGTCGTTGCGCGCGATCAAAGTGGCCGAGGACCGCTTGTGGTTCAAGGACGCCATTCGCAAGGTGGGGCTTGAGGTACCGGCATCGGCGCTGGTCAATAACGCCCCCGACGCCCTGAAGCTGGCCGACCAGCTGGGCTACCCGGTCGTGATCCGGCCGTCGTTCACGCTGGGCGGCACCGGCGGATCGATCGCCTACAATCGCGAGGAATTTTCCGAAGCCATCATGCACGCGCTGGACGCGAGTCCCGTGCACGAGGCCCTGGTCGAGGAGTCCGTGCTGGGCTGGAAGGAATACGAACTGGAAGTGATGCGAGATCACCGCGACAACTTCGTGGTCATTTGCTCGATTGAAAATGTCGACCCCATGGGCGTGCATACTGGCGATTCCATTACCGTCGCCCCCGCGCAGACGCTCACGGACAAGGAATACCAGCGCATGCGGGACGCGGCCGCAGCCATCATTCGCGAAGTGGGCGTCGAAACCGGCGGATCCAATATCCAGTTCGCCATCGATCCGGCGACCGGGCGGATGATCGTGATTGAAATGAATCCGCGGGTATCCCGCAGTTCGGCGCTGGCGTCCAAGGCAACCGGTTTCCCGATTGCCAAGATCGCCGCGCGGCTGGCAGTGGGCATGACGCTGGATGAAATCCCGAACGACATCACGCAAAAAACGCCGGCATGCTTTGAACCGACCATCGATTACGTGGTTGTGAAGATTCCGAAATGGCAGTTTGAAAAGTTTGCGGGCGCCGATTCGACCCTGGGCACGCAGATGAAGTCCGTCGGGGAAGTGATGGCCATCGGCCGCACGTTCAAGGAAGCGCTGCAAAAGGGCATTCGCTCGCTTGAGCCGAGTACTCCCTGGCTCGCGCCCGCGGACACGCCGGTTTCCCTGTTGCGCGAAAAGATCGCCACGCCGCGCCCGGACCGCATCCACTGGCTGTTTGTCGCCCTGGCGCGGGGCCTGTCGGTCAAGGAAGTCGTCGACCTGACCAAGATCGACCCGTGGTTCGTGCAACAGATGGAGGAAATTATCGCCATCGACCGGCGCCTGTCCGCGGTGACGGTGGAAACCGTTCCGGAAGATCTTCTGCGCGAGGCCAAGCGCATCGGCACCAGCGACGAGGAAATCGCGCTGCTGTGGAAGACTACGGCGGCGGCGGTTCGCCATCGCCGGTCCAAGGCGCAGATCGCTCCCGTCTTCAAGCGCGTCGATACCTGCGCGGCCGAATTCGAATCCTTCACTCCTTACCTGTATTCGACCTACGAAGAGGAGGATGAGTCCGCGCCAACCAGCCGCCAAAAAATCATGATTTTGGGCAGCGGTCCAAACCGCATTGGGCAGGGCATCGAATTCGATTACTGCTGCTGCCATGCTTCCTTCGCTTTGCGGGAGGATGGCTACGAAACCATCATGGTCAATTGCAATCCGGAGACGGTCTCGACCGATTACGACACTTCGGACCGCCTGTATTTCGAGCCGCTCACTCTGGAAGACGTTTTGTCGATTGTCGATCGTGAAAAGCCGCAGGGCGTGATCGTGCAGTTCGGCGGACAGACTCCGCTCAATCTGGCGCTGGAATTGAAACGCAATGGCGTGCCCATCATCGGCACCGCGCCGGAATCGATCGACCTGGCCGAAGACCGCCGCAGGTTTGGGCGTCTTCTCGATGAATTGAAGATTCCGCAGCCCAAGAACGGCACGGCTCTGGTGCCGGAAGAGGCCGCCCGCGTCGCCGCGGAGATTGGTTTTCCCGTGCTGGTTCGTCCCAGCTATGTGCTGGGGGGGCGGGCCATGGTGATCGCCTACGATTTGCACACGGTCCAGGAATACGTGGCCCAGGCGGCGCTGATGGGACCGGCGCGGCCCGTCCTGATCGATCAATTCCTCGAGGAAGCCGTGGAAGTGGACGTGGACGCGCTGGCCGACGGCGAGGACGTGGTGATCGGCGGCGTAATGGAACACATCGAAGAGGCGGGCGTGCATTCCGGCGACTCCTCCTGCGTGATTCCCCCGGTGACGCTGTCGCCTTCGGTTCTAGCGCGCATCCGCGACTACACGAGCCGGCTGGCCAAGGCGTTACAGGTAGTGGGGCTGATGAACGTGCAATACGCGATTCAGCGCGACACCGTGTACGTCCTGGAAGTCAACCCTCGGGCCTCCCGCACGGTTCCCTACGTCAGCAAGGCCACGGGCGTGCCTCTTGCGAAGGTCGCGGCGCGACTCATGGCCGGGAGCAAGCTGCGCGACATGAATCTTCCTGTGACCATGGCGGATGGGGTAGCCGAAGTCACCGTCCGCGACTACTATGCCGTGAAGTCTCCCGTTTTTCCGTTCAACAAATTCCGCGGAGTGGATACGATTCTCGGGCCGGAGATGCGCTCGACGGGCGAAGTCATGGGCGTGTCGAAAAGTTTCGGCCAGGCATTTGCCAAGGCACAACTTGCGGCGGGGCAGCGATTCCCGCGCAAAGGCGCGATCTTTTTGAGCGTGAGCGACCACGATAAGCGGCATTTCGCTCCGCTCGCTAAAGAACTGCATGCCCTCGGATTCCGCCTGATCGCGACGCGCGGCACGGCCGCGGCTCTGGAAGCTGCCGGAGTTCCCGCGGAGTCCGTATACAAGGTGAACGAAGGCCGCCCCAATATCGTGGACCTGGTGAAAACGGGCAAAGTGGACATGGTCATCAACACGCCGCTTGGGCGGGAATCGTTTTATGATGAGAAATCGATCCGCCGCGCCGCGATTCGCTACAATATCCCGTGCATCACGACGCTATCCGCCGCCAATGCGGCTGCGCGGGGAATTCGCGCGCTGGTCGAGCAGACATTTGAGGTTTCTCCGCTACAATCGCTGCACCTGAAAAAAGCCGCGGCGCCGACATTGCCTTCGGCGGATTGAACATCCGTTTTTCAGGGCGTTGCGGAGTGCGCGAAGACAGGAAGGGTAACCCGGCTTGAGCGAAGCGCGAAAATTAAACGGAATCATTCCCGCCCTGACAACGCCGTTTGATGCGCAGGGCGCGCTCGCCCTGGACCGTTTGCGCGAGAATATCCAGGCATACAACCGCATCGGCCTCGCAGGTTATCTGGCCGTCGGCTCGACGGGCGAATCCGTGCTTCTGGACCGCGCGGAATTTGAGAAAGTCCTCGCTACCGTGCGCGATGCGGCGGCGCCGGGGCGCATTCTGGTTGCCGGAACCGGAGTGGATTCCACGGCGGAAACGATTTCCCGCACCGAATTCGCCGCAAAACTTGGATACGATTTCGCCCTCGTCTGCACGCCCTATTTTTTCAAGCCCTGGATGACGCCGGACGCGCTCGTCGAACATTACCGGCGCGTCGCGGACGCTTCGCGCATTCCGACCCTGTTGTATTCGGTGCCGCCGCTGACCGGCGTGGCCATCGAAGCCGCCGTGGCGGCGCGCCTGTCCGAACACCCGAACATTGCCGGAATGAAGGACAGTTCGGGGAACGTGGATCGCGTCGGCGCCATCCTGGCGTCTGTTCCCGAAACGTTTCAACTGATGACCGGTGCCGCTTCCACGGTTTACGCGTCCATGACGCTGGGCGCCAAGGGAGCGATCCTGGCGCTGGCTGATTTCCTGCCCGAATTGTGCGTGTCGCTGTACGCGGCCATCGCCGCGCAGGACGCGAAGAAATCGCTGGAACTGCAGCGGCGTATCCTGCAGGCATCGGGCCGTATTGTCGGCGCGATGGGAATTGCCGGCGTGAAATACGCCATGGACCGTCGCGGGTATTACGGCGGCCCGGTGCGCCGCCCGCTTCCATCACTGGATGAATCGCAGAAAAAAGAAGCGGACTCCCTGATCGCGGCAATTGCACCCGCAGGCATTTCTGCCTGAATCGAAACAAGTTCCAACTCATCTAAATCATTTTGCAACCCCGGCGTTGCCGGATTCTTGTGCGAACGATATGATGGAGCCTCCCATGGAGTGTCACCGTATCCCAGTTGGCGATTTGCCTGGCGCGTCACTCCTTTACACCACATTCCTCAGCGATTTCTCGCGTGTCTCTAAGTTTTACGCCCATCCGCCCAGCCTGCAAGGCATCCTCGAAGCTGCCAAGAACGTCCGCATGGAGGATTCGGTCCGGCAGGGCGTGGTCGAAGTGCTGCGCGGGCAAAATCGCGCTTTCGGCGGCGATGAAGAGACGACCCGGAATCTGGACCGCTTGCGCGACGGCGCGTTCGCCGTGGTGACCGGACAACAGGTCGGATTGTTCGGCGGGCCTGCCTACAGCGTTTACAAAGCTCTGACGGCAATTCATGTGGCACGGGAACTGACCGCGAAAGGCACAAACGCGGTCCCTGTTTTCTGGCTGGCCACCACAGACCATGACCTTGCGGAAGTGGACCATTGTTTCCTCCCCAAACGCGGCGGATTCGAGCGTTTCGACTTGGCGGCGGATGGGATTGCTGACCGGCGCGTTGGTGAAATTGGGCTGGGCGACGCTGTGCGCGAACTGTCTTCGCGCGCCGCGGAACTTCTGCATGGCCCGGCCGCGGAAGAAGTCTCGCGATGGCTCACCGAATGTTACCGTCCCGAAGAAACTTTCGGATCTTCTTTTGCGAAGCTGATGACGCGGATTTTCGCCGGGAGGGGGCTGATTTTCCTCGACCCGCTATCGCCGGAATTGCATCGACTGTCCTCGCCGACGATGCTTCGCGCGGCGCGGGAACACCAATCGCTTGCCGGAGATCTTGTCGCGCGGTCGTCCGCGCTGGAAAAGTCCGGTTTTCACGCTCAGGTGAAAGTCGCCGAGCAAAGCACCCTGTTTTTTCGGATTGTGGACGGGCAGCGCCTTGCCCTCCGCGCCAGCAACGGCGGGTTTGTCGCAGGAAACAGGGAAGAATCCGCGGAAGAAACCCTGCGGGCGCTGGAACGCAATCCGGAACAGTTCAGCCCGAGCGCGCTGCTGCGCCCCGTGGTGCAGGACACGCTGCTGCCAACGATTGCTTACATCGGCGGCGCCGCGGAAATTGCCTACCAGGCGCAGACCTCACTGGTGTACGAAAAGCTTCTGGGAAGGGCGCCCGCGATCCTTCCGCGCGCAAGCTATACGCTGTTGCCTACGCATGTCGCCAATCTGATGAAGAAATACAACCTTGAAATGCAGGACGTGTTTGGCGGACGCCATAAGGTTCATGCGAAGATGGAGTCGGAAGTTCTGCCCGAAGCCCTTTCCGCGCGTTTCGAGGAAGGTGAAAAGACAATCCAGTCGGTGCTGGACGGCTTGCGCGAACCGCTCGGCAGGCTGGACAAGACGCTGGCAGGAGCGCTGGATACGGTCTCGGAAAAAATGATGTATCAATTCAACGGCCTGCGCAGCAAGGCCGGGCGCGCCGAGGGTTTTCGCACGGGCGTGCTGCATACGCACGAGAACGAAATCGCCGGCTCGCTGCTGCCAAACAACTCACTGCAGGAGCGCTCGCTTTGTTTCTGTTCTTTCCTTGCCTCCGAGGGCAGGGAACTTTTAAATGAGCTCGAGCGCCATATCCGGGTGGGGACGGGGGATCACTGCATCATCGATTTGCCGCCAGCCACCAAGTAACCGCGCGGATCGCCCGATGTTTTTCGCGGTGTTATTCTAAAAAGTGCTGAAAAAGGGCTAAAAGAGGCCAACAGGATATCGTCCCCTTATTTCGGCGTGATACTATGCGGTGCAGGGTCATGAAATTCTCAGCTTACATGCGGAGGAACGTAGGATGAAACTCACCCCCGGAAAACTCAAGGGTATGCAGGCGGTTTCCGATTCGCGAGGCGTGATTGCCGCGGCGGCGATGGATCAGCGCGGGTCGCTGAAGACCGCCATCGCCAAGGACAAGGGCATCGAGAAGAGCGCCGTTACCAAGGAGATGATGGCGGAATTCAAGGAAGCCGTGGCGCGCGTCCTGACTCCGCACGCCAGCGCTATTTTACTGGACCCGGAATACGGCCTTTCCGCGGCCAAGCAGCGGGCAAAAAACGCCGGACTGCTGCTGGCCTACGAAAACAGCGGCTATGACAATACGCGCCCCGGCCGCCTTCCCGATCTGCTGGATCATTATTCCGTGCGCCGCCTGGTGGCCGCCGGCGCCGATTGCATCAAGATTCTTCTCTACTACACGCCATTCGATTCCGCGGAAATCAATGACACCAAACACGCCTGGGTGGAGCGCATTGGCGCCGAATGCGTGGCCGCCGATCTCCCGTTTTTCCTGGAATTTGTGGGCTACGAAGCAGGCGTCGACGAAAAAGGATTGGAGTACGCGAAAAAGAAGCCGGAAGTGGTGGCTCGCAGCATGGAAGAGTTCAGCAAGCCGCAGTACGCCGTAGATGTGTTAAAAGTCGAAGTTCCGGTCACCATGGCGTTCGTCAAGGGCACGGGCTCGTGCAAGGGCGATGCCGCCTATACGCGGGAGGAAGCCAAGGAACATTTCCGCCATGCGGCCGCGGCGGCGAAAAAGCCGTTCATTTATCTCTCGGCCGGCGTGAGTAACGACACCTTCACCGAAACGCTCGACCTGGCTTCGGAAACCGGAGTGAATTTTTCCGGCGTCCTGTGCGGCCGCGCCACGTGGAAAGACGCTATTCCCGTGTACGCCAAGCAGGGTCCAAAAGCCCTGGAAGACTGGCTGAATGATCAGGGCGTGAAAAACATCAAGAACGTCAATGGCCGGCTGACCGCGGCAAAGCCGTGGTTCTCTTTCTACGGAGTGACTTCGGCCGCGGCGCTCGCATAAACACCCCCATCGCGTACGCGCGCCTGCGAACCAGGCAAGCGGAGGCCGCAGTTCCTGTGCTACAGTTTTGAGTCAGCCATGCGACTCGGCATGTACGTGCAAGTCCCGTTTTGCCAGACCAAGTGCACCTATTGCAACTTCCACACGGGTGTGTTCTCCAGCGGCCTGTACGCTCCCTACGTTGACGCGGTCTGCCGCGAAATTGACGAATATCCACGCCTGTTGCGCGAAAATGGCATCCTGGGCATCAGGGAAAAAACCCTTGTGGACACCGTTTATGTCGGCGGAGGAACGCCGAGCCTGCTCGATCCGCCCGCCCTACGCCGCATCCTCGACCGATTTCGCGCCTCTTTCCCCTGCGCCTTCGAAGAGGTGACGCTGGAGGCGGACCCAGAAACCATTACTGCGGAAAAAGCAGCCGCGTGGCGCCAGGCCGGCTTCGACCGCATCAGCATGGGCGCACAATCCTTCGATGATCGCGAATTGAAAGCCGCCGGGCGCATGCACCGGCGGGAAGATATTTTTAACGCGGTGAAAATCCTTCGCGGTGCCGGATTCCGCAAAATCAGCGTCGATTTGATTGCCGGACTGCCGCATCAAACCGACAGCACCTGGGACGAGTCGATCGAACAACTCCTTGGCCTGTCCCCGGAGCACATTTCGATCTACATGATGGAAATTGATGAAGGCAGCCGCCTGGGGCTGGAAGTGCTGACCGGCGGAGCGCGCTATTCCGCTTCGGCATTGCCGAGCGATGATGCCATGGCGGGTTTTTACGAGCGCGCGTGCCTGCGTCTGGCGGCTGCGGGCTACGGGCACTACGAAATTTCAAACTGGGCTTTGCCGGGTTTCGAATCGCGACACAACCTCAAGTATTGGCGGCGCGAACCGTATTTCGGATTTGGCGCGGGGGCGCATTCCTTCAACGGCTCCGAGCGCTGGGCCAATGCCCACGACCCTGCCGCGTACGCCGACGCCGTCAACCAGGGACGCTATCCAGTCGAGCAACTGGAAACAATTTCCCGCGCGCAAGCCCTCGAAGAAGAGCTTTTCCTGGGATTACGGCAACTCGCGGGGATTGATTTAGCCGGGATCGAGTCGAAGTACGGAGCAAGCCTGCGCCCGCGCATCGAGGAATTGCGCGCGCAGGGGCTGCTCGAATGGCATGGGGCGCTGCTGCGGCTGGCTCCGGACCGTCTGACCGTTTCGAATGAAGTGTTTGTCAGTCTTTTGGATTGAGCAGTGGGCAATATCCGGACGATACGACCGCAACGACTTTGTCTATGAACCCATTTTTCAAACACCTATGGGGGCCGCTGTTTGCCGCGGCTCTTCTGCTCGCGCCGAATGTCCGGGCGCAAGAGTCGGCGAAGACACAGCCGGCATCTTCCGCGAAAGCGGCGGCAGGCGCGCCGAGCGTCGCGGAAGCTGAGAGGTTCATAACGCAGGCCGAGGCACGCCTGCAGAAACTCTGGATCAAGGGAGCGCGCGCATCGTGGGTTTCGGAGAATTTCATTACCGACGACACGCAGGCTATGGCTGCCGACGCCAGCCAAGCCGTCAAGGCGGCCACTTCGCAACTTGCCGGCGAGGCGCGGCGCTACGAAAAACTTCCACTTCCGCCCGATGTGGCTCGAAAATTCAAACTGCTGAAACTTTCCGTCAATATTCCCGCGCCTCACGATCCCGCCGCGCAGGCCGAGCTTTCCAGGATTGCGGTGGCGCTGGACGCCGATTACGGCAAGGGAACATGGTGCCCTGACGGCAAACAAGAAAACTGCAAGCAATTGCCCGATATCGAGAAAATCCTTGCGACGAGCCGCGATCCCAAGCAGCTTCTGGCGGCATGGGAAGGCTGGCACGCCGTCGCGCCCCCCATGCGCGAACGCTATATCCGTCTGGTCGAGTTGGCCAACGAGGGCGCCAGGGAGATGGACTTTGCCGACGTGGGCGCCATGTGGCGCTCGAATTACGACATGCCGCCCGACGATTTCGCCAAAGAACTGGATCGCCTGTGGCAGCAAGTCCGCCCGCTGTACGTTTCCCTGCACGCCTACACGCGGTGGAAGCTGGCGGAGAAATACGGCAAGGACGTGATGCCGGAAGATGGGCCGATTCCCGCGCACCTGCTCGGAAACATGTGGGCGCAGCAATGGAACAACATTTATCCGCTTCTGGCGCCGAAGAATATGGATTCCGGGCCGGACATTTCCGCGGCGTTGCGCGCGAAAAATGTGGATGCCAGGGGAATGGTCAAGTACGCGGAGGGTTTTTTCACGTCGCTGGGCTTTGCGCCCCTGCCCGCCACATTCTGGGAGCGCTCGCTGTTCACCAAGCCGCGCGACCGCGATGTGGTTTGCCATGCCAGCGCGTGGAGCGTCGACTTCAGGAACGATCTGAGGATCAAGGTGTGCCTGGAACCCACCGCGGAAGATTTCACGACGGTGCATCACGAACTCGGCCACAACTTCTATCAACGCGCGTACAATAGCCAGCCGCCGTTGTTTCAGGGCGGCGCGAATGACGGCTTCCACGAAGCGATTGGCGACACCATCGCCCTATCGGTCACGCCCGAGTATCTGAAGCAAATCAGCCTGATCGATACGCTTCCGCCCGCTTCCGCGGACATTCCGCTTCTGCTTGACCGCGCGCTCGACAAGGTGGCGTTCCTGCCGTTCGGGCTGCTTGTGGATGAGTGGCGCTGGAAAGTGTTTTCCGGAGAGATCCAGCCGGCGGATTACAACAAGGCCTGGTGGGAACTGCGGCGAAAATATCAGGGCATCGCGCCTCCGGTCGCGCGAAGCGAGGCCGATTTCGATCCCGGGGCAAAATATCATGTGGCGGACAATGTTCCGTATGCGCGTTACTTCCTGGCGACCATACTCCAGTTCCAGTTTCACCGCGCGCTGTGCAAGCAGGCGGGTTACACCGGCCCGCTGGTTCGCTGCTCCATTTATGGAAATAAAGCCGCCGGAGCGAAGCTGGCGAAGATGATGGCCATGGGCGCGAGCCGTCCGTGGCCGGATGCCCTGGAAGCTCTGACGGGCGAAAGGCAAATAGACGCGACAGCGATGCTGGATTACTTCGCCCCGCTCAAGAAGTGGCTCGACGAGCAGAACGCGGGCCACCACGTGGGCTGGAAATAGAGAAGCGGTTCCCGGAGCGGGTTTGGAACCCGCGCGCGGAGCCGTCCGATGCCCCCGCCGGGCGTATGGTATAAATGAATTGGTTTACGTGAAGCGCCAATCCTTATGTTCTCCTAAGTTTTGAGGCCCTGTGGATTTCTCTTTCACCGACGAACAACAGCAGCTCCAGCGCAGCGTGCGCGAGTTCGCTGAGTCTGAAATTGCGCCACATATGATGGAATGGGATGAAGCCTCGAGTTTTCCAGTCGAATTAATCCCGAAACTCGCGGAGATGGGTCTGCTGGGCGTGATTTTCCCCGAAGAGTACGGCGGGGCGGGCCTGGGCTACATCGAATACGTCAGCGTCATCGAGGAACTGGCGCGCGTGGACGGGTCGGTCGGCTTGATTGTGGCGGCGCACAATTCGCTGTGCACCAATCACATCTATAAATTTGGAAGTGAAGAGCAGCGCAAAAAATATGTCGCTCCCCTCGCGCAGGGCAAGAAACTGGGGTGCTGGTGCCTGACCGAACCCGGAGCGGGCTCCGACGCGGGAGGGGCGCGCACCACCGCCGCGCGGAAAGGAGGCGGCTGGATTCTGAACGGCGCGAAAACATTTACCACCAACGGCCACTACGCGGATATCTGCGTGGCCATGGCCGTCACGGATAAGGCCAAGGGCGCGAAGGGCATTTCAGCGTTCATCGTGGAGAAGGGAAACCCCGGTTTCCGCGCGGGGAAAAAGGAAAACAAACTCGGCATGCGCGCCAGCGACACCTCCGAGGTTGTCTTCAGCGATTGCAGAATTCCTTCGGAAAATCTGTTGGGTGCCGAAGGCCGGGGCTTCGTCAACACGCTGCAAGTGCTCGACGGGGGGCGTATTTCGATCGCCGCGCTCGCGCTCGGAATGGCGCAGGGCGCATTCGAAGCGGCGGTGAAATACGCAAAGCAGAGAAAGCAATTCGGAAAAACCATCGGAGAATTTCAAGCCATTCAATTCAAGCTGGCCGACATGGCCACCGAAATCGACGCGGCGCGATGGCTGGTATACCGCGCGGCGTGGTTGGCGGACCGCAAAGGCCCGCGCTTCACGAAGGAAGCGAGCATGGCGAAGCTGTATGCCAGCGAAGTGGGCGTGCGCGTGGCCAATGAGGCTGTGCAGATTTTCGGAGGGTACGGATTCACCAAGGACTACCCGGTGGAGAAATTTTACCGGGACTCCAAACTCTGCACCATCGGCGAAGGAACCAGCGAAATTCAGCGCATGGTGATCGCGCGTCAGGTTTTGGACGCCCATTGACGGGTTTCGCCTGTAAGCATCGCCGCGGCCATGGTAAATTTCTTGCTTCACTTTGGCTGTCTTAAACCCAGGTCAGTTTGAGTTTATCCGTGAGCGTTGCCGTGCCGACTATGCCTGTTGCCGTCGAATCCTGGGCCGAACAAATTCGCAGCGGCGACGTCCGCGCAATTTCGAGGGCCATCACGGCGATAGAGGACCACGATCCACAGTCGGAACACCTGCTCCAGCAGCTTTTCCCGCACACGGGGCGCGCGTACATGGTGGGAGTCACCGGCGCGCCGGGAACGGGCAAAAGCACCCTGGTGGACCGCCTGGCGGCGCATTACCGCCAACACGGGCAAGGCGTCGGGATTATCGCGGTCGATCCCACGAGCCCGTATACCGGCGGAGCAATCCTGGGTGACCGCATTCGCATGCAGGGACATGCCAGCGACGCGGGAATTTTTATTCGCTCGATGGCCACGCGCGGATTTCTGGGAGGCCTGGCGCACGCAACCGGCGATGTGGCGTTGGTTCTTGACGCGGCAGGGAAGCAATTTATCCTGGTGGAGACGGTCGGTGTGGGGCAGGACGAAGTGGACATCGTGCGCCTGGCCGATTGCACGCTCGTATTGCTGGTTCCCGGCCTGGGGGACGACGTACAGAACATGAAAGCCGGATTGATGGAGATTGCCGATATTTTCGTCCTGAACAAGTCCGACCGCGACGGAACCGACCGCCTGGAAATGGAATTGGAAGCGATGCTGCAACTCGCTCCCGAACGCGACGGGTGGAAGCCGCGAATCGTTCGCACCGTGGCCACGGAAAATAAGGGCGTCGGGGAAGTGGCTGCCGCCATCGCTCAATATCGGGAGCATTTCAGCGACCGCGAGGGACGCCAGGCGAAAAAGATCGAACACTGGAAGCGCAGGCTTGTCGGCCTGGCCGAGGAATTGTTCCTGCGGCGCGCGATTTCCGGCGCGCCAGGAGAAGCGGCGCTGGACCGGCTGGCGCGGGAAGTGGCCACCCGGAGAAAGGATCCCTACGCAGCCGCGCGCGAGCTTGTGTCGCAGGCGGACGCGGCACGGAAAAATATATGAAATTCGGCGACCTTGAATTCTGGCTGATCACGGACGGAACTTTTCGCCTGGATGGCGGCGCGATGTTTGGGGTGATCCCGCGGCCCTTGTGGGAACGCGTGGCGCCGCCTGACAGCCGCAATCGAATCCTGATGTCCATGAATTCCTTGCTGATTCGCGCTGCGGGAAAGTGGATTCTGGTGGAAACCGGCGCGGGCGATAAATGGGACGCGAAACGCACGGACATCTACGCCTTTCAAGCGACGCCGCGGCTTCCGGACAAGCTGGCTACGCACGGCGTGCCGCCGGAAAAGATCGACATCGTCATCAATACGCATCTTCATTTTGACCATTGCGGGTGGAACACGCGCATGGTGAACGGTGTCGCCGTTCCCATGTTTCCCAATGCGCGGTACATCGTGCAGCGCGGAGAGTTTGAACATGCCCAGGCGCCCTCCGAACGCGACCGCGCAAGCTATATGCCGGAAAACTTCATGCCCATGGAGAAATCGGGGCAGTGGTCGCTCATCGAAGGCGACGCGGAAGTGGTGCCCGGCGTGGAACTGATTCGCGCCCCGGGGCACAATCGCGACATGATGTGCGTCAAACTCACCGGAGGCGGCAAGAGCGCCTTTTTCACCGCCGACCTGATTCCGACGGCAGCGCATCTCCCGTTTCCCTGGGTCATGGGTTACGATCTGTATCCGCTCACGACACTGGAGAACAAGCAGAAATGGATTCCGCGGGCGGCGCGTGAAGGCTGGCTGATGATTTTCGGGCATGAGCCCAAAACGCCCTGCGGCTATCTGCAGGAGCAACAGGGCAAGTACACACTCGAACCGATCATGATGGACGTTTAAATAAAAAATCTGCTTTTCACAAGGACCTGTAGATGGCGAAGAAGAAGCAAGTGGCAAAGCGGGGCAGCAATACGACCGAGGCGGTGCGCATCGGCATCATCGGCGGCAGCGGCCTTTACAATATGCCGGGACTCGAGCGAACGCGGGAAATCCGCGTCAAGACTCCGTTCGGCGATCCTTCCGATGCGCTTGTCGTGGGCACACTGGAGGGCAAGCGGGTGGCCTTTCTTTCGCGGCATGCCCGGGGACATCGGCTTCAGCCGTCGGAAATCAATTATCGAGCCAACATTCACGCCATGAAGCAACTGGGCGTGGAGAGGATCATTTCGGTCAGCGCCGTAGGTTCGCTGCAGGAGGATTTGAGGCCGCTCGATTTCCTGATTCCGGACCAGTTCTACGACCGCACGCGCCTGCGGGTTTCGACATTTTTTGGGGGCGGGATCGTCGCCCACGTCGGCTTTGACAAGCCGGTATGCGGGGAGTTGACCGGAATTCTCGGCAACGCGTGCGACCAGGCGAAGGTGCGGGTGCATCGCGGCGGCACGTATGTCTGCATGGAGGGGCCGCAGTTTTCCACGCTGGCCGAGGCGCATGTGCATCGCCAGTTGCGATTTGAAGTCATCGGCATGACCAATGTCACCGAAGCCAAGCTGGCTCGGGAGGCGGAGATCTGCTACGCCACCGTGGCCATGATTACCGATTACGATTGCTGGCATCCCGATCATGCCTCGGTGACGCTCGAAGCGATTCTGTCCAATCTGAGCCAGAACGCCGAAAACGCACAAAACGTGCTGCGCGAAGCGGTGCGCGTGCTGCCCGAAAGCCGCGCCTGCCGGTGCGGATCGGCGCTATCGCATGCCATTGTTACAGATCCTTCGGTGATGCCCGCTGCGGCCGTCAAGCGGCTTCAGATCATCGCCGGAAAATACATTTCACGGGGAGCCCGCTGACCATGTCCTTACTTGTTGTTGGATCGGTTGCATTCGATGCCGTGGAAACACCGCACGGCAAGGTGGACCGCATGCTGGGCGGCGCGGCGACCTATTTTTCCGTTGCCGCAAGCTTTTTCACGCACGTCAATTTGGTGGGAATCGTGGGGAACGATTTCACGAAGAAGGACGCGTCGATTTTTCGCGGACGGCGCGTGGACACCAAGGGCCTGGAACGCGCCGACGGGAAAACGTTTTTCTGGGCGGGGAAATACAGCGATAACATGAACGAACGCACGACGCTGGCGACCGAGTTGAATGTTTTCGCGGAATTCAAGCCGGTTTTGCCGGACGCCTATAAGTCGTCCGACCATATTTTCCTGGCGAACATCGATCCCACGCTGCAGCGCTCGGTCCTGCACCAGGTGAATCGGCGGCCCAGGGTGGTGGCTCTGGATACGATGAACTACTGGATCGAACGGACGCCCACGGAACTCCGGGAAACGCTCCAGCACACCGATATTTTGATGATCAATGACTCGGAAACACGCCAGCTTTCCAACGAGCACAACCTGCTTCTCGCCGCGCGGCATATTTTTACGCTGGGACCGAAAGCCCTGGTCATCAAGCGTGGCGAGTACGGCGCGATGCTGGTTCATCAGAACCGCACGTTCAGCGTTCCCGCGTTTCCTCTGGAGCAGGTGCACGACCCCACCGGCGCGGGCGATACCTTCGCGGGCGGTTTCATGGGCTATCTGGCCAGCGTTCCCCGGGTGGGCGATGCGGAGTTGCGCCGCGCCATGGTCTACGGTTCGGTGATGGGCAGCTTTACGGTCGAAAAATTCGGCTTGGACCGACTGCGCAAACTCAAGCGCCCGGAAATCAGCGCCCGGGCCAGACATTTTCACAAGATGACGCAATTCACGATGTAGCACGGGCGGTGCAGGCTTACCACAACGGCCTGCGCCGCGTGCAGCCCGGACTTGTTTGCAGGCAGAACAACAAACCCTGCGGGGAGATTCCGTTTCCGCTCCGGGTGCGTTGTATACTTCAGCGTTGCAGTTTATTTCCATGCCCACACCTCTCAAGCCGCCGGCGCTCATCCCGGGAAGCACGATTGCCGTCGTCGCTCCGGCAAGTTCCGCCAAGGCGGAGCGCATCGCGCGAGGATGCGACAATCTGGAGCGGATGGACTATCGCACGATCGATATCACCACCGGTCTTAAACCGGCACGTCATAGCCCTGCCTGCCATAAACCAGAAGGATATTTCTCCGCGCCGTTGAAAGCGCGGCTTGCGGCGCTGCAGAACGCCATGGTCCGCCCGGATGTTCGGGCCGTGTTCTGCTCCCGTGGCGGGTACGGAAGCGCGGAACTTCTTGACGGCCTGAAGACGTCGCGGATGAAGCGGCCCAGGATTTTTTGCGGGTTCAGCGATGTGACTTCCGTGCACATTTTCTTGTGGCAAAAGCTGCATTGGGTCACGTTTTATGGGCCTCTGGTGGCGGGCGGGTTTGACGGGGGCGCCAATGCGGCGGGCGGCTACGATCCCGATACGTTCATGTGCGCGATGACCGCGACCAATACCGGCTGGTCGACCCCGCTGCGCGGAGAAACGATGTCCCGCGGCGCCTGTTCGGGTACCTTACTCGGCGGTTGCATCACGCTGATTGAAACTTCGATCGGAACCCCGTGGGAACTCGATACGCGCGGCAGCATTCTGCTGCTGGAGGACCGGGGATTGAAACCGTACCAGCTCGATCGGATGCTGCTGCATTTGACGCAGGCGGGGAAATTCAAAGGCGTGCGCGGAATTGTGCTCGGGGAATTTCCCGAATGCCAGGCCCCCGAGGGAAGCGGTGTGACGGTCCGTGAAGTTTGCCGCCGCATCCTGGGGCCTTTGCGCATCCCGATTGTGTATGGCGCTGCCGTCGGCCACACGCCGCGCCCAATGTTGACGCTGCCGCTGGGCGTTCGCGCGCGCCTGCAGGCCTCCAGCGAAGGGCGTCTGGACATTCTGGAACCGGCGGTGCGCCCTTGACGAGTCCCTTGCATTTTCATCTTTCCGGAATCGGCGGCGCCGCCATGGCTCCCCTGGCGGGCATGCTGGCCGAAAGTGGGCATCGCGTGACCGGCTCGGATGCCGGAGTCTATCCACCCGCTTCCACGCTGCTGGAAAGTTTGGGGATTCGGTGGACCAATGGCTTTTCCGAGGGAAATCTTGACCCCGCGCCGGACATCGTGGTGATCGGGAACGCGTTGTCGCGCGGAAATCCGGAAGTGGAGTACGTGCTGGACCGGAAAATTACGTACCGCTCCCTGCCGCAGATCCTGGAGGAGTTTTTTCTTCCCGGGCACGATTCGCTGGTGGTCACGGGAACGCACGGCAAGACAACGACTACGTCCATGCTTTCGTGGATTCTGCACCATGCGGGGCGCCGCCCCAATTTCCTGATCGGCGGAGTGGCCGAAAACTTCGGCCGCAGCTTCAGCCTGGGCGGCGGAAATGAATTCGTTCTCGAAGGGGACGAGTACGACTCTGCATTTTTCGACAAAGCCCCCAAATTTCTGCACTACCATCCCGACGAAGTCATCCTCACGTCGCTGGAATTCGACCACGCGGATATTTACGCGGACCTGGCCGCCATCGAACTGCAATTTCGCCGCATGGTGAACCTGATCCCCCGGCATGGGCGGATAGTGGCCTGGGGAGAGAGTCCAACAGTTCGCAGCGCAGTATCGAAAGCGTTTTGTCCGGTGGAAACGTTTGGTTTTGAGCCGGATTTCGATTGGCTCGCCGGGGACGTGGAATTCACCGAAGGCGAGACACGTTTCCGCGTTTCGTATCGGGGCGCTGAGGTGGCACGGGTGAGGATGTCACTGGCCGGGCGGCACAACGTGCTCAACGCGCTTTCGGCCATCGCCATTGCGCATGGCCGCGGAGTGGAAAGGGAAGCGATCGAAGGCTCGTTGGCGACGTTTCGCGGTGTCCTGCGGCGGCTGGAAGTGAAGGGCGAGGCGGCCGGCGTGCTGGTCGTGGATGATTTTGCTCATCATCCCACGGCCATCCGCGTGACGATCGATGCGGCTCGGCATCGCTGGCCCGGACGGCGGATATGGGCGATTTTCGAACCGCGTTCCAACACCATGCGGCGCAGAGTTTTCGAAGCCGATCTGGCCGCCGCGCTTTCCACGGCCGATGCAGCCGTGCTGGGCGCCGTGAACCGCGCCAGTCTGCTGGGCGATGACGAGCGGCTCTCTCCCGAACGCGTCCTGCAAACGATTCGCTCCGCCGGGCGCAAGGCTGAAGGATTTGAAAGCGCCGATAAGATTGCCGGCTTCCTTGCGGATGAATGCCGACCCGGAGACCTGGTCCTGGTGATGTCCAACGGAAGTTTTGACGGGCTGTGCGACAAACTTCTTGGAAAACTCCAGGAACGCGCCGCCCCGGCAGGGAAGACGAAGCGATGATACGCAGCCGGAGAAACCTGTGGCGGCTGATTCTGCTGTCGTTGTTTTTTCTGCTGGCGCGGCCGGCGAGGGCGACCATCGATTACACCGTTTCGGTGGCTCATCCCGAACGCCACATCTTCGCCGTGACCATGCGCGTTCCGGGAGTGCGCGACGCGCTTACCGTTCAGATGCCCGCATGGAATGCGCTGTATCAAATCCGCGATTTTTCCTCGCACATCATGCAAGTCACCGCCCTCGATGAACAGAATCATGAACTGCCCCTGGTGAAACTGGACAAGCAAACCTGGCAAATCACCGGTAGCGGCGCCATCACGATCAAGTATCCGATTTTCTGGGATGAGCCCGGCCCTTTCGCCTCGCAACTCAATTCGGACCACGCATTTCTGAATCTTGCGATGGTGCTTCTCTACGTGCCGGACCGGCGCGCGGAAGATACGCGAGTTGAATTTGACGACGTTCCCGCTCCCTGGCGCATTGCTGTGGAACTGAATCCCCTTGAAAATCCAGCGGGAGGCAGCGGCGCGGAGTACGGCGCCGCCAGTTACGACGCCCTGGTGGATGCTCCCGTTGAAATCAGCGATTATCAGGAATTCCGCATAAAGGCCGGCGGCAGGCCCATACGAATTGTCGTCCACGGCGATGCAGGAGACAGAAAAAAGCTTATGGACGAGATCAGTCGGATTGTGAACTATCAGGTTTCCCTGATGGGTGGCGCGCCGTTTCGCGAGTACATGTTTCTGTTTCATGTTGGCCCGGATTTCGGCGGTGGAGGGATGGAGCACGATAACAGCACGGCGATCGCCGCGGATTTTCCAGACCAATTGCCAGGTTATTCGGCGCATGAATTTTTTCATGCGTGGAACGTGAAGCGAATTCGCCCGCGTTCGCTCGTTCCGGTGGATTACACAAAAGAAATGTGGACGCGCGCGCTGTGGTTTGCCGAGGGCGTGACCAACACGTATGGCGCGTACACGCTGGTGCGAACCAAGCTGTGGTCGCCGCAAGAGTTCTACGACAATCTGTCCGGGCAGATCAATGAACTGGAATCCAGGCCCGCGCACCTCTGGCAAAGCGTCGAGCAATCCAGCCTCGACGCGTGGCTCGAAAAATATCCGCTCTACAAGCGCCCCGAAGACAGCATCTCGTATTACAACAAGGGACAACTCGTCGGCGTGGCGCTGGATATCGTGATCCGAGACCGCACCGACAACCGGGGAAGCCTGGATGACGTTTTGCGCGCGCTCAACCGGGAGTTCGCGCAGCGCGGCAGGCCATATGAGGGAAGCAAGGACGTGCGGGCGGTGGCCGAGCAGGTCATTCGCACAAAAGACCCCTCCGCGAACGCGGACCTGAAGGATTTTTTTGCGCGCTACGTTGCAGGGACCGATGAGATGCCGTTTGCAGAGCTTCTGGGCCGGGCGGGACTGGGCCTTCGGGGAACGGCGCGGCAGCACGGGGACTCGAAGGTTCGGGTTTATGAATTGCGGGATATCACGGAAAAGCAGCGGCGCATCCGGGAAGGCATCTTACTCGGTACGACGGAACCTCAAGAATGATTCGCACCACAATCGTCGCCGTATTTTTGAGCCTTTATACGCTCGTGCTGGGACCGCCGCTGATCCTGTTAACGCTCATCACGCGTTCAGCGACGTTGATGTACTGGGTGGGCGTGAAGGGTGTGGTCTTCATCACACGCGCGGTGGGTATGAAAGTGTGCGTGGAGGGACGCGAGAACATCCCGGCGGGCGTATGCATGTTCGCCGCAAACCATACCAGCAATGCGGACGCGGCCGCCATTGTGGGCGCCATTCCCCGGCGCCTGGCCATTTTTGGCCGGAAATCGCTGTTTGACATACCCATTGTGGGGTATGCATTTCGCCTGGCGAAGTTCGTTCCCGTGGATCGGGGCAACCGCGACGCGGCGCTGGCCAGCGTCAAGCAAGCCGTCGAATATATGAATCAGGGTTTCTCCTTTCTGGTGTATCCGGAGGGAACGCGCAGCCCCGATGGACGCCTGCAGCAGTTCAAGAAGGGAGCGTTCGTCATGGCGATTGAAGCGGGCGTCCCCATCGTTCCGGTGATCTGCTCGGGAGCGCACCTGGTCATGAAGAAGAAGTCGCTGGTGATCCGTGCGGGCAAGGTGACCGTGAAATTCGGGAAGCCGGTTGATGCCGCCGGCTACACGATCGATCGCCGGGATGAGCTTGCCAGGCGCGTGCACGCCGCGATTGCCGCGGAGTTGCCCGAGGACCAGAAACCGCTTCCATAGGCAAGATCGGCACGCTACAAGCTGGCTCACCTGCTTTTTGCGGCAATCCAGCCTGGTTGAGTACGCCAGGTTATTTTTCATTCCCCTTCAAGGGTCCAATTTCTCCAGCCTGTCTCCGCAACGTCTTCTGCATTTCCGGCAGCCGCTTGAGCGCCGCAATCACCTTCAAATACAGTTTGTTGTCCATCACCGGCGAACCGGAGCGCACGGCGCCGGCAGGAACGTCCAGGTGCATTCCGCTCTGCGCCGTGATGACGGCGCCGTCGCCGATATCCAGATGGCCCGCCGAGCCCACTTGCCCCGCCAGGATGGCCCTGTTTCCCACGCGTGTGGATCCCGCAAGGCCCACCTGCCCGCACAGGATGGCATCTTCGCCAACCTCACAGGCGTGGCCCACAAGCACCAGGTCATCGATTTTGGCGCCCCTGCGGATCCGCGTTTCGCCGACGGTCGCGCGATCGATGCAGGAATTGGCCTGAATTTCGACGTCGTCTTCGATCACCACCGGCGCAAGCTGCAGAATTTTGTGCCAGCGGCCGTCCGAGCGCTTGGCAAACCCGAATCCGTCGCCCCCAATCACCACGCCGTTCTGCAAAATCACGCGATGACCAATCGTGCAGTTTTCCCGGACCACGGTCTGGGAATGCGCCAGAAAATCATCGCCGATGCGCGTGTTCCGATAAATCGTCACCAGGCTGTGCAGCACGGCGTTTCGTCCTATTTCCACGCCCTCATCCACGAAGCAATGCGGACCGATGTGCGAACCTTCGCCAATCCTGGCGGTTTTTGCCACCACCGCAGTGGGATGAATTCCCGGCGCGTAGGGAGAGGCGACATGAAAGAACTCGATGGCGCGCGCAAAATCCAGGTACGGATTCCCGGAGCGCAGCGCGCAGACAGGTGGCAGTCCGGGTTCCCGCTGGATTACGGCCTTGTGATCCACCAGCACGGCCGAAGCGCCCGTCCTGGCCAATTCCCGGGAGTACCGGGGATTGGAAAGGAAAGTCACCTGGCCGGGGCGCGCCTGTTCGATGCCCGCGACGCCGTGGATTTCGATTTGTGCGTCTCCCTCGAGTGTGCAGCCGAGCCGCGCGGCCAGTTCGCCGAGTTTCATGGATCCCTCTCCTTGATATGCATAGCGCATTCCGGCGGGTGGAGTTTCACGCCGCAGGCACGCCGCTCACTGTACAACATTCCCGGGGATGTCTGAAATTTAGCTGTGGGGGTGAGCTGTGGAGTTAGCCCTGAGGGGAAACGCAATCGCGATTTCTCGACGCGAGTCAATTCGTGACGGTGCCGGAATGAGGATGCCATCGTGCGGACGGATCGCCTGACCACGGCGAAGCAGGTTTTGTCCGCTTTGCGCCTGCGAAAACCCGGCAGGAGCCCGGGTTCTAGTGTGCCTGGCCTTTGCAGCCCGGATGACCGCACCGGCAATCGATGTCCGGAATCTTTTCCACCGCGGCACATTGCGCGCTGCAGTATTCGCCGGTCACGTGCGTGCAGGAGCAGGATGGGTGAGCGCATTTCTTGATCTCTTCGGTTGACATGATTTTCTCCCTGGTCGCAATTCTTTTCTGATCTTTTCCGTTTTCGGGGTAATTTAAAATTCTTTCGTTGAATATTTTCTTATAGCCGCAATCCGCCAAACAGGTACAAGAACAACGCGATGATGAAAGCCGTTCCCACCACCCCGATGCCCCTGCCACTGCCCCCGCTTGCATATCTGTAGCAGGCCCAGATACCACCGGCCAGCAGCGCAACGACGACAATTACAAGCAACACAGGTAACTCCAATTCGCTTGCGGCCTGCATGAACCTGCTGCACACTCGCACCAACTGCCGCGGTCGCCTAAATCTGCATGCCAAGCTTCATGTTAGGAGAGGCGGACAGGCTTGTCTGTGCAAAATTGATCACACTCGCGCCTGCTCCATGCGAAAAACAAGTGGAAACAACCCCGACCATCTGAACCGTTCCCAATGAAAGTATGGGCTATTCGTTGAAAAGGCCCGGCTGTGCGGGCGCGGCAGGCTTGCGCCGGGCAATCCCCACGACCCCGAGAACCGTCATTTCGACCAGGGCAGTACGCGGAATGAAGATGCGGAGGGTTGTTCCGTGCAGATCGGGCGGGGTGATTTGAACGCCTCGATCCAGAAGGGATAGCAGATCGTTGGGTACGACGCCTTCGATCGTGTCGCCGTCCTGGAACTTTAGACGGACCCACAGGCCGTCCAACTTCGGCCGGGACAAAAACGCTTTTCGTTCGGGTTCGAAGCTGTCGGTAAATTCGCGCACGAAGTAGATGCTGCGCACGTCTTTGAGGGCGAAATTTCGGTGTTCGCCTTCTTGCGTGAGCAATTCCATGGTTTCCGCTTCACCCAGGCGAGCGGGATTCAGGTATCCGCGGTAGCGGGTACGGTCGAGCAGGAGCACGACAACTTTTTTGTGCGTAGAGGCTGGGGTGCGTGGTTTCACGGAAACGGACCCGCGCTACAGGCCTTGCGAGTCAACGGCAGGTATGTTATGTTAAGCAATCTTTTGCTGTCAAGTGTATATTTATCAAAGGTTTAGACTGAGGCTAAGATGGGAGCCTCGATCTTTTGACCGATACTACCACGCATAAGAGGCAGATTCTCAAGTCTGCTTCTATCATCAGCATCATCACGGTCGTCAGTCGAATCCTCGGATATGTCCGGGACCAGCGCTTGACGTTGCTGCTGGGCACCACGGGCATCGCCGATTCATTTATCCTGGCCTACCGCATTCCCAGTATCCTTCGCCGCCTGGTGGGGGAAGGGTCGATGACCGCATCGTTCATTCCCGTGTTTACCGATTACATGCGGAATCGGTCCAGGGAAGAGACCTGGGCATTCGCGAACCGGCTGTTCTGGACATTTTCGATCGTTCTGGCGGCGCTGACCGTATTGGGTGTGATTTTTTCTCCGCTGGCGGTCCGCATGTTCTCCATGTTCGGAAAGAATCAGGTGCAGGTGGAAGCCATCTATCTGAATCGCCTGATGTTTCCGTACATTCTGTTCATCGGCATGGCGGCCCTGGCGATGGCGATTCTGAACTGCTTTCACATCTTTGGGTTGCCGGCAGCGACTCCGATTTTGCTCAACATCTCGTTTATCGTCTTCTCCGTGGCGGCCGTATGGAAACATTTTTCCAGCCCCGCGGCGGCCCTGGCCGTCGGCGTGCTCATCGGTGGTATATTTCAATTTTTCCTGCAGGTGCCGCAACTGGTGCGCCGGGGAATGAGTTTCCGGTTTGGCGTATCGTTTACAGATCCGGGAGTGCGGCGCGTCGCAAAACTGATGGTGCCCGGGTTTCTGGGAATCGGGATCGCCCAGGTCAACCTGCTGGTAGACACGATTTTTGCGAATGCCAAGATCATGCCGGAGGGGAGTCTGGTTTCGCTGTATGTGGCCGACCGCGTGACCGAACTGGTGCTGGGCGGGTATGCGATCGCCATCGCCACGGCGGTCCTGCCGATGATGTCGCATCAGGCTTCGGCCGGCGATCACGACGGGATGAAGAAGACCTTCGTTTTTTCCATGCGCATCGTATCGTTTATCACGATTCCAGCGGCGGTAGGGCTAGTCATCCTGCGGGAGCCGATTGTGCAGGTCCTTTTCCAGCACGGATTGTTCGTCGCGGAATCAACGCGTCTGACGGCGCGCGCATTGCTGTATTATTCGATGGGGTTGCCGGCGTTCGCGGCCGTGAAGCTGATCGTGCCGGCATTCTATGCGACGCAGGATACGCGCACCCCGGTGCGAGTGGCGATGTTCACGCTGGTCGTCAATATCGCGTTGAATCTGATTTTTCTATTTTATTTTTTCGCGAAGTTCAAGAATGGAGGCCCCCCGCTGGCCAGCGCGCTGGCTGGATATTTTAATGTTTCGGTGCTATTTGTTATTTTCCGCCTGAGGTTTGGACGCCTGGGGACGCAAGAAATCCTGGCCTCGATGGGGAAGATCTCGCTGTGTGCCGCAGTGATGGGGATTGTGTGCTGGAGCACGCTGCAATACTCGCATTTCGACATGATCGTCCATTTTCTTCCGCGGCTGGCGGTGTTTGTGGGCCTGATTCTCTCCGCCACGCTAACCTACCTGGGCCTCGCCTGGCTGTTGCGCTGTGACGAGATCAGCGAGGTATACGGCTTTGCGTTTCACAGGAACCAGGGGGGACCACGAGGGGGGCCGGCCATGCCGGTCTAACCGGGTAGACATAATGGAAACTACAATTCACGTGTTTTTGAGCTATATGCGCGTCGAGAAAGGCTTGGCGCAGAATACGATCCTGGCCTACGGGCGGGATCTGAAGCGATTTTCAGCGTTTCTGGCGAAGCGTCGAAAACACCACGTCGCGGACGTGAATCGCGAAGATATCGTCGATTTTCTTTCCAGCTTGTATAAGGAAAAGATGGACAGCAGGTCGGTGGCCCGTTATTTAGTGTCCCTTCGTGGCCTGTATAAATTTGCGCTGATGGAGGAAATGGTTCGAATCGACCCGACCGAGAATCTGGAGTCCCCCAAAATCCGGCACAGCCTTCCCACCTATCTCCGTGTGGACGAGGTCGACAAGCTGCTGGCTGCTCCGAATGTGGCTACGCCGATCGGGTTGCGGGACCGGGCCATGCTGGAAGTTCTATATTCGACGGGCCTGCGCGTTTCCGAACTGCTGAATCTGAGAATTGCCGATGTGGATACGCGGATGGGCTGCGTGCGTTGCATCGGAAAAGGGGACAAGGAACGCCTCGTTCCCATCGGACGCAAGGCGATTGCGGCAGTGGAAGAATACCTGAAATTGTCGCGCCCTCAATTTGCCAGGCCGGGGAGCCCTCCGCCGCACAACCAGGTGCTTTTCCTGGCGCGAAACGGCCGGAGGCTGAGCCGCATCAGCATATGGAAGATCATGCACGATTATGGGGTTCAATTGGGTTTGCGTGGACGACTGACTCCACATAAACTGCGTCACAGTTTTGCCACGCACCTGCTGGAAGGAGGCGCGGATCTTCGCTCGGTCCAGCTCATGCTGGGCCATGCGGATATTTCCACGACTCAGATTTACACGCACGTGGTCGAGGAGCGCTTGAAACAAGTCTATAAAGCGCATCACCCCCGCGCGTGAAGGCCAACATACGATCCACGGCGAATCGCCCGTGGCGCCAAAAATTCGATCGGCTGCGGGGACCTGCAATTCCGCAAAGCGTCCCCGGCCGAAGACAGGATACGCATGCCTGATTACATGTATCAGTTGGAAAGCCGGCTCTCCCCGGAACAACGGGCCGCACTGCTTCGCATTCAAGAACTCGCCATCTCCGCAGAAACGAATCTCTATCTCGTGGGAGGCGCGGTTCGCGACATGATCTCCGGAATGCCCATCCGCGATCTGGACTTCACGATCGAAGGCAATCCGTCGCGCGTCGTTCGCGAGCTGGAGAAGGGAGGTGCACGGGTAACCGGCGAAGACGAGGCGCTGCGCAGCGTGGAATTGATTCTTGCCGGCGAAGTCGACGCCAGCATCTCGGCGGCCCGGGAAGAGGTTTATCAGCACCCCGGGGCAAAATTCGTGGCGCGTTTCTCGACCATTATGGACGACCTGAGACGCAGGGATTTCTCCATCAATGCCATCGCCATTTCCTTGAACGCGAACTCCCGGGGATTGTTGCTCGATCCAACCAACGGCCTGGCCGATCTGGAACGCCGCGAGATTCGCGCTCTCAGCATTCACAGTTTTACCAACCAGCCGGTGCGGCTGCTCCGGGCGTTGCGTTATGCGGCCCGCATGGGCTTTGCTTTGGATTCCCGCACGGCGGAGTGGTTCAAGCTCGCCATGGAGCGGGGACTGCAGAACACGATTTCGGCGGAAGACGCGGGAATCGAACTGCGGCACGTCGTGCGGGAGGAAAATCCCGGGGCCATTCTCAAGTCCTGGGAATCCCACGGGCTGCTGGGCGTGTTGCACCCGAAGCTTGCCAAGCGGCGTCCGGACTATGAGGCGATCCAACGCATCACGCGAGTCCGCGAAGATATGGTATCGGCAGGTTTGCGGCCCCGGCTGTTTGCACCCATGGCCGTGGCCGTTCTGGGCCGCCTGGTCGACCGGGATCGTCGCGCCGTGCTTGCCCGCATGTCCCTGCGCCCGGAGGAATTGCGCGCGGTGCAGGATCTGGAATCGGAGTCGGCGAAGGTGGTGAAGCTGCTGGCAGGGCCCAAGACCGCGTCGGTGCGCGATGCCTACGCCTATCTGGAGAAAGCCCCGCTGGACATGCTGGCGCACATCCTGGCCGAATCCTCCAACGGAAAAGCCGTGAGCAAGATTAAAGCTTATTTGAATAAATGGAAGCCGCTGCGCCAGGCCCTGCCCGGGGTGGCCGCGGAACTGGATCTGATCGGACTCGAACACGGCCCCCAGTTTGATAAAGTCCTGGAGGATTTCTTTCAGGCGCAACTCATGGGCCGCGCGCGCAAGCCCGAGGATCACCCCAAGCTGCTCCGGAAACTAGCGGGCATTAAGGAGCCCCCGAAAAAAATAGAAGAAAAAAAGAAGCCGGAAAAACCCAAGAAAAAGGGAACCGCGGATTCCGGCCCCGGCCCCCAGACGCCGCCGCCGGCCAAGCCCCCGAAATCCAGCAGGCCGGCGCGCGCGGCGAAATCGCCGTCCGCAAAAACCCGGGCGAAAAAAACCGTTCACAAGAAAACGTTCAAAAAGGCATCGTCGAAACAAAATCGGAAAGGAAAACCGCGCCGCGGCAAAAAATGAGGCATTCTCCTGTTTCTGCAGATTGCTGAATCGGGGCGTAGCCAAAAGCCGCGCGCCCGATTAGAATAGCCTTCGGCATGCAAACTCCCAGGTTCGTTCACCTGCATCTGCACACGGATTACAGTCTTCTGGACGGAGCTTGCGACCTCGAGGAAGTTGTCGACGAAGCCGCCCGCCGGAAAATGCCGGCTGTTGCCGTCACCGATCACGGCAATCTGTTCGCTGCGGAATCCTTCTATCGCACGGCTACAACGCGCGGCGTCAAACCGATCATTGGATGCGAAGTATACGTCGCCAAGGGAAGCCGGCACGACCGCGGCGAATCCTCGCAACGCGACGCTGCCAATGGCCATTCCAAATCCGCCGCCGAGCCCGGGCATCGCGGCAACAATCACCTCGTTTTGCTCTGCGAAAACGCCGAAGGCTACCGCAATCTGGTGAAGCTGGTTTCCACCGGTTACCTGGAAGGCTTCTATTACAAGCCTCGCATCGATTACGACCTTCTGGCCAAGCACAGCGCCGGGCTGATCGCCTTGTCGGCCTGCCTGCGCGGGGCGGTAACCGAAAATCTGGTGGAAGAGCGCCCCGACCAGGCGCGCGAAGCGGCCTATCGCCTGCGCGACATCTTCGGCAAGGGGAACTTCTTTCTGGAAATTCAGGACCAGGGCCTGGAAATCGAAAAGCGCGTCAACCCGCAGATCGTGAGCCTGTCGCGCGAAACCGGAATTCCCCTGGTGGCCACCAACGATTGCCACTACCTGACCCATTCCGACGCCCACGCGCAGGAAGTGCTGCTCTGCATTCAAACTGGCAAGACGATGAGCGACGCGCATCGCATGAAGTTCGCCACCGACCAGTTTTTCTTCAAGACGGCGGAAGAAATGGCGCAGGTATTCGGCGAACTCCCCGAAGCCATGGAACGCACCGTGGCGATTGCTGAACGCTGCAATGTAAAGATCGAAGCCGTCCGGAATTCATTTCCGGATTTCCAGGTTCCCGAGGGCCACACCCTCGACACGTATTTCGAAGCCGTCGTGCGCGAGGGCTTCGCATCGCGCGCGATCGTTCTGGAGGAGCGCGCCAAGCGCGGGCTGCTTCGGAAAACGATGGCGGAATATGAAGCTCGCCTGTCGAATGAAATCCGAATCATCCAGCAAATGAAGTATGTTGGATATTTCCTGATCGTCTGGGACTTCATTCGCCATGCCCGGTCGCAGGGAATCCCCGTGGGACCGGGCCGCGGCTCCGCTGCCGGCAGCCTGGTCAGCTACGCCCTGCAGATTACCGACGTCGATCCGCTGCAATACGACTTGCTGTTCGAGCGGTTTTTGAACCCGGAACGCGTGTCCATGCCCGATATCGACATCGATTTCTGCATGCGGCGGCGCGGCGACGTCATCGAGTACGTCACCGGGAAATACGGGCGCGCCAACGTCGCGCAGATCATCACGTTCGGCACCATGGCGGCAAAAGCCGCGCTGAAGGACGTGGGCCGCGCCATGGACCTTCCCTACGGGGAGGTGGACCGCATCGCCAAGCTCATTCCGAACCAGCTCAACATCACGCTGGACGAAGCGCTGCAGCAGTCGCCGCAACTGAAAACCCAGATCGGCAGCGACCCGCGCTACACCGACATGATGGAAGTCGCCAAGCGGCTGGAAGGGCTCGCGCGGCACGCCTCCACGCACGCCGCCGGCGTGGTGATTTCCCCCGAACCGCTCAGCAATATCGTTCCCCTGTACAAGTCCAACCGGGATGAAATCACGACGCAATATGACATGAAGGGGCTGGAGCATATCGGCCTGCTGAAAATGGATTTCCTCGGCCTGACCACGCTGACCGTTCTCGATGACGCCGTACACATGGTCCGGCAGAATCGCGAATGTCGATGTGGACCTTGGAACGCTTCCGCTGGATGACGAGGCGACCTACAAGCTGTTTGCCCGCGGAGAAACCACGGCCATTTTCCAGTTCGAATCCCACGGCATGCGGGACATCCTGCGCCGCTACCAGCCGACGCGCCTGGAAGACCTGACAGCCCTTAACGCCCTGTACCGCCCCGGCCCCATCCAGGGCGGCATGATCGACGACTTCATCAATCGCAAGCACGGAAAGAAGAAGGTCGCCTACGATCTACCCGAGCTGAAGGAAATTCTCGAGGAAACCTACGGCGTCATTCTGTATCAGGAACAAGTCATGCAGATTGCCAATCGCCTGGCCGGATTCTCGCTCGGGGAAGCGGACATCTTGCGGCGCGCGATGGGCAAGAAAAACCGGGACGAAATGGCCGCGCAGCGGGAAAAATTCCTGGCCGGATGTGCCGCCAGAAAGGTTCCGGCGAAAAAGGCCGGAAAGATTTTCGATCTCATGGCGGAATTCGCGGGATACGGATTCAACAAATCCCATTCCTGCGCATATGCCCTGCTAGCCTACCAGACTGCGTACCTGAAGACCCACTATCCGGTGGAATTCATGGCCGCCCTGCTCACCTCGGAAACCGGGAACACCGAGAAGGTGGTGAAATATATCAACGAGGCCCGCGGCATGGGCATCACGGTGCTCCCGCCCGACGTGAATTCCAGCGACCTGGATTTCACGCCCGTCGGCGAGGCCATTCGTTTCGGATTGCGCGCCATCAAAAACGTCGGCGAGAATACGGTGAAGGGAATTCTCGAAGCGCGCACCGAGCTGGGACGTTTCCATTCGATTTACCAGTTCTGCGATCACATCGATCCGCGCCTGCTCAACCGCAGGGTTTTGGAAAGCCTGATCAAGTCCGGCGCGATGGATTCCATTGGCGCCCGCCGCTCCCAGATGTTTGCCGTCATTGACCGGGCCATGGAGCGCGCGCAGCGCCGCCAGCGCGAAAAGGCCACCGGCCAGCACGGACTGTTCGGCGGCGCGGCGGCCGCAGCCCAGCCCGCCGAGGAACCCTTGCCGGACCTGGAAGAGTGGCCTGAACACGAGATGCTCTCTTCGGAATTTTCTACCGTGGGTTTCTACATTTCCGGACATCCTCTTTCGAAATACGCGGCGCTGCTTGCGGAGCTGAAAGCGGTTGACCTGGCGGGGGTCGAAGGCCGGCGAAACGGGGAAGAAATCGCGGTTGCCGGTATTGTGATCTCTATGCGTAGCATGCGATCGCGCAAAGGCGCCCGCTGGGGAATTCTAACGCTGCAGGACACCACCGGAGTGCTGGAAGTTCTGGCGTTTCCGGAATCGTTTGGCCGCCTGGAATCCATTTTCAAGAGCAACGCGCCGTTAATCCTGAAAGGGCGCGTGAACGTGGAAGAGGCCGGCACGCGCCTTGCCGTGATGGACGCGCGGCGGCTGGAAGACATGGGGCGGCGCCCGCCCAGCCTGTTGCGCGTCCGTGTGGATATGGCGGCGATCGATGCGCGCGCCCTGGATGAATTGAAGCGGCTGTTCGCCAGTCATCCCGGTTCGTGCTCGGTGGCCTTCGATTTGATTTCCTCCGAGGGCGCCGTGGCCACGCTGCGTGCCAATCAGCGCGTGAAAGCCGACCAGGAACTGGTTCGAGAGATCTGCAAGCTGTGCGGCGAAAATGCGGCGCGCCTGGAAGCCCGTGCCTAGATGGATGACGATCTATGTGGATTAGAATCCGGCAACCTTGCCCTACGACACACTTGGCGCGGATGGTGCCGTGGCCCGGCGGTGTGTTTCACTGGTCAGGGACGGATCAACCAGTCAACCCGATGGCGGCAAGGCGCCGGCGGCGTGAAAAAAAACCCGCGAATTGTTGTGCCACTTGAGTTACGATCCACCCATCCGAGTCTTCGGAACAGATAGGGACCGATCGCGTTGCGCAAAAACATGAAACACGATTCCCGGAAAGACGAACTCGAAAAACTTCGGCGCCAGGTCGACGACTTGGAACGCCTCGCCAAGCCGGACATCCCGCCCGGCGATCTGGAGCGGCTCCGCAGCGAAGTCACCGATCTGCGCCGCGAGTTTTACGAGCATCTGGGCGCCTGGCAGCGCACGCTCCTGGCGCGCCATCCTCAGCGGCCGTACATGATGGACTATGTCCGCCTGCTGTTTGAAGATTTCCATGAATTGCATGGAGACAGGGCGTTCGGGGACGATGCCGCGATGATCGCCGGATTTGCCAAGTATCACGGCCGTCCGGTGGTGGTCATCGGCCAGCAGAAGGGCCGCGACATCAAACAACGAGTGGCGCTGAATTTTGGACAAGCCAAGCCCGAGGGCTACCGCAAGGCCCTGCGCGTCATGCAGCTGGCCGCGAAGTTTGGCCGCCCGGTCTTCACGTTTATCGATACCCCGGGAGCCTATCCAGGAATCAACGCCGAGGAACGCGGTCAGGCCGAAGCCATTGCCAGAAATCTGCGCGAGATGTCCCGGCTTCCCGTGCCCATCGTGGTGACGATTACCGGAGAGGGCGGCTCGGGCGGCGCGCTGGCCATCGCCGTCGGCGATCGCGTCAACATGCTTGAGAATTCCGTGTACTCGGTCATTTCCCCCGAGGGCTGCGCATCGATTCTCTGGCGCGACGCGACCAAAGCCGAAGTCGCGGCCGAAGCCCTGAAGATAACCGCCCGGGACCTGAACGAACTTGGAATTATCGACGAAATTATTCCCGAGCCGGAAGGAGGCGCGCACATGGATTACGAAGCCTCGGCGGCATCGCTGGACCGCGTTCTGGACCGCTGCCTCCACGATCTTCTGGCGCTTCCGCGCACCGAACTGCTGGAGCGCCGCTACCTGAAATTCCGCCGCATGGGACTGTTTTTCGAGGCCGCTCGATCTTGACCGGCTCGCTTTCCGCAAGCGGTTTGCCCCCAGGCTGAACTCTGCGGCTGGGCCCCTGCCTTCACCGGAAGGGGCAGCTTGCCCCCACCAGAAGACTCCAAAGCGGCATTGCCGGATTAGCACCAGAGCCGCGCATCCTCATTGTTGCCATGCGATATCTCGTCTAGTCTGGATGAACGGAGACGGGTCTCTCATGTCAAAGCAAACGGAAGCGCAAGTGCGGGAAACACCCGCAACGGATGGAACAAACCAGGTTTTTCGCCCCTACGAGCGCCTGGTGGAAATCAAGATCCTGGGGAAATCGTTTGAAGTTCCGGAAAAAAACACGATTCTCCGTTGCCTCCAATACATCAGTCCGGAAACCATCCCTTACGGACGATTCTGCTGGAACCAGGATTGCCAATACTGCCGCGTGACGGGAAAACTTACGGACGAAGACAAGACTCACGACATGCTCAGCTGCAAGTTCCTGGTGAGCGCCGGCATGGAAATCACCGACATCAGCCCCGAATTGAAGTATTGCCTCCTGAAAAAACTGGGCAAGTAGTTTCAGTTTCAGCCCGAGAAGCCCACCCTGCGGGCAGCTCTATTCCTGCTCACTTCTGTACAGATCGGCATTCGCAACCGTCACCGCGCCCTGCCCGCCATCGGACTTTTCTTTGTTTCCCGTACATTCGCTCCGCGAGTTGCTGTAGGATATTTGAAGCAGATGGAAAAGATTGCTAGTGCGGTTGTGTGCGACGGATGCGGCCTGCCCGCATCTGCCGAGCATATTGCCGGGCGCCTGGCCCGGTTGGAGCTTTCCACCCGCTTTCGCCCCGTACATATCGCCGTGCTTTTCGTAGCCCTGGCGCCGCTTCCTGAACCGGAAGACGATTTCTACGCTCCTGCGGGATCGAAAGCATATTTTGAAGCGTTTATGGATGCGGTTGGAATCGGCGCGGGCGTGGAAAAATCCGCTCCTGAGAGCGATGCGTCCAGGCTGGCTGAGTTTCAGCATCGGGGCTACTATCTCGCCTGTCTGTCGGAATGTCCGATCCCGCCGGACACGGATCGCGTAACGACGGCGATTTCCTCCCTCGGGCAGACGCTTGTTCGCCGAATCCGCTTCAATTATAGGCCGAAGCGCGTTGCGGTCCTGGGAACCGCCGCCGCCCCGTTGCTTGGGGTCCTGGAGCAGGCCGGTCTGGGTCCGATGCTGTTGCAGGATGGCGGTCGGCCATGGGTGATCCCGAAAACGGACGACTTCTCCGCAAGAGCAAGATTACAGGCGGCATTATCGACTCGGGGAACTGACGAAAATCCCGGTTCGGGGTATGATAGAATTTGACTTGGGTGGCCGTAGGGGATTGATCATGCGGGAGGGAAGGCAATGAGAATCAAGCCGAAGTTTGCCATCGGAGCGGGGATCATCATCGTAACGATTTCTTGCCTGGCCTATGTGGGAGCGCAGCAAAGCAAGACCTACTACCACACAATATCCGAAATCCCCACTTTGAGCGGCTCGGCCCTGCACCAGCGCCTGCGTGTCGGCGGCGATGTGCAGGCCGGATCAATCAAGCATTATTCCGGGCGCATCGACTTTGTCCTGGTGGAGCAAGGCAAGACCCTTCCCGTAAGTTACGTGGGAACCGATCCGCTCCCCGACACCTTCAAGGACGGCGCGCAATGCCTGGTCGAAGGGAAAGTGGAGCCGGATGGACGATTTGTTGCCGAGACGCTGCAGGCCAAGTGCGCGTCCAAATATGAGGCGGCCCCCATTCCGACTCAACCGTCAAGCGGGAATGGCAACTCGAAGAGTTAAAAGGTTTGGTGGAGTTGGGCTGATCAAATTGGGATCGAGGATCTAAGTTGGACCTATTCGGTTCTTACTCATTACTACTGGCGTTTGCCTTCGCCGTGTATGCGATTTTCGGAGGGATCGCGGCGATTATCACGCGGCGTCCCGCCCTCATCAAATCCGCTCGCAATGCGGGATTCGCGGTTTGCGTTCTGATCTGGTTCGGAACCGCCAGCCTGGTCTACCTGTTTTTCACCGACAACTTTTCGATGGTCTATGTGGCCGAGCACAGCAACCGGGCCCTTTCCCCGTATTACAAGCTCTCCGCTCTCTGGTCGGGCCAGGAAGGCTCTTTGTTGTTCTGGAGCTTCCTGCTTTCGATCTACGTTTTTTCCGTCCTTTTCACGTATCGGGGAAAGCATCCCGAATTGATGCCCTACGTCGGAGTGGTCCTGGCGGGCGTGCAGATTTTCTTTCTGACGCTGAATAATTTTGTGGCCAGCCCTTATCAGGTGTTTGCGGGAGCCGGTGGCCACGGGATTCTGCACCTGGTGTCGCGCGCCGATGGAAGCGGCCTGAACCCGTTGCTGCAATATCCGGAGATGGCGATTCATCCCCCCACCCTCTATTCGGGTTATACCGGATTCACGATTCCGTTTGCGTTTGCCCTGGCCGCACTGCTGGGGCGGTACCCGGGAGAGAAGTGGATTCACCTGACGCGCCGGTGGACCATGATCGCCTGGGCGTTTCAGTCCGCGGGAATCCTGCTGGGCGCGCATTGGGCGTATGCGGTGCTGGGCTGGGGCGGTTACTGGGGCTGGGACCCGGTTGAAAATGCGTCGCTGATGCCGTGGCTGACCGGGACGGCGTTTCTGCATTCAGTCATCATGCAGGAAAAACGCGGGATGATGAGGGTGTGGAACGTCTGGTTGGTATTTCTTACGTTTATTCTCTGTATGCTGGGAACTTCGCTGACGCGCAGCGGGGCGGTCAATTCGGTCCACGCTTTTGCCGAATCCAGTATCGGCCACTGGTTCTGGGGCTTTCTGCTGCTTGTGATCATCGTCTGCCTGGCGGCGTACTTAAAGAATCGCGACTATCTGCGAAGCGACAACCAGCTGGACTCGATGCTTTCTCGGGAGTCCAGTTTCCTGTTCAACAACCTGATCCTGCTGGTCGCCTGTGTCGCGGTTCTGGCGGGAACGCTCTTCCCGGTGCTCTCGGAAGCGGTCCGCGGATCGAAGATCAGCGTCGGGCCTCCATTTTTCAACCGCGTCAATATTCCCATCGCGATGTTTCTGTTGTTTCTGACTGGTGTGGGCCCGCTTTTGGCCTGGCGGAAGACATCGGTGGAAAGTCTGCGCAAGAATTTCGGAATACCGCTGGCGGGCGGAGTGCTGGCCGCGGCCATTGCGGTGGCGCTGGGACTGCGCGAGTTTTACGTGACACTGTGCCTGCTGCTCGGAGTCTTCGTAACGCTTACGATTATCTCTGAATTTTATCGCGGGGCGCGCGTGATCTCGGCGCGCACCAAATCCAATATTTTTTCCTCCGTCTCGCAGCTCACCATGCGGAACACGCGGCGATACGGCGGATACGTCGTGCATTTCGGCATGGTGCTCGTGTTTATCGGCATTTCCGGCCAGGCATTCAATCAGGACAAGCAGATGGACATGTCGGCCGGATCGGTCATGACGATTGGCCCGTACCGCCTGCATCTCCAGAACTTCGATTCCGAACAGCAGCCGAATTATTCCGCCGAACGCGCCACCATTGACGTGGACCGGGACGGGCGTTCCGTCATGATGCTCTACCCGACGCGCCGCTTTTATCCGTCCAATCAGGAGTCCGGCACGATGGTGGCGATCTCCTCGACGCTCAAGGAAGACCTCTACGTCGTCTTTGCCGGCACCAATCCGGACACGAATCTCCCGGTGATTCACGCCTACTTGAATCCGCTGGTGAAATGGATCTGGCTGGGCGGAGTGGTGGTTGTTCTAGGAACGATACTGGCGCTGCTGCCGAACCGGCAGGCAGGTCTGGTGCTGTCTGCGGCAACAGCGGGTGCAGGCGCGCCCACGCCCGGAAGCGCGCACCCTGCACGCGTGCCGTATTCGGCCCGTTCGCAGCTACCGAGTGAACATGACTAAACACCACCGACTCGCGATCGTTTGTGCCGCATTCGTGGGGCTTGCCTGCGCGATGGTACCCCTGCATGTGGACGCGCAGAAGACGGACCGAGCAAAAGCCCTGGGCGCAAAGCTGATGTGCATGTGCGGCTGCGGCCAGATCCTAACGCAGTGCAACCACATCAACTGTCCCTCCTCCGGGCCGATGCTGAAGGAATTGGACGCGCACGTGGCCAAGGGGGAGTCGGATTCCCTGATCATTCAGGATTTTGTTCAGGAATACGGCGAAAAAGTATTGAGCTCGCCCCCGACCACGGGTTTCAACAGCATTGCGTGGTATATTCCCGGCGTGGCGTTCGTGCTGGGGCTCGGCATTGTGATCGTGCTGATCCGCATGTGGCGGCAGCGTGACATTGCCAGACTCGCCACCGCTTCCGCCGCGCCGGTAAGCGCCGCGACATCTGCTTCCGAACTGCGCGATATCCAGATGAAGCGCGCGCGCGAGCAGGTCGAGCGCGAGACCGAGGATTGATGCCCGCTCCCTTCGCCATGATCGTTTTTCCCGATGCCGTCATGGTTTCGGCGTGCCTGGCACTGACGCTCGCGGCGATTATTTTCGTATTCTGGATTGAGCCGGACCCGGGCGATTCGGCGCCGCACCGCTCGCAACTGGACCAGTTGCTCGAGCGCCGCGACTCGATCTATGACAATCTGCGCGATCTGAAGTTTGAGAACCGTGCGGGGAAGTACGCGGAGCAGGATTACGAGCAGATGAGGGATGCCCTGGAGAACGAGGCGGCCCAGGTGCTTCTGGAAATTGAAGCGGTGACCGGGAATCAGGCGCCGCTTCCGCGCCGTGATCCGGCAGTCGCCACAAACCCTCGCCCTTAGCTTTTTCAACGGATCGGTTTGCGCATTCAGGGGATGCTGTGCTCCCGCGCAGAGCAAGTGCGGCAGAATCGTTCCAGCAGGCTTCGGTCACCGGGACGCAGCATTGGAATTTCTTGTGAGGATGAATTTTGTTCATGAAGACTTGGATGAACCGGACTTGCTCGCGTGAGCTTTTCCTGGCTTTGTTCCTGTGCCTGGCGGCCTCCACGGCGCAGGCGGGAACGGTTTCGGGCATTGTCCACAACGGAACGAACAGCAATAAACCCGCGGCCGGCGTCGATGTCTTGCTGATTCAACTGCAGGGCGGCATGCAAACCGTGGCGAGCACCAAGACCGACGCGAATGGCGCCTATCATTTCGACAATCCCGGGATCGGCAACGGCCCGATGTTGCTGCGCGCGATTTATCGCGGCGTGTTTTTTCACCAGCCGCTGGTTCCGGGAAACGCCACCGTGGACATCACGGTGTACGAACCCACGACGAATCCCGGATCGATTCAGGTTCCGCTGCGGCTTCTGGTGTTTCAGCCCAACGGCGACAAGCTGATGGTGGGTGAGGAATATTCCATCCAGAACAACACGAATCCTCCCGCCGCATATTTCAAGCAGGAGGGCAACTTCGAGTTCACGATCCCGAAGGGCTCCGAGCTCGATCAGGTTTCCACGTTTGGCCCGTCGGGCATGCCCGTGCGGCAGAGCACGATCGATAAGGGCAACGGGCACTACGCCATCTCGTATGCGTTTCAACCCGGGCAGAACGGCGTGCGCATTTCCTATATCGTTCCGTACACGGGGAATCGCGCGGCCATTCGGGAATCCTCTACCTATGATTCGCAGCGCGTTCTGCTGGTCATTCCGCCGAGCATGCAGATTTCCAGCGCGGGATTTACCCCCGCGGGAACCGAGCAGGGTTTTAACGTGTTTTCGAAGGATTCCATCAAGGCGGGGACCGGATTTGACGTCAGCATCTCGGGAACCGCGCCTCCCCCTGCCGACGCCTCAGCCGCCGGGGCGGGGGATCAGGCCAATGGACACGAAGAGACCCCCGCATCGACGATTGAAGTGGCGCCTGCGCGGCTGGGCAGCGAAAAATGGATCTTGCTTGGGGGTCTCGCGGCGATTTTTGCCGTGGGTGTCGGCTTGCTGTTCCGCAAGCCCGTTCCGGCCGTCGCGGTCGCGCCGCCGGCGCCTGCCCCCAAAGGACGCAAGGCGCAACGGGCAGCGCAAGCGCAGGCCACGCCTGCCTCACCGGCGGTGGAGAAAGTGACCAAGGAAGTGAACTCGAATCTGGAATCGCTGAAGGATACACTGCTGCGCATCGAACTGCGCCGGCAAGCCGGCACAATTTCCGACGAGGAGTACGCCCGGGAGCGTGATCGCGCGGAACAACTTTTGCGCGGTCTGGTTCAGGGCTGAGCCGTCGCGCGTGTCTACAGCTCCCGCATCCATCCCCAACGGCGGCCCCCACAGGGGATTGCGAATCCTTTTCAGCAAAATCGAAAAACGGTACGGGATGCGCATGGCGCTTCGCGGCATTTCGCTGGAAATATCTCCTGGCGAATGCGTGGCGCTGGTGGGGCACAACGGCTCCGGGAAAACCACCCTGCTGAAGATTGCGGCGCAGCTTTCGCACCCTTCACGCGGCAAAATCACGTTCTTCGTAAACGACAAGCCTGTTTTGCCGGACGCCGTGAAGGCCCGGGTCGGCATGGTGGGCCATCACACACTGGTGTATGACGAGCTTACGGCCGAGGAAAATCTGATTTTCTTCGCGAAGCTGTTTGCGCTGCCCGATCCGGTCATCCGGGCGCGTCAGGCGCTGGAACCGGTGGGCCTGGCGCGGCGGGCCGGGGACCTGGTGAGAACCTTTTCTCGCGGGATGCGCCAACGCATGGGCATTGCGCGCGCGCTGCTGGCTTCTCCCGGGCTTTTGCTGCTGGATGAGCCTGCGGCCGGGCTCGACCCGGAAGGGCAGCAGTGGCTGGGCGACACGCTGGCAAAGCTGCACGCTTCCGGTTGCACGATCCTGATGAGCACGCACGGGCGCAACGAAACGCAAGGCTCGGTCACGCGCGCCATTCGCCTGGAAGGCGGGAAAATTACGCAGGATTCAGGGCCGGGCGGCAACCCCAATGATGTGCTGGTGATGGCCGCGGTTCGAGACACGGAAGAAGATGACGGAGGAACGCAAGAACGATGAGCATGGCGCGCCCCACCGGCATCATTCTGGCCAAGGAACTCCGCACCGAATTCCGCTCGCGCGAGTTGCTGGGCACGACGCTGATCTTCATTCTGATCGTCATCGTCCTGTTCAGCTTCACGTTCAACCCCACGGCTTCGGAATCGCGCCGGTTCGGCCCGGGACTTCTGTGGCTGGCGTTTTTATTTGCCGGATCGCTGATGCTGCAGCCCTCCTTTTTGCGCGAGCAGACCAACGATACCCTGTCGGCGCTGCGGCTTGCTCCGATTGACCCGTTCAGCATTCTGGCGGGAAAGATGGCGGCGAATTTCCTGTTTTTGCTTTTAGTGGAGGTGCTTCTGCTGCCCGTGTTCGCGGTGCTGTATAACATCGCGATTCTTCCCGTGCTGGTGCAACTCCTGCTGGTGCTGGTGCTCGGAACGATCGGCCTGGCGACCACCGGCACGGTATTTTCGGCTGTGGCTTCCCAGGCGCGCCTGCGGGAATTGCTCCTGCCGCTGCTGTTGCTTCCCGTGCTCGCTCCGGTCCTGATCGCCAGCACCGAAGCCACGGTGGGAATCCTGCGGGATCCCCCGGAATTGTCGCTGGTCTGGATTACGTTTTTGATATCGTTTGACATAGTATTTTTGACGGCAGCGTGGATGGTCGGCGAATATTTATTGGAGGAGTGAAATGGGAAGCGAATCGCAATCGCGGACCGCGTCGGGTGCGGCGATCTCTTTGCCGTCGATTGCGGCCGTATTTCTCCTGTTGGCAGCCGCCAGCTACGGTGCCCTGATCTGGGCGCCGACCGAAGCCACGATGGGGATGATTCAGCGAATTTTCTATTTTCATGTCTCGAGCGCGTGGTGCGGATTGATCTCCTTTATTCTGGTATTCATTGGGAGCGTCGCCTACATCGTCAAGCGCGACCTGAAATGGGATTGGCTGAGCGTGGCCTGCGCCGAAGTGGGCGTGGCATTCTTTACCATTGTTCTGATTACCGGTCCGATCTGGGCAAAGCCCGTGTGGGGAATCTGGTGGACCTGGGATGCGCGGCTGACGTCCTCCTTCCTGCTGTGGGTGTTGTTCGTCAGCTATCTGATTCTTCGCACGCTGGCGGACGAGCCGGAACGCCGGGCGATGGTCGCCGCGGTGTTCGGAATCTTCGCGGCCCTGGACATTCCGCTGGTTTATTTTTCGATCTGGTGGTTCCGGACGCAGCATCCCCAGCCGGTGATCGGGGATGGCGGGTCGCTCGATCCAGCAATGTGGAAAGTATTGATGCTGTGCTGGGCGGCGACGCTGGGCGTGATGATTGTCTTGATTCGCGTGCGCTACCGTTTGGAAGCATTGCGCGCGGAAGTGGACGCTTACCGGATGGAGACCGCTCGAAATGACCGCTAAGGCGGCCAGTACCTCCGTTGCGCGCGGTTGCCGGGGCGGGGTGATGTCGGGAAAAACGTTTTCGGGAGACAAATGATGAAGAATTTGAATTTTCTGGTGGCGGCATACATAGCAGTCTGGCTGGTGTTCTGCGGCTATCTGTTTACCGTGGCCCGCAGGATGGCCAGCCTGCAGGATGACATCCGGCGTCTGAAGCAGGACGGGAAGTAACGCATGGCGGTGACGGGGGTCGAGGCGGTTTGGTGACGCAGAGGAAAAAGGTTTCAGTCGTCTTATTCCAATTGGGCGGGCCGGATTCCGCGGCCGCCGTGGAACCGTTTCTTTACAATCTGTTCTGCGATCCCGACATCATAGATTTTTTCGGTGCCTGGTTCGCGCGGCGTCCCCTAGCGCGCTGGATCGCGCGAAAACGCGCCGACATCGTCCGCGAGCACTACGATGCGATTGGCGGGCACTCTCCCATCCGTGTTTTAACCGAGCGGCAAGCCTGCGCGCTCGAAGCCGCACTGGCCCCTCATTACGACGCAAAGTGCTTCCTGGCCATGCGCTACTGGAATCCCCTGACCGCCGAAGCGGTGGCGCAGGTGCGCGCATGGAATGCTCCGGAAGTGGTTCTGCTGCCGCTTTATCCGCAGTATTCGTTCGCGACCACCGCCAGCAGTTTGAAGGAATGGAACCGGCTGTTTCATCCGAACGGGTATGCGCCGCAAACGCATGCGGTGGAAACATTTTTTAATCACCCGCTGTACATTCAATCGGTCGCTGAAAAAATCTCGCTTTCGCTGACGCATTTTGATGAGCCGGATTGCGCTCACATTATATTCAGCGCGCACGGATTGCCGCTCAGCCTGATCGAGCGCGGCGATCCCTACGCGAAACAAGTGGAAGAAACCGTTCGCCTGGTGATGCAGCAGGGCGGCTGGAAAAACGCGCACACGCTCAGCTATCAGAGCAAAGTGGGACGCCGGAAATGGCTTTCGCCTTCGCTGACCGACACCATTGACCGCCTGGGCCGCGCCGGAGAGAAATTTCTGCTCGTCGCGCCCATCGCCTTTGTGACCGAGCACATCGAGACACTCCACGAAATTAATATCGAAGCCCGCCAGCAGGCGCTCACACTCGGCATCGAGCAATTTGAAATGATGCCGGCCGTGGGCGACTCTCCCACATTCATCTCCGCCCTTGCCGACCTTGTGCTGGGCTCCCTGGACGATACGAACAGACGGCGCTGATTCCTCTCCGGATGCGAAGAAAGCGGCATTCCACTGAAAATGCCCCGTAAAAATTATTTTCATGAAACAGGAATTCGCCTTGACACGAGGGGGGGCGCGGAAATATAAGAGGGCAGCTATCGGCCCCTGTAATTTTCTCGATTCATAATTTATATCGAGAGGTCATTTACCGGACTTATGGCCGACCCCCTGGATGGAAGTATCCCGGTCCCTGCAGCACGAACTGGAGCAGTCACAGCGCCACCGCCTGCAGCATCCAAGCCTGCTCCAAAGAGCAAGGGTGATAGCGGCGCGCCTCCTGACCGGATGCGGCGACGTGTCATTTGGGGCATGATCTACGGATATCTCGGGATCAACCTGCTGATGTTCCTGCGCTTTTTCTTCCCGCGAGCCCTGTACGAACCCAACACGATTTTCAATATCGGTTATCCTGCCGACTTTTCATTGGGCATCGATCAACGTTATCTCATGACTAATCGCGTCTGGATCATTCGCGAACCGGACAGGATTTTCGTCATTTTCGCGCGCTGCACTCACCTGGGCTGCACCCCCGAGTGGAAGGCGTCCGAGAATAAATTCAAGTGCCCGTGCCACGGCAGCGGATACGACAGCGAGGGCGTGAATTTCGAAGGGCCTGCGCCGCGTCCCATGGACCGCGCGCACATCGATTTGGATCCCACGGGGAAAATTATCGTCGATACGAGCCGACTGTACATGGATGATCCGCGCGCCGGGGTCAACCAGTTCAACGATACGGGCGCCTATCTGCCTGTGTAAGCAGCTTCGGGTGCGGCTATTGTTGGCCGCGGATTGCGGTCACCGTCCGCGATAAAAATATTCACCAGGGCCTGGGACACTTTCAAGGGGGCTAGGGGATGGCCGAAGATAACGGGGAGAAGAAGAGCGCAGGATTGCTCGACCGTGTTCGCCAGGATGTCACGGATCTCAAAGATACCATCAAGGAAAAAGGCAAGGAAGAGCTGGAGGGCTTGAAGGCGCCTGAGAAAACCCAGCTTTTCCGTTCGATTTTCCGCGTCAAGCACGACGAAACCCCCCGCAATCGCGCGCTTTCCGTGTTGTCCAACGTTTTCTTCCACCTGCACCCCGCGAAAGTGAATCGCGACGCCGTAAAGTACAAATTCACCTGGGGCATGGGCGGGATCACGTTTTATCTGTTTATCGTTCTTACGTTCACCGGCGTTCTGCTGATGTTCTACTACCACCCGTCCAAGGTGCAGGCCTTCCGCGACATTTTGTATCTGGAGAACGACGTTCCGTTCGGGAAACTACTGCGCAACATGCACCGCTGGGCCGCGCACCTGATGATTATCGCGGTGTGGCTGCACATGTTCCGCGTGTTTCTGACTGGCTCCTACAAGCGCCCGCGCGAATTCAACTGGTGCGTCGGCGTTCTGCTGATGGTGATGACGCTGCTGCTCTCGTTCACCGGTTATTTGCTCCCGGACGATCAGTTGGGTTTCTGGGCCGTCACTGTGGGCACGAATATGGCTCGCGCGACGCCGTTGTTAGGAAGCGAAGGGCCGTTCGGCGCGCTGCTGGGGATGACTCCGTACAGCGACGTGCGCTTTGCGCTGCTCGGCGGGTCCATCGTGGACGCCAACGCACTGCTGCGCGCCTACATCTGGCATTGCATCGCGATTCCCCTGATCGCCAGCATCTTCATGGCGTTGCATTTCTGGCGCGTGCGCAAGGACGGCGGAATTTCCGGGCCGGCGCCGGTCATGCTGGAATCCGAGATCAAGGAAGAGAAGGGCCACCGGCCAGTGATTCTGCGGCCGAGCGGCACGCAGTAGAAAATATCTAAGAACAAACCATGTTCTGGGGGCGGGACGGGCCATAGGGAAACAAACGAGCGTTGTGACAAATTAAAAGGCGGGGTTTGAGGCCAATATGAACTGGCACCAGATTTGGGAGATCGTTTCCGCGCCGGACAACGTGCCGATTGTGGCGCTGTTGTTCCTGGTTCCGTTCTACATCTGGTATGCCTTCCGGCAGGCGTTTGCAAATGACCGGTTGATCGACAAACTTTCCGCAGACCCGCAACTGGCCAAAACCGAATATCGCAAGACCGAGCCGTGGAACCCCAAGTGGGAAAAAGAAGTCCACACCTGGCCGTACCTGATGCGGATCGAACTGGTCGCGGCGATTCTGGTTACCGTGCTCCTGATGGTCTGGTCGATCCTGCTGAACGCGCCGCTGGAGGAACCCTCCAACCCGAACGTCACCATGAATCCCGCCAAGGCCCCCTGGTATTTCCTGGGCCTGCAGGAAATGCTTGTCTATTTCGATCCATGGATCGCCGGGGTCATCATGCCGACGCTCATCATCGTCGGCCTGATGGTCATCCCCTACATTGACGCCAATCCGCTCGGAAACGGCTACTACACATACAAACAGCGGAAATTCGCGATCTGGACGTTTCTGTTCGGATTTGTCGGGTTGTGGGTGTCGATGATTTCCATCGGCACGTTCATTCGTGGGCCGGGATGGATGTGGTTCTGGCCGGGACAAACCTGGGACGCGCAGCGCGTCGAATTCGCCGTGAACCGGAACCTGGACCAGGTGTTCGGAATCAACGGCGCCTGGCTGGCCCATCTGATGCCGTCGGCCAGCGCCAGCTATGCGCCGATCCTGGCGCGCATAATTTTCGGAATTTTCCCGATCATTCTTTACTTTATTGTGGCGGGTTACCTGGCGCACCGTCTGCTCCTGCTCACCGATTTCAGCAGAAAGATATTCAAGCGCATGTCGCTGATGCAGATGGTGACGATGGAATTGTTCCTGGTCCTGATGTTGAGCCTGCCGGTCAAGATCCTGCTCCGGCTTTTGCTTCGCATCAAGTATATCTGGGTGACGCCGTGGTTCAGTATTTGACGTCTGCAGGCAGCGCTTTTCTGCGAAACGCTTCGCGTGGCGCGTTTCGCAAGCCAAAGTTAAAAAAGATGAGGCACAATCAAATCGCCAAGGAGGCACGGGGTGCCTGAACTTCCTCCCGATGATCCGGTCACAAGCCGGCCCATGGCCGGGCTTGTGCTTATTTCCGTGTTTCTCCTGATGCTGACCGTGGCCTGGTCGCTGTACGACGAATTCTACGGACTTCGGCCGTGGCGCGCCTATCAGAGCCAGTTCTCCCAGGTGTATTCGACCTACCTGCAGAAGGAATATAAACAGCGCAGGGCCGACGAACAGAAATTCTTCGCCACGCCGGAATATCAAAAGCTCATGGCCGGGGTAAAAACCGCGACCGATGCCACGCGCACCATGGACCGGCAGATCGGAGAGCAGATCGATCTGCTCGATCGCCAGCGCGCCGCCATGACCGACGCGTTCCAGACCTCGCGCGGCCTGGTCGGTTCTCTCACCTACCAGCTCGAGCAAATCGACGAAAAGGACACCGGCGCGAAAGCGTCGAAGCTGAAGCAGTTGAATGCGGCTAAGGCGCAAACCTACAATGTCGCCTGGCCGGTCGAGGGCAACAAAGTCGAACAAAGAAAATTCAACTACGATCAGCTCAACGGCCTGTTTACTTCGATCATGACCGCAAAGGCCAAACTGGTCGCCCAGCGCGGCCAGGTGGACCAGCCTGCCAAGGACGCGCAGGACAAGGTCAATCAGTATGTGAAGGAACAAATGCCCGGCCTGGCAGCCAAGGACCTGTTTACTCTGGGCCAAAGCATCGGCAATCTTGATATTCATCTGCGCCAGATCAACGTGAATCCCACCGGAGCTTCTCTCAATAACCTGGGCGGCGCGGGCCTGGTGGACCGGTGCCAATCCTGCCATCTGGGGACCGACCCGCTGCTGGTTCCCGTGACCATGACGCTGACCAAGGCGGACCTGGGCCTGGCAAACAGCAAAAACGCTCCCTTCACGAGCCATCCCAATCAGGACATGATGAAATATCATCCGCTGGAAAAATTCGGCTGTTCTCCCTGCCACGGCGGAAACGGGCGCGCCCTCGACTCGGTGGAAAAGGCGCATGGCCGGTACGAGCACTGGCTCTGGCCCCTGTATTATCCTGAAAATGTCGAGGCTGGCTGCCAGCAATGCCACGCCTCGGACATGGTCACCAATTACGCTCCCGTGCTGAACAAGGCCAAGCAACTGTATCGGGAAAAAGGCTGCATCGGCTGCCACCGCTTCCAGGGTTTCGACGATCAGGATGAACAGATGGTCAGCGCGCGCCAGGCCATCACCCAACTGGAAAACCAGAAGGAAGACGACCGCCTGCAGGTCGCGCAGCTCAACAAGAAGGGCGACGCCGCGCCGGACAACGACACCGCCAACCGTTATTACACGCAGGCCACGAATCTGACCGTCACGATGTCGAGCATCGACGGGCAAATCGAAGCCCTCGAACAGCGCTCGCACAACCTGCTGCAGGAAATCAAGAAAGTCGGTCCGGACCTGAAAGAAGTCCGGATGAAGATTCACAAGGAATGGATTCCGTACTGGCTGAAGAACACGCGCGCATTCCGTCCCACCACGAAAATGCCGCAGTTCCGGCTGCAGGACGACGAGATTCAGGCGATCTCCGCCTATATCTGGCAATCCGCCATCACCGGCCCGCCCCTGCCGAAACAGGCTCCGGGCGACGCCGCGCACGGAAAAGTGCTGTTTGAAGAACGCGGCTGCGAAGCGTGCCACTCGATCGGAGAGGGCGATAACCTGGTGGGCGGAGATTTCGCGGCCAACCTTTCCCGGGTCGGAGAGAAGGACAATTACGACTATCTGGTGCGTTGGATCCTGAATCCCCGGACACGAACGCGGCCCTATTCTCCCTTCGAGCATCGGGATCTGGGCCCTGAGGATTACGCCAAGCACAATCTCCCCTTCGTGTTTGACCTGGACCATTCCCGCAGCCCGGATGACGGCCATGAACTGGTTGTCGAGCAGCCCACCGTCATGCCGAGCCTCCGCTTGAGCCTGAGCGACGCGCGCGATATCGCCAGCTACCTGCTCACGCAAAAGCATGCCGACGCGACCTACGACCCCGCCGATTTCATGGACGACCCCAAGCTCAAGGCGCGCGGCAAGGTACTGATCCAGCATTACGGATGCGCCGGGTGCCATGAAATTTCCGGCCTCGAAGACGAAGGACGCGTCGGAACCGAACTGACCAATGAAGGCAGCAAGCCCATCGAGCGCCTGGACTTCGCGCTGTATACCGAGGATGCCAAGGTGGGCATACTTCCCGACGGAAAAAAATCGCCGCGCGGGGCCTGGTATGACCTCAAGGGCTTTTTCGAACATAAACTTGCTGATCCTGCGGTCTTCGACCATGGGAAATACAAACCGGACCCCATGGACCGGCTCCGCATGCCCAAGCCGAACGTGACCAAGGCCGATATCGACGCCCTCACCACATTCCTTCTGGGCTCGACGGATCCCTCTCTCCCGCAGGAGTACATGTACAAACCCTCGGACCAGCGAGCGGCGATTCAGAAGGGCTGGTGGATCGTCACGAAATATAATTGCATCGGCTGCCACCAGATTGGGATCGGACAGAGATCGGTGCTCATGGGACTGCCGCAGTATCAGGGCGAAAACAAGCAGAACCTGCCGCCGGTGCTTACCAGCGAGGGCGCGCGCGTCAGCCCCGAATGGCTGAAAGCGTTTCTGGCCAACCCATCGCTGAGCACCACGGACACCAACCGCAACGGCGTGCGATCGTACCTGCAGGTGCGCATGCCGACGTTTTTCTTGTCCGACGACGAAATTCGAACACTGGTATTATTCTTTGAGGCCATGTCCGACCAGCCGCAGCCTTACATCCGGCAGAAACTTGAGCCGTTGACTACAGCCGAAAAAGTAATGGCCCGGCAATTGTTCACCAGTACGGCCGCGCCGTGCTTGAAATGCCATGCCACCGGAGATCCGACGCACGACAAGAGCGCAATCGCGCCGAATTTCCTGTTCGCAAGGGATCGCCTGCAACCGGCCTGGACCGAGCGATGGATCACCACTCCGGCAATGATTGCGCCGGGAACGGCGATGCCTTCGGGACTTTTCAAACGCGATGGCAACCGCTGGGTATTTGCCGGCCCGCTGCCTGTCAGTTTTAATGGATATACCGGGGACCATGCCGACCTGCTGGTTCGTTACATGTTCCAATTGACTCCGGAGGAGCAACGCGCTCTCATGGGACGAACACCCTCCGGAGGTGGTTCGGGCGGTGCAGGGAATTAGCGTCAGCATGGCAGTTCGGGATATCGGACGGGGAAATAGGAAATCCTGTCCAAAGGATTTCGAGATTTTATGTACCCTTGCGATAGGAGGAACTGTTTCGTGAAGAAAACCAGATTAGGGATGTATGCACTGGCATTTGCCACGCTCGCTCTGGCGATCACCGGTTGCGGCGGAGGAAACAAGGAAGAACCCGCGGAAGCACCGGCGCCCGCGGCCAGCGCCCCAGCCGGAAAGCCGGTGGACGCGACGACAGCAGGCTCCATCACCGGCATGGTGAAACTTGAGGGCACGCCGCCGAAAATGAGAAGGATCAACATGGCGGCCGAACCGAGTTGTATGAAAGAGCGCACCAGCCCGGCTTTCAGCGAAGAGGTCGTCACTGGAAATGACGGCGCGCTGGCAAACGTGCTTGTCTATGTAAAGAGCGGTTTGGACGGCTATTCCTTCCCGCCGGCCACAACCCCTGTCGAAATTGACCAGAAGGGTTGCCAATACCACCCCCATGTTCTCGGATTGCAGGTCGGTCAACCCCTCGAAGTGGTGAACAGCGACCCGACCACGCATAACATTCACCCCGTTCCCATGCAAAATCGCGAGTGGAACGAGTCGCAGCCTCCCGGAGCATCGCCCATCGAAAAGTCATTCGCCCGCCCGGAGATTGCCATCCCGGTGAAGTGCAACGTCCACCCGTGGATGAAGGCTTACGTGGCCGTGCTTCCCAATCCCTATTTTCAGGTGACCGGGACGGACGGCGCCTTTGATCTGAAAAACCTGCCCCCGGGCACCTATACCCTGGTCGCCTGGCAGGAACTGTACGGAACCAGCGAACAGACGGTCACAATCGGACCCAAAGAATCCAAGAGCGTGACGTTCACGTTCAAGGCTGCGGCATCGGGAGACTAACGCAACCCCTCAGGAATTAGGGGCCTCCGGGGCGGTGCCAGCGCCGCTTCGGAGGTCGCAACTTTACGGAAATTGTGTACAATAAAAAAATGCATCGATATGCTGTCTTCACGGCGTGTAGCACGTTTGTGCTTCTGATTGCCGGGGCCCTGGTTACTTCCAACGACGCGGGACTTTCCATTCCAGACTGGCCTCTTGCCTATGGCTCGCTGACCCCCCCCATGGTTGGCGGGATTCGATATGAATACACACATCGCGTAATTGCCACCTGCATTGGCTTGCTGACGATCGGACTGGCCACCTGGCTATGGAGAGCCGAAAAGCGCGTTTGGATGCGCTGGCTGGGCCTGGCGGCCCTGGGAGGGGTAATTGCGCAAGGCATCCTGGGAGGCATGACCGTCCGCATGTTCCAACCCCCGGCCGTTTCCGCTGCCCATGCCACTCTGGCGCAGCTGTTTTTCTCAACGGTTGTGGCCATCGCCGTATTTACCAGTCCCTGGTGGAACAGGGAACATGCGGAATTCAAAGATCCCGGGAAGCCGCCTATCCGCTCCCTGGCCATTTGGAGTTTACTGGCCGTGTTTGTGCAACTGGTTCTTGGCGCGGCGTTCCGGCACAAGGCATTTGGAATTATTCCGCATCTGATTGGCGCGGTTATTGTTACAATACTGATCTTTATGACGGCGGGCGCCTTAAAAAAACGCTTCTCGAACGTGCCGGTCCTGCGCAACTGCGCCAAGCTCTTGCACATCCTGATTGGAACCCAGCTTCTGCTGGGTGGCGCAGCCTATTGGTCCCGGCTCTATGCCGCTCGGTTTCCGCAGCCGGTTCCAGTGACAGTAGCGCTGACGGTGGTGCATACGGTGACCGGCGCGCTGGTCCTGGCGGCTACGCTTGTCACTGTTTTAATCAGCTATCGCCTGTTGCCGGTTCGAAATATCGCAGGGCAGCCCTCTACAACCACGGAGCAAGTCGCATCATGAGAGATTCGATGGAATCAACAACCAGTGCGGTCGGTACGGAAGCCAGCCGCCCGGCGCTGTATATGGCGCTGACTAAACCGGATGTATCTTTTCTGGTCGTCATGACCACGGTGGCAGGATATGCCCTGGGAACCCACGGCCCGTTCGACTGGCTGCGCATGGCCCACACCGTTTTTGGGACCACTTTAATTGCCGCCGGCACGTCCGCGCTGAATCACTTTTTCGAACGCGATACCGACGCGCTGATGCGGCGCACGGCGTCGCGGCCGCTGCCCTCGGGCCAGTTGATTCCGCGCGAAGCCTTGTGGTTTGGCGTGAGCCTGATCGCCGGGGGCGCGCTGATCCTGGCGATGGCGACCAACGCGCTCGCCACGCTGCTGGGAATCGTTACCTCAATCGCCTACCTTTGCGCCTACACCCCGCTGAAGCGCAAGACCACGCTGGCGACGATGGTCGGGGCGTTTCCGGGAGCTGTGCCGCCGTTGATCGGATGGGCCGCGGCGCGAGGAACCCTGAACCTGGACGCCTGGATCCTGTTCGCCATGTTGTTCCTGTGGCAGTTCCCGCATTTTGACGCCATTGCCTGGATGTACCGGGAAGATTATGCGCGCGCGGGAATCCAGATGCTTCCGGTGGTGGACCGCGAGGGTAAGCGAACATTTCGTGAAATCCTGATGACCGCCGCGCTGCTGGTACCGGTGAGCCTGTTGCCGGCGCTGACCGGGCTTGCCGGCGCGCGTTACTTTTTCGGAGCTTTGGTGTTGGGGATCATGCTCGTGGAAGTGTGCTTGTGGGCCGCGGCGTCAAAGACCAACGTTCGCGCGAAGTGGCTTATGCACGCAACCGTGCTTCATTTGCCTGTGCTGTTGGGATTGCTCATCTACGACAAATTCGCCCGGTAAACATGCAGACGGGAGAACTGCGAGATGCCATGAGCGGACAAGAAAATGCGATAGAGTTGCTTGTGATTTGCGTGGCGATGCTTGTACTCGGGATTCTCGGAGTGGCCGGCGGCCTCTCGCGGGGTCTCCTGGGCAGCATGGACGGATTGCTGATCCTTTCGATCTCCTTGCTGATGGCGGTGATCTTCGCTGCCTTGCTCTATGTACTGGCGAAAGGGCAGGGCTGGATCGGCAAGCGCCGCAAACAGGATGTTCCGGCGGCCTCGCCGGCAACGAGCGCCACAGGAAAGTGAGCCTGCCGGTGCCTGAGGAAGTGGCCCTTTGATCTCCCACCCCGCCTGGAATGCCGTCCTCAACGGATCCAGCGCCGTCCTGGTGACGGTGGGATACGTGATGATCCGCAGTAAACGCGTTCTGGCGCACAAGGCATGCATGCTCGCAGCCACCGCGACTTCGGCCGCCTTCCTGATCTCCTATGTCGATTATCACCTGCACGCGGGGCTGGTGCGATTTCCCGGGCACGGGGCGGAGCGCGCCGCTTATTTGACCTTGCTGACTTCCCATACGATTCTCGCCATGGTCATCGTGCCGCTGGTCCTGATCACGCTGGTGCGCGCGCTCAAGGGCAGGTTCGCGGACCACAAGCGCATCGCGCGCTGGACGCTGCCCATTTGGGCCTACGTCTCTGTCACGGGAGTTCTCGTCTACATCTGGCTTTTTCAGGTTTACTCGCCCCCGCACCCTTGAAATTCGATTGCGGTAAACGGGCGTCCCGCGTAAAACGAAACTGGCCTATTGGCCGGTATTCGGATATCTTGGCGCGGTGAGATCGCATGAATAGCCGGCCACATGCCCCGGATTCCCCTGCAGCGCCCCCCAAGTCTGCCATGGCCAAAAAGTGGCTGATCGGGATTCTGGTCCTGACTTTCGCCTTTGTCCTGATGCCGTTTCTTCTCTGGTATATGACCACATTCAGCCGGCCGATTCCCGATGCGGACTTGGGCGCCTACTTCACCGATACGGTGCATCCCCGGCGCGCGCAGCACGCGCTTTCGCAGATCGCGGATCGCCTGATGAGCCCGAACGCGGCCGTCCGCCAATCCGCCAAACCCTGGTATTCCCAAGTGATTCAACTGGGCGAGCGGGGAAGCGACGAATTACGCGTCACGGCGGCCTGGGTCATGGGACAGGACAATCAGTCTTCGGAATTTCACGCTGCTTTGCTGAAACAGCTCACCGACGCAAATCCCATGGTCGATCGAAACGCCGCGCTTTCACTGGTGCGCTTCGCCGATCCTTCCGGCCACGACATCATTGTGGGCATGCTTTCGCCCTATGCGCTGGCCGCGCCGCGTTCCGGCACGCTGGCGATCCGCCTGAAACCTGGCGATGTCATCAATCCCGGCACGCTGCTCGCCCATATCGTTGCCGGCGGGGAAAACTCCGAGGTCCGCTCCGAAGTGCCCGGAACCATCCTGCAATGGATCGTGCCCGACAATACGAAGATGGAGAGCGGCCAGAAAATGGTTCTCGTCGATCCCAGCCCGGAAATGGTCTGGGAATCCCTGCGCGCGCTCTACCTGATTGGCCGGAAAAACGATTTACCCGCCGTCAACCGCTACGTTCGCGGCGTGGACGGAATGACGCAGCAAATTCAGCAGCAAGCCACGCTCACCGCCAGGGAAATTTCCAGCCGTACGGCCGCAGTAAATTAAGATATGTGATTTTCATTTTGGACTGCTGGCAGGACAAGACGATACAGCCATATTTCCGATCCTCATCCTGCGCTGTTTTTAGAAGGGAAGTGTCCCGTGACCAGCTTCAAATTCCGCCAGAGGAACCATGTCGATGGCATCCCACGGGCAGCCTTCGAGAAACGTTCCGTCCGGACCTTTGCTGGTGCACAACTTGCACCCGATGCAAAGCAGGGGATCGACGATGATGCGTCCAAAGGGGGCATGATCCTCGTCCGGCGCCCAGTACATGCAATTCGCCACCGGGCAGTACTCCACACAAGCGGGCGAACCGGCGCAACCCGTGCAGCATTCATTAATGACGGCGAGAATGTGGGGTTTGCGTTTCCGCTGCGTTGTCGTGCCGGTGGAAATCGGAGAATGCTTGACGACAGTTCCTGCCTGAAATTCCTCGATGCTAGGGGCCGTATAGGACACTGCGAGCCTCCATGGATGAGGATTGCTTGGGCGTATTCTTGCCGAGTCGCCCGGAGTTGTCAATGCCGTTGGTCGAGGGTGTCACCATGCGCCTGACAACGAGATGGCGAGGACGGGAGCAGGTGGAAACGCTCAGGCCATTGCGTCCATCTCCGCGATCACCGCTTTTGTGAATTCCTTGGTCGTCGCCGTTCCCCCGACGTCGCGTGTCGTGTGCTTGCCCTCGCGATACACCTTGTCGAGGGCGCCCAGTACCCGGCGGGATGCGTCCGTCTCTTTCAGGTAATTCAGCATCATGGCGGAAGACATGATGAGAGCGGTCGGATTCGCAATCCCTTTTCCGACGATATCGGGCGCCGTGCCGTGGACCGCTTCAAACAGCGCCGAATCGTCACCGATATTCCCGCTGGGAACCACGCCCAGACCACCCACCAGGCCGGCTGCAAGATCGCTGACCACGTCGCCATAAAGATTCGGCAGCAGCAACATGTCGAACTGCTCGGGCTTCATGACCAGTTGCATGCACGTATTGTCCACGATCATTTCCTGATATTCGATGTCCGGATATTTCTCGGCGACGGCGCGGATGGAATTCAGAAAAAGGCCGTCGGAAAGTTTCATAATGTTGGCCTTGTGGATCGCGTGGATCTTCTTGCGTCCATTCGCCCGGGCGTATTCAAAGGCAAAACGTGCGATGCGTGAGGAAGCGTATTCGGTGATGATTTTCAAGCTTTCCACGACGCCAGGGACCACCGTGTGCTCCAACCCGGCGTAAAGATCTTCCGTATTTTCGCGCACGATGACCATGTCCACACCACTCCACCGGGAAGAAACCCCCGCGACATTGCGCACCGGACGCACGTTCGCGTACAAATCAAGATCCTTGCGGAGCGCCACGTTGATGCTTCGAGGCCCCATCGCCACGGCCGTGGCCATGGGGCCCTTGAGGGCTACGTGCGTGCGCTGAACCGATTCGACCGCGCGCTCCAGCGGAAACTCTCCCACGCGCTTGCCGTCTTCCAGAACGGCCGAGAAGATTTCCCACTCCACCGGGACTCCAGCGGCTTCAATGACCTGAATGGCGGCGTCTGCGACTTCAGGTCCGATTCCATCTCCGGGGAGCAGCGTAATTTTGTGTGTCATAGGCCTCTTTATCTTAAGGGAAAGGCGGAGCATTGTCGAAAACGAGCTGAGCATTAATTTCTATCGTGTCCGTTGTTTCCCAATTGTTCCCCAATCTCTGCCGTCGCCTGCCCCTTTGTCATGAATCCTTTCCCGGGGCGGCACATCACATACCTATAGGTTGAAACTTGCCGCACGGCACTGAATTTGAAATTTGCATTTTGTGGTATACTTGCTATGTAAGTGATATCGCCGAATCCGGCAGGGAGTGAAAGGACTGAGATGATTCAAGTTACTCCAGTGGCGACAACGAAGGTCAAAGAAATTATGGGCCAGCAGAGTCCGGCACCGACGGCGCTACGCGTCGCTGTGGTCGGAGGTGGCTGCTCCGGCTTCAGCTATCACATGGCGTTTGAGAACCAGGAGAACCCCACCGACAACGTCTATGAATTCGATGGCCTCAAGGTCCTCGTGGATCAGATGAGCGAGATGTACCTGGAAGGTGTTTCCATCGACTACATTGAGACGCTCGAGGGTGCCGGTTTCAAGTTCAACAACCCCAACGTCAAGAGCACCTGCGGCTGCGGCAGCTCGTTCAGCGTTTAAGAGCGGTTGCCTGTTTTTTAGACATCCAGAACTTGCTGCAAACCCCAAATGGGCTTTCGCGAATCAACGCAAAGGCCCATTTTTTTTTGGAGCAGAGCGGTTGCCCAGATCGAGACCTCATTGCAATGCTTAGCCATGAACCGTATTCTATAGGGCGCTTATGAAGATCGCGCTCGCGCAATTGAATCCCACCGTCGGCGATTTCGCCGGAAATAGCGCCAAAATATTGGAATTCTCCCAACTCGCGCAAAAACGCAGCGCCGACCTGGTTGTGTTTTCCGAGCTGTGCCTGTGCGGGTATTTGCCGCTCGATTTGATCGAACGTCCCCAATTTATCGACCAAAATGAAAGGGAACTCGCCTGCCTGGCCAGGCAGTTGCCGGTTCCATCTATCGTCGGCTATGCGGCCCGGGCGACCGGCACAACCGGAAAGACGGCTGCCAACGCGGCCGCACTGCTGGCAGATGGCAGGATCCAATTTGTCCAGCATAAAATGCTGCTTCCTACCTATGACGTCTTCGACGAATCCAGATATTTTCAGCCCGCCACAACCCAGAATGTATTTTCCCTCGGCGGCCAGAATCTGGGAATCACAATCTGTGAAGATATCTGGAATGACAAGACGTTCTGGGCCAAACCCCTGTACGAACGCGACCCCGTCGCGGAACTGATCGCCAAGGGCGCTTCTGTTTTGATTAACATTTCCGCGTCCCCCTATACCATCGATAAACGTGCGCTCCGCCTTGACATGTTGCGCGCGCTTTCCCATGCTCATGATCGCCCGATAGTCTACGTCAACCAGGTGGGAGGGAATGACAGCCTGGTTTTTGACGGCGATAGCGTTGTTGTGCTTCCCGATGGTCGTATCGGTGCCCAGGCGAGTTCCTTTGTAGAAGATCTGGTCCTATTCGATACGGAACTGAATACGGGCGAGTTGCACGCTCAGCCGTCTGAGGAATTGGAGGTCGCTTTTCATGCCTTGGTCTGCGGGACTCGGGATTATGTCCGCAAATCCGGGTTTAAGAAGGTCGTGGTCGGCCTGAGCGGCGGCATTGATTCTTCCGTTGTGGCCGCGGTTGCCGTGGCGGCGCTGGGACGGGGAAATGTGCTGGGCGTGTCCATGCCCGGCCCCTATTCTTCCGAAGGCAGTCGGGACGATGCGAAACGTCTCGCCTCGAATCTTGGCATCGAATTTCTGAGCTTGCCGATTTCCCCGGTATTTGAGTCCTATCGCGCGGCTTTGGCGGCGCCTTTTCAGGGCCGCCCACAGGATGTAACCGAAGAGAATCTTCAGGCGCGCGTGCGCGGAAATTTCCTGATGGCTTTGTCGAACAAATTTGGTTCGATGGTCCTGAGCACGGGAAATAAATCGGAAATGGCGGTAGGATATTGCACTCTCTACGGAGATATGGCGGGCGGACTGGCGCTATTGTCGGACGTTCCCAAAACCATGGTGTACGCCCTGGCCGAATTCATCAATCGGGAAAGGGAATTGATTCCCCGGGCGACCATTACCAAGCCTCCCTCCGCGGAGTTGCGCCCCAACCAAACCGATCAAGACTCCCTGCCTCCGTATGACGTTCTGGACCGTATCCTCAAGGGCTACATTGAAGACCTGAAAAGCCCTCAGGAAATCGCGGATCTGCATGACTACGACCTCGACCTGGTTCGTTCCATCGCCTGCAAAGTGGATCGCAATGAATACAAAAGACGCCAAGCCCCTCCCGGACTGAAAATTACATCACGTGCATTCGGATTGGGCAGGCCATTTCCCATTGTTCAAAAATTTATTCCCTGAGAGGAGTTTCGGCGTGTTCGGAAAACAACGATTCGCCATCTTTTTGATCTTGGGCGTGTTTGCGCTTCCTGCGGCTGCCCAGACAACCACTGGCTCCCCGAAAACGATTGCGCCCAAGCCAGCGGCTTCCTCAAATTCCCAAACAGCCTCGATCGAGACGCGTGTCGAACAATATTTGAGAAACCTGTATGCATGGGGACCCTCTTTCACCGTTAAGGTCGACCCAGGCAAACAATCCCCAATTCCGGATCTGATGGAAATCCCCGTCACGGTGACCACAACCGCAGGATCCGACACGGCAATTGTCTATGTCAGCAAAAATGGGAATTTTATGATTCGAGGGGAACTCACGGATATGACGAAGGACCCCCTGGCTGACAACCGCTCAAAACTGGTTCCAGGTACATCTCCCTCCATGGGGCCTAAAAACGCAAAAGTCACACTGATCGAATTTGCTGATTTCGAGTGCCCCTCCTGCCGCGCCCTGGACAGCATTCTCAGGGATTTCCTGCCCAAGCACCCTGAACTCCGCTTCGTTTATAAGAATTACCCGCTCACCCACATCCACCCATGGGCCATGACCGCCGCTATCGCCGGCCAGTGCACCTACCAGCAGAATCCCGCCGCCTTCTGGAAGATCCACGACGCCATCTTCGACGCCCAGGACGTAATCACTCCTTCAAATGTATCGGATAAATTGACCGATCTAGGCATGCAACTCGGTCTAAATATGGACAAGTACAAGGCATGCATTGCCGACCCGGCAACGAAAAAGATCGTGGAGAAAACTATAGCAGAAGGGAACGCGCTGAATATAACAGCCACCCCAACAATCTTCGTCAACGCCCGAAGAGTAGTTGGCGCCAATCAACCGCTCCTAGAACAATACGTGCAATTTGAAGCATCGCCACACTAAACATAATATAGCTTATCGGTCAATGCATGTCAAGCGAAAAACCTGCCGGTGGGCTGAATTTTCAAGGTGTGCGTGTATGGGGCGCGGAGATCGCTGAGGGTCCACATGGGGGCGCGCGCCTGCGTGGAGGACGCAGCGGCCTTGACGCAAGGACGTCTCCGCACATTATTTGCGCGTCGCGAGCAGGAACCAGCATCTCGAGGTCTTCTCTCGCATGTGCGACAAACAAGATGGGCTGAGCGCCAGTGTCCCACAGCGCAGAGTTTGTGCAACAACCAAATAATCAATCATCAGAGCTTCAACGGCTTCAACGGGGCTGATTACGGCCCCGATGATGCAGGCATTTTGTCGGGTCGAATGCGACGGATATTTCTACGCTGCCGCACAGAACAGTAAGACCAAGTGATTCGGCCTTTGCTTGCCGCGACGGCGTCCCGCCAAAGTCTTTTCAGCTTTTGCATGTTTTACCGGAGTGCGCGTGTCTTCCGGCGATGTGGATGGTGACGGACATCATCGATGTCGTGCGGCTTCGGCTGCGACGGCGCCCACGGCGATGCCGATGGCCAACCATTTTGCTCCGCGTTTGATGCGGTGCCAGAATGTGCCGCCGCGGGCCGCGGCTACTGCGGCGTCGCGCTCGCGCGTCAGAGCGGCCGTCTGCGTTTTTTCGTCAGCGAGATTTTTTTTGACGTATTCATTCTCGATCGCGTTGGCTCGACAGTCCTGCAGGGCGTCGTAGAGCGGCTTGAGGTCCCCCTGCGGAATGGAAACCGTGGCGGGGAGATCGTCCGCGGGTTTTTGAGCGGGCGACAGGTCGGGAATATGAATGGAAATGGGGAGCGGGAGAGGCGGCAGGACGGATGGAATTGCCGCGGCCGCCTGGCGCGAGGTCTGGACGGCGTGTTTTTGTGCGGCGATGGCGGCCAGGGCGGCGCTGAGTTGCAGGTCGCGTTGTTTTTCGCGCTGGCCGGCCTGCTGGATCACGGCGTTCTGCGAAGCTAGAGTGGCCGCAAGTTGTTCGGAGTCGTGCCGCGCCGATCGCCAGGCCGCGGCCAACAGGGCGACGGCGATGGCCGCGACGATGAGGACCACGGTGCGCAGGGATAGCTTCATGATTGTTCGCCCAGGGAGCTCGATTTGCAGAATTGAAAGTCTAAACGTGAAATTCAAAGTTGAGACTTGGGATTTGAGATGGCAAGCCGGCAAGTGGAAATTGGATTTCGCCGGCGTCCTTTGCGCGCCGGAATCGAGGCGCGCGGGACACTACCCAAGCAGGGCAGTTCCCTTCCCGCATTTTCGCATTGAAAAACCCTGCGAGTTCTTCCGCTGTCGGCTTTCAGCCGTGCGCGGAAACGCGCAAAACATTCCGGCCCGTGTCATCGCCGCACGAAGATCTCCGCGCAGCCACATACCGGAAAAATTGGCTACACCGGTTTCGACGAGTAGTTGCGTTTGCGCTCCAGAACTTTTGCGGGATAGTTGACGCAGCCTCCGCCGTTCCAGGCAAGCAGCGCTTTGGATGCGTCCCCCTTGGATCGAGCCAGGCGCGCGGCCAGAACGCGGCATCCGAACTCGATTCCGGTTGCCGGGTCGCAGAGTTCGGCAAGCGATGCTTGCTTGAATCCGGATTCGCGCGCGACCTGCCCCATCACCTGCATCAAGCCCCAGGACATCGAACGCGTGTAGGCTTCGGTGGCGCTGAACTTCCCCGCAGTGTACAGCGGCGCGACGTAGCGCGAAAGAAATCCCGGCTCGTACCGCACCGCCCACGGATTCCATGCGGATTCCTGCTCGATCACCGCGCAGACCAGCGCCGGCTCGATGCCGTGCGCCGCGGCGATGCGTCGCGCCAGTTCGATGATTTTGATATCGACAATGTCGGACATGCAACCGTGTGCCCCAGTAAAAAACGATGTAAAAAGAAGTAGGACAGGCTTCAGCCTGTCAGATTTTGACTTTCGCTGGAGTCGGCAGAATTCACAAATCAGCAGAATTCAAAAGAAGACAGGCTAAAGCCTGTCCTACTCCACCCCTCCCGTCACCGTTCCCGATTCGCATTTTTGTCCTGCCCATTGAAATCCAAAAACCGGACCTGGGGCGGCTCCTTCAGCTCCAGGCCCAGGCGCGCGCCGATCTGCCGCAGCGCGAGATACAGGTGCGGCAGATGAGTGACGGCCATGTCGCGTACAAACGCACGACGAATTTCGTCGTCGCGCGCGCGCCGGTGCAGCCAGCGCAGGAAAATAAAGAACTGCACGCACGCGGAGAAGCCGACAACGAGCCAGTATGGATTCATAGAAGTGGTGGCGCGAATAAAACAGCGCGATCGCGAAGCGAGTGTTTTTCTACCCGTTAAAACCGAACGACAATCCGGTGGGCCCGAATCCGAGCTTGAACCCGCTGCCCTGCGAACTCCGGGCCCGGGCATCCAGCAGCGACGCCGGAATTCCCAGCGCGCGGCCCAACAGCGATGCGTCCGTGCCGTACAGCCCGGACAGGCCAGAGAGTCCCGCAAGCGTGTCGGACCGCGCGGCGTTGCCGAACGCGACCTGATTCTGCTGCGCCAGGTTGGCCTGCTGCTGCCCCTGCGTGCGCGCCAGGCTGTCAATCAATTCGCCGTACCCGGCGGAATTCCGCGTCCGCGTGGCGCGGTTGGACGCGTTTTGCGCCAGCGCGTTGAACGCGGACGACAGGGCCGACTGCGACAGGTTTGTAATCGCCGATTTTTCCGCGCCGCTGAAGCCGGGATTGGCGATCAGTTTCCGGTAGCCCGCCGCGGATTGCGAGCCCAGCGCGTTGCCGGATGCGTACAACTGCCGGTTCATCGCGTTTTGCCGCGCGAGCTGCTGGTCGATCATTGCTTGCGTTTGTGCTTGTGCGCCGCGTCCCATGGGGACACCTCCGAAGAAAATGTGTGAATCAGTTGCACTGACAAGAATGCGAACGCCTTGCCCTGAGCGAATGCGAGCGGCTTGCCCTGAGTGAATGTGAACGCCTTGCCCTGAGCGAATGCGAGCGGCTTGCCCATCGCCCGTCTTTGCTTCTCGCACCCAGCATGTTTTTTTCAGTTTCCGCGCAAATAAATTCAAACTCACACAGGCTGAAGCCTGTGCTACCTACCGCCGCCGCCAAGTAGCACAGGCTTTAGCCTGTGTGCTTTTGCCTGTGTGCTTTTGCCCGTAGCGCACGAAATTTCGCAGCCAAAAACCTGCGCCCCGATATCTGCAGCGGTTGCACATTTCGCACCAGTCACCCGGCACCCCTCCCGATTTACAGCACTCGCCGCGAAAAACACGGCCACGGGTCGCGCGTCCAGCCCAGACGCGCCAGGCGCCGCCCAAAGGCGCGCGCGATGCGTGGCGGAAGAAAAGCCTGCGCGTCGTCCAGGCCTCGCGCCGCGGCATCGCGCCGTGCAGCTTCGTGCAGGGCCAGAAAACGCTGCCAGCGCTGGCGCGGCGTGCCGCTGGCCGGATCCTGCAGCAAATAAGTTTCGGCGGTCAGCCGCTGCAGGATCGCCATCGTGACGCGCGGGGAACTGCCGCGCGCCTCTTCCCTGCCCCTGGACCTGTACTTTCCGGAGCGCGATTCCCCGCCGTTTTTCCCATTCCATCCCTCGTCATTTCCCGCGTGTGTTTCCTCGTCGGCTGCTGGATTCGCTGCCTCATCGTCTTCTTCCTCGAGGACGAGTTTGGAAACGAACATCGGGCTGTCCAGATCGGGCAGCGGGTAGCCGAAGCCTTGCGCCGCGTGCATCCGGCGCAAATCGTCAAGATCGGCGGACGTGTATTCGCGTATGCGCATGAAAGAAAAAAGTAGAACAGGCTTTTCACCCTGAGCCCGCAGCAGCAGGGCGAAGGGAACGCTGTGGGTTTGGTAGCACAGGCTTCAGCCTGTGTGGGTTTGATTTTGTGTTGTGCCAAATCCAAAGACCAAACCAAAACCAACCAGCCTGCCCATCGCCGCGGCAGACTTTTTGCAAAAAAAAACACCTCCCCCACAAAACCAGCAAAACCCGCATCCCCTACCGCAATATGACCGGCCCGGAAGCGCGCGAAACGTCCTGGCCGAAGCCGGACCCGCCTTCGCTGCCCGATGCGGTCCCGCTGCCGTTCGAGGCTTGCAGTTGCGGACCGCCCGCCGTGCCTCCGCCGGCTACCGGCGTTGCGGGCGTGCCGAACGTAACCGGTTCGGACGGATCCGATCCGAGATACTGCGAATACGCGCGCCAGTAGAGCGTTCGGTTCCCCATCGCCACGCGCAGGTTGCGCGAGCTGCCCAGAAAATGCACGTAGGGCCGGCTGAACGCCGGCGTCGTGTCCGATTCGGCGAAATAAAAAATCCCGCGATGCACCGCCGAATTGTCCGTGATGGCCAGATCGAAAATGCCGTCCGCGGCGATCACATTCACGCCGCCAATCGGCACAGGCGCGGAAATCGTGCCCGAGGGATCGACCCCGGTCGCTCGCCCCACCGAATTCACCGCGTTCACAATCCGCGTGAGCGCTTCGTACACGTACGGCGAATCGCTTTTAATTCGCGCGAGTTGTCCAATTTTCAGCATAACGTTCGTTCAGTAGCACAGGCTTCAGCCTGTGTGCCTTTGCCTTTGCCTTTGCCTTTGCCTTTGCCTTTGCCTTCGCTTTTTCCTTCGCCTTTGCCTACCGCCCCATAAAAAACCATGCCCCACTCCCGCTAATTCCCGCCTCTCACCGGCGCCCAGGGATCTGGCAGCAGCGACGGAACGAATCGCTCAAGCTTGAACCACGCTCCGGCGGCGTTTGTGCCCACCTGAAACGCGACCCGCTCGCCCAATAAATTGATGGGCAACTCGAGATCCTTCGGCGCGGGCGAAGAAAGCGGCAGCGGCACCAGCGCGGCGGGGTAGGCCTGGTTGGCGATGAACGCGGAGAGATTCAAATTTCCCGCGCCTTCGGCGTACAGGGCAAGGTACGCAAATAATTTGCGGTGCGACCGCACCTGCATCGACTGTTCGAGATCGTGGCTCAGGAAAAAATACGTTGTGTAGTACGAGTCGATGGGCGCGCCGTCGTCGGAAAACTGCGTGTCCGAGAGCTGGTAGATTTTCCCGTTGCCCGCGCCGCCCGCCGCGCCGTTGCCGAAAAACATCTGTGCGGTGCCGTCGTCCCGTTCGGCAAGCGCGCAGCAATTCGCAGTGATGTTCCACGGGCACCATTTGCGCGAGCGGCCCACGGCATACAGCTTGCCGGAGAGCGTGGAGAACAGCACGGAGCCGAGCGAGGCGATTTCCCTGGCGTCGGAGAGGCTGCGGTAATCGAGCACGAGGATGCGGTTGGGCGAAGTGGCCGCGCCCAGCGGCACGCCGCACAGGATGCGCTTGTTTCTCGTGTCCACGCGCACCCAGATCGTTTCGCCCGCCGCCCAGTTGATCTGATCCCACAGCGGCTGAATTTCCTGCGAAATCTTTACCGGCTCGCCGCCATCGAAAATGTAGACGCCCGCGCGCCCGGCGATCACCGCCCAGTCCTCGCCCGCGTCCACGCCCGCCACCGATGCTGCGCCCACCGTGCGCGAAACTTCGCTGATCGTCCACGACGCCGGCTCGTTCACCCCGTCGTCCTGGGTCACGTAGAGCGAACGGTCCTTCACCAGGTAGAGCCGCTCGCGCAGCAGAAACGCCGCGCGCACCGCCTGCCCGTCGTTTTCCGCAACGCTCATGAATCCGCTGACGCCGTCGTAACTTTCCGGATCCTCCGCCAACGACGCGCGGACCAGCGACGTGTTGTACGGCTCGGCGGTGGGAAAAATCTCGATCGTTTCCACCAGAAATCCCGCGCCGCTGGTCGGCGTCCCGTCGGCATAGACGCGCAGCGCCATGTCATACGGAATTTTCGCGAACCCCTGCGACGGTGTAATCTCCGCGATAAATTCCTTCCACGCGCCGGTGGTAATTTGCGCGGCGGGCACGGCCACGCCTGTCGTCGAAACACTCGTGGAGGCGCTGAACAGGTGCACGTGCAGCGTTCCCTGCGTCAGCGCGCCGGTCATGCGCGCTCGCACCCGCGCCGAATACGAAACCCCCGCTCGCAGCCGCGGCGCCCCGTTGTAATCGGTCGCCGCAGATTGCGTGATCAGCCCGCGCGTCGGCGTCACGCCGTCTCCCAGGATCGAATAGGCTTTCCCCCAGATCGCCGTGCCGGTCGTGTCCGCGCCGCCCCCGGCGAAGTACGTGGCGTCGGGCGTCCACCCCAGCGGCACCGTGTTGGACGATCCGAATCCACCGTCGAACGTGAGATTGTCCCAGTTGTTCTGCTTGTTCCGCTCGCCCCACCAGAAAAGGCGCTGCGCGTAGCCGATCACTCCGGCGCACTCGCCCAGCTCCACCAGTCGAAACAGCGGGTCCGCCGAAATTCCCGCCAGCAGCGCGGTGTCGGAAAAATCCACTGTAAACGATGGCGTGGAAGCGTCGAACACCTGCATTTGCGGCGCGCCGTCGAGGCCCGTGGTGTAATAAAAATTGTCGCCCCCGGCGCCGGTAAAGGCCAGGATGCGCCCCACAACGTTGGAGATCCCCGCCACCGTCGGTATGTCCGATACGAACGCGCGGCGATTCCCCGCCGACGTCCAGGTGACCGGCGGAGAAGGCCGCGTCAGGTACCCTTGCCGCGTCACGAAAATCACGGCGCACTGATGCTCCCCTGCCGAAATCGAACCCACCGGCGCGGCCGTGCCCCCGCTGGAGGTCGCGTTGGACAACGCCTGCGCGTAGGTGAAATTGTACGAATCGACGATGGACGCCACGCTAAACACGCCGTTGAAGCTCGTGTTGGTGACCCCTTCAATGGTTACCTGATCGGTGAGCAGCAAATCGATCGGGGCGTCGATCGTCACCGTCACCACGCCCGAGCTGCGCGATATCGCGGTGATGTTCGCGAAGATGTCCTCCACCGCCGCTCCCGCTCCCGGCCCGCACTGGCTCACGCGATCGAAATTCGTTCCGTCGTACTGCCGCGGCAGGTCCACGCCGAAATGCCCGTCGTGCAGCGCCATATATTCCCTGCCGAATAGCGACGCCGAGCTGGCCGCCGCGCCCGCCACGATTCCCGAAGCAATCTGCGACAGCACCCCCGGAGCATTCTCTCCCCACAGCGTCCCCGTCGAGTCCAGCGCCAGCAGCGTCTGCGCCAGGTTCGGCTGCGTGTAGGTTTTCAGGTAATTCACCGTGGGATTGCCCCCGCCCGCCGACACGATGGGCGAAAACACGGAAACCATCCCCGGCCGCGTCTTCACCCCGCCCTGCATAAACGCCACGTCCTGGCAGTCGGGCGAAACCCCCTCCGGCAAATCCGCCGCCGCCATGTCCGTCACCAGCCCGCCAAACAAATCCAGCGGCGCATCAATTGTCCCCGCAACGCTCATATTCATCCGCTCTCAGTAGCACAGGCTTCAGCCTGTGTTCCTTTGCCTTTGCCTTTGCCTTTGCCTTTGCCTTTCGCTTTTGCCCTTCGCCTTTCCCTCTCCCTCCCCCTCCCCACAAAAAGCCCTCCACCCTAACTCCAAAATCCCCAGCGCCTCGAAGCCTCTCCTACAAATTCACCGCATATCCCGCGCGCGAAGAAAACGGCCGCCGCCGCCGCCCCGTCTGCTGTTCGCGCTGCGTGGCCCGAGCAATCAGATCTTCCAGGGCATCAACAGCAGCCACGTCCCAGCGCTCGGCCAGTGGAGCGCCGCGTGCGGCTCCCGCCATGGCCGCGGCCGCGTACGCCAGTGCTTCCTGCGAATGGCGAATCAGCACGGGACTGGTCGCGTCGGTCAGGTCGGGATACGATTTCTGGTATCGCAGGCGGATCTGCGTGTCCTGCGTGGCGCCCAGAAAATACAAACCGTCGGCGCGCCACTCCCAGTAGCGCAGCATTTGCCCCTGCGCCTCCGACGGCAGCCCGCCATGTTCGGTCAGGTCCGTCATCTCGACGAAATCGCCGGTGCTGCCGCCCCCGCTCGCATAGCCCCGCTCCCACAATTTCACCGGCACCAGCAGGTCTGCCGGCAACTGATTGGGCGGCGCCGTCGCATCGCTGATCGAAACCTGCGCCGAGGCGTCCACCGCTGCCACCGCCGGCACCACCAGCTGCACGTTATCGGTCAAAAACGATCCCGACTGAATATTCGCCAGCGCGCGCTGCGCCTTGCGATACCCCGAATTCACATACGGCAGCAGCAGCGCGTCGGTAAACAGGTTTCCAGCGGCGTCGTTCAGCAGTGAACGCACCAGCGCCGTAATCTGTCCGGCAGTGTTGTACGCAGTAGTTCCGACGACTGGCATATGGTCTCCCTGGTAAGAAAAAATAATTTTGTTAATGCGGGAAAAAATACGTAAAGCGGGAAAAAGATGTAAAGCGAGAAAAAATACGTTAAGCGAGAAATAATAAGTAAGGCGAGAAAAATAAGTAAGGCGAGAAAAATAAGTAAGGCGAGAAAAAATAACTTTGTGAATCGCTAACTAGCTTGTTCCGCAATTCAACCCCACACAGGCTAAAGCCTGTGCTACCTCTCCCCACAAAGCGCGGCCTCCAGTAGCACAGGCTTCAGCCTGTGTGCATTTGGTTTTGCCTTTTGCCTTTTGCCTTTTCGCCTTTAGCCCTCGCCTTCTCCTACCCCCCTCCCCGCTCACGTCTCACCCGGCAACGGCGACTGCTTCAAATACGCGGCCACGCCGATAATCCCGGACATCAGCGCGCTCACCGTCGCGATGGCCAGCGTGGAATGCAGCCCGGCCTGCAGATTGAAATGTTGCGGATCAATCCCCACCGCGGCAAACCCGGTAATCACGCCGTTTGCCCCCCCGGCAATTCCGGCGGCAACAATTCCCTTCAGCCATGCTTCCCATTTGGACATGACTCCCCTTTCGCCGCCCCCAGTAGCACAGGCTTCAGCCTGTGTGCCTTTGGTTTTGCCTTTGCCTTTATTTTCCGACCCCAACCACCAACCCCACACAGGCTAAAGCCTGTGCTACTACTCGATCACGCGCACGTTATACGTGGAACTAACCGGCGTTCCGGCAACCTGGGCGCACACTTTCACCGTCACCGTGCCGCTGGAGCTGACGTAGCCCCACGGAATGAACCCGTCGCCGGGATACGTATTCGGCGAAACGCTCACCGTCATGGTACTCGCGGCGTTGGGCACCGAAACCGTGCCGCTGGCGCACTCCCCGGCCGCCAGCGCCGATCCCCCAATGCTTGCCGTCGTGCCCGACAGCGTTCCCGCCACGTTGAACGCCGCGCCGTTATTTTCAATCTTCTTCCACCCGTGCCCCGCCGAGTCTCCCCACAGCAGGTCCAACCCGGCGACGCCCGCAGGCGCCGGTGCTTCGATTCCCTTGATCAGCGGGCCGTACAGCCCGCTCGCGTCGAAACCCACACCGCCCGCCCCGGACGCAGTATCTGGATTGAGGCCGGAACTGGAAGCACTCGACCCTCCCGCATACGTCAGCGCATTTGTCGTCGTGCTTAGTCCTGTGCAGGATCGGTTAGCCAGCGGAATGCAACGGTTTGTGTTTTCAATCACCACATATCCCTGAGCGTTGGGAACCGCCGCCCATGAAAGCCCCACTGTCTGATTACCCGCTGTGAGCGTTGCGGACCTGCAGGACGATTTGCTCCACCCGCCGCTCCATCCCACCGCGACCACACAATAGATATTCGTTCCAGTGTCGTCGGTGCCGCCCGCTGAAACCGTGATAGCCGATTGCACTGGCGTAGCCAGCGGAACATAGACGCCCGCCGCGCTGCTGATCGGAAGCGTGTTCTGAACCAATCCGCGAGCCGTTGTCCTGCCGTATTGGGTGCTATCGGTGGAATCGTTCGCGTAGAAATTAAAATTGCTCGCTTCGTTCGCGTTCACATAGGTGAATTGATCGGTGGGGTTCGATGTGCGCGGAGTCGTCACTGTCATGCCTCGCATCGTAAGCTGCTTGGGGGCTACGCCGCTGATGAATGGAGGGAATCCGCCCGGTTCCACAGAAGAAACGGAACTGCGTTCAAAATTTATGGTTCCTACGGTAGAGCCGCCCGTCGTGTTAAGCAGCGCAAGAAGCGGTTGCGTTGAGGTGTCGTTGTGAATGCGCGAATAGGTTCCCGTTGTAGGGGCTGAATTGTGAAACGATTGCAGCGTGATTGTCGGCATGATCGCGCCCTGGATGTACACATTCTCGACGCTGGACGGCCCGAACGTGTTCCACCCGGAGGCGTAGATTGCGCGGCCTGTCCCGCTTATGTTCTTCAGGCTGTAATCGCTGGGAGACACGGCCGTGCTGGCCTGGATATAGACCTCGGGAGTCCAACTGGAGTCCACGACCTGGCTCGGCCCTCCGCCCGTCCCGAGTCCGTCGATCTGCCATTGAAATTCGTAGCCGCGAACGATCAGGCCAATTCCCGAATAATCCGCAGCCGCCCCTCCAGTTCCCACGTTGACGTTCCGTATCGTGCCGTTCTGGTTGTTTCCGTCGAACAAAAGAGGCAAAGACTGATTTCCGCTCGCTGTGATCGTCAGCCAGTTGAGGGTGGAGAACGTGGCCGGTTTTATATAAACGCAGGGCCACCCGCCCGAGCAATAGGTCGCGGGGGTGCTGTACCTGGAAAACGCAATCGTCGAATACGCCGCCGGGGCGCCGCTCCAGTTGTTCGGCGGTATGAGCGTTTCCTTCAACGTCAAATTTCCCCATTGCAGTAAAGAGTTTGAAGCGTGCGTTGAAAGATCGGTGAACGAATTGATCACATAGGTCCCGCTGTCGGAGTTCGGCACGAAGATCACGCCGCCATAATTGGGAGACGTGATTGCCGCAGCATCCGCAGCGCGGAAGGCATACCCATCATCGAACAGGGCGGTTTGTCCTGTAGCAGTTTGGCTTGCGGCATCGGCCACCACGATTGAAGTTGTTCCGCCGCCGCTCACAATCTGCGTTGCCAGGTAATCGTTGGTCGCCGCGCCTGCTGTGCAGATCGAGTCCGTCACATAAGCCGGCAGCACCGGAGCGGAAGTCTGCGTTGCTCCCCAATCGGTGAACGTCAGCGACCCCGCGCCGTTCCCGCTGGACGCCGTGTTGTACGGTTCGGTGACGCCAATCACGCTATAGGAACCATCGCCCGGCCGCTCCGCGCAAACGTAGTATTGCCATGCTCCCGCGCTGTAGGTCAGCGTCAACTGGTTGCCTATGTCATAGACCAGGCTGCCGCCCGTGGATGTGGCTGTGCCGTCGGTATCGCTAATAGGGATGCCACTCACCGTGAACGTCTTGCTATCCGTAATCCCGGTCACGTTGAACCAGCCCGAAAGCGCCGCGTTCGTAGATCCCGCAATATGCACGAGCGTGTTCACCGTCAACCCATTGTCGGCGACCGTCGCCACGGTCAGCGTGTTTCCCGTCAACGATTCCGTGGCAATCGCATAGGGCGAAGTGATTCCGAGCGTAGCCGGCCCGTTCGTAATCGTTGCCGCGGAGCTGGGAACCGTCAATCCCCCGGCCTTGTCGTGCGCCACAATTTTGTAGCTGTACGTGCTCGATCCTGTGATCGTGGAAAGCATCGCGTCTGGCACGGCCAGCGTTTGCGAATTGCCGGAACTCACCGTCGGCGCTGTTGGCGTGGCCATCGCGTTCGTCGCGCCGCAGCCGTAGATCACGATCCCATCACCATCCTGGAACGAGGAAGCTGCCGCGAGCGTCACGCTGGTCGAGGATGCCGTGCAATCTGCCGTCGTGGATGGCGGCGAGCCTCCCACCGTGCGTGCGCCATAAGCCGTAACGTCAAAATGAGGATCCGGCCCCTTGAACCGCTGCGACGCCCCCCACTGGTTGTCCGCGCCGGTCGATGGCACCGGTGCGCCGCCCACCGACAGCGTGCCCGCCACCGAAGTGGATCCGTTCACCGTCAGGTCGCCGGCCAGCGCCAGGGAAAACGCGGAGATCCCGCTGGTCGTCGTCACGGTAGTGAATGTCGGCGAACTGGGATCGCTCGGCAGAATCACGTTTTGCAATTGCTTGGTGGTAATCCCCGGCCCGCTGATTTCGATCGTGTAGCGTCCCGGCGCGGCGTAGAACGTGTAATTCCCCAAACCGTCGGCCGATAGCGGATTCGCCATCGCCTGCGTCAGCGCCGCGTCGGAATAAATCAGCGCCAGCGGAGAACATGGCTCCCCGGTCGCCGCCGAAGTGCACACGCGCACCGTCGCCCCCGCCATCGGACGCCCCTGCGCGTTGAACACCACGTCGTCCTTGCGCGACCCCTGCGCCCGCGCCGCCCCAGGACAAGCCATCATCCCCACCACAACCACCAAACCCGCCAAACCCGCCGCCCAACATTTTTTCAACCCATTCATTCCCATTTTCCCCTCACTAAACATTTCACCCCGCCCCAATTTGTCCCGCCCCACCACCAGTAGCACAGGCTTCAGCCTGTGTGCCTTTCGCCTTTGCTCTTCGCCTTTCGCCTTTGCTCTTTGCCTTTCGCCTTTGCCTTGCTCTTTGCTCTTCGCCCTTCGCCTTTGCTCTTTGCCCTTCGCCTTCGCCTTTGCTCTTCGCCTTTCGCCTTTGCTCCTTGCCCCACCCGCCCAAAACATTCACCGAACAATCCGCACGCTTTGTGGGTCGTGCCTTCAGGCACGACAAACCGCCATCCTCCCTTCAGGGCTTTTAACCCCTGAAGCGATTCCATTACTCTATCGCAAACCGAAAAATCCGCCCCGGCGTTACGCCCGCAAACGCGCCCCGGCCCGCTCGCCGCGCGCCTCGCCGCGCGTCTCAACCGCCCCCCGCGCCAACCCCAACGCCACAGCCTTCTCGCGATCCAGAATCGCCCCGCACGATTTGCATACCGCCACGCCGGGCTTCACCCGTTCGCCGCACCCGGGACATTCCGCCGTCTCGCGCACCCTGTAATGCCACTCCTTCTCCAGCCCCAGACTCGCCGCGGCGCGCCGCTGCAAATCGTTGATAAACAGATACGAGTGCGAACGTTCCCACTCGCGATCCGCCGCCGCCACCTGCGCGCGATAAAATTCGTCCAGCTTCAGCCGCGCCCCGCGCAGCTCTTCTTCGGTGGGCGCATCCCCGGCGCAGACAAACACGCCCAGAAAACTCCGCTCGCCCGCGTCGGAATTGATTTCCCGGCAAAGATCCTCCGCAATTTCCCGCGCCGCGATCGGCAACGGCAAAACGCGCTTGTCGCCATAGTCCATCACCGCCGTCCGCCCCGTCACCCGCGTCAGCGCGTACGCTTCCCCTTCGCCGCCAGCATCTCGCCCGACACCACCTTCTCGTCCACCGCCTGCCTCTCGTCCACCGCCTGCCTCTCGTCCACCGCCAGCCTCCGCATTCCTGCCGGTCGGAGCACGCCCCGCAATCTGAAACGTCCCATACGTTCGATGCGCCGTGTACCCTTGCTCGGTAATGTTGACAATTGTGGCGTATGACGCGCGCTCCATGGCAACCCCTGTTTCGCTGCTCATTTCAAACATTCTCCTTTTCACAATCAGATTCCAAATTCCACATTACACATTTCAGCGATGTCCTAACGCCCCGTTCGTCCCGCGGCAAATCCAAATCAACTCCACCCCCCCCAGTAGCACAGGCTTCAGCCTGTGTGCTTTTGGTTTTTGCTTTTGCTTTTTGCTTTTTGCTTTTCGCCTTTGCCTTTCGCCTTTCTTCCCTACCGTCCCCGCGCCACCAAACCTCAACCCCACCCAAGCTAAAGCCTGTCCTACACCGACAGCACCGCCTCGGCGTGCGCGTCATACTCCCGTTCCTGGCGCTGCGCCCGCTCGAGCAGCGCTTCCCTGCTTTTCGCCCGCGCAACGCCGCGGCCGGCCTCAATGGCCCGCGCGATGTGCCGCGCCACCGCCGCCGTCAACTGCACAAATTCCCCTGCAGGCCCTTCCAGCGTGAAGCAGTGCTCGTAATCTCCCCGCGCAGGATACGGACCCAGCGCGGCAATCCCGCGCCCATTTTCAAACTCCAATGTTTCCGCGCGCCACGCCTCCGGCGAACCGTAACTTTCCGGCGGCATCCACCGCTCGATGTGCCACCGTTCGCGCGCCAAATATTTCGGCTCGCGCCGCAGCTCGACCACTTCCCGCACCAGCGCCCCGCCGGCGTCGCGGTCTTCCCACTTCCCGCCAATCCAGTCCAGCCGCGACCATCCCCACACCGCCCGGTAATTCGCCTCGCCAAACCGGTTGCGCCCACCCGCAAGCAAAAGTTCCCGCGCCACATCCTCCGGCGCTTCCTGCGTCTCTCGAATCACACGAATCATTTTCAGGTGCGCACGCTTTTTACGCCCGGCGTCCCGCAGAGCACGATCCCCCGCCCGCCGCCTTCCTTTTCTTTTCGATTTAAACCCAACCCCACACAGGCTAAAGCCTGTGCTACTGCAGGCGACTCCCGTGGGGAGAGGTAGCACAGGCTTCAGCCTGTGTGCTTTTGCCTTTCGCCTTTCGCCTTTCGCCTTTCGCCTTTCGCCTTTGCTTTCCCCCACCCGCATAAAACCGCCTGCGTCGGCGCGAAACCCGCACACGCGCAATAGCATTCTGAAACCGAAAAACATTCGCCGAATGCTTCCACGCCCCGCGTTTCCGCGCCGCCGCAAGCGCCGCGTTTAATACCCGCTGGGCCGCGCCAGCGCGTCAATGAAGCTGCCGCTGCGCGGAGAGTCGTTCCACACCTGGAAACCGGTGTCGAAGTAGAAGATGAAAGACGCGGCCAACCCGCCGCTGGCTCCGTAGATGGGGAACACGGTCTGCCCGCCCACCTCGAAGTAGTCGATGTCCTTCATCACCGCGCGTCCCCAGTGCGACAGGTCGAGAAAATCCACGCGCGTCTGATCGGCGTTCACCGAAGACTTGATCGGAATCCCCGACATCGTCTTTTTCCCGGAGAACAGCAGATCCAGATCGCTGGCCCTGCCGCCGGGACCTTCCTTCACCACCTGGCTGATCGTGATGCCCAGGTTTTCCCAGGCGTGTTCCTGCTCCACGCTCGTGTAGGCGATCAGTTTGCCGAGCTGGTTGATGCCCAGCGCCTTGCGCACCTTGTTGATCGCCAGGCGCACGTGCCCCGGCGTCAGCGCGGCGTTGGCCGCATTGACGCGCGGCGTGGCCAGCTGCGCCGGATACGTCGCGCGGTTCAGGTTGAGCCACGTGCCCGTCGTGGCGTTGTTCTGGTGATACTTGATCCCGAACAGCGACACCGGCGAAGCCCCGGAAAGCCCGTCATGCACGATCACGTCGCCCGGCAATCGTTCCCGCCGGAGCCGAGTCCACGCTGATGGTTTGCGTGGACGAAATGGGATCGGCGGCGGTGACCACGCACGACCCGCGGTTGGTTGTGAGCGTCGAGTCGTACACCTGAATCGTCTGCCCCACGTACACCAGCGCCGCGCCGCTTGGCGTGACCATGTTCCACGTCGCCGGATTTCCCGCCGACCCGGAAGCGTACCCATTCACCGACCCCAGCGCCCCGTTGCCCGCCGTCTGGATCACTTTGTCCAAAAACGACCGGAACTGCTTCATGCCGTTGGCGATTTCTCGCTTCACGGCGTTTTCGATGGCCTTTTCCCGCCCGCTGGAGGCGTATTCCACCAGCTTGGTGATTTCCACCGCGAAGCGGTAAAAAATCGGCGAGACTTGCGCCACGTCGTACACCGACCCGCTGCCGCGCCCCAGGTCGCCGCCGTCGGCGCTGTAGCTGCCGGCCTTGCCGCCCGGATTCACCTGCAGGGGCAACCGCATGTTGCGCGAGCTGACCTTTTCCACGTCTCCGCGTGCCTGAATCATGCTGAGCAGAACGTCGTCGCGCTCATAGAGCAGGGGCACTTTGTCGCGCACCTTCTCCAGTTGCAACGCAATCGTCTGCGCGTTGTTTTGTGATGCCATATAGATTTCTCCTTATGAAGTATGAATTGCCGTATGAATTGCAGAATGATTTCCCGTATGAGTGCCCGACTGAGTGCCACACAGGCTAAAGCCTGTGCTACTAAACCCCTCGAGCGACAAGCGGTAGCACAGGCTTCAGCCTGTGTGCTTTTGGTTTTGCCTTCGCCCTTCGCCTTTGCCTTTGCCTTTGCTTTTTCCCTTCACTCTTCGCCCTTCGCCTTTCCCCCTTCTCCCCCGCTCTCCCCCATCCCCCAAAAACCCCACATACGCTAAACCCTGTCCCACCTACATCCCCAAAATCTCATCGTCGCTCATCGACGCGTAATCCACCTCGCGCGCCGACATCGCCCGCAGCGGCATCGAATCCAGCGATCCCCCCGCCGCCGCAATATCCACGCGCGACGCTGCCGCCGCCTGCCGCGCCGCTTTGCTGCGCGCCGTGCCCAGCACCGTGCTGGTCCATTCCCCGATCACCCGCCGCGCCACGCTGGGCACAATCTGCCTGGCGCGTCCGGCAAGCAGCCCCGCCACGCGCTGCTGCTCGGCGCCTCCGAATCTTCGATCGCGCAGCACTTCGCCCACCTGCTCGGACAGTGCGCGATCCGCCGCCAGCGCGCGATGCACTTCGCTGAAAATGTCCTCGCCAATGCGCCTTGCCGCGCCCTCGGCCACGCCCTCCGGCAGCACGCGCGCCAGCGTGTCGGTAATCGATCCGCGAACCTCGCGCCCCACCGTGTCATTCGTCGTCCGCTCAAACGACGCGTAAGCCGCAGCATCGAACCCCTGACTCGTGATCTGTGACTCGGTGCCTCGTGACTGCTGATTCGAGACTTGTGATTCCTGATTCGTGCCTAGTGACTGCTGATTCGAGACTTGTGATTCCTGATTCGTGCCTAGTGACTGCTGCCCGTTGACTACTGACAGCTGATTCCCCGCTCCCGCCTGTCCGCCACCAGTGGGATAGGCTTCAGCCTGTCCCTCAAGACGCGACGGCATTGCCGTCGCATCCATTAAATTCCTCCCCCCCTGCCCCATCCCCGCCAGGACTTTCGCCGCCTCGGCAAACAATGACCGAAACGCCGCCGGATTCGCCTGCGCCATCTCAACCACCACTTCCGACTGCGCCCGCGCATCCCCGGAAAAAATCGCCGCATCGATCCGGTCCACCGATTCGGCCGCCTGCCGCAGCCCCGCCGCATTTTCCCGCAGCGAAGCCGTCTCTTCCCGCAGAGCATTCACCTCGCGCGCCGCTTCCCGCAGCGATTCGACCTCCTGCGCCGCTTGCCGCAGCGCGAGTACTTCCTGCGCGCCCCCCGGCAACAATTCCTTCACCGCGCGCGCCTCTTCCGCCGAAGCAAACGCCGCGCGAAACCCCTGATGCTCCCGCCAAAGCCGTTGCGCCTCATCCGCATGCCTGGGATCCCCCGCCAGCGCCTGCAACCACTCCGGCATCGGAAGGTCTCCCCTGCCTTGCCCAGTCCCCAGCCCCCCGGAATCAGCCCCACCCTGCCCAGACCCATTGGAAACAACCCCACCCCGCCCAGACCCATTGGAAACAACCCCACCCCGCCCAGACCCACCGGAAACACCTTCAGCCTGTCCTGGAGCAGTGGGATAGGCTTCAGCCTGTCCTGGAGCAGTGGGATAGGCTTCAGCCTGTCCCTCAAGACGCGACGGCATTGCCGTCGCATCCATTTCCAGAATCTCTTCATCGGTCAAGTGCGCCACCACCGCCCCGGCCAATCCACCCGCACCATTCGCACCATTCGCGCCGTTCGCCGCCGCACCGCCATTTGCACCATTCGCGCCGTTCACCGCCGCACCGCCGTTCGCACCCGCACCGCCACCCGGCCCAGCATCAATTCCCGCCCATTCCAGATCAATCTGCGTTCCACTGCTCATCGTTTCACTCCCCTTCATCTCTGTACCCTCTGTGTTCTCCGTGTTGAAATCCGAGATGTTCAACACACAGCTCACACAGATTCACACCCCACAAAAAACCCAGTAGCACAGGCTTCAGCCTGTGTGCCTTTGCCTTTGCCTTTGCCTTTGCCTTTGCTTTGCCTTTGCCTTTGCCTTTGCCTTTGGCCTTTGCCTTTCGCCGTTTAGCTCTTTCTCCCCCGCTTTTCCCCACCCCCCCAAAAAACCCCACACAGGCTAAAGCCTGTGCTACCTTTCCCCCACATTCCGCCTCGTGTAGCACAGGCTTCAGCCTGTGTGCTTTTCGCCTTTCCCCGCCGCGCCGAAATCCGGCGCCGCACCACCGTTCGGCGCCTGCAATGCGCCCGCCGCCGTCGCCAGACCGATCGCCCGCAAATGCGCCTCCGCATGCGCCCGCACGTTCGCAAACCCGCCGGGATTTTCGATCCGCGCCACCTGCCCCGCATCCGAATTCGCCCACCTCCGGCACTCCTCCAGCTCCACCGCATGATCGTCAAACAGCAAATCCACAGCCACGCCCCCTCCCAGTAGCACAGGCTTCAGCCTGTGTGCATTTGCATTTGCATTTGCATTTGAATTTGAATTTGAATTTTCCCATGCATTTGCATCCGCGTTCGCCGTTCCCTTTTCCTCCCCCTCAAACCCCGGACAGGCTGAAGCCTGTCCCACGAGCAGCATCTCAATCTCCCGCAACTGCTTGTTGCGCGAATCCTCTCCCGGCACCACCAGGTCGGAAAGCCCCAGCACGCTTTTCACAAACCCGATATTCGCGGGATCGCCCAGCGCCTGCTGAATCAGCGGGTCCGACGACGCCATCAACTGCTGGATCACGCCGCGCTGCTGCGATTTCATGCGCGGAAACGTCTCGTCGGTTTCCGGATAGGCCTGAATGTTGCCCTTCAAGTCCGCCAGATGGATCCAGCGCGACTCGAATTCCCCGCCCGGCCCGAGAATCGGAATTTCCGCGTCCTCCGGCCGATTCTTGCGGAAGCAGTCCACCGACAGCAGCATCACGTCCGCATAAAATGTTTTCAGCCGCCGCCACACCAGTCCCAGGCGACCCAGCGCCTGGTCGCGCGCCATGGCATAGCCTGTCGCGGTCTTTTGCGATTCCATTTCGCCGCCAAACACGGCGGGAAACAGTCCGGTCAAAAATTGGGATACCGGCCCCATCAATTCCTGCTGATGGCGCACCAGGTCGGGAGGCACGTGCGCCGGCGCGGGTTGAAAAAATCCCGCCGCCAGCGGCTGCCCGGGCCGTGCGCGCGCCGGATAATGCGCGGCCGGCTCGGCGGTCTGATTGGCAAGCGCGTCGAAATCCAGCACCTGCGGATCGGCGTAAATCGGGGGTATCCCGTACTCGTAGGTTTCCGCCTGAATGTTGGACAGCGTGTTGTAGCGCTCCTGAATCTGCACCAGCGAATCGCCCACCGACGGCCGGTTCTGCCCGTCGCCCGGCAGCGCATGCATCACGCGCCAGCGGTCGTCCATCGACTCGTTGCGCGACTCGCAATACGTGTCCCCGGCAAACGCGGCGTAGCAGCCGTCGGGAAACAGCCGCAACAGGTCGTCGCGAACCGCTTTGTCTTCGATCGCATAAAACGCCCATGGCCGGATCCACGTCCGCGAAAATGTCACCAGGTTGAACAGCGTGTCGCCCGGCTGCGTCGCCGGAAGTCCCTGCGCGATCGCCACGCGCGAGGCTCGCGCGTACACTTCGTCGGCCGATTGCGCGCCGCCGTTCTGAATTTTGTCCGCCGCGTGCGGGTAGCTGGCCTTCAGCTTCGCGCGGTGCACTTCCATGGACCACTGCAGGTAGGGATACTCGTGCATCTCGTTCGCCCACACCGGCGTATTCAATTCCAGCCCGCCCACGATGGAGATCACTTCCTGCCCGTTGGCCACGCGCCGCACCCCGGTCATCACCGGAATCGGAACGCGCGCCGCCGCCTTGAAATGTTCCGGCCCCAACGCCCCTCCGCAATTCCGGCAAATCACCGGCGGCAGCAGCCCCCCAGTACCCCCCCAGCAGCACCACCAGTAGCACCACCAGTAGCACAGGCTTCAGCCTGTGTTCTTTTGACTTTGCTTTTGCCTTTGCCTTCGCTGTTGCCGTTGCCTTTGCCGTTGCTTTTGCCTTCGCTGTTGCCGTTGCCTTCGCCTTCGCCTTCCCCCACACCCTCACCACCCCCACAGGCTAAAGCCTGTGCTACTCCGCATTCCGGGCAGCTATAGCAATCCTCTTCCAGCGGAACGTAATGCTCCTCGATCACCGGCTCATCGTGCGAACCGAACCGCTGCGCGTCGGCCACGTACCGCACGTACCCGCCGATTTTTCCATCCGTCCACAGATAAAACGCCACGCCGGTCAGCAAATGCTGCACGCGATTATTCTGCTCGACCAGCTCGGAGACGCGCGAAGCCGCCCGCGCCGTGGTCACGTCGGTGATCGACTGCGCCGACTGCGGATAAAACCGCGTCGCCGGCACGTCCTGGCTGAGCACCGAAATGAACGACAGCCCGAACGCCTGATACAAATTCGTGACGAACTGGTAGCGCGGCATTTCCGCCGCGGCGCTGTCATCCACATTTTTCGATTCGTACGGCAGGTGCCACGTCATGTCCTGCGGATTCCACCACGCGTATTGCAGCCCCTGCCAGAACAGCCGCGCCTGCCGGATCCGCCGTATCTCGTGGCGCCGCGCGACAATCCCTTCCTGCCGGTATTGCACCTCAAGCTCGCGCAGCGCGTTCACCAGGTCCGGCCGCAACTCCTCCAGCCGCTCGTTGTTCGCGCCAAACGGATGCCCCGCGACCGCCCCCGCGAGTTGCGAAGGGTCCGCACCCAACGGACTCGCCGAGCCCGTCCCCGCGATTCGAGCATTGCCGCCCGCAGGAAACGCACTCTCCGACCCGTCCCGCGGAGCCACAATCCCGTCATTCCCAGCCCCGTTCCCGCCATTCAAAATCGCCATATCCGTCATTTTGTTACCCAGTGTTGTCATGTTTACCAGTAGCACAGGCTTTAGCCTGTGCTGCCTTTGCCTTTGCCTTTGCCTTTCGCCTTTCGCCTTTGCCTTTCGCCTTCCCCCACAAAAACCCCACACAGGCTAAAGCCTGTGCTACCAAAACCCGCCGCTCTACTTCCCCAGCGCAATCTTCTCCGCCGCCAATTCCCGATCGCGCGCAATCTGCGCCCACGTCCGCCGCCGCACCGGCGACATAGCCATCGCTCCGCGCCGCACATCATCCTCCAGCGACACCGGCGGAAACCCCGCCGTACCCAGCAGAGAATTCACCAGCGCCCGATTTTCCGCGCGCACCCGCGCCACCTCTTCCTCCAGCATGCGCACGTACCGCCCCCGCATGTGCCGCCCCACCCAAGCAATCATCGTCTCCAAACTCATCCTCACCCCCCAGTAGCACAGGCTTCAGCCTGTGTGCCTTTGCCTTTCGCCTTTGCTTTTCGCCTTTGCCTTCAGCCTTTCCTCGCCCCACCAAAAAAACCACCCCACACAGGCTAAAGCCTGTGCTACCCTTGTCACCATTCATGACATACTACGCGCGCAATCTCCCCCACTGGCATCCGCCCGGCCAGGACATTTTCATCACCTGGCGCCTCTACGGCTCGCTCCCCGCGAACCGCAAGCTTCCGCCGCGCTCGGACCCGCCCGGAAAACGTTTTCTCGGTTTCGATCGCGTCCTGGACGCGGCAAGCGCCGGCCCGCTCTGGCTAAAAGACCACGCCGTCGCGCAATCCGTAATCTCCACGCTGCAAAAATCGCACGACCAAAAGTTGTTTTACCTGCACTCGTTCGTGGTGATGGCAAATCACGTCCATGTTCTGCTGCAACCCGTAATTCCGGTCGCCCGCATCACTCACACGATAAAAGGCGGCACCGCGCGCCAAGCCAATCGCATTCTCCGCCGCACCGGCGCCCGCTTCTGGCAGGACGAATCCTTCGACCACTGGGTCCGCACCCCGCAGCAATTCCACCGCATCCGCACATATATCGAATCCAACCCCGTCTCCGCCGGCCTGGTCCAGCACCCGCAAGACTGGCCCTGGTCCAGCGCCTCCCGCCCCAAGTAGCACAGGCTTCAGCCTGTGTGCCTTTGCCTTTGCCTTTGCCTTTGCCTTTTGCCTTTGCCTTCAGCCTTTCTCCCCCAAAAACAAACCAACCCCAACCCCACACAGGCTAAAGCCTGTGCTACCAAACCCTACCACCCCCGCGGCCGCCATCTTCTCGGCAACACCGGCGCCACTTTCCTGTTCTCCTCCGCCGAAAATTTCTTCAGCCAGATCGCCCGCGAAGTAGGCTCCACGGCCGTAACGCGCTCGGCGGCCACCACGTCGGCCGGAGCGCGTCCCGGCTCGAGCGCCGATTTCAATCCGTAGCGCGCGGCATCGGCGGGATCGTCCCCATCGCATTTCAGCGTGTCCTCGACGTTGGCGGGATCGCGCGTCAGCGTCGGCAAATTCTCAATCAGGCGCGTGCAATTTTCCGCGATCAGCCAGTGATCCGCCTCAAACGCCTGGTACATCAGCATCCATCCGCCCACGCGATCGTTGTCCGCGGGCGTCGTCCGCGGCAACCCCGCGGCGGCCAGCCCGTCGCCCAGTTGCTCGGCAATGGAAGCGTCGGCGGTGCGTTGCGCGAACGCGTCGGGCGAAAGAAATATTTCTCGAATGCGTTCCTGCCGGCCCATGCGATCGATGCTGCGCTCGGCGATGGCCGCCGCCAGCATGCGCGGCGACAAATGGTTCTGCACGAACTCGCGATAGGTCACCACCACGCCGTCGTTGCGCGTCGCGTGCCAGTAGACCGCGCTGGGATGCTCGAATCCCCAGTCAATCGAGATCCACCGCGGCGTCCACGGCTCCAGCTGCACCTGCTCGGCGCGCACCGTATGCCGCCCCGGCTGAAAAATATCGAAATATTGCCCCGCGTAGACGTCCCACTCGCCGTCCAGAAACGCCCGCCGCAGCGCCTCGGGCAGTTGTCCAAGCGTTTTCTTGTACCCGGCGTCTTTCTTGAACAGCGGGTTGTCGGCAATCGTCGCGTGCACGAATTCGTAGTCGCCGGGATCGTACTGGTCCGGCCGGTCCATTCCCGGAGCGGGCCCGCAATCCACCCACAGCGCCTTCACCCAGGCGTGCCCGATGTTTCCCGGATTGGTCGCTCCCGCCATGCACGGCTTTGCGCCCTTGATGCGGCAGCGATTGCGGCTGGTCAGGAATTGCCACTGCTTCAGCGTGAAGTGCGTCAGCTCGTCAATGCCGATAAAAAGATATTCCGCGCCCTGGTAGCGGTAAACGTCGTTCTCGTTGTCGCAATAGGCAAACCGCGTCGTCGACCCGTTGTGCCACGTGACGATGTGCTTCGCCTCGTTATACTTGTCGTACAGCTCGCGCGGAACGTCCCTGCGGAAATACGTGATCAGCGACGCCTCCAGCTCGGGAAACGTCCGCCGCATCAGCAGCGTGTCCACGCCCGGATGCCGGTGCGCCTGATAAATCGCTTCGTACAGCAGCGCCTTCGTCTTCCCCGGCCCCGCCGCCCCGCCAAACAGCCGGTATTTCGCCCGCGAATCGTGAAATTCCTTCTGGCGAGGAAATGGCTTGTACTTGAATTTCCTGCAAAACTCGCCAAACCCGCGAATGCACTTCTTCGCCGCCAGTTGCTCTCCCGTCATCTACAAAAACCAACCCCACCCCAGTAGCACAGGCTTCAGCCTGTGTGCCTTTGCCTTTGCCTTTGCCTTTGCCTTTGCCTTTCGCCTTTGCCTTTGCCTTTGCCTTTGTCTTTGTCTTTGCCTTTCGCCTTTCGCCTTTGCCTTTCGCCTTTGCCTTTCGCCTTTGCCTTTCGCCTTCCCCCAAAACCCCACACAGGCTAAAGCCTGTGCTACCTACCCCCACCACCACGCCCGCAACGCCCCAACCGCCCGAAGCGTTTCCCGCCGCCTCCTACGCCGCGCGCATCTTCTGCCCGACATAAAACGCCGCAGCCCCCGCGATGAAGCAAATCCCAATTGCGTAATGATGCATGCTGAGAATCGCCCCCGAAATGAACGCGGCGATCCCCGCAAGCTGCACGTACTGCCCAATCGACTGCATGTGCGCCGTAGTTGTCATAATTCCTCCCGTAGTCCACCCTCTAGCCGTCAACACCCTTGTTTTTTGTCTTTGTTCTAGTTCTCCTGTCTCTGTTCTTGTCTCTGTTCTTCCCTCTGTTTCTATTTTTGCTTTTCCCAACATCTACAAAACCAACCCCCCACCACCAGTAGCACAGGCTTCAGCCTGTGTGCCTTTGGTTTTGCCTTTTGCCTTTGCCTTTGCCTTTGCCTTTGCTTTGCCTTTGCCTTTGCTTTCCGCCTTTCCCTTCGCCTTTCCCACCCCCACACAGGCTAAAGCCTGTGCTACACACCCCCCCTCTAATCGCAACAACCCATCAGCGGCAACGTCCCGCCGTCCGAACCAAACACGTACGCCCCAATCTCCCACCCCGCGCCGTAACTATTCTGATTCGCCACCGCCACGCCCCCCGGCCAAAATGACGCCGGTGCAAGCCCTTGCTGGTACCCCGACCCGAGATTCGCCCCCGCGTCAATCGCCGGAGATCCGCCGAGCAGCCGAAAATCTCCGCCCGCGCCGCCGGCCATTTGCGGATCGGCATTCAGCGAATGCGCATCCTGCGCGCTGCTGGTTTTCCAGTCCGCGAAGTTGTAAGCCGTGCCGCCCCAGCTGAACGGCGTTCCGGAAGCGGAAAAATAATCGTTGTAGTCGTACACCGTGCCGCTCTCGGAAGACGCATCCACGCTGGCGTATTTTCCCGTCCAGAAAATATTGTTTTTCACCAGCGCTCCGGTGGACGACGACGCCTGGCTGATGGCCGCGTTCGTGTTCGACGGCCCGTAAATCGTATTGTTGTAAACCACCGCGCCCACGGTGCCGGCCAGCTGCACGCCGGCATTGTTGGCCTGGGAAATATCGATAAGGTTCCCGAACAGCGTGACCGTGCTGCCCGCTCCGGCTACTCCGCTTTGCACCGCTTCGGAGAACGCGCCGTAAATCCGCGAGTGCGAAATCGTCACGCTGGTGCCCGAGTCGAACACCAGCACGCCCTGTCCCGCCGCGCTGGCCGCCGTGCTGTAAATCAGGCAGCCGTCCACGGTGTTGCCCGACGATCCGCCGTGCGCCACCACCACGCCCCACGACCCCGGCAGCGCCGACGTATCGTTGTAAAACGTCGAGTTCTGCACCAGGTTCCCCGTCGTGCCTGACCCGAAGATCGCGATCGGCGAGGTTCCGTACGCGTTGTACGCCGTCACGTTGCTGACCGTGTCGCTGGTCGCGCCAACATAAATCGTCAGCGGGTGCCGGTAGGTATCGTGCGCGGAAAGATTTTCAACAATGGAGTGGCTGCCGGTCAGGTACAGTCCGCCGAGCGTCGCGCTGCTGGTGTTGTAGGTTTCCGCCTGATCGATGGCGTCGAAAATGAGCCACGATTTGCCGTTGTCCCAGGTTGTGAAGGTCGGGCTGGAGGCGTCCGCGTAGGAATACGTTTTGCCGTTGCCGGAAACGTTCGAGCCGTCCGAGGCGTGCAGGTAAAGATACGTTCCGTCGTAATACCAGGAGCCGGCAACCGATTCCACCGCCGCCGCAGAACCCTGCTCGCTCATCCGCGCGCCGTTTTCCCACACCCCCGTGGGCGCCGTGCCCTGCGCATCCCGGTAGGTGTACTGCGTGGCCGTGACGCCGTCGATTTCTTTCAAGACGCTGTTGCCGCCGGTCGAGTACCCGCTCACCGTCGCGTTTTGCGACTCGTCCGATGCGGTGAACCCGGTCCACAGCGCGTCCCCGGCATTGCGAACGTAGTATTCCACGTTTCGCGCCGTCGTATAGATCGTGACCATCTGGTCGACGCCGTGATCGAGGCTGTAAACGATAGGGTCGGAAGTTTTCGTGGTTCCCGCGCCGACCGTTGCGCCGTTGTTTCCTCCGTCCCAGGTGATTCGCGTGATCGAGCCGGCATCGGGCGCGGTCGTTGCCGGACCGATCCCCGCTCCGGTAATGTTCAGCGCCGCCGAAGGCGACGCCGTAACGCTGATCGTGATTTTCACGGCGTCGGCGGTAATGTTGGCGTGCGCGACCTGCAGCCGCCAGTTCCTGGTCGCGCTGTCCGTGCTGGATGTGCCCGAATCGCTCAGCGAATAAATCGCGGACGAGGTATCGGGCGCGAGCGCATAGCCCCCGGTCGCCAGCAGCGTCGATCCCTTGATCGCGGGATTCGCGCCGCTGCCGTACGCTCCAAACGTGATGGGCGACCCGCTGGCCCCGCTGGACGGAACCGTCAACGCCGCGCCGTACCACACGTCGCCCCGGTGAAACAGCACCGCGTCGCCGGGAGAAAACGTCGACCCGTTCACCTTCGCAATCGTCTGCCAGGGATGCCCCGCGTCGGTCCCGCTATTGGCGTCGCTTCCCGCCGCCGCCACGTAGTAGTTCGTGGCCCGCGCCGGACCCCCCCCCACAAAAACAATCCCAGGTACGCCACCAGTAGCACAGGCTTCAGCCTGTGTGCCTTTGCCTTTGCCTTTGCCTTTGCCTTTGCCTTTGCCTTCGCCTTTGCCTTTGCCTCCGCCTTTGCCTTTGCCTCCGCCTTTGCCTTTGCCTTTGCCTTCGCCTTTTCCTCCGCCTTCGCTTTTTTCCTTCCCTTCCGCACTCCGCTTCCGCTTCCCCCCGCCCCTTCTTTTTGGCCTCCCCCGCCGCACCACAAAAATTCAACCCCCCACAGGCTGAAGCCTGTGCTGCCACCCCCCCTACTGCACCACATAGCTAATCCCACCCGAAACCTGCCCCGACCCGGAACTCAACAAACACAAATCATCCGCGCTCACCGATTCCGCCCCGAGCGAAGAATCTCCATTGCCCAGCGCAATCCCTCCGTTGGCCATGAAATTCCACCCCGTCGCGGCCGTCGCGCCGCCAAATCCGCTCACCCCTGCCGTGCCGCTGGCGCATACCGTCCCGGTACCCTCCACCAGCGCCACATTCGTCGCCGCCGCCACCACCACGTGGATCGAGCAAATATAAATTTTCTTCGACGCCGTTCCCGCAACCAGCTGCGTGCTCGCCGTCTGATTGATGCTGGCATACTGCTTCACCTGCGCTTTGCACGGATCGACCACCATCGTGTTCGCGCCGTCGAATATCTTCACGCCCTGCCCGGTCGCGAATTGCCCTTGCGGCTCCGCGGCCGCCAGCGCCGCTTCCAGATGCATCGCCGCGCCTTCGCTGCCGCGCGCCGCCGCTGCACGGCTCAATTTCACCGCCGCGCGCCTCGGCGCGGCCTTCGCCTGCGGAGCAAACGCCAGCCCCGCGCCTGCCAGCAGCGCCAGACCGAACGCCCACCATTTTTTCCTGCCCCCTCGCGCACTCCGTCCGCCTCCAGTAGGACAGGCTTCAGCCTGTCTGCCTTTCCTTCCAGAAGACCCGCCGCCGTCATCTCCGCCAGGCGCAAACAGCGTTGCCTTCGCCCGCGGCGAAGTCAGATCCAGCAACCCCCGCAATACGCCAAACTCCACCGCCACGGCCGCAGCCTCATCCATTTTTGCGTCGTCTTTGTTTGCCGGGTACGTGCACGGCACCACAATGCGCAATTCCCGGTCCGAATGCACAACCCCGCCCGGCCTATCCACCATCACCGCCGCCTTCGCCAGCTGCGACACATGCCGCAACACCGCCGCCTCCAGCGCCCCGTCCACCGAATCGAAATGTATGTGTCCCAAAGTAGGACAGGCTTCAGCCTGTCTACCGCCCCGCCCCGCAATATCCCCGTGTCGAGCACCATCCCCGAGCCGCGTACCGCCCCCCGCTTCGCCCCGTCCCCCCTCATCCGCAAAGGAGGAGGGTGAGGAAGCGCCACCCTGCAAAAGCAACGCTTCCTCGTTGGGTGAGGGAAACTGGCCGTGCGTGGGCTGATCCGGCTTCAAGGAGTGGTTCAGGGAGTAAGGCGCCGGGGCAAGATCGATAGTGATGGCATAGCCCGACAGAGGCGCGCCGATCACCGCCTCGACAGGCAAAAAATCGGTCACCGCAAAACCCGCCATGCGCAGCAGATGCCGCGTGGCGCGCGCGCAATTGTTGTCGCCGATAATCTTGATTCGCATAGTTTTTTGTATGAAATGTCCCGTGTGGATTGGAAAATCGAAAACCGGATTCTTTTGTAGGAAACCCCGCCCCGCTTACCGCACAAACGTCAGCAGCGCCGGCCCGGTGCCGCTGGCGGCCTGCAGGTACGCGATCGTGTCGCCGGCGTAAAAACGAATGCCCGAACCGGCGTCCCGCACCCCGCCGGAATGCCGCGGCGAGGAAATCGTTTCTATGCTGCCCGCAACAATCGTGTCCTGCGTGGCGGCGTCCGCCGCGTCGGTGCGTATGCGCAGGTCCACCAGGACCGAACTCTTGATCGCCACGCCCATGCAGTCGATCGGCGCGACCACGGCGGTCCACGAAACCGTGTCCACCGTGAGCTGCCTCTTCACGAAATTTGGATTGGAAGCCATAAAGTGTTTTTAAACCGCATCCCTCGCACAAACTTTTTCCGGTAGCACAGGCTTCAGCCTGTGTGCTTTTGATTTAGACTTCCCCGAAAAACCAAAAACAAACCCAAACAGGCTAAAGCCTGTTCTGCAGATCTTCCCCCGCCTGTCTTCATCCTGCCCGCGCCTCGCCTCGCCGAACAATCACCATGCCGCGTTTCTTTTTCTACTGCGTCCCCGCCGTGGATAATGACGTCGGCGCCGCGGGAAGTATCACCGCGGAAGCAAAATTGCTCGGCACGCTCTCCGCGCCGTTCAACACAGCCGTCGCGTAATAGCAATACGCCCCCGGCCCCACCGCGCTGTCCGTGTAGGCTGTGCCCGTTACCGGCGACGCGGTTATTTTGGAAAATCCGGCCGTGCCGGACGAAGGGCACGCGCCCTCCATGCGGTACAGGTTGTAACCCACGCCGCTATCGCTCGAGGGATTCCACTGCAGGCTGACCGAATGGCTCTGCGCCCGCGCGGCCGCCAGGCTCCAGTCAAACATCAAACAAAATGCCGGTAAAATAATTCTGAAGCGCACGGTCGTCTCCTGTGGCGCGCGAGCCGCGCCAGTCATCGGAAAGTGACCCGCGTCACAGACGCGCGGTCATCCATTCCGCTAGCCTGAAATCGTGGAAAGGGGCTCGTATGAAATCCAAATCAAAAAAGAAATTGTTCACCGGAACGCTGGAACACGGCGGCGGCAAGAAACTTGCCCAGCAAGGCGTCGAGTTCTCCCACAAGGTTCAGAAAGCGCGCAAGCACCCGACCCGTGGCTTTCGCGGCCAAAGCGGCAAAAAAAGCGGTGATTAGAAGTTTTTCCCGAGCGCCAGGGAAGTATGCAGGGCTGTTACGGCAGGATTTTCGCCGTCAGCGATGTGCCCCCGGTGGACGTGATTTTCTTGACCCGCAGAAACCGCGCACGCACATCGGCTACTGTGCGCGCTTCCCCGGCGGTTGCGGTCGACGTATCCAGATCCGTATACTCGGCATCCACGTCGGCCATCGCTCCCTGCAGGCGGATGTTGATCGCCGAAGGAGATCCGCCGAACAAGGTCTGCCACCGTACCGTGTGGCTCTGATCGGGCAGCCCGGCGGGCTCGGGAACCGCAAATTGCGATCCCGCAGTTCCGTCGGAAGGAAACGATTCGGCATTGAAGCTGAATCCAACGTCGCCGGGAAACAACGAAAGCGGCGGCACAGCGTTACTGTAGGCGGCCATGAGTCCTCCTGAATAGTTTTGAAAGAAACTGCGTTAAAAGAAGCGGCGAAAAAAGAAACGCCATTAGAATTAGAAGCGGGTAAAAACGATGATGGAAACCGGAAACATTGCTACTCCCAACACAACAGGACACGCTTGAAAATGTTTACAAACTCAGTTCCCGGCGCGGCCCAACCCAGTAGCACAGGCTTCAGCCTGTGTGCCTTTCGCCTTTGCTGTGTGCCTTTCGCCTTTGCTCTTTGCCCTTTGCCTATGCCCCCCGCCCCGCAACCCCAGCCGCGCGCCCCAAAAACACGAATGCCCGCCAACAAGAACGTGGCGGGCGTTTCCGGCATAAGGCCGGTCAGTTTCAAGATGTCGCCGGGCTGCTTCCCCATGGCTCCGAACGCTTCACCATGGGACCCGACCGTAATTCTGCAAGACAAAGATTACCATAAGTGGTACTTATATGTCAAGTAATTTGTATAAAAATAATTCGATTCGAGGGAGAAGGCCATGAGAACGACCCTGCTGCTCTGTACCCTGCTCCTGTTTTCCGGCGCCGCCGGCGCCCAGGCGAAACCCCAGACCGATGCCACCCATAGCCAGGACCAGCTTCCGACAAGCTTTGTCCCCAGCGGCAAAACCATGTTCAAAGAATATTGCGCCGCCTGCCACGGCCTCGACGCCAAGGGCCACGGTCCCGCCCGCGCCACGCTCAAGGTTCCCGCCGCCGATCTCACCACGCTCAGCAAACGCCATGGCGGCGAGTTTCCCTATGACTACGTCACCAACATTCTCCGGTTCGGCCCCGGCGTACCCGCTCACGGCTCTTCCAACATGCCCACCTGGGGCCCCATCTTCCAGTACATGGACAACTATAACCAGGCCGTCGTCCGCAAGCGCATCAAGAACCTCTGCGACTACCTGGTCACGCTGCAGGTAAAAAAGTAGCGGCGCAGCCTTCCGCCCGCGCATTCGTGGCAGCACAGCCTGTTCTGCTGCTCTGGTAGCACAGGCTTCAGCCTGTGTGCCTTTGCATCTGGGGTTGCCTGAAAGCCAAAAACGAAACACCAACCCCAAACAGGCTAAAGCCTGTTCTACTGCTCTGGTAGCACAGGCTTCAGCCTGTGTGCCTTTGAATTTGGGGTTGCCTGAAAACCAAAAACGAAACACCAACCCCAAACAGGCTAAAGCCTGTTCTACTGCTCTGGTTGCACAGGCTTCAGCCTGTGTGCCTTTGCATCTGGGGTTGCCTGAAAGCCAAAAACGAAACACCAACCCCAAACAGGCTAAAGCCTGTTCTACTCCTCTGGTTGCACAACCTTCACCCCATCCCCTCTTCACCCCTCCCCCGCACCCGTGAAACCCATACTCCCGCAAGTGCGTCTTACGATTACGCGCAACACGCGTGCCGCCATTGCCGGCAGCTTACATTTTCCCAAAACTCGCGTCCAAGAACACGACGCTGCGCGTGCAGCCAAATTCCAGGGGGATGAGCCCAAAATGAAAATAAAAAATCATGCCAAGAAGTTTCCTGCTCCCGCCGGCCCGATCGCTATCGCCCCGGCCGCCGCGGCCTTGCTGTTCGCCGCGGCCCTGCTGACCGCCGCGCCATTGCTGTTCGCCGCGCCGGTAGCCGCCGCGCAGGCCGCGCCTCAAAAAGACGCCGGCATTCAACTCCAAGTCGCTCCCGGCACCAAGGCGTCCTACCGCGTCAGCGAAGTCCTTGCCGGGATCAGTTTTCCCGACGACGCCGTAGGCACAACCGACGCCGTCACCGGCATGCTGACCCTTCTGCCCGACGGCTCCATCGACGCCGCCAAATCCAAAATCACCATCGGCCTGGCCGAGCTCAAAAGCGATCAGGACATGCGCGACGGCTACGTGCGCAACCGCACCCTGGAAACCGCCAAGTATCCCAACGCCGTATTCGTTCCGCGCAAACTGACCGGCACGCCGACTCCCCTGCCCGCTCCCGATCGCGCCACCGGCCAATCCGGATTTCAGCTCGTCGGCGACCTCACCATTCACGGCGTCACCCGGGAAATCACGCTGAACGGGTACGCCACCTACAGCAAGGACATGGTAGCCGGCCGCGCCATGACCAGTTTCACCTTCGCCACCTTCGGCCTCGCCAAGCCCACGCTGGCCCGCCTGCTTAGCGTGAACGACAACATCAACCTCGAAATCGATTTCAGATTAAAGCGAAATTAGCCCCGGCGCGTTTTTCTCCGCCGCGCACCTTGCGGACGCACGAAAATCTGTTCACCTCTCCCGTAGCGCACGCTTTTTACCCTGAGCCCGCCGCACCGGGCGAAGGCAGCCCGTGTGCCTTTGCATTTGGTTTGCAAAACAACCAAATCCAAACCCAAATCAAAACTCAACCCAAACAGGCTAAAGCCTGTTCTACCGCTTTGGTAGCACAGGCTTCAGCCTGTGTTCCTTTGAATTTGCTTTGCCAAAAGCCAAAGAACCCCGCCCCGCCGGCGTCTTTTTATCGCCGCCCCGCATTGGTCCGTTCAGGATTGCGATAAAACAAACCTCCGCCCTACGCCGCATCATCTGAAACCGAAATCGAAGAATCATCTGAAACCGAAATCGAAGAATCAGCCGAAACCGAAATCGAAGAATCAGCCGAAACCGAAATCAATGAATCAGGCGAAACCGAAATCGAAGAATCAGGCGAAACCGAATTCGATGAATCGCCCGAATCCGAAATCGAAGACACCAGAAAATACTTCGACGGCGGAAACACGCCCGCGCGCGTCAACTCCCGCCCCACCCTCGACCGAATCTCTTCCGCCCAGTCCGCCCACGTCACCTCGCTGATCCCCAGATGCCGCCGCGCCGCGTGATATTCCGCGCCCCCCAGGTAGTACATCCGAAACATCACCATCCGGCTTGCCCTATACGTCCCCGCCGCCCCACTCGTCCCCATCGCCTCCAGTAGCACAGGCTTCAGCCTGTGTGCCTTTGCCTTTTCCTCAGCCTTTTCCTCAGCCTTTTCCTCAGCCTTTTCCTCAACCTTTTCCTCAGCCTTTTCCTCAACCTTTGCCTTTGAATTCCCCTCCGCCCTTTCCTCCGTCTCTCCCCCTGCCTCTACATCGAACCGCGCCCCAGTCCCCCGCCTCCTCCGCTCCCCCCCCAACGCCCTCTCTCCTGCCCGCTCAAAATCGGCCACATACTCCGCCAGGCGCGGCATGCGGTCCGGATGCCACATGTATTTTCCCGAAGACTCCAGATTCACCGTCGCAATCTTTGCATCAATCGCTTCGCGCGCCGCCCGGTACACATCGTGACAAACATCAAATGCAAACGTCGCCAGCATGGTCCACCTCCCTCTCCACACTTCCTGACGTGCACTTCCGAAAATGTCTCTACTCGCCCCCACTCTCTCGCGCGCCGCTAAATCCCGCCCTTACGGCGATCGCAAACCCCTGCGCGCCTCCTCCCGCTTCCGGATCCGCTCAAGCGCCTCGGGTTTCACGCGCGCCCCTTCAGGACCGCGCCCCACGGCTAGTTCCCGCTGCAACTCCGCTTCCCGGTCGCGCCGCGCATACGAAGGCCCGGCATATCCCGCCCCGGCGCTCGCCGCGCGACGGATAGAGACCGCCTCCCGCGCCGGAACATTTCCCGAATGCGTTTCCCTGGCGCCCGGTTCCGTTGCACGCGGTTCCGTTGCCCCCGGTAGCGCTGCATTGGAATGGAATTTTCCGTTTGACCTGCCCTCCTCATCCATTCCGCTGCCCGCGTTCGCATTCCACTCCAGCCCTGCCTCCCACTCCGAATTGAACGCGGCCTTCGCATTTGAATTTGAATTGGAATCTGAATTTGAATTTATTATTTGAATTGATATTTGAATCTGATTTTGATTTTGCCTTTACATCCCGGAAAAGGTTTTGATTGGAATTTCCGTTCCCCTGCAAAACCGCCCCGCCGTCCGCAGGCTTGCGCGCCGCATTCCAATTCCCAATCCCTTTCAATATCCTTTTCCAATTCCAATCCAAATCCAAATCCTGTGCTTGAGCCGCCTCAACCCCGCCCTTGAGCCCAATCAAACCCTCGTGTGACTGCTCTGCCTGCTGTCGATCGCGGGAGCGCCCCGCGTTTTTCTCCGCGCATTTCAATTTTGAAATTCCGGATTTCCGGTTTAACTCCCCTTCCCGCGCATCCGCGAAAAATCCGCCTCCCGGCGACGCCGCGCGCCCTCGCGCAAACTTCGACACATACTCCGCCAACAACGGCTTGGGCACCGGCGGCGCCAGCCGTTCCAGCCGCATCCGCCACGATGGTGGCGGCAACCGCCCGGGAACGTCGCTGCCGGTCCAGTGTGCGTACCGCTTGCCCTCGTGCTCCCACACAAACAGCAACCCTTTGTCCTGAAATTCGTCAAACACCTGCTCGAGCCGCTCGATCGTCAGGTTGCGGCGAATCGCCGCCACGCGTCCCCAGATCACCCGCAGATTCGTCAGCTCGAAGCATCCCGACGCGTCCGCCAGCCCGTACAGCCAGGCGTATTCCGCCTGCGCCCATTCCGCGCACGACGCCAGCTTGTCCGACCCCCACATCGCATCAAAATCAATCACCCGCTTCGGCATCTCTCCCCCCTCCCCACAAAACGCCGCCTCCAGTAGCACAGGCTTCAGCCTGTGTGCCTTTGGTTTTGCCTTTCGCCTTTCGCCTTTCGCCTTTCGCCTTTCGCCTTTCGCCTTTCGCCTTTCGCCTTTCGCCTTTTCCCTTTCCCTTTTTGTTCTTTCCTCCCGCCCCAGCCCACAAAAAAACCCGACAAGCTAAAACCTGTCTGCTTTCAATCTTTCCCGCCTTTCCTCTTTTTAATCATTTCAACTTTTCAGCCTTCAATCTTTTCACCCTCTCCCCGCCACGCGATACTCCCACACGCATTCCCCGCGCCGGTCGATACCCACGCGTCCCTCCCCCGCGTCTTCGCGATGCCGCTTGGCAATCTGGTACCCGCCATTCTCCATTTTCCGCAAATGCCGCAACTGCGCCGAAATCGACGCTTCCCCGTAGCGCGTCAGCGCGCGCAACTCCGCCAGCGTCAGCCAGGTCCCGCAATCGGTAGCGGCCAGCATCACGTCGCGAATAATTTCTCGTTGCGACCGCAATCTCCGCGCGTCGTATTCACCGCTCCTGATCGCCGCGCTGGCCCGCACATTTTCCGGAATGCTTTCCAGTTGCGCCGCCTGTCGCCCTGCACGCCTCGCATCGACTCGTTCTTCGCCCCCGCCCGCCCCTGGCGCGGAATGATTTCTTTCTCCCCGCGTGCCGCACTTTCCCGAACCATCCGATCCGCATCGCATCCGATCCTCCTCCGCACCATCTCTCGACCGTGCAACCTCTCGACCGCGCGCTCCGGTTCTGTCATCCTGGGCCTGCACTGATTTCGCCGTCGCGGACTTTTCTCGCGCGCGCCTGTAATTTCCTCGGGCATGCCGTCTGGCCGGCCATGCGCTCAAGGGGAAAAAACTAGCGCGCGCGGGAAAAATCCGCGCGAAACATCGACTTTCACCAACCGCCTCCTATGTCTGATAACGCTGTCTTCCCAACCCCGCGCGTGCCCCGCCCTGCTCTTTTTCCTGCCACCGCCAACATTCTGTTTACTTGTGGATGAGTCCATTCTTCGGTTAATCCATCGGACCCCTCTCCGCCCCGCCCGGCAAGCCCTCATCCCGCCCCTGCCTCCGTCTTCCGGTGCGCCTCGAAGTACGTCCGATAATCCCGCCGTTTTTTTTCGCACCCTTTTTCACCCTCCTTTGGGCGCAGGCGCCAAACTTATCAGTCGTCCTTTTCCCCTCCAAAAACCGCCCGTTTGGCCCCGCTTTTTTGATCCTTTTGCCAGCCGCTTTTCCGTGTGTTTTGCCGGCCGCCGCGCCCCGATTCCCGCCGTAAACTTCTCGATCGCGCCCCTGCCGCGTTTTTCTTTCCCGGCGCCCGCGTTACACGTCGGTAAGACGAAAAACAAAACACAAACCAAAACTTCGTCCTCGCCAGCAGAACCGCCGAACGCAAACCGGAACGCGCAACGCTATTTTTTTGTCCGCCCGCCCCCCCGCAATTGCAATCGCGACACTTCATCCCCAGTCGCGGAAACCGCGCACAAAAAGATATCCACAGCCGTTGCACAAAAAAGAATTGACACGATTCGTGCCAACTGAGTAATGTCATATACAAGACAACGGGCGAGTCATTTCCGCCCTGTTTGCCAAAAGACTAAAAACCGGAGAACAGGCCATGTCCATATCGCGTATAGCCCCCCCTCTCGACTATTTGCGAGAAGCTTCGCGCGCATCACTCCAGAGTTATGAGCTGAGCCGTTTGAACCATGCCGCGAATCTGCAGCGTGAAATCGGCGCCCTGATCGACCAGTGGATAAAGGAAACTTCCGAAGCCATGCTGGCCCGCTGGATGCTGGACCACCAAAAGGCCCTCAACGCATCCCCGCTGCCCGGTCCCGATATTTTCCAATCCTTCCTGGACGCCGGAAACGACGCCCTGCCCGAGCCGCGCGACATTCCTAAAGAACTCGGCCCGGCTCCGCCTCGCCTCGCCGATTCGCGTCACAGTGCCAGCGCATCCAGCACACGCAAATCCCACAAACATCGCTCCAGCGCCGCGCGCGTCGGTTAACCGCCGGCGCTGCCGCGGCCCGCTCACCGCAACCCCGCGCTCTTTTGCCGTGGACTCCCCGTCTGCCTTGCGCCCTGCATTAGCCTTGCAATCCTGATTTGCCCCGCACTCCGCATTTGCCTTGGCCTCGCGTCGTCGCTCAGCCCCACGTTGCGACTCGGTCCATTCATTTGCCTTGCGCTCCGCGTTCTGTCTCGACCTCGCGTCGTCGCTCAGCCCCGCGTTGCGACTCGGTCCCCACAATCGACTTACTCGCCGCCTTTGAACTGCCCTCCGTACTTGGCTCATTCTCCGCATTGAACTTGGTCTGCGCATTTGCCCTTATCTCCATATTTACCGCAGTCCCTGCATTTGCCCCGCACTCCGCATTTGCCTCGACCTCGCGTCGTCGCTCAGCCCCGCGTTGCGACTCGGTCCCCACAATCGACTTACTCGCCGCCTTTGAACTGCCCTCCGTACTTGGCTCATTCTCCGCATTGAGCTTGGTCTGCGCATTTGCCCTTATCTCCATATTTGCCGCAGTCCCTGCATTTGCCCCGCATTCCGCATTTGCCTCGACCTCGCGTCGTCACTCGGCCTTGCGTTGCGACTCGGTCTCGTGGTCTCGCGCTCTGACTGAGGCTCGCGTTCTGACTTGGTCTCGCGTTCTAACTCTTTGCATTCATTTGCCTTGTGCTCTGCGTTTGACCATGACACTGAAACCGAATCTGCCCAGCTGCCTACCCGTCCTTCCCAACTGCGAGCGCATCCCCCTCCGAAAATCTCAAATCTTAAATTTCAAATCCGCGACGCGCCTCGCACCCGTTCCCACCGCCCGAGTTCCAACCGCCGATCGCCAGATCCTATCCGGTCATCCGCCTCCGCAGCGCTTCTCCCCTAAACCGTCACCTCCGCCCCTTTGCCCTGCATCATCCTCACCAGCAACGCGCCAGACTCCAGCCAATCCCACATCACCGCCAACACATCTCCAGAACATCACCACCGCTTCAGCAACGCACCTCCAACACATCTCCAGAACATCACCACCGCTTCAGCAACGCACTTCCAACACATCTCCAGAACATCACCAGCGCTTCAGCAACGCACCTCCAACACATCTCCAGAACATCTCCCAGCCGTCTGCAAGCCATCTGCAAGGCGTCTATAAAACGTCACCAAACAAATCCCAAAACGTCACCAAAACATGTCCCATTGACTATGCCCCCCGCGATCGACTACCTCGCTTCCGATCACCCACTCCCACTTTCCACCTAGTCCACCACCCTGTTCGCCCCCCAGCAATCCAGCTTGAACAAGACGCCCCATCCAGTCTCCGCAGCATCCACTCCAACTTCCTCCCAACCCCTTCTCCCTCACCACATTTCACTCCCCCCCAATTCGCATGATCCCTATGTCCCGCATAATTTCTATAGCTTATTGGTGTAGCTGCTACTAATAGATATCCGGGGCGGATGCGATATTCTTTGAGTTCACGGCAGGAGGTCCTGGATGAAGAATCGAGTCTATGAGCAGATTCAGGCAAGGAATGGGAAGGCAGGTTGATTATGCTGCAGAGGATGCAGCGCGTGAGCGACAACGCCATTGAAAACTCCCCTTTGGTCGGTGTGTCCAGAGTGATGTTTACGTCTGGAAGGTGCACCATGAAAAGACAACGATCGGCTGGTCTGCGGGTCCAGTTCGGGAGGTACCAGCGGATACGGTTTCACATTCCTCGTGAGTGAGATTGTTTCCCTCATCCTCTGTATTCGCGAGGGATTACCCTACAGGGCCGTTCAAACCAGACCGCATCTTCAGCGGCATTATCATGCGTATGTGTAACCAACAACGATCCTGAAAATGTTTCACCGGCATCGCATTGGCCGAAATTGATTGAAAAGTATTCCAGGCCCAAGTCTGTCGACCATCCTCAGGAGCTTCCCATTTGATCTGTGTGGCTCGATGTGAAAAGGAATATATCTTGACGCAGACAGCTCCATCGCCACTGCGCGACTGGTCTATGGGGATGTTCTTGGATCTTCGCGGACGATGTACCATGGGGATGAGGCTGTTATCGGCGGGTATTGGCGCGCAGGAAATGTAGTCGATACGCCACCCCGCGACAGATGCCTGGAGGCCAGCAGATGAAGATGCGATTGGAAAAGGATTCACTTGGCCAACATGAAGTGCCATTCGGCGCGTACTACGGGATTCAAACACAGCGCGCGGTCGAAAATTATCCGATCAGCGGATATCACGCAAGCGCTCAGTTGATTCGAGCCATGGGAATGATCAAGAAGGCCGCTGCCGCGTCGAATCTGGAGTTGAAACTGATCGACGCGCGAAGAGCGAAGGCCATTATTCGCGCTTCGGACGAAGTGATCAGCGGGAAGTGGGACGACCAGTTTGTGGTCGATGTATATCAGGCCGGGGCGGGTGTTTCATTCCACATGAATGCCAATGAAGTGATCGCGAACCGCGCCATCGAAATGCTCGGCGGCAAGCGGGGGGACTATTCCCTTTGCCATCCGAACGATCACGTCAACTGTTCGCAATCCACCAATGACGTATTCCCGACGGCAATGCGTCTGGCGGGGATCTTTTTATTTGGCCAGATACTGGCGGCTTTAAAAAGATTGCGAGCAATCGTTTGCGCGTAAAGGAAAATCGTTTGACTCGATTCTGAAATCAGGGCGCACACACCTGATGGATGCGATTCCCATTCGACTGGGACAGGAATTTGCCGCGTATGCGACAGCCATGCGGCGAAGCTCAGTCGTATTGGGACAGGCGCAACAGTTGCTGGGCGAAGTGGGGCTCGGCGGGTCGGCTGTGGGAACAGGCGTAAACACGCACCCGAAATACCAGAGACATGTGGTGAAGCGCTTGAGCAAGATTTCGGGCGTAGACTTGCGACCTACAGATGACTTGCGCTATGCGATGCAATCAAATCTTGCCATGAGCGTGGCGTCATCCGCGCTGCGCAATCTTTCACTTGAATTGATCCGGATCAGCAATGACCTTCGGTTACTATCGAGCGGACCCAATACCGGGCTTGCGGAAATCGGGTTGCCCGCGCTGCAACCGGGGTCCTCGATTATGCCGGGGAAAGTCAATCCCGTCATGGCGGAATTGACGGCAATGGTGGGATTCCAGGTGTTTGGCGCCGACGTTGCCACGGCGATGGCGGTTCAGGCCGGGCAGCTTGAGTTGAACGTGATGATGCCGGCCATGGCATGGAATGTTTTGCACTCCGCCGAAATTCTCAAGAACACGATACGCGTTCTGGCGACGAAGTGCGTGGATGGCATTTCCGCGGACAAGGTCCGGTGCAATCATTATGCACATGCAACGGTTTCGATTGCAGCCGCCCTGAACCCCTACATCGGATACGCCGCCGCCGCGGAAATTGCGAAGGAAAGCGTAAGGACCGGCAGGCCCGTGACGCAGATTGCCCTGGAACAAAATCTTCTGGACCGCGCGACGATGCGGACAATTCTTGATCCCGTGCGAATGACTTCGCCGGCGGCTCCGATCAAGCTGTCCCGAACCCCAAAGAGGCGCAAGTAGTCCGATGAGGCGATTATGCGCGAAAGACATCTGCCAATGGCCCAGACAGAATTTGATATTACAGATTTGAGATTTCACATTTGAGAGCGTGAATAAAGAAAGAACTCAATGCCAGACCGGGAGGCTGGAATCGGGGTCTGGACCCGGAGATTGAAACTGGAGACTGGAACTGAAATGGAGATGCTCGGCTTCGGGCAAGCGATTCTTAAGATAAGGATATCAGGACGCTGGAGCGATTTTTTCCAAGAGCTTTTCTTTGCGGTAGATGAGCGCATTAATGTTTGACGTTGCGAGTTCGAACCCATGTCCGTGGGTAATGGCGTCGGTCGGGCAAGCTTCGACGCAATAGCCGCAGAAAATGCAACGTGAATAGTCGATATTGTAGACGCGCGCGTAGCGTTCGCCGGCGGAAATGCGCTGCGTGTCCGTATTTTCCGCGGCCTCGATATAAATGCAGCGAGCCGGGCAGGCGGCAGCGCACAGGAAGCAGCCGACACATTTTTCCAGACCATTTTCGTCCCGGTGCAGAACGTGGATGCCGCGGTAGCGCGCCTGAAAATGAACGGGTTCTTCGGGATAGTTTTCCGTGACGGTTTTCCGCAGCATATTGCGGAACGTCACGCTGAAACCCTTCATGAGGGTGGAAATTGTTTCGCCAGCTTCTTTGATCATCGAAGACATCAAAGCTTAGTCTAACAAAGTCAAGGATGGACGGCAAATCGGACGATCCCGCCGGAGTCCGGATGGGTTATATCGCAATCAAGAAGAACTGGAATGAATGCGCCCTCCCGAGAGAGCGGCGACAATCTGTTTGCCGTGAAAGCGGCCGTTTTCGATGAAGATTTCACTGGTGTGATTGCCCCCGATCACGACTCCGGCCACGTAAATCCCGGGAACGTTGCTTTCATGGGTGTGCGGGTCCATGGCGGGTTTATTGGTCACCGGGTCCAGCGAGATGCCCATCGAGCGCATGAAATTGAAGTCCGGATGATAACCGGTTAGCGCGAAGACTTGATCCGCAGGCAGAGTTTTTTCACCGGCATGATTCGAGACATAAACGCGGCCCTGCTCGATGCGTTTGACTTCGGATTCAAAAAGCGCATGAATCTGGCCCGCCTTGATCCGATTCTCGATATCGGGCCGGACCCAGTACTTGATCGTGGACCCAAGTTCAGCCCGGCGATGCACCATCGTGACATTCGCGCCGGAGCGATAAAGATCCAGCGCCGCCTCGGCAGCGGAATTCTTTCCGCCAATCACCACCACATTTTGCCGCCAGAAGGGATGCGGCTCGGTGTAGTAATGGGAAACGTGAGGCAAATCTTCGCCCGGAATGCCCAGGCGGTTCGGCAGATCGTAGTAGCCGGTGGCCACGGCGATCTTTTTTCCGTAGAATTGCGCCGTAATTCCCCGCTCATCGCGCGTATGCACTGAAAATCGCCCGTCGGCGCCTTCGACCCTCTCGACGCGATGGCCCAGTCGCAGGTCCAGTGAAAAGTGCTCGACGCACTTGCGATAATACTTGAGCGCTTCGGCCCGGGTAGGTTTCTCGGCGGCGCAGGTCAGCGGCAAATCGCCAATTTCAAGCAGTTCCGGCGTGGTGAAGAAAACCATGTTCACCGGATAGTGATAGAGAGAGTTACAGAGGCAGCCTTTATCGAGAACCAACGGCCGCATCCCGGCGCGCTTGGCCTCAATGGCGCATGCCAGACCGGTGGGTCCTGCGCCGATACAAATCAGATCGTATGTGCTCACGAAAATAGTTTGCCTTGGGAACGCTCGATTTGCAACTGCCGGAGTTGTGCGTTTTACCTCCGCCTTATCAGGTTGTAACCACATTTTTACATTCTGCGCGTATAATTCGCAGTGGGAGAATCCTACTTGGCTTCGCGCATCGCGTCAGCGGCTAGCCCCAACTCGATCGAATCTGAGCAATCGACGCGGGGAGATTCACAACTTCTTGAACCGGCCCGTGGCTATCCAGGGGCGCTGATCGTCGTGGAAGGCATCGACGGCTCCGGCAAAAGCACGCAACTCTATCTGCTGAAGCGTTGGCTGGAAATTGGCGGCTATCGTCTGCATTTTACGGAATGGAATTCTTCCCCGCTGGTGAAATCCGCCACCCGTCGCGGGAAAAAACGCCGTCTGCTGACGCCGACGACGTTTTCCCTGCTGCATGCCGCTGACTTTGCGGACCGCTGCGAACGGCAGATCCTGCCGCTACTGCACAGCGGTTACCTGGTCCTGGCGGACCGCTATGTCTACACCGCGTTCGCCCGCGACGTGGCGCGCAGCTGTTCGCAGCGCTGGCTGCGAAACCTCTACCGGTTCGCCCCTGTTCCCGACATCACATTCTATTTTCGCGCGCCGCTCGACGTGGCCGTAAATCGGATCATGAGCGGCCGCCCGAAACTCAAATACTACGAAGCCGGGATGGACATGAACCTTTCTCTGGATCGAGCCGAAAGTTTCCGGATTTTTCAGGGACGCATCCTGGCGCAGTACGACGAAATGATTGAATCCGACCGCTTCGTCGTCATGGACGGCGCGCTTCCCGTGAACAAACTGCAGAAGCAGATGCGCCAGTTCGTGAAGTCGCGCATGGACCTGTCGCGATTCGCCCCCAAAAAGGCCGCGTGGAGGTCGCGATGAAACCGGCCCGGAGCAATCGAAAAAGCCGCCGCGGCAAGCCGAACCCCGTGTCCGCCGGGGTATCCGCGCGCAACTATGGATTGCCGCTGCCGGGCATGCCGGACGAGGAATTCGGCGGGTCTCTCATCGTGATTGAAGGCATGGATGGCTCCGGGCGCTCCACGCAGATCTCTCTACTCACAGAGTGGCTGGAATCCGAGGGCTTCGCGGTGGAAACCATGGGGCTGCGGCGCTCGGGCCTGGTCGCGAAAGATATCGATGCGCTACTCGCGGAAAACACGATCACGCGGATGACGCTCACCTTGATGTATGCCACCGATTTTTACGACCAGCTTGAGCATCGCATCATTCCCGCGCTGCGGTCGGATTTTGTTGTCCTGGCGGACCGTTACTTTTATACTCTGATCGCCCGGGCGGCCGTGCGCGGAATTCAGAGAGACTACCTGCACGGGCTTTACGAAATGGCTTTGCGGCCCGACCTTACGTTCTGGCTCAATGTTCGCCCGGAAGCGGCGTTTGAACGCGAGTTTCGCAAGTCGCATGCGATCAGCTACTGGGAATCGGGGCGCGACCTGTGCCTTTCCGACGACTTATTTCGATCGTTCATCATGTATCAGGCGAAAATTAAGAGAGAATTTGAAGCGCTCTCCGAGCGGCACGGGTTCCTCGCCATGGATGGCGAGGCCAGTGTGGCGACGGTGAATGCGGAACTGCGTAAGCGGATCGCCGCGCATCTGGGCATACAACGGACCCATTACCGGCCTTCCGCCGCATTGGCTCCCCTGTGGCGCTGAGACTTCCCAAACCCATCCACCTGGCCGCGATTGACGCCGGCTCGAACGCCTTCCGGCTGATTATCGCCCGCGTCCGCTCCACCGACGAATGGGAGATCGTGGAATCCCTGCGCGCTCCCGTGCGTCTGGGGCGTTCCGCTTTCACGGCAGGAGAATTCGACCGCAAGACGTTACGCGACGCCACCGCCGCCTTTCGCGAATTCCGGAAAATTATGGACCGCCATGGCGTTGCCGCGTATCGCGCCGTCACCACCAGCGCCGCGCGCGAGGCCCGTAATCGCCACGTGCTCATCCAACGGATACGCCACCAGGCCAAAATCAACCTGGAAGTCATTTCCGGAGATGAAGAGGCTCGCCTGGTGCGCATGGCGGTGCTTCGCGCGTTTCGCAATCTCGATCCGCCACGCATCATCCTGGATCTGGGAGGCGGCAGCCTGGAATTGAATGAACTGCGGCGGGGGCGTGTGCGCGGAAGCATTGGCCTGCCGCTGGGAACGGTCCGGCTGAGGGAAGCGTTCCATGTGCAAGGCCCGATCCACGAAAACACGGCCAACGAAATCCGGCTTCACGTTCTGTCCGTGCTGCAGAGCGTGCTGAAAAACCGGCCGCAGACCGCGACAACTCTGGCCGCGGCATGCGGTGGCAACGCCGAAACCCTCGCGACGCTGGCTTCGGGGCCACGCGCGGGAGGAATGGCAACGCTCAACACGAGATTGCTGCGCGACCGGCTGTGGGAAATTCTTTCACTCGATGTCGAAGGCCGGATGAAAACGTTTGGTGTCCGCCGCGATCGCGCCGAGGTCATGGGCGTAGCGGCCATCGTACTGGTCACGGTGGCAAAGTGGCTGAGACTTCGCCAGATGATCACGCCGCGCGTGGGCGTGCGGGAGGGCCTGCTCTACGACCTTGCCGCCGCGCAGATGGCGCCCCCGCAACCGTCGGTCGAGCAGCGAAAACACGCGCAGGTCATGCTGGCGGGAGCGGAGTCCTTCGCCTGCCGCGTGCGGTGCGACCTGAAACACGCCGAGCAGGTTCGCCTGCTGGCGCTGCAACTTTTCGACAAGCTGTGGCCCTACCATCACCTGGATTTTGAATCGAGAACGATTCTGGAAGCGGCCGCGACGCTGCATGATTCCGGAGTGACGATTAACCGCAAGGGACACCATCGTCACGGCGAATACCTGGTGTCGAATGCCAAAATTCCCGGGTTGCGCGGCTGGGCCAAGAACATGACGGCTTGCCTGATCCGCTATCACAACAAAAAATCGCAGCCTAACGCCGCCCACAAAATCTTCGCATCGCTTGACCGCGACCACAGAAAAAAAGTCCGCATCCTCTCCGGGATGCTGCGGCTGGCCGAACGACTGGAAAGCGATCACAGCCAGGCCATCGCCCGGCTGGCCATCGAAGGCGGCCCGCGCGACATCCGCATCCACGTGGAGTTGCGGGACAATTCCCGCCTGAACCTTGCCGGCATCGAACGCAGGGCGCGCCTGCTTGAGCGCGAATTAAATTTGAATCTTTCGTTTCAGCGCGTTCTGGTGGTCGAAAAGCAGAGAGTCGCGTAATGATGCAACTCGATCTCGTCCGCCACGGCATTGCCATCGATCGCGACGCTCCCCACTGCCCGCCCGACGCGGAGCGCCCACTGACACCCAAAGGCATGAAGAAGACTCACGCGGCCGCGCTCGGGCTGCGCGCCCTAAAAGTCCAGCCGGAGATTGTCCTCTCCAGTCCGTGGCTGCGCGCCGTGCAAACCGCGGAAATTGTTTGTGAAGTGATCGGATTTCCGTCCGGGAAAATCGTGCGTCTGGACGCTCTGAAAGGCACCAGCACTCCCTCGAATCTATTTCGGGAATTGGCGAAGCTGCGGGCAAAACAGGTGCTCTGCTTCGGCCACGAACCGCACTTGCACCAGGTCATTGGCCAGGCCCTGCACACCGGGACAAAAATTACGGAATTAAAAAAGGCCGCCCTCGCCCGCCTGCAACTCGACCTGATCTCCCCGCCACACGGACAATTGGTCGCGCTTTACCCGCCCAGCACGCTGCGGCTGCTGGGTGAGTAGTTGCCTGCCTCGCAAGTGTCCGCACGAAACCCCCTTGAGTACCAGCGGCGGCGCCACTGCGGGGCCAAATCTTCGTCCTTAATCTATAAGTGGGGTTCGAGCGCCACCTTCAACTTGCCGACAAAACGATCCAGTTCCGAAAGGCGTTCAGGCGTCGCTTCCAGCCTCTGCTTTTTCCAGACAAACCACGATTGACCGTTTTGCGTCACGCGAACCGTTAGATTTCCTTCCAGCAAGACGCACGGCTCGCCGAACAACCGGAATCCACCACCCGCGATGGGGTCCAGCAACGCAGCGCAGCTCCCGCTCCGCACGCCCACCGCGTTCGCATATAGGGGAAACGCAGCGATGGAAAATCCCGCGGATATCATGCGTTCCAGGATGGCGATTTGTTGCGGGGTAAATTCGTTCATGAAGATCCGGTAGGACAGGCCCCGAGCCGCTCGGGATCTTTGACTTTAGCCCGTCTGGTTTTGGTTTTCGCCGGTGCAGCAGAAGCCAAAGGAAGACAGGCGGAAGCCTGTCTCACTCACCAAACCCTCAGGCCACGGCCGGATTGTGCGCGCCCTTACCGGTCGCCGCAGGTTCATCCTGCTCGAGCATCTCGATGAGGTTGCGCAACGTGTCGATGAGTTCGTTGCGCGAAACATTGCTCTTGCGGAACTGGATGCGCAGTTTGAACGCCTCGTTCTCGGGGCGGAAGTTGAAGATGAATGGCTGAGGACGCGGGCCGGAGTTTTTCTCGTCTTGCCGTTCGCGGCGCGCTTCGTCACGCGTCAGCCCGGCCTGGGCAATGCGCTGGATGGCCTCCAGCATTTTCTTTTCATTCGGCTGGCGGGCCACCTGCAGCAGCAGCGACTTCGAGGCGATGCCGCTTTCGATACAGAGCTTGCGCAGCGCCTCCGGGATCACGCGCAGCGACATTGTTTCGGTCACCGAAGAGCGCGCCTTGGCGATTTTTTGGGCGATATCGTCGTGCGTGTAGTCGAAATGCTCGGCCAGGCGCTGCAGGCCGTCGGCTTCCTCGAACGGCGTCAAGTCCTTGCGCTGCAGGTTTTCGATGAGCGCCAGTTCCAGCGTTTCGGCGTCATCGGCGATCTTCTCGATGCATGGAACTTCCCGCAGGCCGGCAGCGCACGATGCGTGGTAACGGCGCTCGCCGGAAATGATGTGATAAGAATCGTCGCGCGGCATGTAGCGCACCAGCAGCGGTTCCAGCACGCCCTTTTCCTTGATGGATTCGGTGAGTTCGCGCAGATCGCCCAGGGCCTTGCGGGGTTGATCGGGGTTGGGCCTGATCTTATCGACCGGAACCATGCGGCCGACGGCTGCGCCGCTGAAACTCGTGAGTTGTTCTACGTAGTGCGCGTCATGCCGCATCTTCAGCGTGACGGGCAATCCGATCCTCTTCGACACGTTGGATAACCTCCAGGGCGAGCTTGCCGTATTCCTTCGCGCCCGGCGATTTCGGCGCAAAGGTCATGATTGATTCTTTGTAGGCTGGGCTCTCCTCCAAACGCACATTCTTGCCGATGCGCGTCTTGAACAACACGGAGCCAAACACGGAACGTATCTGCTCATGCGTGTCGCGGGAGATGTTGGTGCGCTTGTCAAACAGCGTGATGAGCACGCCGAGCACCTTGAGATCGGGATTGGGCCGAGCACGAATCCGCTCGTAAGTTTCCAGCAGGTCGTCGGTCCCCTCGATCGCGAAGTAGGCCGCCTGAATCGGCACCAGCAGGTGCGTCGAAGCCACCATCGCATTCACGGTGATGATTCCCAGTGCCGGCGGCGTATCAATCACAATGAAGTCGTAATCCTTCACGATGGGCGCCAAGGCGTCCTTCAGCTTGAAGGGCGCGTCAAACTGCCCGGCCAACTGCTGTTCCAGCTTCGCCAGGGCCAGCCGCGCCGGCGCTACCGACAGCATGGGGTCTTTCGTGGCCATGACCACGCTGGCCATTTCGGTGCGGTGATCGCCCAGCACGTCAAACATCGACCCCTGAATCTCCGTCGTATTGAAAAACGAGATGCTGGCATTGGCTTGCGGGTCCAGATCGATGAGCAGTGTCTTCTTCTTGCGAAGGGAGATGGCGGCAGCGAGATTAATGGCGGTGGTGGTTTTCCCAACGCCGCCCTTCTGATTTGCGATGGTCAGGATGGCGGTCATAAATTGCCCGGCGCATCCGCACGGGCTCAAATTCTCCATGAGCGGCGATTCCTGCACAAAATCGAGTGGGATCGACCGCCCAGCCTTCAACGTATGCAATCTACTCGCCCCTGCAGGCGAGTGCAAGCGAAAAAGCGGTATTTGGCCAGGAGAACCCGCTCCATTTGCGGGGTCCGTCGCTGGCCGGTTTTTCGGAGATGGCGCTTGAGATTTCCGAGCTTTTCAGGACGCCGTCTTCGGCGATCCAGTAGGACAGGCTTCAGCCTGTCTGCCTTTGACTTCTGCCAGCTCCAGCGAAAGTCAAAACCTGACAGGCTGAAGCCTGTCCTGCCAAAAGCTACATCTTGTATCGCCCGAGGTCGTCGTCGGACAGGCCTTCGAGCCATTTGCGGAGTTCTTCGCTGGTGGATTTTTCGGAGATGGCGCTGGAGATTTTCGAGCTTTTCAGGACGGCGTCTTCCACGAAGATGGGGCAATCGACGCGCAAGGCAAGCGCCAGGGCGTCGCTGGGGCGCGAATCGATAGACATGATCTCGCCGTTGCGCTCCACCCAGATCAGGGCATAAAACGTGTCTTCCTTCAGGTCGTTGACCACGACTTTCTGCACGCGGACTTCGAGACCCAGAAAAACGTTGCGCAGCAGATCGTGCGTCATCGGGCGCGGTGTCTGCACCTTTTCAATTTCGAGCGCGATGGCGTTGGCTTCGTAAATTCCCACCCAGATTGGCAGGACCGCCGTGCCCTGCGCGTCCTTGAGCACGACAATGGGCATGTTCGTAACGGGGTCCATCATAAGTCCGCGGATTTTCATTTCAACTTCCATGCTGGCCTCCTCGGACCCGGAGTGCGGGCAAAGCGTTCCGCCCGCCCAAAAATCAAATCAAATGCTCGCCGACAAGACTGTTGGGAGCTGCGCGCGTGACACGTACCTGCACGTATTGTCCCAAAAGGTTCGGCCGCGGCGAAGTGAAATTTAAAATGCGGTTGCTGGAAGTACGACCGGACCATTGGCCAGGACGCCGCGACGCTCCGTCGACCAGGACTTCGAACGTCTCGCCGATCAGCGCGTTATTCCGCACGATCTGAATTTCGCGCTGGTGATCCTGTACGGCAGCAAGCCTGCGGCCCTTCTCTTGCTCGGGAACCGCATCGGGCATGTGCTGCGCGGCCGTATTCGGCCGCGGAGAATACTGAAACGCGTATACGCCGTCGTATTGCGCGGCGTCGAGCAATGAGATTGTCTCCGCAAGGTCCTGTTCGGTCTCGCTCGGAAATCCCACAATGATGTCCGTCGTCAGGCTGATGGGACGGCGCGCGGCGCGGATCATGGCGATCGTTTCCAGATATTGCTCGCGCGTGTAGGTGCGCTGCATGGCCCGCAGGATGCGCGTCGACCCCGACTGCACGGGCAGGTGAACGTGGTCGCACAATTCCGGAACCGAATCGATGGCTTCGATGATGTCTGGACCGAAATCGCGGGGATGAGACGTCGTAAAGCGCACGCGGCGAATTCCCTGCACGCCCGCCACGGCCACCAGAAGCTGGGCGAAGGACATTCGCTTGGACGACGGATCGTCGTAGGAATTCACCGTCTGGCCGAGAAGCTGAATTTCCGAGTAGCCCGCATCGGCCAGCTTGCGCACTTCTTGCAGAACCGAGGCGCTCGCGCGGCTGCGCTCGGGCCCCCGCGTGAACGGTACCACGCAATACGTGCAGGCTTTGTCGCAACCTTCGATGATGGTCAGATAGGCGCGAAACGGGTTGTCGCGCCGCGTGATTTCGGTCTCAAAGGTTTCTTCCGTATCCTTGTCTAGCCCCATCACGCGGCGATTGCCCGATTCCAGCTCCGCGATGAGTTCCGGCAGCTTGCTGTAGCTGGCCGACCCGCAAACCAGGCTCACCCAGGGCGCGCGCTCGAAGATTTCTTCGCCCTCCTGCTGCGCCACGCAACCCAGTACGCCGATGATCTTCTTTTGCTCCTCGGGATGCTTGCGAAACGTTCCCAGCCGCGAGAACACTTTCTGCGCGGCTTTCTCCCGGATGCTGCAGGTGTTGTAGAGTACGAATTTTGCCGCCTCGACGCTTTCCATCTGCCGGTATCCGCGCCCCAGCAGAACTCCGGCGACCTTCTCGGAGTCGTGGTCGTTCATCTGGCAGCCAAACGTCTCGATATAGAACGTGCGGTCGTCCGCTGGCGCCGGTGCAATCGCAGCGGCCTGGAGGCTCGGCTCGGAGAAAGAGCCGGTCAAGTCGTTGACGCGAATGTCGAAAGGTTGGGGCATTCGATCTCACTCAAAGAATAGCACAGTTGATTGGATGCAGTAGCGCCACCGGCTCGTCTAAAATTCATATCCAGCGCGTGCCGGGCAGTCCCATCCATCGTGCAATGCATCGTAATCCTGCAACGGAATCTCGCATTGCAATACGATTGCGTTGGACTTGCGGAGCACAAGTAAGCACCTTGGGGCTCGTTAATGTTTGACCCCATTTTGAGCGTGTGCTAGGTTGCCCGTAGGGGCTGCAAACCGGCTCTCTGAGGGGGAGAAGACAATTCCAATACTGGGTTCTTTGCTGTTTGTGGGCCAGCTAGGCACTCTGCTCGAGCAGACAGGATGGGTTGCTCGCGTCGTACTTGCGATTTTGCTGGCCTTTTCACTATTTTCCTGGGCGCTGATTTTTCAGAAGTCGCGGATGTTCTCGCGCATCAACCAACAGACGGCGCTGTTCCTGCGAATCTTCCGCGCGAATCGCATTCTTCCCGACCCCAAACAAATGGGCGCAGGGGGCTCTCCGCTGGAATCGGTTTACAGCGCCGGTTACCGCGAAGTGGAAAGCCAGGTTCGCAGCGCAAGCCCGAACGGCAAGATCACCAGCCTGAACTCAATAACCGTGAGCATGCAATTGGCCTCCGGCGAAGAAGTTCGCAAGGCCGAAAAATACATGCCCTGGCTGGCAACCACGGGCTCGGTCACACCCTTCATCGGGCTGTTCGGCACGGTATGGGGCGTGATGGACGCGTTTACCGGACTCGGAACCGCCGGCTCGGCCAGCCTGCGTGCGGTCGCGCCCGGTATCGCCGAAGCCCTGATTACCACGGCGGCCGGTCTGTTCGCCGCGGTCCCCGCCGTGATCGCCTACAACCACTTTCTGCACGACATCAGAGATCTGGGTGCGCGGATGGATGGTTTTACGATGGAAGTTGCCGCTCTGATCGAAAAACTGTATCCCGGTACCCGGGCATAATGGCGGACAACCGCGCCAATGGCGCGAATGAGTGGGAAAAGAAGGTACTCTGAACATGCCGCAGCTCTCTCGCCAGACCGGAACATCCCTTTCCGAGATCAATATCGTCCCTTTTGTGGACGTCATGCTCGTGCTTCTCGTGATTTTCATGATCACCGCGCCGATCCTGCAATCGGGCATCGAAGTGGATGTCCCCAAGACGAAGACCGTCAAGGAAATTTCCGAATCGCGTGTGGTCGTGTCCATCGATCGCGCGCAGCGGATTTATATCGGCGACAGTCCGGTGAATATTCACGAACTGGGGAACAAGGTGCACGCGCAGATGCACGACCCTCAGGCGGACGCCATTTTTCTGCGCTGCGACAGGACGGTTCCCTTCGGCTCTTTTGCGCTCGTGGTGGACACCTTGCGGCAATCCGGCATCCAAAATATTAGCGTCGTCACCGAGCCGCTCGACGACACTCCGCACTAAGGCCTATGTCATACGTTCACACTTACGCGGAAACCGGCAGCTTGAAGAAGCCCTTCCTGTGGTCGGTGGCGTTTCATGCGCTGCTGTTCGGTTCCCTGCTGGTTTCCACATTGCTTTCCCGTCGCGGGGATTCCTGGGGAAGCCTGGGCGGGGACAACGGTGTAACCGTCGGCCTGGTCGCCAAACTTCCCGGCGTCATGCTGCCGCGTCCGGAAGCCGTGACCACCAGCCGCGTCGTCGACACCAGCAAGGGCCTGTACAAATCCGAGCCAAAACCGAAACCCAAAGAAGAAATTGATACCGACGCGAAAAAAATCCCGGAATTCACGAAGGAGAAAGCTCCCCATTACATTTCGCGTCCGTCCAAGGTCTTGGAGGATACGACCCCTCCGCCTTCAAACGCCGTTCCCTACGGCGGAGGCGGCGCGCCGGCGCTTCCGTATTCTCAATTCACGATGAATGGCGCGACGCAGGGGGGCATGGGGTTCAGCGGGCCGGGAGGCGGGGATTTTGCTGGGAGAAATCCCGCGTATGTGGACGCCGTTCGGAACCGCATCAGCAGTAACTGGCTGCAGTCCACGGTGGACCCAACGGTTCGTTGGGCGCCACGGGCGCAGTTCACATTTCAGATCCTGCGCGATGGGACAGTCACCAATGTTCAGATGACGCAGTCCAGCGGCAACCGCTCGGTGGACAACTCGGCTCTCCGCGCCATTCTGAGTTCGAGCCCGATGTCGAGCCTTCCGTCGAATTATTCGGGCAACAGCGTCACCGTGGAGTTCTGGTTCGAGTTTCGCCGCTAGGGGAACCATCCAGAGCAACAACGAGGCCAGAGGAACAACGAGGCCAAAGGAACAACGAGGATGGTGGAATGATTGGCGACACACAGGATCACGTGGAGAAAACAAGCATGATTTCAATCTCTGGAAGGCATCCGGCTGGGCGGCTTTTCCGTCTTAATCCGTTACTCATTCTAACTGCGTTCGTCTGCGGCTTTCTCTGTATGTTTTCTGTCCCGCGCGCCGCGGCGCAAGACTGGTTCCGCACCGGCACGGGGCTTGGCGTTTCGAAAGCGCGCGTGGCGGTGGCCGACTTTGCTTCCGGAACTCCAACGGCCCAGCCTCTGGCCGCCGAATTCAGCGATGTGGTCCGGGCCGACCTGGATTACAGCGGCATCCTCGAACTGGTCAGCAAGAGTTACAATCCGCTGCAGACTCCCGGCACTCCGGCGGAGGTAGACTTCAAGGGGTGGTCGGAAGCACCTGCCTCGGCGCAATTGCTGGCGTTCGGCAATTTTTCCGCGACCGGTAATTCGCTGGAAATTCAGGCATGGCTTAACGATGTACGCAACGCTTCCCTGCCTCCGGTCATCGGCAAGGTCTATCGCGGAGAAGCCAGCGAGGCGCAGGTGCGAACCTTCGCACATCAGTTTGCCGATGAAATCATCGGCAAGCTTTCCGGCGGATTGCCGGGCATCGCCAGCACGCAGATCGCATTCGTCAGCAATCGAACCGGCAACAAGGAAATCTGGGCCATGGATTACGACGGTGAAAACCAGCACCAGTTGACACATCTGCGCACGATCTCGCTGACGCCTCGATGGTCGCCCGATGGCACGCGCATCGCGTTTACCTGCTATGAGAAGCCAGGCAGCGGCAGCGTGCGGACCGCGCAGATTTGCATTCAGTCCATGGCCACCAATCATCTCATCGCCTGGCCCAGGTTTCGCGGCACCAATTCCTCTCCGGCATGGTCCCCGGACGGATCACAAATCATGTTCATGTCCAGCATGTACGGTAATCCGGAGTTGTTCGTTACCAGCGCCATCGGGGGACATCCCCATCGCCTGACGTACTCCAACGCAGCGAACACATCTCCTTCCTGGAATCCGAAAACCGGCCAGCAGGTGGCCTTCGTCAGCGACCGCGGCGGCATACCCCAGCTGTACACGATGAATGCGGACGGCACCAGCCAGACCAAAGTCGATTTGGGGGACAAGGGCTACGTGATCGATCCCGCGTGGTCGCCCAACGGGCAACTGCTTGCGTTCAGCTGGCGGCGCCCTACCGGGAACTATGATATCTACATCATGGAAATCGTCACGCACCAACTCGTCGAACTGACGCGCGACGCGGGACGCAACGAGCGGCCCAGCTGGGCGCCGGACGGGCGCCACCTCGTGTTCGAATCCACTCGAACGGGAACACGCCAAATCTGGTCCATGCTTGCGGACGGAACCGGCGCCCGGCAGTTGACCAGGCAAGGACAAAACGAATCGCCGAACTGGTCGCCGAAATAGCTCGCTTTCCCGGCGACCCCTGTTTGGGATGTTGGCACGGGACCGGTAGTTATGGGTTGCACTTTTGCGCAGAATGTTTTAATTGAAGCGTGCTGCCCATAAGATCAGAATGATCGTTAAAAATGAACGTTCGTATTTGCACTCGCTACGGATGCTCCGGTAGATTATCAAAGGAGGAAAGAAGATAAGATGCGGACTCGCACATACGCCAGGGCCCTGTTCAGCACGTTGCTCGTTGTCGCCGCTATGGGTGCAGCTTGTAAGAAGCCTGCCCCACAAGCGCCGCCGCCACCCCCACCCCCTGCGGTAGCACCTCCGGCACGACCGACCGTGAACCTGCAGGCTGACCCAACAATCATCCAGCGAGGCCAGTCGACGACCTTGACCTGGTCATCGACCAACGCCACTTCGCTCAACCTCTCGCCGGGAGTCGGCAACGTTGCCGCGGAAGGCTCTCAGAGCGTATCCCCGACCGAAGCGACCACCTATACGCTGACCGCCACCGGACCCGGTGGCACAGCTGATGCCACCGTTCACATCACCGTGAGCGCGCCCCCTCCACCTCCCGCTGCTCATCAACCAACAATGCAGGAGTTGTTCGATAAGGAAGTCAAAGACGCCTACTATGACTACGACAAGGCGGATATTCGCGCCGATGCCCGCGATGCCCTTTCGCAGACGGCTCAGTTCCTGCGGTCTTATCCGCAGTTGAAGATCGTCATCGAAGGACATTGCGACGAGCGCGGCTCCACAGAGTACAACCTGGCTCTGGGGGACCGGCGCGCCGCAGCAGCGAAGCAATTCCTGGTTTCGCTGGGCATTTCTGCCGATCGCATGGAAACGGTCAGCTACGGCAAGGAGCGCCCGTTCTGCACTGCATCAACCGAAGCGTGCTGGCAGCAGAATCGCCGGGCGCACATCGTAATGGGTCAGTAAAGCACGTGCCTCTTCGGGGCCTGGCGGCGGTACACGGCGAAAGCTGGCCATGCATCGCCTCCGGGCCCCGCAGGATGCACCAAGATTTTGTATTTTTTGTATAATGTCTTATGAGGAGTCCCTGCCCTCGAAGGAGGAACACCTTGCGTACACGTTGGATTTTATTTTTTGGTGCGTCCATGCTCGTCGGAGCCCTGGCCGGCGGCATGCTCGACCCCGCGCCGGCCGGTGCCGTTGCGCGCGAAATTATTGAGCTGCAAACCAGCGTCGGCCAGCTGCTTCAGGGGCAACAAAACATGCAAACGGCCATTACGCAGAGCAATGCCGTGCAGCGAACCCTGATCGAGCAGTCCCTGGACTCGGTCAACAAACTCAACGTCGCCATGGCTGCGGTGCAGAAGAGCACGCAGGACTTTTCAGCGGCCTCCGGCGCGCGCCTGGACACGATGGGAACCCAGGTACAGGGCCTGTCGGACAACGTGGCGGATTTGCAAGCGCGCATGGGCAAGCTGGATCAGAAGCTTACCGATCTTCAGAACACGTTGCAGAATGTGGATTCGAAACTGGCAGGTTCAGCCCCGCCCCTTGCTTCCGCGCCCGCTGGAGGCCCGGCAGCAGCCGGAGCGCCCGCCGCTCCTCCGGCATCGGCCGACGTGCTGTATTCCAACGGGCTGCGGGACATCAACGGCAAGCACTACGACCTGGCCACGCAAGAGTTTCAGGATTACATCAAATTTTACGGCGATACGGACCTGGCTTCGAATGCCCAGTTCTATCTGGGCGAAATCGCCTACATGCAGAACCAGTTTCAGCAAGCCCTGGATTACTATGACAAAGTAATTAAAGACTATCCAAAGAGCTTCAAAAGGGCCTCGGCGCGAATGAGAAAGGGATACTGCCTCGCCGAACTTGGGCAGAAGACCCTGGCTGTCCGCGAACTCCGCGCGGTCGTTCGCCTGTATCCGGGAACCGAAGAGGCCAAGCGCTCGGCCGCCAAGCTGCGCGAGTTGGGAGCCACGGGCGGGTAAATTGCCTGTGTTTCTTGTTCTTCTCCGGGATCTGTGCGTCCTGCCTCCGCGCAATCACCTCAGGTGGTTTTTCTTCGGCAAGGGCCTGTAACCCGCGGGTCGCAGAGGCGCCGCACCGCAGGCCTGAATTTCGTTATCCGCTTATTTTCTGCTTACGGGTGCAAAACCCAGCGCCGAACGCCGCGTCCGTTTGCACGGCGAGCTTTGCCGTGTTATCTTCGCCCGCTCAGGGAGAAAAACATGTCTGTCAATAAAGTGATTCTGGTGGGACGTCTGGGGCGCGATCCGGAGACCCGCTATACGGGCGCCGGGCAGGCCGTATGCAATTTTTCGATGGCCACCGACGAAACCTTCAAAGACCGTTCCGGCGAGCGCCAGAAGCGTACCGAATGGCACAAGATCGTGGTCTGGGGCAAGCAGGCGGAGATCGCCCAGCAGTATCTGAAAAAGGGCTCTCAGATCTATCTGGAAGGCCGCATCCAATCCCGCGAGTGGACCGACAAGGAAAATCAAAAACGCACCAGCTATGAAATCGTGGCTTCGAATTTCCGGATGCTCGGCTCGCGCGCGGATTCGATGGGCGGCGGTGCAGCGCGCAGTTCGGCTCCTGCCGGAGATTTCGACCAGGAAGCCCCCGCGCCGAGTGAGCACGACCAGTCAGGCCCGGAAGTGACCGACGAAGATATCCCGTTTTAAAGCACGTTTCAAAGCAGGACAGGCTTCCGCCTGTCTTGTTTTCGTTTGCGCGGCCATTCGAGCCCTGTCCCGCTGAAGTTTTATTCGTATCGCAGGGCTTCGATGGGATCCATCTGCGCGGCCTTGCGGGCGGGATAATATCCGAAGAAAATGCCCACGGCGCCGGAGAAAATCGCCGCAGCGATAATTGCTTTGCCGGAAATCAGGGTCGGCCAGGACAGAAGATTGCTGATGATCGCCGATCCGGCCAATCCGAACAGGATTCCGATCACCCCTCCCATCATGCTGAGCGTAACGGCCTCCACCAGGAATTGACGCTGTACGTCGCGTTCGGTCGCGCCCACGGCCATGCGCACGCCGATTTCCCGCGTCCGCTCGGTCACCGACACCAACATGATGTTCATGATCCCGATTCCGCCGACCAGCAGGGAAACCGATGCGATTCCCCCGAGTAGCATGGTCATGACGGACTGCGTCTGGTTGGCCAGTTCCGCGATGTCGGATTGCGTGCGGACGAAAAAGTCGTCGTCCTCGCCGCTGCGAATGCGGTGCCGCTCGCGCAGCAAGCTGGTGATCGGCGCGACCGCCGCCACCGACGCCTGTTGCGAAATCGCGGACGCGCTGATGTAATTCAGCCAGGTGATCCCGGAAATCTTGCGCTGCACGGTTGTGTACGGCGCGTAAATCGCGTCGTCCTGGTCCTGCCCGATCACGTTCTGGCCTTTGGATTCGAGCACGCCGTCGACGCGGAACGGCAAACTTCCGATCCGCATGGTTTTGCCCACGGGGTTTTGGTTGCCGAATAGAATGCGGGCCACCGTGGTTCCGATCACGCAGACGTTTGCCGCAAGATCGACTTCCTGGTCGCTGAAAATCGAACCCGCCTGAATGGACCAGTTGCGAATTTTAAAATAAACAGGCGTGGTGCCGGTCACATTCGTATTCCAGTTCTGATTTCCGTAGACCACCTGCTGGCGCGCGTTCACCGCCGGCGCGGCTTCCTGAATCAGCGGGATTTCGCGCAAGATGGCGTTCATGTCGTCCACGGTCAGCGTCTTCACGCCGCCCGATCCCATGCGCACGCCGCCCGGGCGCCTGCTGCCCGCCGCGATATACACGGCATTGGTTCCCATGGCCTGGATTCCCTGCTGGACCAGATATTGCGCGCCCTGGCCGATGCTCACGACGGCGATCACCGCGGCCACGCCGATGATAATTCCGAGCATGGTCAGCGCGGAGCGCATCTTGTTTCGAGCCAGCGCACGCAGGGCCAGGAGAAATGTGTTCATGAAATTCATTTTGGTTCTTCGCGCAGATTCGCCTTCCTGGCCGGCGGGAGGTCAGGGTTTCGCATCCACTCCCGAAACGCTTTCCGCTCTGGCATTTTCTTCCGCGTCCTCGGCAGCCTGCTCTTGGGCCGTAGGGAGGGTTTTCAAGACATCGCTGGCAACCAGTCGGTTGTGGACCATGCTATCCCGCCGCACCTTCCCATCGCGAAACTCGACGGTGCGCTTGGTGTACTGCGATATATCCTGCTCATGCGTCACCATGACAATCGTCAATCCCTGCTCCTCGTTCAAGGTCTGCAGAATTTCCATGATTTCAACCGACGTCCGGCTGTCCAGATTTCCGGTCGGTTCATCGGCAAGCAGAATTGACGGCCGGTTGACAAGGGCGCGGGCGATGGCCACGCGCTGTTGCTGCCCGCCGGAAAGTTGCGAAGGATGGTGCCCGGCGCGGTCGGCCAGGCCCACGCGCGTCAGCGACTCCATCGCGCGACGGGCGCGCTCCTCGGGACCGATTCCCGCGTAGATGGTGGGCAATTCCACATTTTCCAGCGCCGAAGTGCGCGAAAGCAGATTGAATTGCTGGAACACGAATCCCAATTTTCGATTGCGGATCTGCGCCAGTTTCTCTTTCGACATTTGTGAAACATCGATTCCCTCGAGAAAGTAGCGCCCCTTGGTCGGGCGGTCCAGACATCCTAGGATATTCATCACCGTTGATTTGCCCGAGCCGGAAGGTCCCATGACCGCGACGAATTCCCCCTTGCGCACTTCCAGCGATATCCCGCGCAGCGCCTGCACCTGGATCTCACCCAAATCGTATGTCTTGTAGACGGATTCCAGATGAATCAGCGGCGTGGAACCGTCTAGCGGTGAACTGGTTTCCGATGGAGTTGAGATTGGATCCGGCATGTCGGGAAGCTTTATAAATGCAAGCTAAAATCTGCGGCGCATTCCGCCGATCGGACTTCTCGTCCCTGTTTGAGCGGTCGTCGTGCTGGCGGTGGACTGGCCAATGACCAATTCATCGCCGGGACTGAGTTTGCCGCTCTTCAAGGCCGTGAACGTGAAATCCGTCACTCCCAAGCCCACCTGTATGGGCTCCAGCGTATTGTTCGGCAGCAACTTCCATACGATGCCGGTATCTTGTTTCACGCTGACGGCGGCAGCGTCGCGCCCGTCGTTTGCTGCTCCGCCTCCACCACCGCGGTTCTGACCGCCACGTCCGCCACCGGGTCCCCCCGCGGCAGCGGCATCTCCGGACGGCGCGCCGCCTCCGGCTGCCGCAATTCTGCCGGATGGGGTCCCGCGCGCGTTGTCGGAGATATTGTACTTGGCGTAGAGCGTTTTAATTTCGCTATCGCTCAACTCGGGTTTAAAGCGCAGCGCGCCGTTGGGTATCTTCGTGACGTTGTTGGCCCAGGCGACAGGAATGGAAACGTACGCCGTCATTCCCGGAAATAGCTTCACGTCCGGATTTTCGAACGCGATGGTCGTGTTGTACGTGACGACATTTTGGATCGTCGCGGCGTTCATGCGGACCTGCGCGACGCGCCCGTAAAATGTCTCTCGGGGAAACGTGTCCACACGGAACGAGGCTTGCGCGCCCACCTTTATCCGGCCCACGTCGGCTTCGTCGGTCGCGGTATACACGAGCATGTGGGTCAAATCCTGGCCGATGCTGAACAGGTTTGGCGCTTGCAGGCTGGCAGCCACGGATTGGCCCACGTCAACGTTCCGGCTGATCACGGTACCGTCGATGGGGGCGCGAATGGTGCAATAATCGAGCTGCAGGCGCGCGGAATTGACCGCGGACTGCTTCATCAATACCTGGGCCTTGGCCTGGTCCCTCTGCGCCATCGTTGTTTTCAATTGCGCCTCGGACTGCGCCTCTTGCGCTTGCGCCGAGTGCAGGCCCGCGAGGGCTCCGTCATAGGTCGCCTGCGCCGTATCCTTCTGTTGCACCGCCACGACGCCTTCCTCGGCGAGTTCCTTGATCCGGCGCAACTGCGTCTCGGCGTCATCCAGAGCCGCCTGAGCCTTCGCGATGTTGGCCTTCATATTCACGACATTCGCGCGGGAAGTTTCAATCTGCGCTTCCAGGCTTTTTACATTGGCTACCGAATCCTCATAGTCCGCTTCGGCCTGCGCGAGATGATTCTGGAAAGGAACGGGATCGATCTGGGCGATGACGTCGCCTTTTTTTACTTTGGAATTGAAATCGACGTTGATCTTTACGATGTTGCCGGAAACCACCGAACCGACCTGCACAGTGGTCACTGGATTGATCGTTCCCGTGGCCTGCACGACCTGGGAAATGTCGCCGTGCTCAACTTTGGCCGTGAAATACTGGACGGTGGAACGATCCCCGACCGAGACGTACCCCAGCCAGAGGATCAGGGCGATGGGAGGAGCAACCATCAGGGCGCGGTGCTTCATCGACCGCGTCCAGAATTCTTTCAATATTGCAGTAAAGCGTCCCATTTCCCATGCTCCCGTGCCGCCCGGGGCCCGCGTGTTGCGCCCTCAGCGACGTTGTCCTGACTGGCGTCTCCTGCGATCTTCATCCATCTGACGCAATAACTCTTCGAACTTCGGACGCTGCTCTGTCGTTAATACCTGCCGAATGCGTTCCCGGCCCTCACTCCGGACCTGTTCGTATTCGGGATCGAGTTTATGATGCAGCGCAGCATATTTGGCGCGGGTATCGCTCAGAATCGCCTCAATCTGCTTTTCCTGGTCCGCGTTCAGGTTCAAGTCCCTGGTAAATCTCGCGACCGTACGCGCCGTCTTGCGGCCGGTGGTTTGTGGGCGTGCGGCATGTACCCTGGAGGTCCACAGAATAACGCTCACACCACCCAGCGCGATGCCGAGCACGAAAACCAATAAAACAAGCAGGACTGCCTTTCGACTTCCTTTGCTAGCGTCCATTTGCCCTCTCAGCGAGGGATTGCAGCACCTCTTCGTTGCTCACAGGGTCCCCCGGCGGTTGCGGAAAATCACCGGCATTCAATTCGGTTCGAGTCGTTGGAGGCGGAGTGGTCTGGCGCGGAGCAAACTCCGCCAGATACACGGACAGGGCGAGCAGTACCATCGCCGCGGTGAGCGATACCCGGGAGGCCAGGAATTCCAGAGGCTTCCAGAACGCCGCGGGCGACTCCAAACGCATTTTTTCCTCTTGAATCTTTGACATCACGCCGGCCAGAAACGCAGGGCGCGCTTCGCCGGCCGGGTCCCATGCCTGCCGCAGCAGGTTTCCGGCCATGCGCGAATCTTCCAGAGCCGCCCGGCACTCGGCGCACTGGGCCAGATGCTGGCGCAAGTCGTCGTCGGCGGCCCCACTCAGATAATCCTCCATCCGCGCCTCGTATTTCCGGCACCGCAATGGAATGATCGATTTGCTAAACACGTTTTTCGCTCCTTCCCTGCCTGAGCCCGTCCCGGTGAGAGGGACGCTTCTGCATCCGTTTCCGATAGGTTTCCACCAGACGGGCTCGCGCTCGAAATAACCGCACCTTGACCGTGTTTACGTTCAGGCCCAGGATCTCCCCGATCTCTTCCACCGAAAAGCCTTCGACTTCCTTCATGACCAGCATCGCCTGGTCCTTTTCGTCAAGCTCTCCGAGCAGCCGGTCGATCAGTTGGCGTTGCTCGAGCCGGTGTGGCGTGTCCTCTCGAAGGTGCGAGCTTCCGAAGCTGTGCTCGGGAGCCGAATCCATCTTTCTTACCTGGTCTTCGCTCATATCTGATTCGTACACGAGCCGCCGCACTTTCTTTTTTCTCAGATAATCCCAGCACTCGTTGACGGCAATCTTATAGAGCCAGGTGCCGAACGCAGACCGCATGTCAAAGCGCCGGATTGAAAAATATGCCTTCGCCAGCGCCTGCTGCGCCACATCCTCCACATCCTCGCTGCCCCGCAGGATCCCGCCTATTACGGCCAGTACCCGGTGCTGGTGGAGCCTCACCAGCTCCTCGTACGCGCTCACATCACCCTCTTGGGAGCGCCGTACAAGCAGCTTTTCCTCTTCCGCAGGCGTTAATACCGCTTTTTCCTGACTGGCTTGGGGCCCGCGGGAGATATCTGTGTTTGTGACGTTTGCCATCGGATTCCGGTTACAGTTCGTTACAGATATATCAACAATTCCGCTTGCAGGCACTATAACTCTATGGAACAATTCCACTATGATTATCGGTGATCGTCTTCGCGCTTTGCGCGAAGAAAAAAAGTTCTCCCAAGGGGATATCGAAAAGCGAACTGGACTGCTTCGCTGCTACATCTCGCGCGTCGAAAACGGCCATACCGTTCCGGCCATCGAAACGCTCGAGAAAATGGCACGCGCTTTGGAAGTCCCCCTTTATCAACTCTTCTATGACGGAGAAGAACCTCCCCAACTCCCCAACCTTCCGAAGCGCAAGAGCGCCGACGATATCGTCTGGGGCAGCACGGGGAAAGAAGCTCGTCTGCTGAACAAGTTTCGCAGGCTGATGGGTCGCATTGAAGAAGGCGACCGTCGGCTCCTGCTTTACATGGCTCAAAAGATGGCCAACCGCTAAGTCCAGCGGTTCCCCCGAATCTATCGGGAACGTTTTCTCCGGCGTACGTACTGGCTTTGGGGGGCCCGGGTATTACAGGAAGCGAAGCTGTTTCCGCTGATGTAAATCAGCCCGGGCCGAAGCCCTTACCTCAACAGTATACCTTGTTTCAATTTGCTATAGGCCATGCGATTTCCCCTTCCAGCCTGTCTCCCTATTCCCACTCAATCGTGCTTGGCGGTTTTGAACTGATATCGTAGACCACTCGGTTGATCCCGCTGACTTCGTTTACAATTCGCGTGGAGATGCGCTCCAGCACTTCGGCCGGCAGACGCGTCCAATCCGCCGTCATGGCGTCTTCCGACTCCACCACGCGAACCGCCACCGTAAACCCGTAGCTTCGCTCATCGCCCATCACGCCCACGCTGCGGACCGGCAACAGCACGGCAAACGCCTGCCAGACCTTTTCATATAAACCGGAGCGGCGGATTTCCTCCACCACGATTGCGTCGGCTTCGCGCAGCGGCGCGAGCCGCTCTTCGGTTACTTCGCCCAGCAGGCGAACCGCGAGCCCCGGCCCGGGAAATGGATGCTTGGTCAGCATTTCCTCGGGCAATCCCAGTTCCCGCCCGATCCTGCGCACTTCGTCCTTGAAGAGCTCGCGCAACGGCTCGATAAGCGCAAATGGGAGATCCTCCGGGAGACCGCCAACATTGTGGTGCGTCTTGATCGTTTGGGAAGGGCCGCGCACGGCGACCGATTCGATCACGTCGGGATACAGGGTTCCCTGAACCAAAAATGCCGCGCGGTTGGGACCGACCGCCATCTGGCGCGCCTGTTCATCGAAAACGGCGATGAATTCCCCGCCAATCCGCTTGCGCTTGGTTTCCGGGTCCGTCACGCCGCTGAGGCGCGCCAGGAAGCGCTTCGCCGCATCGATGCCTATGACCTGAAGCCCCATGCGGTCGCGCAGCAATTCCAGCGTTTCGCGGAATTCATTCTTCCGCAGCAGCCCGTTATCCACAAAAACATTCGTAAGCTGATCGCCAATGGCGCGGTGAACCAGCACGGCCGCCACGGCCGAGTCCACTCCCCCGCTCAAGGCGCAGATCGCCCGGGCATCGCCCACCTGCTTGCGAATCGATTCCACGGTCTCGGCAATAAAAGCCGCGCCGCTCCACAGGGGTTTCGCATGGCATATATCAAAAACAAAATTTCGCAGGATCTCCGAACCGCAATCGGTGTGCCGGACTTCGGGGTGAAACTGAACCGCGTAAAGTTTCCTGACCGGATCCTCGGCTGCGGACACGGCGTTGCCGGTTTCTCCGGTAACGTGGAAACCGGAGGGCAGCGCCCGCACATGATCCCCATGGCTGTTCCAGATGCGGAGCTTGTGCGGCAATCCGGCAAACAGCGGCGAACCGTCCTTCACGACCATCTCAGTCCGCCCATACTCCCTGCGGTCGGCCCGCTCAACGCGTCCGCCCAAGTTGTGCGTCATCCATTGCAACCCATAGCAGATGCCGAGCACGGGCGCGCCCATGGACAGCACGCCGGTGTCGCAAGGCGGCGCGCCGGCGTCATACACCGAATTGGGCCCGCCCGAGAGAACGATTCCCGCCGGCTCGTACATGCGGATTTGTTCGAGGCTCGCCGTGCATGGCAAAATCGCGCTGAAGACCTGCATCTCGCGGATGCGCCGCGCGATCAACTGCGTGTATTGCCCGCCAAAATCCAGCACTACGATACCGCCGCGTTCGCTCATCGTTTCCTCAAATGGTTTTCCGTGCTTCCCTTTAGGAGTTCTCTCAACAAGCCAGATCAGGCGTCACCCGACAACCACGTTGACCAGCTTGTCCGGCACGACGATTTTCTTGATGATCCGCTGCCCATCCAGCAATTTGGCGATTTTCGGATCCGAAAGAACGCGTTCGGCCAGTTCTTCCTTTTCCAGCCCCGTTTCGACCAGAACTTTTCCCTTCACCCGCCCGTTCACCTGCATTACGATTTCTACTTGATCTTCCGCCGCGAGTTCCGGCACAAACTTCGGCCACGCGGCATGGGCCAGCGTGTCCTGCGTGTGGCCGAGCATTTCCCAAAGCTCCTCGGCCAGGTGCGGCACCATGGGAGCCAGCATCAGCGTCAGAAGCTCGAAAACCTGTTTTGAGACTTCCGGGCGGACACCTACTTCGAGCGGTTCCTGCGCGTGGATCTCGTTTACCAGTTCCATCAGCAGCGCCGTGGCGCTGTTGAAGTGCCAGCGCGTCTCGAAATCGTGGCTCACGCGCCGCAGCACCTGGTGCGCCTTGCGCAGCAGCGCCTTTTCCTTCGGCGACGCCGAATCCAGCGAAATATCGGGGCCGTTTGCCGCCCGCGCCGTGCCGAGCCATTCCGCGTGTTTGGTCACCAGCCGGAAAACGCGCTGCAGGAATCGCGAGCAACCTTCGATGGCCTGCTCGCTCCATTCCAGATCTTTTTCCGGCGGGGCCGCGAACAGCGTATAGAGCCGCCCGGTATCGCAGCCGTACTTCTCTGCCATGTCCTCGGCGCCGACCACATTGCCTTTGGACTTGGACATGGCCGTGCCGCCCTTGAGCACCATACCCTGCGTGAACAGGCGCTCTACGGGTTCGTTGTGATTCACCAGATTCAAGTCGCGCATCACCTTGCAGAAGAATCGCGTGTACAGCAGGTGAAGAATCGCGTGCGTGATTCCGCCGATATACTGGTCGACGGGCAGCCAGTAGCGGACCAGCGCCGGATCAAATGGCGCCTTTTCGTTGTGCGCGTCCGCGTAGCGGTAGAAGTACCACGAGGAATCGACAAACGTGTCCATTGTGTCGGTTTCACGCCGCGCCGCGCCGCCGCACTTCGGGCATTTCACATTCACAAATTCCGGCAGGCTGGCCAGAGGCGACTGGCCCACTCCGGAAAATTTCGCCATCGGCGGCAGTACCACCGGCAAATCCTTGTCCGGCACTGGAACGGTCCCGCATTTCTCGCAATAAATCACCGGGATCGGCGTGCCCCAGTAGCGCTGCCGCGAAATGCCCCAATCCTTCAGCCGGAAAATGATTTCGCCTTTGCCGAATCCGCCCGCCTCGGCATCGGCGGTCATTTTCTCGTTCGCTTGTTCGGTTGGAAGCCCCGTGTACGGCCCGGAATTTACCGACCTGCCGTAGGCCGTGTACGCCGCAGTGAGCGTTGCGGGAGTAAATTCCACGCCCTCGCTGGGCTGCACCACAATCGGAATGGGAATGCCGTACTTGGTCGCGAATTCAAAATCGCGCTCGTCGTGCGCGGGCACGCACATCACCGCGCCGGTTCCGTATTCCATCAGCACGAAATTTCCAACCCAGATGGGGATCCTTTCGCCATTAAAAGGATTCAGCGCGTACCGTCCGGCAAAGAAGCCTTCCTTTTCCGCCGTGGCAATGTCCGCCGCGCGAGTTGGACGGCGGCGCAGGCGCTGCATGTTCTCTTCGATTTCCGCATGGTTTGCGGCACCTGCGGCAAGCGTCGCCAGTAGCGGATGTTCCGGTGCCAGGATCAGCGCCGTCGCTCCGTAAATCGTGTCGATACGCGTGGTAAACACCTCAATCGACGTGTCTGCAACACCCTCCACGGCGAATCGCACGCGTGCACCGCGCGATTTCCCAATCCAGTTCCGCTGCATGGTCAGGACGCGCTCGGGCCAGCCGCCTTCCAGCTGCTTCAAAGTATCCAGCAGTTCGTCGGCGTATTGCGTGATCCGGAAAAACCATTGCTCGATTTCCTTCGACTCCACCGGCGTATCTTCGTGCCGCCAGCAACACCCATCCACGACTTGTTCATTGGCCAGTACGGTCGCGCATTTCGAGCACCAGTTCACGCGGCTGCGCTTGCGGTAGGCGATGCCCTTTTCAAGCATGCGCAGGAAAAACCACTGGTTCCAGCGATAATATTCCGGCTCGCACGTGGAAAGCTCCCGCCGCCAGTCATAGCTGAATCCGAATCGTGCCATCACGCGCTTGAACGAGTCGATGTTCGTGTTCGTCCACTCGCGCGGATGGATGCCCCGCTGGATCGCGGCGTTTTCCGCCGGCAGCCCGAAGGCGTCCCAGCCCATCGGGTGGATCACGTGGAATCCGCGCATGCGACGGTAGCGAGCTATCACGTCGCCGATAGTGTAGTTGCGCATGTGCCCCATGTGCATCGTGCCGGAGGGGTACGGCAGCATTTCGAGCACGTAATATTTCGGCTTGGACGGATCAGCGTCCGCTTCGAAGGCATGGTCCGCGTTCCAGCGCGCCTGCCATTTTCGTTCAATCGCTTGTGGATCGTATTCCGCCACGGTTGGTTTCCCGCCTTCGCACAATTTGCACAACCGGAAGGTTGTGCGCTACATCGCTCAGCGTTTCGCTTTGCTTGCCTTGGGCTTGTTCTTTCTTACTTTCGTCTTTTTGCTCTGGGTTCGCTTTGTTCTCTTTGTTTTTTGTGTAATAGCCTTTTTTTTGATTTCACCATCGAAAACCCATCCTCCGCCTGTGGCGCCTGCCGCACGCTCACGCCTATCAGGTCCCAGAGCGCGCGCACGTTGCGCCGGTCGTCGCCGGGGGCGTCAATTGGAGTTTCCAGGATAAACGCGCGCCCCGCCAGACCTTCGGGCCCCGGTCCAAGCCGCGGGTGATTCAAAATTCGGCCAAACGCCTTGAGGCCGATCTTTCCCTGGCCGATATTTTCGTGACGGTCGACGCGGGAGCCAAGCGGCGTCTTCGAATCGTTCACATGGAGAACGTACACGCGGTCCAGGCCCACCGTGCGATCCAGGGCGACCAGAGTCTTCTCCAGCCCCTCTTCGTTCTTGATATCGTAGCCCGCTTCAAACGTGTGCGCCGTATCCAGGCAAACGCCCATCGGCAAATCCGTCGTCTGATCCAGAATGGCCTCGATCTCATCGAACCGCGCGCCAATGGCCGATCCCATTCCCGAGGTGTTCTCCACCAGGATGCGCAACCCACCAAATTTCATTCCTCGCGCCGCCTGGCGCATGCCATCGGCAATTTCCGAAATGGCCTGCGATTTTTCGCTTCCCAGACTGGAGCCGGGGTGTGCCACCAGGAAATCCGCGCCCAGTGAGACGGCGCGCACCAATTCGTCATGAAACGCCTGAATCGAGCGCGCGCGCATCACGCGTTCCGGCGAAGCCAGATTGATCAGGTAATTGTCATGAATGACCAGCGGGCCCAACCCAAGCTCGGCGCGGCGCGCGCGGAACCTCGCGGCGTCCGCATCGGCAATGCGTGTGCCACCTCCCGGCCACATCCGGGGACTCGCGGAAAAAATCTGCAGCGCGTTCGCCCCAAGCTTTGCGGCTCGATCGAGCGATCCCGCAATGTCACCGGCGATCGAAGTATGAATGCCAATGCGAAAGCTGCCGTCCTGCCAGGCGGGCGGCCCGGGAATCGGTACAGGCTCGGGGCGATATTCGTCGTCTGCGTCGTAGGCGGGTTCTGCACCGGTCAATGTGTTCGATGGTGGGTTCAATGGGAAGTTCAATGGGTCAGCCATTCCCTCAGTACTGCATTCACGTGCCATCAGGCGCTATCAGATGCCGTCCGATTCATGTTGAGCAGATCATTCTAGCGGATGGGCGCGATAGCGGCAATCCTCTCCCGGCGCGCGCGGCACAAAGGCCCGGTCCGACGTTTCTTCTCTGCGACTCCGGGTCTGTGTGGCAGAATCATTCACTTGTGATGTCCAGACGCCTCAACTATCGCCTGCTGCTCATCGCGCTGTTGATTGTCATTTCGGCCAGCGTCGAAATTGCACGGGAACGCCGCCCGTCGTTTCTGCGGCCGGACCTGCGCCTGTACGCCTTCGTTGGGAACTGGGGGGACGGCACGGTTTCCGTGATCGACCTGGTGCGCGTGGCCAAGATCGCCACGATCGCCGTTGGACCGACTCCCTCGGGGCTGCGCGCGCATCCGACGTTGAATCAGATCTGGGGCGTTTCGACCGAAGGCGGCTACGCATTCGTCATCGACGCGGCCACGGGCAAGGTTTCAGCGCGCATTCCCGTGGGGGCGTCGCCTTTTGCCGTGGATTTCTCACGCGATGGAAGCCGCGCCTATATTGCGGCATCGGGCTCGGCAAGTTTGGTGGCCATCGACTGCCGCTCCGGCAAGATTGTAGGACGCGCGCGCACGGGACGGCGCCCGTGGCTGGCGCGCGTGACGCCGGACGGCAAGCAGGTCATCGTTCCGAATCGCGATGACTCCACCGTAGAAATATTTGACGCCAAAACACTCACGCCACTGGCCACGGTTGGCGTCGCGTCCCATCCGGAGCAAGTCGCCATCCTGCCCGACAGTTCCGTTGCATTCGTGTCCGCCACGGGGTCGAACGAAGTCTCCGCCGTCGATCTCCACCGGCACGCACTGATCGCCAATCTACAGCTGACCGGCACGCCGTCCGCCCTGTTGTTGAAGCCCGACGGCGGTGAACTCTACGTGACCGTGCCCGGCTCCCACGGCCTGGAAATTATCGATACCTGGAGGACCGAAATCTCCCAATCGATGATCCTGGGGTCGCAGCCCACCGACGGCACCATGACGGCCGACGCTTCTCTAGTGTACGTCTCCGACGCCGCCGCAAACAGCATCACGCCGATTGCCATGGCCACGCGCCATCTCTTGCCACCGATATTCACCGGGCGGCACCCGGGTGCATGCGCGCTCGATCCCAGCGGCGACCTTCTCCTGGTGGCAAATGAGGATTCCGCCGACCTCGCCGTAATTCGCGTACGCACGCAAAGCCTGATCACGATGATTCCGGTGGGCACCCGGCCTCGTTCGCTGGCCATCAAATTATTTTAGTGCATGCGGTGAACGCAAAAGGAAAACGGCTGACAGGTTGAACTGCCAGCCGTTTGAGTGAGAGCCAAAAACCTGCGGATATTACCTGCGCCCTCCACCACGGGACCGGCCGGCACGGAAACCACCGCCGCGAGTTCCGCCATTGCCGCGGAAGCTTTGACCACCACGGACTGCTCCCCCACCGCGCGAACCGCCATTGCTGCGGAATCCGCCTCGGAAGCCTTGACTGCCACGGACTGCTCCCCCACTGCGATTACCGCGGAAGCTCTGACCGCCGCGGACTGCTCCGCCACCTCGGCCACCGCGGAAATCGCGATCACGGCGATCACGGTCAAAATCACGTCCACCGTAATAGCCGCGGCCACCGTAGTAGCCTCGCCCGCGATAGTAACCGCGTCCGCCATAGTAGCCAAACCACGGGCCTACGCCGATAAAAACGCCGCCACTGAAGTACGAAGGGCCGTAGTACCCGTAAGGCGCACAGGCATACGGAGGATAATCATAGTACCCATAGACGCACGCCGGGGGTGGCCCTACGTAAGCGGGCCCATATCCAAACTGAACCGAGACTTGCGCTTTGGCGCTTCCGGCCACCATCATGAAAAGCCCGAGCAAAACCGCGTATTTTAGATATCTCATTTCAAGGCCTCCTGGACGAACCAGCGATCACTCCACTTCATGTGTGCCGCGCCCATCTGTTTCATCAGACGCGATGTAATATGCAAGGGTCGCGCCAAAGTCAAATTCAGAATTCAGAAAATGATCGCCTGTAAAATCAATGAGTTACACGCAAGCGACCCTTGGGATTCCATAGCAGACCGCCGCGGGGTGGTTGTAAACCACCACCGGCGCTGATTTTCAACCACGCCGGAGAATGTAGAATTACCTCGCAGTCGGGCCTTCACGGGAGTAGCATGCTTCCCATATCGGCGGGGCAAAACGGAAATTCCAGATCATACTTTATCTTTCAAGAAACAGTCCCAGACCCTTTGCCCCAAACCCTATGCCATAAACCTATGAATGATCAGTGGCGATACAAAATACGTGGTTGGGCATACTGGTCCAAATGCGCCAATCCGTTCAGTTCCACGATCACAATTCATAACTTGCCTCTGGATTTACGGCTTAAGGCATACAAACGAGATGCCGTGGGACGCGGCCTTTTCCGTCGGGGAGTTCATGAGCCGGGCCTTACCAAATTGCTTTTGACGCGTTTTGCAAAACCATCGGAAAGATACTTCATCGACGCAGGCGCCAACCTGGGATATTTTTCATGTCTCATGTCTCATCTCGCGGGACCCGCGGGTAAGGTTCTGGCCATTGAACCGGAACCCCAAAACTTCGCGATTCTAATCCAAAATTTAAGATCAAATCGCCTCATGAACGTGGCAGTTCATGCATGCGCCCTGGGGGCCGGGGAAGGATCTGCCGTGCTGGGCTTATATAAAGCATCCAATCGGGGCCGCCACTCGATTTTGGTATCGGGTCAGAAATCGGCGATCGAGGTTCCCATCACCACCTTGGATGATCTCACGAGAAAATCGGGGACCGAATCGAAATGGTGGTCCCTGGTGAAGATGGACGTGGAGGGGTATGAAGGATTTGTTCTGGAGGGCGCTCAGCGGACCCTGTCCCGCACGGAGATTTTGGTCGCGGAGTTTTCACCAACACTTCTGAAACTGGCGGGAGTCGATCCCGCCGCGATCTTCGACAAACTTTCCACGAATTTCTCACGCGTTTCCCGGATTGAAGGTCCAGACCTAGTTCGAGTTACCGCCAGAGAATGTTTAAGCAGCGAAAAGCAGGTGGAATTGGTATTTGAACGCTGATGGATCAACTCGAGTCAAATGGGTTTCCACCAAAATTCACTTGCCTATCATCCGACTTCTCCATTAAAGACTTTTCTCTCTGCTCCACCCAAAATGCTCTTCGCCAAGCTGTACTTCCAGCATGCCCTCGGCGGGAAGCACATCCACGGGCAATCCGCCCTCCCACAGCGCGACCCCGAGAGAAAACGATTTTCGATCGCCAAGCAGAAACATTTCCTTTGCCACGGAAACTTCCAGAATGCGGCCAAACGCCACTTCCACAACCTCATCCGGCCCCAGCAGGCAAAGGTCGCTCGATTCGACCAGATAGCCACTTACCAGGCCGCCCTCGAGGCGCACGACGACGCGAAGCTCCTGCTCAGTGCGCAGCGTGATGCGGAATTCGGCGTTGCGCATATCGGCCAGCGCGTCGGAAAATACGTCCACCCTCATGTGGAACCGTTTTTCATCAAACCCATATCGAATCTCGTGGAGCAGCATCAGTTTTCCATGCATCGCGCTGGTGCGGCGGTCGGCGGAATACAGGCCGGCGCCCATCCATTCGAAATAGGTTGATTCGCGGCCGTCCACTTTCACGGCCAGGTACGCCGACGGCGGCAACACAAGCGCCATCTCGGGCTGGCGCTTGATGGGTTCGGCAAGGGCATCCGGGGCTTCCGCGCCAAGCGAGAGGTAAGCCTCCGTGAGCAGTTTCCGGTAGAATGCGTCAAACTCCGCGTCATTCACCGAGCTGTGCTCGGGACCGTACCACCAGCACCAGTCGCTTCCCTCCGCCGCGAGGATGGCCTCATAGGACGCCGCGAGTTGTTTCGCGGTCGGGGCCATGGGAAGCGCCTTGGCGGCAGCATCCGCATGCCGGGCGTAAAAATCGCGCGCGCGTTGAAGATGTTCCCAGGCCTTTACGTCTTCACCCGAACCGATCCACACGTCAAAATTGGCGCTGATCCAGGACGCCGGGAAGATTCCGTCGTTGCCCGGGATTTGCCCTGCGGCGGCGGCCGCCTCGCTCGCCGTCAGCGCTTGAATGTCGGGATCCTGATCGATCCGCCGGTAGAATTGCCGCAGAAATTCGCGCCCGTTCCCGGGGAAATATTCCCACGCGTTTTCACCGTCGAGAATCAGCGAAACGGTGATCGGGCGCCCAATCTGCACGCGTTCCCCGATCGCGCGAATCCTCCGGTAGAGATCCTCGGCAGCAGCAGCCGCGTCCATCCGGCTGTAGACGAACCCGACCAGGTCCGACAGATAGTGATCGCGGAAGAACCCCACCATTTCTTTTCCGTCCACGCGAACGCGTAGCGGCGAATAAAGCCTGTCTGCGTTCGCCGGCACGCCCGACGCATCCCGCCCGAATCCCACGCCCAGCGTGTGCCCCAGCACCCCTTCATCGGTGGCAAACCACTTGAATCCCAGATCGGCGGCGATCCGCAGTGCCTGCACGGATACCGAGCCCTCGGACGGCCATAGCCCATCGGGCGCCTTCCCAAACACGCGTTCATGATAGCGGCGCGCGCGCACGAGTTGTTCCCGGGCGTCTTCGGGATAGCGGAACGCTGGCGCAGGCAGCGGCGTCCCAGGATTCGACACGCGCGCAATGTCGGTATCGCACAGCAGAGGAAGAATGGGATGGTAGAACGGCGTGGCCGAAATCTCGATCTGTCCGGTGGCGGCGGCTTTCCGGTACTCCGGCAAAACGCGCCCCAACAGCTCAATCTGCTTCTCACAAAGCTGCTGTTTGTCCTGTTCGGTGAAATCCGCGCCCTTGCGGGACAGCCGCGACACCACCGGATCGCTGGCCAGATATTCTTCGTCCATCCAGGCCAGTTGCGAGAGCAGTTGCAGGTCCCGCCAGTCGCGTTCCCCGAACGATTGGATAGCGCGGTCGTTGCCCTGCGAACTGGCCCACTGGTGCAGCTCGATAAATCGCGGCCAGCGCGACAGCAAATGATCGTAATTCAGTTGAAAGGCGCGCAGCAGGATTTCCGCTTTGCTTTCCGGCGTCAGGCTTGCCGCCGGACTGAACGCCGTGGCAAACCAGGGCTCGTCGAACTTTCCGCTGGCATACTCCTCGAGCTGCGCCCCCAGCGACGGCACCACATTGAAGGTGGCATGCACGCGCGGAAATTCCTCGATCACGCGGACCATGCCCCAATAATCTTTCAGCGCATGAAGCCGGGTCCAGGGCAGTATATAGCGCCCGTTGGAAGGGTCGCGATATTGCGGCTGGTGCATGTGCCACAGCGTCATCAGGTGGACGCGGTTCATCGGCTGGCCGGCCCCGTCTTCCTTACGCCCGCCGTGCTAGAATGACGCCGGCACGCGATGCGACTAATCGACCGATACATCTTCCGGCAGATTTTTTCCCACGCTCTGCTGGGCCTCGGAATATTCACGTTTGTATTTTTTGTTCCGCAACTGGTGCGGCTGATGGATCTGATTGTGCGCCATCCGGCGTCCTGGTCCACCATGGGTGTCCTGTTCCTTTGCACGCTTCCGGGAATCCTGATCTTTACCCTGCCGATCGGAATCCTGGTCGGCGTCCTGATTGCCCTCGGGCGAATGTCGGCCGATAGCGAACTGATCGCCATGAGCGCGCTGGGCATGGGGCGCCGCAGGCTTCTTGTTCCAGTGGGAATCCTGGCCGTCGGCGCAACGTTGATTACATTTGTCATGACGCTTTGGCTAGGGCCTGTTTCGATCCGCACATTCCGCTCGATCGAGGCCCAATTGCGCGCCGGGCAAGCTTCCTCTCAGGTGGCGCCTCGCGTTTTCGATGAAAGATTCCCCCACATGGTGCTTTACGTCAACGATATCGACTCCGCCTCCACACATTGGAAAGGGGTCTTTCTGGCTGGGACCGACAGCAAGAACGTGTCCCGACTCACTCTCGCCGAGGAAGCGATTGTAATTCCCGACCGCGAGGAGGGCAAGCTGGAGTTGCACCTGCGTAACGGAAGCGTTCACGAGTTTTCTCCCAGCGATCCGGGACGCTACTCCCTTTCCGCGTTCGGCGAACGCGACCTGTCGGTGGACATTAAGGGAACCGAGGTGGATCGCGTCTCCGAGCCCGGCATTCCCGGCCGGACCCTCAGCGCGCTGCTGCGCGAACGCGGTGGCCAGCGCGAGGCTCGCGTCGAGCTGCAACGCCGCCTTTCGTTTCCCTTCGCCTGCATCTGTTTCGCGTTGCTGGCCATGCCCCTGGGCGCGCGTCCCCGGCGTGGCGGGCGCGCCGCCGGATTCCTGATCACGCTGCTGCTGATCTCCGGATATTATTTATTGTTCACGATCGGCGCGGAATTGGCGCGCGATGGCGCAATTCCGGTCTGGATGGGCATCTGGGCGGCAAACTTTTTCACGGCCGCGCTGGGACTCATTCTGCTGCCCCGCATGGAACACATGCCGGGCAGCAGCCGGTCGGGCGCCGCATTTTCATGGTTCCTGAACTGGCGCATCTGGAAGTTTTTCCAGCGGGAAAATCGAGGCGCTGCTCCCGCCGGCGGAGTCCCGGTGAGTCGCAGCGCCCTGTTTTCCAGACAAAAAGGGCGCGCCGGAATTCCCCAGCTACTGGACCTGTATTTGCTGCGCAGCTTTTTTTATTATTTTGTTCTGCTGACCGTAGGATTCATCCTGCTGTTTGAAGTCTTCACGTTTTTTGAGCTGCTCAACGACGTCGCGCAGCATCGCACCGGACTGCTCGAAGTCTTCAGTTATTTCTTTTACCTCGCCAGCTACCTGTTTTACCAGCTCGCCCCGCTGGCCGCGCTGGTGGCCGTACTGGTCACGCTGGGGATCATGACGAAAAACAACGAACTGGTTGCCCTCAAGGCCGCGGGGATCAGTCTCTATCGCATTTCTTTTCCCTTGCTGCTGGCGGGATTGCTGCTCGCAATGGGACTGATTGCGCTGGACGACACGTATCTGCCGTTCGCCAACCAGCGCCAGGACGCCCTGCGCAATCAAATCAAAGGCCGCCCCGCGCAAACCTATTTCCAGCCCAACCGCCAGTGGATCTTTGGCGAAAACGCCAAGATCTACAACTACGAACTGTTTGACCCCGATCATGAATTGTTCGGGGGACTCAACGTCTTCGAACTCGATCCCGCCACCTTCGCCATCCGCCGCCGTATTTACGCCGAGCGCGCGCACTGGGACACGCGGCAGAAAATCTGGATTCTGGAATCCGGCTGGGTCCGCGAATTCGACCACGGCCAGGTCACACATTTCAAACCCTTCATGGCCAATGCCCTGCAGGAACTCGACGAGCCGCCTTCCTATTTCAATCGCGAAGTGCGCCAGTCCTACCAGATGTCCTGGTGGGAGCTGAAACGCTACATCGGGAATTTGCGCCAGGCGGGATTCGACGTCGCGCGCCTTTCCGTGCAACTGCAAAAGAAAATTTCTTTTCCCCTGATTGCTCCCATCATTATCCTGCTGGCCATCCCGTTTTCGATACTGGTGGGAACACGCGGCGCGGTGGGCGGCCTGGCGCTGGGTGTGGGAATCGCGATCATCTACTGGGCGGCTTCCGCCTTGACCGAAGCGATGGGAGCGGTCGGGCAATTGCCGCCCATTCTGGCGGGATGGGGGCCGGACGCCATCTTCGGGTTTCTGGGCCTCTACTTCTTCCTCAAAATGCCGACCTGAAAATGTGGCTTGCGGCTTGTGATCGGCAGTCCGCGAACGATTGCGCCTGCCGTGGTTATATTAATAATAAATAACTAAATGTAAATCATGCGCCGCGCCTAATGCTGCGTCACCAGACGCAGGCGCGCCGTGAACGCGCGGCGCTGCCCGCCCGACATCTCCAGAAAATTCGGCGCATCCACATTGTTCACCACCGAATTCGGATTCCTGTGCCCGGTCAGATTCACGGCCGCTACGCGCACGGCCCACTCATGCCCCCGGAACGAAAAACGCTTTTCCAGCCCCACATTCAGACTGAAATAGCCGGGATACCGGTAGCTGTTCGGGGCGGCATACAGTTGCTGCTGCTCGTTCAGAACGCTGAACGGAAACCCCGAGCGGTACTCCAGGAATTCGCTGAGCAACAGTCCCCAAATGGGAATCGGCGTCCAGCCCGAGGAAACGAAACGGTTGGGCGCGTCCCAAAGGAGGGGTCCGGGCTGCTGCGGCGAACGAATCAGCAGTGCCAGCGTGGGGTCCAGCACTTCATTGGTGCTGGCGCGCGACCTGGTATAGTCCACGGCAATCTGCGCCTTCTCTCCAAACGAGTGGCGCACCCAGATTTCGCCCGCGATGTAGCGATCGTTGCGATTATTTTCCAGCAGCAGGGTGCCCGAACTCTGCGTCTCCCAGGCAAACCCGTCGCGCGATTCACGCAGCAGGAACGACGCGCCCACAAATGTGGAGGCAAAAAATCGCTCGTCCCACTCCGCGGTCGTGTTGTAGGAGCGCGGCTGTGCGAGGCCCGTGAGCGGCACGGCGAACGTGCTGACCGTGGGTGGCCCGAGTGGATTCAGGCCCGCCGCATCGTAAAACACGTCGGTGCGCTGCTGGTCAAACCCCTGCCCCAGCAGGGCAAGGCTCAGCGGTTGATAGTGCTTGCCCCAGGCCAGCGTGAACTTCATGCGCCCGTCATCGGCGGGCACCCAATTCATGGCGATGCGCGGCTCTACGATATGCCGGTGGATGAGGCGGTCCCAGTCCGTGCGCACGCCGATGGAAATCACGATCGGCTTGAACGGCCGCCAGAGATCCTGGGCGTATCCGCCCACCTGCGTGTTCGCGATGCGGTAGGAGGAAGGGCCGCCGAAGGTAGCGCGCTCGGACAGCGTCCCGTCGGCGCGCAGAAAATCGATTTCACCGCGCGCTGCCTGTTGCGAAAAATCAAGGCCCGCAACGTTTCCTCCGGCCGAAACTGTATGAGAGCCGAGCCAGCGCAGCGACTCCGTCGTCATGTTCGCGACCAGTTGCAGGCGCCGCGACTGCTGCGACAGGGCCTGAAAATAGTTTCCCGAAGTCGTGGAGGGCGTAACAACATACGGTTGTTCTCCCAGCGGGTTGCTGTTGGTGTGGCCCGTGTCCAGCGCCGCCCCCACGTCAAACAATGTCCGGCCAATCCATGCCTGATCCCTGACCGACAGGAAATATCGCCGCGCCTGATTGTTGAGCGTGCTCGAAAGCGGTGAAAAAGGCCCCAATCCACCCCTCGGATCGCTCAACTGGTTGTACAGGAAGCTGCCCTGAAGAATATTTTTAGGCGTCAGGTTCACCTGCATCCGGATCAGGTTGTCCCCAAACCACTGCCCGTTCGTATTTTCTCCCCTCGGCAACTCCCGGACCAATTGAAATGTGTGCTGGATCGTCAGCGCTTCGGAAAACCAAGCTTTTCCCTTCTTCAGGGGCCCGGAAAGCGTTGCGCGCGGATACCAGTTCCCGAAATGCGTTCCCTGTTGGAAGTTCGCTTCGGGAATGAAGTTGGTCACTCCAAACCGCAAGCGATCGTCGCCGGATTGGGTGTCCAGGGAGATGATCCCGCCACTGGCGTGGGCGTATTGCGCCCCGTACCCGCCCGTCTCGATGGAAACGGTTCTGACCGCATCGACGTTCACATGTGAAGTGAACAGTCCGGTTCCCGGGTCATTGATTTCAAATCCATCCAATAATACTTCCGTTTGTGCTTGCCGGGCCCCGGCAACATGAAGCCTTCCATTAGAATCCGCAACGACCTGTGGGATTATCCTTAAGCTTTGCTGGAGATCGTGGCTGGACGGGACCGGGGCATTCAATATCTCATGTTGTACAAGAGACTCTTCATGACTTGTCGTGTCGGGATCGATTTGAATCGGAGCGGACTGCACTTCCAGTTTTTCTTTAATTTCAGTTTCGTGGTTCAGCGTCAGCGATACAACATTGTTTCCCGGCGACAATTCGAGCGCGCGATTGTTAAGTCGGAAAAAGCCCGGTTTTGAGACTGTCATATAAATCTGGAGGGAGGGCAAATCGGGGAGTTCAAAATGTCCACCCGCATCAGTATAAACAGTCCGGGAACCGCCCGATCCAAAGCGAAAAATGATCTCGACACGCGGCACCGGCTGGCTGTTCTCATCGATCACCTGGCCGCGCAAATTCGCAACACCCGGTGGAGTCTGCCCCCCAGCGCACATCGGCCAGAAGAACAGGAGCCCCAGGAACAGACCCGCGCTTGCCTTCCCCGGGGCAATCAGCCGCGACACGCCGCTTCTGAACAGAAAATGCACGGGATAATTCTACACGCATACGCGGACGACAGGTGTACTTCCTGGAAAGAACAAAGCTGCTGCAGGGCCGCTGCAAGGCTGATGGCCATTGCATGGCTGGCGAAGGCGAAGGTTACGCGCAGAGGAATTTAACTGGAAAAATCTTCCGCCCCGGTCAGGGAACGAATTTTCTGAATATCAGGTCGCTTTCCGCATGAAGCACCCAAATGATGCACTCAGTGAGCGTGGTCTTGCCGGCCCCGGCGCCTCAGCAAATGCCGATGACAGGCGACCGCGCCACGATTTCTCCTCAACCGCTCTTGTTCGGCGAATCTGTGTCGGCGAGCCGACGTTTACCAATCACGCCGCCGAAGGCGGCGGGGGAAACTAGCGCGTCTTCTTTCTTTTGCCGGCTTTTTTCTTGGCCTTCTTGTTGGCCTTTTTCTTCGTCGGCTTTTTTGCGGACCGCTCCTGAATTACCGCTTGTGCCGCCGCCAATCTCGCAACCGGCACCCGGAAAGGCGACGCGCTGACGTAGTTCATGCCCGCGCGATGGCAGAACATCACGCTCGCCGAGTCCCCTCCGTGCTCGCCGCAAATTCCAATCTTCAGTTTTGGCCGCACCGAACGCCCCCGCTCGATGGCCCAGCGGATGAGCAAGCCCACGCCGCGCGTGTCCAGGCTTTGAAATGGGTCGTCGGCAAAAACTCCCGCCTTCTTTTCGTTCACGTAATCCGGCAAAAATCGCCCCGCATCGTCGCGCGAAAGTCCCATGGTCATTTGCGTCAGGTCATTTGTGCCGAATGAAAAGAACTGCGCAACCTCAGCAATTTCATCCGCAAGCAGAGCTGCCCGGGGAATCTCGATCATGGTTCCCACTAAATACTCAAGCTTTACTCCAGATGCCTTGATCGCCTCACTCGCCACGCGGTGGGTGGCATCAACCAGAATTTGAAGTTCTTTCTTGTCCATGACGAGGGCCAGCATAATCTCAGGCAATACTTTAATACCTTTCTTTTTGCACTCGATTCCCGCTTCGATGATCGCGCGAACCTGCATTTCCAGAATTTCCGGGTACGTGATGGCCAGCCGGCATCCCCGATGTCCGAGCATTGGGTTGGATTCGTGCAACTGCTCCACGCGGCGGGTCACGACCTCGACATCGATGCCGATCATCTTCGCGAGTTCTTCCTGCTTTTCCCGTTCGTGCGGAACGAACTCATGCAAGGGCGGATCGATGAGCCGAATCGTTACTGGAAAACCGTCCATCTCCTTGAAGATCCCCGCAAAATCCCTGCGCTGGAACGGCAGCAGCTTCGCCAGCGCCTTTCGCCTGGCCTCCGGTGAATCCGCAACGATCATTTCCTGAATGGCCAGCTGCCGTTCGATGCTTTTTTCCGGAAACTCGAAATCCTTGAAAAACATATGCTCGGTGCGGCAGAGTCCGATTCCTTCCGCCCCCATCTCGCGGGCCTTTCGCGCATCGTGAGGAGTATCGGCGTTGGTTCGCACGCCAAGCCTGCGGATGTTATCTGCCCAACCCATGAGAGTGAAGAACGATTCGGGGAGTTCTGGAACCAAAAGTGTTACTTTACCTTCATAGACCACGCCTTCATTTCCATCCAGCGTGACCCAATCGCCTTGGCGGATAAGTCTGCCATCGGCCTGAGCCGTTTTCGACTCGTAATCGATGTCCAGATTTTCACATCCGACGATGCAGCATTTTCCCCATCCGCGGGCCACCACAGCCGCATGGCTCGTCTTGCCCCCGGTGGCCGTCACAATGCCCTGGGCCACGAACATGCCCCCCACATCCTCCGGGCTTGTTTCCCGGCGAGCCAGGATCACTTTTTCACCATCCCGCGCCATGGCTTCGGCCTCTTCGGCCGTAAAAACAATCTTGCCCGTGGCGGCTCCGGGAACCGCGTTGATTCCATTGGCGATTTTTCGTTTCGCAAGTTCGCTTCGGTCCACCGAAAGATCCACAACCGGATAAAAGAGCCGCTCGATGTCTTCCGGCTTGATGCGGTCAATGGCGTCTGCCCTGGAAATGAGTCCTTCCCTGGCCATGTCCACCGCGATCTCAAATGTCGCTCCAGGGGTGCGCTTGCCGGTTCGCGTCTGCAACATATAAAGCGTGCCCTCTTCTACGGTGAACTCCATGTCCTGCATGTCGCGGTAATGGGCTTCGAGCAGCTTGCGAACTTTTTCGAGTTGCTTGTACACCCGTGGCATCCGGCTGGCCATTTCAGTGAGGTGCATGGGCGTGCGAATTCCAGCCACCACGTCCTCCCCTTGCGCGTTGAGCAGGAAATCGCCATAGAAAATCTTTTCGCCGGTCGAAGGGTCGCGCGTAAAACACACGCCCGTGCCTGAATTCTCGCCAATGTTGCCGAACACCATTTGCACTACGTTTACAGCCGTCCCGAGCAGGCCCGAGATGCGCTCCACGCGCCGGTAGGTCACCGCCTTTTCCGCATTCCAAGAACCGAATACGGCGCCAATGGCACCCCACAACTGCTCCTCGGGGTCTTCCGGAAATTCCTTTCCCGTCTTCTGCTTGAAATATTCTTTATACTCTCCGACCAGTTCCCGCCAGCCGCTGGCCGGAACCTGCGTATCATCTTTCACGGCGTTGCGCGTTTTCATGGCGCGCAATTTTTCTTCAAGTTCTTCTTTAGGCAATCCAATCACGACGGATGCGTACATCTGCACGAAGCGGCGATAAGCATCCCAGGCAAACCGGTCATTCTTGGTATTCCTGGCCAGCGCTTCGACGGAATTGCTATTCAGCCCAAGGTTTAAAATCGTTTCCATCATCCCCGGCATGGATTTTGCCGAGCCGGAGCGCACGCTGACCAGCAGAGGATCCTTTGCGTCGCCCAGTTTTTTCCCGGTGACCTTCTCCAGGTGGCTCAGATTCCGTTTCACTTCTGCGGCAAGGGATTTTGGGTAGGTCTGATCGTGTTTCAAATAGTAGTCGCAGCACTCGGTGGAAATGGTAAAACCTGCCGGCACGGGCAGGCCGATTCGAGTCATCTCAGCAAGCCCCGCCCCTTTTCCTCCCAGCACGTCCTTCATTGAGCCGTTGCCTTCGGCTTTTCCCGCCCCAAAGAAATATACGTATTTCACGGAAGTCATCTCCTGGCATTAAACTCGCGATTAAAATTCTTGTCGGCTCGCCGACAAATGATACCTAAAGCAATATGTTAGATTTATTTGCCCTGCTCTGCCGTGGCAATCTCCGCGAAATCCGCGATCGTGGAGAACTCCGCCAGCAACCCCGACAGCAGTGTCAGCCGGTTCTTCCGCATCTGTTCATCCTCCGCCATGACCATCACGTCGTCAAAAAAACGGTCCACGTCGGGACGCAACTCAGCGATGTTCTGCAATGCCTCGCGGTACCGGCCTTCCCTCTTATGTTTTTCCGCCTTCTGCCCAAGATCCGCTGCGCGTGCGTGCAACTGCCGCTCGGCGTCCTCCGCAAATAATTCCGGCCGCACCTCGGGAAGCTTCCAGCCGGATTCCTGCCCGGCCTTCTCCAGAATTTTGCGTATCCGTTTGAAAGATACCGCCAACGGCTCAAAATTCTTCGTCTTCCGGATGGCCTTAATCGCCTGCATGCGCCGCACGGCGTCGACCAGATCGTCCGAGCCCGCCCCCAGAGCTGCGTTGATTTCATCGTAGGCCAATCCCGCCCGTTCTTTCAAAACAAATCGTGCGCGATCCAGAATAAATTCCATCACCTGTTTCTCCACTTCGGGAGAAACTGCGATTTTATGAGTGGAATCGGCCAGCGTCCGGACCGACCGCGCAATCGTCCGGGAAAGCGACACAGGCAATTTCGTTTCGATCAGAATTTTTACGATGCCCATGGCGGCCCGGCGCAAAGCAAACGGGTCGCTCGATCCGGAAGGAACCAGCCCCACGGCAAAGCAGCCGACCAGGGAATCCATCTTGTCCGCCAATGACAGCGCCTGGCCGGTTATGTTTCTGGGGATGGGATCGTCCAGACCCGCAGGCTTATATTGATCGTAAACAGCCCAGGCAACTTCTTCAGGTTCTCCTTGAGCTTTTGCATACAGCCCGCCCACCACTCCCTGCAGCTCGGTAAACTCGCGAACCATGTCGGTCACCAGATCGCACTTGGCTAGTTCGGCGGCGCGGTCGGCAGCGGCCACGCTCGATCGGGCAATGCCGCTGGCAAACCATTGCTCGGACAGCCAGCGAGCCAGCGTCCGCACGCGTTCGACTTTGGCTCCATAGCTTCCCAGATTCGCCTGATAGGTGACCGCGCTCAATTTCGAAAGATAGTCGGCGAGCCGACATTTCTGGTCCGTCTCCCAAAAAAACCGGGCGTCGGCAAAGCGCGCCCGCAACACGCGCTCGTGCCCTGCCCGAATCAGCCCCGCGCGGTCCTTATCCAGATTGATGATGGCCAGAAAATGGGGGGCCAGCGACCCATTCTTTTTCTCCAGAGCAAAATATTTCTGATGCCCGCGCATTACAGTGATCAGAATTTCATCGGGCAATTCCAAGTAGGCGGGATCGAATCCCCCCAGGATGGCTGCGGGATACTCGTTCAGATAGGTCACCAGATCCATCAGGTGGCTGTCTTCGTGGATGCGCAGCCCCTTGCCGCCGGCCAATCGTGCCAGCTCCGCTTCGATCTTCTTCCTGCGTTCCTGCGGGCGCACCAGCACAAAATTTCGCCGCAGCTTTTCGATGTAATCCTTGGCTCCGCGAACCGGGATCTTCGACTTGCCCAGAAATCGATGTCCGGAGGTATTTCCCCCCGCCACCGCATCGCCCAAGGTCACCCGCAGCGGCTTTCCACCCAGCAGGGCCACAACCCACCGGATCGGCCGGATGAAACGAAGTCCCGTGGCCCCGGTCCAGTACATGCTGCGCGGCCAGGAAATTTCCGCGACCGCTCGCGGAAGCATCTCTTCCAAAATTTCCCTTGCCGTCTTTCCCCGGATCACTTGCCTTGCGGCAAGGTATTCTCCCTTGGGGGTTGTCACGAGCGAGAGTTTGGCGACGGGCAGGCCCGCCTTCTGAGCGAAACTTTCGGCAGCCCGCGTCGGTTTTCCGTCCGCGCCGTATGCCACCGACTTTGGCGGGCCGGTGATTTCCTTGACCTCATCCGGCTGCTTCGCCCGAATACTTGCGCACGCGGCAACCAGGCGGCGCGGCGCTCCGAAAGTTTCGATGGGAGCGTCTTGAAGTAAATTATAAGCAGACAAATATTTCTCAAGTATTGCATGAAGTTCCTTGATCGCCCCCGGCAACATCCCTGCCGGAATTTCCTCGCACCCAATCTCGAAAAGAAAGCCGGTCGTCGCCTTCATCGCGCCACCTCGGAAGTTTCGGCGGCGGCGCTGGATTCCCCTTGCTGATCCAGGAAGTCCGCGGCCACGCGGCAGGCAATCTGGCGCACCCTGCCAATCAACTGAGCGCGCTCTGTTGTAGAAATAACGCCCCGGGCATCGAGCATGTTGAAAAGGTGTGAGCACTTCAGGCAATGGTCGTACGCGGCCAGCAATGGGAACCGCGGGTCCCGCTTCGCCGTTTCTGCTTCATACCGCTGCAGAAGCTGCCCCGCCTCCTTCTCATGGAGCTCAAACAGGTTTCGCGTGATGACGGGATCGGCGTACTCAAAATTGTAGGCGGAAAATTGCTGTTCCTCGAGCAGCCGCACCTGGCCGTAGGTGTGATCGCGCGACCAGCGAACGTCGTAGACGCTATCCACTCCCTGCAGGTACGCGCAAATCCGGTCCAGGCCATAGGTCAGTTCGACCGACACCGGATCCAGGTCAATCCCCCCGCTCTGCTGGAAATAGGTAAACTGCGTAATTTCCAGACCGTCCAGAAGGACCTGCCACCCCATACCCCACGCGCCCAGGGTGGGAGACTCCCAATTGTCTTCCTCGAAGCGGACATCATGGTCGGCCAGACTCAATCCGATGGCCGCAAGGCTTTGCAGATAGAGATTCTGAATATCCGGGGGAGAGGGTTTCAGAATCACCTGAAGCTGAAAATGCTTAAACAGGCGATTGGGGTTTTCCCCATACCGGCCGTCGGCGGGACGACGAGAGGGCTGCACGTAGGCAACGCGGTAAGGTTGGGAGCCAATGACACGGAGAAAAGTTTCCGGATGCATGGTTCCGGCGCCGACTTCCACATCATAGGCCTGCTGGATCACGCAACCTCGATCGCCCCAGTATTTCTGCAACTGAAGGATGAGATTTTGAAAGGTCGGCCCTGTTCTAATCTTATTCTTTGGTTTTGATTTCAACGGGTCCACTCTCTCCCAATTCTAAAAGTGTTCTGGAGATTAATTTCTTTTCGATGTGATGCTCCAAAATATCTAAACCATAACTTAAGATTAAATTGGCAGCTGAAACAGAATATTTTACTTCAAGCAATCGTTCCAATGTTCCCGAAAGTGCCTGACGCCCTATCAAAAGTGCCTCTTTAGATATCACTTTCATCCAGGCTTCCCGGCAATCGGAGCAAGATAGCTCTGGGCTGCCCGGCGAAGTAAATAACGGCTCGTCGGCGACCTGCTTCCCGCAGCGCGAGCAGCGGTCCAGCGGACCCAGCCAGCCGCCCAGCCTTGCCGTCCACAGGCAAAAGTAGGCTAGGACCCTCGGCGAAGGACCCTGTGCTCGAATCGCGCGGGCCGTCAATAAGACAAGGCGAAACTGCGCGTCCGCAACTTCCCGCTCGCCCAGGACCGACTCGGTAATTTCACTTATCAGCGCAAGACAGATTCCCGACTGGTAGTCAGACTGCAGATCCATAAAGGATTCCAGCAGCTCGCATTGGTTGATGCGGACCAGTTCCCTTGTCTCGCGCTCAAAGTACCAGATTCGAATATACGAAAGCAGTTCCAGGGTTGAGCCGAAGCGGCTTTTCGGAAGACGCGCCCCCCGCGCAACCCCTTTCACGCGGCCGGAATGGCGATCGATAAAACTGACCAGGCGATCGCCTTCACCCAGCGGGAAGCTCCGCAGAACGATGGCCTCAGACTCCTTGACTGGCATCCATTTTTCTCGCGGACCGCGCGCCACCGGCAAGGACATGCGCGGAAAGTCTTACCCTCGCAGGAACGCTTGTCGGCGCGCCGACCAAGGCAGAAGAACTCGCCGCAGATCGAATTGCGCGACAAAAACTTGAATTTGTTAATTACCACACCGCAGAACTCGAATCAATTAAGAACCGCCGGAAAACATCATCACATTGCCGAATCGCACAATCAACACGCTTCTGCGCTAGCGTAACCCCGGCACTGCAAACATCCTGCAGCGCCGAAAATAATATGTTTACTTCCGCGCCCACTGGAAAAAATTATCGGACGCTGCAGCACCTCATTTCCCTTGCGTCCGCGCCGTTTTTTCGTAGAGTATCTCCGTGACCGAAGCGCTTCCTCTGGTGGACATCGCCGGTGTCGGGCTCAACGCCACCGACACCGTCATCCGTGTTCCACACTTCCCCGCCTTCAACTCCAAAGTTGAATTTCGCGTTTCCGAAGTGCTCCCCGGAGGCCAGGTCGCCAGTGCCGTTGTCGCCTGCGCGAAGTGGGGCCTGCAGGCCCGGTACGTGGGGAAAATTGGAGATGATTCCGCCGGGCGTCTCCAACGGGACGCCATGCAGCAGGCAGGCATCGAAGCCCACTGGGTCGTGGCCCCAAACTGCCAGAGCCAGTCCTCGTTTATCCTCGTGGATGAATCGACCGGAGAGCGCACGGTCCTGTGGAAGCGCGATCCTCGCCTGGAACTGCTCCCTCAGGAGATTCAGAAAGAGTGGGTCGTGCGTTCCAGACTCCTCCATGTGGACGGGCACGATTGCGCTGCGGCGGCCACCGCTGCCAGGTGGGCGCGGCAGGCGCACATTCCGGTGACTGCCGACCTCGACAACCTTTATCCGGGAGTGGAAGTTTTACTTGAGAATGTGGATTACATGATTTCCTCGCGGGAATTCCCTGCGCGACTGCTGGGCGAACACAACCTTTTCGCCTCCCTTCCGCGCATTGCCTCGCGATTCGGCTGCAAGCTCGCCGCAGCGACACTGGGCGAGAATGGGGTGCTGGCCTGGGACGGGAAAAATTTCCATTACTCCCCTGCCTTCGATTTGCGTCCTGTGGATACGACGGGCGCGGGCGATATTTTTCACGCAGCGTTTGCCTGCGCCCTGCTGCGCGGCGATGACCTGTCCGGCTTGCTCACCTTCAGTTGCGCGGCGGCGGGACTTGCCTGCATGGGATTGGGGGCGCGCGGCGGCATAGCCACGCTCGAAGAAATTGAAGGGTTGATTAGCGGCGGCGATCGCAGGCCTGCGACCTTCACTCGGGAGCAACTGGAAGCTGCCCGGGCGGCGATATGATCCCCCTGCGCGTGGACATTGTGCGCTTGCGAGCCGCGATCTGCACCAGCCTGCTGATCCTCGTGAATGTTCTGGCGTTTCTGTTTGAAATATCTTTATCGCCCAGGCAGGGCCAAGCATTCGTCTTCACCTTCGGCCTTGTCCCTTCTCACGTGCAGCTGTTGTTCGCCAAGCACGGGATCACGTTTGGGCAAGCCGTCCTTCCCATGTTCACAAGCATGTTTCTGCATGGCGGGTGGATGCACCTGCTGGGCAACATGCTGTTTCTCTGGGTTTTTGGCGGTAGCGTGGAGGAGGCGCTGGGGCACTTTCAATATCTCACCTTTTACTTGATTTGCGGCATAGGCTCCGCCGTGGTTCATACCGTGTTCAATTGGGGCTCCCATGTTCCAACCATCGGGGCCAGCGGCGCCATATCCGGCATCATGGGAGCGTTCATCGTTTTATACCCGCGGGCGCGTGTGACGACGCTGATTCCCGCGCTACTGCTTTTCTTCACGATCCGAATCCCGGCCGTCTTCATGCTCGGGTACTGGTTTTTATTGCAATTCTTCAGCGGCGTGGCCTCGCTGGGCATGAGCGCTCAGGGAGGTGTGGCGTGGTGGGCGCACGTTGGGGGCTTTGTTCTCGGGGCGTTGCTGATTGTGCAGGGGCGTTCCAAGCTGCGGCGGGCGGCTTACCGTTAACCGTGGCTCGCGCCGAGGCTTTTCTATATTTTCTATAATAGGGTTCAGCGGCTAGCTCAGGATTTCTTTTCTTGCGGAAATTTTTTCGATGCGATCCATGCGCGGCGTGTAACCGATTCCCGGGCCTTGCGGGACTCGAATCGTTCCCTGCGGCGTGACTTCCACTTCAGGCTCGATCACATCTTCCACCCAATAGCGGCGGCTTGCAGTCACATCGCCTGGGAGGGAAAAATTTTCGAGCGTGGAAAGCGCAATATTGTGCGCGCGGCCAATGCCGGACTCGAGCATTCCGCCGCACCACACCGGGATCTGCCTGGACTGGCAGAGGTCCTGAATTTTTCGCGCCGGGGTATAGCCGCCGACGCGCCCCAGCTTAATGTTGATGATGCGGCAAGCGCCGAGATCAATCGCCGCGCGCGCGTGCTCCTCAGTGTGGATGCATTCATCCAGGCAGATCGGCGTATCCAACTTGCGTTGCAGTTCGGCGTGGCTATAGAGGTCGTCCCAGCCGAGCGGCTGCTCGATCATCATCAGATAGTAGGCTTCCAGACGCTTCAGGTGCGGCCAATCTTCCAGGCGATAGGCGGAATTCGCGTCCACCATCAGGCGAATCCCCGGAAATCTCTGGCGCAACCGCTCAACAGGCTCGATATCTTTTCCAGGCTTGATCTTGATCTTGATCCGCTGGTATCCCGCGGCGAGTTCGCGCTCGACGGTTGCAACCAGATCATCAAGTGTTTCTTTAATTCCGATGGAGACTCCGCAGGGAATTTCATTTCGCACACCGCCCAGCAACTTCCATAGCGGCATTCCCTTCTGTCTTGCCTCGGCGTCCCACAGGGCAGCCTCGATTGCTCCCTTGGCCATGTTGTGGCCACGAATCGGGGCCATCATATTCCACACTTCCGATGCCGACGCGAACTCCCTGCCCCTCAGGGCTGGCCAGATAAAGTCTTGAAGGATATGCCAAGCCGTCTCCACTGTTTCGGGGGCATAGAAGGGGCCTTCTCCGGCCACCGACTCGCCCCAGCCGGAGACGCCATCCACATGGGCTTCGACCAGCAGCATGCGGCGGTCGGTCAAGCGGCCAAAGCTGGTTTCAAACGGCGTGACCAGCGGCATGCGGATTTCGCGGAGCGTGATCTTCTGAATTTTCACAGCGCCTTCCCGGGCTCCAGTATGTAATCGACGCCCAGCTTGCCCGGCGCAACCGCTGTCGCGGCGTATCCCTTGACCAGCCATTTCAAGAATTCGGCCCTGATTTGGGATTGCATCCGCAGGGCCGCCGACGGGTCGTTCTTTCTCGCATCCGCCATGGCTTCGGGAATGGTAATGCGCACCGCCTTTTTCGAAAACGCAGGGGTGGCCCGCTTCCCCGCCAGCACGCGGCGCACGCGCGGGGATCGAAGGTGCCATTCCGCGACGAGCCGGTCGGTGGGAAGCCCGGCGTGCAGCGGGCTGGTGGTAATTCCATATGCGTTTGGCTGGTACTCCCTGGCGATGGCGCCAAGCCGCATGAAATTAAAGTAGCCGTTCTTGGTGATCAGGGGATCGAAGGTCCACTCAATCAGGCCAATCCCGCGCGACAGCGCGTCATCCCTCTGATAAGACTTCAGCCGGCGTCCAATTCCGCGATCCCGATACGCGCCCAACACGGCGGTCATATGCGAATGCAGAAACGGCTTGCGATCGCGCCATCCGGCAATTGCCAGTGTGAATCCGACCAGATACCTCCCATGAAACGCCCCAATGACTTGCCCGCCGGTTTCCGCGGCAACCACGAACAACGAGATGGGAACAACATCCAGGTCAGCGGATTTCCATACTTTGCGTTCCACGCGGACGCAGGCCTCGAACTCTTCAATCCCGTGGCATGGCCGGATCAGGATGCCGTTACGAAGTTCCGGCCGTGGCCCTTGCGCGCGTTTCTTTTTCCCTTTGATTTTCTTCCCCGTTCCCCTTAACTTCAATTTGGCCCTTGGCTTCAAGATTTACTCCCAGCGCGCATTGGAGATTTGGAATTGGATTTCGACATGGCTTTTGCTTTCTCCCACAACACTTCAAGTTGTTCTTTAGATAATTTTGCGAGACGCTGCCCAGAGCGGAAAGCCTCCCCTTCCATTAAATGAAAGCGTGACTTGAATTTTAGATTTGTTTTCTTGAGTGCTACTTCAGGATCAAATCCCAGAAATCGGGCTAAATTCACGGCCACGAAGAGGATGTCCCCCACCTCTTCCTGGGCATGAATCTGGTCGGAGGATTCGAGCGCGATTTGAAGCTCCGCCACCTCTTCGCGCATTTTCGAATAAATTCCTTCGGCCGTCTCCCAGTCAAAACCCACCTGGGCGGCCCGGCGGGTAAGCTGATACGCTTCCAGTAGAGCGGGAAGGTGGCGCGGGACCCCGTCCAGTGCGGAGGGAACCAGCGGCTTTTCCGGAGCCCCAGCCCCGGAAGCGGCTTTCTTCTCCTGCGCTTTCAACTGGGCCCAGTTTTTAAGGACTTCACCGGAAGTTTCCACCTTCACGTCGCCGAATACGTGGGGATGCCTGCGTATCATCTTGTCATGGATGCCTGTAACCACATCGGAGATGTCGAACGTGCCGGCTTCGCGCGCCAAATCCGCGTGAAACAGGACCTGCAACAGCAAGTCGCCGAGTTCCTCCGCCAATTCCCCCGTGTCACCCCCTTCGATGGCGTCCAGGACTTCGTAGGCCTCTTCGACCAGATACGTCTTCAGCGAGTCGTGCGTCTGCTCGCGGTCCCAGGGGCATCCCCCCGGAGCCCTCAGCCTGGCCTGCACGGCAACCAGATCTGCGAACAGCTTTCCGATGGTTTGGCTGGAAATTTTTCCGGCGGCAGGCCTGGCCTTGGGAGTGTGTCGGCGCGCAGACTTCACCGGGCCTGCCCTAGTGCGCGCCTTCCGTTTCGGATTTTTCTTTGCCTTGCGATTCATTTTGCGGGGAGGCACGGCGATTGGTCAGCTCCTGACGAACACAAAAACTCTACGGCACGCGCGGGCAATTCACAAGGCCCAAGTCCATCCAGCTTCCGGCGACGGCGTGAGAGGCAAGCCAATTTCGGCAGCCGAGTGAGGGCTTGTGAGCGCGTGCGCGGCAGTGATAAACTACGGCTTTTACTCAAGGCTTGCCTGAGGGAGAACCCGTTGTCCGATCCAAAACACGACGAAACTTTTAAGGTGGTAGACCGCAGGCTTTTCACCCCCGAAGGCGAACTCCGCAAGGATGTCGCGGAACAGCAGGACCGCGAGCACGAAGCGGCTACCGCTGGGAACGCTCCCCCGCAGGCGCACCATGCGGAACCGGCCGCGCCTGCCGCAAAAACTCCCGCGCCGTCAGCAACGGCGCCCGCGCCGCCACCGGCGGCAGATGCGCCGAAGCGTGCGCCGGCATTTGAAAATCTTGTGCGCTCCCTGGGACAGAACGCCGCCATGCTGCTGGGAGGATACGCGGACCCGCGCACCGGGCAGCCCATGCTGGACCTGGACGGGGCCCGCGAGATGATCGATATGCTGGACGTGCTCCGGGAAAAGACGATGGGAAATCTGGCACCCGAAGAAGACACCCTGCTTCTGGACGTGCTTGGAAATCTGAAACTGGCCTTCATGGAAATGACCAAGGCTGCCGCAGCCGCCGCCATGAAGGACCAGAACAAAGTCCGGCCATAATTGAGGCTCCGCCCTGCCCGCGACACCTAGCTCCGTACTCGAACTCACCGTGCTCGGCTCCGGCACATCCATGGGCGTCCCCACGCTCACCTGCCACTGCCACGTATGCAGTTCCCAGGACCCGCGCGACAATCGCACGCGCCCTTCCGTGCTCCTGGTTCATCAGGGACAAACCGTGGTGATCGATACAACGCCCGATTTTCGCCTGCAGGCGCTTCGTGTGAGCCTGGAACGGCTGGACGCGATTCTGTTCACGCACGCGCATGCCGACCACATCCTGGGATTCGATGACATACGGCCGTTTAATTTGCGCCAGAAATCCGCGCTGCCCGTATACGCCTCCGAAGAGACGATTGCCAAACTGAAGCATACGTTCGCCTATGTTTTCGAAGAGCTTCCCGCCGTCAGCACGATACCGCAAGTGACGCTGCACCGGATTGACGGGCCGTTCGACGTCATCGGAACGCGGATTGTGCCGGTACCGGCGCGGCACGGCGATATGGGCGTGCTCGGTTTCCGGTTTGGCGCGGCGGCGTATCTCACCGACTTCAGCTCGATCCCCGATTCTTCCAAGGCCCTGCTGATGGGGCTGGATGATCTGATTCTCGATGCGCTGCGGGACATGCCGCACCCCATGCATCAAACTGTCGACCAGGCGCTCGCACTGGTCCGGGAACTCAATCCCAGGCGCGCGTGGTTCACGCATATCGCGCACGAACTGGGCCATTCCGAGACCAACGCGCGGCTCATCGACGCAGGATTTCCGCAGGTCGCCCTGGCGTACGACGGACTCCATTTCGAGGTTCGCGTGTAATGGCGATTACGGTCCTGCATTCACCACAGCAGTGGGCGGCGCGGTTCGGCGCCGAAGGGCGCACGGTTGTTTCGGTCGGCAACTTTGACGGGCTGCACCTGGGGCATCAAAAAATTATCCGGCAGGTGGTGGAGCGAGCGCGAGCGGCGGCGCGGCGTTCGGCCATCGTTACGTTCGATCCGCATCCGCTCCGGCTCCTGCGCCCCGAACACGCGCCCCCGCTGGTGCAGACGCTTTCACAGCGCTTGGCGGGAATTGAGCAACTGGGCGTTGACGCAGCGCTGGTCCTGCGATTCGATCGCGCCTTTTCCCTACTCTCACCGGAAACTTTCATCGAACAGATTCTTGTGGGATGCCTGCGCGTGGAGACGATCCTGGTGGGCGCGAATTTCTGCTTCGGGCATCGCGGTGCGGGAGACGTGCGCCTGCTGGCAGAATTCGGGAAATTGCGTGGGTTCGCCGTGGAAATTATTTCGCCTGTCGAGATTGGCGGCCGCGTGGTTTCCAGCACGGCCGTGCGCAACGCCGTCGCCAGCGGGAACGTCGCCGACGCCGCCGTCTTGCTGGGCCGGGAATTCGCGCTGACCGGGGATATCCGGCCGGGAGCGGGGCGCGGCGCATCGATCGTGTTCCCCACGCTCAATCTGGCTGCCGAGCAGGAATTACTCCCCAAACTGGGAGTCTATGCGACCGAGTCCATCGTCGGAGCAAGACTCTACCCTTCGGTGACGAATGTAGGCACGCGGCCCACGTTCGACGGGCAAGGCGTGACCGTCGAGAGCCATCTGTTCGGGTTCAGCGAAAAAGTCGCGGAAGGGCCGATGGAAGTCCGGTTCCACCAGCGGCTTCGCCATGAACAGAAATTTTCGGGCCCCGAGGCCTTGCGCGCGCAGATCGCCCAGGATATTGCCGCGGCTCAGAAATATTTTGCCCGGCAAGTGGTGACGGAAAACTCACAAAGCAGCTGACCCTCATTTCACGGACTATTGCACCCGCATCGCGCGCAGTTTTCCTTGAACCGACCCCTCGTCGTCGTTTTTCTACTTGTATCCCAAACACCACAAGACTGTTATGCAATGCAGGCATGCAATGCGGGGGGCTGGATTTCAGGCGGAGAATGACTTCCGGCACTTCTCGCAGTAGCCGCCGACTTCGGTGCGCGTCATTGTGATTTCGATGCCGCAGTCTTTTTCAATTTGTTTTTTTAATTTTTCGTAGAGTTCGGATTCAAATTCGCGCACCGTGCCGCACTTCAGGCACGCGACGTGAATGTGGTCGCGCGGCCCGTGACTTTCGTAGAAGTGCTGGCCGCCGCGCAGGTGCAGCAGGTCGAGCTCGTCGATCAGGCCGTTGCGCTTGAGCAGGTCCAGTGTGCGATACACGGTGACGCGATGCACGCGCGGATCAATCTTCCGCGCCCGATCGAGAATCGCTTCGGCGTCCAGATGGCTTTCCGCGCTGTCCATGACATCGAGCAGAACTTTCCGCTGGCGCGTGAGGCGCACGCCGCGCTTTTGCAGGGCGGCCAGCAGGCGTCCAGGGCGCTCATGCGCGTTGATCCGTTCTCCGGCGGAGACTCGATGTGCTGTGGTTGGCATACATTCAGTACGGGAATCGGAGTCGTTCAAAATCCGGGCGGGCTCGAGACCGGCCGGAACCATCCAGCGAAAGCGCGAACCCGAAACACCTGCAATCGATTCCCTCGCGCGCTAGCGGTGCGGAATCAACCGCAAAACGTCATTGTACATAACGATCGCAAAAACCAGCAACAGGAACACCATGCTGACGGTGATGAAGCGCTCCTTCACGCGAACGCTCAAATCCCGCCGCATCGTCCCTTCAATGAACAGAAGCAGGATGTGCCCTCCGTCCAGCGGAGGAATGGGAAGTAAATTCAGGACTGCCAGGTTGACGCCGATCATGGCCATGAGGGACAGCAATTCGGTCGGACCCTCGCGAGCGGCGCGTCCCGATTCGCGCGCGATTCCCAAAGGACCTTCCAGCTGCTTCAGGGAAATACCGCCGCGGAACAGTTCGTAGACAACATAAACAACCTGCCGTCCCATCAGCATATTCATGCCAGCCGATTCCACAATGGCGGCCCCGAAGGAAAGACGCCTCTCCACCAGCTCCCCGGTGCGCATCACGCCGATCTGCCATTGGGATGTCCCGTTCGGCCCGTTTACTTTTTCAGGCTGGACCTGGATGTGCAATGTCCGATCGCCTCTCTGCACTTCCAAATCGAGAGGCATGGCCTGCGTTTTATCCACAATCGGCGTAAATTGCGCTCCGTTGGCCAGTGCCGTGCCGTCGACCTTCAAAATCACGTCCCCGGCTTTGATTCCGCTGCGGTCGGCCGGCGTTCCCGGGCTGACGGCTTCGATCACGAAACTGTCTTTGGGGTATCCAAACACGTTGTCCATCGAGTTGCTGGCGGGAACCGATAAGGGAACCTGCTTCCCGTCGCGGTCGACAACAACGGAAAGCGAATGTCCCGGCAAAGTGGACATCAACTCCAGTTGGGCCCGGTCCCAGGTTGGATTCGCCACGTCGTTGATCTTGACGATGCGATCTCCAGCGGCCAGGCCGGCCTTTTGCGCCGCCGAATCCTGCAGCACTCCGGCGACAACCATGGGACGATCCAGAAATGCGGGCTGCTTGCTGCCGCGCATGTAGATGCCCGCGACCAGGATGATGGACAGGACTATGTTCATCGTCGGCCCGGCCAGCGCGATCAGTACCCGCTGCCACCTCGGCTTGGACAGAAACTCATCCGGATCGCCTTTGCGTTCTTCCAGGGGATTATCGCCGGCCATCTTTACGTAACCGCCCAGCGGCAAGGCGCTGATACGATAATCGGTGTCACCGCGTTTGGTGCCCCAGAGCCGGGTTCCGAAGCCGATGGAGAAAACATCGACGCGCACACCAAACGCCTTGGCGACGACAAAGTGTCCCCACTCGTGCACCAGCACCATGACCCCAAGCACCACGCTCACAGCAAGGATGGTTATGACAATGTCGGGCATGTTTATCTCTCCCGGCGCGCCGGAGCGTTCCTCGCTCGCGCGCCGCCCCGCAATTCCAGGGCGCTGCAAATCTTCAATACCACATCGGTCTCCGCTGCTTCACGGCACAGCGAAAGCCGCGTCCTGCCATGGATCGACTCCTAAGCAACCGCGGTCCGCGACGGCAATCTTTCGATTTCTTCACGGGCGATTCGCCGCGCCTCGCCGTCAGCCGCAAGCACATCGGCGATCGAAGACATCTTGATTCGAGGCGTCCGGGCCAGGACCCGTTCGATCACCTCGGCAATCGCCGCAAAGGGGACCCTCCGTTCCAGAAAGGCTTCGACAGCCACTTCATCCGCCGCGTTGAAAGCGCATGGATACGCGCCTTTTTTTCGCAGTGCTTGGCGAGCCAGGCGCAGGCAAGGAAAACGCCGCGTGGAAACTTTTTGAAAGTCGAGCCGGCGCAGTTTCCCCCAATCGAGGGCTACATGATTGGATGCGGCACGCTCCGGGTAGGTTAGCGCATATTGGATGGGCATGCGCATATCCGCGGGCCCCAGTTGCGCCAGGACCGACCCGTCCACGTATTCGACCATGGAATGAATGGTCGATTGCGGGTGAATCACCACATCGATCTGGTCCGAAGGAACGTCAAACAACCAGTGTGCCTCGATCACTTCAAATCCCTTGTTCACCAGCGTCGCCGAATCGATTGTGATTCTGCGCCCCATGCGCCAGTTGGGATGCGCCAGCGCCTGTTCCGGCGTGGCCGAATCCATTTCGGCGAGCGGCGTCTTGCGGAACGGCCCGCCCGACGCGGTCAGGACCAGGCGCTTCACTTCGCTGTGCCGCCCGGCACGCAGGCACTGGTGGATGGCGTTATGCTCGCTATCGACGGGCAGCAGTTCGACATTCGCCTCGCGCGCCGCAGCCATCACCAGTTCTCCGGCTGCGACCAGAACTTCCTTGTTCGAAAGCGCAACCTGCTTGCCTGCTTTTACGGCTGCATATGTGGCCGAAAGGCCGACCACTCCCACGGCTGCGGAAACCAGAACGCCGGCTTGAGGGTGCGTGGCTACCGCCGTCAGCCCCGCTGCGCCGTGCTGGATCTCCGGCAATCTGGCAAGCCCCGCCGCGCGCAATCGTTCCGCCAGGTCGGAAGCCAGCGCAGCGTTGCCGACCGATACCAGTTCCGGATGATGCAGCAGAATCTGCCGCGCCAGCTCTTCCACGTTGTTACCGGCGGCCAGTGCCACGACGCCAAAGCGCCCGGGCATGGCCTGGACCACGGCCAGGGTTTGCCTGCCGATGGAGCCCGTCGAACCAAGAATCGCAATTTGCTTCAAAGAGGATGCTCCGTCGTTTGCATGGGGCGCCGGATAAGCACCTGTACCCTCACTACCTTTTCAGCACAACCCAATGGAAATAGTACCAGACTGTGGGAGCCGCGAGGATCAAAGCGTCGATCCGGTCCAGCATCCCGCCATGTCCCGGCAGGAGCGTTCCCGAATCCTTTACGCCGGCGCTGCGCTTGAACGCCGATTCGAACAGGTCTCCAACCTGTCCCGCGATGCTGCCGAGCCCCGCCATGGCCAGCATGTGCACGGGCAGAATTCTGGTCCAATAGCCGAACGCCACGCCCACCAGCAGGGCCCCCAGAAAATTCGCGATGGCTCCCTCCCACGTCTTGTTCGGGCTGACCTGCGGTGAAAGTTTCCGTCGTCCCAATCCGCGGCCCACAAAATATGCCGCGGTGTCCCCGACCCAGACCAGCACGACCGTGAACAGCAGAAGTTGCGGGCCGGTCCCTTCCACGCCGTGCAACCGCACGACCGCGCTGAACGGGAGCACGATCACGACCAGCCCGGCAGCGCTGATTGAAATCGATGAAAACACTTCCGAGAGCGCGCGGCGGCTGCCCAGGGCGATGATCGCGGTTCCCATGACAAACAGGAATAGAACCCATTCGACCGAAACCTGGGGAGAGCGCGCGACATCGATCAAATCGCCAAGCCTGGTGAAGTTTGCCGCCCGAGTCGCGTTCCACTGCTGCGCAAAAATTCCGATCGCCGCCAGGCAGGTCCAAAAGCCGTAGGCCTTGAACCCGATTCGTTCGCCCATGGCAAAAAATTCCAGCAACGCAGCGATGGCCACGACACCCGCCAGCCCGGCAACCAGCCACGTGGGACCCCACCAGATCGCCACAACCACCAGCGGAATCAGGATCGCCGCCGTCAGCACCCGCATTTGTGTCCCGGAACGCATCGCACTCCTTTTACCCGGCAATTGGCACGCTTCCCCTAACAATTATGAAAAGTACGAAGATTTCCCCGCGGCCCGCGGCGGCAATTTTCCAAATGGCGGCGCCGGCAAGCAGTTCCTGGGCGGCTCATTACACTTTCTCGCAATACGCGCGTGATTTCTTCTGGAATAAATCAGGCTGTGCCGCGTCAGGAAACTTTGCAGGCAGGAAGGGGCGCGGCACGCTCAAGCGGTGACGCGGCGGCGGGACTCGGTCAGGCCGCCGTAGCGCCGCTCGCGCTTTTGAAAATCGAGCAAGGCCTCATAAAGTTGCGCGCGCGTAAAATCGGGCCAGAGGGTCTCGGTGACATAAATTTCGGCGTAGGCAATCTGCCAGAGCAGAAAATTACTGACGCGCATTTCTCCACTGGTGCGAATCAGCAGGTCCGGATCGGGCAATTCGGCTGTGTACAGGTGCTCCGAAATCATCTTTTCGTCCACGCGGGCGCTGGCGAGGCCATTGTGCCGCACACGATCCAGGATGCGGTTGAATGCGTCCACCAGTTCCGCGCGCCCGCCATAATTCAGGGCTACCGCGAGTTTCATGCCGGAGTTCCCCGCCGTCTGCTTCATGGCTCGCTCGACATCCGCGCAGACCGCCGGCGGCAATTGGTCGGTGCGGCCGATGACCAGGAGACGGATATTATTTCGCTGGATCACGGGAAGCTCTTTGCGCAGATACTCGCGCAGCAGGCGCATCAGAAAATCGATTTCCGCTTTGGGGCGGCGCCAGTTTTCCATGGAAAATGCGTACAACGTCAGCGCGGGTATTTTCAGGTGCGCGCACGTCTCAATCACGGTTCTCGCGGATTGCACGCCCGCGCGATGCCCCGCCACTCGCGGCAAGTGGCGCTTTTGCGCCCAGCGGCCATTGCCGTCCATGATGACGGCGATGTGTTGCGGGAGACGGGTGACGTCGAGCTCGGCAAGCAGACGCGCCTCTTCGCGGCCCGAGGGATGGAGAGGCTCGGGTACCTTCACGCGATTATTCCTGCCCATATCGTGCGGCGAATTGAAGCCTGTTTGCCCACAATCTTGAGAAGCTAACATACAGCATCACAGGGTGCAACACGCCGGGGGAAATGCCGGAGACGCGCGGATCGGTTGAGGATTGCTTACCGGATCGCTTCGTTGAGCGGCTAGACGGACAGGCCGGGAACATTGGCGGAATGGAAAAGCGACACGTAGACCAGAACGAAGGTAAGGGCGATCACGGCGACGACGGTGATCCATGCGATGAAGTTGAATGTGCTGGTATTGATCTGGTCGCCCATCAGGTCGCGGCGGTTCACCAGAAGCAGCATGAAAATCAGCACGACGGGCAGCCATATACCGTTGCCGACCTGCGAGAACACAAGAATTTTCTGCAACGGCGCGTGCGGGATCAGAATCACGGCGGCTCCCAGCAGGATCATGCCAGTATACAGACCGTAGAAAATAGGAGCGTCGTTGAACTTGTGGTCGATGCCCGCCTCGAAACCCATGCCCTCGCAAATCACGTGCGCGGTGGAAAGCGGCAGGATGGACGCAGCAAAAAGCGAGGCGTTCAGCAGCCCGAACGCGAACAGCGATCCAGCCCACTTCCCCGCCAGCGGCACCAGGGACTGGGCGGCTTCGCTGGCGTCATTGATGATGAAGTGACCGGACACATGCAGCGTGGCGGCCGTGCAGACAATGATAAAAAAAACAATGGCCATGCAGCTGATGCTGCCCACCATCACGTCGGCGCGCGCTTGCCTGTACTGGCGGCGCGCCACGCGCTTTTCCACGAAGCCCGCCTGCAGGTAGAAGAATTGCCAGGGCGCGATGGTCGTGCCGATCAGGGCGGTCAGCATCAGCAGATACCCCCCGTTAAACTGCATCGACGGAATGACGGTGCTTTTGGCCGCCAGAAGCCAGTCGGGCTTTGCCAGAATCGCGGAGGCCACGTAAGACAGGTAGAGCACACAGGCGGCAAGAAAAACCTTTTCCACCACGCGTGAAGTGCCGCGCATGACCAGAAACCAGACCGCCAGCGCCGCGATAGGCACCGAGATGTACTTGGAAATCCCGAAAATCTGCATGGAAGCCGCAACGCCCGCGAACTCCGCCGCAACGTTCCCCATGTCCACGACAAGTCCCGCCAGGATGATGAAAAAGGTCGGGCGAAACCCGAACTCCTCGCGAATCAGGTCCGAGAGTCCCTTCCCGGTCACCACGCCCATCCGGGCGCACATCTCTTCGGTGACGTACAGCGCGATGGCCATGGGAATCAGCGACCACAGCAGGGCATAGCCGTACCTCGCGCCCGCCTGCGAATACACGGTTATTCCGCCGGCGTCGTTGTCCACATTGGAAGTGATCACGCCGGGGCCCACGACGGCCAGGAAAAGTAGCAGCCGGCGGCGCCAGAAGCGCGTGCGTTTGCCCCATGCGGATAGGCGCGCGCGCCACGGTTCGACCCATCCCGGAACGAGCTTCCACCGCGTTACAGCCGAGGAATCCTCCGCCGCCCGCTTCTGTTTGCCGCGTTTGCCGAGCACTGCCACGTTCCAGGCTTTCCTGATTCCTTTCGGTTATCGATGTCGCAGGCGTGTTACGACGTCATCCACTTCGATGGCCCCCATGGGGTGGCCCGCCTCATTCACCACCGCCAGGCTGTGAAGATTGTATTTGTCGAATATTTCAAACACTTCTTTCTCATCCGCATCGGGCAGAACCGAGAGGAGCGGTTCGGTCTTTCAAGTTTTCCATGCGCTCGTCGGCCGGAGCGAACAGCAAACGCCCCACCGGGACGGCGCCGGAAAATACGGCGTCTTCATCGATCAGAAATATGGTATCGAGTTCCTCGAGGTTTACGTCTTTTTCCCGGATCCATGCGACCACTTCTTCCCGCGTGGACTTTTCCCCCACATAAATAAAATCCGTATTCATCATGCCGCCGGCGGAATTTTCGTCGAACTTCAGCAGTTCGCGCACCTCGCGGGCATCTTCTCCGGGCATCTCGCGCAGCACTTCCCGCGAACTTTCAGGAGTCAAGCCGGCGAGGATATCGGCGGCCTGGTCGGGATCCATTTCTTCCAGGATGTCGGCGGCCCTTTCCGGGTCCATGGTCTCGACAATCTGCGTGGTGAGCCGCTTGTCGAGTTCCGCAAGGGCTTCGGCGGCGGTTTCTTCATCGAGCGAGGCGATGATGGATTGCCGCTCGACCGGGGAAAGCTCTTCCATGATGTCGGCCAGGTCCGCCGGGTGCATGCGCGCAAGTTTTTTGTGCGTGATCCGAAGCTTCACGCGGCGCAGAGGGTCCGGTTCGATCAGGCTGACGAATTCCCAGGGAATGACCCGCGTCGGAAGCTTCCGCGCCAGTGTGCGAATCAGATCGGCAGAAGCCACCCCATGCAGCAGGCGCCGTGCGGCGCCGGTCAGGCCCACGTCCACCTGCGTGACGCGCAGTTCGACCGTGCCGTTGGTCCGGTACTCCGAGAGATCGATGTCGTTCACACGGACGACCTTGCGGCCGCTGGTATCGATGATCTGCTGGTCCAGCAGATCCTTGCGCAGGGCCAGCCAGCCCTCATTCGGCTGGTAATGCTCCAACTGCTTCTCTTCGACGTTCAACCGCAAGACGCCCGGAGCGACGAATGCAAGACTGTCGTAGCGAGCAACCAGGGGAAGGTATTTACCTCGCCCCAGCAGGACGCGGGCCACGCGATTGGGCTGGTCAGCCGGTTCAATGAACAGTTCGGTGACGTGCCCGACGAAATGGCCGTCACGATCGTACGCTTCACCGCCCAACAGATCCGTTGCGTGCAGCATTTCGCCTCCTTCCTCGAAGCCGCGTGACGCTGGCCAGGCCAGCCGCACGGCCAGTACTCAATTCCTCATCCGGCTTGCTTGCTCCCGGCAGGCCCAGACGGAGCCCGCGCACGAAAATCCCGGACACAATGCGGGTTTCCGGGATACGTCCGCACCCGCACACTCGAATGGCTTGTCATCGCGGGATCTATACGTCTTGGAGCCCGCAACCAGGGTGTGCCCGGCCGCGGGTGGAGGAGAAATCCAGGTCTACCCGAGGCCCCGGCCCATCCCTGTCAAAACGCGGCGAACCACCATTTGGACACCGGTCAGCCGGGCCTGTTCGCAATACCGCGCCGCCAATCGTTTCCTTCTAGGGAAGGGTTCTTGCACTTCTGATTCGCTCATAGCCGCAAATAAAACTCCAACTCACTAGGTAAACGGAGTTCAAATCTTTGTCAAGGAAAACAGTGCGGGTCAGGGCAAATTTCTTGTTGCCCGAAAGAGCATATTGGCCGGGGATGTTCCGCGGCGGCGGCAATCGGCAATATAAAGCACGCCATAAGTCTGCGTGAGGTATTCGGACCGGCTGTAGCCGAGAAGTCTTGCGGCTCGGTCGATGGCGGCCCGACCACCCTCGAGTTCCAGAAACACGCCCACCGGCGTCTCATCCATCTCAACTTTCAGATTTGCGATGCCCGGGAGCGCATAAGTGGTGCGGAACTTTTCATAACGGAATACAGGGCGCAGACCCAGGGCACGGAGAATTTCGGCCATTTTCCCACCATCCCCGAGCGAAATTTCAATTTCGTCCCTGACTTTGAAACGCGGGGCCGCTTTCGGCCTGTTGCCCCGCCTTTTCAAAACAGGAGAATCCTGGACTGGTCCTTTATAGGTGAGGATGGCTGCGGCGCCCCCGCCCGGCCGGCGCTTTCCCCCGGGCGAGGCCGGCTGTTCGATGCGAATGCGAATGAGTTCGCCGCGGCGCATCAGGGTTCTCCCCGCTGTGTCATACAACGTGTTGGATTCGTACGTGCGGGGTACGATTTCGCGGGCTCGCAGGCGCTTCAGCAGGCGACGCAGTGCGAGGACATCCAGCACGCGAAGTTTTATCTCGATTTCCCGGCCTGGGGCAGCGTGCCGCATTGCTAACGTAGTATAAGTCGATCTCACCCCGACCGATCAGGCGTCTTTGCCGGCAGTCAACGCGCGGTCAACCGAAAATGCCCCGGCGCCCGCAAACGTGATGGCCAGGGCCATGGCAACCATCAGAAACTGATATTCCATTCCTTCGCCCTTCTGCCTGCCGCTCCAGTTGATGAACATACCGAATTTACTGGTGGTGGTGATGGCCGCCACGGTCATGTCCACGGCAATGCTGAAAGCGGCGATACGGCTAAGAAAGCCAACGATCATGCCGATGGACCCTAAAAATTCCGCCAGGATGACCAGAACTACCAGGAACGCCGGATATCCCCGCATGCCAAAACCGTGAATCGTGCCCATGAAGCCGCCCCCTCCAAACCAGCCGAACATTTTTTGCATTCCGTGGGGAAGCATCACGCCGCCGGCGACCACGCGAATTAAAGTCAACGTCCAATCGTCCTTCGTCTGGAGCAGTGTTTTGAACACGAACCCTCCTCGAACCCAGTTTGGAAGCTGGTTACAATTTCAAAATTGAAATGCGAAAACAATAAAAAATAAAAATGCTTGCCCGAAAATCCTTTCCGGCGCCCCGGGCCACGGCAGGATGCATCGGAAAAGACCATCATTGAATTTCAATTCCAAATCGCCCTGTGGATCGCCGTTGACGGCACACTCTATGCCGGCCTATGCAATCAAAAGCAGACAGGCTGAAGCCTGTCCTACTCAAACCTATAACAGGCCGGCAATGGCGCGATCGCGGGCTATCCGTGCGCCAAAACCTTTTCGGCGTCAAATACACCCTGCACCGTCTGATGGCCGCCGTTGGTGGCCAGCGCTTCCTCGCGATACTTCCCCAGGGCCACCAGAATCGGAGTGTCCTGAATCGAGAACAGGATTGCGGGCTCGCTTTTCGAATTGTTGCTGTGCTCGTGGTAGGTCCAGCTGGGAATCACGAAGATGTCGCCCTTCTCCCAATCATAGCGGATGCCCCCAATCACCGTGGAGCCGCGTCCTTCGAACGCATAGTAAACCGAGCTGTTCACCTGGCGATGCGCCTGGGTATGAATTCCGGGCCGAATCATCTGTATCCAGGCCGTCATGGTCTTCATCACCGGCCGGCCGGTATGCGGATTGGTATACTCCAGCGCGACATCATCGAACGGGCTGGCATCCACCTGGGCCAGATTGCGGAGCGCCCGCTCGGTGGTCTCCCACTTATAAGTGGACAACGGAGAATATTCCCGGGAAGGCTCCTCCCAGGCGGGCCGCATCTGGCCAACTCCATATTTCATCACCGATCCGTTGAGCGCTGCCGTTACATCCTGTATATCACTCTCCCCCTCATCGAAAAAAGCGGCATCCAGGTAATTGGTGATGGGAACGTCCAAAGCATCCATCCACATGGATGGAAGGTCGCTTTCACTGCCATGATCGTGCCAATACCACGGGGGATTGATCACAAAGTCGCCGCGTTCCAGATACACCTTATCCCCTTGCACGGTGCTGTACGTTTTCTGGCCGTCAATGATGAAGCGAACGGCTTCCGATGAATGTCGATGCGCGGGCGCCACTTCCCTGCCGTTGAGCCACTGGATTGCCGCCCACAGGGTGGGCGTGGCATACGGGAGACCGCCGAGCCCCGGATTGCTCAGGCCCATGGCGCGGCGGTCGCCGCCGCGTTCGGGCGTTACCAGTTCTCCCGCGCGCCGGGCAAAGTCGTAGAGCTTGGACCCTTTCCACAGCCAGGGAACCGCCTTGGAGCGGGGTTCCAGCGGCGAAACCGACCGGTGCGCCGTCCAAAGCGGCATGAGGTAATTGCTTTCCATTTCACTGTACAATTTCTCAAACTTGGCGTCGGACATGGACAATCTCCTTCAAGGGTGCTGCAGAGGGCCTTCAAAGACCCGAACCAGGTGGCGCGTCGCGGCGTTCCCTCACGCGACTCCATCACCGCAACTTCCTCGCTTTAAACCAGCCCCGGAGCAGCCCAATAATCTTCGATTGGGTAGCATAGTTCAATAACATTATTATCGCTCAATCCAATTATTCGAATTAAGATGTGCAGCGTCTTCCGGCCGCAAGCACTGCGTCATTCGTGCAGCGGCTCATCCTGTTTGCTTGATTTAGTAATCATTGCTCAGCTTCGAACACTACATTTGAATAGATAAGGGGCTTTCATGATTGTTTGCCGATTTGACGATAACCGGCTTGGGGTGGTCGACAACGGCCTGGTACGGGACGTGACGCCGATCCTCGACGCGTTGCCAGGGTATCGCTACCCGTTTCCCGTGGGCGACATCTTCGTCGAGGCTTTGCCGGCCCTGCGAGAACCCATGCTCAAAGCCGCCGCGCTCGCACAACCGGTTCCAACCGACAAGGTGAATTTCCTGAGTCCCGTGGCCAATCCCAGCAAGATCGTGGGCGCCCCGGTGAATTATAAAAAACATCTGGAAGAGGTGGCTGCCGATCCCGAGCTGCACCATCAGAACAAAGCGCACACGCAGGAAATCCATAAGATGGGATTGTTTCTGAAAGCGACCAGTTCGGTGATCGGGCCTTCGCAGCAAGTCTTAATCGGTCATTTGGACCGCCGGACCGATCACGAAGTCGAGTTGGCCGTGGTCATCGGCAAACGGGCCAAGTCGGTATCGCGGCACGATGCGCTCAATTTTGTTGCCGGGTATTGCATCGGCCTCGACATCACGGTCCGTGGGTCCGAGGAACGCAGCCTGCGCAAATCCCTGGACACCTACACGGTTCTGGGCCCCTGGATGGTCACTTCCGACCAGTTACAAGACCCCTCCCATCTCGATCTCTCCCTCACCGTGAACGGCGAGTCCCGGCAGAAGGCCAATACACGCGACCTGATCCTCGGTGTAGCCGAGCTCATCGAATTCGCGACTTCGTTTTACACACTGCTTCCCGGGGATGTCATCATGACCGGCACGCCGGAAGGCGTGGCGCCCATCCACCCCGGCGACGTGATGCACGCACGCATCGCCAGCATCGGCGAAATGTCGGTTCGCGCCGGAGCCGCGTAGACCGAAACTCATCTGGGCCGTTCACTGGGAATGCGGAAGGGGATGCAGAATCTGACTGCGCCATACGATGAACCGGCTGTGGTACGCGTTGTGGACCACGTTGTGGCGCCGAAATCCTACCGGCGGGTGTTTCGTTTTCGGCCTTTGCCGCTGCTATCGGTTAAGTTCCGCCAAACAGGATTACCAGAAAAATCCGAGCCGCTCGACAGGAGCAAAGGCGAAAGGGTATAAACTTTCTGTAGCCGACCGGGAAATGACTTCCGGCGGGCTCCCCTTCACGGCCAGGGTAAACAAATAGAGCCCGCGCTCGTTTCCGGCGCTCCACAATGACATGACTGAACCAGCCACTCCGCTCATGCGGCAGTACCAGGGCATCAAGACGCGTTACCCGCACGCGCTGGTTTTATTTCGCCTGGGCGACTTCTACGAATTATTTTACGAGGATGCCATTGCCGCATCGCGGGAACTCCAGATCACGCTGACTTCCCGGAACCGCGAGCGCGGCGAACCGGTGCCCATGTGCGGAGTACCCTATCACGCCGCGGAGGGATACATCGCGCGACTGCTGCGCGCGGGCTACAAGATCGCCGTGTGCGATCAGATGGAGCCGCCCGGGCCGGGGAAAAAACTGGTGCGCCGCGAAGTGGTGCGCGTGATCACTCCCGGTACGGCCACCAGCGCCAACGTGCTGGAAGCCAAGGAAAATAATTATCTGGCCGCGTTGTCTCGCGGGCCATCGGGGACGCCTGTGGGCCTGGCCTACGCCGACGTGACCACCGGCGAATTCCTGGTCACCGAATTTTCCGGCGCCGACGCGGACGAAAAGCTGCGCGATGAATTGCACCGCCTGAAACCGCGCGAAATCCTGCTGCCCCGGCAGGCCGGGCTGTTTTCCGCGCCACCCTCCGACGCCGAAGGCGGCGGCAATTTCCCGGGAGCGCGGGCCGATTTGCGCGACGGCGTTGAAACCAGGATCGACGAATGGGTTTTCCGCCCGGATTATGCCGAACGCATGCTGCGCGAGCAGTTCGGCGTGGCCACGCTCGACGGGTTCGGCTTGGCCGGACATCCGCAAGCCGTCGCGGCCGCCGGCGCCCTGGTGCATTACCTGCGCGAGACATCGGCCAAGGCTCCGGGAGACAGCGACCATCTGGAAGCGGCGCTGGGGCACATGGACCGCGTGCGATTTTACGAGCAGGCCGACGCGCTGGTCCTGGACACGGTGACGGTTCGCAACCTGGAACTGGTTTCGCCGATCTTTGCCGAAGACGCCGTGCGAGGCGCGTCGCCGACGCTGCTCTCGGCCCTAGATGAAACCGCGACGGGCATGGGCGCGCGCCTGCTGCGACAGTGGATCCTTCGCCCGCAGGTGAATCGCGAAGAAATCGACGCGCGCCTGGAGGCCGTGGAGGAATTAAAAACGCACACGGTGCTGCGCGAAGAGATTCGACATAACCTCGCGGGCGTGCAGGATTTGGAACGTCTGGCCGGGCGCGTGACGCTGGGCGTGGCCTCGCCGCGCGACCTGCTCGGATTGCGGCAGTCGCTCACACGCGTTCCTCTGCTGCGCAAGTATTTGGAGAATAGCGCGTCTTCGCGCCTTTCCGCGCTGCACACGCAGATGGACGAACTAACCGATGTCCGCGAAAAGATCGAATCCGCGGTGGCTGACGATCCCCCGGCGATGGCGTCCGACCCGGGAGTGATTCGCCGGGGATACAACGCGGAACTGGACGGGCTGCGCGACCTTTCTCAGCACAGCAAGCAGATCATCGCCACGATGGAAGAGCGCGAACGCAAGCGCACCGGAATTGGATCGCTGAAGATCCGGTTCAATCAGGTCTTCGGCTATTACATCGAGATCACCCGGCCGAACCTGCATCTGGTCCCCGATGATTTCGAGCGCAAGCAAACGCTGGTGAACGCGGAACGCTTCACGACGCCGGAACTGCAAGGACTACGAACGGAAAGTGTTGGACGCCGACGAACGCATCGCGGAGATCGAGCGGCGATTGTTCATCGAACTGCGCTCCTGGATCGGAGAGCAGGCCGCGCGGCTTCGCCGGACCGCGTCGGGGGTCGCGCAGCTGGATGTGCTGGGAAATTTCGCGCGCCTGGCCGCGTCCCGGAATTACGTGCGGCCCGAATTCGGAGACGACAGCCAGATCATGATCGTGGCGGGACGCCATCCCGTCATCGAACAGTTGCTCGAGCAAAGTGGCGAGCGGTTTGTTCCCAACGATTTGTATCTGGACGACGCGGCGCAGCAGATTCTGCTGATCACCGGGCCCAACATGGGAGGCAAATCGACCTACCTCCGGCAGGCCGCCTTGATCGTGCTGATGGCGCAAATGGGATCGTTTGTCCCGGCCAGCCAGGCGCGGCTTCCGGTCACCGACCGGATTTTCACGCGCATTGGCGCCGCTGACAACCTGGCGCGGGGACGCTCCACGTTTCTGGTCGAAATGACGGAGGTCGCGGCCATTTTGAATACGGCAACGCCGTCCAGCCTGGTGCTGCTGGATGAAGTGGGACGCGGAACGGCGACCTTTGACGGCCTCTCGATCGCCTGGGCCGTGGTGGAGCATCTTTCCAGCGAAACGAAATCGCGCACGCTCTTCGCTACCCATTACCATGAATTGACCGAGCTGGCCGACCTGCTGCCCGGCATCAAAAACGTGCATGTTTCCGCGCGGGAAACCTCAACCGGAATCGTGTTTTTGAAGCGCGTGGAAACCGGGAGCGCGGACAAAAGTTACGGCATCGAAGTCGCGCGCATGGCGGGGCTGCCGGCGACGGTCATCGCACGGGCCCGGGAAGTCCTCGACCGGCACGAACAGGCCGAGCACGAATTAAGCGAGACGCTTTCTCCCGGCACCGAGCCATTCGGGGAGCCTGCGCCGGAGCAGCAGCCTTTGTTTACGCCGCTGGACCGCCGCGTGCTCCAGGCATTGCGTGAGGCCGACCTCGACAACTTGAAACCGATCGATGCACTCAATTTGCTTGCGGACCTGAGAAAACAGATTCTATGAAACGCTTCGGCAGAAAAGGACTCCTGGCGCTGGGCATCATGTCCGGAACCTCGGCGGACGGCATCGATGTGGCTTTGGTGCGAATCTCGGGCCGCAGCGCAACGCTGGAAAACTTCGCCGCGTTTCCATTCGCTCCCCGCGTGCGGGAAGCCATTCTGAAGATGGGCGAGGGCCGCGCCGTCACGACGGGCGAGATCAGCCAGCTGAATTTTCTGCTGGGTGAAGTTTTCGCCGACGCCGCGCTCGCGGCGTGCAGACAATTTCGCGTTTCACCTTCGAAAATCGCTTTTATCGGCTCCCACGGACAAACCATATTCCATCAGGGCGTACCCATCAAATTCTGCGGCCGGCCCGTGGCATCCACCCTGCAGATCGGCGAGCCGTCGGTAATTGCGGCGCGCACGGGCATCACGACCGTGGGCGATTTTCGCCCCGCGGATATGGCGGCGGGCGGGCAAGGTGCGCCGCTGGTGCCCTTTGTCGATTTCCTGCTCTATCGCCACGCGCAAATCGGGCGGGCCGCGCTCAATATCGGCGGGATCGCCAACCTCACGGTGATCCCGGCGGGCGCGAAGATGGAAGATGTTTTTGCGTTCGACACGGGGCCCGGAAACATGGTCATTGACGCCCTGGTGCGGCACTTCACGCAAGGGCGAAAAACGTTCGATCGCAACGCCGAGATGGCCTCGAAAGGCACGCTGCTACCCGCTCTGCTGGCGAAACTTTTAAACGACGATTATTTTTCCAAACTCCCTCCGAAATCGGCGGGGCGCGAGCAATACGGCGAAAAGTATGTTCGCTCCCTGCTGTCCCTGCAGGAAGCTCGGCGGGCAAAGGCCCAGAACATCGTCCGGACCGCGACCATTTTGACGGCGCTCTCCATTCTGGACGCCATCCACCGGTTTGTTATCCCGCATACAAAAATCCGTGAATTGATCGTCTCCGGAGGAGGCGCGCACAATCCCGTCCTGATGGCGCAGATCGAATCCGGACTGGACCGGATTCGTGTCCGCGCGGCGGACGCACTCGGCGTGCCGGGAGACGCCAAGGAAGCTTTTGCCTTTGCCGTGCTCGCCTCCCGGACAATGCGCAAACGACCGGGCAACATGCCGGGAGCGACCGGAGCGGTAAAACCAGTGGTGCTGGGCAAGGTCTGCTATGCGAGGTGAAACAGGAAGCAGGCGAACGGACCGCCCTGCAAGGTGCGCCCCCCTGTGGAAGATTTTTTCCTTTGCGTCATTTACTTCCACTGCGCTTTCCGCTCTCTTCCTTCTCCTGCTATCGCTGCTGGTTCTATCCGGTTGCTCCAGCAGCGCCAGCACCGAACCGGGCGTCGTCAATTTTCTGATCGAAAGCATGCCCACGAATCTGGACCCGCGGATCGGGATCGACGGGCCATCCGAGAGAATCGACAGCCTGATTTTCAGCGGGCTGGTTGCGCTGGATGCGCAACGCAACGTGCGGGCCGACCTGGCCGAGAAATGGGAGACCCCGGACCCGTTGACCTACGTATTTCATTTGCGCAGCGGCGTGAGATTCCACGATGGCCGCGTCCTGACTTCGGCGGACGTGAAATACACGTTTGAATCGATTCTGGACCGCAGCGTCACTTCCCCCAAGAGAGGATCACTGGCCCTGGTGAAAGATATTGAGACGCCCGACCCGGCCACTGTCATTTTCCACTTGAGTGAACCCTATGCGGGATTTTTGTGGAGCATTTGCCGGCCGGCGTTGGGGATCGTGCCCGCGGGGTCTGGAAACGACGTGGCCAGTCACCCGGTCGGGACAGGACCCTTTCGCTTCGTCAGCGCAGGGCAGGACGACGACGTGGTGCTGGCGCGAAACGCGGATTATTTCGGCGCCCCGCCGAAGATTTCGACGGTTCGTTTCCGGGTGGTTCCGGAAGCGATCGTTCGCGCGCTGGAATTGCGCAAAGGCACGGCGGACATCGAGCTGACTTCCCTGACTCCGGACATGATTCCGGTTCTGCGATCTCAACCCAACATTGAAATCAGCGAGCGGCCCGGAAGCAACTACGACTACATCGTGCTCAATTTCGCAGACGCCGCACTTTCCAAACGCGACGTGCGGCAAGCCCTGGCGCTGGCCACCGATCGCGAACAAATCATCAAATATCTTCTGCGCGGGGAGGCGCGGATCGCGGATGGACCGATTCCGCCCAACAGTTGGGCTTACGAACCCAACATACGGCACTACCCCTACGATCCGCAACAAGCCGAGCGGTTGCTCGACGACGCCGGATTTCCGCGGCGTCCCGATCTGAATGGCATGAGGCTGAAATTGACACTGAAAACCTCGACCGAAGAATCGGCCCGACTGCTGGGCGAAGCGCTGCAGGAGCAATGGCGCCGGGTGGGAGTGGATCTGGAACTGCAGCCGCTGGAAATTGCCACGCTTTTTTCGGAGCTGACTCGGGGGACATTCCAGACTGGCCCGGCTCCGATGGATCGGAGGAAACAGCGATCCGGATTTATTTCTGGACTACGCTTTCAGTTCAAAGAAAATGCCGCCCCTGGGCGCCAATCGAGGGCATTACGATAATCCGGAGGTCGACGCGCTGCTCGATCAGGCGCGCGTCGAATTGGACCGCGGCAAACGACGGGAAATATTCAGCAAAGTGGAAAAGATCATCGCAGAGGACGTGCCCTATATCAGTCTCTGGTTTTCCGACAATATCAGCGTGCACCGCAAAAGAATCACCAACGTACATCTTTCGCCCACCGGTGATTACGATTTCCTGTGCAATGTTGAGGCGCACTAAGGCGCCGCGATGCGGCGCGGGCGGAACGGCCTGCGCCGTAGCAGGCCGGTTTCCTTCGGGGATTAATCCGAGGTCTCATCCTCAAGGGCTTCGCGGATGGCCTGCTTGGGAATCACGCCCTCGCGCATCACGGCCCAATCGTCGTATTCGAGTTTCACGATTGTGGACGCGAGATTCCCCGGCGTTTCGCCGGCATCAAGAATCAGGGGAAGGCGGTCTCCCATCTGTTTGAGCAGGTCGGCGGCGGTTGCGCATGCAGGCTGCCCGGAAATATTTCCGCTGGTGCCGGTGACCGGTCCCTTGACCAGTTCGATCAGCGCGTTGACGATGGCAGACTTCGGCCAGCGCATCGCGACATTTCCCGTATGCGCCGTCACTTTCAGCGGTATCCCCGTGGAGGCTTCCACCAGAAGCGTCAGCGGGCCGGGCCAGAATTTAGCGGCAAGCCTGTGAAATGTGTAGGGCACGTCGCGCGCCAATGACATGGCCTGCGCCATCGAATTGACCAGAAGGGGCAGGGCCCGCGTCTCCGGGCGTCCCTTCACGCGATAGAGCTGCTCCACGGCCGCCAGATTGAATGGGTCCGCGGCAATGCCGTAAAACGTATCCGTGGGAATGGCCACAAGCTTGCCGTGGCGGATGAATTCGGCTGCATAACGCAGGGCTGCAGGATCCGGTGTTTCCGGGGAAATCTTCAACAACTCAGCGGGCAAATTGGTGAACCTCTACGCTTTCTCTCTGGCCAGAACCTTATCGTACCAAAATCCAACAAAATCTTGTCGACTGAAACTACCATAGACGTCCAGCTGGTTCAAGTTGGCACGGCGCCTGCCGCAGCGCAATTCATCAGCATCGCTTTACCCCTTGTGGGCGGTTTGTTAGGCTGAAGCACATGGCCGAGACCCGCAAAGCCTCTCCCGGGCACAACGCACATGCAGCCCCCGCAGCGATTACCAGCCGCGACAATCGCTGGCTCAAGAGGTTCCGCTCCGCGCTGTCGGGCGAACGCGGCGACGACGCCCTGGTGGGCGTCGAAGGCGCAAGGCTGGTGAAATCGGCCCTGGGTTCCGGGCTTCACGTCGAGGCCCTCCTACTGAGCGATTCAGGGGAACGCCACCGGGCGCGGCTCTCCCCTTCCCTGCTCGCTGGCGTGCAAATTCTGCGCACCTCGGACCGGCTGTTTGCGGGAATTGCGGATACGCAGTCGCCTCAGGGAATCGCCGCTCTGGTGCGGCCCCGGCAGACAACGATCCAGAGCCTGACACAAGGCAATGCGCTGGTGATCGTACTGGTCGGCGTGCAGGACCCTGGAAATGTGGGAACCATTTTGCGCGCCGCGGAAGCTTTCGGAGCCACCGGCGCCGCCACATGCCCGGGCGGATCGGTGGGAACATCGGACCCGTTTGGGCCAAAGGCGCTGCGGGCTTCTGCCGGATCGGCCCTGCGGCTCCCTATACTTCATGGAACGCCGGTCTCGGACCTACTCACAAAATTGCAATCTTCCGGCTTGAAAGTGTACGCGGCCGCCGCAGCGAAAGGGCCGCAAAATCGGGGAGCAATCTCCGGCAGCCCCTTCGTGAAACCCTGGGAAGTCGATTGGAAATCTCCGGCGGCACTGGTGATTGGGAATGAAGGGGCCGGGTTGCCCGAGGACGTTGTCCGGCAAGCGGATGCGCGCGTCAGCATACCGCAGGCAGCGGCAACGACTCCGGTGGGTGTGGAATCGCTGAACGCGGCGATGGCCGCCACCGTGTTGTTGTACGAAGCCATGCGGCAGCGGGACCCGCAGAAACGAGCATGAGTCTATTCGCCAAACTCGATCCGGAAGAAAACGGCGCCGCCGCCGGGCAGCCCCTAGCCGAGCGCATGCGCCCGCGCACGCTCGATGAATTCACCGGGCAGGAAACGCTGCTGGGTCCGGGAAAACCCCTGCGCACGCAAATCGAGCGCGACGACATCGGTTCCATGATTCTCTGGGGACCCCCGGGATGCGGGAAGACCACGCTGGCGCGCCTGATTGCGCGAATGACGCAATCCGAGTTTGTGGCCTTCAGCGCCGTACTGACGGGAATCAAGGAAATCAAGGAGGTCATGGCCGCCGCCGAACATGCGCGCCGCGCCGGACGCCGCACGATTGTATTCATCGACGAGGTGCATCGGTTCAACAAGGCACAGCAGGATGCGTTCCTTCCGCATGTGGAAGCGGGAAACATCACGCTGATCGGCGCGACCACCGAGAATCCCTCATTCGAGGTCATTGCCCCTTTGCTGTCGCGCACGCGCGTGTACGTCATGCAGGCGCTTTCCACCGAGCAAATCGAGGGCCTGTTGCGCCGCGCGCTTCTGGACAGCGAGCGGGGCCTGGGAAAGGAAAACGTCACGATCAGCGAAGAGGCGATCCAGCACATCGCCGTGTTTTCCGGCGGGGATGCGCGCGCGGCGCTCAACACGCTGGAAACCGCCGTGCGCGCCGTGCAGCCCGGCGCCGCCGGCAAACGCGCCATCACCCGCGAAATGCTCGCCGACCTGTTGCAGCGAAAGTTTTTGCTCTACGACAAGTCCGGCGAAGAGCATTACAACCTGATCTCGGCGCTGCACAAGTCCGTTCGGAATTCGGACCCCGATGCGACGCTGTACTGGCTGGTACGCATGCTCGAATCCGGGGAAGACCCGTTGTACATCGCGCGGCGGCTGGTGCGGATGGCGAGCGAGGACATCGGCCTGGCCGAGCCGGGCGCCCTGGCCGTAACGATCGCGGCCATGCACGCTGCCGATTTCGTCGGCCCGCCCGAAGGCAACCTCGCCCTGGCGCAGGCCGCCGTCTACCTTTCGCTTGCGCCGAAATCCAACGCGCTCTACACCGGTTACGGCTCCGTCACCGGGGACTTGGAACGCACGCGAACCGAGCCTGTGCCGATGCACCTGCGCAATGCAGCGACCAGCCTGATGAAAAATATCGGATACGGCAAGGGATATCAGTACGCGCACGACCAGGCGGACAAGGTTACCGACATGACCTGTCTGCCCGAATCGCTTGCGGGAAAAACTTACTATCGCCCGACCGATCAGGGATTTGAAGCGCGCTTGCGGCAACGTATGGAGGAGATCCGGCGTCTCAAGGGCCGCCCGAAACCACAACCATAAACGGTTCCTCCGGGGTTGAAATGTTTTCGACGTTGCCGCGAGACATCTGGGGCGTGCGGGCGGGTTTACTGGTGGCGCTTAAATAGTTCTTTCGCGATGCAACGGTCCATGATGACGAAGAGTCCCGCGTTGCGGGCGCGTTGAGCCGACGCTTCGTCCTTCACGCCTTCCTGCATCCACACGGCTTGCGCGCCGATGCGAATGGCCGCGTCGACAATCTCCGGCACATATTCGGAGCGCCGGAAAACATCCACGATGTCGATTTTTTCGGGAATGTCATCTAGGCGCGCGTAGGATTTCTCCCCCAGCACTTCGGACTCGTTCGGATTGACCGGAATAATCCGGTAGCCGGAGGACTGCAAAAATTGCGCGACGCCGAAGCTGGCACGATAGGGCTTGGAGGATAATCCGACGACGGCAACCACCTTGGACGCAGCCAGCAGGCTGGTAATCTTTTCTGACTCATTCGGCTCGGAAATTTCGGATTTGCCCGTGGGCGCCATTTTTACCAGCTTTCCGCTACGTCCGCACACCGGAGGAATTGTACTCCCATGCGCAAATTTTCTATTTCACCCTCTTGATTCTGCGGCGCTGTTCCCGGGGACGGTTCAAATCCGGGCCTTTTCCTTCCAGAGCAAGGTCCACCACCCGAGCCAGCTTCGCCACTTCCTTCGAATCCAGGCGGCGGTAGTGTCCTTCCTGCACGGTGTCGATATCGAGTGAGGCCAGCTTGACGCGTTTCATTTTTTCGATGCGGTGGCCCATCTTCAATAAATTCCGGCTCAGCAGGTCTCGGCGCACACCGGTGATTTGCACTTCGTACCAGGGATTCGGGGGATTCTTACCCGCCGAATGCGGCGCGCGCAGGGGAAATATCTTACCGCGAAAAGCGACCGCGAGGCTCTTGAGCTGCGTTTCGCTCAACCGCCCCTTGACCTTGATCCAGTACGTCTGGGGCAGCAAGTGCGACGCTTTCAGCATCCGGCTGGCCAGATCTCCGTCGTCGGTCAGGAAAACGACTCCGCTGGCGGAGTAATCGAGGCGCCCGACGGGAAACACGCGCTCAGACACCCCGACGAGCAAATTACGCACCGTGCGCCGGCCTTCGGGATCGGCCAGTGTGGAAACAATTTCCGGCGGCTTATTGAGGAGTACGTAAGCGCGCTGTTCGGAAACTTTCGCGACTTTCCCCGCAGCCTCGATGCGGTCGCGCTCCGGATCGGCCTTGGCGCCCATCTCGGTGACCACCACCCCGTTGACGCGCACCTGTCCGCTGCGGATCAGTTCTTCGGCGTGACGCCGCGAAGCAATCCCCGCGCGGGCGATAATCTTTTGCAGACGCTCCAGCATAAATTTACCTACGTTGCGCTTTCCGCCTTGGCGTCATCTGCGTTTTGTTGCGCGTTCGAATCAACCGGCTCGGAGCCTTCCGGCCCGCCGGGTTCGGAGGAATTCGACGCTTGCGTGGATGGGAGAGGCTCGGGTTCGGACTCGATCTCGTGTTCAGGTTCGGCGGCGCCTGCCGTTTCCGGAGCATCAGGGGCAGTCGCTGCGCTCAATTCATCCTGCGATTCGCTTTCCGGCTCGATGGGAGCAATTCCTTCGTCTGCCCCCAACGCGGCGCGCGCCAGTTGCTCGAATTCCTTGAGGCTCGGCAACTCCGATAGATCGGAAAGGCCGAAGCGCATCAGAAATTCCTTCGACGTGCGGTACAGGATGGGGCGTCCCATGACGGCCTTGCGTCCCGCCGTGGTGATCAGACGCTTTTCCAGCAGCGTTTTAATTACGCCGGAGACGTTCACCCCGCGAATTTCCTGAATTTCCGGGCCCGTGACGGGCTGGCGGTAGGAAATCACGGCCAGCGTTTCCAGCGCCGGCATGGTCAGGCGGAGCGGCGGGCGCAGGCTCTTGATAAACCGGCGAACCACCTCATGGTGCTGCGGCTTGGTGTAAAACCGGTAGCCGCCGGCAACGGCGCGGATTTCCATGCCGCGATCTTCCCCCGCGTAGCCGGAAATCATTTCGTCGAGCGCCGCGCGCACGACGTTCTTCTCCTCGCCGATGGCGCTGGCGATCTGCTCCAGCGTCGCGGGCTCATCGGCGGCGTAAATAATGGCTTCCAGAGCGCCCTTGAGTTCGATCGGATTCATGGTCATTGATATTGTTCGTCAATTCCTCGAAGCGGTTCTTCCGGCGACTCACCCAGCGATTCGCCGCCCGAGAACACCACATCGAACAGTTTGTGCTTTCTCAATCGGATTTCCGAGAACAATTCCGGCTGCACCAGGATGATCGCGTGCAATCGCACCAGTTCGAGCACCGCGAGCAGGGCCACAATCATGGCATGGCGCGACGGGCAGGACTCGAAAAAGGAAATCAGTTCGACGCCGTCCTCCCCCACGACGAGCCGCTGCCGCAATAACTCCATCATCTGGGGCACGGTGAATTGATCGTGATGCAGTTCGATCTTCACAACTTCCTTGCGGCGCTCGAGCACCTGCTGAAACACCTTCACCAGGTCCACCAGCGAAACGACCAGCTCCCCTTCCACATCTTCGCCTTCGTACAGCGAGCGGTCGGGCCTGGACCACACATGTTCCTCGATCTGCTGGCGCTGATGGAGCAGCTGCGCGGCGGTTTTGAACTTTTCGTGCTCCACCAGGCGGTGCACCAACTCGGCGCGCGGATCTTCCTGTTCCTCGGGACCTGCCAGGGGATCGGCCGGCAGCAGCATTTTCGATTTGATGTAGATCAGCGTCGCGGCCATGTAAATAAAGTCGGCCGAAATGTCCATGTCCAGCTGCTCGAGCTTGTGCAGATACTCCAGGTACTGGCCCGTGATCTTCGCGATCGGAATGTTATGAATGTCGATTTCCTGCTTCTTGATCAAATCCAGCAGGAGATCCAGCGGGCCGTCGTACATGTCCAGATGAATCTTGTAGGGTGAGCCCATTTCAGTCCCCCGCCTGAATGTTTTTGGACGATGTGACCGGGCCGGCCAACTCATCGCGCTTCTGTTTCCAATCAAAAATTGCTTCCCGCACCCGGCCCATCGTTTTCTGCGCCACTTCGCGGGCTTTGGCCGAGCCATCGTCGAGGATCTGCAGCACCATGGCAGGCTGCGCGGCGTACTCCTCGCGGCGCGTGCGAATCGGTTCGATCCATTTGATCAGGTTGTCGGCCATCGCCGTTTTGCACTCGATGCAGCCGATGCCCGCGGTGCGGCAACCTTCGGCCGACCACGCCAGCGTCTCGGGCGATGAAAACAGCTTGTGCCAATCGTATACCGGGCACACATCCGGATTGCCGGGATCGGTGCGGCGTTTGCGCGCCGGATCGGTCATCATCGCGCGGCTCTTCGTGCGAATCGATTCGTTCGATTCGCTGAGGGAAATGAAATTGCCGTAGCTCTTCGACATTTTGCGGCCATCGGTGCCGGGAATCCGCGGGGATTGCGTGAGTTGAGCGCCGGGCTCGCGAAGAATCGCTGAACGGCTGAACAGATGGCCATAGTCCTTCGCCGAATCGAGGAAGTTGTCCACTCCCTGTTCCAGGGCGTCTTTTCTGAGGAAATTTGTCAGTTCCCTTTTCTGCTCCTGCGTGAAGGATTTTCCGTTGGAGGGCAGAAGTTTTGTGTCATGCACGCGGCGCGCCAGGAATTCAATATTTGCGGGAGTGAATAATTCCGGCTTGATTCGGAAACCATAAAAGAAATCGAAGCGCCGCACGATCTCCCGGGTCAATTCGATGTGCGCCACCTGGTCTTCCCCGACTGGAACAAGGTCCGCGTCATAGATGACAATGTCCGCCGACTGCAGAACGGGATAGCCAAGAAAACCGTACGTATGCAGATCTTTGTCCTGGACGTTGTCCAGCGCCTCTTTATACGTGGGAACGCGTTCGAGCCAGCCCAGCGGCGTCACCATCGACAGCAGCAACTGAAGTTCGGCATGTTCGGGTACCGACGATTGAATGAACAGCGTGCACTTGGCGGGGTCCAGGCCCGCGGCCAGCCAGTCGGTCGCAATTTCGATAGTGTTCTGCGCCACCTGAGACGTATCGGCGTAGTCCGACGTCAGTGCGTGCCAGTCCGCCACGAAGAAAAAACATTCGTGCTGCGCGTCGTTCTGCAGCTTCACCCAGTTTTCGAGCGCGCCGAAGTAATGCCCGATGTGGAGCCGCCCGGTGGGGCGCATGCCGCTCAATACTCTTTTCTTGTGGTCCAAGCTAGTGTTTTCCCCCGGATTCCCGCAGTGTGTTGCGTCCGTTCGCCTCCAGCAAATCGCGCGCGATGATCATGCGCTGAATCTCGCTGGTGCCTTCGTAAATCGTAATCACGCGCGCGTCGCGGTACATTCGCTCGACGTCGGACTCGCGCGAATATCCCATACTGCCGTGAATTTGCACGGCCTTGTAGACGACTCGATTCACCATTTCTCCCGCATACAGCTTGGCGCGGGACGCAACCGGTCCGATGCGCCTAGCGCCCGCGTCTCGCGAGGTGTCGCGCACCCACGCGGCATGGTGCACCAGTCCACGCGCCGCCTCAATTTCGGTCTGCATGTCCGCGAGCATCCATTGTACAGCCTGGAAGTCGCCGATACTCTTTCCGAATGCGCGGCGCTGCCGGGCGTAGCTTACCGACGCTTCCAGCGCCCCCTGCGCGACCCCCACGGCTTGCGCGGCGACGCCCACACGGCCACCGTCCAGCAGTTCCAGCGCAATCTTCAGGCCCGCACCTTGCTCGCCCAGCCGATTTTCTTGCGGAACCTCACAATCGGAAAAAACGATTTCCGCCGAACGCGAAGTGCGCAGACCCATCTTATCCTCGTACCGCGCCACTCGAAAACCGGGAAATGACGGCTCAACCAGAAATGCCGTCACGCCCTTGGCGCCCGCCGCCGGGTCCGTCTTGGCAAAGACGACGTACACGGCGGCCTCGCCGCCACTGGTGACCCACGATTTCGTTCCGTTCAAAATGTAGGCCTGGCCGCGGCGAACCGCCGTGGCGCTGATCGCCGCCGCGTCCGATCCTGCCTGCGGTTCGGTCAGGCAGAAAGCGCCGAGAATTTCTCCGCGCGCCAAACGCGACAGATATTTTTCCTGTTGAACTTGGGTCCCGTACTCAAAAACCGCAAAGGCGGCGAGAGAGTTCGTCACGCTCAGAGCGACGGCCATCGCGGCGTCCACGCGGGCCACTTCTTCCAGCATCAGGGTGTAGGAAACCGTGTCCGCGCCCGCGCCTCCCCAGGATTCGGGGATCAACATGCCGCTGCAGCCCATCTCGCCGAGCCTGCGCAGTTCGACAGATGCAAATTTCTCTTCGCGATCGCGCGCGCGCATCGTCGGGCGCACCTCGGCGTCCATAAATTGGCGAACCGTATCCCGAATCAGCCGTTGATCGTCGCTAAGGGAGAAGTCCATCGCGTAGCAGGTACGAGCGATGCTAGCACAGGAGGAGGAAATTCCTGAAGCAAAGGCTGTTCCAAATGCTGAGATTGAAGCAGGGTGGGCTTCCGCCTGTTCGGTTCAGATTTCACGCGCGACAATAATCGGACAGACCTAACTCCGTCCTACCAGAGACTACATCTTCAGCAATTCGCGCAAATGTCTGGTCTGCGCGCGGCTCACCGGGACTTCCGATCCCTTTTTGTCGGCCATTTTGAGCATGTAGCTGGATTTGAACCAAGGCACGACTTCCTTAATGTGGTTGATATTGACCAGATACGACCGGTGGGCACGCCAAAAAATATCGGATTCCAGCGACGATTGGAGTTCTTCGATCGTCCGGTAGTTCGACGTGCCTTCCACTTCGCGCGCCACCACGGTGATCGTGCCGTCCTCGATCGATGCAAAGATGACGTCATCCGCGTCCACCAGGAACAACCGCTGCTGCGTCTTCACCAGCAGCTTGACCGGTGGAGCCTTCGCGCCGCCGAATTGGCTGACCAGGGTCTCCAACCGCTCGTCGGGCGATGTTTCCGCTTCGAGCGCTTTTTTCGCGCGTTGAATGGCGCGGGCCAGGCGGCCCTTCTCGATCGGCTTCAGAACGTAATCGATGGCGTTCACTTCAAACGCCTGCACGGCGTAGTTGTCAAACGCCGTCGCGAAGACGATTTGCGGAATTTTCCCTTTGCGGTCCATCAATTTCTTGATCACACCGAAGCCGTTCAGGCCCGGCATCTGTACGTCGAGAAATACCAGGTCCGGGGAATGTTCCTTGATGAGGGCGAGGGCTTCGACACCGTTTTTTCCCTGGCCGACCAGACGCACTTCGGGAAAACTTTTGAGCAGGTACGCCAATTCATCGCGTGCCGGCTTTTCGTCGTCGACGATGAGTGTGTCAATCTGCATGAAAGGCTTGAAACGCTGCAGACAGAGTATATGCGACCCTCACCCCGCGTTCAACCGGCGGAAACCGGAGTATCGCCCCTGTCGGGAACTTCCGGCGGCAAATTATTGGCAGTACCTGCGGCGCCGTGCCACTGCAGAGTTGTCCGGTAGAGACGCCCTTTTCCCTGATAAACTTTCCAGGGCAGGGCCGCATGTGTTAGGAAATGCAGGGAAAAGGGCCAGGCGGACAAATCCGCTCGCCGGGAGGCAGAATTGGCGAAGGCGCGCGCGAAACTTCTCAAGAGCAAGGTTCTGTATCAGGGGAAAGTGTTCCGCCTGCAGCGCGACACGGTGGTCGAGCCCGGCGGGGTGCGCGCGGAGCGGGACATCGTCGTGCATCCCGGATCGGTGGTGGTGCTGCCCATTTTCAACGACGGGCGCGTCCTGCTGATCCGCCAGTATCGTCACGCGGCTGGCGAGTTTCTCTGGGAACTGGTGGCGGGACGCAAGGAGCCCGATGAAACTCCCGTGGCGGGCGCGCGCCGCGAATTGCTCGAGGAAACCGGATACACGGCCAGGAGCATGCGCAAACTGATGCGCGTCATTCCCACGCCCGGCTTTGTGAACGAATGGATGTGGATTTTTGCGGCCGAAGGACTTACCGCAGGCGCCGCGCACCCCGAAGAAGATGAAAAAATCACGCCGCGAATTTTTACATTGAAACAAGCGGCGTCGATGATCGAACGCGGAACGCTGCGCGACGCAAAATCCATTTGCGGGCTTTTGTATTACATACGTTTCCGGAAACATCTTCGTTAGGACGCGCCGAAGCCTCGCAATCTCAGTTTCCGCCGCGTATCCCCGATTCGCATCTCTTATTTTCTGTTCCCGCAAAGCTTTCGCACCGCTTCGGGTAAAAGGATTTTTCAGGATTCCATGTTCTCCCCTTGAATCATCGTCGCGCGTAGCATAGGATTTCGCCCAGCAAGCGCTCCGTGAAATTCTTTCTAGGGAAAGGCGGACATGAGCGTACGGGACTTCATCAAACACAACTTCCGGCACTTCAACGCGGCTGTCGTCGTGGATGCCTCGCAGGCATACATCGCCCATCTGGCGCGCGGCGGAAAGATGTTCCTGACCATGGCTGGAGCGATGAGCACGGCCGAACTCGGCATTTCGCTCGCGGAAATGATACGGCAGGACAAAGTGCACGGCATTTGCACGACCGGCGCCAACCTGGAAGAAGACATTTTCAATCTTGTCGCACACACCCATTACGAGCGCGTGCCGCACTACCGCAATTTGAGCGATGCCGAGGAAGTGGCGCTGCGCGATCGCGGTATGAACCGCGTCACCGACACATGCATCCCGGAAGAAGAAGCCATGCGCCGCATCGAGCGCCAGGTCCTCAAACTCTGGCAGAAGGCCGACAAGGAAAAACAGCGCTACTTCCCGTATGAATACATGTATCAGCTCATCCGCGAAGGCTCGATCAAGGATTTTTACGATATCGATCCGAAGGATTCCTGGGTCATTGCCGCGTGCGAGAAAAATCTGCCGATTTTCACCCCCGGCTGGGAAGACTCCACCCTGGGAAATATTTTCGTCGCCAACGTGATCCGCAAGGATGTCTCCAATTTCCACGTCGTGAAATCCGGCGTGGAGCAGATGGCGCATCTGATCGAATGGTATCGCGCGAATTCCGCGACCGAACCGATCGGCTTCTTCCAGATCGCCGGCGGCATCGCCGGAGATTTCCCCATCTGCGTGGTTCCGCTGATCACGCAGGACCTTCGCGAGCCGTGCCGGCTCTGGGGCTATTTCTGCCAGATTTCCGACAGCACGACCTCCTACGGCTCCTACAGCGGCGCCGTCCCTAACGAAAAAATCACCTGGGGAAAACTCGATAAGTCCACGCCGCGCTTCGTCATCGAATCCGACGCGTCGATCGTGGCGCCTCTGATGTTTGCCTATATCCTCGGGCAGTAGAACCGAAGGCGCACAAATGGAAAATCGCGAAGTCGCTCGCGTCTTGCGGGAAACGGCGCAACTGCTCGAAATCGACGGCGCCATGATCGGCCGCTATCGTAGCTACGAGCGGGCCGCGCAGCTCATCGACGGCCTGCCCGAATCCATCGAAGAACTCGCCGCGGACCGCAAGAAACTCACGGCCTTGCCCGGCATCGGCGAAGGCCTGGCCGACCACATTCAGGAAATCCTCGAGACCGGCGACTATTCGCTGCGCAAAAAGCTCCTCAAGAAGTATCCAGAAACTATTCTCCATCTGCTCGAATTACAGTCGCTGGGACCGAAGAAAGTCGCGCATCTCTGGAAGACGTTTAAAGCCGGTTCGGTGGAGCAGGTGGAACGCCTGGCCCGCGAGGGCAAACTGCGCGACCTGGAAGGTTTTGGCGAAAAAACCGAAGAAAACATCCTGAAAGCGATTGAGGTGTTCCAGAAGTCCGCGGGCCGCTTCCACATTGACATGGCGGACGAAGAGGCGAAAACGATCGCCGTGCATATCCGCGCGTTCGGCAAGCCGATTGAGATCGTTACACCCGCAGGCTCGTTGCGGCGCGGCAAGGAAACCGTCGGAGACCTCGACCTGCTGGTGACCCTCGCGCCGGGAAAACATACGCCCAGTACCGTCCGATCCATCGGGGAGCACATCCTCTCATTTCCGGGCATCGATCAGACGCTGGCGCACGGCGAAAACAAGGTTAGCTTCGTTTTGAAAAACGGCCTGCAGGTTGACGTGCGCATCCTCGAAAAAGAAAGTTATGGAGCCGCCCTGCTCTATTTTACGGGATCGAAGGAACACAACGTCGCACTGCGCGGTCGCGCGAACACGATGGGTTACACGCTGAATGAATACGCGCTGGCGACGCTCAAGGACGAACGGCCCGTGGCCCGCACCACGGAAGAGGAAATCTACGCCAAGCTGGGGCTCGATTATATTCCCCCGGAAATGCGCGAAAATACGGGGGAAATCGACGCCGCCGCCGAACATCGCCTGCCGCGCCTGATCGAGCTTTCCGACATTCGCGGCGACCTGCAGATGCACACCACGGCGAGCGACGGAAAAAACTCCATCGAAGAAATGGCACTGGCCGCGAAAGCCCTTGGATACGAATACATTGCGCTGACCGATCACAGCAAGGCGGTGACCGTCGCCAACGGCCTCGATGAAAAGCGCACCCTCGAGCAGATCAGGAAGATCCGCGCCGCCAACGCCAAAGACCTGGGCATCCGGATCCTCGCCAGCAGCGAAGTGGACGTGTTAAAAAACGGGAAGCTGGATCTGGACGATGAAGTGCTCTCCCAACTCGATGTCGTCCTGGTGTCCATCCACTCGTATATGAATATGGAACGCGAGGAAATGACCGAGCGCATTCTCGCCGCCATCGAAAATCCGCACACGCAAATTGTTGCGCACCCCACGGGCCGGCTGGTCCTGCGCCGGGACGCCTACGCGTACGACATGGAGCGGGTGCTGGACGCCGCGCACAAACACGGCGTCATAATGGAATGCAATGCCGCACCCGAACGGCTGGACTTGAAGGACACGCACCTGCGCATGGCCAAGCAGCGCGGCGTGAAAATTGTGATCTCCACCGACGCGCACTCCACCCGGGGCTTGGCCGCCATGCACTACGGCGTGCAGATGGCCCGGCGCGGCTGGCTGGAGAAAAAAGACGTCATCAACACGCTTTCCGTTGAGAAGCTTCTGGCCGCCCTGCGGGCAAAACCAGGCACCCCGGCCCCCGGGAAACACCGGGCGGCGGCAGCCCCGGGCGCACACCGGAAGGGCAAGCCGCGCAAGTCCAGGTGAGGTTCTTCGGTGTTTCCGGTTTGCAAATCCATGCGCATTCGCGCATGATACGGTGTCTGCGCGCAGGGGTTCACGGATTTCGGTCCTCGTGAACGGCTGGCCTACGCAGTTTCATTGCTCCGCTCAATTTCAGAATGACGGGAGAAACACGAATGCGCAAGTCCGCAGGGATTGCTCTGCCAAAGGGAAAGCTTGGGGTGCTCACCGTGGGAATGGGCGCCGTGGCCACGACGTTCATGGCCGGTGTGGACCTGGTGCGCCGCAAGAAGTCCCAGCCGGTGGGTTCGCTGACGCAACTCGGCACGATTCGCCTGGGAAAACGGACTGAATCGCGTACTCCGGCCATTAAGGACTTCGTGCCCATCGAAAAGCTCGAGAACATCGTCTTTGGCGGCTGGGACATCTTCCCCGATAGCGCGTATGAGGCCGCCAAGAACGCCGCCGTGCTCAGTCCCGAACATCTGGCCCAGGTGAAACCTTTCTTGAGCAAGATCCGCCCGATGAAAGCCGCGTTCGACCAGAATTACGTCAAGAAACTAACCGGAACGCATGTCAAGAAGGCGCGCAACAAGTACGAACTGGCGCTGCAGATCCGCGACGACATTCAGAAATTTCAAAAGAAGAGCAAGGTCTCCCGCACCGTCGTGATCTGGTGCGGCTCGACCGAAATTTTCCTCAAGCCGCACGCCGTGCACGCCACGCCTGAAAAATTTGTCGCCGCCATGAAGGAAAACCATCCGGCCATTGCGCCATCGATGCTCTATGCCTGGGCGGCCATCACCAGCGGCGTGCCATTCGCCAACGGCGCTCCCAACCTGACCGTCGATCTACCGGCAATCACGGAGCTGGCCAAAAAACACGGCGTGCCGATCTGCGGGAAGGATTTCAAGACCGGGCAAACGCTGATGAAGACAATTCTCGCGCCCGGATTCAAGGCCCGGCTGCTCGGGATGAACGGCTGGTTCTCCACCAACATTCTGGGCAATCGCGACGGCGAAGTGCTAGACGATCCCGGATCGTTCAAGACCAAGGAAGAATCAAAACTCGGCGCGCTCGAATATATTCTGCAGCCGAACCTTTATCCCGACCTGTACGGCAAGATTCACCACAAGGTCCGTATCAATTATTATCCGCCGCGCGGCGACAACAAGGAAGGCTGGGACAACATCGATATTTTCGGATGGCTGGGCTATCCGATGCAGATCAAGGTCGATTTTCTGTGCCGCGATTCCATTCTGGCGGCGCCGATCGTGCTCGACCTGGTCCTGTTCCTCGACCTGGCCAAGCGCGCCGGCATGCGCGGCATTCAGGAATGGCTGAGCTTCTACTTCAAGTCTCCCATGTGCGCACCGGAACTGTATCCCGAGCACGACCTCTTCATCCAGGCCATGAAGCTGAAAAACACGCTCCGCTGGATGATGGGTGAGGACCTGATCACGCATCTGGGCCAGGAATATTACGATTAACATTGGGCCCCGTTCTGCTGAAAAGTTCTGCTGAAAACGCCTCCGACGGCGTCGGAGGCGTTTTTATTGGGAATGCCTGCCGGAGATTTGGATGTTGACACAGGTGTCAGGAGGGCTCCGGGTATGTTATTCTCTTTAATTCGCGCACTACTATTACAAACCACAGAGGGACATAGACATGAAGCCATCGTATAACGGCAGGCCCGTTCCGTCCGACGGAGAAGCGATTCAGTACGTAGACGGGAAATTCGTCGTTCCCGACAATCCGATTATTCCGTATATCGAAGGCGACGGCACAGGGCGGGACATCTGGAAAGCGTCGGTGCGCGTTTTCGACGCTGCGGTCAAGCTGGCCTACGGCGGCAAGCGCAAGATCTCCTGGTTTGAAGTGTTCGCCGGCGAAAAGGCGTTCAATGAATTCAAACAGTGGCTTCCGGCCGATACCGTCGATGCGGTGCGCGATTTTCGTATTTCCATCAAGGGGCCGCTGACCACTCCGGTGGGCGGAGGAATCCGCTCGCTCAACGTCGCCTTGCGCCAGCTCCTCGATCTGTATGCCTGCGTGCGCCCGGTGCGCTACTTCAAGGGCGTGGACTCCCCAGTGAAGCACCCGGAACGGCTGAACGTCGTCATCTATCGTGAAAATACCGAGGACGTGTACATCGGGATCGAATGGAAATCGGGCACGCCCGAAGTCAAGAAGCTCATCGAATTTCTAAACAAGGAAATGCTGGGCGGCGGACCGAAGCAGATTCGACTGGATTCCGGAATCGCAATCAAGCCGATTTCTCCGTTCGGCACCAAACGCCTCATGCGCCGCGCGATTGAGTATGCCCTGGCGAACAAGAAGCGCATCGTCACGATCATGCACAAGGGCAATATCCAGAAGTTCACCGAAGGCTCCTTCCGCGACTGGGGCTATGAACTTGCCGTGGACGAATTCCGCAACGAAATCGTCACCGAGCGCGAAAGCTGGATCCTCGACAATCGCGACCGCAACACCGACCTCACCGTCGAACAGAACGCGGCGCTGATCGAGCCGGGCCTCGTACAGGCCACCGAAGCCTTCCGGAAATCGATTTATGAAGAGGTCAAGTCCGTCCTCGACAAAATCTACGCGACGCACGGACAGGGCAAGTGGAAACAGAAGCTGATGATCAACGATCGCATCGCCGATTCGATATTCCAGCAGGTCATCACGCGCGCCGATGAATACCAGGTCCTGGCCACGCCCAACTTGAACGGCGACTACATTTCCGACGCCTGCGCCGCGCAAGTCGGCGGCCTCGGCATGGCTCCCGGCGCCAACATTGGCGACGGCTACGGCTGCTTCGAAGCCACGCACGGCACCGCGCCCAAGTACGCCGACAAGGACGTCATCAATCCCAGTTCGGTTCTGCTTTCCGGCGTGATGATGTTCGACTTCATGGGCTGGCCGGAAGCGGGAACGCTGATCGAAACCGGTATCGAGCGCACCATCGGACAAAAGCGCGTTACCTACGACCTGGAACGCCTGATGCAGGGCGCAACCAAGCTGAAGACTTCGGAATTTGCGACCGCCATCATTGAGAACATGCAAGAGCTGGCGGTGGCCAAGTAACAGCCAGGGGAAAATCGAGCAGCGGCCACGGCGGGTGCGCCGGCCACAACTCAAAATATCTTGATTCACACAGGAGAATGCAATCATGCGGAAGAAAGTAACGGTGGTGGGTGGCGGATTTGTGGGATCGACAACGGCGCAGCGCATCGTCGATCTGGAACTGGCCGATGTCGTCCTGACGGACATTCTGGACGGCCCTCCGGCCGGCAAGGCCCTGGACATGGTGGAGTCCACGTCCATCACGGGATCTGACGCGCGCGTCACGGGCGTTTCCACCGCTTCCGGCGATTACAAGGAGACGGCCAACAGCGACGTGGTCGTGGTCACCGCCGGATTCCCGCGCAAGCCGGGGATGAGCCGCGATGATTTGCTCAAGGCCAACTACGACGTCATCAAGAGCGTCGTCGAGCAGGTCGCCAAGTATTCCCCGAACGCCATTCTGATCATGGTCACCAATCCCCTGGACGCGATGGTGCAGGCGGCCTACAAGGTGAGCGGCTTCTCGAAAAATCGCGTGATGGGCATGGCGGGGGTTCTGGACTCGGCGCGCATGAGCGCGTTTGTGGCGATGGAGCTCGGAGTCTCAGTGGAAAACGTGAATTCGTTCGTCCTCGGCGGGCATGGCGACGACATGGTGCCGCTGCCGCGCTACTCCACCGTTGCGGGCATTCCCCTGCCCGATCTGCTCCCGGCCGACCGCATCGCGGCGATCGTGGAACGCACGCGCAAGGGCGGCGCGGAAATCGTGAACCTGCTGAAGACCGGATCGGCCTATTATGCTCCGTCCGCTGCCGTCGTGGAGATGGTCGAGGCCATTCTGAAGGACAAGAAGAAAATCCTGCCGTGCGCCGCTTACCTCGAAGGCGAATACGGAATCAAGGGGCTGTACGTCGGTGTTCCCGTAAAGCTCGGCGCGCGCGGGGTGGAACAGGTCATCGAGATCAAGCTGACCCCAGAAGAAAAGGCTGCGCTGGACAAATCGGCAGCCTCGGTACGCGAACTGGTGCACATTCTCGGCGTTGCGTAGTTCGCCCGGTAGGACAGGCTTCAGCCTGTCCTACAAATACCTACCCATAAAATTTCAGGCGTGGCCAGGCTTGTCGCAAAGTCATTTTGGGGCGCCGGCAAATATAGACGGGCAGGTTATTTTCTTCGGGAATGGCATACCCGTTGACAATGGTCGCGGCAAGATCGATCTGACCGAATATCGGTTTTAAATCCCCGATGGGCATTCCCACGGCGATGACCACTTGCCCGTCATACTGCCTCGGTCCCCACAAATAGTAGTTGTTGTGGCCGCTGATGGCGCGGGGCAAGCCGGCCGCCGGCCCGAAATAATCAATCGCTCCCGCCTGTCCGTAGTTCTTCGCCAATATGGCGACCTGCGAGCGTTCCGCCACCGGCAATGACCGGAATACTCCGGCCACAACTCTTACCTGGTGCCGCCAGCCCATCATGTCGGCGTACATCTGAGGCAATTTTCCGCTCGGTTCCCTTTCCACCTGCACGCGCTCCACGTCCCAGAATCTCGCGTAGGCCGCAGCCGCATTGATGGGCAGGATGGGCAGCGCCAGCGGAGCGGCCACCATCCCTCCCATCACCAGCGGAACCAGAATCGCCTTCTTGATCCATTGCCTGCCGGCCTCGCCGATCCAGGCCTCGATCGCTACCGCGCCTGCCGCGAAGAGCATCGGATATGCCGGAGCCAGATAATAAATGCGCCCTCGCAAAATCAAAAATTGCGCCAGGATGAAAACGTAGGTCCAACCCAGGAAGCGGTAAGGGGCCCCCTGCCGGCTTCGCAGAAAATACCAGAGCCCCGCAAGGCATATCGGCGCCGCCAAAGGGTGAACCAGAAACGCCTGCTGCACGATGAATGCGAGCCAGGAGATGTGCGCATTTTTGTTGCGGTCCACATTCTTCAGAATCTCAATCGTAGGCCAGTGATTGTTTATTTCCCATATCAGATTCGGAAGGAAAATCAGGAAGGAAACCGCCGCGCCCGCCCAGATCAGCGGCTCCCGAAGCAGGCTGCGCTGCCGGGTCGCCAGAAGGGCCAGGAAGAAAGCAAACCCAAAGACAAGCATCGAATGCTTATTCAGGATACCCAGCCCCGCCACCAGGCCAAACAGGAGCCATAACCGCTGGTGCCCGGTCCGAACGATCCGCAGGGAAATCGCCGCGCACAACATCCAGAACACCGGCTCGAAGGCATTCATGGAAAGGAAATTGTCCATCGTCAGGTAGATGGGGCAGACCAGCATGGCCGTGGCGGCGAGGATCTGCGCGTAACGCCGTCCGCCTAGCTCGTGCACGATCCAGCCGGTGAGCAGTATTTTTGCGCCCGCCGCCAGCGCAGGAAAGAAACGCAACGCGTGCAGCGAATCCCCGAACAGCCCGCGCGACACCCGGGCGATCACGGCAATCAGCGGCGCCTGATCGACGTATCCCCAGGCCAGATGCTGCCCGCAAGCCGCATAGTACAGCTCGTCTCGAAAATAGCCATAACGTCCATTCAATAGAAAATGAATCAGGCAGGCGGATACCGCAAAACAGAAGGCAATGGCTTGGTCGCTTTCGATCCACTTCGCCCGAACCCGGGCGCCCGGCCATGGCGGCCCCAGCGCGCCCGAGCCCCCATGAACGACGGCTTCCCTCTTCCCCACATGGATGAAAGCCATGATTGGAGCTTCATCTGAATCAGAATTTTCTGCAAGTCAAATCAAAAAACAGGAACACCCGCGCGAATCGACCTGCGCAATAGCCCGCGCCTTACTTCGCCTCGGGCGTACTTGCCGGCTCCGTCACCAGCGTGGCGGTTTTGATGCTGTCCAGTTTCGGGAAACCCTTTTCGAGATACGCCCGCCCGCGGTTTCCGATCATGGATTGGCTGGGCCCGTGTCCAGACGGAGCCCCTTCGCCGTAGCCGCTATACAGTTTGTCCACGACTTTCATGCCGTCGGTCACCATGCCAAATGGGGAAAAACCGCTCTTGTCCAGGCTCGCATTGTTTCCGTAATTGATGAAGACCTGCGTGGTGCGCGTGTTGGGTCCCGCCATCGCAAATGAAATGTATCCACGATGATTGCTCTGCGTGACCGGATCGTCCTTGATATTCGCCTCTGCCCAGGCGCGCGATACCTCCGGATAGGCGCTCATGCCGAATTGCGCCATGAAGCCGGGAAGAACGCGGAAGAAGCTGGCGCCATCGTAAAAGTGGTGGCGGACAAGGTTGTAGAAGCGGTCCGCGCCGTTCGGTGCCCAGGCGCGCGTCACCTTGATGGTGAAGTCTCCCGCCGTGGTCACGAACTTGACTTCATATTCCGCGGGGGCCTTGGCGCGCAATGTCGCCGGGTGCAGCAACGCCGGATCAAACGAACCCTTGCTGGCGGCCTGCGCCGGCATTTTTGCCGGAACTTCTTTCGCGGGTTGCGCGAACAGGGCGGGTGACGCCAGGGTGCACAGTGTTGCAAGCAGCAGAATTCTCTGGCAGAGACGCATTTGGTTTCTCCCGTTAAAAGTAACGCGGATATTATGCCGCGATTTTTCCTCTGTGACTAGTGCTCAGCAGCCTGACCTCACCGGGCGACGCGTTCGGTTTCCTCCATCACCCGCAGCGTATTCTCTCCCAGAATTTTTGAAATGTCGGATTCCGGATAACCCAGTTCCAGCAGCCCCTCGGTAATCCTGGGATATTGCGCGGCATCTTCCATCCCCTCCGGCATGAATGCGCCGTCAAAATCCGAACCGAGCCCCACATGACCGGCGCCCACCTGCCGAACCGCATGATCGATGTGCTCGATGATTTCCTTCCACCCGACGTGCGGCAATTTCCCGGCCCGAATCAAGGCGTTGCTTTGCCTCTGTTCCTCGATCTGTTTTTGCGCCTCGTTCGGACCGAATTTCCGCCTGACGTTCTCTTCGCTGAAAGAGCGTTGGCGCGACAGCGCCTTGCTCGCGTCCGCGTATGCCTGGCTCAAAAAACCGGCGTGGAACGTAATATGGAGCACGCCTCCCCGCGCCGCCAGCGCTTGCATCATCTCATCGCTCAAATTGCGCGCAGCGTTGCAGATCGCCCGGCAACAGGAGTGCGACGCGATGACCGGCGCTCGGGAAGTTTCCAGCACGTCGCGCAACGTCTGATCCGACACGTGCGAAACGTCCACCATCATGCCCAGCCGGTTCATCTCCCGCACCACTTCCCTGCCAAATCCGGTCAGGCCATTGTGCCGCGGCGCCTGATTCGAGGAATCGGCCCAATCGGTGGCCGCGTTGTGCGTCAGAGTCATGTAACGCACGCCCCGCGCGGCAAATTTTCCTAAAATTTGCAGGTTGTTATGGATGGCGTGCCCGCCCTCGATGCCCAGAAGGATGGCGATCTTGTTTTCCGCGCGCGCCTTCCGGACCTCCCCGGAAGTCCTGGCGAGCGTCAATTCGGACCCATGCAGGCGTACCTGCTCCTCGACCGCGCTCAGCAAATCGAATGCGCGCCGCACGGCCGCATCCCCGGCAATGTTCACCGGCACCCAGAGAGCAAAAAAAATCGCCCCGATGCCTCCCTCACGCAATCGGCGAATATCGACGCATCCCTGGGCATCCCGGCGGCCCAGATCGAAATGATCGAAAAGAAAGCGTTGCGGGGTGTCCGCATGCGTATCGACAACGATATTGGAGAAATGAATCTGGCGCGCCCGTAGAGAAATGCCGTCAGCGCACATACAGGTAGGAGAAAGTTCCCGGTACCGCTATTGGCCGCGGCGATGCAGCATGGCGTGAACCAGGTCGCGGTTCATTCGCCCGATGAATTCGATGGGGATTTCCTTCGGGCAAACCGCTTCGCACTCGCCGTGATTGGTGCAGCTTCCGAACGATTCCTCCGTCATCGCCGCCACCATGCCAAGCGTTCGCCGGTCGCGCTGCGGCTGCCCTTGCGGCAGAGAGTTGAGGTGCGTGATCTTTGCCGCGGTAAACAGCATCGCCGCCGCGTTGGGGCAGGCCGCGACGCAGGCGCCGCATCCGATGCACGCTGCCGCGTCAAACGCGCGTTCCGCGTCATTCTTGGGAACCAGGATGGCATTGGCGTCGGGCGCTCCGCCGGTGGGCGCGCTGATATACCCTCCCGCCTGGATGATGCGGTCAAACGGGGAGCGATCGACGGCCAAATCACGCAGTACGGGAAACGCTTTGGCGCGCCAGGGTTCCAGCGTCAGCGTGTCACCGTCCTTAAAGAACCGCATGGAGAGCTGGCACACCGTTGTGCCGCGATGTCCGCCGTGCGCCACGCCGTTGATCAGGAAGCCGCAGGACCCGCAGATTCCTTCCCGGCAATCGTGCTCGAAAACGACGGGGGCCTCGCCCTTGTTCTGCAGGTTCTCGTTGAGAAGGTCCAGCATCTCCAGAAAGGACATGTCCCGGGTTACGCCCTGCACCTGATAGGTAACGAATTTCCCGGCTGCCTTCGCGTCTTGTTGCCGCCAAACTTTGAGTGTGAGGTTCATGTGGGCTACTTGTAGCTCCTCTGGGCTAGGTGAACGTGTTCGAAAGTGAGGGGCTCCTCGTGCAGTTCCCACTGCGCGCCCTCTCCCTTCCACTCCCATGCCGATGCGTACGAGAAGTGCTCGTCGTCGCGTTTCGCTTCCCCGTCCGGGGTCGCGCTTTCCACGCGGAAATGGCCGCCGCAAGACTCGGCGCGCTGCAATGCGTCCACGCAGATGAGCTCGGCCAATTCCAGGAAGTCCGCCACGCGCCCGGCTTTTTCCAGCGACTGGTTCAATTCCTCGCCGGTCCCGATAATGTTCACGTTATTCCAGAATTCCTTGCGGAGTTCCGGAATCCTGGCGATATTGCTGCGCAAGCCGGCTTCGCTGCGTGCCATGCCGCAGTTTTCCCACATCATTTTGCCGAGTTCCCTGTGAATCGAGTCCACGGTGCGCTTGCCCCGGATGCTCAGCAGCTTGGCAAGGCGCTGGTTAACTTCGTCCTTCACCGCGGCGAACGCCGGGTGCGAGGTGTCGACCTTCTCGAGTGAACTGCTAGCGATATAGTTCGGCAATGTGTACGGGAGGATGAAATACCCGTCGGCCAGGCCTTGCATCAGGGCGCTGGCACCCAACCGGTTGGCGCCGTGGTCGGAAAAATTCGCTTCCCCGCCAACGAAGAGCCCCGGAATCGTGGACATCAGCTGGTAATCCACCCACAACCCGCCCATCGTGTAATGGACGGCGGGAAAAATCCGCATGGGGACCTTATAAGCATTGTCTCCGGTAATCTCCTCATACATGTCAAAGAGGTTCCCGTATTTTTCGCGGACGACCGATTCCCCCATGCGGCGAATCGCATCGGAAAAGTCCAGGTAAACGCCCATGCCGCCGGGCCCGACTCCGCGGCCCTCGTCACAGACTTCCTTGGCATTGCGGGAGGCCACGTCGCGGGGCACGAGATTGCCGAAACTGGGGTAGCGGCGTTCGAGGTAGTAATCGCGTTCGTCCTCGGGGATTGCGCTGGGAGCGCGTGTATCGCCTTTTTTCTTGGGCACCCATACGCGGCCGTCATTGCGCAGCGATTCGGACATCAGTGTCAGCTTGGACTGATGTTCGCTGCTCACCGGAATGCACGTCGGATGAATTTGCGTGAAGCAGGGGTTGCCGAAGAACGCGCCGCGCCGGTGGGCGCGCCAGATGGCCGTGGCGTTGGAACCCTTCGCGTTGGTCGAAAGATAGAAAACGTTGCCGTAGCCGCCCGTGCACAGCACCACTACATCGGCCGCGTGGCTCTCGATCTGGCCGGTCAACAGGTTGCGCGTGACGATCCCGCGCGCCTTCCCATCGATGACCACAACGTCCAGCAACTCGCTGCGCGTGTGCATTCTCACGGTGCCCGCAGAGATTTGCTCTTCCAGCGCCTGGTAGGCCCCCAGAAGCAACTGTTGCCCCGTCTGTCCGCGCGCGTAGAACGTGCGCGACACCTGCACGCCGCCAAACGAACGCGTATCCAGCAAGCCGCCGTATTCCCGAGCAAACGGAACGCCCTGGGCCACGCACTGGTCGATGATGTTGACGCTGATTTGCGCGAGCCGGTAAACGTTGGCTTCGCGAGACCTGAAATCGCCGCCCTTCACGGTGTCGTAGAACAGCCGGAAAACGCTGTCGCCGTCATTCCGGTAATTCTTCGCGGCGTTAATGCCGCCCTGCGCGGCGATCGAATGCGCGCGGCGCGGGCTGTCGTGGAAAGAAAAATTTTCCACGCGATAGCCTTGCTGCCCCAGTGACGCCGCCGCCGCTGCTCCGGCGAGCCCCGAGCCCACGATTATGACCGTGTGCTTGCGGCGGTTCGCGGGATTCACCAGCTTCATGTCGAAGCGGGACTTTTCCCACTTCTGTTCAATAGGTCCTGATGGAATCTTCGATTCGAGCATCACTCTCCCCTAAGGGGCTCCCCTCAGCGCACCCAGCCTGCAAGCACCGAGATCGGCACTGAGACAAAACCAACAAATATGACGATCGCAACGATCCTGGAAAGCGCCCGCAGGCTTTTCGTGTTGTCCACGTTCACCCAGCCCAGGGTCTGCAGCATGCTCCAGATCCCGTGGTCCAGGTGCAGGCACAACGCGCACATGGCTATGATGTAAAACAGCGCAACGGGCCAGACCTGAAACCCTGCCACAACGTTCTGATAAACCATCAGGTGCTGAAACTGCCCCGGTTGAAATCCAACAACACCGGCCGTGAAGTGCAGCAGGTGAAACACGATAAACACAGCCAACAGCACGCCGCCCCATCGCATGGTCAGTGCGGACCAGGTTGTCTCGACGTCTTTCTTGGATTCATACCCCACCGGCCGCGCCTTCCAGTTCATGCGGGAGAGCTGCGTGGCTGCCGTGATATGCAGAACGGCGCAGACCAGAAGCACGATTCGAACGATCCAGAGAAGTTGCCCGTAGCCGAACTCCGGCCAGCCGACTTCCCGCAAAAAGTGCGAATACGCATTGATTTCCACCGGCCCGGAAAAGATTTTCAGATTGCCGGCCATGTGCCCGATCACAAAGAGGATCAGAACTGCCCCGGTCACCGCCATGACTACTTTCTTGCCGATTACACTGCTCCACAGGGCCAGCAAACGGTTCGGCGCGGGCTTGGTTGCTACCGTTGACTCACTCATCGGACTCACTCATCGCACGACTCCATGATTTCATTCCCATTGCATCCACCTGGGAGGTTGCTGCGCGCGCCGGATCCGCATTGGCACACCCTGCACCGCGCTGCCCGGCCCGAAAACCACACTAAAGCAACTTCTTAGTATTCTGGCTTTGATCTTTTCGCGGGTAAAATTGGCGGTACTTTCGCAAATCCACTTCGCTCGCAGGCATCCCCACTCCGAACCAGCTTGAATAGAAAAATCAGTATAGGTAATTCCGCCGCATTTTTCAAGATGCACGGTGCGGGAATTTACAAATACCCGGCCATGCCCGGTCGGATATAATGTAGATTCGTAATCGCGTGAATACCGGGGAGCAAGGATGAGCGAACAACTGGCGGCGGACTTCGCAATTATCGTGGACGCCCTCGTACGCGCGGGTAACGTTCCAGACTCGGACGAACTGGCCAAGGTGGCCAAGGCGGTGGCCACATTGTTTGGTGTGGATCCGGACGAAGTGGCGATTCTGTCCCTGAACACGAAGAACAAGTCCTTGAATTTTGTGATTCCGGAGAAACTTGCCGCGATCGGATCCATACCCCTGAGCAGCGCCACGGCCCTGGCCGCGCGAACCGCTCGCGATCGCCGCCCCGAACTTGTGAATAATTTCAGCACGTCGCGGCACGCCACCGTCTTTGAAGGGGTTCCCCTCGGACGCGATCCACGGGAAATGATACAGAAGATCATGAGCGTCCCCATCCAGGATGGAACGCGCGTTCGGGGCGTCGTGCAAATATCAAGAAAGGGACGCACCCCGTCGGACGCGGGTGCCGACTTCACGCAAAAAGATCTGCGCGCCCTCATGCTGCTCTCCCCCTCGCTGGAAAGCTTTTTGAAACTTTGCCATCCCGACTCGTAAATGGGGGTTTCACACAAGCCTGGCCGGAAACCGTTGATTTTCCTGTTTCTGTTATTCCTGGCATCCACCGGATTGTGCGGCATGTTCTGCGGTATTTTGCGCGTCGCCCAGGGCCAGAAAAATTCATTTTCCGTCCACCTCACGCTGCTGGGCACCACGGACCTGCACGGACACATCGAGCCACTCGATTACTATTCCAATAAGCCCGCGCAGTTGGGCCTGGCGAAGATTGCCACGCTCGTGCGGCGAGTGCGCGCCGAGCAGCCCAACGTTCTGCTTCTCGATTCCGGCGACATCATCCAGGGCACTCCCCCCGGCCTATTATTTCGCGCGCAAGGATACGGACAAGCCGAACCCCATGATGGTTGTGATGAATGCGCTGGGGTACGACGCGGTGGCCGTCGGCAACCACGAATTCAATTTTGGCCTGGATGACCTGTGGAAAGCGAAACGTGAGGCGCGCTTCCCCATCCTCGCAGCCAATATCAAACAGAAATATAAAACCGGCCCGGCGCATTTCGAACCATACACCATCAACCGTATCGCGGGAGTGCGCGTCGCCATCGTTGGATTCGCCACGCCGGTCATCCCGCAATGGGAGATTCCCGCACACTATGCGGGGTATGAATTCGAACCCATCGTCGGGGCCGCGCGCCGGGTGATTCCGGAAGTCAGGAAACGCGCCGACATCGTCATTGTCCTCGCCCATTCCGGACTTGGCCCCGATCCCGCCACCGGCAATACCGGCGCCGCCTACGATCTTCCCAACGAAAATGCCATTCTCGCCCTGGCCGAACAGGTGCCCGGCATCGACGTCATATTGTTCGGCCACACGCACCACGAACTTCCCGGACGCATCGTCAACGGGGCGCTGCTCGTGCAGGCGAAAAATTCTGGCGCCTCCCTGGCGCGCATCGAGCCGCAAGAGGCTGTGGATGCCCTCCGGCGTGCCGCCCTGGAACTGGAGCAGAAGCAGGGAAAACATACCGCCTCTTCCCTGTCCAACCTGTCCCATAATCATCCCCGACCATTCGCCATAGCGATTCCCGCGCCGCAGCAAGGATTCCATGCCTGGACGCTGGCGGGACCGGAAGATTCAGATCAAAGATCAGAATAAGCTATCAGATTTCAGATCAAGAATCAGATTAACGGTGCGCGAACAGGAAATCATTTGACACTGTGTAGTGTTCTTGTTACTTTTCCGCTCGCGTAAAAATTTCACGCGCATTCTGGAAAGACTCTAGGAGGCACCGCACTCCGGCACCCCTGATGGCATTCGTCGCGAAAAAGATCTTCCTGACAAAAGGTGTGGGAAAACACCGGGAACGGCTTTCGAGCTTTGAGTTGGCATTGCGCAGCGCGGGCATCGCGGCATGCAACATCGTGCGCGTCTCTTCGATCTTCCCTCCCAACTGCAAATTGATTTCCCGCAGCGAAGGACTGAAACACATCAAACCCGGCCAGGTGGCGTTCACCGTAATCAGCGAAAACTCGACGCGCGAGGCGCACCGCCTGATTGCCGCCGGGATTGGCCTGGCGCTTCCCGCCGACAAGTCCATGTACGGCTATCTCTCCGAGCATCACTCATTCGGTGAGACCGAGGAAGTTGCCGGCGAATACACCGAAGAGCTGGCCGCCGAAATGCTCGCCACCACGCTCAACGTCGAGTTCGACCCCGACCTCTCCTGGGACGAAAAAAAAGAGGTCTACCGCATCTCCAACAAGATTGTCCGCACCATGAACATCACGCAGTCCGCCGTCGGCGATAAGCGCGGCCTGTGGACCACCGTCCTCGCCGCCGCCATCATGATCGGCGAAGACGACTGATCGTTCCCGCTTCCTGAACTATTCCGGAAAATATCGCACGATACGAATGTTTCTGCCGCAGGCTTGCCTGTTTGCGAAAAAAAACCAAAAAAAGCTCGGAATGACAAGCTGAGGAACCTTTTCCGCAAGGTGTAAAACCTGCGGATTCCGGAGCGGCGCAAGCACAGCGCCGCGCCGGAGTTTCCCGGATGCGGCAGCTACGGCTTCTTCAGATAGCTGTCCAGGTAGGCAATGGCATCCTTGACGACCTGCCGCTGGATCGGGTCCGGGGCGTAGACTCCTTGTTTATTTCGCCGGACGAAGATAAACCCGTGTTCGTCGTGGTCGAACGATTCCCACTTCACATCTTTTCCGGCCTCATGCAGCAGTTGGTAATTGGCCCGGAAGATGGCCTGGTTGTGGTCGCGTTCGCGCCCAATGATCATGATCGGAGTCTTGATGGAATCGATGCGTTTCATCGCGACGCTCATATCCATCTGGCTGAGCGCCTCGTCGGTCGCTTTCTTCTGCATTGCCTCGGTATTGACCGCAAAGGTCTCCGGCGGCCGAGCCTCACCGGGTTTGCGCGGCGGAGATTTTCGGGCCAGAAAATCTCCCGAGGCAGGTTCGGCGGCGACGCCGGCGCGCAGTCCGTCGTATTCGCTGGTGATCTTCATCAGCATCTCGCCGCCGTGGCTCAGCCCAACGTAGCCCACGCGGTTCGGATCGACGTACGGCAGCGTCTTCACGTACTTAATAATGGAAATCGCGTCGTCATATTCCAGAGGGCCGCGATTGAACAGCTGGCGCCCTTCGCGTGTTGTCTCCACCAGGCGTTCGCCATAACTGTTGTTCACTTCGCCGCGGTATCTCATCCAGGCCACGGCATAGCCGGCCTTCAGAAACTGCTCCAGCGTCCAGCTCCCGTTTTGCGTCCACTCGCGGATCCATCGCACGCCCATGCCGCCGTTCATGTGGGCGAAGACCACCATGGGAAACGGACCCTTTCCTGCCGGCTTGCGGAGGCCGATGGGGGCGTACAAGCCGTCGCGCGTTTCCACGTAGATGATGTGAACGGGAATATTGGAGCCTTTCACCGGCTCGACGATTTCGGTGACGGGACTCTTGACCGGCTCGGTGAAGAAGATGTGCTCGGGATCAATGCTCGCGTTCTTGGGAGACTCCTGCGCAAATACAACCGTGCCGCCTAGAATCGTCGTGATCGCAAAAAACAGAATCGCAATGCGCATCGGGCCTCCTCCAGATATCTTCCAGGGTTGCGTTTCAGTATATGGAACCGCCGCAAGGATACACCCATCCACCCGATTGCAGGCAACTGAAAAAAGCGCGGAACACCGAACAATTTCCGGCCGGATTTTACGGTCCAAACGGCGCTGGATGGAACCGGGCGCTTTTTCGCCGCGCGATTTGCAATCACAGGTTTTTTGGGGAAGCGTTCCGCTCCATCGCAAATGTCTGCGCGTCAAAACGAAAAAGATGATGCTATGATTCAACCATGGCGGAAAAATTCACGATTGGCCTGATCCAGATGAGCTGTTCTCCCGATCCGCGGGAGAATTTTTCCAAGGCGGCGGCGCGCATCCGCGAGGCTGCCGCGCGCGGGGCGCAGATCATCTGCACGCAAGAGCTGTTTCGCTCGCAATATTTCTGCCGCGAGGAAAACGCCGATCTGTTCGAGCTGGCCGAGCCGGTTCCCGGCCCGTCCACCGAGGCGCTGGCGAAACTGGCGCGCAGCCTGAACGTGGCCATCGTCGGCTCGCTGTTCGAACGCCGCGCTGCCGGCGTGTATCACAATACGGCCGCGATTCTGGACGCTGGCGGGTCACTGCTCGGCAAATACCGCAAAATGCACATCCCGGACGACCCACTCTACTATGAGAAATTTTATTTCACCCCGGGCGACCTGGGATTTCCGAACTTCGACACGCGCTTCACCCGCATTGGCGTGCTCGTGTGCTGGGACCAGTGGTATCCCGAGGCCGCGCGGCTTTCCAGCCTCGGCGGCGCCAATATTCTTTTCTATCCCACGGCGATTGGCTGGCATCCCTCCGAGAAACAGGAATTCGGCGCCGCGCAACTCGACGCGTGGCACACCATGCAGCGCTCGCACGCCATTGCCAACGGCGTGTACGTCGCTGCGGTGAACCGCGTGGGCTACGAAGGCGCCCCGCAGAGCGGCCTGGAATTCTGGGGACATTCCTTTGTCTGCGACCCCTTCGGGCGAGTGATTGCGGAGGCCTCCACCGACAAGGAAGAGATTCTGATTGTGGAGTGCGATCCCAAGCTGGTTGAAGAAACGCGCCGCAACTGGCCGTTCCTGCGTGATCGCCGCATCGACGCCTATTCCCCCATCCTGGAGCGATGGCTCGAGTGAAATCGTCGCGCGCAAAAATTTCCGCACCGTTTGATCTCGGTTTCCGCATGCCCGCCGAGTGGGAGCCGCACGCGGCCACATGGCTCTGCTGGCCCCACGAAAAGACCGACTGGCCCGGAAAATTCGCGCCGATTCCGTGGGTCTACGCGGATATCGTGCGCCACCTCTCGCAGGTCGAACGTGTGCGCATTCTGGTCGAACATGCGGCGGCCGAACGCTCCGTCCGGCGCATCCTGAATCAGGCCGGTGCGAATCTCTCCGCCGTGGATTTCTTTTCTGTCCCCACCAATCGCGGATGGATTCGCGATTTCGGGCCGATTTTTATACACAACAAAAAAGGGGAATGCGCAGCGACGAACTGGCACTTCAACGCGTGGGCCAAATATGACGACTGGGAAAAAGATGATGCGGCTAACGTCAGGCTCGCGCGCAAACTCAAATGGAGGATGTGGTCGCCGGAAATTCGCGCGCGCCGCGTGGTCCTCGAGGGCGGCAGCATCGATATCAACGGCCTGGGAACCATGCTCACCACCGAGGAATGCCTGCTGAGTCCCATTCAGGCGCGCAATCCGGGCGTTACGCGCAAGCAGCTCGAGGGAATTTTTCGCGACTACCTCGGCGTTACGAATGTTTTGTGGCTCCGCAACGGCATCGCCGGAGACGATACGCATGGCCACGTCGATGACCTCGCGCGCTTCGTGAATCCCGCGACCGTGATTACGGTGACGGAAAAGGATCCGTCGGAAGCAAACTACCAGCCCCTGCAGGAAAATCTGGCCCTGCTGCGTGAAATGAAGGATCAGGACGGCCGCGCGCTGCGCGTCGAAACATTGCCCATGCCCGATCCGGTCCATTTCGACGGCCTGCGACTCCCGGCCAGCTACGCCAATTTTTATGTCGCCAACCAGCTGGTTCTGGTTCCCACATTCAATGACCCCCACGATGCCGTTGCGCTGACAAAGCTCGCCGGACTGTTTCCCGATCGCAAGATCATTGGAATCGCCTGCCTCGATCTGGTGCTCGGCCTGGGTACGATCCATTGCATGACGCAGCAGGAACCCGCACCGTAGAACAGGCTTCAGCCTGTTTGCTTTATGAATTTCCGGAACGCAAATCAGACAGGCTGAAGCCTGTCCTGCTCGAATCGCCGGAAGGAGGTCGCATGCACATCTTTGCCTTGTATATCCCGCAATCCGTGATTGGCTGGCTGATTGTCGGCCTGATTGCAGGGTGGCTGGCGGGAATAGTGTCGCGGGGGCGCGGATTCGGCTGCATCGCCAATATCCTGCTGGGACTGGTCGGCGCAGTTCTCGGCGGCTGGATTTTCACGAAACTTGGGATCTTTGGCGGCGGCCTGATCTACAGCATCGCCGCAGCCACGGTTGGCGCCGTCGTTCTGGTTGGCATCGCGGGCATATTTTCCGGTGGCGGAAAGTAATCCGCCGGTGCGTGTCAATTTCCCGCGCTTCCATGTGATACGATGTAGCGTCTCGCGCAAGGACGTGAGCACCATTGGATAAACCTTCTCTTATAGCAATTCCCCTGGGCGGATTGGGCGAGTTCGGCATGAACATGCTCGTACTCCGCTTCGGGGACGACATGATTCTGATCGATGCCGGCATGATGTTTCCCGAGGCCGAACTGCTCGGCGTGGACATCGTGATACCGGACATCACCTATCTAAAGCAGAACCGGCAGCACCTGCGCGCCATCCTGCTGACCCACGGCCATGAAGACCACGTCGGCGCCCTGCCCTACATCCTGCGCGACCTGAACGCGCCGATCTACGGCACGCGATTCACCCTGGCGCTGGTGCACAAGCGCCTGGAAGAACACGGCTTGCTGGACAAGACGGACCTGCGCGAAGTCTTGCCGGGGCGCAAGGTGGAGATCGGCGTCTTTGAAGCGGAATTTATCAGCGTCACGCACAGCACGATCGATTGCGTCGCGCTGGCCATCCGCACGCCAGTCGGGGTCGTGATCCACACCGGGGACTTCAAAATTGACCCGACTCCCACCGACGGCCACCCGTTTGACCTGCATGCCTTCGCGCGCTACGGGGCCGAAGGGGTCCTGGCGATGTTCAGCGACAGCACAAACGTCGAGCGCCCCGGCTTCACGCCTTCCGAACGCACCGTGCGCCCCCGCATCGAGGAACTCACGCGCGCGGCGACGCGCAAGGTGATCGTCTCCTGCTTCGCCTCCTCGATTCCGCGCATTCAGACCATCGTGGATATCGCGGCGGCGGCGGGCCGCAAGATTTCCTTTATCGGCCGAAGCATGGTGGACAACGTTGAAATCGCGCATGGCATGAAGCGGCTCAACATTCCCGACGGGCTGGTGGTGCGCTCGCAGGATATTGGCGCCTTCCCTTCGGAGAAGCTCATTGTCATGGTCAGCGGCAGCCAGGCCGAGCCCATGTCGTCGCTGTCCCGCGTGGCGGTGGACAATCATCGCCTGCTGACGCTGGACGAACGCGATACGGTGATCCTTTCCGCGCGCATCATTCCCGGAAACGAAAAAGCAATTTTCCGCATGCTGGACCACATGTTCCGCAAGCGCGCCTTGATCTATTACGACAATGACGGCGGCACGATTCACGTCTCCGGCCACGCCAGCCAGGAAGAGCAAAAACTTTTGCTCAATCTCGTGCGGCCGCGGTTTTTCATTCCCGTGCATGGCGAGTATCGCCAGCTTTTCCGCCACGCCGCCCTGGCGCATTCCGTGGGGGCCGTTTCCGGTGAAATCCTGCTGATCGAAGACGGCGCGCAGCTTGAATTCACCGAAGACGCCGTGTACCGGAGGGAACCGGTGACGGCGGGACGCGTTTGCGTCGATTCCGGCTCGCTGGAAGAAATCGAAGAATATGTGATTCGCGACCGGCAGCATCTTTCCGAAGATGGCGTCGTCGTTCCCATTATCGCCATCAACAAACATACCGGACGCATCGAATCGCAGCCCGAGATCGTGACGCGGGGCTTCCTGCCGTCGGAAAACGGCCAGGAAGTGATCGGTGGAGCGCGCGACGTCGTCCTGCGCACGGTCGAGCAGTCCAACGCCGAGGAAAAGACCGACTGGAGCGTCATCAAGGAAAAAATCCGCGTCGATCTGCGCCGTTATCTCAAGAAACAGACTTCGAAGCGCCCGTTAATCCTCCCCGTCATCCTCGAATTGTGAGTTTTCAGCGTGGAGCTTCCCGAGATCCGCTTGCGCCCTTACCAACCCTCCGATTTTAAGTCGCTGCATCGCATCGACCAGGAGTGTTTCCCTCCAGGGATCGCCTATGGACGCAGGGAGATGGCAAGCTATCTGCGTTCCGAAGGCGCCTGCTGCCTGGTCGCGGAAATCGCCGGTGACGTGCCCGGCGTTGAAACGAACGAAGTCGCTGGATTTATCCTGACCGAGCGGGCCGCCTACGTCGCGCACATCATCACGCTGGACGTGCGGGAACCCTACCGCCGCCGCAATGTCGGCACCATGCTTCTGCAGGCCGCCGAGCAGGACGCCGCCGCGCATGGGACGCAATGCATGGTTCTAGAAACCGCAACAACCAACAATCCTGCAATTGCTTTGTGGGCAAAGCATGGCTATCGTCAATCGGGCATCATCGCGAATTACTATGGCCGTGGGCTCGACGCCTTGGAAATGCAAAAGACGTTGCGGCGAGCGCCGGAGGGAACTTGAACGCTTATCTTCTGTCCGTAGTCCTGGGAATCATAGAAGGACTCACCGAATTCTTACCCGTCAGCTCGACCGCGCATCTGCGCATCGCCGAAGCGTTGATGAGAGTCCCCATGTCCGACGGCTACTGGAAGATGTACACGATTGTGATCCAGTTGGGGGCCATCCTGTGCCTCCCTGTCTATTTCCGCGAACGTATCGCTAAATTCATTTCCACGTTTCCCCGGGGTGAGCGCGGCGATCGCACAATTTTCACGCATCCCTTGAGCCTCACCGCCATCGCCTTCGTGGTCACCGCCATTCCCGCGTTTTTGCTGACCAAGGTGATTGGCAAGCACCTGGAAAGCCTTTACATCATGGGCGTTTCCCTGCTGGTCGGTGGAATCGCCATGTGGGTGATCGACGCCAGGAACGCGAAGTCCGAGACTGCCGGACCCGGCGCGCCCGAAAGCCGGGTTCATGTCTGGCACATGGAAGACATGAGCCTGGGCCAGGCCATCTGGATCGGAGCGTGCCAAATTCTTTCGGCCGTATTTCCGGGAACTTCCCGTTCGATGTCCACCATCGGCGGCGGGCAATTGGCCGGGATGTCGCGCGCGTCGGCGCTGGAATTTTCGTTTTTTCTGTCCATCCCCACCATGGTCGTGGCGACCTGTTACGACCTGTTGAAATCGCTCAGCGGAAAAGCCGGAAACCCCATCGGCGTATCGCAGATCGACGCGCACGGATGGATCGTCCTGGCTATCGGTTTTGTCGTTTCCTACATCGTCGCCTACGGGTCGGTCGCATGGTTCATGGCCTACGTAAGGAAGCACGGGTTTGTGCCCTTCGCCGTATACCGCATCGTCGCGGGCCTTGCCGTCCTGCTGTGGGTGGCAAGACTCACTGGCTAGCAGTGATTGCGGCTCCTTTCACATATTAACAAATACTCACAACATCGCCAGTAGCGCGGGTTACAGCGCGTGAATTTTGGATCGGCTCGAGCAAAAATCCTCAGGCGGAAACCCGCGTCACTAAAATCCGATTCGCGACTTTTTTCCTCGCTTCCCCTAGCGTTTGCCGTCCTGCACATTCTGAACCGATCAACTTCGCTGTTGGAAGCTCGGAAATCCCATAGTAGGCTTATCAAAGTTTCAGACAGGGAGACGCAATGACAGATTCCGAGCAGAGTGAAAAACCGGATTGGGAGCACCACGGCCTCCGGATTGTTCGAGCCGGAGAACTTGGCACCGACACCGCGCAAACCGCGGGCATGACGCGCGCCGAGGCGATATCACACGCCCGTGTGGGCGCGCAGAAGCTTTGGGCGGGAACCGTCGTCGTGCATCCCAATGCCAGGACGGGTCCGCACCATCACGGAGCGCTGGAAACCGTGATTTACGTGGTGAGTGGGCGCGCGCGCTTTCGATGGGGAGATCACCTGGAATTTGTGGACGAGGCAGGCCCCGGCGACTTCGTCTACGTGCCTCCGTATGTGCCCCATCAGGAACTCAACGCACGTACCGACATGCCCGTGGAAGCGGTGATTGTCCGGAGCGGACAGGAACCCATCGTGGTGAATCTGGACATTGCCAGCCCGGAGCCTGCTTCCGGAATGCCGGAATCCGACCCCTTTCATTCGGCGCCGGGAAAATCGTAAACGCATGGCGGGAACCTGGCCCCCCGCGCACGGCCGGTTTGAAATTTTCGCGCGGGCGGGCAGTATGGCCCGCCGGCACTCCTGCCGTCTTTCGAGGCGTTCCCTGAGTTCGCCGATCGGTAACTGAACCACTACTTTCTGTTCACATCTTGCTTGCCTGCAGGACCGGCTTTGGTATAGTCGATGCGTTGCTCGTGCACTTCCAGATGGGACCCGCGCGTCAGCGCCCGCGCACCCTTCCGCGACGAGCACCTTCCCCCATTGCGAGGAGACTTGTGTGCGCGTTTTGACCCCAACGGAAAATAACCGTCTGAATGAATTGATCGGCTTTCTGGGCGTGACCATTGCCGTCCTGATGGCGCTGGCCCTGATTTCCTACAGCCCGCACGACCCGTCTTTCAATGTATCGGCGCAATCGCCCGGCCTGCAGTCCGCTCACAACTGGATCGGGCCGGTCGGGGCCTACAGCGCGGATCTGCTGTTCCAGGTCTTCGGCTATGCGGCGTTTTTGCTGCCTGTGGGCATCTTTTTGGTCGGGTCGCGCTGGTTCCGCAGCCAGACTGTGGAATCGCCTGTCATCAAGGTCGTAGGCGGCTCGATGCTGGTGCTGATGCTTCCGGCATTGCTCACGCTCTGGCATGTGCCCGATGTACGCGGGGCGATTCCCCCCGGCGGACTGCTGGGACATCTGGTTGCAGCAGGGCTGGGCGCCGCGTTCAATACGGTGGGCGCCAACGTCGTGGCCCTGGCTCTGTTTTTTGTCGCGCTGTTTCTGACGACGAAATTTTCCTTCATCGAAACGCACGAATCGCTGCGCGGCCCGCTGAGCAGATTGAATTTCATCGCCCCGCTCAGGCACCGCTATGACAACTGGCGAGAAGTCCGCGAACAGGAACGCATGCGCAAGCGCCTTGAACAGATCAAGGTGCAGGGGCGTCCTCCCATCCCCGGCCAGACCGTGGCCGAGGTGGATGCCAGCGCCGTCACCGACCGCGAAGCCCGCAGGGAAATCGAGCCGGAGGAATCCAAGCGCGCGCGAACCATCATCTTCCACAATGAAGAGAAACCCGCATCTCCCAAAGCGCTGTCCACGGCCCGCGTCGTCAAGGGAGCCACAAACTATCGGCTGCCCTCCCCGGAATTGCTCCGACCGGCGCCGCACAATGAGAAAATCGATGAGGACGACCTCAAAGAACGCGCTCACGCGATCGAGCAAAAGTGCCAGGAGTTCGATATCGGCGGGCGCATCACGCAGATCAACCCGGGTCCCGTGGTCACCACCTATGAACTGAAGCCCGAGGCCGGCATCAAGTACAGCCGCATCACGGGCCTGGCCGAGGATCTCTGCCTCGCCCTTAAGGCGGAATCCATCCTGATCGAGCGCATTCCCGGGAAATCCACGGTGGGCATTGAAGTCCCGAACGTCCACCGCCAGACGATCGCGCTGCGCGAGCAGATCGAATCTGCGGAATTCATCAACTCTCCCTCAAAAATGACGCTGGCGCTCGGCAAGGACCTGATCGGCCGCAACCGCGTTTCCGATCTCTCCCAGATGCCCCACCTGCTGATCGCCGGATCGACCGGCACCGGCAAAAGCGTCTTCTTGAATTCGCTGATTCTCTCCATGCTCTACAAAGCCACGCCGGACGAACTGAAAATGGTGATGGTCGACCCGAAACGCCTGGAGCTTGGCCTGTACGAAGACATTCCGCACCTTTTGGCGCCCGTCGTCACCGATCCCAAAGTGGCGTCCAACGTGTTGCGCAACGCCACGCGCGAGATGGAAACGCGCCTGAAACTTCTTGCCGAACGCGGCGTCCGCAACATTGACCAGTACAACCGCACGTTCCAGAAGGGCCAGTCGCTTTCCCTGTTTGAAGATAACGAAAGCTCCGAGCACAAGCCCCTGCCCTACATCGTCATCATCATCGACGAACTCGCCGACCTGATGATGGTCGATACCAACAACGTCGAGGAATCCATCACGCGCCTGGCGCAGATGGCCCGCGCGGTGGGCATTCACCTGATCCTGGCCACGCAGCGCCCTTCGGTGGACGTCATCACCGGCCTGATCAAGGCGAATTTCCCCGCCCGCATATCGTTCCGCGTGGCCAGCAAAGTGGACTCGCGCACGATTCTGGACGCCAACGGTTCGGAATCGCTGCTGGGACGCGGCGACATGCTGTATCTGCCGGCTGGTTCGGCGCGCCTCAACCGCATGCACGGCCCCTTCGTCACCGAGGACGAAATCACGGCGGTGTGCGATCACTGGCGCTCACAGGCCAAGGCTGTCTATAACGAGCGCCTGCTCGAAGCGCCCAGAGAGGAAAGCTCCACAGGCCCGGACGGCGAACCGGCAGGGGAAGATGTCGATGACGCTCTCTACCAGGATGCCGTGCGCGTGGTCTGCGAAGCTGGACGCGCGTCCACTTCCACGCTGCAGCGCCGCTTGCGCATCGGCTACGGCCGCGCCGCGCGCCTGATCGACATCATGGAGAAAGACGGCATTGTCGGCCCTCCCGACGGCACCAAGCCGCGCGAAGTGCTCAAGGCGAAGGACTGGATGCGCGAAGTCGATCACTCCTTGCGGTAATCTGCAGCGGGCGCGGCGCGCGAAAACACGCGCCGCGCCCGCTGCTTCTAACTCCCGTCTTTTAAAATGAATCCGTACTCTCAATTGACACTCGTTCCCCCCGCCCGTAGAATCTTTTACTGCCCCGGTGCCGGGGTAGCTCACCGGTAGAGCGCGGCCCTGAAAAGGCCGGCGTAGGCAGTTCAACTCTGCCCCCCGGCACCATTTCCACATACACGGTAATCCTGATTGCAAGCACCCATGCTTAAGATACATAAGCATGCGCACCCACCTTTGCGTCGTTATCGTCACGTGAATTTCAAATGCAGAATCCCGAAGCGTCACGGACGCAGGCAACCGTTTCCCGCCGTTTGGTAGGACAGGCTTCAACCTGTCTGCCTTGCATTTTCGAGAAAACCGAACTCCGACAGGCTGAAGCCTGTCCCACTTGCATGGCCTCTCTAAACCACCGATTGACAACACTTTCGGCCAAGCATACGATTTCGCGGAGATTACATTTCAATCCGTGTCGCCCCCAATTCTCGTTTGCGTGTGTGCTGGTCCATCTTTGGTTACTGAAGGAGATCGCTCGTCATGACAAAAAACTTTTCAGTTTTCGCCACTCTGGGGATCAGCCTTGTGGCACTGCTGGGGCTCGCGCGGACTGCGCAGACCGCGCCCAACCCGCCGCAGCAAATTAAAATCGACGCGAACGACATTGGCGGCGTGGTGACCAGTTCGAAAGGCCCGGAAGCGGGCGTTTGGGTGATCGCCGAAACCAGGGATCTTCCCACCGGCTACCGCAAAATTGTCGTGACGGACGAGCAGGGCCGCTACGTCGTACCCGATCTCCCCAAGGCGAATTACGATGTCTGGGTTCGCGGCTACGGCCTGGTGGATTCCCCCAAGGTGCAGACGGCGCCGGGAAAAACGTTGAACCTGAAAGCCGTGATCGCTCCCGATGCGCGCGCGGCGGCGCAGTATTATCCGGCCGCCTACTGGTATTCCCTGCTGCACATTCCTCCGAAAAGCGATTTCCCCGGCACGGGAGAGAAAGGCAACGGCATTTCCCCGAGTATCAAGAGCCAGGGCCAATGGATCGAAGGGATGAAAACCGACGGCTGTGAAGCCTGCCACCAGTTGGGCGACAAGGCCACGCGCGAAATTCCCAGCAGCCTGGGAGCGTTTGACACCTCCGTCGCGGCCTGGGAAAGGCGCATCCAATCGGCGCAGGTAGGCCCGCAGATGGCCAGCACGGCGGCTCGACTGGGCATGAAGCGCGCCATGGAAGACCTGGCCGACTGGACCGATCGCATCAAGGCGGGCGCTCTGCCGCCGGCCCCGCCGCGCCCGCAAGGCATGGAACGCAACGTCGTCATCACCCAATGGGACTGGGCGGGGCCGAAAGAATATTTCCACGATGTGATTTCCGTTGATCGCAGGAATCCGAGCATGAATCCCAACGGCAAGGTTTACGGCGTCCATGAAGACAGTTCGGACTTCATGACGGTTCTCGATCCGGTGAAAAACTCATTTACCCAGATTCCCATTCCGTCCAAGCCCGGAACGCCCATGGCCGAGCCGGAAAATCTGCTTATGCCCTCGCCCTACTGGGGAAACGAACAGGCCGCTCTCGGCCGGGCCACCGCGCACAGCCTGGAGATGGATTCCCAGGGCAGGATCTGGACAGCGGCGGCGACGCGCGGCCGGGATAATCCCGCCTTCTGCAAGCAGGGATCGACCCTGCCGGCGGCAATCGCTTTCCCGCTCAACAGAAGCTCGCGCCAAACCAACGTCTACGATCCCAGGACCGGCAAATGGACGCTGATCAACTTGTGCGCCACCTCGCAGCACCTGATGTTTGCCGAGGATGCTGACAACACGCTTTGGTTCAGCAATCCGGGAGGCGATACCGAGGGCTGGCTGAATACGAAAATGTTCGACCAAACCCACGATGAGCAGAAGTCGCAGGGTTGGACGCCGTTCATCCTGGATACCAACGGCAACGGAAAGCGCGACGCTTACACCGAGCCAGGCCAGCCGATGGATCCGTCCAAGGACATGCGCATCAAGGTGGGCTACTACGGCGTCAACGTGAGTCCCGCCGATGGATCGATCTGGGGCACGGTGCTGGGCTTTCCGGGAGCCATTGTGCGCCTGAATCCCGGCCCGGACCCTGTGCACACAGCGCTCGCTGAAATTTATGAACTGCCGTGGAAGAATCCGAAGGCGCCGGTGCAGGGCTATTCCCCGCGCGGAATGGATATCGATCGCAACGGCGTGGTCTGGACAGTCCTGGCCAGCGGACACTTCGCCAGCTTCGACCGCCGCAAGTGCAAAGGCCCGCTCAACGGTCCTACCGCCACCGGCCAGCAATGCCCCGAAGGGTGGACGCTGTATCGCGTGCCCGGCCCCAGCTTCGCAGGCGTCACCGACATGGGCAGCGCCGATACGAACTATTACGACTGGGTCGATCAATTCGACGTATTCGGCATGGGCAAGAATACGCCCATCGCCACGGGAAACGGTACGGACTCGTTGGAAGTATTGAATCCGGCCACAGGAAAATTCACGGTCATGCGCGTTCCCTATCCGATGGGTTTCTTCGCCAAGAACATGGACGCGCGCATCGACGACCCCAATACCGGCTGGAAAGGCAGGGGCCTGTGGTCCACCTACGCCACGCGCACCCCCTGGCACATCGAGGGCGGCAAAGGAACCACCAGCAAGGCCGTGAAGTTCCAGATGCGGCCAAACCCGCTGGCGCATTAAACCAGAGATTTCGTCGGTCGAGACGTCGGAATTTAAAATCTACGGGGCACTTCATGTTTGATTTCGAATGCCGTGGGTTGATCTGGGAATGAAGATCACGTCAAAAACCCCAGCCTTCAAAAACTGAAAACTCGGGCACCCTTCACTTCAAATTCCAAATCAAAGCCCGGGCCACCCGCATTGGCCAGCGGCACCAGCTCCAAAACTTCGACACACTACTCGATGAATGCGCTCTCCTGATAGGCCAGTAGCTATCTTCGGCAAGCGCAAAGAAGAGGTCAATCAGTTCTTGGCGCATCGATTGTGGGGCAACTTCGATATTTCGACCCGAAGGAATGCCGTCCTGTTGCATAGAAAAATCCCGAATTCATTTCCAATCGCAAGGCAACCGGGATTTCTACGTATCGCACGGGCTGACATTTTTAGTGGTCTTGCCCTTTATTTGGATACCGCTTCTACTGCCCAATAACAGCCGAAAAAGCCCCCGCAGCTTGGCATCGTCGCCCGGATTCGATAGTCCCCTGAATGTGTTACCAGGAGCCAAATGGCCGGCGTGTCCCCGTTGGTCTGATCGGAACCGATCTGATCGCCATCCTGATTAAAAAGTTGAAACGTGAGTTGATGACAATCCGAGTCGCATTGGCCGACGAAGGCGTATGCGTAGCCTTTCTCCAGATGAAAGACGGCATCTTGGAAGTTGCCGGCGCCTTTCTTTATGTAACCGGTTTTAATCCCGTCAGGGATGGGCGCGAAATGGTAACCGCGCAGGTCTTTGAGCGCATCGGTACCCTTCAGGTACTTGATGGTTTGCTGTTTGTAAAAATCGTCGTTTTGGGCGTGTGCCGGCAGAGCGCCAAGGCTGAGCATGGAGAAAGTCAGGAACGATCCGAGCAGCATTCGCGTGAGCATTGAACCCCCTTTGTCTTGTTCAAAACGAGTAGGCTGGAGTTTCCATTGTGCCTTCCGGTCGATCGGTAATTTATACCTGACCGGTTTGTCTTGCAACGCTTCAGTCGGGTTCATAACTGCATGCCCTTTTCCTTCTCCAATCTCGATTAGCTCCGAAACACGCTTCGGTCCTCCTGGCATAAGGTAAAACTCAACCCATAGAAGAGACTGAAGAGGCATCGCAAGGGGAGACAGCCCCGTTGGTCATTTTTCAGGTCTCATTAGGTATCATTGTGCGGACTAGAAGGCGCTGTGCGGTTCGTAAGCTATACTACGAAAACCAATTAGATTTAACCTAAATTGCCTGTCACGCAGGGGGGTCGCGAGTTCGAGTCTCGTCGGCCCGGCTAATCTTTCAGTGGCTTGTGGCAAGATATTGGGCGGGTGGGCCAGGCTTTGAGCGATTTTGAAGTTTAAATTTCCGCAGCCTTGTGTCCTGTTCAAGGGTGCGGGGCTGGCCTCTCTTTCTTCAAGAATTCAAGGAGTGACAGCTCATTCCCGCTGCGGCTACGACTCATTAATTCGAAGTCGCAGATGAAAGTCATTGGCGTGATTTCACCGTTTTCCGTTTGCGCGCAACCTGTGATAATTTTTAAAGTGGAGGGACAATGCCATGGCTGAACAATCCATAATGCTACCGCTGGGAACCGTCGCTCCGAACTTCCGGCTTCCCGATCCAGGCGGAAAACAAGTTTCGCTCGATGATTTTACCGGCGCATCCGCGCTGCTTGTCGTCTTCATGTGCAATCACTGCCCTTACGTGAAGCATCTGCAATCGAGCTTCGCCCAACTCGCCAGGGAATATCAGGCGCGCGGTGTGGCCGTCGTGGGCATCAGTTCCAATGACGTGGAAACCTATCCCGAGGATGGGCCGGAAAAAATGGCGGAAGAAATCCAAACTGCCGGATATACGTTCCCCTATCTTTACGATGAGAGTCAGGACGTGGCCCGGGCATACCATGCCGCATGCACACCCGACTTCTTCCTGTTCGATCGCGATCGCCGCCTCGTTTACCGGGGGCAATACGACGCCAGCCGCCCCAAAAACGGAATTTCCGTCACCGGGTCGGATCTTCGCGCGGCGCTGGACGCGGCGATCGAAGGACGCCCCCAGGCGGCGGATCAGAAGCCGAGCGTGGGATGCGGCATCAAATGGAAAAAAGGCAGTGCGGCAAGCGCTGCGAACTAGGGGAGCCGGCGAGGATTACTTTTTTTCGACAAATAATGCGGGAAACTGTTTTTTCAGATTTTCGACCTTGGGCAGGTCGTTGATCACGATGTACATATTTTCAGGATGCTGGTCCATATAGTCCTGGTGATATTCTTCCGCCGGGTAAAACGCGTCCAGAGGAACGATCTGCGTCACAATCGGCCCTGTAAACACCTTCGCCGCGTCGAGTTGCTGCACGTACGCCTGCGCGATCCGTTTTTGCTCTTCCGACGTGTAAAAAATCGCCGAGCGATACTGCGTGCCCACGTCCGGCCCCTGCCGGTTCAATTCCGTCGGAGCATGCGCGACCGAGAAAAACACCTTCAAAAGCTGCCCGTAGGAAATTTGCGACGGGTCAAAAATAATTTCGACCGCTTCGGCATGCCCGGTCCGTCCCGAACAGACTTTTTCGTACTGCGCGGTGTTCGCCGCTCCCCCGGAGTAACCCGAAGTTGCCCGGATCACGCCTTTCACGCGGGCGAACAATGCCTGGATGCCCCAAAAACATCCGCCCGCCACGACGGCCGTTTCCCGGCCTTTCGCCGCGGCCAGGGGATGGTCCAGCTTCGGATCGGGAATCGCCACGATTCCGCTGGAGGAGTTGCACGCCGCGCCGCCCCAGAAAGGAAGCAGGACCGAAAACACGGCCAGCCCTTTCGCAAATGTTTCCATCATTCTCGATCTCCTTCCCTTTCCATGCAGCGCGCGCAACGCGCTTCCGCGTCTTCACAAGGATGGCTCGAAATTCAAAACCGGGAAAGCAGCGGCGCGCGTTTAGTCCGTGATGGACCTGGTCCCTTTGGAAGCTGGCGAACGGGCAGGCTTTTTTCCGCCGCGTGCAACTTCTGCCACCACCTGCGCGGCCAGCTTGGCGCTGATGGGGCACGCGGAATCATTGACGCGGCATTGAGATATCGTCAGGCCGCAACCGCACGTGCAGGTTTCCGCATTCAGCCGCCGCAAGGCGCGCTTTTTCTGCTCCGGGGTCAGACCTGAGAAATCCACGCCTGGAAGTTCCGTGGCGTTCGCCGCATTCTTCAGGAAGATCTGCCCGTCGTCTTCAAACGTCTCGATCCGGGCATCGGTCGGCAGGCCCAACAATGCGCGAATCTCCCGCTGATAGGATTCTATGGGATACAGCCCGATATGCTTTTGCACGACTCTTCCCTGTGTATCGATCAGAAAGGAAGTGGGCAGCGCTGGAACGCCCCCATAGGAGGCAACGAGTTTCGGCGTATACATCACGACGGGGTAGGTCATGCCCTGCTGCTGGGCAAACTTCAAAACTTTTGCGGGAGGATCGTCGTCCTCGGATATTCCCACGATCTGCAGGCGATCTCCGAACTGCTTCTTCAGCTCGATGAGTTCCGGAATCTCCATGCGGCAGGGAGGGCACCAGGTGGCCCAGAAATTCACCAGGACAACCTTGCCGCCCCAGTTCTGCTTGGTGACCGGCCGGCCCTGAATGTCCCGGGCTTGCATGGGAGGCGCCATTTCCGGATTCTTCACGAAGCGGATCACGGGAGCGTTCGCGGCAGGAGATGGCGGGGCGGAAGCCTCCGCGGCAGAAACTCGCGAAACGCCCAGAGCCCCCTTTTCGCCGCGATTCATATAAAAGACGCCGGCAAACAGGAGCGCCCCGGTAGCCGCTACCAGAACGATGAGGATGGTTTTCTTTGACATGGTCTACACGCCATTATGATGTCGGGGGCGGCACAAAACAAGCTTCACTAGTGGACGGCCTTACCTTGCCGGCAATGATGATTTTCCTGGGCGCCCGGCGCGCCAGTGCCCGGGAATTTGCCGGATCGTCGTTCGTGATCACCCCATGTGATCGTCGTTTGGGATCACTCCATGTTTATGTCGCTTGCGATCACCGCAAGAAAACCTTACTTCGCTTCCACGATTTCCTTGGCGTGCCCGGTGAGCCGCATAATATGCAGTCCCGTGCCGGCCCGGTCCGCGCTGTAGATCAGGCCGCGATCGTCAACCTCCACGTTGTTCGTCTGAATCACCTTGTGGCATGCGGCGGTGATCTTGGGATCGCCGTCCGGGTGGCTGACGCCATCCGGGCAAAACGCCATCGTGTTTTTGTTCGGCGCGGGAATGAAGTAGGCAACTTCCCGCACGGCAAACGGGTCGCGAATATCGAAAACGCGGGTGCCCGCGTTAAACCAGGAAAAGATGGCGAGTTTTCCGTAATACGGCGGATAAAACGATTCAGCCACTGAGTGTGTGCCGAACCGCCCTCCCTTCCCGCAGAAATCTCCCGGGTTTTCCGGCACGCGGAACGTCGCAATGGGCCACGGCGCGGCTTCGTTGCTGATGTCCAGCAGGAAGGCCAGGTGGGGCCCCGCACGGCTGCCGTTCGCGTTGGGGGCGCAGTGATCTCCCCGCGATGCTTCCGACGGCACGATCAGCAGGTTCCTTTTCTTCAGCGCCTGGTAGTCCTGAAATTCGGGGACCGGCTGGCCAAACACGGGAAAAGTTGTGTGCGCACCCTGGTCGGGCGACATCGTGATGTAGCCCACCTGCGGCGCGAGCATTTCCTCTGTCGTCGGCTTCAGGGGATTTTCGAAAGCGGTCAGCAGTTTCTTTCGGTCCAGAATCTGAATCACTCCGTCCGATCCAGTGCCGTAGGCCACATAGACACGGTTTTTTTCCACTCCAGCGGAAACCGGTCCGTGCACACCGATTGCCGGAATCAGGCCTTCGTGCGATGTCGCGCCCGGCTGCTGGCCGAGCAGGCCGAAGTCCCGAATGTAGACGGGCTTGGCGGGATTGCTCAGATCATAAATTTTTAAATGATTGCCGCCCTTCCACCCTTCCGACGCTTTATTGGCAACCAGATAGGCGATCCCGGTATCGCATTCCCACCAGCTTTTGTGCGTGCCGGTAAGGCCATCCACCACCACCGTAAGGCGGGAGGGGTGCGCCGGATCGGTGACGTCGTAGATTTCATGCGCCGTCAAACCAAGAGGCCGCAACAGGTACCATTTTCCCGGCACACCATGCGGCAGTACGCTCCCGCTACACACGCGCACCATCTGCGCGCCGCCGGCTTCTTCCCCTTCACCGCCTGCCCCCGGAATGTGGGCCAGGTACTTGGTATGCGCGGGATCGGTGACGTCCACGATCGAAGTTCCGTTGGGTTCCACGACGCCGGTGAGCGGGTTCAACGCAGTGCCCGTGTGGTGCCCGACATAGGCGATTTCGCGGCCATCCTGGTGAATGATGATGGGCTGGTAGGCCGAGCGGCCTTGCAGGTCGTTGTACCCTGCCAGTTCCATGTTCCATGCGGATTGCTGGTCCGGGGGATTGGGAGCAGGCTCCTGGTCCGGCGCGCTTCCGGTCAACGCGATGGGCGGGATGGCCGGTCCATTCGGCGGGTAAGCCTGCGCCGCGGCTGGCAGGGGGGCGAATGCCGCCAGCAGCAGAAGCAAAATCAGTTGAAAACTCCCGCCTTCGCACTTGTTTGTCATGTTCTCGGCTCCCTTGTTCTATATCGCACAGGCGCGCGGCGCTCCGCAGGGGAACACCCGAAACCTGAATTTTCATTTTTCGATCCAGCGTTGGGAAAACATACGTCCGCAGCAATTTCGCGTCAATCTCAATCTGGCTCAATCTGGCTCAATCTGGCCCTATCTGGCTCTCAATGTGTCCCATCGTTTTCCGGCGCGATCCGGAAATCAATGCGTCATGCTGTAAAGGATGTCATCGATCCCGATGCGGTAGGCCAGCGAGGTTTCCTTCTCCGGATAATCGGGACTGTCAGCCCATTCCCAGGCGTCGCCCACGTCCGAGTTGTGGCAGATGGCCACCACGATGCGGCCCTGGTCGTCGCGAATGGCTCTCCACTTCGGCACGACACTGTCGGGCGAGTACGGACGGCCGCCCCAGATAAAACGAGTCCCATGGATTTGAAATTTTTCGCCCAGGTCGTACATCGTGTGAAAAATTTCGTCCGCGTTGCTGAGATCTTCGATCGGGCGGTCCGGAAAGATCATTTCCAGGCCGCGGGCAAGCGATTCCCATTCGTAATCGCCATGGGTATCGTCGGCAAGCAGGAACCCGCCCTTCACCAGATATTCGCGCAGTCTCGCGGCTTCCGCTTCATTGAGGCTCCACCCCGAACCGTGCTCCATATAAATCCATGGCCAGTTGAACAGATCGTCGGAATCCGCATCCACAACCTGTTCCATGCCCCGCGCATGCAGGCGCGTGAGGCGCCGCACGCCCATGACAAACTGCCGGTCCGCTTTCGGATAATCCGCCGCCCAAAGCCGGAAGCCGCGAAAACGGCCGAATCTGCGTCCAGACGGATAATGAAATCGCGCAAACGTCCATTCCGCTTTTTCATGGGCGTCGACCGGAGGCAGCGGCGATTCCCGTTCTCTCTCGAACATGCGGCCCTGATACGCCAACAGGCTGACGCTCAGCCCCGACAGCAGGACCGCGATTGTGATGGTGGGAAGGATTTTCATGGAACCCCTCATCGCGATGGTACATCGTGATTGTACAACGCGATGGTGCATCGCGATCATATAGCGAATGTACAGGAACTTGAGCCAGGCAAACAGCGATGGCCAGCCTCCCGGCTGCCGGCGGTCAGTTTGCCGGCGGGTGTCCCTGAGGAACCTGCTGGCCCCCGGATTCCGGACTGCCGGAAGGCATCTGGCCCATGTTCTCATGAACATTGTTCATGCCGATGGGCTGGCTGTTCAGAACGGTCCAGTCCTTGCCCTGGCGTTCCAGGGTGTACTCGATTTCCATTCCCGTATTGCCGCCCTTCACGCGGAACTCCACCTGCGCGGTGGCATGGTCTCCATTGACGGTAATACTTTTCACTTCGCGATCCATGGCGCCCAGGTTCAGGTCCGCCCGGCCATTCAATCGCTTTTCAATGCTTGCGCGTATGGCAGCCTGATCGTTCCCCTTCGTGCCGCACCCCGCCGCCATGACGCAGGCGAACGCGACGATATAGACACCCATCCATCGTTTCATTTCAATTTCCTCCCCCGACCTTCCGAGGATCATTGTGACACGATTTCGATTCCGGAAGGTTTTCAAATGCGGGGAGACTGATTCATTAGCTGAAAAACCGCCGAGCAGGCGCGATTCGCGATTCAATTTCTCGATGGGTCCGATCTTCCGGCTCTCTGGATGTCCGCGCAAAAATGTTGCGATGACAACACTTAGGTCGGGATTGGTTGTAGAATGCCTGCGCGTCGATTTCATTTTCGGCGATTGTTTGACGATCATAGGATTGTTTCTGTCGCGGCGCTCTCTTACACTGCTCAGGGGACTGCATAGGGCACTGCTCGGGTGGAATCGATCGCATCTCGATCCTGGGAAAAAATACCGGTGTGGACAGACAGCGAGCTGGAATCGAATGGACGACGCGTGATGCATCCGGTCCGGTACGACCTCATCGTCATCGGCAGTGGACCGGCGGGGCAAAAGGCGGCGATCGCCGCGGCCAAGCTGGACAAGCGCGTGGCCATGGTGGACCGCAACGATATGGTCGGCGGCGTTTGCATTCACGGAGGGACCGTTCCGAGCAAGACGCTGCGCGAAGCGATTCTCCACCTCACCGGGTTCCGGCACCGCTCGTTTTACGGAAACGATTACGTCGTAAAGGCCCGGATTTCGATTCGCGACCTGGCCGCGCGCGTCACGCAAGTGGTCGAACGCGAAACCGGAGTCGTCCGCGACCAGCTCCGCCGCAACGGGATTGACCTGCTCTGCGGCGTCGCTCAATTCGTCGACCCCAACACTCTGGAAGTGCAGGGACCCACGGAAGCGCACATGCTCCATGGCGATCACATTCTCATCGCCTGCGGCACCCGGCCAACGCATCCCCACGACATCCCCTTCGATGGAAAAAAAATCATCGCCAGCGACCAGTTTTTTCAAATGGATGAAATCCCCAAGGAACTGATCATCGTGGGTGGCGGCGTGATCGGCCTGGAATACGCCTCGATGCTGGTGGCCATGGGCGTGGAAGTCACCCTGATCGATCAAAGGCCCACACTGCTGGATTTTGTGGATTCCGAAATTGTGGAAGCCCTGCGCTACCACATGCGCCGGCAGGGCGCCATCTTCCGTCTCGGCGAAAAAGTTACCGCCATTGAAACCGACCAGCGCGGCCGCGTCGTAGCCAATCTGGACAGCGGCAAACACATTCACGCCTCCAGCCTGATGTATGCCGTGGGACGCCAGGCCAATACCGACCTGCTGAATCTGCAGGCCGCCGGGCTTTCCCCGGGGTCGCGCGGAAAACTGGAAGTGAACGAGCGTTTCCAGACGTCCGTCCCGAACATCTACGCTGCCGGAGACGTCATCGGTTTCCCTTCCCTCGCATCCACTTCCATGGAGCAGGGCCGCCTTGCCAGTTGCCAGATTTTTGGCGCGCCCGCCCAGATGAGCAAGGCGCTGCTGCCCTACGGCATCTACACGATTCCCGAAATATCCATGGTGGGACAAACCGAATCGACGCTGACCGAATCCCACATTCCTTTCGAGGTGGGTATTTCCAAGTACGAGGAACTGGCAAAGGCCCAGATCGTCGGCGACCACACGGGCATGCTGAAAATCCTCTTTCACCCGGACACGCGCAAGGTCCTTGGCGTCCACGTCATCGGAGAAAACGCCGCGGAAATTGTGCACATCGGACAGGCCGTGCTGTCCCTTGGCGGCACGATGGATTATTTCCGCGATACCGTCTTCAATTACCCCACGTTCGCCGAAGCCTATAAGGTGGCCGGCCTGGACGGCTTGAACAAGTTGTAATCCGGTCTTTCCTTCTGAGTTATCCGAACACGAGACTTCCCGTCGTGCCGGTGGTTTTTGAGGCAAATTTCGCCATCCTTCCGCGCAAACTGCCGTTTGACGCGCGGGTTCGCCGCCTGATAGTTTGTGTGCCTATGTTCCGGCGGCTTTCTGCAATCCACAATATCCATGGACCGATAAAATGATCGTTCCGGCATCCTCCAGAATCGCTTTTCAGGGCGAACGCGGCGCATTCAGCGAAGAGGCGGCCGTCAAACTGCTTGGCGAGGACATCCAACTCGTTCCACGGCCCACGTTCGAGGCCCTGTACTCGAGCATGAACGAGGGCCTTGCCGATTACATTCTCGCCCCGATTGAAAACAGCCTGGCCGGGTCGGTTCACCGCTCTTATGACCTGCTGATTTCCAGCGGCCTGCACATTCAGGCCGAAGTCGTGATTCCAATCGTGCACAATCTGATCGGCGTGCCCGGCGCGATGCTCGAAGGCATTACCCAGGTTTCTTCCCATCCGGTTGCTCTCGCCCAGTGCGAGCGATTTTTCGCCACTCACCCGGGCATCAAGAAAGTGACGGCGGAGGATACCGCGGGAAGCGTGCGCGAAGTGATCCGCGCGGGGGATCCCGCAAATGCGGCCATTGCCAGCCGGCGCGCCGCCTCCGTCTACGGCGGAGAGATTCTCTGCGAACACCTCGAGGATCATCCGGAGAACTACACGCGTTTTCTGTTGCTCGCCGCCTCCGCCGATGTGGCGGCAAACGCGGACAAGCTCTCGCTGGTCTTGCATCTGGCGCACAAGCCGGGCTCGCTGTGCCGGGTGCTGAATGCCTTCGCGCAGCACAATCTGAATTTGCTGAAAATCGAAAGCCGGCCCATTCCCGGCACGCCCTGGAGCTACTGCTTCTATCTGGACCTGCAGGCGTCGCTCAAGGATTCCAATACGCGCGCGGCTCTGGAAGAACTGAAACAGTATGCCGATTCGGTGAAAATCCTGGGATGCTATCCCCAGGCAAAGGCATAGAATCGTGGACAGCAAGACCCCTGGCGTGTCACGATTACAGTTTGCAATTTTTGGGGAACGCCCGAGTCCGTCCGGTCATTCGTCAGACCGATCCGGGAGCAGGTGTGGGCGCCCGGCGCAGCAGACGCGGCGGATTGCCGTGTTCCGGGCCTGGTGAGAAGTCGCGCGATGCAAAAAGATCTTTAACGATTGAAATAGTGACTATATGAACTGTTACAGGAGGAAACGTGCAGGCTTACTACGATAAAGACGCGGATTTGAATGATATTAAGAATAAGAAAATTGCCGTAATTGGATTCGGGTCGCAGGGTCACGCCCAGGCCATGAATCTGGCCGATTCTGGCTGCGACGTGGTTGTCGGGCTGAAGCCCACGAGCACGTCGGTCGGCAAGGCGCAAAAGGCCGGGTTGCGCGTGATGTCGGTTCGCGAAGCGGCCGCGCATGCGGACATCATCATGATTCTGGTTCCCGACGAGATCGCGCCGGGCGTCTACGCCAGCGAAATCGCACCCGTGCTGACCGCCGGAAAATATCTGATGTTTTCCCACGGCTTCGGAATCCATTTCAGCTTCATCAAACCGCCCAAGGACGTGAACGTCCTCATGGTCGCGCCCAAGGGACCCGGACATCTGGTGCGTCACCAGTTCCTGCAGGGCGCGGGCGTTCCCTGCCTGCTGGCCATCCATCAGGATCCCGCCGGCGACGCCAAGAAAATCGGTCTGGCCTACGCCAGCGCCATTGGCGGCGCGCGCGCCGGAGTGATTGAGACCAACTTCCGTGAGGAAACCGAGACCGACCTGTTCGGCGAGCAGTCCGTGCTGTGCGGCGGCCTCACCGCGCTGATTCAGGCCGGATACGAAACACTTGTCGAAGCGGGCTACGCGCCCGAGATGGCCTATTTCGAATGCTGCCACGAAATGAAGCTGATCGTGGACCTGATCTACGAAGGCGGAATTTCCGAAATGCGCTACTCGATTTCCAATACCGCCGAATACGGCGATCTGACGCGCGGCCCGATCGTGGTGGACAAGGCCACGAAGGAACGCATGAAGGGCATCCTGAAGGACATCCAGTCCGGCGCGTTTGCCAAGGAATGGATGAACGAGGCCGCCAGCGGCATGCCGCGCTTCAAACAGCTGCGCGCAGCCGGCCAGAAGCACCCCATCGAAACCGTCGGCGCGCAATTGCGCTCGATGATGCCCTGGATGAAGAAGAACCGCGTAATCGCCGAAGGGGCGTAAGGCTCCTGAACAAATCGCGCCGTGCTTGCGGGCCCGTTGCGACGGTTCCGCAAGCGCGCGGCCTTGGCCTTTTTCCGCAACCTTTTGGAACACGGAAGCATTGGCCCGCGGACAGAAAATTCTCGTTCCCGTCGAACCGGCACGAGCGGTAACACCAACTCCCCTGGTCAACAGATTTCCAGGCTGAGACCTTATTTTATTTTCGGAGGAATCATGGATTCACGCCTCAGAGAACATAGCCGCATCATGATTGACGGACCTTCCCGTGCGCCCGCGCGCTCCTATCTGCGCGCCATCGGCATGACGGACGAGGATCTGACCAAGCCACTGGTCGCCGTCGCCAACACCTGGATCGAGGTGATGCCCTGCAATTCTCACCTGCGCCGCCTTGCGGAAAAAGTGAAAGAAGGAATCCGCGCGGCCGGCGGCGTTCCCATGGAGTTCAACACCATCGCCATCAGCGACGGCGAATCCATGGGCACCGAAGGAATGAAGGCTTCGCTGGTGAGCCGCGAAGTGATTGCCGACTCGATCGAGCTGGTCGGACGCGGTTACATGTTCGACGCGATGATCGCGCTGGCCGGATGCGATAAGACCATTCCCGGCACGGCCATGGGACTGACGCGATTGAATCTGCCGAGCCTCGTGCTGTATGGAGGTTCCATCCAGCCCGGCCGTTTTCACGGCCATGATGTGACCATTCAGGATGTGTTCGAAGCGGTCGGCGCGAACGCCGCCGGAAAAATGTCGGACGCGGACCTGAAGGAAATCGAAAGCGTTGCATGTCCCGGAGCCGGGGCGTGCGGCGGCCAGTTCACCGCCAACACGATGGCCATGGCGCTGGAATTTATCGGACTGACACCGATGGGATTGGGCAACGTGCCCGCCACCGACGCGCGCAAGGACGACGCCGCCTACCGTTCCGGCACGATGGTCATGGACCTGCTTCGCAAGGGCGTGACGCCGAGCAAAATTCTCACGCGCAAGGCGTTTGAAAACGCCATCACCTCGGTCGTCGCCACCGGAGGCTCCACCAACGCCGTGCTGCACCTGCTCGCTATGGCCAAAGAAGCTGGAATCGATCTCCGCATCGAGGAGTTCGACCAGATCAGCTCGAAAACTCCCCTGCTCGCCGACATGAAGCCCTGGGGAAAATACACGGCCGTCGATCTATTCAATGCTGGTGGCACTGCCCTGCTGGCCAAGCGACTTTTGGACGCGGGCCTGCTTCATCGCGGACAAATCACGGCCAGTCTGAAAACCCTGGACGAAGAGGCCATGACGGTGAAAGAAAAGCCGGGACAGGACGTGGTTCACGCGCTCTCCGATCCCATCAAAACCACCGGCGGCCTGATGATCCTGAAGGGCAACCTTGCTCCAGAAGGATGTGTGCTGAAAACATCCGGCCATGAAAAGCCCCATCATCGCGGTCCGGCGCGCGTTTTTGATCGAGAAGAAGACGCCATGGACGCCGCCGTGAAGGGACTCATCAAGAAGGGCGACGTGGTCGTGGTCCGCTATGAAGGCCCGCGCGGCGGCCCCGGCATGCGCGAAATGCTCGGCCTCACGGCCGCCCTGGTTGGCCAGGGACTGGGCGAAGACGTTGCCCTGCTGACCGACGGCCGGTTCAGCGGCGCAACGCGTGGATTGATGGCCGGACACGTCGCGCCGGAAGCTGCGCGCGGCGGCCCTATCGCCATCGTCGCCGAAGGCGATCCGATTGTGTTCGACCTCGCCACCAAAAGTTTGAATCTGGATCTTAGCGACGCAGAAATTAAATCGCGTCTCGCAAAATGGAAAGCCCCCGCGCCGCATTACAAGACCGGTGTGTTCGCCAAGTACGCGGCCCTGGTGAGTTCGGCTTCCCTGGGAGCGATTACCCGGGCGGACATCTAGCACGCCCGTTCCACAATCACCTGGCGTGCACCCGGCAGGAATGCGTTGTGACGCCCGGTACATACGCAGACGTGTAATCACAACCACTGTGCTGACTTTTCTGGCACGGCGGCTGCGTTCCGCCATGGTTTCCGCGGCCCGGGTCCAGTAGCATCCTTGCATGTCCGTTCGCCCGAGGTTTCTTCGAGAGCCGTCTTCGGAAACTCGCAGGGAAGTCGTTATCTTCGTGCTCCTGTTTCTTGTCGCCTTCCTGCCATACGCGAACACGCTTTTCAACGGATTCGTCTACGACGATAATTTTCAGGTCGTCAGCAATCCTTACGTTCACTCCTTCCGGTATCTCCGCCAGATTTTTACAACCACGGTCTGGTCGTTCCAGGGCGCGCAAGGCGTCAGCAACTATTTTCGTCCGATGATGTCGTTGGGATATTTGCTGGCATATCAGGTGGCAGGTTCGATTCCCTTCAGTTATCACCTCTTGAATCTCGTTCTGAACGGTTTTGTGGTCTGGATGGTGTTTTACGTTTTGCGGCGGTTCAGCGGGGAGCGCGTCGCGCTGGTCGCGGCGGGGTTGTTCGCTCTGCACCCCATTCACACCGAGCCCGTGGCCTGGATCGCCGCGGTCACCGACCTGGAACTCACCGTGTTTTATCTGGCGACGTTTCTGCTGTACCTGAGGCTTTCCGGAAGCGATCACAGGCTCAGGGCGCGCGTTCTGATGTGCGCGACCTTCGCGGTGGCCCTGCTTTCGAAGGAACAGGCGATGACGTTGCCGGTACTGGCAACACTGTTCGAGCACTTTTACCGCGAAGACCGCTCCACCACGGAGGTGCGGGAAAAGTTTTCGCGCTACGGCCCGCTTTGGGGCATGGCCGCTCTGTATTTCTGCGTTCGCATCCTGATCCTGGGTGGCATAGCCAGAGTCGTTTCACGCCCGAATCTTTCGTGGTACGACACCGGCCTGTCGGCCATTTCTCTGATCGGCAGGTACCTCGGGAAGCTGATCTGGCCGGTCCGGCTTTCCTCATTTTATGTTTTTACTCCCAGCCGGCATCTGCTCGATACGAGGGTCCTGCTTGGGTTGGCAGGACTTGCGCTGTGCGGTCTTCTGTTTGGAATTTTGTGGAAGCGCGCGCAGGTTCTCTCGTTCGCGTTCCTCTGGATGTTCCTGACGCTCGCGCCCGTGCTCAACGCGCGTTGGATGCCGGCCAGTGTGTTCGCGGAGCGCTATCTGTATTTGCCCTCGGTGGGATTCTGCTGGCTGCTGGGATGGGGCGCCGTGAAACTCTGGAGCGCCGAATCGCCCGGCGCCTTCAAGCCGATCGCGCGAGCCGTGCCGGTATTGCTCGCCGTTGTCGCGCTTCTCTATGCGGTCAGGACCGTCCGGCGCAACCGTGTCTGGCGCACGGATGAAAGCCTTTTCCAACAGACGCTCGAGACGCAGGGCAATGCCAGCCTGATGCGCGCCAGCCTGGGAGCGGTTTTCTTTGACGAAGGCAGAATGGCCGACGCGGAGCGCGAATGGTTGCAGTCCCTTTCGATCCGCCCGAACAACGTGATTGCGTTGAACAATCTGGCGATGCTCCGCAGTCAGCAGGCCCGCTACATCGAATCCATGGATTATGCCCGCAGGGCGTTGCGCGCCCTTCCGGCATACACGCCAGCGCACGTCAATCTCGCGCAAACACTGGCCCTGCTGGGCCGCAACGCCGAAGCCGATTGGCAATACCGCATCGCCACAACTCTTTCCCCTCTCTCCACCACCGCGCACAATAGCTACGGCAAATTCCTGCTGGCCTCGGGACGTTCCGACGATGCCCGCAATGAATACGAGCGGTCCGCCGCGGCCGACGCCAACACCGAAGCCTTCGTCCACCTGGGAGACATTTATCTTTCCTGGCAGGATTTCCCCCGCGCCGAACGCGCTTTCCGTAGCGCGATTGCCATGGATCCATTTGTGGGCGATGCCCACATCGGTTTGGGACAAGTGCTGGAATCCACGGGCCATCCGGCGGACGCACTCCGCGAATTTCAGAAGGGACTCGAAATGGACCCTTCCAATCCAGTGGCCAAGACCGCCGCTGCCCGGTTGCGATCCCATTCATCTCCCAAACCAATCGCGCCGGCAAACAAACCCCCTGCGCACAGGGCCCAGTAGGATAAAGTAGGTGTTGACTAGGCCAGCGGACACAAATCTTCTCGATTTTCAAAGGAGCTGTTCGCACGAGGGGGGAGGTTTTATGCCCGCCAAATCTCACCTGGACCGGGCACAGCAAATCGCGGCTGAACGGCGCGTCCTCCGCGCGCTGTGCGATGAGTCGGCGCCGCGCGGGCCACGCCTGGAACTTTTGCAGTCCTATGCGGCACATGCATTCCTCGAACCCGAGCACCAGGTGGTTTTTGAATCGATCCGCTATCTTTTTTCTAAAAACGCGATTTCCCCCGCGCGCCTGAATGTGCATTTGAATAATCGCGGTTTCCCTGATATCGATATAGACTCCTACTTCCCGTCCACACCTGCCGGTGGCGCGGCACGCGAAGGCGTGAACAAGGAAAATCCCTGAGCGAAAACCATCGGGCCCGGAAATAAACGACGGAAAGGCACACAACCGAGGACTTCATGACCGGCAAAGACTTCTCCGAACGCGGATTCGCCAAACTGGCGGCGGCCTTTACCCTCATTTTAGCCGCACTCGTCCTGATCGCTGTCTTTTTCGGACGCCCGCTGCAACGCTATATCCGCGAATCCCGCATGCAGCGGGCCACATCCGCGCACTTTGAAATCCTGACTCCGCCGGGCGCCGTATCGGAGCAAAGCATGACGCAATTCATCGCGCAGCAGGAGTCTCTGTTCACCAAGCTCGCCCGGAAACTGGGCGCCGCCGATGCCAAGTTGAAAGCCCGAATCATTTTCGACAGCGAATCTCCGGCAGCCGCGGAAACGCCCGGCGCTTCTCCTTCTTACACCGTCTCCGGATCGACGATTCAAACGAATTTAACAGGCTCCGCTCCCCAACTAGACCCTGCCGCCGTCGCGCAGGTCCTGCTGCAAAACATCTGGGGCCGGCCCGGCAACGCGAGGATTGCCCGGTGGACCGCCATGGCGCTTGTGGGAGAACAGAAGGGGGAGGAATTGGGCATGGCGGCCGCGAAAGTCGACCAGAGGCTCGGCCATCGGAAGGTGGCGAGCTTGCTCGACAATCCCGGAAAACAAATTCTTCCGGAGGATCTTGCCATTCTCGGCGCCGCTTGGATCAACTCGATTGTAGATATTGCCGGACCTTCCGAAATCCGGAAACTCTACTCCACCAGCATGCCGGACGCCACCATGACCGAAGTTACGAAAGTTCTGGACACTACGCCGGCGGAAGTGGAACGCAAATGGCAGCTGTGGATCTACTCTTACGTCGCGGGCATGCCTGCGATGTCCCGCGATTCCGCCCCGCCCATGAATATGCCGATGCCGGGGAAACACTGAAGGAACCGGTCAGGCTGGTCAGCGACGCGCGACTGGCGAGAGGCATCGCATGCCCTGTGCGGTCTCTCGAGGAAGTATCTTCGCGCGGCAAAACATCAAAGATTCAAATCGCCGTACTTAAGCAAGGTTTTGTCGGAGGCTTGCGGGGCAGCCGGCGCAACCGCACTTTGAAAATTGTCCCAGCGTCCCGGGATCGCGCGGCCGCACGAGGGACACGCACCGTCGCGCAGCGAATTTTCGATCACATCGTGCCACGAGCGGCGAATCAGAATTTCTCCGCAGCCGGGGCAGCAGGTATCGGCGGCTTCGCTGCGAATATTGCCTTCGTAAACATAGTGCAGCCCCGCATCCAGGGCAATTCGCCGCGCGGCATGCAGCGTCTCGGGTGGTGTCCTGGGCTTGTCCTGCAACTTGAAATCCGGATGAAACGCCGTGAAATGCAAAGGCACGTCGGGGCCCAGATGTTCCACAATCCAGCTGGCGAGCCGCCGGAGCTCGCCCGGATCGTCATTGAGCTTCGGAATCAATAAATTGGTTATCTCAAACCAGACATTCGTCTCCTGCTTCAGCCAGGTAAGGGTATCGAGCACGGGCTGCAGATGCGTGAGCGTGACGCGGCCGTAGAACTCCTCGGTAAAGGCCTTTAAGTCCACATTGGCGGCATCGATATGATCATAGATGTCGTGGAACGCTTCCCGGGTGACGTACCCGTTGGTGACCATGACCGTGCGGATTCCTGCCTCTTTCGCCGCGGCACAGATGTCGATCACATACTCGGCCCAGATCGTCGGTTCGTTGTACGTGAACGCAATGGACGGGCATCGGTAGCGGACGGCCAGGGCGACGATATCTTCCGGCGGAATGTGCGTCGAACGCACCTGATCGGATTTCGATTTCGAGATGTCCCAATTCTGGCAGAAGAAGCAGCCCATATTGCAGCCCGCCGTGCCCAGGGAAAACACACGTGTGCCGGGCAGAAAATGATTGAGCGGCTTTTTCTCGATCGGATCGATTTGCAAAGCGGCCGGCGAAGCGTAGCCGAGGCTGTACAATTTCCCGCCCTCATTCACGCGGATAAAACAAAAGCCGGCCTGTCCATCGCCGATGTGGCAGTGCCGCGGACACAAGAAGCAGTGCACGCGGCCGTCCGGCATGGACTCCCACCAGCGAGCCTCATGCAGGGATTCGGTCTTCTGAAAGATTTGCAATTCGTTCATGGCGTAATGCGGAAGGGAGACTGCTCTCCAGCTTCAGGCTTATGTTTTAATTATACGCCTGTGAGCGTGATTATACACGCGTGAGCGGCGCGCGAATCAGGTGGGGTTCCCGCTTTGCACATGCCGGCGCTCGGCCGTCCACGCCAGAAATCGTTTCATCTGCTTCCGCTCGCGCCAGATGAGCCGGAAGAACTGCACGGGGCCCAGCGCGTGCATGTCCCCGCCAAAAAATGTTTCCAGGCGCCAGCGCATATAAGGGCTGGCCCAGGGGCGCAGGCGGTAACCCCTGGCCGTAATCCAAAAGTAGCGCAGAGCGGTGAACATCAAGACGCCGGCTTCCACGCCCCAGGTTCGTACTTCCCGATCGGACAGCGCGGATCCATGCTATCCCTTCTTCAATTCCTCGGCAGCGCCCGCGAAAAACTGGTCCACAATCTTTTTCGACGCGCCCTCGATCATGCGCTGGCCCACCGACGCGATCATGCCGCCCACCTGCGCCTCGCCCGTATAGCGCAATTCGGTCTGTCCGTTTTTTGCCGAAAGCTCGACCAGCCCGGTGCCGTTCACAAAGCCCGGCATGCCTTTTCCCGAAATTTTCATGCGCATGGATTTGGGCGCCTTTTTCTCCGCAAATTCCAGCGTACCGGCATATTTTCCGGAAATGGCGGCAATCCCGAATTTCACCGCCGCCTTGAACCGGTCCGGGCCGTCCGGATCCAAGCGTTCGCATCCGGGAAGCAATTTTGCCAGGCGTACCGGATCGGTGAGCAGTTCCCACACTTTTTCAGGCGTCGCGGGAAGAATGTACTGGCCGGAAAGCTTCATGCCTTTCCCTGCGCGCGGGCGTAGGCCTTGCCAAGCGCGCGCGCGACGAACACGGCAGCCATTTCCGCGCCGGTAATCCGCCGAGGCGTGCAGATCGGAGAGTGGGTCGATCCCCTGCGATGCGAAGCGCGACGCAGCGGCAAAAAGATTATCCGAGGCTTTCTTGCCGAGCAGGGCGCGCTCGACTCCCGAGGCGCGATAGGCATTCGGGCCCAGGCCGTTGATCCCCACTGCCGCGTGCTCGATCTTTCCGCCCGGACCAAGCGTCAGCCGCGCCGCCGCTCCAACGATGGCAAATCCCGACGCCGGCTGGTGCATTTTTTCATACGCCGTTCCGGTGCGTGCGCCCAGCGGAGCCACACGAATCTGGCTGAGAATCTCACCGGGACGCAGCGCCGTCGTCAGCATATCCACGAAAAATTCCGTCACCGGAATGGTGCGCGTCCCCGTCGTGGACGCGGCGATGATTTCCGCGTCCAGCGCGAGTACGGCGGCGGGATAGTCGGCGGCGGGATCGGCGTGGGCCAGACTTCCGCCAATCGTGCCGCGGTTGCGAACCTGCACGTCGCCAATCGTCGCCGCGGTTTCGCAAAGCAGCGGGCATTTCGAGCGCAGCAGGCTGGAGCGTTCGACGTCCGCGTGCGTGGTCAGCGCGCCGATGGCGATTTGCCCGTCCTCCTCGCGGATGTAGCTCATGCCGCGCAGACGTCCAATGTCGATGACGTATCGCGGCTGCGCCAGCCGCAGCTTGATCAGCGGGAGCAGGCTGTGTCCGCCGGCGATGATTTTCGCTTCGTCGCCGTGGCGGTCCACCAGGCGCAGCGCTTCTTCCAGCGTTTTCGGCGCGACGTACTCGAACGGCGCGGGGATCATTTTGCCCTCCTGGTGCCCTTTTGCATCAGTTTCCAGATACGTTCGCGCTTGAACGGCATATCCACATGGCGCACGCCGAATGGAGAGAGCGCATCAACGACGGCGTTGGCTAGGGCCGGTGTCGAGCCGATCGTTCCAGCTTCGCCAGCGCCCTTGACGCCCAATGGATTCACCGGCGAAGGCGTAACGGTGTGATCGGTTTCTATCCACGGCAAGTCGGCGGCGCGCGGAATCGCGTAGTCGGTCAACTCACCGGTAATAAGCTGGCCCTGCTCGTCGTACACGGCTTCTTCCAGCATGGCCTGCCCGAACGATTGCACGATCCCGCCGTGGATTTGTCCTCTGACCAGCAACGGATTCAAAACATTGCCGCTATCGTCGACCGCGAAGTACTTCACCAGGCGCACATCCCCGGTTTCCTTGTCGATTTCCACGACGCAGACGTGCGCACCGAACGGAAACGTGAAATTCGACGGCTCGAAGAACGACGTCTCGTCCAGCCCAGGCTCCATATTCGGCGGCAGCCTCTTCGCCGTATAAGCGGCGGCCACGACTTCGCCAAAGCCGATCGACTTTTTCGGGTGCGTCTTCGAGAAGATTTTCATTTTATCGAAAACAAGTTTCGACGGATCTTCCTCGATCAAAAAGCCCGCCAGCGTGGCCAGCTTCTCGCGGAGTTTCATCAGCGCCATGTACGCCGCCGTGCCGCCGACGGCTGTGCCGCGGCTGCCGAATGTGCCGATCCCATAAGGCACGATGGCCGTGTCTCCGTGAATCACGTTGACGTCGGCGGGCTCGATGCCCAGGATTTCCGCGCCCAGCTGCGCGAAGCTGGTTTCCTGCCCCTGCCCATGCGGCGACGCGCCCGTCAACAGGTTCACCATGCCGCTGGGCTCGATGCGCACGGTCGCGGATTCCCAGCCTCCCGCCGGCATCGCGCTCGATGGCCCCATCGCGCAAATTTCCACGTAGGTGGATAGACCAATCCCCATCAGGCGGCCCTGCTTGCGGGCCTTGGCCTGCTCCTGGCGCAATTTCTTGTACCCGGACACCTTCAGCAGCAGATCCAGGCTGCGCGGGTAGTTCGCGCTGTCATAGATCACTCCGGTCGGCGTGGCGTAGGGAAACTCCTCCAGCTTGGGAAAATTTTTCCGGCGCACTTCGACCGGATCTTTCTTGAGTTCCGCGGCCACCAGATCCATCATGCGCTCCACCAGATAGGTCGCTTCGGGCCGCCCGGCGCCCCGGTAGGCGTCGGTGGACATCTTGTTGGTGAGCACGCCGGTCATCTCCATGCGAATGGCGGGAATCTTGTAGCACCCGGAAGCCATCAGGCCGGTCAGCGTGGGAATCATTGGCGTCAGCAGCTGGTAGTATGCGCCCAGGTCGGCAATCGCGCGGATGCGCAAACCCAGGATCGTGCCGTCCTTCTTGAACGCCACTTCGACGTTGTCGATCTGATCGCGGCCGTGGATGGTGGTCTGAAAATTTTCGCGGCGCGATTCAATCCACTTCACGGGAATGTTCAGGCGCATCGCCAGATAACCAACCAAGGCTTCCTCGGCGTAAATGTTGAGCTTGCTCCCGAATCCGCCCCCAACTTCCGGAGTGATGACGCGCACCGAATATTCCGGCACACCGAGCATGGCCGCCATTTGCGTGCGCACCAGGTGCGGAACCTGCGTCGAGGACCACATCGTGAGTTGCCGTTCCCCGGGCTTGTAATCGGCAACCACGCCCCGCGTTTCCATCGCCGTGGGAATCAGGCGCTGATTGACCATGCGCTGCTTTACGACTTTGTCGGCATTCTTGAACGCCGCCTTGAGGTCTCCGCCTTCCAGTTCCCAGCGGTAGGAGATGTTGTCCTTGTGTTCGTCGTAGAGGACCGGCGACCCCTTTTCCATGGCCTTCTCAGGGTCCACAACCGGCGTCAGCGGGTCGTAATCCACTTCGATCAGGTCCAGCGCATCGCGCGCGGCGTACCGGCTGGTCGCCACCACCACGGCGACGCCTTCGCCCACAAACCGCACGCGATCCAGCGCCAGCGCCGGACGCGGCGCGGCTTTCAGGTCGGGAAGCGCCGCGGCGCACGGCACCACGGCGATCAGGCCGCGAATATCTTCGCCGGTCAGCACCAGCGTTACGCCCGGAGCCGCCTGCGCCTTGGAAACGTCAATCGAGCGAATCTTGGCGTGCGCATACGGGCTGCGGAGAATGGCCGCGTGCTGCAGGTTGGGCAAGTCAAGATCGTCCACGTAATGCGCCAGGCCCTGAATCAGGCGGGGGTCTTCCTTGCGCTTCAGCGGCTTTCCGAGATATCGAGTGGCTGCGGGCATAAATCCTCCAGAATGCTTCAGCGCTTTTTCGATTTCATTTTCTTGGCGGCATATTCGACCGCCTTCACGATGTGCTGGTACCCGGTGCAGCGGCAAAGGTTTCCGGAAATAGCCTGCCGAATTTCATCCCGCGATGGGTTGGGATTCTCGCGCAGCAGATCCACCGACGAGAGAATCATTCCAGGCGTGCAGAATCCACATTGCAGGCCGTGCATCTCCCAAAATCCTTCCTGCACCGGATGCAGCCCGCTGCCGTTGACCGGCGCGAGGGCGGATACGCCTTCGATGGTGGTAATTTCCGAGCCGGAAGCCTGCACGGCGAGCACCGTGCAGGATTTGACCGCCTTGCCGTCCAGCAGAACGGTGCAAGCCCCGCAAATCGAAGTCTCGCACCCCACATGCGTGCCCGTAAGGCCCAGCACGTCGCGAAGGTAGTGAACCAGCAGCAGCCTCGGCTCCACCTGGCTCTGGTACGACTTTCCATTCACACGAAGTTGAATTTCGGCGGACATGGTGCCTCCCGAAGCGGCGGCTAATGTCTAATTATGCAAAGCTAAGTGAGACAGGAAACTTACTACCCCCGCACCGAAATTTCAAGAGAGCTGTCTACCTGCTTGCCGGCCCGTTTGGAATCTGCCCCCATCCTGCTTCGGCAGCAGGCCCATCACATCTCTTATCACATTCTCCTAAAGGTAAAAGCCCCGGAGGGACGGCATAACGTAGCCCACCGCGCAAGCGGTGGGAATACTGCTCGATCACGCCGTGAAAGCCCCGCAGGGGCGGCACATGCGACTCACCCACACGTAACCAAAATGTGACCAGGTGTCCCTCTGAAACACAGAAAAAACGGGAAAGAAAATTCATTGCGGCAGCGCGCGCACCCAGATACGGCTGGTCGCCGGTTTTCCCAGGTGAATGGTGCAGCTTCCGACGGTAATCGTCATCGTTTCATCGTATTCGCGTTTCCGGATGCGAGCGCGCGCGCCGGGATGGATGGAAAGTCTCGACAGGAATTCCAGAAATTTCGGGTCTTTCTCGTAAACACACAACACTTCGACGGTTCGGCCCGTGGCCACTTCGGAAAGCGGAACCGCGCCAAGCTTGCGCCGCAGCTTTGCCAGGCCGCCTTGCAGAGGCACGCCGTGCGGGCAGAATCCCTCCGCGCCGAATCGCGCCAACAACAGTTCTTCCACTTCCGGGGAGATTCCGTGCTCGAGACGTTCGGCTTCGTCGTGCGCGCGTGTCCAGTCCAGGCCGATCACTTCGGTGAGCAGCTTTTCCGCCAGTTGATGCCGCATCGCCAGACGGTCGGCCAGGCTGCTGCCCTTGCGCGTGAGCGCAATGCGGCCGTCGCGCCCGACGCGAAGCATGCCGTCGCGCGTCATGCGCTTCAGCGCGGCCGTCACCGCCGGAGGCGTCACGCCCAATTCTTCGGCCAGGCGCGCGCTGATCGGTTCCTGCTCTTCCTGGACCATCTCCCAGATGGCCTTCAGGTAGTCTTCGCGCGACACACTGGTTTTTTCGCGCGGCATGCGTCTCCTTTTGCCCCCTCGTTACGATGTTGCGGAGTTACGACGTTACGACGATCCCGACGAGTCTACCTTTTCACGGAGCCGCCGCGCCAGATCTTCGACCCGCTTTTCAATCTGGTCGCGAATCTCTCGGTACACGGCAAGGTTGAACCCGAACGGGTCGCCGACATCCCAATCCTCGAATGGCGGCGTTGGCCCGGTAAAAATATCCGTACCCGAACGCCCCGTCATATTGATAACCAGTTCCGCTGCGGACAACGCTTCCGAACGCAGCGATTTGGAGGACTGGCCGTCGGCGGAAATTCCACGTTCGTTGAGCACGGCGATGGTGGGGCCTGCAATCTCGCCAAAGGCCACCAGCCCTGCGCTCGATGGCTCTATCACGTCCGCGGCAATGTGCTTTGCGATGGCCTCCGCCATCTGGCTGCGGCACGCGTTGCCCACACATAGAAACAATACCTTGGTGCGCGTCGCCATGTCCTCTTTCCCGAGCAATACTCCAGAACTCACAGAATGACACGGATTTCAGCGAGGCTCAAGAAGGGGAACCAGTAGAACAGGCTTCAGCCTGTTTGGTTTGAATTGCCGGCAACTGAAAACCAAACAGGCTGAAGCCTGTTCTACGCAAAGCTCAACCGGCAAAATGCATTTGCGTGTCACTACTCGGAGCGCCGGTTTCTTCTCCCGCCAAGCGCAGAAAATACTCATGCACGGTCGTGTCTGTGGTGAGTTCGGGATGGAACGTTGCGATGAGGATGCGGCCCTGGCGGATCAGCACGGGCCGCCCTTGGGACGATGCGAGAATTTCCACGTTCGGTCCCAGGCGTTCGATAATGGGCGCGCGAATGAAAACCATTTCGATGGGAGCGGGCGAGAGCGCCGTGGCTTCGTGGCGAACTTCGCTGGCCAGCTGGCGCCCGTAGGCGTTGCGAATGACGTCAAAATCGGCCAGGCCCAGCGATGGCTGTTCGGGGTTGTGAACTTCCCGCGCCAGCAGGATCGCTCCGGCGCACGTGCCAAACAGCGCGCCGCCGCGCGCGGCATGCTCGCGCAGACTTTTGTCCAGACCTTCTTCGACCAGGAATTTCCACTGCGTGGTGCTTTCGCCGCCCGGCAAAATGACGGCGTCCACCCCTTCCAGATCGCGCGGCGCGCGCACGAAAACATACTCGGCGCCGATGCGCGCGAGCATCGCGGCATGTGCCTCATAATCGCCTTGCACGGCCAGGATTCCGATTTTCATTTGCGCTCTGTTCCCCCGCATCACAATGAATCATGGGCTGCAAAAAAGGGCGTCCTTGCGAGGCCGCCCTGGCGGCCTCGCAAGGACAGAAACATACGATTCTACTGGCGGGCAAGCCCGACTGTTACCAGCCGCGCGTCTGCAGCAGGTCCTTCTCGTCGATCTGGCGAATGTCGAGGCCCTTCATCGCTTCGCCGAGTTCTTCGGAGGCTTCCAGAACAATTTTCGCGTCCTGGTAATGCGTGTTGGCCTTGACGATGGCCTTGGCGCGCTTTTCGGGATCGCTGGACTTGAAAATTCCCGATCCGACGAACACCGATTCGGCTCCCAGATACCGTACCAGCGCGGCGTCGGCGGGCGTCGCGATTCCACCTGCGGAAAAGTTCGGCACGGGAAGTTTTCCGGTGCGCGCGATTTCCTGAACCAGGTCGAGCGGCGCGGCGAGTTCCTTGGCCACGTGCATCAGTTCATCGCCGCGCAGCGTGGTCAACCGGCGCATTTCGCCCATGATCGTGCGCATGTGGCGCACCGCTTCGACCACGTTGCCCGATCCCGCCTCGCCCTTGGTGCGGATCATCGCCGCGCCTTCGGCGATGCGCCGCAGCGCCTCGCCCAGATTTCGCGCGCCGCATACGAACGGCACCTTGAAATCGTGCTTCCAGACGTGGTTTTCCTCATCGGCGGGAGTCAGCACTTCGCTTTCGTCGATGAAATCCACTTCCAGCGCCTCCAGCACCTTGGCTTCGGCGAAATGGCCGATGCGCACCTTGGCCATGACGGGAATGCTCACCGTGGCCATGATCTCGCGGATGATTTTCGGCGCGGCCATGCGCGCCACGCCGCCTTCCTTGCGAATGTCCGATGGCACGCGTTCCAGCGCCATCACCGCGCATGCCCCGGCGTCCTCGGCGATGCGCGCCTGTTCCGCGTTGGTGACGTCCATAATCACGCCGCCCTTCAGCATTTCCGCGAGGCCCACCTTCACGCGCCACTGGTCGCTTAATTGATTCCCGTTGCTTCCCTGCGATGCTGTCATTTCCGTCTCCTCGTTCGAATCCCGGCAGGTTGTGCCGAATGCATATAAGAATCTGAGCGTCTTTCTCAGCGCGCCGCGAATTTTTCCCGGTCGATCACCACAAATCGCCCCTCGCCCCGGGCGAGCAGTTCCCCGGCCGCGTTGCGAATCTCCCCTTCATGATACAACTGGCGGCCATCGCGACGCGCCACAAATCCCTCGACGACGATGTCGGTGTTCACTCGGATCGGCCGCTTGTATTCGACATGCAAATCGGCCGTGACGGCGTGTTCCCCGGTAAAGCGGCTGGCCTTGCTCATGACTTCATCCAGCAGCAAAGCGATAATCCCGCCGTGCAGAAAGCCCGACCCTCCCTGATAATCCTCGCCAAGACGGAACTTTCCGACAATGCGCTGGCGCTGGTCATCCTGTTCGAACGACAACTGCATCCCGCGCTGGTTCGCGCCGCCGCAGCCGAAGCAGTGATTCGCCGGGTTGGGATCGATTCTCATGGAACTCCTTTTACCAGCTTATACCAGCGCCACGCGCGGCAGTTCGGCGCGGCGCGCTCCCCGCTGGCGCTTGCGCATTTCCAGGCGCAGCACGTCCGCCAGCGTCGCAATGCCACGCGCGATCTCACGCTCGCTGACGCCGGCAAATCCGAGCCGCAGCGTGTTGGGCTGCGGGTTCTGAAAATAGAAATAGCGGCCCGGAGCGAACAATACGCCGCGTTCCCGCGCATGAATCAGCAGTTCGTTCGAATCAAATCCGGGAGGCAACTCGACCCAAACGCACATGCCGCCCTCAGGACGCGTCCATTTTGTTTCCCCGGGCATGTGTTGTGTCAACGCCTGTTCCAATGCGGCCAGGCGGGCGCTATAGGCCTTGCGTGTGCGTTCCAGATGGCGGCTCAACCGTCCCCGGCGCATGTATTCCGCCAGAATGGCCTGGCCCAGCTGCCCGGTGTGCAGATCGGTGGCCTGCTTCACCAAGCGCAGCCGCTCGATCACGTTCGCGGGCGCCAGGATCCAGCCGACGCGCAATCCCGGAAACGCAATCTTCGAAAAACTGTCGATCTGAATCACCAGATTCGAATAGTCCAGCTGTTTTAACGACGGCACGCGCTCGCCGCGCGCTCTCAACCGTCCGTAAATGTGGTCTTCAATCACGGGCACCTGGAAACGCGCCGCGATTTCCAGCAGGCGGCGGCGTTCGGCAACCGGGAGCGTGGTGCCGGTGGGATTGTGAAAATCCGGGGTAACCACAATCAGCTTCACGCGGCTCTGCATCAGCACGGATTCAATCGCCGGGACATCCACGCCGGGCGTTTTGCCGGGACCCGAATCGGTCCGCACCGGCACGCCCAGAATTCGAACACGGGCCCCGGCAAAAATCGCCAGCGCCCCCGGATACGTGGGGTTCTCGATCACCACGGTGTCGCCGGCCCGCAGAAATGTCTTGCAGAGCAGATCGAGCGCCTGCTGGCACCCGTCGGTGATCAGGAGATTTTCGCCGGAAGCGTCGTACCCTTCCGTGCGCAACAATTCGACGAGGGCTTCCTTCAGCGGCGGATAACCATCGGACGGGCCGAACTGCAGAATGTCGGTCCCTTCGCGCCGCCACACGGCGTTGGTGCAATTTCGCAATTCTTCAATCGGAAAAAATTCCGCCGCGGGCCGTGCCATCACAAAGGAAATCGAGCCGGCAGGCGCCGCCTGCGTGAGCCTGCTGAGTACTTCCTCGCCACGCTCGTCGGCAAATAATGCTTCCCAGCGCAGCCCGCCGCCAGTGGCCGCTGCCAGAGGGGGCGCGGCGTGAATCTGTTCCGCGCCTGCCGTACCGCAAATAAACGTGCCGCGTCCCACGTGGCCGCTGATCAGGCCTTCCGATTCCAGTTCCGCGTAGGCGTTGGCAACGGTAGTGCGGTGAACCCCCAGTTGCATGGCCAGTTCGCGGCTGGCGGGAATGCGGTCGCCCGGGCGCAACTCGCCTCCATGCACCAGGGCGCGCAGCTGATCGCGCAGCTGAATGTAGAGAGGAACATGGCTCTCGGGCTGTAGATGGAGTGGAATCATTGGCTTTGTAAGCCAGTCCAATATATACAACGATTATAGGCAATAAAGAGCCAATTTGTCTATTTCCACGCGGCCCCGGCGATTGGCACCCGCCTGCCCGGAACGGTTTTCTCGCAGGCCGGGGAAATGCAGGTTAGACTCCCGGGTCGAACTTACTTTATTCTATAGCGCGCGTGACTTACGGGGATCGAGGAGGCAGGCAAAATGATCAATGGCGGGGGGCTGCAGGGCAAAATCACTATCGTGACCGGGGGAAGCCGGGGAATCGGGCGCGCCATCGCCCTGCGGCTGGCGCGGGAAGGCGCTACGCTGGTTCTGGTTGCGCGAAACGAAACGGACCTTGCCAAGGTTAGGACCGAGATCGAAGCCATCGGCGGCAAAGCGCTTCCCATCGCTAGGGATCTGCGCGAAACCGCCTCCGCCGCAGCCGTCGTCAAAGCCGCGCTCGACGCCTACGGGGCCATCGACATCGTCGTCAACAATGCCGGCGCGACCAAGCGGGGCGACTTTTTCGAATTGACGGACGCGGATTTTCAGGACGGCTTTGCGCTGAAATTTTTCGGCGCCGTGCGGATGTCGCGCGAAGCGTGGCCTCACGTCAAGTCGCGCAAGGGCTCGGTGCTGAATATTATCGGCATCGGAGGGCGCGCGCCCGGCCCGGAATTCGCGATTGGCGGTTCGGTGAATGGCGCGTGCCTTTCGTTCACCAAAGCCCTGGCCGATATCGGCATTCGCGATGGCGTGCAGGTGAACGCGATCAATCCCGGGCGCATACGCACGGACAGGTTCCGCAAGATGGTCGCGGCGGAAATCGCCAAACACGGCGGCAATGCGGACTCCGCCATGCAGGAAATCATCGAGAAGGCGAATATCGTGCGCCTCGGCGAGCCCGAGGACGTGGCCAACCTTGCCGCGTTCATCCTGTCGCCGCAATCGCGTTTCCTGCAGGGCGCGCTGATCGATCTCGATGGAGGACAGACAAAAACGATTTGATGCGGATTTTTTCTGTGCGCACGCATATAAATTCCCCGCATCCAAATCCGGAACATTTCCCGCTGCCACTGCGAGTGCGACCGTCTTTGCCGGGTGGCCAACGCGCGTTTTTAGCAGGGTGGCACCCCCAACACCCGCGCTTTTGCATCCGGCAAGATGCAATTGGTGTATGCGCGCCGCCCTGCCATCGGTGGGTCGCGGCTCCCACTTTTTACTGATAAAGCCCGGTATAAATCCAGACCCCCGCGGTCGCGATCACCATAACCCCCGTAATGATTGCAAGAACCTTGATGATTCCGGCGAGGCGATTCATCCGCTCAACCAACGCCGCCTGGTCCCCGGCCATCATTTTCTCTTCCTCCTTGTTCACGTAAATCTCTTCTTCCTCTCTGGAATCCAGGGCATTCCCGTAAATCACCAGGACCACCAGCACGAGCGCGAAAACTCCACAAACTACCAGCATGAAGGTTAGCAAACCCGACATATTCCCTCCTCGAAGTGTCCCCTATTTCCATTCCATCTTCCGCAGTGATCCTGGCATCTTCGCGCGAAGGCTTCAGTGCAACGCGTCACTTATAATTGTGACCAAGATCACAAGCGATATTATTCTGGATGCAGGAGCGTGCAAATACGGTTGCCGCCCTCATCATAGCCGTGGGCAGCCTGCCTGTTGAGTGTTAAGCTCGCGAAGCGCGTGAACCGACAATGACGATGCCTGGAAAAATTGCGCTGGCAGTGCTCCTGGTCCTTCTGCCGGGGGGATTGGCGCTGGCCCAGGTCTCAACGCAAGCAGAAGCCCGCCGGCGAGCGATCGATGAACTGAAACAGGTGGCTTACGCAGGTGATGTCCACGCCCAGGTGCAGTTAGGCTTGATTTACCTGACCGGCGACGGGGTCGAGAAAAACGACGCGGAAGCCATGAAATGGCTGCGCAAGGCCGCCGATCAGGACGACCCCGCCGCTGAACGTTATCTAGCCGAGATGTATTTCAAGGGCCGCGGCGCTCCGGCGGACACCGAGCAGGCCGCAAAATGGTTGCGCATGGCAGCCGGGCAGGGCGATGCGCAAAGCCAGCACAACCTCGCCGTCCTCTATACGCAAGGCTCGGGCGTTCCCAGAAATCTTAAGGAAGCGGCAAATTGGATGCGCAAAGCCGCGGACCAGAATCTGGCGGCGGGGCAGCTGGGCATGGGAGTCCTGTACGAAAACGGCGATGGCGTACCCCGGGATCACGTGGAAGCTGCGAAGTTTTACCAAAAAGCCGTGGATCAGGGCAACGTCGACGCCATGAATAGCCTCGCCAGGCTCATGGCCACTTCCCGGAACCCAGCCGTTCGAAATCCGCAAGCGGCCATCGCACTGGCGAGCAAGGCGGTCGCCTTGGGAAGCAACCCGGCCTATCTCGATACACTGGCCGCCGCCTATTTCGCGAACGGACAAAATGACAATGCCGTTGCAACCGAGCAAAAGGCGCTGGCGCGCGACCCGGAGAATGAGACTTATCAGAAAGCCCTGCAGAAATATCTGTCGGCCGCGCACGCCAGCCGCTAATTCACATTCCTCACAGGCGGGAAATCCTTCAATCGTCAGGGAAAAATCCAAAGCAATGGCGCGACACGATACTGGATGCAGCGAGGAAGCACGACAGGCTTCAGCCTGTCGTGCTTGTGGCCGGACTAAAACCCAAAACCCGACAGGCAAAAGCCTGTCCTACATGGCCAAACTGAAACTCGTAAACCAACAGGGTTCACAGGGTGCGGGAAAAGCCCCTTTGCCCGTCTACCTCGGCTTGCTCGTTTTTTGTTTTCTTGCCAGCTGCGAAGCCTGTCGAATATCGTTCAAGCTGAAAATAAATGGGGAATGTGCTGAAGCAATCTGGTGAAACCCTGCGCCCATTACGGCTTGCGTCCAGTTCAGACTTTCTACTTTTTGGAAGCGCCCTGCCCCAGCTTGCGCAGGCGATCCTGCAATTTGCGGCGCAGCACGGCGGGCGTATTGGGATTGAAGGCCACCAGGTACCACAGCGGCTGGCTGCGGTCGCGCGAAAGCCACGCGAGGGTAACCGGATCGGCGTTGGGATGGCGCGCCACATTTTCACGAATCGCGGCGTAGGGATGCTTGGCAAGGCGGCTGAGCGTCTTGGAATTGACTTTCGGATGCTCGCTGATCAGGCGCAGCAGGTAGTAATCGGATTCCGGGGCTTCCCGGGACAGCTTATCGAGCATTTCAGCTTTCGAATCCGCGTTCAGGACCACGCCGACCTTCTCGTCCCAGGAGGAATTAATGTGATTGAGTTCGCGGGTACGTTCGTGGATGAGTTCCTCGATCACGCGGCGCTCCTGATTCAGTCGCACCTGAGGCACCGCCGTGGTTTCCAGCGAATCGAGCACACGCAACAGGTGCTGGCGTTCCCCGAATACGATCTGCGTCGTACGCGGCGTGGTGCCTTTTGCCGGCGTCTGCACCAAATCAGAGCGTCTCATCGCTACCTCACTCAGTAAGATCGAGTTCGTTTGCCAGATTTGCCAGCTCATCGTCTTGGATGTACAAACTCCTTGAATCAAGTGGCAATCCGGCTTCTATCTGGCGTTTCAGCCAGCATCCGGTGATATCAATTTTTTCCTCGCGGGCCAACCGGCGCCGCCCATGCTCGAATCGAGCCAAGCTCATGCCAGAAACACCAACCACCGTTTCTTCGCCATTCACGCGAAAGAAGAACAGTTCAGGCCGGTCCCCCTGCGTCAAAATCCCTGCGCGGATGAATTCAACTGCGAAACGGCTGCCGTCAGGCCCTGTTGCCGCAAACCGCTCGTAGATTGGCTCGTAAATCATCTAGAATTATCGGACCGGTCAACCCGGGTGTAAAGTTTCCGGCGAAGCGGAGGTTCCATCCGCGCAACAGGATTACCCTGCCGGCGCGGGAGGATTCCGCTTCCTAATCAGCCGTTTGCCATTGCCGGGAGATCCGCGTACCTTGGGATTGCGTGAATCCAGACAGGTTCCCGCGCGGGAGAAAACCCATGTCCGCATTTGACGAACACAAAGAAGAGATCGAACACTATGAACAGATGCTCGGCGCGCATCGCGGGCGACTGGCCGTCACGCTGGACCGCGTCACCAATGCCATGGTGCTCGTGGGCCAGCACGGCGTGTATTGCCACAGCCAGCGCGATCCCGCCAAGCCCACCATGGACATCCAGATCATCACCGCAGAATTGCGCAAAGCCAAGGAATTGATCCAGAGCGTCATGGAAGAGCTGCGAAACGAACGCGAAAAGCGTTTGCGCGCCAACTGACGCAATACCCCGACAGCGAATCCATTTTCCGTGGATTGCAATTTACCTGTGGGATTTCCCGGGAGCCGGCGCGGCCCGCATCGCCTGTCAATTCCCTATCAGAAATGGATTAGTTTCGCGTTCCTTGCCGATCGTCGTAGCCAGGCCGTGCCCCGGGTATACGATCGTTTCGTCGGGCAGTTCGAGCACTTTGCCTTTCAGGGAACCAATGATGTCCTGGAACGAGCCTCCCCACAGGTCGGTGCGCCCGATGCTCCCGGCGAACAGCGTGTCCCCGGCGAACAGCCTTCCCTGGCGGAGTTCGATTGACTTCGCGGCAATCGCGGCGGGGCGGGCCTGGGACAGGTCCGAGGGCATGTACAGGCAGATGCTGCCCTGCGTGTGGCCGGGGGTATGCAGCACCTGAGCCGCATAGGGACCCCAATGAACCGCGTCGCCCTCCCGCAACAACCGATCGACCTGTACCTTCTGCGGAGGCTTCCATCCGATCCAGGCGGCCTGCTCGTCGAGCAATTGGTACAGGCCCAGATCATCGGCGTGCATGTAAACGGGGGCGCCGGTCGCCTGATGCACGCGGTGAAGGCCGACCACGTGATCGATATGCGCGTGCGTGATGACGATGGCGCTGACCTTCAAATGGTGGCGCGCGATGACGTCCAGGATTCGCGCGGCGTCATCGCCGGGATCGATCACGATGGCGTCATGCGTTTCGGCGTCCCCCACGATGTGGCAGTTGCACTGCAACATGCCCACCGGAAGAATTTCATGAATGAGTTTTGTGTTTTCCGCCATGAGGGCAAATATAGCATCCGGTGGCGCGCGGAAACCGCACTGGTTTTCGCGAACGTTTTCGTTGCGGCTATTCGTAGCGAAGCGCTTCGATGGGATCGAGGCGGGCGGCTTTGCGCGCCGGGTAGTATCCGAAAAAAACGCCGATGCACGCCGAAAACAGGACCGCCACCACCATCGAGCTTACCGGCACAGCCGTGGGCCATTGCAGGATATACGCAATCAATGACGAACCAGTCAGGCCCACCGCCAATCCGATCGCGCCGCCCATCAAACTCATGACCATGGCTTCGCTGAGGAATTGCATCCGCACGGCATTCTCGCTGGCGCCCACGGCCATGCGCACGCCGATTTCCCGGGTGCGCTCAGTGACCGAAACCAGCATGATATTCATGATGCCGATGCCCCCGACGAACAGGGCGATGGACGCAATACTGGCCAGCAGCAACTCCATCATGCGCGCCGAATCCGCCATGGCATTGGCAAATTCGATGGGATGCCGGATATTGAAGTCGTCCGCCTGGCCCGGACGAAGATGATGCCGCTCGCGCAGCAGATCCGATATTTCTTTTTCGGCCTCAGGGATCGCGCCCTGCGAGATTGCCGAGCACCAGATGTCATCCAGCCAGTCCGTCCCCTTGATCTTCTTTTGCACCGTCGTGTAGGGCATCAGAATCGTGTCGTCCTCATCCCGGCCCGTCGCGGACTGCCCTTTTGCCTCCAGCAGGCCGATCACCAGGCAGGGTTCACTGGCGACGCGCACGGTCTTGCCGATCGGGTCGGTATGCAAGAACAGGATGTTGGACACGGTCCGCCCGAGCACGCAAACGTTTGCCGCGCGGTCGATTTCTTCCTGCCCGAAAAAAGTTCCTTCATCCACGGCCACTTTCCGGACGTAAAGATAATTCGGAGATATCCCGCGCAACGCTGTCTGCCAGTTTTGATTTCCGTAGACGACCTGGACGCGGGTATCGACGTTGGGGGTGACGTGGGAAACCAGCGGAACCTGATCCGTGATGGCTTTGGCGTCCTCCAGGGTGAGCGACTTCGTCTCCCCATTCCCGGTTCGCCGGCCCCTGACGTTTACCCCGCCGGCCTCGATCCAGACCATGTTGGCGCCCATGTTGGAAATGGCCGTTTGAATGCGTTCCGACGCGCCTTCCCCGATCGCCACCGTGCAGATCACCGCCGCAACGCCGATGATGACGCCGAGCATCGTCAGCGCGGTACGCATTTTGTTGCGGCCCAGCGCACGGAACGCCATGCGCAAGGCGACGGTCAATTCCAGGTCCAAGCAAACCTCCAACCCGCATCGGGTGCCATCGTAAGGCAATTATACACCGCGCGACAAAATACCGGGCAACCTGGCATGCGCCGCGAACTTCCTGTGCTTCCGGCGAAACCGCATTCTGTTAAGATGCCAATGCGCGTTTGGAGCCTGACCACTGACGATGCCGCTAGAAACTCCATTGCTCGATCTGCACCGGACCGCCGGCGCGAAAATCGGCGAATACTTCGGCGCGCTGTTGCCTTCCCGCTTTGGCGATTTCCAGGCGGAGTACGCGGCCGCTCGCGATGCCGTGGCTCTGGTGGATACGAATTTCCGGGCGATTTTTTCCTTTTCCGGGCCTGACGCGCAACGCTACGTGAACGCGGTCCTCACTTCAAACGTGCGCGACCTGACACCCGGTCAGGGCGCCATAGGACTGCTGCTGACGCCGCAAGGGCACATCCTGGCCGAAGTCGAAACGCTTGTGCAGGATGGCGGCATCCTGGCAATTTCCCACGCCATGGTGCGCGAGCGGACGTTTTCCACGTTTGACAAATTCATCATCATGGACGACGTCACGCTCGAGGATGTGACCCCTATAACGGGAACGCTCGATCTTGTGGGACCTCAAACCGCGGCGTTGCTTTCCGAATTGTGCGGATTGGATCTCGCGTCACTTCCCGTGATGGGGCACGCGGAGGCGGCGTTCTGGCCCATCCCTTGCCGTATCGTCCGTCACGAATTCGGGGGGCATCCTGCAGCCCTGGTGCTCGCCTCTCAGGATCACCTGGCAAAACTTTGGCGGGAACTGGAGGCGCGCATTAGAGCCCTGGGGGGCGCCACGATCGGCATGGATGCGCTCAATTCCATTCGTTTGGAATCGGGAACACCGTGGTTTGGCCTGGACTACGACGACAAGAATATTCCGCACGAGGCGACCCTGGAACATTCGCACATCAGCTATGAAAAGGGATGCTACACCGGGCAGGAAATCGTCGAGCGCGTGCGCTCGCGCGGCCACGCCAACCGCCGGCTCACCCCGCTTCAATTTTTATCTGCGGCAGCGCCTGCGTTTGGAACAAAGCTCCTAAAGGACGGCATCGAAATCGGAAATGTCACCAGCGCGGCCTTTTCTCCCCTGCTGGGCCGGCCGATAGGACTCGGGTACGTGCGGCGCGAACACTCTGCCGTGGGAACGTGCCTGGATGCTTCCGGCACTCCAACGGAAGTGATCGCGCCTCCATTTCCGGCGGACAAGCCCCCTGCATGAGATGGCATCCGCTGCCGCGTTTGTCAATTCGCCGCGGTTCTTGTATCGTTCTCCCGCTTTGAGAATTTGGCCACACGTTCGTGTCGAGGAGAGTGCCAGTTTATGAAGACGGCCCACACATTATTGCTCTGCTGCGCACTATTGCTGGTTGGCAGCGCTCCAGCGGCCCACGCTCAGGCCCGGCCGGAAAAAGGCGGGCACGAACTGCAGCTCTGGACCGCGGGGGGATACGGCGTAAAAGGCATCGCGTCGCACACTGGCCTGTGGGCCGCCGGCGTCCGCTACGGCTGGATCCTGACGGAACCTCACGGGCCGGGTTTTCTGCGGGGGCAATTCGAGTATGCGGTTGGCGCGGTACCTATCTTCACGATTTTTCAACCGGCGAACACCGCGTACGGGGCCGCGGTAAATCCCTTTGCCTTCAAATGGAATTTCGACACCCGCGGCCGCGTCGTACCCTATGTGGAGCTTGAAGGGGGCGCGCTGTTCACCAACACGCAGGTTCCCCCGGGAACATCGCGCATCAATTTCACCAGCAGCGGGGCGCTGGGCCTGCACTTCCTCATGGACAAAATGAACTGGAGCGCGGACGTCCGCTTCATGCACATCTCGAACGCGGGACTTACCTCGGGCAATCCGGGAATCAATACCGTGCAATTGCGCATCGGCCTGGGATGGTTCACGCACTAGCACAGCTGGGGCGAGTGGGCCACAGAGGCAAATTGGAGGGGGGCTAGGCGATATTCAGCGCGCGCTTGAAGCTGCCGCGCTCGTTGGTGATTTTTTCCTGGAGCTGCAAGATGGCGTAAAGCAGGGCTTCGGGACGCGGCGGACATCCGGGCACATAAATGTCCACGGGAATGACCTGGTTGACCCCCTGCACGATGGCGTAGTTATTAAAAACGCCTCCGGAAGTCGCGCAAGCCCCCATGGAAATCACCCACTTGGGTTCGGGCATCTGCGCGTGAAGCTGCTTAATGACGGGCGCCATTTTCTGCGAGACGCGGCCCGCGATAATCATCAAGTCGGCCTGGCGGGGCGACGGGCGAAATACTTCGGACCCAAAGCGCGCCACGTCAAACCGCGCCGCGGCCATCGACATCATCTCAATCGCGCAGCAGGCCAGTCCGAATCCGAGCGGCCAGATCGAGCTCTTGCGCGCCCAGTTCACGGCCTTATCCAGCTGCGTGAAGATGATGCCTTCATCCTGCAGCAGCTTGCCGAAATCATCCGGCCTTTCCAGCGTCACGTTTTTGCCGACCGATAGGCTCATGGGTCCCTGTCCTTCAGACAGAGCTATTTTCTCACAATCGCCAGTTTTGCGCCAATCGCGAGATGCGATCGAGTTCCGCGAAGGCCGCCCAGGCCGTCCGGATCACGTAATTGCTCCTCCACACTCTACAGTTGTATAGTTGACACATTCGCGCACCCGCCGTACCCTATTCACAGGCGAAACCTTATGGATCTCTTCGAAGAAGTCATCAAACTGCGTCACGAAGGAAAGCGCGGAGCCCTGGCCACCATCGTCCACACCAATGGATCGATCCCCAGCTTTGAGAGCTCGCGGATGCTGGTGCGTGAAGACGGTTCGATCGCGGGCACGATTGGCGGGGGATGCGTCGAGGCGGAGGTCTGGGCCGCGGCGAAAGAAGTCATGCAGGCGGAAGCGCCGCGCAAAATGACCTTCAATCTGAATAACGAAGCCAAATACGACAACGGATTGATTTGCGGCGGCACGCTGGAGATCTTTGTCGAGCCCATCCTGCCGCAGCCCGTGCTTTATATTTTCGGCGGAGGACACATTTCGATGGCGCTGGCCAATACGGCGCACAAGGCGGGATTTGCCATCGGCGTGATCGACGACCGCGAATCGTTTGCCAATCGCGAGCGATTTCCCATGGCGCAGGAAGTTTACACAAGTTTCGAAGACGCTTTTGAGAAGATCAAGCCCAATGCCTCCACCTACATGGTGATCGTCACGCGCGGCCACAAGGACGATATGCGCGTGCTCGGCTGGGCTGTGGGCACCACGCCGCGCTATATCGGGATGATCGGCAGCAAACGTAAGGTGATTTCGGTCTACCGCGCGCTGGAAAAAGAGGGCATCGCGCCCGAAAAATTCGAAAATGTGCATGCCCCGGTGGGGCTCAACATCGGCGCGCTCACCCCGGAGGAAATCGCCATCAGCATTGCGGCAGAGCTGATCGCCATCCGCCGCGGGGCAACCAATCTGCCGCACAAAGCCGTGAAGATCGCGGAGAGCACGCCGGCCCCGGTCGCATAACCGGCGCGGGCTCGACTTTTACGCGGCACTCCTCGTATGGGACACGCCGCAAAACCCGCCTGAACAAAAAAGGATTCCTTTGCTCGCTGCCGTCATTCTCTCCGCCGGAGCTTCCAGCCGGATGGGAAGACCGAAAGCCCTGCTTCCCTACCGCGAGGGCACTTTTCTCGAACATCTGATGCAGGTGACGCGCCACCCGCGCATTGGCGTGACGCGCGTTGTATTGGGCGCGGGCGCCGAACAGATCCGGACCATCGCCAAGCTGGATCCCTCCCTTGTGGTTCTCAACCCCGATTGGGAGCAAGGTCAGCTTTCCTCGATTTGCGCTGGGGTGCGCAGCCTGGAGGATATCGAAACCGACGGGATCATCCTCTGCCCTGTCGATCACCCGCTGGTAAGCGCCGCGCTGGTCGGCAATCTGGTGGAACAGTTTTATGCGAACAAAAAGTCCATCGTCCTTCCGGTCTACAACGGCCGCCGCGGCCATCCGGTGATCTTCTCCCGCGCGCTTTACGGTGAATTGCTCGCCGCCCCTTCCGAGAAAGGCGCGCGCGCCGTGGTCTGGGCTCACGCGAGCGATGTGCTGGAAGTGCCAACCGGCGAGGAGGGCGTCGTGCTCAACCTCAATGACCCCGACATGCTGCGGCACGCCCTCGAAGCGGACACCCTGTAGCCGCACAGTCGCCCAAGTCTGGGCGCATTCGATTTAACTGATTTTGGCGAGCAGCGCCTGAACGGCGTCGCGGGCAAGTTGCGCGGCATGAAACGTGGCCGGCGGCAGGCCGCCCAGCGCTTCCGACATCTGCTCAGGGGTGATCGCGCGGGCTTCGGCGGGAGTCTTCCCGGTCAGCAATTCGGTCAAAAGAGAGGAACAGGCCATGGCGGTGACGCATCCGCGGGTGCGAAACCGCGCCTCGGCGATGCGCCCGGCTTCCATGCGTGCGGAAAGCTCGAGAATATCGCCGCACACGGGATTTTCCACCGAAATCGTGGCCGTGGGAGATTCCAGTTTGCCCGCATTGCGCGGATTCTCAAAATGGTCGAGGATCGCTTCGCTGTACATGAAACGAGTATGGCGCGAGCCGTCAAAAACTGCAACGCGCACCTGCGGGCCTGGCCTGCCCGCGAGGACCGACCAGTCGGGCTGTTCGACAAGCGCCCGCAAGCGCAAAAAAATCCAAGCCATGAATTGCAATTGCAGGATTTTTCGGACCTGCTAAGATAATGATGTTCTGTAGCGCAAGTGCTTCGTTCGCAGCAGCCACGTACGCTAGCTGCATGTGCACGCAGCTGGCGCCCGCAAGCGAGTAGACCGGTGCCAGCCGACTCGGCGCAGATCGATTGCGCCGCCCGCTCGCGAGCCACGTTGCCTTGTCCGGTGAATGCAGCAAGCCTTCGCGACGATGGAAACGCGTGCGCTCTACCAGGTGTAAACTCTATAGTTGACCGCCCGTGTGGCGGAGGGGCAAGTGAACATGGCGAATCAGACGGACACAAAGGTACTTGGCATCGACGCCCAGGAAATGCAGGAATGGATCGAATCCTTCGATGCCATTTTGAAAGACGAGGGCCGGGAATCCGCGGGCCTTCTCCTGGACCGCCTTCGCGCTCGCGCAAGTTCCCTTGGAATCCGGCAGGCATTCACCGCCAACACGCCCTACATCAACACCATTTCCCCTGAAAAACAGGCCTATTTCCCGGGCGACCAGGAAATTGAGCGCCGCATCAAGAGCCTGATTCGCTGGAATGCCCTGGCGATGGTTGTCCGCGCCAACCGCGTGGACCACAGCATCGGCGGACACATTTCCACGTACGCATCCGCCGCGACGCTGTTTGAAGTGGGCTTCAATCATTTCTTCCGCGGGCGTACCGAGGAATTCGAAGGCGACACGGTCTACCTGCAGGGGCATGCCTCGCCCGGCGTTTATTCCCGCGCCTATCTGGAAGGCCGCCTCTCCGTGAAGCAACTGGAAAACTTCCGCCGCGAACTTCGCGAAGAAGGCGGATTGTCTTCCTATCCGCATCCCTGGCTCATGCCCGAGTTCTGGGAATATCCCACGGTGTCGATGGGGCTCAGCCCGCTCATGGCCATTTACCAGGCCCGGTTCAATCGTTATCTGGAAGACCGCGGCCTCAAACCGGTCACCGACGCCAAGGTCTGGGCATTCCTGGGGGACGGCGAGACCGACGAACCGGAAACCCTGGGCGCCATTACGCTGGCTTCGCGCGAAAATCTCGACAACCTGATCTTTGTCATCAATTGCAACCTGCAGCGGCTGGATGGCCCGGTGCGCGGAAACGGAAAAATCGTGCAGGAACTGGAAGCCGCCTTCCGGGGGGCCGGCTGGAATTGCATCAAAGTCCTGTGGGGCAGCGATTGGGATCCACTGTTTGACCGCGACACCGATGGCCTGCTGGTCAAGCGCCTGGGCGAAATGGTGGACGGCGAATCGCAGAAACTCACCGTCGAGTCCGGGGCCTACGTCCGCGAACACGTTTTCGGGTCGGACCCGCGCCTGCTGAAAATGGTCGAGGATCTTCCCGATGAGGCGCTGCGCACGCTGCGGCAAGGGGGACACGACCCGCGCAAAGTGTACGCCGCCTACAAAGCAGCAGTGGACCACAAGGGCTCTCCCACCGTCATCCTGGCGCGAACCATCAAGGGCTACGGACTGGGCGAAAGCGGCGAGGGCAGAAACATCACGCACCAGCAGAAAAAACTCAACGAGGAAGAACTCCGCGAGTTCCGGTCGCGGTTCGGCATTCCCATCAACGACGAGCAGCTGGCCGAGACGCCGTTTTATCGTCCTTCCGAGGACAGCCACGAAATCCAATACTTGCGGGCGCGGCGGAAGGAACTGGGCGGGTACGTGCCCACGCGCAAGGTGCGGTCCAAGCCGCTGGTGGCCGACCACGACGCGTTGTTCCGCGATTTCCACACGGGCAGCGAAGGCCGGGAAGTTTCGACGACGATGGCGTTTGTCGGCATGTTGCGGCAAATGCTGCGCGATCCCGAAATCGGCAAGGTGGTCGTGCCAATCGTTCCCGACGAAGCGCGCACGTTCGGCATGGAGTCATTGTTCCGGCAGGTCGGCATTTACAGCAGCCGCGGGCAGCTCTACGAACCGGTCGATGTCCACACGCTGCTTTACTACAAGGAAGCCAAGGACGGGCAGATTCTGGAGGAAGGCATCACCGAAGCGGGCTCCATGGGTTCGTTCATCGCCGCGGGTTCCGCCTACGCCACGCACGGCATTAACACCATCCCATTTTTTATTTATTATTCGATGTTCGGACTGCAGCGCATCAGCGACTTCATCTGGGCCGCGGCGGACATGCGCTGCCGCGGATTCATGCTGGGCGGAACCGCGGGCCGCACAACCCTGGCGGGCGAGGGCCTGCAGCATCAGGACGGCAACAGCCACATCCTTGCGCTGCCCATTCCCACCATGCGAGCGTACGATCCGGCGTTCGCCTACGAGATCGCCGTCATCATTCAGGACGGCATACGGCGGATGTACAAGGACGGCGAAAACATCTTCTATTACATCACCGTCATGAACGAGGCCTATGCGATGCCGCCCATGCCGCCGGGCGTGGAAGAAGGAATTCTCAAGGGCATGTACAGATATCGCGCGTCGGAAAACAAAAAGCCGAAGCTGCGCGCCCAACTGTTCGGCAGCGGAGCGATCCTGCGGGAAGTCTTGAAGGCCCAGGAAATGCTCGAGGAGCAATACGGCGTCTCCGCCGACGTGTGGAGCGTCACCAGCTACAAAGCCCTGTACACCGACGGCATTGACACCGAACGCTGGAACCTGCTGCATCCCTCGGAAAAACCCCGCAAGCCTTACGTTTCCCAGTGCCTGTCGGATACGCAGGGGGTTCTGGTTGCGGCCTCGGATTATCTGAAGGTTCTGCCCAACCTCATCAGCCGGTGGACGCCGCGGCGCCTGGCGGCGCTGGGAACCGACGGCTTTGGCCGCAGTGAGAGCCGAGCCGCGCTGCGCGACTTCTTCGAGGTCGATGCGCGGTTCATTACTCTCGCCACGCTGTACGAGCTGCTGCGAGACGGCAAGATCGAGGCCGCCGTCGTGGAAAAAGCCATCCAGGACCTGGAGATCAACGTCGACAAGCCGAACCCGCGGCTCGCATAGGCGGCAACGGCGCGGCCTGACAGCGCAGAAGGAAAAAAAACCTGAAACGCATGATCACGGTTGCGGCGGCTCTGATCCTCCGGGATGCCAAGCTTCTGGTCTGCCAGAGGCACCGCTCCGATACGCACGCCCTGCAATGGGAATTTCCCGGCGGCAAGGTCGAACCCGGCGAATCGCCCACCCAGGCGCTGGAACGCGAACTTCGCGAGGAACTGGGAATTGACGCCGCCATCGGCCGGGAAGTTTTCCGCACCATCCATCGTTATCAGGAGTTTCGGACGGAACTGGAACTGATATTTTTTCAGGCCAATGTCCACGTTTCGGCCCTGCTGCAGAACCTGGTGTTTGAACGATTCGAGTGGGCCGATCTTTCCACGTTGCCGGATTACGATTTTCTGCAGGCCGATCGAAAACTCATCGAAATGCTCGCCAGCGGTTCCATTCGGTTGGATTCCTAGCACGCGCCGCGGCGGATACCCGCGCTTTGAAAACTCATCCTCAAAACGCTACGTCAGAGTCCTTCCGCCATCGACCACGATGATCTGTCCGGTGATGAAGGGCGACTGGGCGAGGAACACCACAGCGTCGTCGATATCCGCGGCCTCGCCGGTCCTGCGCAGCGGCGCGCGGCGAACAAAATCCTCGGCAATTTCCGGAGAGTCGCCCTCGAACGAAATTGTGCCGGGGGCGACGGCATTCACGGTAATCTCCGGCGCCAGGGCGCGCGCCAGGCAGCGCGTGAGCATGATCACGCCCGCCTTGGACACGCAATAATGCGTGTAAGCCGGCCAGGCCAGCAGGCCGCCCAGCGAAGCGAAGTTGATGATCCGTCCGTGGCCGCTGCGGCGCAACATGGGCGCGGCCGCCTGCGAACATAAGAATTGTGATTTCAGATTCGCGTCGAGGATCGCGTCCCATTGTTCTTCGGTCAGATCCTCAAATTTGGCGGGAAAAAATATCGCGGCGTTGTTGACCAGAATATCCAGCCGCCCGAACTCCTTTTCGACGGCCGCGAACAGCGCGGCGACGTCCGCCCGTTTCCCGACGTCCGCCTGGATCGCCACCCCTCGCCTGCCCTTGGCCACGATTTGCGCGGCGACTTCCCTGGCCTCGGCCTCGGAATTGCGATAGTTCACCACGACGTCGGCGCCCTCCGAGGCCAGGCGCAATGCCACGCTTCTGCCAATGCGTTTGCCCGCCCCGGTCACCAGAGCCACCTTTCCCTCGAACGATGATTGCGGCACGGATTTATTCTCCTTCCCGAATTCAACCATCCTACCGCACTTGCGGATGTGAGTGGAGCAGGCTTCCGCCTGAGTATTTTTTAGTCCCTGGAAGGCAAAAACTGGAAGGCGGAAGCCTGCTCCACTAAAAGTTCTTCCCCACACAAGTGGTTGAGCCGGCCAATATGCTACTCTTCCGTATTTACGTGCAATTTTGTTTTGTGCAAATTCAGGAGGGGCAATGAAACTGGACTTACTGGCGATTGGGCCGCACCCGGATGACGTCGAGTTGACCTGTGGCGGCACTCTGCTCAAAGCCGCCGAGCAGGGCTACAAGACCGGCATCCTGGATTTGACCGCCGGAGAAATGGGCACGCGGGGCAATCCCGAGACACGCTTAAAGGAAGCCGCGGCCGCCGGTCGTATCCTGCGTGTTGCGCACCGCGAAAACCTGCGTTTGCCGGATGCGCATCTGGAAGTCAGCAAGGAACATAAACTGGCCGTGGCCAGGCGCATTCGAGCTCTAAGACCCCACACCGTGATTCTTCCCTACTGGGAAGGCCGCCACCCGGACCATTACACGGCTGCACGGCTGGGATACGAGGGCTGCTTTTTGGCCGGTTTGAAACAATTGTCGATCGGAGGCGAGGCGTATCGCCCCTTTAAGATCCTGTATTCCACGGTCTATTACAAGGAAGTGCGTCCGACCTTTGTCGTCGATATCACGAAGCATTTTGACCGCAGGTACCGCGCCATTCTGGCCTACGGTTCGCAATTCCGTCCCAAGACCAGGGACAAGAAATCGAAAGTGGATATACCGCTCGACCGTCTGCACCACGAGGTGAACCTGGTTGCGCGGTACTACGGTCATCTGGCCGGAGTGGAATACGCCGAGCCGTTTCTGGTGAAGGAAATCATGCAGGTAGACGACGTGATGCAGCTCGCCGTGCGGTCCATATAGATACGTGCGGTCGATTCGATAACGGACAGCGGAAATTCATAAAAATCGAGAACGTGAGAACAAGGATTAGGTCCCGGGTGTACCTGTTTACACCGGGTTGCGCAGAGCGCACCGCGAAAATAGGGATCAGCTGCCTTCGTTTTCCTGGGCCATCGCGTAGCCCGGCAGCGTGTGGCGATCGCCGCGGCGTTCGAGGCGCACGCGAACCAGGGACTCGGTGGCCGAACTGGTGGGGCGAAGGACGGCAAACGTACTCAAGGCTTCGTTATAAAGCTTGGTGACCAGGAATGTTTCTTCCGTCCCGACTTTTTTCCATACTTGCCCGATCTGAATTCGTTGACCTGCCATTTGAGTTGCCATGATTGACCCGTCATCTGCGGTTCGCCAGTCGTCTTCCCGGCGGGCTTCAAAAACTCGCCAGGGAAAAGCGCTGACTTGCCTGTTTCGAGGTTAGTGAGAACTTCCGCGGGTGTCAATCCTTCGCCGAGCCGCGTTTTCCACGACAGCCTGGAAAACCAATTTCCGGGAGATTACATCTGACCGGCAAGAGAGTATGATGGTTATGCCTTTGTAGTATCTCGCACCCTGCAGGTTCAGGTGCTTTCAGGAGGAGCTATGAAACGCCTCTGCAACGCAATCCTTATCGCACTTCTGACGCTGACTCTGGGCGTTCCGGCTGGATTCGCGACTCCCCCGGCGCCCCAAACGCAGCAGCCGAAGGCGACCACAACGGATTCGTCCCAGACTTCGCAAACGCAGGACCAGCAGCAAACGACTTCTTCCGAAGAAGACAAGACGCCGAAAGGTGTCAAGCCGGGATCGGAAGATGACGTCAATGCGATCGGGAACCGGGGCGTTGGCGGGGGCATCAACCTGTATTCCCTGGAGCGCGAAATCGCGCTCGGCAAACGGGCTGCACAGGAAGTCGAAAAATCCTCCAGAATGATCAATGACCCAGTGGTGACCGAATACGTGAACCGCGTCGGCCAAAACCTCGTGAGGAATTCCGATGCCAAAGTGCCCTTCACGATCAAGGTCATCGACTCCGACCAGATCAACGCGTTTGCCCTGCCCGGCGGCTTTTTCTACGTGAATAGCGGGCTGATCCTGCGTGCCGACGAAGAAGCGGAACTGGCCGGCGTGATGGCGCATGAAATCGCGCACGTGGCCGCGCGGCACGGCACCAAGAACGCCACCAAGGGCGAGATCATGCAATGGGCCTCGATTCCGCTGATCCTGCTCGGGCCGGGCGGTTGGGCCGGCTACGGCCTGTATGAAGGCTTGAATCTGGCCATTCCCATCAGCTACTTGAAGTTTTCGCGCGACGCCGAACGCGAAGCCGACTTCCTCGGTCTTCAGTACATGTATAAGGCCGGATACGATCCCAACGCATTTGTGAGCTTCTTCGAAAAAATCGAAGCCGAGGAACGCCGCCATCCCGGCAGCATTCCCAAGGTTTTCTCGACGCACCCTCCCACGCCGGAACGCGTGCAGAAAGCCCAGGAGGAAATCGCCACCATTCTTCCCGCGCGGGATGAATACATCGTCACCACTTCCGAATTCGACCTGATCAAGGCGCGGCTGCGCAGAATCGAAAACAGGAATAAGCTCGACGACAGGAAGTCGGACGGGGACCGGCCCACCCTGCGAACGCGCACCGAACGGGGTACGGATTCCGGCGACAATTCCGATCCGGACCGGCCCGTACTGAAAAAACGCACCGACGGCAAGCAGTAAATCGGGGTGGCGCGGGCTTCGGCCGGCGCCGCAAGACGGCGCACACACTTCCCGCACACTTATATTGGCTGACAGATTCGCAATCTTGAGGGAGAAATCCGGTCTAACGAGGGTGTGGCTGGTGGACAACGCCCATGCGGCGCATCTCTTCCGCGTAATATTTGCGGTAGAGCACTTCCCATTCTTCGCTTCCTTCCAGAATTTCCTTTTTTTTCTGGGAGGTGATTTTTTTTCGGACTTCCGTGTCCACGGCTTCTTCTTCCTTCAACAGATCCTGCAGAATCTGCAGGGTCTTTTGCCGGATGGTGTCGCGGTCTTCAATGAATATGACGTCCTCGCTCTCCACCAGAACGTCGGTAATCAAGTGGGAAAGACGAATAGTTTTTTCGCGGCTCAATCGCATCGGCTGGTGGGGACTCTATCCTTTCGTGTTGGATCGTGGAACGGCGCCGGGATTCAGCGCAGGATCAGTTTTCTCTGCCGGGCCAGTTCGCCCTTCACTTTCTTGTACATCTCCTGATACTGAACGCCTGTGCGGCGCATCTCTTCGGCGTGCTTGGTGAGGATTTCGCGAACCTCTTCATTCAGCCGGTCCTCGATGCTGATTTCGTCCTGCATCGCCACGCGCACGCGCTGCGCCAAGACCTCCGCCGATGGCGTTTCGATCATTTTGGCCGCCAGCAGCCGCTTCACCACTTCACCCGACATGTACCCCACATAGTCCCGCGAGAGCAGCATCGTTTCAGACCCCTGAATTATTCGGCAAAGCAGTGTACTGTCCCGCGCGAAGAAGTGTCAAGATAGCTTCCCGCGGCCTGCAAGGGACGCCTTTTGAGAATCCTGCAGGACCCGATCAAAGCCGTATGGAAATTTCCTGTTGTGGCATACTCGATTGGATTCAGCGAACGCAGCAATCCTTACCAAAACCGATGAAGGAGAATAAATATGAGTTTTCGCCTGACCAGTAAGAATTTCAAGGAGGGTGACCGCCTACCCGAAGCTCAGGTCTTCAACGGGATGGGCTATACCGGAGGCAATGTTTCTCCGCAATTAGCCTGGGACGGCGCTCCCGAGGGCACCAAGAGTTTTGTCGTCACGTTGTACGATCCCGACGCGCCGACCGGCTCGGGATGGTGGCACTGGGTGATCATCAACATTCCGGCTTCGGTAAAAGAGCTGCCGGAAGGCGCCGGGAGCGGCGCGGGCCTGCCCGCGGGCGCCTTGCAGACTCGAACCGATTACGGGGCGCCGGGCTTCGGTGGCGCCGCACCACCCCCGGGAAAACCTCACCGGTATATTTTCACGGTCCATGCGTTGAAGGTCGAGCGCCTCGACCTCGACGAGCAAGCCAGCGCCGCGCTGGTCGGCTACATGACGAACATGAACAGCCTGGGCAAGGCCACGCTCATGGCTACTTACGGCAAGTAAGCAAAACGATTCGCGAGGGGGGCGCTGCCGCGCCCCTCTGTTTTTTTTGCGCCTGAAAACGAAGATATCCGAGCCGGGAGCCCGGTTGCCGGGCCGATTCTGAAGCGCTGCGGCCCGCTACGACTGAATTCTCAGCAGCCTGCTCATCGTGCCGCCCAGAATCGCAGTGCGGTCGGCGTCGCTGAGTTCCGGCAATGCCATGACCTGATCTACGGGAGTAACCGACCACGGGAAAGGGTAATCGGTACCCAATCCAATGTTGTTCGGACCCACCACCGCCACCAGGTGCCGCAATCCCTCCGGCGTGAACACGATCGAATCCACATAGATCTGCTTCAAGTATTCGCTCGGGCGCTTCTGGATTTTTTTCTTGCAAAGCGCGGGGAAAACGAAGCACCCGTGATCCATGCGGTCCGGATACGCCACAAGGAATCCCCCTCCATGCGCCGCGCAAATTTTCAGGTTGGGAAACTTGTCCAGCGTTCCTTCGAATATCATGTGCGAAAGGAAGATCGAGGTTTCCAGCGGGTTTCCGATCACATTGGCCAGGGCTCCACTCCCCTTGACCCGCTGGCTGATTCCCGTGGCGTTTGCGCTGTCCTGCGGATGGACAAAAACCAGGGCCTGCAACTCCTCGGCTTTGGCCCAGAAGGGATCGAATTTGGCCGAGGACAGCTCTTGGCCCTCGCAGGTTCCCCCGATCGACGCACCGCGCAACCCATATTTTTTCATACCCTGCTCAAGTTGCTGCGCGGCCAGATCGGGAAACTGCAAGGCGACGGTGGCAAACGCGGCGAAGCGGTCCGGATGGGCCGCGCACAGCGCGCCCAATTTTTCATTTTGAAGATCAACCACGCGACTGGCGAGGTCCTTGTCGGCCGCGTACCAAAACGGATTGATGCTGATCGCCTGGACGTCAATCCCCATTTCGTCCATGGCACGAATTCGTTCCGCAATGGGTGGCACGGTACTATGCCCCCCCGGAGCGACCGCGGCATCGCTGCGCCGTTCCAGCTTCGTGCCTTTCAGCATGTTCGTCACTTCCGGCACGGTCACGTGGCAATGCACGTCCACTGTTTTTACGCGCCGATTCCCCACCATCACTTCCCTGCGCCTACCGGAGCCTGCCGCCTGGGCGGGCAATCCTGCGGCCATGGCTTTACAGATACTGCATCCGGAAAAAATTACTCCAGCCGAAGCACCCGCTGCGTTTTTCAGGAATTCCCGACGATTCGGCATTTCCCCTCCCCCTGCTCAATCAAGATGATGGAGCGATCCGCGCATCCGGTCTTGCTGGATAGACCTAGTCGAGGCCTATCACCCAACCGAGACGCCAATTCTACACTTCAGCAGTTCGCCGATAACAGTATTGAATGGGGACGGCACATTTCCCACCGCTTCCCCGCTGCGGCCTCCATGTTCCGATCTGGTGCGTGCAGTGCCGTCTGCAAGTCTATTCTGGGTTCTTACGGACGCGCTGGAATAGAAGCGGTGAGGTAGTTACACTATTTGTGCGACTTGGCCACCAAAACGCAGGGCAAACACATGCAGTTTGTACCCTTCGGTGAGGTTGCCTTCATCCAAAGGGAGGAAAGAGCAATTGGAGGAAAGGGCCGTTCGGAACAAATTTTGCGAGGTGCGATGATGCCTTTGCCTACTCGTCCGCTGGGTTCCAGTGGAACTCATATCACGACCGTTGGATTTGGCTCGTGGGCCATCGGCGGTGGCGGATGGTCCTTCGGCTGGGGACCTCAAGATGACACCGATTCGCTGGCAACCCTGCGGCACGCGCTGGAACTGGGGATCAACTGGATCGATACGGCCGCGGTATATGGCCTGGGGCACTCGGAAGAGGTTGTCGGACAGATGCTGCAAAGTATACCCATGTCCGAACGCCCATTGGTCTTCACAAAATGCGGCCTCATCTGGGACGACAGCAAACCCATGGAGGCCGCGCAGCGTATTCTCACCCCCCAATCCATCCGGCGTGAATGCGAAGCGTCGCTGCGGCGCCTCGGCGTCGAGAGGATCGATCTTTACCAATTTCACTGGCCGGACGGCATTGGCACGCCCGTCGAGGATTCCTGGGGCGAAATGAATAAGCTGGTGAAAGAAGGAAAAGTGCGAGCCGCGGGCGTATCCAATTTCAATCAGGAACTTCTGGAACGATGCGAGGCGATTCATCACGTAACTTCTCTGCAGGCGCCATTTTCCCTGATCCGTCGTGGCGCCGCCGAGCGAGAATTTCCCTGGTGCAAGAATCACAATACAGGGGTGATCTGCTACAGCCCCATGCAATCCGGACTGCTGACGGACAGCTTTACCGCTGCGCGCGTTGATCGCCTGGCTGCCGACGATTGGCGGCGGAGAGCGGCGGAGTTTCAGGAGCCGAACCTGAGCCGCAATTTGGCGCTGCGGGACGCGTTGCGGCCCATCGCCAGGCGTCACGACACTTCCGTTTCGTCCATCGCGATTGCGTGGACGCTCACCTGGCCGGGCGTGACCGGAGCGATCGTGGGGGCGCGCACTCCGGCGCAGGTGGACGGGTGGATTTCCGCGGCCACATTGCAACTCACCCCGCAGGACCTTGCAGAAATTTTCGCGACCCTTGCCACGACGCAGGCCGGCGCGGGGCCTTTGCAACCCGCGAAGTCCGTTGCCTCGCAAGGAGGGAGCGCCGCATAGGTTGCGGACATTTGACGAGCCGTCTTCGTTCGCAAGCGCTGCACGAAACAAATTCATCACTCGATCGCTTTTCACGGGAGGTACGCCATGGCCACACCTGAAATCCTGATACTCACCGGCGACGCCGGAGAATCCCTGGAAGTCCTGTATCCTTACCAGCGGCTGCGGGAGGAGGGCTACGACGTCAAGATCGCGGCGCCCTCCAGGAAAAAACTTCATTTTGTCGTCCATGATTTTGAGCCGGGATACGACACCTATACCGAAAAGCCGGGTTACTCCTGGGATGCGGATCTTGCTTTTGCCGACGTGAATCCGGCGCACTACGTCGCGCTGGTGATTCCCGGCGGCCGCGCGCCCGAATACATTCGAAATGATAAGGATTGCCTGCGCATTGTTCGAGAATTCATGAAGACTGAAAAACCCGTCGCGCAAATCTGCCACGCCCCGCTGATCCTGCTGGCCGCCGGCCTGCTGCAGGGCCGCCGCACGGCCGCCTATCCTGCGCTGGAGCCGGATGTAAAAGCCGGGGGAGCGGAATTTGTGAACTCCGAGGCCGTCGTCGACGGAATGATGGTTTCGGCGCGAGCCTGGCCCGATCATCCCGCGTGGATGCGCGCGTTCGTCGCATTGCTCAAGCAAAAGGCGCCTGTGCCGTCGCAGAAGACGGTGCGCTAGTGGCCGCCCGGGGGAGTGACGATGCAGAATGACCAGGACTATTCGGCCATGCTCGCAACTGCGTTGTCGGAGGCGCAACAGGGACTCGCGGAGGGCGGAATCCCCATCGGCGCAGCCATCTTCAATCGCGAGGGCAAACTGATCGGCAAGGGCCATAACCGCCGCGTGCAAAACGGCGATCCTTCGATGCATGGCGAGACCGACGCCTTCCGCAACGCCGGCCGTCAACGCAGCTATCGGGATTTAATCCTGGTCACCACGCTGGCGCCGTGCTGGTATTGCAGCGGGCTGGTCCGGCAATTCGGGTTCGGCACGCTTGTGGTGGGCGAGAGCCGCAATTTTCAGGGCGGCATCGAATGGCTACGTTCGCTCGGCGTGAAAGTCATCGACCTGGACTCGCCGGAATGTTTCGCACTTCTGGCGGACTACATCCGCAAAAATCCGGAGGTCTGGAACGAGGATATCGGACAGGAATGAACTAAGTAAGGATTTATCCGGCGGCGAAATCGAGCGCGCCGCCGGGATTTTGGCTGCATCGCTAATCCTGTAGAAAACGCCTGCCCTCGCGCAAACACGCATCCGAACTTCTGATCGCAGCGATGCAAACAATTCTCCGTATCTCTGACGGTTCCGGTTGACGCGAAAACCCCCACGGCCTATAGTGGCGCATTTTTTAGAGGGGAAGTTCGTGCTCGAAAAGATTTTTCATCTCGCGGAAAACAAGACCACGATCCGCAACGAACTGTTGGGCGGGCTCACGACGTTTATGGCCATGGCCTACGTCGTCGTGGTGAACCCGCGCATTCTGGGCGAGGCGGGAATGCCCGTCGACGGCGTGTTGTTCGCCACCTGTGTATCCGCGGCCATCGCCACGCTGATCATGGGCCTCTGGGCGAACTACCCGATTGCGCTTGCACCCGGCATGTCGCTGAACGCCTACTTCACCTACTCAATTGTTCTGGGGCGCGGAGTGCCGTGGCAGACGGCGCTGGGCGTGGTCTTCCTGTCCGGCTGCCTGTTTCTGCTTCTCACGCTCACCAGCGTCCGGGAACACATCGTCAACGACATCCCCGATTGCCTGAAATACGGCACGGCCGCCGGCATCGGATTTTTCATAGCGTTCATCGGGCTGCGCAACGCGAACATCATTGTCGCCAGCACGGCGACGTTCGTCACGCTCGGGAAAATCTCGGACCCGGAAGTTCTGCTGGCCGCGCTGGGACTGATTCTGATCGCCATACTGATGGCGCGGCGCGTGGGCGGCGCGATTCTCATCGGCATCGTGGTAATTGCGCTGATCGGAATTCCGCTGGGCCTCACGGCCTGGCCCGCGCACATCTTCTCGTGGCCGCATCCGTCGGGAACTTTTCTGAAACTCGATTTCCGCTCCGCATTCAAGCTTGGCCTCGGCGACCTCATCTTTGTTTTCTTTTTCGTGGATCTATTTGACAACGTGGGAACGCTGGTGGGGGTCTGCGAACAGGGCGGCTTTCTTCGCGACGGTAAATTTCCGCGCGCCAGCCGCGCCCTGCTGGCCGACGCCTTCGGCACGATGATCGGAGCGCTTACCGGCACCTCCACGGTCACCAGCTATATCGAGAGCGCCGCCGGAGTCGCCGCGGGGGCGCGCACCGGCCTGGGCAATCTTGTCATCGCCGTATTGTTTCTTTGCGCCATGTTTTGCGCGCCCCTGGTGGCCGCGATTCCCACTTACGCCACCGCACCGGCGCTGATCCTGGTGGGCGCGCTGATGTGCGGTTCGATAGGCAAGGTTCGCTGGGACGATTTCAGCGAAGCTTTTCCTGCGTTTATGACGATTGTGGCCACCCCGCTGACCTTCAGCATCGCCACGGGACTCAGCCTCGGCTTGCTTTCCTACACGTTCGTCAAAGTGGGCTCGGGAAAGATTCGCGAAATCAGTCCGCTGATCTGGGTCCTGTCGGTCCTGTTCCTGTTGCGATACGCGTTCCTGGGATCGGAATAATCAAATCACCCGGCAGATTTTTTATATGGGCTTTTCGGATGATTTGACCGTGGTTTGCACAGCGCCGCTGAACCGGGGATCTCTTCCCAGGGAATCCTCCGGTTTGGCAATGAGTGGATTGAGCCATTCGATTACCGCGGCGTAGCCGAGGCTCGCCGGGTCATGCTGCAGGTAGCCGGAGACAACCGCGAGGACTACAAAACCCTCACGCAGTTGAAAACTGAGGGTTGCATCGCCCAATTCGCCGCGAATAACCCGCAGAACGTACTCTTCCGCGCTCATGCGATGGGCATAGCGGTGATAGTTGCGCAATCTGGCTCCCGCGCGGATTCGAAGAAGGCCCAAGCGTTGCACCAGTTCGCGCCGAGCCTGGTAGAGTTTTTTTCCAATTCCCTGTCCCTGCCGATTCGGGCGGACCATGACTTCGGCGGCATAGAGAGTCCTTCCGTGAACCGGATCGTGATTGGTGAACATCCCGCGATCGGTGAAGTCGCGCCATGCCGTGTCCATTTCGTAGTCATCCCAATAGACAATCAGGCTTGCCGCCATGCCCACCACGCGTTGCGATTCCAAGTCGATCGCAACAAGCTGCCCTTCCGGAAAAACGCGCAGGTGAGAGCTGAGTTGTTCCGGCGTCCATGTCGGAGTGCCGGGATAAACGGCGCGCGTCAGCTCGTCGATTCCCGGAAAGTCGGCGGGAACCGTTTGCCGCACGATGATTTTCGATCGGTGGATGGTCATATTTTAACGATTTCGGGATCGGCGGAAATTTCCGAACTGCGCACGCTGTCCACCAGGGTCAGAACCGTTCCTGACTTGCGGGACTCGCGAATGGTTTTCAGGTTCAGCTCTCCGATCACCATCATTTCCTGATTGGGATCGCCCTCGGCCAGGATGCCGTCGCGCGAAAACGGGAAATCACTGGGCGTGATTATGGCCGCCTGGCCATAGTTCAACGACACGGCCGGGAACATGGGCAGAGAACCGACGGTATGCGATTGAACGACGTACATCTGATTTTCGATGGCGCGCGCCTGCGCGCAATATCGCACGCGCAGGTATCCCTGGCGGTCATCGGTGCAGCTGGGCACGACCAGTAGATTGGCCTCCTGGCGCGCCGCGGCGCGCGCAATTTCCGGAAATTCCACGTCGTAGCAAATGGCGATGGACATTTTCCCGAAGCTGGTCTCAAACACCTTCAATCGGGATCGAGGCGAAACGTTCCAATCCTCTTTTTCAAAGCGCGTCATGTGGAGTTTTCCCTGCGTCGCGTAATTCCCCGACGGGCTGAACAGGAAACTGTCATTGAACACGACATCGCCCTCCATGACAGGAAGCGTTCCTCCCACAACGTAGACCTTATGCTTGCGGGCTAACCGGGTCATTAATTCCAAATAGACTTCCAGATTCCCGGCCAGGTCGCGAACTTTCTCCCGGATGGGCTTCTTGACATCGCCCAGTGTCAGCAATTGCAGCGTGAAATATTCAGGAAATACGACCAACTTGCATTCGTAATCCGCCGCCGTCTCCACAAGTCCGGAAACCTGATCTCGAAACTGGTCCAGGGATTGAACGGGCCGGATAAAATACTGCAGCGCTGCCACTCTCAGACGATCCATCGTTTATCTCCGTTTGCACAATAGCAGACGATCCTGAAACCGTCACTGTTCCCGTCAGGCGCGCGCTCCCAGGTTTTCGCCTGCGTATTTTTCATTCGACTTCAGATCAGAATGGAAGGCTTTTTATGTCGCGGTCCGCAGCGGAATCGCTGTAGCGGACGAGCCGAAGCAGTTTTTTCCCTAAAATAGCGGCTCCCTCGCTCTATACGATAGCATCAGACACCTTTGAGATTCCTGACTTATTTGGGTGGCGGCTTCGTGCGACTTCACGCGGCTGCCACGGCGATTCTATTCTGGCACGGCAAATGCCCGTTTTCGCAACCCGAAAGGTCCTTCCAGGTATTTCCACGTTTATATGTGGAGAAATCACGCTCCCGGTGCGTTACGATTCTGGCTGGGAACTTACCCGGGCAGAACACAGGCGAAAAAGAAAATGAACTTCACGACCCACAATCCACCTGAATCGTACGGCAGGAACTCCTAATTGGCGCACGTATCGCATCGGCTCTCAAATGCCTTCCAGGGCGCCCTGGCCGGCGGCGGCGATCCAGCCACCTCGCCGTTGTATGTTTTCGGTCCGTTTCTCAGCCTGATCGTGGTTGCGGGAGTCGCCTCGGTTACTTTCGGCGCCAGTGTCTGGCTGGTGGTCCTGACGGTCGTAACCGTCTCCTTGATGTACCGGCAGGTAATGAACTGGGTCACGGACGGCACGGGCGGCAGCGGTCTGAATGAGGAGGAATTCGGCGCCTGGGCGGTAAAAGTCAGCGCGGGGATCACCTTTGTTGAATATACGCTGACGTTTCTGGTGAGCATGGCCGCACTGGTGACGCTGCTGGCGGACCGTTATCCCCTGCTGGATGCGCGTGTGCTCGGGTTGCAGAATCGCACCACGCTTGCCATCCTGCTCAGCCTGTTTACAGGATGGCTGGTCAACCGGGGACCGAAGACAGCGGCGCGCACCTTCGGCCCGGCAACGTTCGGTGTGCTTCTGCTGTTGTGGGCCATGATCCTTGCCACACTGTGGAAGTTCGGATTCCATTTGCCCGACCTCAACCTGCGCGCGTTTTTGCCTCCGTATTTGAACTTCACGCTGAAAGGTTTTTCGCGCCTGCTCGCGCTCATGACGGGCGTAGAGGTGTTTGCGAATCTCGTCGCGGCCTACGAGGGCACGCCGCGGCAGAAGAGCCGCAGGGCCTTCTCCAGTCTGGTGATTATTATGGGCTCCACTGTGGCCACCATGTTGATCGTGGGCCCGGCGATTTATCGAGTCTCGGATCCCACCAATGCGGCGGTCTCGGTTTTCACGCAAACCATGGACGCGCTGCTCCCCTGGCCGTTGCCTTATCTGGGTACCCTGATCGGAATTCTGGTCCTCGCCTCAGCCTGTGCCGCAAGCGCGCAGGGACTGCAGAATCTGGCCCTCGGCCTTCGCTACCGGCACTACATCCCCGCCGCGCTGGGCCAGCGCAATCAGTTTGACGTGGCCGCCAAACCGGTATGGATCGAAGTCGGACTGGTGGTGGCCTGCTATTTGATGCTGGGAACGAAGGAAGAAACGTATCTGGCGGTCTATGCCATCGGGGTCTTCGTTCTGTTGAGCATGACGGGCTGGGCGGTTTTCAAGCGCATGATTCGCGAATTCCGCCACCACTTCTCGCCCGGCAGCATCGCGGAATTGTTTGGCGCGATTCTTGCCGCTTTGCTCACGACCGGAGCGACACTTGTGATTTTCTGGGAGCGTTTCCGGGAAGGCGCATGGACCTATCTGATTTTTCTCCCCGTTCTCTACTCAGCGTTTTCGGTGGTGCGCGCGAAATTGGGAGAGCCGGTGCCGCTGGGGGAACATCTTGGACGCCTGTTCACAGGCCAGTACCTGCTTCCTTACCAGCGCAAGAACCAGGCCGAGGATGACGCATTTTTCCAGGATATTGCGGTCCCTCTGGACGGATTGCCTTCAGCCGAGGCGGCCCTGCCCTTCTCGCAAGCCCTGTGCAGCAAATTGGGATGCCGCATGACGCTGATTTGTGTCGGAGCGGGCGGTTTGTCCGGGCAGAAGCCGGACGAAAAGGCATCCGCGGATTCAACCAAACATCCCGCTGCGGAGACGGAAATTCGAGATTATCTGGAAAAAATCGCGCTGCCGTTGAGGAAAGAGGGGATCGAAGTGGATTCCATCTACGGTCCCGGCCGCCCGGAAATTGAGATTCCAATTCTTGCGCGCGATGTGGGAGCGGATCTGCTGATCCTGACCACGCATTTCCGGTCAGAGTTGGAGCGGCTGTTCCTGAGCGACACGACCACCCGAATTATCCGGCGCTCGCCGTCGCCGGTGCTGTTGATCCGTCCTTCCGAGACACAGAAAAGCAGTCCGCCGGAATTCAAGAGGCTGCTTGTGTGTCTGGACGGTTCTGAAAATGCCGAGAGCGTGTTACGTTTTGCGCGGGCTATTGCGTCAAAATTCGACAGTGAGATTGTCCTGCTGGCGGTGCCGGAAAGCGATTTTGAGGAGCCTAAATTGAAAAAGTATCTGACCAGCGTGGCGGCGGCGCTGTCCCGCAAAGGCCTGAAGGCGCGCCCGATGGTTACCGGTTCCGGGCAGGCGGGAACGATTGTGGAACTGAGCGAATCCGAGGATGTGGATCTGATCCTGCTGGCCTCGCAAGGACGCGGGGGGCTGGATCGCGCCGTTGAAATCGGAAGCGTCGCCGGACGAGTCATGCAAACGGCCCAGCGGCCCGTTCTGCTCGTGTTTGTTTCGCCGCAAAAATTCTGATTTCACTTTTCCATCGCGCATTCGGCCGGAATTTTGCGCTTTCGATGGATGGGCGGCGATGAATTTCAACCACCGGGGACGGAAAACACCGGCAGCAGGCATTGCGGAACACGTTATCCGAGGAGGAATATCGCGATGAAAAGTTCTAAAGCGTTTTGGATTTCAGGATGGATTCTTTTGCTTTTGGGGCTGGCCGCTGCGATGCTTTCTTCATCCAGCTATGTCAAATTCCTGAAGACCCAATGGGCCGACAGCCAGTTGAAACGGATTCTGACCCAGCCCCTGGTCCACCTGGGCAAGAGTCCGATCACGCTGGCGTTTCTGGCGGAGACTGTTCTATTTCTCGTCATCCTGGGCTTCGTCGCGAGCCTGACGCGCCGCCTGCTTCAGAATCGCGTGCTGTCCCGAACGTCCCTGGACACCGGCCAGCAATTCGCGTATTCCCGCATCTCGAGTTATATCGTGTATTTGCTGGGCCTGGTCGTCGGCCTGCAGACCGCGGGCGTGAATTTGAGCAGCTTGTTGGTCGTCGGCGGAGCGGTCGGAATCGGAGTCGGCTTGGGCCTGCAAAACCTCGCCAACAACTTCGTTTCCGGACTCGTCCTGCTGTTCGAACGGCCCATCAAGCTGGGCGACCGCGTGGAAGTCGGCGGCGTTCTGGGGGACGTTGTGCGCATGGCGGGCCGCAGCACCTGGGTATGCACGAACGAAAACGTCGTGATTATTGTTCCCAATTCCGAATTCATCTCCAGCCGCGTGGTCAATTGGACCGCGAACGACCGCCGCGTGCGTTTTTCAATTCCCGTTGGGGTTTCCTATAGCAGCGATCCAGCCAAAGTGCGCGAAATCCTGATGACGACGGCAGGCGGCCATGCCGACGTCCTTCACGATCCTCCGCCCGACGTGCAGTTCCTTGGTTTTGGCGACAGCGCCCTGAACTTTGAGCTGCGCGTATGGACCACAACAAAGGTGCAGACGCCGAAAATGCTGGCCAGCGACCTGTACTATGCGATCTTCGACGACTTCCGCAAGGAAGGCATCGAGATTCCGTTCCCGCAACGAGACCTGCATCTGAAATCGGTTTCCCTGCCGATCCCGATTTCGACGGCCTCATGAAACGGAAAACAAATGTCATCGCATCAACCAGTTTTGCGGGTCGCGGCTTTAGCCGCGACATCAAAGCCCCAAATTGGAGTTTTGCTGCCTCGTGGTTGATCCAGGTAAAGAAGATCGCGTCAAAAGCCCCGCCCTTCAATAAACGAACGACGGGGCACCCCAGGTTCAACTTCAAAACCCGGGCCACTCGCCCAAAGGCAAAAAACAAAGGCACACAGGCTGAAGCCTGTGCTACCTACCCCCCCCCAGTAGCACAGGCTTTAGCCTGTGTGGGGTGCTTTTTGTGGCGTAGCAAAAAGCAAAAGGCAAAGGGGCGGGTGGGCCAGGCTTTGAACTTCCGGCTGGCCGCTGCTTCGCGGTTTTTCGAAGGGGCGGAGGGGTTCGGTTATCTCTATGTACGACGATCCGGGCTCATTCTCCGGCTTGCAGCAAATCGGAGAGCCACCCGTCCTTCATTCCAAGACGATTCCATTCCCATTTCTAAAACCTGCCCGCGAGTTTCAATTTGTAAAAACTTTTCGGGCAAAATGCCTGTGTTTTCGGGCAATTCGGGATACCGCTTGGCATTTTCTCTAGTAACCCGTAAAATCTAAACGCTAGGGGCGGTTAGCTCAGCGGTTAGAGCGTCCGGTTTACACCCGGAAGGTCCGCGGTTCAAATCCGTGACTGCCCACCATTTAGGATACATCCCAGCGGGGCCGTAGTTCAGTCGGTTAGAACGCCTGCCTGTCACGCAGGAGGTCGCGAGTTCGAGTCTCGTCGGCCCCGCCATTTTTTTCAGTTGCTAGGGACAGTTGCTTTTTGCGAATCTTGCGATTGCGCCCCGTTTTTGTGCCCCTACCGCCAACCTCCCGGCGTAGTTACCCCCCCAGCAAATAATCCTGCCCGTTGTGGTCACCGTGTTTATTGGATTGCCGAGCACTACCCCATGCCCGTGGAAACCGAAATGAAAATCCTGGTTAAGTATTGCATGCGCTGTGAATTAGCATATTCGAAGTTTCAATCCACATCCCTGTTGAACGTGTATTAGACGACACCTGGGTTCACGCCACTGGCCATCAAGGTTGGCAAAGCGGCTATTCTGAACCAGTGGCCGAGGTCAAAATGCCTTTCGAGGAAATTGAGGTTACAGGAGCGCAACGATTGCAGCGGCAGCGGTGCGAAAGCTTCGCAGCCATGATGGCAGGCCGGATTCAGGCCGCCGAGGACTGCCTGTTCTCTCTGTTGCCGCATGAAGAATTGGTACAGTTGTCCACCGGTTGGTACCTAGCGTGCGCGGACGCCATGCTGCGCGGGAATTATGCCCCGATCGATCAATGGATCCGATTACATTCCGAAAGAGCCGCGGCAGAAGGCTTCGCTCTTAAGGACATGCTCCACTTGCTGAGGATATGCCGCAGCTCTGCCATCGAGGTGGAGCGGTGGAACGAGGAAGTGCTTTCCGATCTCGACACTGTGATCAACGAGGCGTTACGCGGCAACAGCACATGGGCTCCTGTGCCGTCGGAGCTGGATTTTCTGACCATGGGATCGAATGTTTCCCAAACGAGCGTGGCAGACTCGGAAGTCGAAGAACGGACGGCTGAGCGTCGCCTCTTTGCGCGCAACCGCCTGCAGCTTCCTATCCGCATCCACCGGGCTGGCGAGTTGAACCAAGTAGAAGTCACGCGCACGCAGAATATATCAAAGGGGGGACTCTGCTTTGTGAGTCAAGTAGAGTATGAAGTAGGACAGTTTCTAAAGATCTGCTATCCCTATTGGACCGATCCGGGCGCCATCAATAAGGAATACCCCGCTAAGGTTATTCGGGTCGAGCCCCTGCCTGATAGATCGTCGGCTGTCAGTGTCTACTTCCTGAAAAATCTTGACCTTAAGCCTCAATAGGATTTCGAACCTACAGCCGGGTGGCCCGGGCTTAAGTGGATTATGAAATTTGGGCGCCTCACCCCTGCGGCTTGCGCAAGGGCGGGAATTTTTTTGAAAACGGTTCGCGCGACCTGAACCAACGTCCCGTCATAATCAAAAACACCAACCACGAACCCCGCCCTTGTCCACAGGGAGAGACAAAAACGGGGCACCCGCTAACATCGCGTCGCGCTGGTTCGAAGACGGCTGCGAAATCCACAACACCGTTTTCCATCTCTTTACAATACAGGGAGCCCGTGATATTGAGAGTTGGGTTTCTCTCGCGTTTTTTTCGCGAAGCCGGCAGATTCCGGAATCGCTCTTCATCACGCACTCCATACAGGGAAGGAAAAAATGTCTAAATCAAACAAGCAACCACCTTCAAAGAAACTGGTGCAAAGACGGGAATTTCTCGGCGGTGCGGCCACGATGGCGGGCGCATCGCTGATCGGACGCGCCAGCAGTTCGCCGTGGCTTGGCATGCCGGCAGCCGCGCTGCCTGACCCGGAGCCGCCGTCGGTGATGCCTGCGGCGACCGAACTCCGGATGCAGCGCTGGCAGGCGCAGCGCTGGCTGCTCGACGCCGTCGTTCGAACGGTCGGAATCGAGTGGGATCAGGGGCGCGTCGCCTACACGCTGGGGCCCTGCGGGCCCGACGCGACGCCAGACTTCAATGGCGTGCGGGCGCGCGTGCGCAAGTTTGACGATATCGCGCGCGAGTACGCTCGCGCCGCCGTGCACCGTGAAAAAATGGCGCGGCAGCTCGAGGCGGAGGGACGAACCGTCGCGGCGCGCGAATCCTACTTCATCGCCGCCCTGCTCTATGGAAGCGCCCAATGGCCGATCTTCGCGAACACCCGGGAAAACCTCGCGCTCAACGGGAAAAAAGTGGAGTGCTACACGAAATACATTCAGTATGCGGACCACAAGATCCGCAAGGTGGAAGTCCCCTTTGACGGAAAATCCTTGCCCGGGTACTTGCACTTGCCGAACACGCGGGCGGCGGGCCGGATTCCGGCCGTGTGGTCCATCAGCGGGATGGATAGTTTCAAGGAGCTGTCCTGCGCGCTGTACGGAGACAAGCTGCTGGAACGTGGCATAGCGGTGCTGGCGCTGGAAGGGCCCGGTCAGGGCGAGTGCAACGTCCGCGACATCCACACCACGGGGACAAACTGGATGCAGGCTGGCCCGGCGGTATTGTCGTGGCTGCGCTCGCAGCCGGAAATCGATCCGGACCGCATCGTCCTGCAGGGCGTCAGCATGGGCTCGTACTGGGGGACGCAGGTTGCCTCCGTGGACAGCCGCCTGAAGGGCTGCGTTGTGCGATCCGTGTGTCACCAGCCCGGCGTGAACACGCTTTTCAATATGGCTTCGCCGACCTTCAAGCTGCGCTTCATGTATATGGCGGGTTATACGGACGAGGCAGCATTCGACAAGTTCGCGCAAACCATTTCGTTGAACGGCGTCGGGGAAAAGGTCAAGTGTCCGTACCTGGTCATCGCCGGCGAGAACGACCAGCTCAGCCCGATCGAATTCACTTACGACCTGCTGGAAACCGTTTCGGCGCCCAAGCAAATGCTGCTGTACGAAGGCGCGGAACACGGTATAGGCGGCGTGCCCTCTTCCAGCCTCGGGCCAAACCCTGCCACCTTCCAGGCGGACTGGATCAAGGACCGCATGGATGGCAAGCCGATGCAGGATAAGCATATGAAAGTGGATGCTTCCGGGCAGGTGCACGAGTCCACGTTCGAGCAAGCGCGCCAGGCGCTCTTCTTCCCTCTCCCGGTGTAGTTGGTGCGCGATCGGCGTGGGCAACCTTGTCTTCGCAATGGTCTTCGCCATGCCGGCTCTCGATATGAGTATCGAGGGTCGGCATGGCGCGCACGAATATGGTTCCAGGCGCAGCTTGGCGGCAGGCTTCGCCGGAATCGACTATCAACCCGGCTGCCCCGGTACGCCTCTGCTGTCCTTTCGCGGTGCAAAAACATCCCGCAGCGATGTCCCGGAAACCATTGGATCCCCCCCATGGCTAAAAACAAGAACTGAATTCCATGGCAACTGATTGCTTGCGCAGTGACAACTGGAGTGCTACTTTTCTTCTCAAGACGATTTTATATCGCAGTCTAATATTGTTACTGGGCCCCTGAAGTTCATAGACGTCACGTTAGCATTAATACGGAGGTCTCATGAGGGCAAAACCCCGATATCCCGGTATCCGCGTAACAGCCAACGGAAATCAGCTTGTTTCCTATCACACCGAAACTCGCATCACCGACGCGGGAATCTTCTACCCGATCACGCCGTCTACCGAGGGCGGTGAGCTGTACCAGCAGGCCTACGCGGAAGGCAAGTTAAATGTCTTTGGCCGCAGCACCATTGCCGTGGAGGCCGAAGGGGAGCACGCGGCGCAGGGCGGAGCCATCGCGCACTCGGTCTGCGGCCAGCGTGTCGTCAACTTTACGTCGGGACAGGGAGTGGTCTACGGCGTGGAGCAGTATTACCACGCGCCGGGCAAGTGCTCGACGATGGTTCTGGAGGTGGGGGCACGCGCGCTCACCAAACACGCGCTCAATGTCCACTGCGGCCACGACGACGTATATGGCGCGCTCGACACCGGCTGGATCATCCTGTTCGGCAAAGACGCACAGCAAGCGGCCGACCAGGCGCTCATTCTGCGGCGCGTGACCGAACTCAGCCTGACCCCGGGAATGAACGTGCAGGATGGATTTCTCACCTCGCATCTGGAACGCACCTTTTACAAGCACGAGTCGGAACTGATGCGTGAATATCTGGGCGCGCCGGACGACATCATCGATTGCCCGACCGAAAGCCAGCGCATCCTGTTCGGCCCGAAGCGGCGCCGCGTGCCGCGCATGATCGACCTGACCAACCCCGTGCTCCTGGGTCCCGTGCAGAATCAGGAGCATTACATGCAGGGCGTCGTGGCGCGCCGCAACAACTTCACCGAGCCGATTCTCGGCTTTTTGGAGGAGGCCTACAAGGATTTCGGAGAATTGACCGGCCGCTACTACGGCCTGATCAGTCAATATAAGACCGAAGACGCCGACACCGTATTCGTATCGCTCGGCTCGGCTGCCGAGAATATCGAGGCGGCCGTGGACTACCTGCGCGAGCGGCGCAACGCCAAAGTCGGCTCGATGCACCTGAACGTTTTCCGGCCCTTCCCCGAGGCGGCCGTCGTCCGCGCACTGGCCGGCAAGCGGAACGTCATCGTGCTCGAACGCACCGACGAGCCCATGTCGGGAGACAACCCCATGGGCAGGGAAATCCGCACGGCGCTGACCAAGGCGCTGGTGACACAGGACCACGCCGCCGAAGCCAACCTTCCCGCCATTTCCCCCGACCACATGCCGCGGCTGTTTAACGGCATCTACGGCCTGGGTTCCCGAGATTTCCGGCCTGAGCACATTCTGGGCGCCTACGAATTCGCGACAGGAACGCGGACGCGCAAGGACGGCAAGAGCGTCGCGGATGGAGTCTCGTTTTTTGTTTTGGGCGTTGACCATCCCTACGAAGTGAAATCGGACGAGACGCCGTCGCTGCTGCCCGACAAGGCTGTGGCCGTGCGCTTCCATTCCATTGGCGGCTGGGGCGCCATCACCACCGGAAAAAACCTGGGCGCGATCATCGGCGACCTGAACGATCTGCTGTACGAGCGCGACAAGGTTGTGGACGAGTGGGGCAATCCCAAGGAAATCATCCACGTCAGCGCCAACCCGAAATACGGGTCGGAGAAAAAGGGCGCGCCGACTTCCTACTTCATGGTCGCCGCTCCCGAGCGGATTCGCGTGAATTGCGACCTGCGGCACGTCACCGTGGTGCTCTGCTGCGACCCCAAGGCGTTCACGCACACCAACCCGCTCGACGGGATCCTGGAAGGCGGCGCCTTGATCTGGGAATCGGAGGAGGAAGGCGAACAGGCGTGGGAGCGCTTGCCCATGTGGGCGCGCAGGCAAATTATTGACAAGAAAATTCGCGTTTACACATTACCGGGGTTCGTGATTGCCCGCAACGCCACCGATCGCGCCGACCTGCAACTCAGAATGCAGGGAAACGCGTTTCTTGGCGCGTTCTTTGCGGTGTCGCCCATCCTGCAGGAGTTCGGAATTACTTCGGAACAATTCCGAGAAGTGGTCCACAAGCAGTACGTCAAGAAATTCGGCCGCCTGGGCGAAGCAGTTGTGAATTCCAACATGGAAGTCATGACGCAAGGCTTTGAAAAAGTCCGCGAAATCCGTGTCGGGGAGATGGAGGCGCCGGACCGGTCTTCGCTTCGAGGGGAAGCCCTGTTGCCGGTACTGGCCGGCGATTCGGCCGAGGGCGGATGCGGCTCCGGGTGCCGCTCCATTCCGCCTCCGGCGGGCCAGGGCCCGCGAACGCCGTTGTCGACCATTGATAAGTTCGATTCCCTGTTTCGCTCCAACTACGGCTACAATCAGCCGGCCTCACCGCTGGCCGCGCTGGGCGTCATGGCCGCCGGCAGCGGCGACACCGCGTCCAAATATGTCGCGCGCCGCGAAACGCCCCTCTACATTCCGGAAAATTGCACTCAATGCATGGAGTGCATCGCGGTGTGTCCGGACACAGCGCTTCCGAATTGCTCCCAGGAACTGGAAACCGTTCTGCGAGCCGCCATCGCCAACTACGTGACCGACCCCAATGAGCGCACAAAGATGCTCCGGACGGTGCCGGAGATGGACAAGCGCACGCGGGCCTTAATGAAGGATTCGGTCGCCGCCAAACTCTCTACTCCCCTTCCCGAACTGCTGCGCAAGGTGACCAATGAGGTGGACGGATTCTCCGACGAGGCCAAACGGCAGTTCTTCGCCGTGATCGAGAAAGTTCCGATGGCCTTCCAGAAGGCCAACGCGATCTTTTCAACCCCGGAGAGGAAGACCCCGGGCAGCGGCGGCGTGTTCTCCATATTCGTTTCGGACCTGTGCAAAGGATGCGCTGCATGCGTGACCGCCTGCGGCGATCACCAGGCCCTGCGAATGGTGCAGGAAACCGAGGAGGTCAACGCGGAGCACGAGACCGGTACCGCATTCCTGAACCTGCTGCCGGACACATCGCAGAAATACCTGGGGCTGTACAACGATGTGCACCCGGAGGACTCCAAGACCGCCGCGCTGCGCAATCTGCTGATGGTGCGCCGGAACTATGATGCGCTGGTCTCGGGCGACGGGGCCTGCGCGGGCTGCGGCGAGAAGAGCGTGCTCAAAGCCATTACCTCGGTCACCGAAGCCTACATGCGGCCGCTGTATCACGCCAAAGCCGAGCGGTTGCGCGCCAAGGCGGGCGACCTGGAAAAAGTCGGCGTGCAGAAACTCGCCGAGATCAGGAACCGGAACCCGAAAGAATACGAATTAATGCGCCAGGCCATCGCTCACCTGGTGATGGGACTGGGCGGGGAAGACGAAAAAGACACCAAAGCGCGGATCGCCGCGCATGCCGAGATCTCGGACGGCGATCTCATCCACGCCGTTGCTACCGTGATGCTGCAAGAGGCGTTCAATCACATGAATCTTCAGGCCATCGATGGCCGGCTCGCAAACGGCATGTCGGTGATGGCCATGGCCGCGCACACCGGCTGCAATACCGTTTATGGTTCGACACCGCCAAACAACCCGCACCCGTATCCGTGGATGAACTCCCTGTTCCAGGACGGCGTCACAGTGGGCTGGCTGCTGGGCGAGAGCTTCATCGTGGACCATGCGCGCCGGTCCGTGGTCCCCGAACGGCTGGCCGATGCGCTGCTGCAGCGGACACAAGACGTCATAAATCCCCGCGAGTACTACGAATACGCGCATTTCAGCGATGCCCTGATGACCGACCAGGAAATTCTGGAACTCCCGAAAGTCTGGGTGGTGGGCGGCGACGGAGGCATGGGCGACATCGGGTATCAAAACACGTCGAAAGTGATTCTCCAGAACCGTCCGAACGTGAAGGCCCTGATGCTCGACACGCAGGTGTACTCCAACACGGGCGGCCAGAACTCGGATTCGACACCGATGCTGGGCGGGAACGACATGAACGTGTTTGGCGCCGCCACGCAGGGCAAAAACGTCGAGAAGAAAACAGTGGCCGAAACCTTCCTGGCCGGGCACGGATCGCCTTTCGTCGCTCAAATCTCGATCGCCAACGCCCCCAAGCTTTACAGGGCCATCCTGGACGGCATCGAGTATCGCGGCACCGCCTTCCTGCAGTGCTTCACCACCTGCCAGCCCGAACATGGCGTAGGCGATGACATGGCTCTCACCCAGGCGCAGCGCGTCCGCGATTCCCGCGGAGCGCCGGAGTTTGTCTTCAACCCGCGGCTTGGTGAAACCTACTCGGAAGCTCTCGATCTCAAGGGCAACCCTTCGCTGGAGAAGGATTGGTACGAAACGAAGTTCAAGGCTACCAACGAGCCGTACCGCTTCACCGTCGCGCACTGGTGCGCCACCGAAGCGCGCTTCCGAAATCATCTCAAGAAGATCAAGGCGGAAGAAGCCGGCAAGCTGATTCCGCTCGAAAATATGCTGGTGCGCATCACGCAACAGGACGCCGTGTATCGCCGCTACCTGCGTCCCGATCACCGCTCGCACATTCCCGATTTCGGCGTCTACATCAAGGTGCCGGGACCCAAGGGCGACGTCGAGTACCGTTCGCTCTCGCGACAGTTGGTGCTGTTCTGCGTGGAGCGCCGCAAGGCCTGGCGCATGCTGCAGAGCAAGGCGGGAATCGAGAACAAGGAGTATCAGGCGCAGCGCTCCATCCTGGCTGACGTCGACGCGGGCAAGTTCCCCCGCGAAGTTTTCTTCGCCCGCGCGGAAGAACTGCTGAAGGAGAGGCTAGCCGCCGCCGCTCCTCCCGCCCCTCGCCCGGCAAATGCGGCCGCAGCAGTTGCAGCTAAAAAACCCGCCAAAGCCCCTGAACCGGTCACCCGAAATCTCGGGTTCGATCGGCCGGACTGGACGGTCGTGATGACGGCACAGTCCAAGACATATATGCAGGGGAACAAGCCGGCTGAGCATGATCCGGCTATGGAGAGGCGGCTGATGGAACTGGACGTCGATCCGGGCCGCGAAAGCGAAGGCGAATAGATCGGCAAACCCTCGAATCGAAGGGCTGCCCCTGTGACGGAAATTCCAGCTTCCATGGCCGGCCGCCAGGCTACATTTTCGGAAACAACAGGGGCTGATCGGGCGGTTCCGAGGCAATGCGCTCCAGCTCAGGATAATGTTCCCGGAGCGGTTCGGGGACTTTCACTTTTGCGCCGCTGAGCAGACGCACCAGTTGCAACGCGTTCACGATGGCTTTCCCCTCAAAATGATTGTTGGTGATAACGAAGGTGGAGCCGCCGCTTGCGGCCAGATGCTTGATGCGGGCGGCCCAAGGCTCGAGTTCCTGCCCGGTATAAAGATAATTGTAGCGTTCGGAAGGCGGCATGGCGGGGTCATCGCTGAACCAGGAGTCGTAGCGGCGGCCGTGCAGCCGGACGTAGGCTACAGGAGCGGTGGCGCGCTCGCTGGGCTTCAGGGAACGTCCGATCACCGGCTGATCGATGTTGCAGAACCCGACACCGCGCTCATGCAGCATGGCGTAGAAGGCTTTTTCGTTCCATGTGGAGTGGCGCACTTCCACCACCAGCGGATAATCCGCAAACCGCTTCAAAAGTTTTTTCAGGTATGCGGTATTTTCGCCCGTGCGATGAAAGGAAAACGGAAACTGCAGCAGAACTGCACCCAGTTTCTCGGCATCGCGCAGCACGTCAAATCCCGCGCGCACGGCGCGTTCGTCCTCATCTCCCGCGTCCGGCTCGTGAGTGAATTTCTGCCACAGCTTTGCCGTAAACAGAAATCGCGGATTGGCCGAAACACGCGCAATCCACTGGCGGCAATGCTCGGGGCGCAGCGGATGGTAAAAAGACGTATTGATTTCAATCGTGTCGAAATATTCGGCGAGATACGCAGCCTCATGGAACCCGCGCGGCTTATGGGCGGGATAAACAATCCCCGTCCAATCCGCGTACGACCATCCCGCGGGTCCCACGCGAACCGTCCCGGCGCCTTCCTTTCGATCTTGTAACGCCTCAGACATTGGGCCAGACGATCGAACTCTCCTTATCCTTAGAGTGCAATTTCTTTATCCAGACTGCAAGTCCGCGCCAGGCTTTAGCTTGATGTCAAATCCTCCGGCCCTCCCGCATGGGTTACCGATTCGAACAGCATTGCAGATTGTCCGAACAAGACTCCCCTCGATTAGAGTATTTTGTCATCAGACTGCCAAAATACAGCGGCGGTCGGCACACAATAATATGAGTCGAATTTTTGAAGCGTTAAAACATGCAGAGATGGTTCGGGCCGGCAAACTGAAGCCGAAATCACCCGGCGAGGGAGCGGTCGAAGTTCCCGACCGGAGGCGCAGCCGGAGATGGTCCCTCGACATCCCCGTGTACGTGTACGGGCATGGCCCAGGCAAGGAACCCTTTCACGAAGAGGCCCACACCCTGTGCGTGAATGCGAACGGGGCGTTGCTGCTGCTGACCGCCCCCATACGAAAAGGTCAAAAACTGCTGCTCACCAACACGCTGACGCAGCAGGAACAGGATTGCCGCGTGGTTTTTGTCGGCACCAAGCGCAGCCGGACCGTCGAAGCCGGTATCTCATTTCCTCTCACCAATCCCGATTTCTGGCAAATCCGCAAGACGCCCCAAGGCGAAACCTCTGCCTGATCGCTTGCACTTTCAAATATCTTTCCAACATTACAATTTGAAATTTGAAATTTCAAATTCCGCGCCCCGGATTTTGATCCTGCAATTTCAGATCTGTAATCGGCAGTGGGTGTCAGGAAAGTTTTCCGGTGTAGAGCGCCATGCCCACTGCGGCGTCCATTTTGATCCGCGCCAGCGCGCGAATTTCGGAGCGGCTGCGAATGCCTCCCGCGGCGGTAATCGGGCGCCGCGTCGCGCGGCGCAGCGCGCGGAACCAGTCGAGGTTCGTGCCGCGCATTGTGCCTTCCGCGTCCACATAGGTGCACAGAAACCCCCAGGCATACGTTTCCAGTTCCGGAATCACCTCCTCCGGGCGCAAGCGCAGTTTGTCCTGCCACCCGCGAACCAAAATCTTCCCGCCGTCGGTATCGAGCGCCACAATAATCTTCTTCCGGCCAATGCGATCCCGCAGGCGGCCAAGAAATTTAGCGTCCACGCGGCCATTTTTGAACGCAGCGCTGCCCACAATAATTTTTTCCGCGCCCCAGCTCGCAATCTTGGCGGCTTGAGCCACGGTGCGGATTCCGCCGCCCACGCGAACGCGCATTTTGCGCTTTTTCGCCGCGGCGCAGAGCTGGCGCACGAGTTTTGCGTTGCTTCCCTTCCTCATGGCGGCGTCGAGATCAATCACGTGAATCAACCGGTGGCCGCCGAAGCGGTCGAGCAGTCCAAACACGTCGTCCACCGCGAGCTTTCGCTCGCGCCCGTGCACAAGCTGGACGGCGCGGCCATCTTGCAGATCGATGCATGGAATCATCATGTCGAACAATCAGCCTGTCTGGCGAACCGAAACGCCATGTTCTGCAAGATATCGTTTCAATTCGCCGAGTCCCTGGATGCGATCGTGAAAAATGGACGCCGCCAGAGCCGCATCGGCCCGGCCCTCGCGAAACACTTCCAGAAATGTTTCCGGAGCGTCAGCGCCGCCCGAGGCAATCACGGGAACGGTGACGGCGCGTGAAATCGCCGCCGTGAGTGCGCAATCGAATCCCGACCGCGTGCCGTCTTTGTCCATTGACGTGACAAGAATTTCTCCCGCCCCGCTATCCACCCCGCGCCGCGCCCACGCGACCGCATCCATGCCGGTAGGCACACTGCCGCCGCGGACAAACGCTTCCCAATGATCGCCCGCGCGCTTGGCGTCAATCGCCAGAACGACCGCCTGCGCGCCGAACTCCGCCGCCAGGGCCGTCAACAATTGGGGATTGCGGATCGCCGCCGTATTCACGGTGAGTTTATCGGCGCCAGCGCGAAGAATTGCGCGGCCTTCGTCGACGGTGGCCACGCCGCCTCCCGCGGTCAGCGGAATCGCCAGTTCGGCGGCGACGCGGCGAATGGTTTCCAGAAACGTGGGCCGGTGGTCGCGCGACGCCGCTATGTCCAGGACCACGAGCTCGTCGGCGCCTTCGATGTTATACCGTGCCGCAAGCTCGGCCGGATCGCCGGCATCACGCAAGTTGACGAAGTTCACGCCCTTGACGACGCGCTCGCCGTCGGTGTCCAGACAGGGGATGATGCGGTGGGCCAGGCTCATCGTTCACCACGCGCGTAGCTCACAAAATTGGACAGCACCTGCGCGCCCACCGGGCCGGACTTTTCCGGGTGAAATTGAGTGGCGAAGACATTGCCACGTTCGAGCACGGCAACAAACGATGCGCTGTGATCGCAGAACGCGACGCAAGCTTCCCCCGCATCGAGCGCCGCATACGTGTGCGCAAAATAAAAATAAGCGTCCTCCGGAACGCCTTCGAGCAGCTTGCTGGGCCGCACCCGGCGCAACTGATTCCATCCCATATGCGGCAGACGATCGGTGGCGGGCAGCGCCGAAACAACCTGTGGAAACAGGCCCAGCCCCGCGTCGCCGGGCGCTTCATCGCTGGAGGCGAACATGGCTTGCAATCCCAGGCAAATGCCGAATAAAGGTACACCGCGCGAAACCGCGCCGCGCAGCGCAGCGACGAGCGAGCGCTCGCTGAGCGATCGCATGAGAGCGCCGAAATGGCCGACGCCAGGAAGAATCAGCGCGTCACACGACTCCAGCGATTCCGGAGAGGATGCCCTTGCGGATTCCACGCCCAGGCGCGTCAGCGCGCGCTCCACCGAAGGAAGATTTCCAGCGCCGTATTCCACAAGTGTGATTTTCACAACAGCCCTTTCGTGCTGGGCAGCACACGCTTCAATTGCGGATCGCGTGTGACCGCAAACCGCAGCGCCCGTGCAAATGCCTTGAAGATCGCCTCCACCTGGTGATGAGACGACCGGCCATAAAGAAGGCGCAGGTGAACGTTCGCGCCGGCAGCCTGCGCGAAGCCGCCAAAGAAATCCTCCAGCAGTTCGGTTTGCAATCCGCCAACGAATTTTGCCGAGAATTTCCATTTGCAGACCAGGTGCGGCCTGCCGCTGAAATCGATGGCGGCCGCCGCCAGCGTCTCATCCATCGGCATCAGGAAATATCCGGCGCGCAAAATGCCGCGCTTCGACCCCAGCGCCTTCTTCACCGCTTCGCCCAGAACGATGCCGGTATCCTCGACGGTGTGGTGCTGGTCCACGTCCAGATCGCCCCGCGCGGTGATTTCGAGATCCATCGCGCCGTGCCGTGCCACAAGCGTGAGCATGTGGTCCAGAAACGGAATCCCGGTGGAAATTTTCGCGCGGCCCAGGCCGTCCAGATTCAGACGCACCTGAATATCGGTTTCGGTGGTCGCGCGGCGCAGATTTGCTTTCCTCATGGCTTTTCTCATGACCATAATTTCTCCAGATCGCGAACGCTGTGCAAAATATCTATCGCGCCCAGGTCGCGCAACCGCGCCGCGCGCGACCGGTGCGCATCGCTGCCGTGCGGGAGTACTCCCACAAAGGGCACGCGAGCTCGTTTTGCCGAAAGCGCGTCGTCAATATTGTCACCTAGATATAGGGCCTCGCGCGGGGATGCGCCATGGAGCAGCAGGCGCAGGCCTTCAGGGTCCGGCTTCCCCTTTTTCACATCGTCCGCGGTCACCACGCGGCGGAAAATACACTTTGCGTCGCTGGCCTCGAGGGTGTAGCGCAACTCGCGCCGCGTGCGGCCGGTAAACAGCGCGAGTTCCGCACGCTGCGACCAACGCTCAAGACGCTTGGACGTTACGAGCCACCGTTCGCGCGCGACATTGCCCGGCCGCGCTTTCGTGCCCCAATAAACCTTCTGAAACTGCGCTTTCACCTTTTCATACGGCACCGCATCGCCCACCGATGCGATCCAATCCGTCGTCAGCCGCCAGTCGTCGTTATATCCCGTACGGTTTTTCCACTTGTGAATTTCCGCGTAGGTCACGCGGCGGCCGGTGAAAAAGTGAATCGTTTCGATGATGGACTTGTGATACGACCCATGCACGTCGACCAGCACGCCGTCCACGTCAAAAATTACGAGTTTTGGCGACAGCTTCACAGGAGTCCTTCCATGGCGCGCAGCACCTTGCGTGTATCCGCGCGCGTGCCCGCGCTGATGCGCACAAAACCTTCCCGCGGAAAATCTTTCCGCTCGCGCACGAGAATTCCCTTTCGCTCCAGCGCTTTTACCAGGCGATGCGCTTTCGGGCCGAAATCGGCGAGCACAAAATTTGCGCGGCTCGGATAAATTCTCGCGCCCAGACGCACCAGCCCCTTTTCCAGAAGTGCGCGGCTGCGCAGGACTTCCCTGGTGTAGTTGCGCAGAAAACGCGGATCTCCGATCGCCGCTTCCGCACCCACCAGAGCGGCCGTATTCACCGGGTACGGCGTGCAGGCCCGGCGCATGGACGCAAGGATCTCCGGCTTTCCGAACAGGCACCCCACGCGCAGCGCCGCCAGACCCGCCGATTTTGAAAACGTGCGCGCGACCAGCAAATTGGGATACCGGCGAATCCACGGGAGAATCGTCTGCCCCGAAAAATCGAAATAGGCTTCGTCCACCAGCACCAGCGTCCGGGAAGCGGCCTGCAAGATACGGCGCAGGCCCAGGGGCGAAACCAGCGTGCCGGTGGGATTATTCGGGTTCGCGATATACAGCACGCGCGGCTTGCGTTTGGACTTCTTGCGCAATTCACGCACGACGCTGTCCACCGGAAAGCGCATTTCCTTGTCATAACGCAGGGCGATGACGCGCGCGCCCGCCAGTTCGGCAAAGAAACGATACATGTCAAACGTTGGCTCGACGACCAGAACCGAGTCGCCTTTTTCGATAAACGTATCCGCAATTAAATGCAGGGCGTCGTCGATTCCATTGGTCAGGTGCATTTCCTCCGGCCGGACGCCAAAGAAGCGCGCCAGGAGCCTGGTCGTTTCCTGATATTCGGGATAAATCGCCATCTGCTCCGCGGTCAGGCGGGAGAGCGCGCGCAAAACCGCAGGAGAACATCCAACCGTGTTTTCGTTAAAGTCGAGGCGCAGTTTTTCGGCGCGGCCTTCCTCCGGCGCGTTATATGGCGCAAGGCCCAGAACGGCTCGGCGAACCGGGATCTTCGGCAATTTCATGGTTTTCACCGGCGCACCTCGACGGCGCGCGCATGCGCCTCCAAACCTTCGGCGCGCGCCATGGCGGAGACGACCGGCGCAAGGCGCTTGAGCCCGGCGCGGGAGATTTCTTGAGTGCTCGCGCATTTCACAAAATCCAATACGCTCAATCCGCCGCGGGCGCGAGCCCAGCCGGACGTTGGCAGTACGTGATTGGTTCCGCTGGCATAGTCCCCGATGGGTTGCGCGCTCCACGGCCCCAGAAATACGCTGCCCGCCTCGGACAATTTCTCGACCAGTGTCGGGTTCGCCTGGGGAATGCTCAAGTGTTCCGGGGCGACGCGGTTAGCAAAGCGGATTGCAGCGTCGAGCGAAGGCGCGACCAAAATCGCGCTTGCGAGCTTCAGCGACTTCCACGCTGGATTTGTCTTTGGCAACTCGCGCAACTGTTTGGCCACTTCCGCGGCTACCGCTTTTGCCAGCCGCGCCGATGGCGTCACCAGCAACGCGACCGCGTCCGGATCGTGCTCGGCCTGCGCCAGCACGTCCGCGGCGATATAGCGCGGATCGCCGCCCGTGGCCAGAATCAACACCTCGGTCGGCCCGGCCGGCATGTCAATCGCGCAATCGTTGCTAACCAGTCGCTTCGCCGCGGTTACATAGCGATTGCCCGGGCCGCAAATTTTGTCCACGCGCGGAATCGATTGCGTGCCGTAGGCGAAGGCCGCTATCGCCTGCGCTCCGCCGACGCGGGCGATCTCCGCCACGCCAAGCAGTTCGGCGGCCGCCAGCAGCGCGGGACTCGCTTTCGGACAGGCCACAACGATGCGTTTTACACCGGCCACCTGCGCCGGGATCGCCGTCATCAGCAAAGTCGAGAAGAGCGAAAATCGGCCGCCGGGAATGTAGCAGCCAATCGTCCCCAGGGGCGATACGCGCTGGCCGACGCGCACGCCGGGCTCGACCGTGATCGTCCAGGAACCGGGCCGCTGCCGCTCGGCAACGCGCCGGATATTTCGCGCGGCGTGCTCGATGGCGCGCAGCAGGTCACGCGAAACCTCCCGGCGGGCGGCGCGCAACTCCGTCCGGCCGATCCATAGCGTGTCGCGATTGAGATTCAATCCATCCAGGCGCTTTACCCAGCGAAACACCGCGGCATCGCCGTTGCGCCGGATGTCGGCGAGAATTCGCGCGGCAATGCGCTCCGCCGCCGCATCGTGCGAGCTGCGGCGCGCGAAGAATTTCGCGGCAACGGCATCGGTGAGTTTCACAATTCGCATTCGGATGATCTCTTTCCTCAGAGCACGATCTTGTTCAGCGGATATTCGACAATTCCCTGCGCGCCCGCCGCTTTCAGGCGCGGAATGATGTTGCGCACGACGTTTTCGTCGATGATCGTATTCACGGCGATCCACTCCGGATCGCTCAGCGTCGATACGGTCGGATTTTTCAGCGAGGGAAGAACTCCTAGCACGGCGTCCAGCTGCGCCTTGCGCACGTTCAGCATGATCCCCACCTTGGTGTAGGCGGCAATCGCGCCGGAGAGCAATAGGGAGAGATTGGAAATTTTCTCCTTCTTCCAGGCGTCGGCCAGCGCGTCATGATTGGCGATGAACACGCTGCGGGATTCGAGGACCGTGTCGACAATGCGCAAATGATTGGCGCGCAGCGACGACCCGGTCTCGGTTACTTCCACGATGGCATCGGCCAGCTGCGGCACTTTGACTTCCGTCGCGCCCCAGGAAAAGTCCACCCGCGCTTTCACGCCGTGTTTGGCGAGATATTTTTTCGTGAGATTCACGACCTCCGTGGCGATCACTTTCCCTTCCAAATCCTTCACCGACGTAATCGGCCCGTCATCAGGCACCGCGAGCACCCAGCGCACGGGCGCGAGGCTTTGCTTGGAATAAAGCAGTTCTCCCACCTCGGCCACGGTAGCGCCGGTCTCCTGCACCCAATCGCGGCCGGTAATCCCGGCATCCAAGGCACCCTTTTCGACATACCGCGCCATTTCCTGGGCGCGCACCATCATGCACTGGATTTCGGGATCGTCCACTGCGGGAAAGTAGCTGCGCGAACTGATCGTGATCCTCCATCCCGCCCGGGCAAACAGCGCGATGGTAGCCTCCTGCAGGCTGCCTTTGGGAATTCCAAGACGAAGTTTGCTCATCAGCGCGCATCCTTTCCATATACGGCTTTCGGATCAAACACGCGCTCCGCGATTACCTTGGCTTCCCCGCCCGGGGAAAGCTGCCGGAAGAAACACGAGCGGTAACCCTCGTGGCAAACGCCCGGGCCGACCGCATCCACGCGAATCAATACGCTATCCACGTCACAATCCACCAGAATTTCCCGGACGCGCAACACGTGGCCGCTCTGTTCGCCCTTGCGCCACAGCTTATTGCGCGACCTGCTGAAAAATGTGACTTCCCCGCTGGACTGCGTCGCCGCATACGCCTCGGCGTTCATAAAACCCAGCATGAGGACTTCGCCCGTACCCGCGTCCTGAATCACGGCGGGCAGCAAACCATCCAGTTTCTTGAAGTCCAGATCCATCTTTCCTCCCCATCCTCAGTCGTCATCGTCCGAAAATAAAAAACCCGCCAGCGCTAACCGCGCCGGCGGGTCCATGAGTGCGAATTTCGATGCGCTACTCAATCCTCCGCGGGCACGGTCGTACTCCGTGATGATGATGGTGACCGTGATGTTGCGCGGAAAGTCGCATCGCGCGAAATAATATACAAGACCCCCGCAAACTCGTCAAGCGGAGTCCTTGGCGCCGCGACGCTGCTGCTGGTCAATGATCTGGTCGTGCGAGCCCTGTAACACCACAAAAGCTGGACCGGCTGACGCACGAACTCGCGCAATTGCGGCTGTTGCAATCGCCGCCCGGAGGTTGATTTTTATTTCACTTGAACTGCAGACGGTCTCCGGCTGGGCGGTCTCGACACGCCGCGGGTAGCACAGGCTTCAGCCTGTGTGGGTTTCGGTTCCTTCCAGGGCAAACCCACACAGGCTGAAGCCTGTGCTACTGAAAAAAAACCGCATATGCGGCGGCGCAGCAGGACGAATCCATCCCGCATTTCAGGGCAATTTCAACACGCGCGAGAAATTCAGGATAGAACAACAAGCGAGCAATAACGGCTGAACTTCCCGCCAAAAAATCACTGAATTTTCCAGACTAAGGGGCTTTGCAGACGAAGTTGGCTGCGTCGTCGATGCTCCCGGCGCCTTTGTAGGCGGCGATCTGCGGATACGGGCAGATCGGGCGGGTGCGAACCACGACTCCATTGGCGAGCAGAGACGCGGGGAGTTGACTGGGCGGCTGTTTCTTCTCGTACCACTTCGTGAGGGCGCTCATGGCGTCGAAGGTGTTGGGACCATCCCCGCCGCCGCAATGCCCCATCCCCGGAAACAGGAACAGGCGAATCGAGTCCGCTGCGGCCCCGCCCACGGTTTGCAGAACGCTTTGGTAGTAGTGGATGGTGTTGAGTGGCGGGATATTCGGATCGCTCCATCCGTGATACAGCAACAGCTTGCCGCCATGCCCGAAAAATTCCTGCAGGTGCGGATCCATGGCGCTGGTGGCGCCATCGTCCACCTTGTCGGCGAGAGCTACGTCGCTATCGAGATTCAGTGTGCGATAGTCCCAGTCAAGATTGTGGAATGTGACGTACCGGAAGCCGTCCAGGGCGTAGGAAAGCGGCTGGGGTCCCGCGTGGATCCACCATCCCATTTCGCTGCCCGGTTCCAGGCCAGGATAGATTTCCTGGCCGGTGCGCGGATTTTTCGCGGCGGCGTAGAGCCTCCGGGCGGTCTCCACCTGCGGCGCCGTCAGGCAATCCGGCGAATCGGTGCCCTTGCACGTGAGCACCTTGGGATCGAAGTGGCAGCGCGTGGGATCGCCGATCAAACCGTCCTTCAGGCCGTCGAGGGCGTCGCATGTGTTCAGGACAGCCTGGTGGATCATGGCGTATTTGTTCGGCGGGATGTAGCTGGCGGGACTTTTGTGCACGGCCTGCGCGACCGACATGGACCAGACGTAAAGGTGCGTGCGGTTGTTGGCGGGATCACCGGCGATGATGGCATCGTAATCGTCCGGGTAGCGCTGCGCCTCGGTAAGCCCCTGCCGGCCTCCAGTGGAGCATCCATTCCAGTATGAAATTTCAGGCCCGTGCTCGTAGAAGGCCGCGATGATCGCCTTGGCCGCGACGGTCATGGCGTGCTCGGAGCGGTAGGCAAAATCGATGAATTTCTCGGCGTGGCCGAAGGCGAAGCGTCCGCTGTTGCCCGTATGCCCGGTGTCCGTGCTGGCGGTGGCGTAGCCGTGCGCGAGGGCGTTGGCCAGCGCTTTGTAGCTGATGACTCCGGCCCACCCGCCATTGCCGACCGATTCGAGCTTGCCGTTCCAACTCGAAGCAGGCATCCACACTTCGATCTTGATGTCGGAGTCGCTCGACGGCGTCAAAGACGCCGCCACGCGGCAAAACGCCGGCAGATGAGTGAAGGGCGCAGCGCTGGGCTGGCCGGTTCGAATGGCAGCAGGCGGCGTGAAAGCGCCGGCGGCTACGCTCTGAGCGGAGATGATCTTTGTGTCCGGCAGGGAGAGAGCGGCCAAACTTTCGCACGAAGCGGCAGTTGCCGGGGACGCGCTCCATGTGAGCGCCGAAAACACAATCAGGAACAGGAAGAAAACGAGGGCCGTGGGGCGATATGGCGCGGTTTTGAGCATGCCCAGCTCCTCCCGGAGATGCGAAATCATTCCTTCACCGGAATTTCCGATGGGGACACCCGGCTGGCGCATCCTAATGCCCCCGCGACTCTCCCCGCAAGGAATTTATGAGCAGAGCAGTCCCCAACGAGACTGCTGAAAGGGGTGATTTTAGTTCCTACTCACGAGGCGCGACTTTTCGAGGCTCGAGCCGTTTTCCTTCTGATTCCCGCGCTTAACTTATTGTGGACTCATTACTCGGCAGCGGCGGCCAGGCTTTCGCGGCATGCGGCAATCGTGCGGTCGATATCCGCGTCGGAATGCGCGGCGGAAACAAACAGCGCTTCAAACTGCGACGGCGCGAGAAATATTCCGCGATCGAGCATGGCGCGAAAAAACGCGGCGAAGCGCCTGGCGTCACATTTCTTCGCTCCGGCATAATCGCAAACAGGCTCCCGCGAAAAAAATAAAGTGAGCAGCGAACCGACCCGTGCGGCCGTGGCCGCAGCGCCGGTTTCGCGCACTGCTGCGACGATTCCGTCGCCCAGCCGCTTGGCCCGCGCATCGAGCGACTCGTAAAATCCCGGCGCGGCAAGCAAATCCAGCGACGCAATCCCCGCGCTCATCGCCAGTGGATTTCCGGACAGCGTGCCCGCCTGGTAGACCGGGCCCAGCGGCGAAACACGATCCATCAGGTCGCGCCGGCCGCCGTATGCGGCCACCGGCAGCCCCCCGCCGATGATCTTCCCCAACGTCGTGAGGTCCGGAGTAACGCCGGACAACGTCTGTGCGCCGCCGTAGCAAACGCGGAACCCGGTGATCACTTCGTCGAAGATCAGCAGCGCCCCGTGACGCGTCGTCAGGTCGCGGAGACTCTGCAGAAATCCAGCGGAAGGGGGAACGACGCCCATGTTCGCCGCGACGGGTTCGACGATGACGGCGGCGATCTTCTCCCGATTCTGGTCAAACAATTTTTCCACGGCCGCAATGTCGTTGTAAGGGGTGTTGAGCGTCAGGGCCGCCAGCGCCTGCGGCACTCCCGGACACGCGGCGATTCCGAGCGTGGCCAGGCCCGATCCGGCCTCGGACAGAAAACTATCCGAGTGGCCGTGATAGCAGCCGTCAAACTTGATAAGCAGGTCGCGGCCCGTCGCGGCGCGCGCCAGACGCACAGCGCTCATCGTCGCCTCGGTGCCGGAACTGACAAATCTTATTTTTTCACAGGATGGAAGAGCCGCGCGAATACGCATGGCAAGGTCCATTTCCAATTCGGTGGGCATGCCGTAACTGGTGCCGCGGCGCGCCTGGTCGGAGATGGCCTGCACGACCTTCAGATGCGCGTGGCCCAGAATCAACGCGCCCCAGGAGCAGACGTAGTCAATGTATTCGTTTCCGTCGGCGTCCCACAGGCGCGCGCCCGACGCGTGATCGACGACGATGGGTTCGCCGCCGACGGCTCGAAACGCGCGCACGGGGCTGTTCACGCCTCCGACCAGCACGTCGGTCGCGCGGCGAAATATTTCCCGGGAAAGGGGGCGTTCCTTTTTGACCGTTTTGGGCGAGTTCATCTTTTTCCGTGTGTCACTTGTCCGTGGATCACTTGTCCTGTCTATCATTTGTCCTTGGATGATTTATAAATTCAAGCGTTCTTCAACCAGCGCGCCGCATCCTTCGCATGATACGTGAGGATGATGCCCGCGCCCGCGCGATGAATGGCGGTCAAAATCTCAAGCGCGATCCTTTTTTCATCGATCCAGCCGTTTGCCGCGGCCGCTTTCACCATCGCAAATTCTCCGCTGACGTTGTACGCGCCAATCGGCACGCTGAACGTTTCCCGCACGCGGCGAATAATGTCCAGATACGCCAGCGCGGGCTTCACCATGACCATGTCTGCGCCCTCGGCAATGTCCAACTCGACTTCCCGAAGCGCTTCGAGCGCGTTCGAGGGGTCCATCTGGTAGCCGCGCCGGTCGCCGAATTGCGGCGCCGATTCCGCCGCCTCGCGAAACGGCCCGTAGAAACCGGAACAGTACTTGGCCGCATAGCTCATGATGGCGATATTTTCGAATCCCGCCGCGTCCAGGGCTTTGCGAATCGCGCCCACGCGCCCGTCCATCATGTCCGACGGTGCAATGATGTCCGCTCCCGCCCGGGCATGCGAAACCGCTTCGGCGGCGAGCAACTCCAGCGTGGGATCGTTCTTCACTTCCCCATTTTCGATGACGCCGCAATGGCCGTGGTCCGTGTATTCGCACAAGCACACGTCGGTCATCACCAGAAGATTCAGTTTGGCCCGGCGCACGGCTTCGATGGCGCGCTGCACGACGCCGTTCGACGCGTAAGCCTCCGTACCCAGCGCGTCCTTTTTCTCGGGAATGCCGAACAGAACGATTCCCGGGATCCCGAGTTGCTCGACTTCGCGGCATTCCTCCAAAAATGTGTCCACCGATTGCTGCGCCACGCCCGGCATGGAGGCAATCGGATTCCGCACGTTCTTGCCGGGGCAGACAAACATCGGGTAAAGGAAGCCGTGCGTGGAAAGGCGGGTCTCGCGCGCCAATGACCGGATCGCTTCGTTGCGGCGCAAGCGGCGCGGCCGCGTGACTGGGAAATTCATTCTGACCTCGCTTGGGACTGCGCGGGCATTGAAAAATATTTTTCAATCGCCGCGACCATCGATTCAGCGGTGGCCTCCGCCGCTTCTATCGCCACCGGCACGCCAGCATTCTGCAGGGCCGTGGCCGTTACCGGCCCCACCGCGGCGAACGCGGTTTTGTTCCCCAGGCGCGAGAACACATCCGCGCCAAGGCCGCTGCGAACATTTTCGACAGCCGACGGGCTGAAGAACGATACAACATCCACGCGAGCCTCGCGCAGCGCTTCCATCACTCCGGGTTCGGCCACGCCGAGCCCGCCGGTATGATACGCCACGACTTCGGTAACGTTCGCGCCAGCGGCCTTCAACGCATCGGGCAAATCGCGTCCTGCGCGCTCGCTGCGCGGCAAAAGAATATGCTTCCCCGTGACTGACGCGCTCATTTCCCTGGCCAGTGCGGCTCCCAGAAATTCCATGGCGACGTAATCGATCGTGAAACCCTCCGCTGCGGCAGCGCTGGCCGTCGCGGGACCTACCGCCGCCAAGTTCGGCCAATGACCTTCACCGATCGCGCGGCCCGCCGCGCGGCAATGGCTCGAAAAGAATCGCACGGCGTTCGCGCTGGTGAACAAAATCCAGTCAAACGTATCCAGCGAGCCAATCGCGCGGTCTAGCGCCGTCACATCCGCAGGTTCGGAGAAACTGACCGCGGGAAACAACAATACTGTCGCCCCGCGTTTTTCCAGCAGATTCTTCATCCCGCGCGCCTGCTCAATAGCGCGCGTCACCACAATATGTTTTCCGTGCAATGAACCGGCAGCGCTCATGCGCGTGTTCCGCGGCTTTCGCGGGCCAGCAGCACCGCCGCGCCCCCCGCTCGCAATTTCCGGGCAATTTCCTCGCCCATGGCTTTCGCCTCTTCCGGCGCGCCCGTCTGGCGCTCCCACAGGCGCTGCGCACCGTCGGGAGAAAGCACGGCCACGTCGAGGACGAGCTTTCCATTCTCCATACGTCCCCACGCCCCGATGGAAACCTGGCAACCGCCTTCCAGTCCGGCCAGCGCGGCGCGTTCGGCGACGACCCCGCTGCGCGAATCCGCATCGTTGAGCATGGCGAGAGCGCGCAACGTTTCGCCATCGCCCGCACGCGCTTCGATTCCAATCGCTCCTTGTCCCGCCGCCGGCAAACTGACTTCGTGCGGCAGGACCTGACTGATGTTTGCGCTCAGCCCCAGGCGGTCGAGTCCCGCTTTGGCCAGGACAATTGCGTCGTAATCTCCGCGTTTCAGCTTTTCGATGCGCGTGTCCACATTTCCGCGGATTTCGAGCATCCGCAAATCGCCGCGCGCGTGGAGCAACTGCGCTTGACGGCGCAGGCTGCTCGTTCCGACGCGCGCACCACGTGGCAATGACTCCAAGGACGCTCCGCCGGCGGAAAGCAGGGCGTCGCGCACGTCCTCGCGCTTGCAAATTGCGGCGATGGTCAAGCCGCCGGGGAGTTCCGTGGGCACGTCTTTCATACTGTGCACGGCCAAATCCACGCGCCCGTCGAGCAGGGCGTCTTCCAATTCCTTGATGAAGATACCCTTGGTGCCCATCTGGCTGAAACTGGTTTGCTGGAATTTGTCACCGGAAGTCTTGAGGATAACCAGTTCGGTTTCGGCGCCGCAGATCCGGAGCAAGGCTTCCGCCGTACTCCTGGCCTGCCACAGAGCCAGAGCGCTGCCCCGGGTTCCGATACGAAGCGCCTTCAAGGCTTCTCCCGGTCGAGATGAAACAAGTCCCGCAGGGCTTCGAGATTCTGAATCTTGCGGCGCAACTCCGGAACACCGCGCAGGCGTTCGGCCGGATCGAGAACCACGCGATCCATAAAATCCTTCAGCAGATCGGCGACGCGCGCGCGATCCGCCTCGGAAAGATGCGGCATGGCCGCCAGGCGCTCGACCAGGAAGGCTTCGCGTTCGGCCGCAAGCTTGGCACGCAACTCGCCCAGCACGACGCCCGTTGTCGCCCCGGCCTGCCAGTGCAGGAATTTTTCGAGTTGTTCCTCTATGATCGTTTCCGCGCGGGGCACTTCCGCCTGGCGCGCCTTCTTATTTTGCTCGACGATCTCGGTCAGGTCGTCAATGTTGTAAAGATACGTGTTATAGAGATCGGCCGCATCGCCCGCAACATTTCGCGGAACGCCGAGGTCGATCAGCAGCAGCGCGCGATTGCCGCGCGCCACCATGGCGCGCTCGAGCATCGCGCGCGTCAGAATCGGCTCGTTGCTCGACACGGAAGTGACGATCAGGTCCGGCCACTCGAGCGCCGCGTCCAGGTTTTCCCAGGGGACCACTTCCCCGCCAAATCGCACCGCAAGATCCACGGCGCGGTCGGCGGTGCGATTCAACAAGCGCAATTGCTTGATGCCGCGGTCGCACAAATGGCGCAACACCTGCTCGCTGGTCGCTCCCGCTCCGATGATCAGCGCACGATGACTGTTCAGCTTGCCGAAAATGCGCTCGGCGAGTTTCACGCCGGCGAAGGCCACCGAGACCGGCCGCGTGCCGATTTCCGTTTCCGACCGCACGCGCTTTCCGACCTCCAGCGCCCCCTGGAACATTCGATTGAGCACCGGACCGGTCGCGCCGTGTTCCAGCGCGATCCGGTAGGCATCGCGCACCTGGCCCAGGATTTCCGCCTCGCCCAACAGCATGGAGTCAAGTCCCGCGGCAACGCGAAACAGGTGGCGCACGGCGTGGGTGTCCCGGTGGCGGTACAGTGATGCGTTCAATTCGCCCGGGGCCAGATGATGAAACGTCGCGAGGAACAATTCCACCGCGCCGCTGCTGTCCAGGGAAAGCTCGCCGGGCACGCCGTACAATTCGCTGCGGTTGCAGGTCGACAGCACCAGCGTCTCTTCGAGAATGCCGCGCGAGCGCAGTTGCTCGGCCGCTTCACGGGCCTGCTCGGCGCTGAAAGCGATGCGCTCGCGCAGCTCGACCGTGGCCGTGCGGTGGTTCAATCCGATAAGAACAATTTCCATTTATAAAGCGCCGGCGCGTCTCCCCTGGAACTTCGCGTTCATGCCATTTCAAAAGTAGTTGTGAAAATGCGAAAGATAACGGTTCACAATGCTGTAACTGAAAATCACAAACATGAAATTTATGATGCAAAGCACCGAAGCGCGCGCCCCGCGCCACGCGGCGGTCCGCGACAGCAGCGTGTAGGCGATATAGGCTCCGAGGATCACAAACGTGATGATCACTTTCGGATCGCCGTCCCAATACACGCCCTGCAGCCGGTGCGCCCAGATCAATCCGGCCGTCATGCCCGCGGCCAGCGATGCGCAACCAATCAGAACGCTGCTGCGCGACATGCGCTCCAGGTCATCGAGCGCGGGAAACCTCCACCCGACAACGCCCAGCTTGTGGCCGCGCAATCGCCGGTTCTGCAACAGATAAATAATGCTCAATACGAAGGAAAGCGCGAATGCGGAATACGCCAGAATATTCAGCGTGACGTGAAACGCGAATAGCGGTCCCTGCGCGGGAGGCGTCTTGATCGGCCGCGCTTCCGGCACGTGCGCGAGAAGAAATACGACCACCACGATCGGCAATACGAATGGTCCCACCGACCGGCGGCGATGAATCGCTTCCAGACCCAGATACGTGGCGGCCAGCAGCCAGGCGAACAGCGAAAGTGAACCAAAAAGGTCGTCATACGGCACTGCATGAATCATTCGCGATCGCGCCATGAGCGCCAGGTAGTGCAGCGTGAGGCCCCCCACCAGGAATGCAGTCGCCCCAACCCCCGCGGTACGCGAGGGTTCGCGCAGATTCCAGATATAAAGCGCAAGACTCGCCGCATAAAAGATAAGCGTCGCGAGCACGTAGGGATTCATCATTTGGGTGTATTCGTCCGCAAGGCGGACTCATCCCGCCCATCGCGGATATCGATTACCGCGATATTATAGCCAATTCTGCCACGATAAAGCACGCCGCCGCGGTAACGGATCGTGCACCCCAAATCGGGCGCAGAATTTGGGTAGGGCAGGCTTCAGCCTGCGCGATTTGGTTAGAGAACGGCAAGGGTTCGGTGGAACTCAACCCCGCAAGCTTTAAAACCTGAGCCACTTAACCGCATGGCCACGCGGGCAACGCCGACATTTGCTCCCACATTTGCTATCATAAAAAGGTACCCTAACCCTGATGAGCCACCACACTCAACCCGTGAACCGGAAAGCGCTTTTCCTGCGTGCCTGCCGAAGTGAACCTGTCGAGCGTGTGCCGGTATGGATCATGCGTCAAGCCGGGCGTTACCTGCCTGAGTACCGTGCCATTCGCAAGAAACACAATTTCCTGGAAGTTTGCAGGACCCCGGAACTGGTCATGGAAGTTTCCCTCCAGCCTCAACGCATTCTGGACGTGGATGCCGTCATCGTATTCTCGGATATCCTGATCCCTGCGGGAGCCATGGGCCTGCCCTTCGAACTCTCCGATAAGGGCCCGGTAATCGAGTCGCCCCTTCGAACCGCGGCGCAGGTCCACGAGCTTTCCCTCTTTGACCCGGAGACCGAAACCGGCTTCCTGATGGACGGCATTCGCGGACTCACCCGGGAACTCGGCCCGGACGTCCCCGTGCTGGGATTTGCGGCCGCACCGTGGACGCTGGCCTGCTACATGATCGAAGGGCACGGGAAAGACGGCTTTCCGGCCGCCAAGACGATGCTCTATTCCGATCCTGAACTTTTTCGAACTCTGCTGAATCGCATCGCGCGCGCCACGGCCAGGTACTTGCGCGCGCAAATCGCCGCGGGTGCCGCCGCCGTGCAGCTATTTGACACCTGGGTGGGAGAGTTAACGCTCAAGCAGTACCGCGAATTCGCGCTTCCCGCCACGCAGCTTCTGATCGAGGAAATTGGCGCCGGCGATACGCCTGTCATTCTTTACACGAAGTCGTCCAGCCACCTGCTGGGCGCCGCAGCCGAATCCGGCGCAACCGTTTTGAGCGTGGACTGGCGCGTGGACCTGGCAACAGTGCGCGAACAAGTGGGGCCGCGCATCGCGCTGCAGGGCAACGTGGACCCGTGCGTGCTCCTCGGTCCCGAGGAAGGCGTGCGCCGCGCCGCTTGCCAAGCGGTGGAGCATACGGGCGGCATCGGCCACATTTTAAATCTGGGTCACGGAATTCTGCCGCAAACACCGGTGGAAAATGCGCGGGCGTTTGTGCAGGCGGGGCAATCCGCCCCGGTTGCGGCGCACACGCCGCTGGAAGGGGCGCGCTAGAAACGCTTCATGACCGATTCGAGCCTTCATCTGAAGTTGAACCGGGAACGCTTCGAAATCTCCGAAGCGTTTCTGGCAAAGTACAATCGCCCGGGGCCTCGTTACACCAGCTACCCCACGGCGCCGGTGTGGCAGGACGATTTCGGTCCGGACGACCTGGAGCAGTTCTACGCCAAGGCCAACGAGGCGCGCACGCCGGTCTCGCTCTACATGCACCTTCCCTTCTGCGAAAGCCTGTGCCTGTTCTGCGCCTGCAACGTCGTCATCACCAAGGATCACAGCGTTGCGCCGCCGTACATCGAAACCCTCGAACGTGAAATCGAGCACGTCGGCCGCTTCGTATCCCGCGACCGGCCCATCGTGCAATTTCACTGGGGCGGAGGCACGCCGACGTATCTGACGCCGGAACAGATGGAACAGCTGTTTCGCTATACGGCGGAGCGGTTCACATTTGCGCCGGACGCCGAAATCGGCATTGAGATCGATCCGCGCGTAACCACGCAGGAGCATCTGGAGGCGCTGCGCCGCCTCGGCTTTAACCGCCTGAGCATGGGGATCCAGGACTTTCATCCCGAAGTGCAGGAAGCGATCCACCGCATCCAGCCGCTGGAAATGACGCGCGGCTTGATCGAGGCCGCGCGGAAACTCGGCTTTGACAGCATCAACGTGGACCTGATCTACGGCCTGCCGCTGCAAACCGCCGAACGCTTCGGGCATACCGTCGAACAGGTCGTCGCGCTGGCCCCGGACCGCGTGGCCATGTTCAGCTACGCGCACGTGCCGTGGCTGCGCAAGCAGCAGGGCGCGCTGGCCACGCGGTTGCCCGAAGGCATGGAAAAATTCCGTATTTTCCGCGCCGGCCTGGAACATTTCCTGGACGCGGGATACCAGTACATCGGGATGGACCATTTCGCGCGGCCCGGGGACGAACTCGCCGTTGCGCAGCGCGAACGCACGCTGCATCGCAATTTTCAGGGCTATACGACCAAGGCCGGCGCGGACCTGTACGGTATGGGCGTCAGCGCGATCAGCAGCGTCGGCGCGTGCTACGCGCAGAATGACCGCGACGTTGCCACCTATCGCAACCTGGTCGAACGCCGCGGCATCGCCACCATGCGCGGTTACCGCCTGACCGCCGACGATTTGCTGCGCCGCACCGTGATCAACCGCATCCTTTGCCACGGCGTCCTTTTCAAGAGCCAGATTGCCCGCGAGTTTGGCATCGACTTTGACCGGACCTTTGCCACGGAAATCGCGCGCCTCGCTCCGTTCGTCAGCGACGGCCTGGTCGAACTGGATGGCGACGCGATCCGCACCTCTCTGCTGGGGCGAATCTTTATTCGAAATATCGCCATGGTCTTTGATCCGTATCTCGAGAAGCAAAAACTCGATAGCCGCCAGTTGTTTTCGAAAACACTCTGAAAAACCGATCGAGGTTTCGTGTCTATTCCGGCGCCGACCCCATTTCCCGCAGTCGTGATTGGCGGGGGTATTTCCGGCCTCGCATGCGCTTACCGGCTGCAGCAGGCCGGAATCCCGGCGCACGTTCTGGAAGCCGGAGCGCGCCCCGGCGGGGTCATCGCGACGACGGAAAACAGCGGCTTTCGCCTGGAACTCGGGCCGCAGAGTTTTCTTTCCACCGGGCCGCTGCTCCAACTCATCGCTTCCATGGGCCTGAATGATCTGCTCGTGCACGCGGACCCCAAGGCGCCCCGCTACATCCTTTCCGGCAGCCAGCTCATCGCGGCGCCGCTGGCTCCGCCGTCCCTGCTCACCACTGCGCTGCTCGGGCCACGCACGAAGTGGCGCATTTTCACGGAAATGCTTCGCCACACGCGCCCTCCCGAGGGCGACGAATCGATCGCTTCGTTTATCCGCCGCAAATTTGGCGACGAATTGCTCGACCAGCTGGTTGCCCCGTTTGTCTCGGGTGTATACGCCGGCGATCCCGAACGATTGAGCCTGCGCGCCGCGTTCCCGAAGTTGCACGAATTCGAAACAGTCCACGGCAGTGTACTGCGCGGCGCCATGAAGTCACGCCCGGCCAAGGGAACGCCGCGCGCCGGGCTATGCTCATTTCGCGGCGGCATGGAGACCCTGCCGCAAGCGCTCAGCGCGCACCTGGGTAAAATGCTGCTCACCGAAGCCAGCGTAACGGCTGTTCGCCGCGGAAAGCCCAATGGAAAGCCCTGGTTCGAAATCGATGTCACGCGCCACAATCACCACGAAACCATCGCCGCCAGCACGGTCGTGATTGCCGTTCCCACCGGCGCCGCTTCTCAAATCCTGCAGGGCCTGTCCGATCAATTTCCTGCCGCCTTTGCCCGCATCGAGTACGCGCCGGTGGCGGTCGTGGCCGCGGGATATCGCCGCGAACAGATTCAGCAGCCGGTGAACGGGTTCGGATTCCTGGTGCCGCGCGGAGAAAAATTGCGTGTGCTCGGCACGGTATGGAATTCGTCGCTGTTTCCGAACCGAGCGCCGGAAGGCATGGCGTGCTTTACCAGCTTTGCCGGAGGCGCCACCGATCCTGGGTTGTGCGCCCTGAGAGACGACGAAATTACGGAAACCATCTGCGGCGAAGTCGCGCGCGTGCTGCGCATTTCCGGAGAGCCCGTGATGACCTACGTTCACCGCTACGCGCGCGCGTTGCCACAATACAATCTGGGCCACATGCAGACCATGGCCACGCTCGGCGCTCTAACTTCGGCCATCCCGGGGCTGTTTCTCACCGGAAATTATCTGTCCGGCCCGTCGATCGGCTCTTGCGTCGAACAGGCGAATCAGACCGCCGAGTCGTTGCGTGTGTATCTCGCGTCGGCTGGTATTGCGGGCGTGGGAGCGGTCGCGCACGCGTGATTCGCGCCAGAACGCGCCATTCATTTGATTTCCCAGGCCGTAGTAAGATGGTGTCCGGAATGCGGCTGCGCGATGCACTCGAGGAGGCAGGTTCGTGATGGATTGCGAACAACTCGCTCCGCTATATCAAGAATACGCTCGAGGCGCGCTGAAGGGCGACGCGCGCGCCGAACTGGAAGCGCACCTTGCGCGTGGGTGTCCGAAGTGTACCCCTGGCGTCGCCAGGGCCAGAGCGGTGGTGGCGCAGCATGCGCAGGCTCCTCCCGACGGAAAACCTTCGGCGCAGCGCCCGATGTTTCCAGTGTGGGCCTGGATCGCGGCGATGGCGCTCGCTATTGCGACCGGATATACGATCCGCCAGATGAACAATCAAAACGCGCAGGTAGCGGAACTGCGCAAGCAGATGAGGCTTGCGATGCTGCAGAATCAAGCCCTGCAGAATCAGCTGGAGCAGGGCCGTATGATCGACTCGCTCATGATGTCTCCCGATTCGAGGCCCCTGAAGCTGATTCCCAAGGACAAGAACATGCCGGTGGTGCATGCCTACCTGCATCCCCACATGGGGGTGGCAATTACAGCCGACGAAATGCCTTCGGTCCCCCCGGGGCGAACGCTGCAACTCTGGTTCGTGCCGAAAAAGGGGCCGCCCCTGAGCATCGCGATTTTCCGGCCGGATACAGCAGGCCAGATTGCGCTCGTCGCGCCGGTGAAAATGGCCATGAACGACGTTTCCGCGCTCGCCGTTACCGAGGAGCCCGCCGGAGGCAGCCCGCAGCCCACAGCTTCCCCCTCCTGGACGGCCCAAGTGAACTAGCCTTAGTAGGACCGGCTTCAGCCTGTCTTCTTTTGACTTTCTCCACCCCTACAAAGGTCAGACCCAGACAGGCTGAAGCCTGTCCTGCTATTTTATTTCCTGCGTTTCGCCTGCGCCGCCTGGCGGGCCTTGCGCCGCTCTCCTGCTTCGCGATAGCGCAGCTTCTCCTGGTGCGTCTTCACTAGCAAAGGCGGAACGCGTGCCGGTTTGCCTGCCTCATCGAGAGCAACGTAAGTCAGAAACGCCTTGGTCGTGCGCTTGCGAGCGCCAGCCGTGGAATTTTCCGAAAACACTTCGACCCCAACTTCCACCGAGGTATGGAACGCGCGATTCACCTGAGCTTCGAGAACGATCAGATCTCCTACGCGCACCGGATTCAAGAAATCCAGATGATCCACCGATGCCGTAACCACCTGGCGATGGCAATGCCGATACGCAGCGATGGCGCCGGCGATGTCGATCAAGTGCATGACGCGCCCGCCAAGTATATTTCCAAGCAGGTTGGCATCCTGGGGGAGCACCAGTTCGGTCATTTCCGTGCGCGAGGCCCCGACCGGCCGTCCGGGCAGCGATTTCTCCTGGTTCATTTTCATTCGCTTCGGAGATTGCTTCATATTGTGGATTCCAGCCCCCTCAGAGATTTGGCGTTCTCACGCAAGGCGAATATACTATGTGTTTGACCATGACCCAACCACAGAAGAAGTCACGCCGAGAGATGCTTGAGGAATTTGTCGCCGCAAAACCGAACGACGCATTCGCACGATACGGCCTGGCGATGGATTGCGCCAATGCCGGCGACGCCGGCGATGCCGACAAGCATTTCCAGGCGCTGCTGGGCACGCATCCCGAATACGTCGCCGCCTATTTCCAATACGGCCAGTTTCTGGCCCGTATCGGACGCACCCAGGAAGCGCGCGCGATGCTCACCGCGGGCATCGCCACGGCCCGGCGTACGGGCGACGATCACGCGCGCTCGGAGATGGAAACGGCGCTGGCCGACCTGGGCTGAAAACAGCCCTTCCTCTCTGGAAGCTAAAAACGCGTTTCCCGCCGCCGGGATGGCCCGTTACTAGGCGGCATCACCCCTTTCCAGCACCCTTGCCCGCCGGTTTGCCCGGTGCTAGGTTCAATACAGCGTTTCTCCCTGTGGATATTGTGGAGACTGGCAAATCATGCCCCTGAACATTGACGATCTGCTGCGCCGCGCCGTTGAAACCAAAGCCTCCGACCTTCACCTGAAGGTGGGCAACCACCCGTACTTGCGAATTGACGGGCAACTCATTCCCCAAACCGATGTATCGCGCGTTACGCCGGAAGAGATGCTGTCCATGGCGTTCAGCATGATGACGAACCGCCAGAAGCAAAAGTTCAAGGAAACCGCGGAACTTGACATGGCCTACGGCGTCGCCGGGCTGGGGCGCTTCCGCGTGAACGTATTCCAGCAGCGCGGCAACGTGGGCATGGTGCTGCGCGTCATTCCCACAAAAATTCGCACGATCGAGGAACTCGATCTCCCGCGCGTCATTGAGACGATTTGCGAGGAGCAGCGCGGATTGGTCCTGGTCACCGGCACCACCGGGTCGGGCAAATCCACAACGCTCGCCTCCATGATCGACCGCATCAACACTTCGCGCTCCGATCACGTCATCACCATTGAAGACCCCATCGAATTCCTGCATCGCGACAAGAAAAGCTTTATCAATCAGCGCGAAGTGGAAGTCGATACCGCGAATTTCTCCACTGCCCTGCGCGCCGGTTTGCGCCAGGACCCCGACGTCATCCTGGTCGGCGAAATGCGCGACCTGGAAACCATCGCTACGGCCCTGCTGGCCGCCGAAACCGGCCATTTGGTCTTTTCCACATTGCATACCCTCGACGCCACCGAGACCATTCAACGCATCATCGCCGTCTTTCCGCCACCCGAGCAGAAACAGATTCGCCTGCAACTGTCCGCCACGCTCAAGGCCGTCATCAGCCAGCGCCTGGTGCGCCGCGCCGACGAGCAGGGTCGCGTCCCGGCCGTCGAAGTCATGATTGCCACCGCCTACATCCGCGATTGCATCATCAATCCGGATAAGACGCGGCTGATCCATGACGCTATTGCCGCCGGCACCAGCCAGTACGGCATGCAGACGTTCGACCAGTCGCTTTTCGATCTTTACACGCGCGATCTCATTACTTACGACGAAGCACTGACTCGCGCGTCCAATCCCGACGACTTCAAGCTGCGTATCCAGGGCATCCGCTCCGCTTCCGATTCCGCCCGCGAAGAGATGGAACGCACCATGACCGAGTTCGACCACTTCGGCCAACGATAGCCTCGCGTAGGACACGCTTCAGCCTGTCTTCTTTTGACTTTTGCCGCCCCCACAAAAAAGACGAAACCCAGACAGGCTTTACAGCTTTCGGACAAATAAAAAAACCGTCATTCCGAGGCACGCTACGTGCCGAGAAATCCCTCTTTGCTTGGAGCGAAAGCCGAGAGGGATTCCTCGCTTTGCTCGGAATGCCGAGGAAAGTAACTTTTTTCGCATGCTGCGAAGCCTGTCTTCTTTTGACTTTTTGCCGCCTCCGCAAAAACCAAACCCAGACAGGCTGAAGCCTGTCCTACGTGAGGATCACATGCCGGCAAAACTTGCCCTGATTTCGGGTTCCACTCGCTCGTGGCTTGCCTGCCTGCCCGATTGCATCTATGCTTTCGCCATGCGCTCTACTCCTCGAAAACTTTCCACTGAAGCCGAGCTTTACATCGCCGCGATCAATGGCCTGGCACGCCGGGCGTATTCGGTCCACGAAATGCGGCTGTATCTGGAACGGCGCGCGGAAGACAAGGAAATCGTCAAAAATATCCTGGACCAACTCAAGGGAAGGAAATATCTCGACGACGCGCGCTATGCGCGGCAATTCGTTCGCTTGCGCGTTGAATTGCGAAAGCAGGGGGCGTATCGCATCGCGCGTGACCTGCGCGCCCGCGGCGTGCCCGACCGCCACATCGAGGCAGCCCTGGCCGAGCGCGCCGCCGAGTCCGATGAGGGAATCCTCGTGCGCGCGCGGCTCTCCCGCCGCCTCAAATCCCTGCGCGGCCCTCTGGACGATAAACGGAAGGCGTCGATCTACCGCAGCCTGCTTCGCGCCGGTTTTTCCAACGACACGATCCGCCGGGAATTGCGCGCCGTGGCAAATGCCACCGTGGATGACCTCCCGGAAATTGCCGACGAGTCCGCGTAGCCCTTTATTCCAACTGAAAGAAACTTCGGCGCTCGAAGGGATGCCCGTCGCAATCCCATTTCCTGATATTGCGGACCGGCCATTGCGAGCCGGCCGTTGCGGACCGAGCGCCGGATGGACAGGCGGAGGCCTGTACCACCTGACACTATTGGTTTGGAAGCCGAAAGAATTCCCTGTCTTGAGCCGGTCGGCCCGTCAAGTCAAACTGAAGACGCTTCTTTACCGTATTGGCGTATGGGAGAAAATTCTTGCGAACAAGAAAACGGATCATGATCGGCGGGCACATCGTTCTGAGGAATCGCAACACGAAGATTATCTTAGATATTTTCCATTTTGAGTAACCGTATTCCGGCTCCGCAAGGCCGACGACATCACAGCCTCACGCGGCGGTTGCGCTTTTCGCTTGCCTTCCCTGCAGGCACACCAGGAAGGATCGCTTATTCCGCGTCAGTACAATTTTACCTTCGCGCGCCAGCCAGCCGATGGCCCAATCGAAAATTGGCGCTACGGCATTCACTTCCTTCTTCAGTTTGGCCAGAGATATCTCACCCTTCGTATCCAGGGCATGCCAGATTGCTCCCGCCGCTGTGCCGATTTCTTCACTCATTTCCGCTGTTCCCTCCTCTCACTATTTCTATTTTCGAACACCTCAATCGAACTGACCGCCTCGGGCCCTAGCTCACGTTTGCGTTTTCTGTGCCGGGCGACGGGTCGAGCGTGGCGCCTGGCTAACCTCGTAGTGGCCACGGCTTCTTCCCCCCGCAAGACGTAATGAGACCGTTGCCCGCCGGCCAGCGCGTCCAGGCGCTGCATGAGTAGGACGCCTAATCCCTTCCGGTATTCGATTGTGTGGGTTTTACAGCAATGCGTACAAAGCCAGAAGTGTTTAACGGAGTGAGAGCGGGAGGGCTGCTGATTCTGCCCGGGGGGGTGGTGAAAGCGGAATAGGCGTCCTTGCCCATAATCAAAATCAGTCGAGCAATCAGGATGGGCGCATTGTAAATATTTCGACATCTGGATTGCCGCCTTCCTGATTGGCCAGTTACTCATCTCATCAAGGCCAAGATACGCACTATCCGTGACAGCGTCAAACTCATTAAATCTATTCAACACATCCAATCCATTTTGCCATCTGTCCGTGGGGGCCTGCCCGGCCGGGCAGGCTTGCTCGATGCCCGCGTTGCGACCGCGGGAAGCGTCTGCGATAATGCTTTGGCGTAGCGGCTTCATCGTCGGGTGAGCGCGCGTCCAGGACACATCGAGGTGACCGCAGGAGTGCGAAGTTTTTTCCGGGTCGCGCTCCGCAGGATGCATTACTGGCGCGGCTTGCACGCACAGACCGAGGGACATTTTGTTGAGCGGCAACGACATCCGCAGCACTTATCTCAAGTTTTTCGGCGATCGCGGGCACCGCATCGTGCGCAGCTCGTCACTGGTTCCGGTGAACGATCCCACCTTGCTGTTCACCAACGCCGGAATGAACCAGTTCAAGGACGTGTTTCTGGGCCTCGAGCAGCGCGACTATACGCGCGCCACCACTTCGCAGAAATGCGTACGCGCCGGCGGAAAACACAATGACCTCGAAAATGTCGGCTTTACCAACCGCCATCACACGTTTTTTGAGATGCTTGGAAATTTTTCCTTCGGCGATTATTTCAAGAAAGACGCTATCGCTTTCGCCTGGGAACTAATCACTTCCCCGCAGTGGTTCGGAATTCCCGTCGATAAACTGACCTTCACCGTGTTTGGCGGAGCGGAGATCGCCCCTGGTAAAATCCTGACCACCGATGAAGAAGCGTTGAAACTGTGGCTCAGCGTGGGCGCGCCGCGGGACCACGTGATTCCGGTTCCCGGCCTCAAGGAAAACTTCTGGGCCATGGGCGATACCGGCCCATGCGGCCCGTGCAGCGAAATCCATTACGACATGGGCCCGGCCGCGTCCGATCAGGGGCACACCGACTGCAAATTCGGGTGCGAATGCGGCCGCTACGTCGAAATCTGGAATCTGGTTTTCATGCAGTTCAATCGCGACGCCTCGGGCACGGCTGCGCCGCTGCCGAGGCCTTCCATCGATACCGGCGCGGGCCTGGAACGCCTCGCCGCCGTCCTGCAAGGCAAGATCAGCAACTTCGATACGGATTTGTTCCAGCCGCTGATTCAGCGGGCCGGAGAACTCGCAGGAACGCGTCCCGGGGCATCGCCGCGAAGCGACGCTTCCCTGCGCATCATCGCCGATCATGCGCGCGCGTCGACCTTCCTGATTTCCGACGGCGTGATTCCTTCCAATGAAGGGCGCGGGTACGTGCTGCGAAAGATTCTGCGGCGCGGGATACGCCACGGGCTTTTGTTGGGCGCTACAGAGCCTTTCATGGCCGAAATGTCGCGTGCGGTGCAATCGGCCATGCGGGATGCGTATCCGGAGTTGGGCGAATCCGCTGGGCGGGTTTCCAAAGTCCTTCTCTCCGAAGAAACGCGCTTTGCCCGCACCCTGGCCACCGGCCTCAAAAAACTGGACGAAGATATTGAAGGATCTACCGGCACATACGACGGAAATAAGGCTTTCAAGCTCTATGACACGTACGGGCTTCCTTTGGATTTCATCAAGGACGCCGTTCGGGACGCCAATCTCGCGTTCGATGAAACCGGATTCCAGGCCGCCATGGAGGATCAGCGCACGCGCGCGCGCGCATCCTGGAAAGGCGGGCACAAAGCCGTGGCCAATCCCGTGTACGCGAAACTTGCGGACACCTACCGCACCGAGCCGGATTTCTATTTCGGCACGGCCACGAAAGATTGCCGCATCGAGGCCATCGTCACCAGGGATGGCGCGGTCAACGAATTGCCGCCGGGCGCGGAAGGCGAAATCGTTCTCGACCGCACGATTTTTTATTCCGAGTCCGGGGGGCAAGTATCCGATACCGGAACGCTGTGGAACAACGAGCACACCCTGCACCTTGCCGACGTGCGCGGCGCGTATTATCCCGTCTCCGGCCTGATCGCGCATCGCGTGGTCGCGAAGGAAAAACTGGCCGTGGGCGATCGCGTGGCCGGTGAAGCGGACGCAGCGCGTCGCGAGCACATCAAGCGCAATCACACGGCGACGCACCTGATGCACGCCGCCCTGCGCAACATCCTGGGCACGCACATCAAACAGGCCGGGTCGCTGGTCGAGCCGGGACGCCTGCGCTTTGATTTTTCCCACTTTGCCGCGATTGACGCCGCCGAACTGCGCGACATCGAACAGCAAGTGAACGACGAAATCCTGCTCAACAGCGAACTGGAGACCGATATCACCACGATAGACGACGCGCTGGCCTCCGGCGCCCTCGCCTTTTTCGGCGATCGCTACCCTGAACAGAATGTCCGCGTCGTGACAATTCCCGATGCCGCCGCGCCGCGCGGCTTCTACAGCAAGGAACTTTGCGGCGGCACGCACGTTCGCCGCACCGGCGATATCGGCGTGTTCAAGATTGCCGTCGAGCAATCCGCCGCCGCCGGAGTGCGCCGCATCGAGGCCATCACCGGCGCGGCCGCCCTTGCCGATTACCAGCGCGCCCGGCAACTGCTCGGCGAAATCGCGATGCGCCTGGGCGTCAACGACCAAAACCTCGCCGCAGCCATCGAACGCGCGGAGCAAACACAGCGCCAGCTCGAAAAGCAGCTCGAGACCATGAAGCGCAAGGGCACGCTCTCGAAAGTGGACGACTTGGCCGCGCAGGCACGCACGATCAAGGGCGTGAAAATTATCTCCGCGGAGATCGCAGGCGTGGACCGCGAGGGCATGCGCCAGCTCGTGGACAGCCTGCGCCAGAAGATCGGCTCCGGCGTGGTCGTACTGGGAACCGTGGAAGACGGCAAAGTCGCCCTGCTGGCAGGGGTCACCAAAGACCTCACCTCTAAGTTACACGCCGACAAGATCATACAGGCTACCGCGAAGCACGTCGGCGGGTCCGGCGGCGGACGCCCCGATCTGGCCGAGGCTGGCGGAAAAGACACATCTGCCCTAAATACAGCCCTGGACCAGGTATACCCACTGATCGACCAATTGCTATAATTTCTGCTAGTGCCAGGAACGTTCGGGGCGAGGCCTCCTTCTCCCCGTCGCGGTTAGTTGTCTGTCTCAAAATAGGAAGCAGATCTGTGCTGCCTTCCCAGAACTAATTATGGCGCGTTCATTTTCCAATTCGGTGGGTATCCTGTTGGGGCTAATGGTCTTGTGCTCAATTCCGGCTCATGCCCAGATTGTTTCCTACATGAATGCCAGCGGCAAACGGGTCTACATCAACGCCGACCCGCCTCGTGTCGTCCGACGGGCAAAAGCCTCGCTCGCCAAGGGCCTTTCCGCCACCGGGAATATGTCGCGCAATACCCAAATCAAACCTGCCGCCACTCGTGTTGCATCGGCGGCGACTCGGGTCAATCGACAGAAGATCGAGCAGATGATTGGCGAAGTATCTGCCCGGTATCACGTCGATCCGGCGCTGGTTCGCGCCGTGATTCAGACCGAGTCGAACTGGAATTCCAGAGCTATTTCCAGCAAAGGCGCGCTTGGGTTGATGCAACTTGTTCCGGGAACCGCGCAGCAAATGGGCGTAAACGACGCGTTTGACCCCAAACAAAACATCGACGGTGGAGTTCGCTATCTTCATACCCTGCTACAGCGGTATAATGGCGATCTCGATATGGCCTTGGCCGCCTATAATGCCGGCCCGGGCGCCGTGGATCGTGCTGGGGGAGTGCCGCGGTATCGAGAAACGCGTGAATACGTTCAAAAAGTTACTAATTCCTATTACCGTCCTGACTCCGATCGTCTCCCCCGTGCCTTCGATGAGCCGCATCCCATCTATCGCACGGTCGATTCGGACGGACGGGTCGTTTTTACGAACGAATGAGGCAAACGTTGCGGCACCAAGCCGCTAAAATCCGGCCAAATCTACGCGTTCTTTTCGCGTCCCTGCTACTTCTGTCCATTTTTTCGCCGTTTGCCAATGCGGATAGCAACAACACACCCGAACGGCGCGAAGCGGCCGAAGCACAGTTTGAGCGCGCGGAGAAGGCTCGCCAGATGCTCGAGGCGCGTTCGGAAAGCTCGCGCACGCTGAAGGAATACAGGTCCCTGGTCATCGCCTATAAGCGCGTGTATCTGATCACGCCGCACGCCACCGATGTCTCCACCGCCCTCAATCAGGTCGCCGAGCTGTATAGCACGATGGGCGACCTGTTTGATGAGAAGTTTTACCAGTCGGCGATCGATGCCTACCGGTTCCTGCTTCGCGAATATCCCACCAGCCGCTACCGCGAAGAAGGCCTGCTGGCCATCGCGCATATCGAGCAAGATGATCTGCACGACGCCGCTCTCGCGCAAAAAACTTACCAGGAATTTCTGACGCTTCACCCGCGCTCCTCTCATGCCGACGAGGTTCACGCCATCCTGGACAAGTTGAGCGCCGGCGCGCAGCCAACAGAAACGGTTCCCCGGGATGTCGCCGTGAAAGGGCGGACCGGCCGGATTTCCCCGGCCCCTGCGGCTTCCGCCGATAAGACCCCGCCCACAACCGATACCGGCCAAGAGGCCTCCGCGGATGCGCCCACCAGGGATGGTTCGGTTGCGGAAGTGTCGCGCATCCGCACGTGGAACGCGGACACATACACGCGGATCGTGATTGATGTGGGATCGCAGGTGAAATACCAGGCGGCGCGCATTTCCAAACCGGACCGCATCTACTTCGACATTGAAGGCGCGCAACTCGATTCCGCCCTGCTCCACAAATCCATTGACGTGGCCAGCGGCGGCTTCCTGAAGCAAGTGCGCGTCGCGCAGAATCAAGCCGACGTCGTACGCATCGTGCTGGACGTCAATCACGTGAAGGACTACTCCGTATTCCTGCTGCCGGATCCCTACCGGCTGGTCGTGGATGTCTATGGAACATCCGCCGCAGCCGAGGAGGCGAAGCGAGAGACCGCTCCGGTTACCGGAACTAATACGGAACGTGCACCGGAGAAAACGCGACGACCAGCCAAGGATACGGAAACTGTTGCCAAAGCGCGCCCCAAAACTTCGCATATAACCGAGTCAAAAACGGCGGCAAAGAAATCCGCCCGGTCCTCCCCTGCCGGCGATGACGACGCTGCGGCGTCCCGGACCAGCACGTTGTCCACAAAGAAATCGAGCCGCGCAAAGAAATCAGCGCACGATGAGGCCGAGGAAATGGGGCCGCCGCCGACTCCGGAGTTAACCCGCGACGGACAGCATTCCTTGACGCGCGCCTTGGGCCTGAAGATCGGGCGCATCGTCATCGACCCCGGCCACGGCGGCCATGACACGGGAACCATCGGGCCGACCGGCCTGATGGAAAAGGACTTATGCCTAGACGTTTCACTGCGGCTGGGCAGGCTCATCCGGCAGCGTTTACCCGGCGCGGAAGTGATCTTTACGCGCAAAGACGACACCTACGTGCCCCTGGAACGCCGCACCCAGATCGCCAACGAGGCGCACGCCGATCTGTTCCTTTCGGTGCACGCCAATTCGAGTCACGATCGCAAAGCGCGTGGAATCGAAACCTATTACCTGAATTTCACCGGATCCAGCGATGCCATGGAAGTCGCTTCACGTGAAAATGCACTGTCGGATAATTCGGTCCACAATTTGCGGGAGATCGTCAGCAAAATCGCAAAGAACGAGAAAATCGAAGAGTCGCGTGATTTCGCCGGGATTATCCAGGATTCCCTCACCAAGCGCATCGAGAAAATCAACCGTGGGGAACGCAATCGTGGCGTGCGCAAGGCTCCTTTCGTCGTCCTGATCGGCGCGAATATGCCTTCCGTCCTCGCCGAGATTTCCTTTATTTCCAATCCCTACGACGAACGATGGCTGAAGAAAGCCGAGAACCGCGAGCGGGTCGCCGAAGGGCTCTACCGCGGCATTGAGCAGTATCTGCAGAGCACCAACAGCCTCGCCAACAACCAGGTCCAACCCGCCCCGGGACAGGGAAACCGTTCAGGAATAGTGGCGCGATCCGGAAACTCGCAGTAAACTGGAAGCGTCTAAATTATAAAGACCCATGAATCGATTCCTTCGCATTGGCATAGCCGTTCTGTGTTTCGCCGCCCTGATTCCCGCGGGCCAGGCGCAACAACCGCAAACCGTTCTTCCCTCTTCTTTTGCCGGATGGACGGCTTCGGCCCCATCCGCAATGGCTCCGCTCGCCGGACTGGATCAATATTTTGGACAGCAGGCGAATGCTTTCCGGGAATATTTCGTGAAAGCCATCGAGCAACGCTCCTACACACAGGGGACACAGACCGCAATCATCACACTCTATCGCCTGCGCGACCCCAGCGCCGCCTACGGCGCGTACACGTTCCTTCGCAACTCTTCCCTCACCCCGGTGCAACTGGGATCTTTTGCCAGCGCATCGCCTGACCGGGCGCTGATCGTGGTTGGGGAGTTGCTCCTCGATGTTACGGTCCCCGCAAAACAATCGCGCCCGACCGATGCGGACCTGAAACAACTAGCCGATACCCTGGACAAAGTCGCGGATCATACCCCGTATCCGACCATCGGCGAACACCTGCCCGAGCAAGGACGCCTGCCCGACTCGGTGCATTATGTCCTGGGTCCGCTGAGCCTGTCGCAGTATGTTCCGATCGGCACCGATGACTGGATCGGCTTCGATTACAGCGCCGAAACGATTCTGGCGCGATACCATGTCGCGGGCCAGGATGAAACGCTGCTTGTCGCGTCCTATCCGACCCAGCAGATCGCTGCCATGAAGTTCGATGGGATGCTGCGGCGATTCGTGTTCGACCCGCCCGGCAGCGTGCCTGCGGACAAGACCGTCCTGTACGGCAAGCGCGTTAGCTCCCTCGTGGCTGTCGTCGTGGGCGCCAAGTCCAAGCAGGCCGCCGACAAATTGCTCGATCAGGTCACCTACCGAAGTAACGTCACCTGGAACGAGCCCAAACAGACTTATACCGAGCCGAGCATCAACACTATGATTGTCGGGGCTTTTGTCGGAACGGGCGCCATTATGTTTCTGGCGGTTGTGGCGGGAGTCGGCTTCGGCGGGATACGCATACTCATCAAGATTTTCTTTCCCAACAAAGTCTTCGATCGCGACAGGTCGCTCGAAATTCTGCAACTGGGAATTACCAGCAAGCCGATCAAGGCAAAGGACTTCTACTAAATACCCTCAAGAACCTGTTGAAAACCGGACAGAACATCTCACGTTTTACATGAGGAATATGCTGTAAACTACTCATTGCAATACTCTTATTTCCGACCCTTTTGATCTATTTCTCTACTTGACATTCATATTTCCCCTCCTCTAGACTCACCGCGAGGACAAAAGAGTTCGAGTGCCTTCCGCGCATAGGCACTGAACGATTCTCCCCTCTGGAAAGCCCGTCCGTCACAACGGACGGGTTTTCTGCTTTTAGGACAGCAGGAATCCTGAAAATTGATGTTCCAGGCCGGAAGTCTTGGTGCGGCGCACCTGCCCCCCCCCCATATTTACGTCCGTTTTTACGAATGTTATGTTACGGGTGTTACGGGTGCGTGGGTGGAGATGCGGTGGACCAGGCTTGCGGCGCTGGCGTCCAGCTGCGCGTGTGATAGTCGTTCAGCGTCAGGCCCATCAGCAGGGCAAACCAGAAGAATCCGGCGAGCAAGACAACCCGCACCAGCCCCTTGCTCTGTCGAAGATGCATGAAGAAGTAAATCACCAAGGACATTTTGGCGAATGCGATGGCCATTGCCGCCACAGTATTGAACGCACCGAGATCGATGAACGCGACTCCGGTGGTCAGAGCCGTGAGCGCAATCAGGCTGAGAAAAACCATTACATATGTTTTTTGAGGCACAACATGATGTGACATTAGTAGCGCCCGCCTATCAGATAGAGCAACGGAAACAGAAAGATCCAGACAATATCCACGAAATGCCAGTACAGGCCCACGACCTCCACGGGAGCGAAGTAAGAAGGCGTGAAGCTTCCCTTGCGCGCCCGCAGAAGCAGCCAAAGCAGCAGTCCCATGCCGACAATCATGTGCATGGCGTGCAAGCCGGTCATCGCAAAATAGAAAATGAAATACAGTTGGGCGTGGCCCAGTCCGCCGGGCGCGATGTGCGCCAACGTCGCTCCTTCCGGAGCCCAATTCAGGCCGGGAACGACGTGCTCGACGAATTTCTGATTATATTCGAACCCTTTTATGCCCAGGAACACTGCGCCGAGGAACATCGTGGCGATCAGAAAGCGGATCAGCGCGCGGCGGTTCCCGGTCTGCGCCGATCGCACTGAAAGCACCATCGTCAAGCTGCTGGCAATCAAAACGGCGGTATTGATCGCGCCCAGGCGGATATCCAGAATGCGGCTGCCGCCCTCGAACGCCGTAAGATACAGCCCGCGATACAGGGCGTAGGCGGTGAAGACGCCTCCAAAAAACATGATCTCGGTGACCAGGAAAACCCAGATTCCCAGCGTATCGGTATCCAGCTGCTGGTCGAGGTCTTCGAACTGGTGCGCCAAGCCGGTGTGTTCGGCGTGTGCGTGTGCTTCCGCGTCAGTCACCGCTGGCCTCCTCCTCCGCGTAGGCGTAAGCTGCTTCGGTCACTACGGGTATTTCCGTAAAATTCTCTGTCGGCGGGGGCGACGGGGTCTTCCATTCCAGGCCGGTAGCGCCCCAGGGATTCGCTTCGGCAACCGGACCGTAGCGCATCGACCAGATCAGGTAGATCAGCGGAATCAGATACCCAATACCCAAAACCGTGGCGCCCGCCGACGACATCACATTCAACACCTGAAATTCCGCCGGGTAGAAGGCATACCGGCGGGGCATGCCGAGATATCCGAGCAGGAATTGCGGGAAAAACGTCAGGTTGAAGCCGATGAAAATGACTCCGGCCGCAATCATCGCCCAACCGTTGGGATATTTTCTCCCGGATATTTTAGGCCACCAGAAATGAATCCCCCCGAGATACCCCATGACCGCTCCACCGACCATGATGTAGTGGAAGTGCGCCACGACAAAATAAGTACCGTTCAGGTGCACGTCCGTTGCCAACGACGCCAGGAACAAGCCGGTCAAGCCGCCCATCGTAAACAATCCGATGAAGCCCATGGCATACAGCATGGGGGCGTCATAGGAGATCGAACCTTTGTACAGGGTTGCGGTCCAGTTGAACACCTTGATCGCCGAGGGAATCGCCACCAGAAAGCTGAGCATGGAGAAAATCAATCCCTCATAGATGGATTGACCGGTGACGAACATGTGGTGTCCCCAGACAAAGAAGCCCAGCACGGCAATCGCGATGGTAGAGAAGGCCACCACTTTGTATCCGAAAATACGTTTCCGGGCGAAGCATGCAATGATTTCGCTGACCACTCCCATCGCCGGCAAAATCATGATGTATACGGCCGGATGCGAATAAAACCAGAACAGGTGCTGGAATAACAGCGGGTCGCCGCCCAGCGCCGGACTGAAGATTCCCACGTGCAACAGATGTTCCAGAGCCAGCAGAAACAGCGTGATGGCCAGCACAGGCGTGCCCAGCACCATAATGACGCTGGTGGCGTACATGGCCCACAGGAACAGGGGCATGCGGAACCACGTCAGGCCCGGTGCGCGCATTTTGTGAATCGTGACGATAAAGTTCAGGCCCGTCAGAATCGATGAGAAGCCGGTAATGAAGACCCCAATCGCGACCGCCGTGACCTGCGTATTCGAGTACGTGCTGCTGTACGGCGTGTAAAAAGTCCATCCCGTATCAACGCCGCCGGCAACCGCCGAATACAACGTGAACATCCCGCCGACGATGTAGATATACCAGCTGAGCAGATTCAATTTCGGAAAGGCCAGGTCCCGCGCTCCGACCATCAGGGGAACCAGGAAATTGCCGAGCACCGCGGGAATCGAGGGAATCAGGAAAAAGAAAACCATCACGACGCCGTGCAGGGTAAACAGCTTGTTGTAGGTTTCCGGCTGCACGATGGCGCCTTGCGGCTCGATTAATTGAATCCGCATCATCACGGCGAACAATCCGCCGACAACGAAGAAAAACGTAATGGAAACCAGATACAACAGCGCAATGCGCTTGTGATCCAGCGTGAACAGCCAGGACTTCCAGCCGTAGTCGGCGTTCAGATAATTGCGCGGTGCGTGCACGCTTGGTACGTGCGTGGCCGTGCTCATTGCTTCCCCTCTTCCTTTGGCTTCGCCTGCACATTGCCCAGCAACTTCACGTAGGCAATCAAACTATTGATTTGTTCCTCCGTCAGTTGCCCCTGGAACGACGGCATGATCGGCTTGTATCCCTCGACGATCTTCGCCCGGGGATTCAAAATCGATTCGCGGACATAGCCATCGTCCGCCGTGATGCTCTGCCCGGTGGTGAGATGCACTTCCCGCCCAAACAGGCCGAGCAACGAGGGGCCCAGACCAGTGCCATCGGCAAGATGGCAGGTCACGCAGCCATTCGACTGGAACAATTTTTGACCGGCCGCTTCCATGGATTCGCCCTGCACTCCCCCGGCGAGCCAGCGTTCGTAGGCGCCCGGCTCAAGCACAATCACCGAACCGGTCATTCCCGCGTGAAAGGCGCCGCAATACTGTGCGCAAAACAGATGGAAGGTTCCAAGCTTGGTGGGCTCAAACCACAGGGTTGTATAGCGCCCCGGCAAAACGTCTTTCTTCACGCGGAATGCCGGGACATAAAAATCGTGGATCACGTCTTCCGACGTCATGGTGAGCTTCACCGGACGTCCCAGCGGCACGTGCAATTCGTTGATTTCGCGTTGCCCCCCCGAGTGCTCGACTTTCCACATCCACTGCTTGCCGGTGACGAAGATTTCCATCGCGCCCTTGGGAGGCTCCGAATTCCGGAAGTACAGGGTGGAACTCCACACGAAAATCACAGCGACGATCAGCGTGGGAATCGCTGTCCAGAAAATTTCCAGAGGGATATTGCCTTCAATCGCCTTGGGACGTTCGCCCGGCGACCGGCGCCGGTACTTGATCATGAAATAGAAAATCGTCAGGAAAATGAGGGCTGTAAAAAACAGCGTCACGACCGAGATAAAAAAGTACAGATGATCCACCGACCGCGCGATCGTGGAAGCCTGAACGGGTTGAAATGGCAAACCTTGCATCAAAATTCCATCCTTGTCCTTAGTTCCGGGCTCCCGGCAGGCTGCACGGGGAGCTCAAATCCGGCACCACCGTTTTCAACGAACCTTGGCACTTGCTGCCGGAGGGTCCATGCGAACTTTGAGGTCACGCCGGAACATCACAAACATAAAAGTCCCCAGGGCCAACAGCGTCAAAGCGGCACCCGCGCGGACCAGATTCATTACCACCATGCCATATTTTCCGGAAAGAGGATCGTACCGGTAGCAATACATGATGGCATGGTCGGTCAACGTGCCGATTTTGCCCTGCGAAGCTTCGATAAGCCCGAACTGCAAATCCCGGGCCGCATATTGCGTGCCGTAAAAATATCGGGCGATGCGTCCCTGGGGCGTGAGCACCATGATGGCCGCGGGGTGCGCATACTGGCGATTCGCGGAATCGTAGGCGTAATGAAAGCCGACCGCTTTCGTCAATGCATCGATTGATTTCTGGTCGCCGGTCAGGAAATGCCAGCTCTCCCCGGCATCGGAGCGCCCATATTCCCCCAGGTAAACGTCTCGTTTCGCCTTGGCAGCCGCGGGAGTGTCCTTAGGCTCGAAACTCACGGTGACGGCTTCGTAATCTTTTCCCAGATCGAGCGGAACCGACCGCATGGTCCGCATTTCCCCGTCCAGAACCTCCGTGCATAGGGCCGGACAATTAAAATACACGAGCGAAAGCACGATCGGCTTCTGCCCGAAAAAATCACCCAGGCGCACGGATTTTCCGTTCTCGTCGTGAAAAACCAGATCCGGCGGAACCTGCGAGTTCAAATTTTGCGCGATGCTTACCTGATTCAGGATTGAGGGCTTGACCGCCTGCCCGGCCCGCGAAGGCAGCGCAAAGATCAGGATCGCCCCAAAACAAACGGTGGCAACGCCTTTTCCGCTCATTGCCTCTCCCCCCCCGGCGGTGCGGGTTTTGCCGCTTCCGGAGATGCCGCCTGCCCCTGGACCGGCAACCCTTTCTGCGCGAGCAAATCCATGGCCCGCTCTATGGGCACCCGGACGATCCCGGCACTCTGGTTTTCCCAGCTGTAGGATTCCAGTGACTTCTCCTCTTGTTCGCGATACTGCAACAGGTCCCGCCGGGGGTGCACCTGCAACTGCGGTCCCAGCGGCAACTGGCGCGTTTCCGCAAAAGGAGACGTGGAAGCGGGAGCATCCTCAATGTGCGAAGTAAAATAATCAAACATTCCCCAGCACACCAGGGCGGTGAACACAACCATCAGGCCCAGAATGACCAGGAAGTTGAACACGCCGCGCGCGTTCGCATCGCTTGTCTCGTAACCCGGAGAAGTCACGGGCGTATTGATGGATTTATCCATGTCCGGCGGCATGTTTCGCCACTCCTTCCATGCGCGGGTCGTGGACCGCCAGAAGCGGCATGCGCTGCAATTGCCAGATGAAATACCCGAACCAGAGCCCGCCCATGCCGAGCGGTAGCACCACGTTCATCCACGTCAGACGGACATCGCCTCCGCCGAACGCCGGCAGAACCATCCAATACATGTCCACCAGCCGCATCAAAAGAATCACGCCAGCGACAACCAGCAGCGAACGCTTCCTGCGCTTTACATGGCGGAACAGCAGCAGGAAAAACGGCAGCGCGAAACTCAGCACGATCAGGAGCAAGCCCACGCGCCCCCAGACCCCTTGCATCCTTTTGATGTACCAGGGAATTTCTTCGGAAAGGTTTCCACCCCAGATAATCAGATATTGTGAGAATTCCAGATACGCCCAGAGCATCACAAACGCCAGCAGGAAACTCCCGAGATCCTGAAAATGGGCGGGCTTCACATTTTCCGAAAACGGCTCGCGGTCGGACAGCCAGACCAATATTGTGATCGCGAACGCCATGGCGGCCAGCGCCTGGCCCACCATGAAGAGCATCCCGTAAATGGTGGAATACCAGCGCGGCTCGATGGACATCACCCAATCGATGCCGGCAAACGACACGGTGAACCCGTAAATCACCAGTCCGATGCCGCTTAGATTTTCCATGCGCAGCCACACCGCGGCGTTGCCTTCGGACTCTTCCTCGCGCGACCATTTGTTCATAAAGTGCGTGAGCAAGAGCCAGATCGTGAAAAACAAAACCATGCGCACGGTGAAAAACCCGGGATTCAGATACGCATGCTTGCCCACGATGGCCGGATCGGTCTGTCCGGGCCGAGCCCACACGTAAAGCGTCTGCATGCCAAACAGCACCGGCAATGCCGCCAGCGCCATCAGGGGGAGAGTCCGCGTGCCGGCCTCCAGGATTCGCCGGATGACGAACGCCCACTGCCCTCCGGTGAGGTGTTGCACCATCAACACGGCAAGGCATCCCAGCGTCACACCCAGCCAGAACAGGAACGCGACCAGGTAGGAACGGTAAAATTCAGCCTTGTCCGCCATTCCAGCGGCAACGCAGATGGCAAGCAAAACGCCGCCCGCCAGCGCCAGCCGCGCGGGCCATCGTTCCAGGTTCAATGTATTTTCTCCGGTTTCGCTCATCGCGACCCGCCTTGCAATTTTTGTCGTTCCGCTTCCGGCACTTCGTCGATGGGCACACGACGGCTCAACTGCAGCGCGCGAATATACGCAATGATGGCCCAGCGATCCCGCGGCGGCACGCGGTAGCCGTAGGGGTACATCACGCCGAATCCGTTGGTAATGACGTCAAAAAAATGGCCCACAGGTGCGGCGCGCAAACGTTCTTCGTGAAACGACGGCGGCCGCTTGAAACCCCGCTGCACGATCATGCCGTCGCCGTCACCGGCATAGCCGTGGCAGGGGGAGCAGTAGATATTGAAGCGCTGCCTGCCGCGATCCAGAACCTGCCGGGTCACCGGGAATGGAAACGCTTCGGCCAGTTGGCCGTTCACCTTCCCCGTATACAGCAGTTCATTCGGCCCCAAAGTCAGTTCGCCGCGCGGATAAGTTCCCGCAACGGGCAGCCGCGCGGACTGGCCATCGCCGAAAAAGTCGGTTGCGGCATACGGGTTGTACCTCGGTTGCACGTGCATATCCAGGCGGCATCCGGCGCACACCAGCAGAAGCGCCGCGGTGGGGAGCAACCACCGGCCAGTGATCCGTTTTCGAGGATTCCGGCTAATGCTCAATTTCGGACACCTCGCGCGGGTTTAGCTCCTCCATGAATTTCCAGGTCGCATCCAGGTTGAACATCGGATCGCCTGTCCTGATGCACAGGAAAAAGCGGTCGCGGGAAGCCAGCGCAAACCGCGGCACGTTGAAAACCGGATGATACGGCGTCGGCAATCCGTTCATGGCCAGCATGCCGAACACCGCCGCGGCCGCGGCAAACAGGATCGTCAACTCAAACGTAATGGGAACGAATGCCGGCCAGCTGTTGAGCGGCCTGCCGCCGATATTGAGGGGAAAGCTGATCACGGCCGCGTAGTATTGCAGTGAGAAACCCGAGACGCAGCCCAGCATCCCCGCCAGCAGCACGACCAGCGGGAGCCTGGTCCGATGAAAACCGATGGCATGCGCCAATCCCTCAATCGGGAAGGGCGAGAATGCATCGATGCGGCGATATCCCGCGTCGTGCGTGCGTTGCGCCGCCTCGAGCAATTGCTCGGCGGTGGAAAATTCCGCCATCAGTCCGTAAATGGGTTCGATCTTCTTCATTTCCCCGCTACCGCTTGCCTGAATTTCCCTTTCCCGTTATTCGGCTGCCTTCTGATCTTCTTCGTTCACCAGCGATCTCATTTCAAAAATCGATATCAGCGGCAGGAATCGGATGAACAGGAATACCAGCATCAAAAACAGTCCGATCGAGCCGAACAGTACAGCGAAGTCCCAGCGTGTGGCGTGGAACAATCCCCACGCAGACGGCATGAAATCGCGGCTCAGGCTGGTGATCACGATCACGAACCGCTCCAGCCACATGCCCAGGTTCACCACCATGGCAATCGCGAACAGACCCCACACACTGGATCGCACTTTGCGGAACCATAGAAACTGCGGCGTCACAATATTGCAGGCGATCAAACACCAATAAGCGACCATATAAGGCCCAAACATCCGGCTCATCGTTATATAGCGCTCGTATTTATTTACGCTGTAGTACGCGGTGAACGCTTCCATCAGGTAGCCGTAGCCCACGATCAAGCCGGTGGCCAACATCACCTTGCCCATGTTGTCCAGGTGCTTCATGGTGATGAAATCTTCCAGGCCGAATAATTTCCGAACCGGAATCGCCAGCGTCAGCACCATCGCAAATCCCGCATAGATGGCTCCCGCCACGAAGTAGGGCGGGAAAATCGTCGAGTGCCATCCCGGAACAATGCCGTAGGCAAAGTCAAAACTAACGATCGTGTGTACCGAGAGAACCAACGGAGTCGCCAGTCCGGCCAGCAGCAAAGAAGCCGTCTCGTGCCGGTACCAATGAACGGCCGAACCCCGCCATCCCATCGCCAGAAGTCCATAAATGAACTTTGCAGGGCGGCTCTTTGCCCGGTCCCGCAGCGTCGCCATGTCCGGAACCAACCCCACGAACCAGAACAACAGGGAAACAGTAGCGTAGGTGGAAACCGCAAACGCGTCCCAGACCAGGGGGCTGCGGAAATTCGGCCACAATTTCATGGTGTCCGGATACGGAAAAATCCAATAACCGACCCACGGACGGCCCATGTGGACCAGGGGAAACATTCCGGCGCAAGCCACAGCAAACAGCGTCATGGCTTCGGCAAATCGGTTAATCGAGGTGCGCCACTTCTGCCTCAGGAGCAGGAGAATCGCGGAAATCAGCGTGCCGGCATGCCCGATTCCGATCCACCAGACGAAGTTGATGATCGCAAAGCCCCACGCGACGGGAACCTGAATTCCCCAGATCCCCACGCCCGACAGAAAAAGATAGGTGAGGGCGTACATCAGCATCATGACCATTGCAAACGACACGGCAAAGCCGAAAATCCACCACTTCGGTGGACGCCGCTTCAGCACGATCGAGCTGATCTTGTCGGTAACCGAGGCGTAGTCGTGCCCCGCGCCCAACAGCGGCGCGTCCGCCATCTGTTGTGCTAGTTTGTCTGACGGGCTATCTGCCATATATCGTCGTCACTTTAGACTGCAGCCACTTTCTCGATTTCCGGATTCGGATTGCGCAATTTTGCCAGATACGTGGTCCTGGGCCGTGTATTCAGTTCCTCGAGCAGACTGTAATTCCTGTTTTTCGCTTTCAGCTGGGCAACTTTGCTTTTCGGATCGTTGATGTTGCCGAACACAATTGCTTCGGACGGGCAGGTTTGCTGGCACGCGGTGACGATTTCGCCGTCCCGCACCGAGCGATCCTGCTCTTCCGAGTTGATTTTCGCCGCGTTGATCCGCTGCACGCAATAGGAACACTTTTCCATGACGCCGCGGCTGCGCACGGTGACATTCGGATTGCGCAACCCGAACAGGCTGGGCGTTCCCCAATCCGAATACAGGTGGAAATTGAACCGGCGCACCTTGTAGGGACAGTTGTTTGAGCAATAGCGGGTGCCCACGCAGCGATTGTAGATCATTTCGTTCAAGCCTTCGGGGCTGTGCACGGTCGCCGCCACCGGACAGACCACTTCACACGGCGCGTTCTCGCAATGCATGCAAAGAACCGGTTCGTGGTACATATTTGGCTCATCCGTGTCGCCTTCGTAGTACCGGTCGATCCGTATCCACTGCATGTCGCGGCCGATGCGAACTTCCGTCTTGCCGACCACGGCAATGTTATTTTCCGCCTGGCACGCCGTCACGCACGCGCCGCAGCCCGTGCAGGAATTCAAGTCCACCGCCATGCCCCATGCATAACCCTCGTACTTCACATCGGGATAAAGAGACAGCGGGTTTTCGTGCTTATCGGCCTGCGCGAACTTGGGATTCTTGCCGTACTCATCTAGCGTCGCCACGCGGATTAGGTCTCGCCCTTCCATGCTGCTATGTGTCTGCGTCGATGCCAGCGCCCACTGCTGCCCGGTCCGCCGGACCTCCAGCCCGGTTCCAATCCAGGGCGCGGCATACGGCCGAATCCATCCCGCGTCAAACCCCATCCCCGTTCCCACCCGCCCGGCGCGGGTGCGGCCGTAGCCCAGGAAGGCGGTTACGGTTTCGTCCGCGTGGCCCGGCATGACCCAGACGGGTGCGACAATGGTGCGACCCCGGTACTTCAACTCCACGGCGTCTTCGCTCTTCAATCCCAGGCGCTGGGCCGTTTTCGGACTGAACATGGCCACGGCGTCCCAGGTAAGCCTGGTAAGCGGCTTGGGCAATTCCTGCAGCCAGCCGTTATTTGCAAAGCGGCCATCCCACACCGTGGGGTCGGGACGAAATACGATTTCCAGGCCAGGCGCGACAGCGGCAGGCGGCTCCGCGCCGATTCCCGCTTTCAGCGAAACCTGTTTCGCGGGAAAGGCCGTGTCCGGGACGACTCCGTCGCGCAGCGTCTTTTCCCAGAACGCGTCGAATCGCACAATGTTGGGCCGCTGGGCTCGCCAGTAATCTTGCACGATGTCGTGCGAAGGCTTGACCGCCTGTTCGTTCATAACCGCGAGAAAATCCTGTTCGGATTTTCCGTTGTACAGCGGCGCAATCAACGGTTGGACCACCGATGCCGTGCCGTCGTATCCCCGCGCATCGCTCCAGGACTCCAGGCTATGCGCTTGCGGGATGTGCCAGTGGCACAGGGTCGAGGTCTCGTCCTCGTACAGCCCGAGCCGCGCGCTGAACGCGACCTTGGGCAATAAACCTTTGAAGTCCAGATCCGCCGGCGCGTCATACACCGGATTTGCGCCGAGGATCAACAGCGTCGTGACGTTGCCGGCGCGCATGTCCGCCGTCAGTTCGCCCATGGACTCCCATTGCCGGGAAGGCGATACCTCGATCGGCTGCGTGAAATAAACCGTCTTGTCAAAATTGCCGAGCGCCTGATTGATGGCGTGCACCATGGCGTGGACGATGGCAGGTTGCTGATCGCCGGCCACCACAAGAGTTGCCCCAGGATGCGACTTCAGATCGCGCGCCAGCGCCGGGATCCATCCGTCGGGGATGTTCAGAGCGGCGGCAGGGGCGGCGATCGTGCTGATTCCCAGTTCCCGCGCAAGGGCTCGTGAAAACCCTTCGATATCCGAAGCCCGCATTCTCAAGCGATGATCGGCCATCGCTCCCGTGTTGGTGGGCGTGGATTCCACCGAGTACAGGCGATTCATTTTCGAATCAACGTCCTCCACCCGGCGCTTGCGTGAAAATGCCCGCGCATAGGGGATACTTCCCGGCCCGCTGACCAGGAAGTCGGAATCGAGCGAGAGAATTACGTCCGCCTGATCCACCCGGTAGACGGTATTCACGTATTCGCCGAATGCGATCCTTGCGCCTTCGCGGACATTGTCACGGGTTATGGATTCATATTGGATCCATTTCGCGGAGGGATACGATTTCAGGAACGTCTGGATCTGCGCGCCCAGCGTGGGAGAAGTGATCGTCCCGGTCAGCAACCTCACGCCGGAGCCACCACTGCCCTTCTCCGCTGCCAGCGCCGACGACAGTTCATCCAGATACTCGCTCCAACTTCCAATGCGGCCGTCGTGGACTTCCGCCTGCGAGCGGTCCGGATCGTACAGTCCCAGAACCGAGGCCTGCGAAAAGGCGTCGCTGGCACCCAAGCTGCCGGGGTGGTCCGGGTTGCCCTCAATCTTGGTGGGCCTGGCCATGTGGCTTTCCACGAGCACGCCGGTGGCAACGCCGCCCAGGGTTACCGCCGTCGCGTAAAATAGGGGCTTGCCGGGGATGATCTCCTCCGGCTGGCGGACATAGGGAACAATCTTTTGAGTGGGAAGCTTCGTGCATCCGGTCAATCCGGCGAACGCCGCCGACGCGGCCATCACCTTCATGATTTCGCGGCGATCCAGCTGGGCTCCGGAATCGTTGGCCCCGTGGGGAAATTCATTTTCCTTGTGCTCGCGAAATTCCGGTGTGTCGGCAAGCTCCTCGAGGCCTCGCCAAAACCGCGGGGCGTTGCCGTCGCCGGCCGCTGCTTGCAGCGGACCGATTTCCTCGCTGGGCCGCTCGCCGTTTTTTCTCTCTTTATCCATGAATCGTCTGGTTCTCCCGAAACTGTCCTTACCGATGGCACGTCGTGCAGGTGGTCAGCTTCTGCACCTTGTATTCCTTCATCAGCCGTCTGCCCAAATCCAACTGATCCTTGGGGGGCTCATAAAACGCATTAAACACCTGGGAGCGCGGCCGCAAATACTTCTCCGGGGCGTTATGGCATTCCAGGCACCAGCGCATGTAAAGTGTGTTGGCGCGCCAGGTAATATTCATCTCCCCGATGGGTCCGTGGCAGGTGGTACAGCCCACCCCTTTCGCGACGTGAATACTGTGATTGAAATAGACGAAATCCGGCACGGCGTTCACGCGCGTCCAGGCAATGGGCTTGGAATCCCGGTAGCTGGCGCGCACCGGCTCGAGCATGGGGGCATTGGTCCATATCTGCGAATGGCACGTCATGCAGGTTTGCGTCGGAGGCATTCCCGCCGAGGAGGAAACTTCCACTGACGTGTGGCAATAGCGGCAATCCAGCCCCAGTTCACCCACGTGATGCTTGTGGCTGAACGGAACCGGTTGCGGCCGCGCGACATGCACCTCTGTGACGTACGCCGTCTGATTGACGAGGTTGACGGCGAATCCCAGCAAAGCAAGTAGGATCACCGCGCCATAGATGCTCACGCGAGCGATGGTATTCGTACTGTGATGGAAGAACTGAGCCATACCTGCGTCCCTCGGAAAATTCTCCGAGGCGAACAGCCCGGACGGTTTTAGCGCCTCTCTGTCAGCCGCTACTGCGGCCTCGATTTGCGGGAAACGGCGCCTTCAACCAATGAAGGGGGGGTACAACCCGGCAGTGCCAACCGCACACTTAACTTAAAGTCCCACCGGACCGCTACGGGTACTTCTAAAATTACATTTATAAAAATTAAGTCGCACTACCCGTCGCCCGCGCGCAACACTATAGCAGCAATGCAAAAACAATTTCAATTGTTCTATTTGTCCGGGCATCCCATCGGTCATAACCGGACGCTGAAAACCTCGCAAAATCCTTGATTTTTGGCGTTTTTTCCGGCCGAGAACCGATAAAAATATTTTTAAAAAATTCCAGCGCGAGGCGCTGTTGGCAGACTCGCCGCTTGGAAGTAACGCCCCTTCACTCCCGGGCGTCCCATATATAATCGTTGCACAGCCTGTCCTGCAGCGGCGTGCCGCGAAGTGTGTTTCGGGAATTTCGTACGCTCTGGCGTTCTCTACCCCTGCGACGAACGATTCATGTGCATTGTATGCATCGCGCTGACCCGGTCGACCGCATCGTCATCTATCCCCCCTGATTCACCGGCCACCGGATTCACTGGAACAGGACGAGGTGGTCCGTATCAGCACACAAGCTGACGGCTCGACAAACGAACTGCAGGCGCAGTGTTCCAAACCCCAGCTCGTCGAAGATATTCACAGCTTTCTCCGTCGGTTCGTCTTGACAGGAGACTTCCAGGCGCATAGTCTGGAGGTCTCTGCTTTGTGTTTTACCGGTTTTCCCCTCTCCACACGCAGATAGGGAGGGATGCATGTCAGCTGTACCGCTCGCCAGTCACAAACTGCTTTCTACAACAAGAGTTATAAATCCCCTGCGGCCCAACGCCGCCGCGCTCGCCGTTCCCAGTCCTACGGTGCTACTGGCCGGCAGGAATACGTCCTGGGGAGCGGTGCTGCAGCTATCTCTGAAAAAAATTGGTTGCGAATTATTTTTTACACCTACGCTACGCGTCACTCCGGAATGCGCCAGAAAGGGTGCCTATACGTTTATCCTCGTCGATTCCACGGTTTCGCCCGGGCAACGAAGGCAGATCGTATCCGCCCTCGAGGGATCGAAAACTTCCCTAATCCACGTCTTCCCGGTCGAAATCGGGTGCTGGTGGCTGCCGGCAATGGTATCCGGAGAGGAGTGCTTCGGGTCGATCGGCTTTCGAACGAAGGATTTTTTCGCGTGGATGAAAACTACCCTGCAGCGTGCACCATAAGCCGCCGCAGGTTTTCGCTTGCCATGTCGCGGGCGTGGCCCGATGGCTCCGGGCGCGCCGTTCAATACGGGTTATGCTCGCCCAAGATGCAGCGCGCGGTGTCCCGGGCAATCAGCAACTCCTCGTCGGTGGGAATCACGTAGGCGGACAGGCGAGAGCCGTCCCGGCTGATCGCCGCTGCCGTCCCGGCCGTCTTCTGGTTCTTGTCCTCATCCAGCGTCAAGCCGGCCCATTCCAGCCCCTCGCAGATGCGCGCGCGGACCAGCGGAGAGTTTTCTCCGATTCCTCCGGTGAATACGACGGCATCGGCACCACCCATCCCCGCAAGAAACGCTCCAATGTATTTTCTGGCGCGATAACAGAAAATATCGATCGCCAAGCGCGCCCTGCGATCGTCGTGCTGGCTCGATTCCTCCTGCAAGACCCGCATATCGTGCGTCAGGCCTGAAATGCCCAGCAAACCAGATTGCTTGTTCAGCAGGGTCTCGACTTCATGCAGGGAAAGACCATCCTTTACAGCGATGAAACTCAAAATGGCGGGATCGACGTCCCCGGATCGGGTTCCCATGACCAGGCCTTCCAGCGGCGTCATGCCCATGGAGGTATCCACGGAATGTCCTGCTCGAATCGCGGCCGCTGAGCATCCGTTTCCCAGGTGAAGGGTCACAATATTGGTCTGCTCCCTGGCCAGCTTTCGCAGCTGCCGGTAGCGGTAGGCCACGTACCGGTGGGAGGTGCCGTGGAATCCGTACCTGCGAATGCCGTAGCGCAGATAGAGGTGATACGGAATCGCGTACAGGTAGGAATGCTCCGGAAGCGTGTGGTGAAACGCCGTATCGAATACGGCGACTTGCGGAATTTGAGGTCCGAGCAGGTCGCGCGCGGCGGCAATACCGCGGAGATTGGCCGGGTTGTGCAGGGGAGCCAGATCGATGCAATCTTCGATCCCCTTCAATACCTCTTCGGTAATCAGGGCCGACTCGGAAAAACGCTCGCCGCCGTGCACGACGCGATGCCCGACCGCGTGAATGTCGCTCGCGCTCTGAATTTCCGCGACACCTGAATCGGCCGAAGCCGTCCAGCGAATGGCAAAATCCAGCGCCGAAGGAATGTCCCGCAGGGGAGCGGTGAATTTTTTCTTGGGTCCATCGCCCTTCTGCATCGTGACGATGGCTTCCCCGCCAATTCTCTCGACCTCCCCGCGCAACAGGCGGACGTCCCTGTCCTGACGAATGCGCTCCAGGTCGGTGGCGATGATTTGCAATTTCAGGCTCGAGCTGCCCGCATTGAGGACGAGAATGTTCATGGTTCGTTTTCCTGTCTTTCGGCCCGGCTTCGCACAAACCGGCTCAGCCTCCCGCTACCGATTCCCGAGGGATGCGGGGTTCGCCGGCCACAAATCACGATGTATGGCTCACATTCCCATACGGCCATTTCCAGTTCTTGATTTCCGGCATGTCGTCGCCGTATTGCATGATGTATTGCTTGTGTTCGATCAGCTTGTCGCGTAGGACTTGCTTGAAGTGCGCGCCCAGGCCCTGCAGGCGCGGCACGCGGTCCACCACGTCCGCGGCCAGGTGGAAGCGGTCCAGATCATTCAACACTACCATATCAAACGGCGTGGTCGTCGTGCCCTCTTCCTTATAGCCCCGCACGTGCAGATTGTCGTGATTGTGCCGGCGATAGGTCAGGCGATGGATCAGCCAGGGATAGCCGTGAAAGGCGAAGATGATGGGCTTGTCGACGGTGAAGATCGAATCGAACTCGGTATCAGCCAGGCCGTGGGGATGTTCGCTCGCCGGTTGCAGTGTCATCAGGTCCACGACGTTGACAAAGCGGATGCGAAGATCCGGAAAATGCCGGCGCAGCAGGTCCACGGCCGCCAGGGCCTCCAGCGTGGGCACGTCCCCGGCGCAGGCCATCACCACATCCGGTTCTTTCTCCTGATCGTTGCTGGCCCAATCCCAGATTCCGATTCCCGCCGTGCAATGCTGGATCGCCTCCTGCATGTTCAGCCACTGCAGCGAGGGCTGCTTGCCGGCGACAATCACGTTGACGTAATGGCGGCTTCGCAGGCAATGATCCGCGACCGATAGAAGCGTATTCGCATCCGGAGGCAGATAAACGCGGACAATGTCGGCCTTCTTGTTCACCACGTGATCGATGAAGCCCGGATCCTGATGCGTGAACCCGTTGTGGTCCTGCCGCCAGACGTGCGAGGTCAGCAGGTAATTGAGCGAAGCGATGGGCCGGCGCCATGAAATTCCGTTGGTGACCTTGAGCCATTTGGCGTGCTGGTTGAACATGGAATCGACAATGTGAATGAAGGCTTCGTAGCAGGAGAAAAATCCATGCCGGCCGGTCAGCAGATATCCCTCCAGCCAGCCCTGGCACATGTGTTCGCTGAGCACTTCCATCACGCGGCCATTGCACGATATATGCTCATCGGTGGGAAAAAGGGGCTCCATCAGGACCTTATCGGTGGCCTCGTAGAGCGCGTCGAGCCGGTTGGAAGCCGTCTCGTCCGGGCCGAACACGCGGAAGTTCGCCGATTGTGCATTGAGTCGCATGACGTCGCGAAGGAATTTTCCGAGCACCCGCGTGGCTTCCGCAAAAAGACTGCCGGGACTGGCCACGTGCACCCCGTAATCTTGGAAGTCCGGCATCACCAGGTCCTGGAGCAGCAGTCCTCCGTTGGCATGAGGATTTGCGCCCATTCTGCGTTTCCCTTTTGGCGCCAGGGCCACCAGTTCCGGGATCAGCTTTCCATTGCCGTCAAATAGCTCCTCGGCGTGGTAGCTTTTCATCCACGTTTCCAGTTGCTTAAGGTGTTCCGGTTTGGTGGCGAGTTCCGACAAGGGCACCTGGTGCGCCCGCCATGTGTTTTCGACCGGCTTGCCGTCCACAACCTTCGGGCCCGTCCATCCCTTGGGAGTGCGGAGGATGATCATCGGCCAAACGGGACGTTCGGTGTCAGCCTGCGCCCGCGCCTTATGCTGAATGGCGCGTATTTCGCCGATCACCGTATCGAGCGTCCCCGCCATCAACGGATGCATGACGTCGGGATCGTCCCCTTCCACGAAGTGCGGTTCGTATCCGTATCCCCGGAACAGTTGCACCAGTTCCTCGTCCTGCATGCGGCCCAGGACCGTGGGGTTCGCGATCTTGTAGCCGTTCAGGTGCAGGATGGGCAGGACGGCGCCGTCCCGCGCGGGATTCAAGAACTTGTTCGAATGCCAGCTGGCCGCCAACGCTCCGGTTTCCGCTTCTCCGTCGCCCACCACGCAACAGGCGAGCAAGTCGGGATTGTCGAACACGGCGCCATAGGCATGCGCGATGGAATAGCCCAATTCCCCGCCTTCGTGAATCGATCCGGGCGTTTCCGGAGCGACGTGGCTTGGAATTCCTCCGGGAAAGGAGAACTGCTTGAACAGCCGCTTCATTCCCTCTTCGCTTTGCGGGATGTTCGGATAGAACTCGGAATAGGTACCTTCGAGATACGTATTGGCGACAAGCCCCGGCCCACCGTGGCCGGGCCCGGTAATGTAAATCACATTCAGGTCAAACTTGGAAATCAGCCGGTTGAAATGAACGTAGATGAAATTCAAGCCAGGCGTTGTCCCCCAATGACCCAGAAGCCTGGGCTTGACGTCGGAGATCCGCAACGGCTCGCGCAGCAATGGGTTGGCGAAGAGGTAGATCTGCCCGACGGAAAGATAGTTGGCCGCCCGCCAGTACGCGTTCATCTTGCGCTGCTCTTCTTTTGAGAGAGGGCTGCTGGTGGCGCTGACTTTGGCTGCTTTCGAAGTGTCGGCCATAAAAATCCCTCCTTTTGAGATAAGGCTTGCCCGAAACATCGAAATCATTCCCGCCGCGGAATGCTTCGACAGGGAAGCCGGCACAGCCGGCAGGCTGCAGGAGGCTTGCGGGGGGTTCGTCAAATCGCAGCGGGCGACGATGCCCGCGCCCTGGCAATCAGTCCACGTGGAAAAGACTGGCGGAACCTAATCAATGCTTCGGCAACGCACAAATCGCGTAACGGCCCGCTCCGCGCCGGAAGAATCCGATCGGCGATAGGGAATTTCTAATGCGCCGCCACACCGAGATTCTACACTCAATCGCAACCTTCGGTTTCAACTTTCACAAGCCGCCCGTGGGACTCTGGCCTCCTGCAGGATTCCAAATGGACCAGCCTTAATTTCTCACGAGCCACTCTGCGAATCCTCGCGAGCAGAGTGAATATCGATAAGTCCCGCTGACGTCGCAGCTGTAGGGGCACGACATGTCGAGCCCCTACTAGATACGGGGAAGCGTTGTCCTGGCGATTCACGATGTTCGATCTGAACACTCCTGGGCCGGTCGGTTGATTCAAAGGCATAAATCCGATTCATTGCATCGGGGTGGTGATTAAATGCAGTTCGCTGGCCACGGAATGGCCATCTCTCATACCAGGAATGAACTTCCACGACTTGACTATGCTCATGACGCCCGGATCCACGTCTTCGGCTCCGGGTTGTCCAATTGGTTCGGCGGATGACACCTTACCCGCGGAATCTATAACAAGACCAACTTGAAATTCATGATCTAATACGCTCAAATCATCCGGGCTAACGGGCGCAGGCCGCCACAAGTAGATTGCCTGAGCCGGCGTCACCTCGGTTTGCTTATAGATCTTGACTTCTCTTTTTCGCCTTGGCGAACCGCGCCTTGACACACTGTCAATTTGAGCATGGATTCCGTTCGCCCGCGCCTTCGTTATCGCCAACCGAATGCGTTTGAGATCCCCTGCCGGCCACATTTCGGCGAGGTTGCGCCACGCTTCCTGTTCACGACCGCTGTACAGGTAGGCCCACACGATTTCCAAAATCTGAATCTTTACGACGCGCAACCGATGTAATTGCGAAAAGTCCGAAGGAAGGTCTGCCTGTAGCCTGCCGTCGCTACGCTTGAACTCACGAAGAGAAGCAGGTTCGATTTCATTTCGGATGTTCTTGACTATGTCGTCGAAGTGCTTTCGAAATTCGCTGGTTACATCGAGCACACGGCCCTTTTCGTACCGGAGCACATACGCCGGTGGGTAGTCCATCTCCCACACCAGCAGGCCGTCCAGGCCATTTACGGCGGCGGCGTCATCGGTCCAGATTTCGATGCGTCCGTCGAGATCCTTGTCCGAGGCGGCGAAGGTCATGCCGCCCGTAATCGTCCGCAACAAATGCGGTGGCCTCTTCAATGAATAGATCTTATAGCTTACACAGCACGTGTGGTTCTCTTGCTTGATTTGGAAGGCGGCAACCGGGCCGGTTTTTTCCAGATCGACGCCAAACATGTCAAGATCGATTTGCGCCGCATGGTCGGCAACCACGAGCTTCTGCGCTTCCCAATACAATGCCGCCTCGCATTCTCGTGCCGCCAAGCCTTCCTTCTTCGCGGGTTGCACCATCACGATTACGCCAGTCCTGAAATTTGCCTGGAAATGATTATTGCCGCTGCTGCAGAGCGGTTTTTGAACTTGAGCGGAACAAGGGGCGGCCAGGACACAAAAGAACAGGAACAAAGTGCAAGCGGGCATTAAGCGCCGGAATGGAAGCATGAAACCTGACATGCTGGGCCTATGCGACAATTGTACCAAGAATTTCCGATGTACATCTTAGTCTCTCCAGACTACGCCCCCACCGCCCTTGACACTGCGGATTTGCCATCAAAGCTGGACCCAGCAAAATCAGCGGGAGATTCCGCGCCCAACTCCAGAGAAACGCTCTTCTCGCTGGTAACTGGGATTCAATGGAAGGCTGCGCTTCGAACGTACTGGATCACGAGCGTGAGACTCATCGGGGTGCCATACAATGTGCGGCAGGCGAAGGAAAGAAACCGGATCAGGTTATCCTCTTCTTCCCACGTAAATCCATTGACAAACTATTAACAGAAGCGATATAAGCCGTTCACAAGCAATTGTCCCAAGATACGACGGTGTGAAGTGAAAATGATCCCTTCAAAGCCTAAGCCGGCTTTCTATCCCGTAGCGGCGCCTGCTCAGCAATTTGAGTTGGAGTGGCTGCTATGTCTCGCCAGCACATTTCAGCGCACCGAGCAATGCCCGTTCGAAGTCGTTGTCTTGAGCCAGAGTCGATCCAAAGCCTCCCCCGGCGCCCACCCCAGGCGGTACAGTTCGGAAAAACGACACCAGGTTTCCTAAGACATCCAATACAGACTCGTGTCCAAAGTGGCGGCATAGACCAGGTTGACTGCCGCCCGAGAAACGCTGCGAGCCCAACCGGCCGACGCAACACGATCTAGTCGGTTGATCCGACAATACATCTCAGATTGAGCCGATCGATCGGGCTGCACACAATCAAGCCTAAACAGGGCGGTGTTTTGTTTCAATGACCGCTCGCGAACGAAATTCAGCCTTTGAAATTGCCGCGCGTTGACTTCGGGTTCGTGTTGCGTCAACCCATTGAGACCGCCCCGTTTATCGAGAACTGGCCGCTCAAAACCGATGCCCCCTGCTAAAACTAATTTGTTGTGCCTGGGATAGGAGAAGCATAGGATCGATCTATCAGAGGGTTTCAAGGCGGAAACGCTGGCTTAAGGATATTGAAATACCAAAGAGGTAAACATGTCTGCTAAAAGAAAAGCAAACGTTGAATCTGACAGCTTAGAAACGGAAAAGGATTTGCGGCAAGAGGTGGAGTTGCGTCAAGAAGGGCGCCTCAGAAGCGAGCAAATCCAACAACAGGATTTAAATCAAGGTATGGATACGGGAACACACTCTTCTGAACACCTTGGGGTCGATTGGGGTCCCTCATACCGGATGAGGCCAGAGAGCAAGCACGCAATTCCAAGGAAGGAGCAGATTGAGGCCCGCGCTCACGAGCTTTATCTGCAACGCGGCTGCGAAGATGGCCATGATGTTGAGGATTGGCTCACCGCAGAAAAGGAATTGCATCAATAACACGCCAAGGGGAGGATTCCGCTCCTCTCGCTGCGGCTTCGGCTAGCGGGGAGAGAAGGAAGGAAATACCCGGTTCACTTCCCTGCCCCAATCGAGCGTGCGCAACAAGGTCAACCGGCTGCAAACACGATTTCCCCGACGCCAGCCGGGAGTACAACGCCCGGCAACCATGGGGCGGGTCTGTGCTCATGCAGCGCTTCCAGAACACGCGCGACCTCGCCGTATACTGCCCTTCTTCGCCGCTGCTTGCGGAGATTCTTGGCATAGCCCCTTGCCATTGCGCGCACACTGATATAGATTTTTCCGCATGGGAACTCTACTGGATATTCTTGACTTCGTTGCCCTTTTGCTGATTGTTGTTGTCGCTCTACGCGCAGTGTGGAATGGGCTATCACGCGGCTCCGGGACGCTCATTTTGTCGATCTGCACCTTGTTCTTCATGATCCTTTTTGCGATCGTCTCGTTCACGGTCTTCATGGGGCTTGTCGCGGATGGGTCATCACCGGCGCGGGGAATCTATCTTGTGATCCTTCTGATTATGGCGGCACTTCTCCGGTTCTCTTGGGCAGACAAGTCAGTCGCTTGAGTTGCAAGCCATCGTGCGATAACGTCGTGCTATGACGTCTTGCGATGAGTTGTACGCGAAGGGCATTCCTGTCAGGTCAGGGAAGCTGTTGCCCCCCCCCCCTATAACATCGAGCACGGCCTAACAGCATCCTGAGCTTCCTCCCGTGTGCTCGATAAAAACTTCATCAACTCTCGAACGGAGAAATGGCAGGCGCAGCCGAGCTTTGGAATAAGTTATTGAATTAGATGGAGCCGAGGCCCGGACCTAAACCGGGGACCTGTCGATTCGGGTCGCGGTCAGCGTCTTGCCCTCGGCTGAAATCGCCACTCTCGTCGTGACGGTAACCTTGCCATCTACCTTGCCAACGACTTCGTAGGTGCGGCCATTGATGCGTTTATAGCTGTCGGTACTGTTCGCCGCTACACATTTCTCCAGCCCATTAATTCGCCAATGGATTGGGGCGGATTTGCATATGACTAACGGAGCCCATGCGCGTTTCCGTGAATTTAGGAAGGTAAGAGCTATAGGTCATCCAAAGGCCTCGGCCCTTCCAACCCGCCTTGGCGTCGTCAATTCGACCATCCAAGCCACGGGTATAATACGGCAACGGGTAAGGGAGCCGGAACACACTGAACGTTTCCTTCTTCGGATCAAAAATGAGCATTGAGTCCGAAGTGGTTCCAGTGACGATCACGGTGTCCTTGCCAAGCCCCGACGCGTTGAATTGATCTACCCAAAGGAAGTAAGGGAATTCGGTACTGCCGGTTTCCTTGCCGGTGCCCTTAAATTTTGGCCCCGGCGTGTCCCAGAACTTCCAGGTACCGGTCTTGACATCCAAGCGTCCAAGTTGACCGCTGCCCAACGACACCCAAACATTCCCGTCCGTGCTGAAGTCAATGCCATGCGGGAAGCGTCCCGGTGGAGGCAGTGGGTAATCTTTGAATTTCCCCGTCTTTGGATTAAGCATATACAGTTTGTTCGCAGGGCCTCCCGCTACCGGAGAGGTTTCCCAAACGGTGCCATCGATAGGACTGACAGCCACTCCGTAGCCCGTTCCTGGAACCATTGTCTTGGTGTCCAAATCGATCCGCATCCACGTCTTCTGAGCTGCCACTTCCGTCCCTTCGACGTTGTTCAAATCCAGCTTCTTCGTGTCGAGTTCACCCATCGCGGAACCACCGCCGTCGGTCCAGATCCGGTCTTGCCAATCGAACTGCAAATGATGAGTGTTGTATGCGGTATCGACCGTAACAAATTTCTTGGTATTCGTATCGTAGTAACCGAGTTCCATATTGTTACCGCGCGCCGCCAGCAGTTTGTACGCGATATCGATCTCCTCCGGGTTATTGGTCTCCGTGGCGATCGTGCTCTTCGCCCACTTTGGATAGTAATCCTTACCCCCAGCGCGAATCTGCTGCGTCATCCAGACTCTGCCATTCTCATCCATCATAGGATTGTGGGGACTGTCCATCCATTCCTTGTCTTCCCCAACATACGCTTGCTCTTCTTCCTGGCCGTGGTAGTAGTCCTTTGTCAGGGAGTAACCATGGCTCTTGTCTCGTGGTTCCAGGTGGAGCCCTGTGACAGTGTTCTTCACCGGGTCCAAAATCCATAATCTGCCTCCGCCGGTTCGATCCCCACCGTAGACTTTCCCATACGCGTACAACGTCGGATTGCGCTTGTCTGTGGAGACTAAATCGTGAATGAAAGATATCGGGTCTCCCCAGTCCCACTGAGATATAACGACATTGCGTTCGATGCCGGTTGGCCGCGGCGGAGCGGGAGGAACTTCTCCCGCCGCCATGCGAGCGCCCCAAGCCGCGAGGGTCTTCTCTACGGTCTCTTTGCCGAGCGTATTGAGTTCTTGATGCATCGACTTCGCGCGATGGAAGACAGCGTCCCATTCTTCAGGAGTGGTATAACGGCGCGTGACGACCATGCCGATTTCATGGCAGTGGTTGCACCCGTTCCTCAGGTCCGCAAGCCATTCATCTTGACTCTTGTACTTGGCTGGAATCTCGCTCATCGGAGGAGGCTGAATCAGCGACGTCCAATAACTGGCAGGATAGATCTTAGCCGCTTCTCGCGGAGTTGCGGCGTTGGAAACCTGCAGCTTCACCTTCTCGCCGCGCGCCGCTTTGACCCGCTCCGAGTCCCTCAGCCCGTACCCGCGCACCCATAGCTCGTAGGCTCCATTCGGCAGGTCCGGAACCAGGAAGCGTCCCTGATCATCGGTGACGACAATCTTGCGGAACGGTACCGGCAAGGATTTTGTCTCAGCGATTACCCAGACGCCAGCTTCAGCTTTCCCGCCGTTGCTGTTCACAACGGTGCCGCCAATACTGGTCTTATCAACTTTCAATCCAGGTACATTCTGCGGGCCGGCTACAGCCGGTCGAGCAGCCACACACAATACTGCCAGAAGAACCCACGTCATCTTGCGTGTTACGGTTCGCATCAGCAGTCCTCCATTTGGATACTTCCAGCGGCCCCGTACAGGTGGTAAGTGGAAACTAGGCTGGCATCAAAAGAATGTCAAGCAAAATACGATTGCCGCGATCATGACACAGATTCCTCCCGAGATTATCGGAATGTGGCTCCCACTTGACGACTGGCAAGCTCATCGGGGCTACCGGGAAATCATCAGCCTGGGATGAGGTATCCCTGACCTGATCGAATTTTTGTGCCAGTGAGAGTGAAAGCATTCACATCAAGTGATCCTAGGTGCACCGCTTGACAGGAGCAATGACGAAGTGATGTTGCATTTCAGTGTCGGCGGTTACTTCATGGGCGGCCGCCCATGAAAAATTGACGGGTGGCCCGCCCTTTTGTATTTCGCAAAATCGTCTGCGCTCGGCGCGCATCATACTACTCCCGTACTTTCCCTCCGAATTATGCCAGTTAAGACTGTGAAGATGGGGTGCCTCGTACTTGACGCTTTTCAAGGGTGGGATTCTTGGTTGGAGTTTGCTGCAATTGCCCCGCCCTTCAAAAGAAACGAAGGACGGCCACCCGAAGTTCAAATACAAAGCTCGACTCACTCACCCAAAAGCAAAAACCACACAGGCTGAAGCCTGTGCTACTGGAGGAGTGTGTTTAGTCACACAGGCTTCAGCTTGTGCGGGGTTTGGGTGTGGGATTTGTTTTTCTGCTTTTTGGTTTGAGGGTGGGAGAAAAACCACCCGGAAGTTCAAAGGCCGGCCCACCCGCCGGATGTTCGCAAAGTGGCCGCGACGACTCGAAAGCCGGAAAGTTAACTAGCTGATGTTCAACGGGTTGGAAAAAAGATGGAGCCGAGGCCCGGACTTGAACCGGGGACCTGTCGATTACGAATCGACTGCTCTACCAACTGAGCTACCTCGGCCCGGTGGTGCTAAACCTTTTCACTTCAATTCGGCAACGCGTTCCCGGGGCTGGCCTTCGAAACTTCGGATTCGACCATTCTCCTTTTTTTTCTCCCCGTTCATGTCGTACGCGGTAACTTTTCGGCCCGCCTCGGCGAGATCGCCTTCGAACGAAAGATTATAGCGCGTGAAGATGCTTGCCGTCTTCTGTCCCATGATCTGTCGCGCTTGAACCTGCGGCACACCGTGGCTTATAAGATTCGACGCCGCGCGGTACCTCTGTCCGTGGAATGCGAACTTCTCCGGTAGTTTCGCATATTTAAGCGGCGAGCGCCAAGCCCTAGCGAAGCCTAAGATTCGCACGCCATCCTTCTTCCTTCGTTCGGTGCAGCGAGCGGTGTCGCGCTCGCACCGCGGCTTTTTTGGACGTAGTCATCGTTTGCTCACCTTCGCGGGGAGACGACTTCCCTTCTGAATTGTGCGGGGATAGTTCTAGATTAGAATCACTGCCAGCCATACTGCACCTCCTGTGTGCACTTTGGTCAGCGTCGCGTCGGTGCTCGATACACCGGCGCGGCGCGCTTGGTTACTTACCTTTCCGTTTCTTGGCCCGCGCCCACCGCGCCAGTACCGCCTTGCGCGCCAGTGCGCTGCGCTCGGCGGGCGTGCTTTCCTTGATGCGCTTGCGAATTCCCGCCCCCGCCGCAGCCAGACCGCCGAGACGACCGAGCGCGACGGCGGCCGGGTTCTTACGCTTCTTCATCATGACGCTAGTATACCCCTAGCGGAATGAGAAGGAAAGAGGAAAAGCGCGCTGCCTTCGAGCAGGAAACCTAATGGATATTGGTGCGATATGTCATTCACCGCGGCTAAGGACAGGATTTGACGGCATCTTAATTGGGCATTCGACTGTAAATCGTGCAGGGTGTATCCTTTCTCCATCGGGAGCGAGGTAATCGAATGAGTCAAGATTATAACGTGTTCATCAGCTGGTCTGGAGAACGCAGTTTTACTGTCGCTAAAGTTCTCCGAGACTGGTTACCAATGGTTATTCAGGCGGCAAAACCCTGGATGTCGGACACGGACATTGAGAAGGGTAGCCAGGGCATTAATGAGATTGCGATAGCATTGCAAGGAATCAGAGTCGGAATAGTTTGCTTGACGCCAGAAAATCAGACCGAGCCATGGTTACTGTTCGAAGCCGGAGCACTATCCAAGACTATCACCGCCGATAAGACCCACCTCTGTACCTACCTGCTAGGGGGTCTAGGCCCGTCCGATGTTAAACAACCTCTTGGCATGTTTCAGCACACAGTGGCCGAGAAGGAAGAGACCCGGAAACTTATGCATACTATCAACACAGCAGTTAGTGACTCCCCCGTTCCTCAACCAAGCTTGAATACTATTTTTGACGCGCTGTGGCCGCAGATGGAAAAAACTATCGCTACTCTTCCGCAAACTGCCCCGGGCGCGACACCTAAGCGCGACCTGGTGGATATGGTGGGTGAAATCTTGGAATTGGTACGAGCGGGAGCTAATATCAGAACTAATTTTGTTATGGCTGAGGGACCTATCTATGGAAGCCCACCCACAATGGTCTGGGCGAACAAGGAGTCAGCCAAAAGTGGGACGATCCTCACCCAGAGATTTGAGCCACCTTCAACGTATTTTGTATCTCAGAGCGGCGCCGGGACAGAGGACGGCGCGGACATAGCAACATCAAAGGAGCCCCTAAAAAAGTAAAATTGAAAGGGTCGTCATAAGTGAGTTTCCCGCTCCACCACACATTAAGGAGGAAGAACAAAATGCCTGAGATGGAAATGGAAAACGAAACAGTTATCTGCCCTAACGGTCATAAAGTCGATGTTAGGAAAGTACGCATATTGGAGAAAAGCATCAAGCCGCGAGACTTAGGAAAAGTAGAATGTCCCGTTTGCATGAGAAGCTGGTGCTGTTGTCCGAAGCACGGGCCCTATCCGTGTCCACCTCCATGTCGTCAGCCCCACTAAGCCGATGTTCTCTTTACGTACCGAACGTGATAATAGAAGTGAAGTGCGATGTATGCGATATAAAACGCCAAAAGCCCGAACAGGATAGACGGCAACCTTTTCAAGGCAGGCATCTCTAGAAAGAACGATAGGAGTCCGATGATGATTGACCAGAAGCCAGAGTCTATCAAACCGTCTGACAGAAACAGGAAAAGGTGCTTAGTGCGATATCTTAGCGCCATGTAAGACGCAACAAAACAGGCCAAGGAAAAAGAAAAATAGAACAAGATGTTTTCTGGTCCAGGCTTCCCCTCAGCAATTTCTGTCTTAAAAAAACTGACAATCAAGCTCAGCGAGGTAAAACAAAAACCCGCCAGTGTCAGACTTGCCAATTGTTGCTTGTCGGAGTCCATCTGAACCGAATCAGGTGGGACAGCCCATAGATACCCGGTGGTTGCTAGCGCAACTAAACCATAAAAGAGAAGTGGAATAAATGGCAGGATGAGTCTCGGAAGCCCAAACATAAGTGCAATACCCTGCCGCGGGAATATGAGCGAGCAGGCTACAAGGACTAACAGGAAAGATGCTCCCAGCCATTTCTTCGGAAATCTCATCGGTCTTAGCTCCGGATTGTACCCTGATCCTTCGCTGTGCGAACGATGGTGTGATAGTCTATCCACCCCGCATCTCCGCAACCTCGCGTTCCTCGCCGAAGTTTACCTTGATCCACTGCCCCGGCGCGAGCACAGGCGCGCCCGCCGCAAAAACGTGGGATATTGTCAGGCAAGATACCGAAACGAGAACCGCACAACCGCATGCGCGGCCACCTCAGCGGGACCCGGTGCGGAAGCTGCTAGTGCGAAAACGGAAACATCAGCCAGCCGATTCCGATGGCCACAAGCAGAAATGCCAGGAAGGCCCACACGGTATACTTCACCCGGTCGGAAAATTTATTCTTGGAAAGAAAGGCAAACGCCAACGACACGGCAAGCGCGAACAGCGACAGGGCCTGAAAATGGTCAATACTGAAAAAGAGAAGGTCCAACTAAGTCCTCTTCCCGCGGCCGATTTCATACGCTTCCAGGACCGTCAGCAGATTCAGTACCCCGGCGGTGGCAAACATCCGTGTCCCGTAGTCCCCCATGGCATGGGCCACGTCCGGCCCGCCCACCTCGATCCAGTGCGCCAGAAAATAAAATCCTCCCGCGCTGAGGTCCGCAAAATATCCGAGCCGGTCGAACAGATCCGGGGCGCCCGAGGTGAACACTCCGCCCCGCATGAGCAGCCCGGCGACGGCCAGTCCCCCGACACAAAGAAAATAAACTGCCGCCTTGCTCCAGCGGCGCAACAGCAAGTGCCCCAAGCCGGGAACAATCCATCCCGCGACGCCGGCCACGACGCCCATCAGCAGGTTTCCCGCGCCCTCTTGCTTTTTTACCGTCTCTTCCACGCCATCGTCCTCACGCCAGCAGTTTCAGAATTTCCGTCTGCTCCGGACCGGTAACTTCCGCGCGGCCCGGTTGCACGTACACGTTCACTTCGCTGCGAATGCCGAACTCGGGAAGATAAATGCCGGGTTCGATCGAGAAGCAAGTGTGCGGGATAACGCGGCGGATGTCACGCGTCTCCAGGCCATCCATGTTCGCGCCCGTGCCGTGCACTTCCTGGCCGATGTTGTGGCCGGTGCGATGCACGAAATATTTCCCGTACCCCGCGTTGCGGATCACCGTGCGCGCGGCGCGGTCCACCTGCCAGCCCTCGATCGCCCGTCCGGCCTTTACGTTTTCCCGGACGTAAGCGACGGCGGCATCGCGCGCGTCACACACAATGGAGAAAATTTTCGCATATTTATCCGGCACTTGCGCGCCCAGAAATCCCACCCATGTGATGTCATAGTAGACGCTGTTCGGCGCCTTCGTTTTTCCCCATACGTCGAGCAACAGCAGATCCCCCCGGCGCACCTTCGCCGAACCATGTTCCCGGGGCTCGTAGTGCGGATCGCCCGAATGAGGCCCTACGGCGACGATGGGAGGCGAATCGGTGACCACGCCGCTTTCGCGAAACTGCTCCATCATCCACTGCTGCAGATCGTATTCGGTGAACGATTCTTCCGCGCGCACGCGCCGCGCGGCTTCGGCAAACGCCGCTTGCGTGATGCGGTCGATGGCGCGGCCCGCCTGGCGATGCGACTCGGCCTGCCCGGCCGTCCAGGCCGCCTCGAACTCCTGCACCAGGTCCGCCGAACTCACCACCTTGCATCCCTGCGCGCGAATCAACTCCACCGTGCCCGCATCCACCAGCGAAATATACGGGATTCGATTTTTGGGCGAATACTGCATGGCTACTTTTTTCGCTTTTCCGACAAGTTTTTTCAGATTCTTTTCGAGTTCTTCAGCCGCCGCGTAAACCATCTTCTCCCCGGGCAGTGAATCGAGCGTCCCGGCTTCGATCCGGTGAACCAGCTTGCGCGGCGCGCCCTTCGCCGGAATCATGTAAAACCAGCGGCGCTTCGCCAGGGTGTGATCCAGCCCCAGCACGCGGTAGGCGATGAGGTCCCGGTGAAGAATGTCGTAGAAAAGCCATCCGTCCAGCTTCTGCCGGCGGAGCGCCTTCTGGATGGCTGCAATGTTTGGCATAAAGGAACGTCTGGGATATTCCGCGCGCGATTAGTCCGCGAGGGAGCGAATTGTTGCGGCGGTGACACCGCGAATCTCGACGCGCTTGGTGCGGCTGTGTTCGCCAGCTGCGATTCTAACAGCCGTAAGAGGCACTTTCAAACGCGCCGCCAGAAACTTGCGCAGCGCCTGGTTGGCGCGGTCATCGACCGGCGGCGCGGTCAGACGAATTTTCAAACCGTCCTGGTATTCCCCGGCGAATTCGTCGCGGCTCGCTCGTGGCTGCACGCGAACCGCAAAACTCACGGCGCCGTCTTTCTCGATAATCTGCACGCGGGATTACACCTTTCGTCTTTCACCGAACAGGGCCGACCCCACTCGAATCTCCGTGGCTCCCTCCTCGATGGCCACTTCAAAATCGTGGGACATCCCCATGGACAAAACCGGCAGCGTTTCCCTTCCCATTTGCACGCGCGCCGCGTCGCGCAATTCTCGCAGACGCCGGAAATAGGGGCGTACTTGCTCGGGATCCTCCAGGTACGGCGGCACGCCCATCACGCCGCGCAATTCCAGATGAGGCAGCCGCTGCAACGCATCCACAAGGCTCGGCAAATTTTCACCGGCAACACCTGATTTCGCGGGCTCCGGATCGAGCTTCACTTCGATCAGCACCCGCAACCGCTTCCCTGGTTCTTCCCCGCCTTTTCTTTTCTCCGCGGCTTCCGCGGAGCGTGTGTTTAGCGCTTTTTCCAGCCGCTCCGCGAGCGCCGAGCTGTCCACGGAATCGACGCTGTCAAACAGGCGCACCACGCGCGCGGCCTTGTTGCCCTGCACGTGTCCGATCATGTGCCACGCGGCATCGAGATCGGTCAGCCGGGCGCGCTTGGACTCCCATTCCTGCACGCGATTTTCCCCGAAATGGCGCACGCCGGCCTCATACAGCTCCCGGATTCGCTCGGCAGGATGCGTCTTCGATACCGCGATGAGCATGATGTCGTCCCCGCGCCGCCCGGCGCGCGCAGCCGCGGCGTCGATGCGCTCGCGCACGCATGCCAGGTTTTCAACCAATGGAAACGCGGCACTCATCGCGCGAATTCTAGCATGCACCCGGTTGAATCCCGGCCCGCATGTGATCGTAAAGCCCTTTCCGAGTACCCCATTCCCTCGCCTGACTTTGCACACGCCTAGCTGAACGCCTAGCCGAACGCCTAACAGTGTTGAATGGGTGCAAAGCCTGGTATACAGTCCGGTCCGGAAACCAGGAGGCGGGCCGTGAGGCGATTGCTCTTTATCGTATTGATCGGGGGTCTTTGGACCGCCATGGCCCTGCCGGCGGCTGCACAATCCAGCCCTGCTGCTCTGGCAGCGCGGCAATGGCGGCAGCAACACGAGCGAGCCATCATCGAGGAGTACTTCTCGCTGCTTTCGATTCCAAACGTTTCCAGTGATCGGGCGAACATTCAGCGCAACGCCGAAACGATCGCGGCGATGATGAACAAACGCGGAATCCCGGCAAAGCTGGTTACCCTTCCGGGCGCGAATCCAGTCGTCTTCGGCGAAATCACAACACCCGGAGCGACGCGGACCATCGTGATCTATGCCCATTATGACGGGCAACCACTCGACCCGAAACAATGGACCACGCCTCCGTTTCAACCCGCCCTGCGCGATGCCACGATCGAAAAGGGAGGCCGCGTCATTCCGCTGCCCGAGGCCGGAAAATCGTTCAACCCCGAATGGCGAATCTATGCGCGCTCCTCCGGGGATGATAAGGCTCCCATCATTGCGGTACTCACGGCGCTCGACGCCATACGGTCGGCGGGCCTGAAAACGAAGTCCAACATTAAATTCGCGTTTGAGGGCGAAGAGGAAGCCGGGTCGCCAAACTTTGCCAAGATCCTGGCGGCCAACAAGGAACTGTTTTCAGGCGATGTATGGCTCACCTGCGACGGCCCCATGGATCAAAGCCGGCGTCAGTCGATCGTCTTTGGAGCTCGCGGGATCAGTACCGTGGATATCACTGTGTATGGCGCCCGGATCGAATTGCACAGCGGCCACTACGGGAACTGGGCGCCGAACCCGGCAATGATGCTGGCCAAACTGCTTGCTTCCATGAAAGACGACAGAGGACACGTGCTGGTCGATCATTTTTATGATGGAATCGAACCTTTGAGCGAAACAGAAAAACGCGCGATCCTCGGGATTCCGGATACCGATGCGGCATTGATGCGAGAACTTTGGCTCGGATCGACCGAGGGCGCTCCCCGGCGCCTGGCCGAATTGATCACGCTTCCCTCCCTGAACATTCGCGGGATGAGCAGTGGTCATGTCGGGGCCCAGGCGTCGAACGTGATTCCCTCGTCGGCCACCGCGAGCATCGACATGCGACTGGTGAAAGGAATGGATCCCGTCCAGACGGCCGACCGTTTGATCGAGCATATCCGCAGGCAGGGCTATTTCGTGGTGGAGTCGGAACCCGATGAGAATGTTCGACGAGCGCACCCCAAGGTTGCGTGGGTCGTCCGGGGTAATGGAGAAAAGGCGTACCGAACGCCAATGGATCTGCCGGTCTCACAGGAGATCATTCGAACAGTCGAAAGCGCCAGGGGCCCGGCAATCAAAATCCCCAGTTCCGGGGCCACCATGCCTGACTCTGCCTATGAAGTTCTCGGGATTCCCATCATCAGCATTCCAATCGCGAATCACGACGACAATCAGCACAGCTTTAATGAAAACCTTCGTGTTCAGAATCTTTGGGATGGAATCGAGTTGATGGCCGCCCTTCTGACGATGTAACCGCCCACGCCGCCGCCCGCCTCTTCCTTGCGACATCGGGCCGTTCCCGCTAAACTTGCGCAACCATCATGACGCCACGCGGAAAATTCATTGCCATCGAAGGAATTGACGGCTCGGGAAAGCGCACGCAGCTCGACCTGCTCGCGCGTGCATTCGAATCGCGCGGCCTGGCCATTGCCCGCATCAGCTTCCCGCGCTACGAATCCTTCTTCGGGAAACTCGTTGGCCGCTTCCTGAACGGAGATTTCGGCGCCCTGAAAACCGTGGACCCGCACTTTTCCGCGCTGCTTTATGCCGGCGACCGTTTCGAAGCGAAAGGCGAGATGGAATCGGCCCTGGCGTCGGGAAAAGTCGTATTGGCGGACCGCTATATTGCTTCCAACATGGCCCACCAGAGCGAACGCGTACCCCCCGAAAAGCGCGAGGAGTTCATCACCTGGCTGCGGCGCCTCGAATACGGCATATACGGACTGCCGGCCGAAGACCTGGTGATTTATTTGCGGCTGCCGGCGTCCGAAGGGCAACGGCTGGTGGGACTGAAGTCGGCGCGGGCCTATACGTCGCGCCAGCACGACATTCAGGAAGCCGATATCTCCCATCTTGAACAAACCGCCCTGATTTTTGACCGTCTGGCAACCGAACCGAATTGGGTACGCATCGATTGTATGAACACGGCGACCGGAGTTTTGAATTCGCCCGAGGAGATTCACCGCGAGGTCCTGAAGGCCGTGGAATCTCGCATTCTCTCGAAAGGTTCGGCCCGATCGTGAACGGGAGCAGATTACATGGGATTTTCTGAATTTCTCGGCAACCCGCGCGTGGTCGCCGCCCTGCGAGGCATGCTGTCCACCGAGCGCGTTCCGCACGCCATGCTTTTTTCCGGCCCGCAAGGAGTCGGCAAGTTCACGCTGGCCCGCATGTTCGCGCAGGCCGCAAATTGCGAGCGGCTGCACGACGATTTTTGCGGCGAATGCGACACTTGCCGGCGCATCGCCCTGCTCTCCGATCTCGAACCCTTGATCGAACAGGGGCTGGCGCAGCGCGGCGAGCGGCCCGACACCGGCACCGTCGAACGCGTTCCGCTGCTGATCGAGACGCATCCGGACGTGTGGGCCGTCGTTCCGGATCCGGTGCGGGCCAAGGATCCCGTGGCGCGGCCGATGCTGCGCGTCGGCCAGTTGCGCGCCGTGCAGCGCGCCGCATATTTCAAGCCCAGGGGCCGGCGTCGCGTTTTTATTCTCGATGGCGCGGAAACGATGCCCTGGCACATCGCCAGCATCTTTCTGAAAATTCTGGAAGAGCCGCCCGAGTCCGCGACGCTGATTTTGTTGGCATCGAATCCCCACCTGCTGCTGCAGACCATCCGGTCCCGCTGCCTGCAATTTTCGTTCACACCGCTGGCCACCGATGAGGTTGAGAAAATTCTAGCCGCGCATACCGAAATGAAGCCCGAGGAACGCAAACTCGCCGCGCAATTTTCCGAAGGGTGTCCCGGAACGGCGATGGGCATGGACGTTGCCGCCACGGCGAAGCTCCACCGCGACGCGCTCACGGTTCTGGAGCGCGCGGTCGAGCTGCGCGGCGTCTCGAATCTGTTTGCCAGCACCTCGGCGCTGGCCAAGAACCAGGAAATCGGATTTGAAAATGTCCTGCAAGTGTTTTATAGTCTCCTCACGGACCTACTTGATCTGTCCTGCTCTTCCTCGATGAAGGCATTGAGAAACCCAGCGTTACGTCGGGAACTTGAAACACTGAGCAAGAAGGTGGACGTGAGTTGGGTCAGCAGAGCTGTAGACGGATTTGACGCGCTCCACGCCCGGATGCGACGCAACATCAATCGCTCCCTCGGACTGGATGCCGTAGCAATTTCCCTGGCCCGCCCGGCGCCGGGCGTAAAAAATTCAATTTCGTAGTAACGGACGCGTACCCGTACACGAGAATTGCGCATCATAGCTGGTGAGTTGTTTCTTCATGCCAGTAGCTTTTTTCATCTTGAAGGAGTTTTTGCCGTGAATCGCAAGCTATTTCGTCCTGTTCTTACCGAAGTGAAAGAACCTCATAACAATTCGCACCGTTCTCATTCTTCGGGGCCGCAACCACATAAAAAGCCGGCTCCTCCAGAACAGACTCATGCCGAGAATTTCTATTGGATCAAGCAGATGCAGGCTCGGACGCCGGTGGTCATCGTTCTCACCGATGGAGAGACCTTGCATGGAACGATCGAATGGTATGATCGGGATTGCATCAAACTGACACGCAACGGCAATCCAAATCTGCTCATTTACAAGCAATACATAAAGTATCTATACAAAGACGGGGAAGAAGCAGCGCTCGGCGGAACGAACGGGCAGTAACATTTCCCAAAATGGACATCCGGCGCCACCTGGAAATGGTTTCCTCGGGTGCGCTGTGGTGTCGTCGCGCCAGGGCTCCCAGCGGAATCGCCGGTGCGCCGTTCACTTCGCTTTCCGGCCGGAGCTAGACTGCTTCCGGGCCCGCTTCTGGGCCTGCTTCCGAGGGATAATCGCAAAAGTCATCAGGGCCTTGCCGACCAGGCGCTGATCCGCGTCGGTCACATCGCAATCCACGACACTGGTCGTTCTTCCCTGCCGCAACACGCGCGCGTCGGCCCGGATATCCCCGTGCTCGACCCCCTCCAGGAAGTTCATTTTCATCTCGATGGTCGCGACGCGCGCCCCCTTGGGCGCCGCCAGGAACGCCGCGAATCCCCCGGCCGTGTCCGCCAGCATCGCCAAAACCCCTCCGTGAACCACACGGTCAGCCTGCTTGTGCATTTCGAGTACTGGCATGAGGAAAACAGCGCGCCCCCTGCGGGCTTGGACCAGCCGAAAACCGAAGTGGTTGATGGGTTGGCTACGGCGCAGGCGATCCACGGCGCGCGCCAGGTCCGCTTTGCTCAATTTTTCCGGGCGTTTCATCGCGTGCAAACCTTCCGCCGCGGCATTCGCGGCAATTCATTTTAAACGGCGCGCCCTACCTGCAGGCTGCGCGGTGATGCAAGGCCGGAACCTGCCCCGGTCTCCATACCACATGAATAAAAACCTAAATACTTGACACCCGGCACGTTTCCAGTGCGTCCAATCCGGGGGATATGCTGTGGGTGTGTTCGAAGTTCGGAAATTTAACACCCTGCAGGAACGCGCGCAACAGAATCGCTGTCTGGTTCCCGCCGGCGTTTGCTAAACTTCCAGTTTACTCGGCGGAAAAATTTTCACGCACTTCCACACTGTAGAGGAGCAAGCGGGTCACTGGTCCCGCGAGACATCATGAAGATTGGGATTACGTGTTACCCGACGTACGGCGGTTCAGGCGTGGTCGCCACCGAACTGGGCATGGAACTTGCGGCGCGCGGCCACGAGGTTCACTTCATCAGCTACGCGCCTCCGATCCGCTTGACCGACACGAACGATCGCATCCAGTTCCATGAAGTGGAAATATCGAGTTATCCCCTGTTTGACCACGCGCCCTATGCGCTTTCGCTCGCCGTGAAAATGATGGAGGTGGGCGAGGCCGAGAACCTGGATTTGCTCCACGTGCATTACGCGATTCCCCATTCGGTGAGCGCGCTGCTGGCGCGGATGATGACGGCGCCCCGGCGGCTTCCCTTCATCACCACGCTGCACGGCACCGACATCACCCTGGTCGGAAATGACCGCAGCTTCCTGCCCATCACGAAATTTTCCATCGAGCAATCCGACGGCGTGACGGCCATCTCCCACTATCTGAAGCAGCGCACCATCGAGGAATTCGACATCAAGCGCACCATTGAAGTGATACCCAATTTCGTGAATTGCGACTTGTATTGCCGGAAACCGAATTCGGCCATGCGCGCCGAGTGGGCTCCGGACGGCGAGCCGATCCTGATGCACCTGTCAAACTTTCGTCCCGTCAAGCGCGTCACCGACGTCATCGAAATTTTTTCCATGGTTCGGGAGAAGATACGCGCCAAGCTGGTGCTGATCGGAGATGGACCGGACCGCGGTTCGGCCGAATACCTGGTGAGAAAGAAAAAGCTCACCGGCGATGTCCATTTCCTCGGCAAGCAGGACCGCGTCTACCAGCACCTGGGGCAGGCCGATCTGTTTTTGCTGCCATCGGAAATGGAATCGTTCGGTCTGGCGGCCCTGGAAGCCATGGCCTGTGAAGTCCCGGTGGTGGCCACGAACGTGGGCGGATTGCCGGAAGTGGTCGAGCACGGCGTCGACGGTTATCTTTTTACGCCGCGGGAAGTGGAAGTTGGTGCAAGATACGCGATGGAAATTTTGTCTTTGCCGGATCGCGGGCGCGCCATGGGGCAGATCGCGCGGGTGAACGCCCAGAAAAAGTATTGCGCCAACGACGTGATCCCCATGTACGAAGCCTATTATCAGCAGGTGATCGGCTCGAGCGGCGCAGCGAGCGCGTAATGGCGATCAAAATATCTGGTTCGGGGGAACCGCATGCGATTTGCACTCTGCGTATGGATGCTTGCCTTTGCCGTGAACGTTTGCGCTCAGGGATCGCCCAGTCTGCGCGGTACGGTCCTGGATGCCACCGGGTCTCCCCTGGTCGGGGCCAAGGTGGAGTTCCAATCGGACGGCGCGACGCAGCTGGCGGCCACCGACGCGGAAGGAAACTTCACAATTACGGATCTTTCGGGCAACGGAACACTTCTGGTGCGCTACCCGGGATTTGCCGACTTCACGATGGATGTCGACGCTTCCAAGCCCTTGGAACCGATTCGCGTCATCCTGAATCCGGCGCCCAGCGTGCAACGCATCCAGGTGTCTTCGGAATCCAGTGACCGCATCACTCCGGTCCCCACCAGCCAATACTCGATTCCCAAACAGGAAATTACGGCTTCCGGGAGCCTGTCGGTGGACGAAATACTTCGCCAGACACCAGGCTTCACGCTTTTCCGGCGTTCCGGCAGCCTGTTCGCCAACCCCACGACGCAGGGCGTATCGCTGCGCGGCGTCGGCGCAAACGGCACCAGCCGCGCCGCCGTCCTGGTGGACGGGATTCCACTGAACGACCCGTTCGGCGGCTGGGTGTATTGGAATCGCGTGGCTCGCGTGAACATCAGCAGCGTGGAAGTCTTCAACGGCGGCTCCTCGGACATCTATGGAGGCGGCGCGCTTGGCGGCGTCGTCAACATTCACACGCTGCCGGTCCGGAAATCATTTGCGACGATGGAAACGTCGTACGGCAACGAAGATACAAAGTTTGTGTCCCTGGCAGCCGGCACGGTCATCGGGAAGTGGGGCCTTGCCGCATCGGGCCAGGCCCTGCGAACCGCCGGCTATATCATCATTCCGGAGGCCGACCGCGGATCGATTGACATCCCGGCGGGAAGCGGCGATTTGATGGGCACCGTGGAAGTTTCCAGAACGCTGGGCCGGCAGGGAAAATTTTTCGTTCGGATGAGCGAACTGGCCGAGAGCCGGCAGAATGGCACGCCCCTGACGCCCAACGATACGAGCATCCCGGAAATCGATCTGGGGCTCGACTGGACCGATTCCAGCGCCGGGTCATTTTCCCTGCGCGGGTATGCCACCCGGGAAGTCTTCCACCAGGGGTTTTCTTCGCCCGGGGCCGGAAGGAATTCGGAAACACAGGCGGACCTGCAACGCGCTCCTTCCGCGCAGGTTGGGTTTGCCGGCCAGTGGCGGCGCACGTTTGCGGGCAGGCATGCCGTGACCGCCGGATTTGAAACCCACGGCGTCCATGGGAACAGCTTCGAACGGATCTTTTGTACCAACAACACATTCGCTCCCTGCGTCGGCTACCAGGGAGAACTGCGTTCGCTCAACGACTCCGGGGGACGCCAGACCGTGGTCGCATTTTTTGGGCAGGACGCCTTCCATTTCGCGGAAAACTGGATGCTGACAATTGGCGGCCGCGTGGACACCTGGAGCAATACCGCAGGTTACAGCTACTCTGTGCCGATCCTGGGATCGGCCTCTTCCAGCGACACGTATCCCAATCGGCGGGAGACGGCCTTCAGCCCGCGAATTTCCCTGATGCGCACGTTCAAGGGCATCGCCGCGGTGAATTTTTCGGTATACCGCTCCTTCCGCGCGCCCACTTTGAATGAACTGTATCGCGGGTTTCGAGTGGGAGCATTGGTGACCACGGCGAACGCGTCGCTTGTGGCCGAGCGGCTTACGGGGGGCGAAGCGGGGATCAGTCTGACGCCCTGGTCGGAACGTGTCGTGCTGCGCGGAAATTTTTTCTGGAGCGACATCTCCCATCCGGTCACGAACGTTCCCATCGGCACGAACCTGAATCAGCGGCAAAACCTGGGCGTGGCGCGGGCGCGCGGCGCGGAATTTTCCGGCGAAGTACGCCTCCCCAGAAACATGCAGCTGTCCGCGGGCTACATTTTGTCCTACAGCACGTTCATCAGCGCTCCGGGCCAGGCCCAACTCGTCGGGCTTTGGATCCCCCAGGTTCCGCGAAACCAATTTAATTTTCAGTGGAGCTACACCGGTCGGAACTGGACGGCCGGGCTGCAAGGAAGGTTTGCCGGCCTGCAATATGACAATCTTTCCTTCGATTTTCCAATGGACAGTTATTTCACGCTCGATGCGGAAATCTCACGAAAGCTGCTTCCCCACACCGAAATTTTCTTCGGGGCGCAGAATCTGACGAACTCCCGCTACATGGTCGCGAGAACCCCGCATATCACAGTCGGTCCGCCCACGCTGGTCCGCGGCGGCTTCCGCTTCAATTTTTTCTGATTCGCGCGCCGGGAAAAGTCAACTGTTCGCAGCGGGAAGGCTGACGGAGGTCTCGGAAGCGTTAGGAATCAGTTCCGGGATCTCGATTCGGATTCGAGTTCCCTCCCCTTCGCGGCTGGAAATATCCATGCTGAAATCGGAGCCGTAAAGCACGCGCAATCGCTCGTGGACGTTGCTGATTCCGATGCCGTCCCCGAACACCTGCCCCATGCGCTCCTTGGAAATTCCCACGCCATTGTCTTCGATCGTGATCATCAGGCGGCCATCCTGCGCCGAGGTTCGGATGGTAAGCTCACCGGCGCCGAATTTCGCGGCCAGGCCGTGCTTCAGCGCATTTTCGACGATGGGCTGCAGGAGCATGCTGGGAACGAAGGCATCGAGCGTGCGCTCGTCGATTTCCTTATGGATCTGCAGGTTGTCATGTCCGAAGCGGGCGACTTCAATATCCAGGTAGTCGTCAATGAAATCGAGTTCCTCCTGCAACGGCACGAACGTCTCGTGCTTGCGCAGCAGCCGCCGCAGAATATTGCTCAACTTGATGACCACGCCGCGCGCCGTGTCCGGATCGTAGCGGATCAGGGAAGAAACGGTATTGAGCGTGTTGAACAGAAAATGGGGATTGATTTGCGCGGTCAGCGCATCCATGCGCGCCTTGAGCAGCAATTGCTGGTGCTGCTCGAGGTTCATCTCGATGCGCGTGTTGTTCCAGATCTTGATCGGAACCGCGACGGCCATCACGGTCGAGAGCAACACCAGCGCCATTTCCCAACTCCTGCCCACATCCAGATAGAAAAGCCACTGGGGTTTGGTGGCGTGGCCCAGCGCCTGCCGCGCCAGTTCCAGAACCACAATCGCCCCCAGCGGCAGCATTTCCCACGTGCCTTTCTTCCTGCGGAACAGCCGCACCAGCCACCGCGGCGTGCTCAGAAACGTGTACGGCCCGAGCTTCCAGATTTCCTCTGTATTCGGAAGTGATTGCCGGATCAGCCCTCCGGCAAGCCCCGCGACGGCGGCCACGGGCATGGAAAGCCATTCATGATTGAAAAATGCGGGCAGGCTGATGATGGACCCGCCCAACGGTCCAACCACGCGTCCACCCAGCAGCCCGAGCAGGAAGGATCCTTCCAGCATGAGGTCCGCCGCCCGGTACGGGTGTCCCACAATCCTGAGAATCACGCCAAACGCCAGCGGCGGGGTCACAAAGAGCATCAGCTTCAGTTTTTGATCCGAATCGCGAAGTTCGGTGAAGAGCACTTTTCGGAAGGTAGCCGAGCGCGCCAGCCACGCACAAATCGACGCCGCCGCGCCCACATGCAGCAACAGAGTGAGCAGCAAATCCCCGCCAAAGGTGAGATTGTTCATGCAACTTGCTCGCTGCGGCTACGTTAGCCAATCACCGGGCTGATGTAAAGCTCCGCACGGGACGTCACACACAGTTTCCCTTGCCAGATCTGTTCCGGCGGCCGGCCGGCTGCGCAGCAAGACCTGAGCGATGCGACGCAGCCAGGTCAAACTGAGCTTTTCGCCAGAGATCGGCTGACGCAAAGCTTTGTGTGATAATAATACAGTGGAAACCGGAAATTCCGGTTCAGAACAGTTGAGGCGCTGCCTCGGGCAGCATTACCTTCTGGAAGGAGCACCATCGTGAAAGATTCAAAAGCTCGTCCGCAAGCATCGGCAATCGATCGGCGCGACTTTCTAAAAATAGGCGCAGGCGGCGGCGCTTTGATGATGACAACGCTCAATGCGCCCGCAGCTTTTGCGCAGTCTGGAGCGAGTCATCCCGGCTCATTCGATCTCCATTCCCACTGGGTGCCGCAAGCCTACCTGAAAGCGCTCGTCAAACTCCGGCCCAGCATCTCTGCCAGCACCAATCCGCTCAATTACGATCTGGATAAGAGGCGCCAGTGGATGGATGAGCACAAGATTCAGATGGTCGCGCTGACGCTGGACGGCGGCATGCCGTGGCAATGGGTGGGGCCCGCCGATGGCGCGCGTCTGGCACAAATCATTAATGACGCGGCCATTGAAGCCCACATTAAATATCCGGACCGCTTCATGGGGGCCGTGGAGATGTCGATTCGGGATCCCCAGCTGGCACTGAAAGAATTAAATCGCGTGGCGGGACAACCCGGAATGCGCGCGGTTCATATTCCCAATTCCATCGAAGGGCACGATTATATTTTCGAACCCGCCTATGAGCCGCTTCTGGCGCGATGTGAAGAGCTGGGATACCCGCTACTGTTTCACCCGCTGGATGGAGATCCCAATATTTATGGCGGTGTAGAACGGCTGGGAAGCCCGCTTGACCAGTCGGCCAATATCAATAACACGCTCGGCTTCCCTTTTGAGAGCGCCACCACGGCCACCAAATTCATCATCACCGGCACACTGGATAAATATCCCAAACTCGAAATTGTATTGCCGCATTCCGGCGGGTGCTTCCCTTATATCGCAGGGCGCGTGGAACGCGGCCTGCAAGCGATGAATTTCAAGCTGCAGCACCCGTTTAGAGACTATATCCGGAGATTTCACTATGACTCGCTCACATTCTATCCGGAGACCATGAAGTTCCTAGTTGACCTGGTCGGGTCTGACCGCGTGGTGATCGGCACGGACGACTACGCGCGTATGAATGTGGAACGCCCGACCGATTTCATCGAGCAACTGCATTTCCCTGCTTCGGACCAGGATCGGATTTTGAGGGGGAACGCGGCCAGGCTATTCCGTCTCTAGATTGCCGGAGCGAGGGCCTTTGGCGCAGAGCGCATCGGACCAGAGGTAAAGCAAATGCAAAGGAACAAGATCGTCTGGCTTTGACATTTCCTGAAAGACGCCCATAATACATCGCGCTCTATGCCACGCAATACACGACGAAAAGTTCGAAAAACGAGCAAGAAGCCAAAGGGCCGCCTCAGAATCGTGGCGCGCGCCAAACTTCCCACGCGCTTCGGTCCATTCGAAATCCTGGGCATCGAGGGCCGCAATGCAGGGGAAAGCGCCGTGGCCCTGGTGCGCGGCCGCATTCGTGGACGCACGCCGGTCGTGCGCATCCATTCGCAGTGCCTCACCGGCGATGTCCTTATGTCCCAGCGCTGCGATTGCCGGGCGCAGCTCGAGCTTTCTTTCCGCCGCATCGCCGCTTCGCCTTCCGGAATCCTGCTGTACCTGCCGCAGGAGGGCCGGGGAATCGGCCTGATGAACAAATTGCGCGCGTACGAGTTGCAGGACCAGGGCATGGACACGGTCGAAGCCAACGAAGAGCTTGGGTTTGCCGCCGACTCGCGGGATTACGCATTTTCCGCAGCGGCGCTCAGCCTGCTCGGCGTGCGTCGCGTGCGGCTGCTTTCGAATAATCCCGACAAGGTCCAACAACTGGAAAAGGCCGGCATCCGCGTTGTGGAGCGTGTGCCCTGCAGGCCGCGAATCTCACATGCCTCGCGCGCCTACCTGAAAACCAAACGCGCAAAACTGGGTCATCTGCTCGACAATCTGTAGCCGATGCCGGTCACGCCGGTGAAATTTGTCTTGTGAAGATTTTCCCTATCGATTCGGAAATATTTCCAGCCGATTTCCTGAAACATTCCGGCTATCCACCGCCCACCATGTGAACAATCTCGAAGCGGTCGCCGGGCTGCACGGCCGTGGCGGCCCACAGGGATCGCGGCAGAATTTCCAGGTTGCGCTCGATGGCCACACGATCGGCGGGCAGGCCAAGGTGCGAAAGCAGCCCGGTGACAACCAGCCCGGCCGGCACTTCGCACGCATCTCCATTTACGACGATCTGCATCGCAGCGCTCATTTCGGTACCGGCGCGGCATCCGGATCGTGATGTTTGGATCGCAGCCGGAACCTCAATTCGCCGTAGAGGGCGCCGTCGGAGGCGCGAATCACCAGGCAGGACCCATCGGCGGCATCGGCAGGCATGGGGAATTTCAACGTTACCCGGCCCGTCGCGTCCGTGAATGCGGCCACACAATGCACTCGCTGCTTGCCACTCTCCAAAAGGGCTTCGACTTCTGCATCGCGAACTTCCTGCCCGGAATCATTTCGCCGCAATTCGATGGCAAGAGTGACGTTTCCAGAGGCAAGCCAGTTCTGCGGATTGGCAAGGCGAACCTCGAGCCCGCCGGTGTGGGTCTGCTGCGGCGGCGCAGGTTGCGGTTCCGGTTGCGCGCGCAGGGAAAGAGTCCCGGCCTCCAGTTGAGCAATGACTTCGCGGTGCTGCCGGGAAAGCACGTTGCGCAGTTGTTCGATCTTGTCCTGTTCCTGGGAAGCGTCTGCCAAGAAATCCTGATAGCTGGTGCTGCGCCTGTAAACCACTCGGCCCGATTCGTATACGACCGTATCCAGGAATGGACGCGAAGGACCGCGGTCCTCGGTCTGCACATGGTACAAGGCGTCTGCGACGCGCACGTTCGAGTTGAATCCAAAGTTCATGCGACGAACTTCCTCCCCGGCCGTTGCCGGACGACGAATGTGCCGCTTTACCCAAAAGCCAGCGAATTCGATGTATTCCGTGCGTGCATTTGACCGCTTGGCGCTTCGTCGTTATTATATCTTGTGCTCCAATGACAGGAAACGACCTACAAAGCTACGCGCCGCTTCTTTTACACCTCATCCTGGCAATGGCGCTTTCCGGCATCCTCCTGCTGCTTTCCTCGCTGGTGGGATGGAGACGTCCGTCCAGAGTTAAGTCCCAGGCTTATGAATGCGGCATCACGCCGACGGGTGACGCGCGCGAGCCTTTTTCCGTAAAATTTTATCTGGTGGCAATGATTTTCATATTATTTGATGTGGAAGCCATCTTCCTCTATCCCTGGGCCTATATTTTTCGTCAACTCCACTGGTTCGGGTTTGTGGAAATGCTCCTGTACATTGGAATTCTGCTGGTGGGGTATTTCTATCTCTGGAAGAAAGGGGCGTTGGACTGGAATCGTCCAGCCGAACGCCGGGACCGCGCTTAGTGACGGATACACCTGACCTCGAACAAAATCCGATGGTTGCAAGAGTGCGCGACTGGCGCCCCCAGGCAATTGCCGGGTTGATTTCGTTTCGCGGGGAACTGACTGTGCTCGTGCCCCGCGAACATTTATTGCCCCTGGCCGAGTTTCTTTGCACAGACGCTGACCTCGCGTTTACCTACCTTTCCGATGTGACGGCCGTGGATCGCTTTCCCATCGAACCCCGCTTTGAGCTGAATTACCATCTATTGTCCATTCCCAGGCGCCAGTCGGTTCGCCTGCGCGTTCGCCTGCCCGGAGACAATCCGGTCACCGAATCCGTCGTGCCCGTGTGGCCGACAGCAAACTGGCACGAGCGCGAAATTTTCGACCTTTTCGGCATCCGCTTCGAAGGGCATCCCAACTTGCGGCGCATGCTGCTGCCGGATGATTGGGAAGGTCATCCCTTGCGCAAGGATTATCCAGTGGAGGGCCCCCGCTGACCGGAGAAGTGAAGCCGAGCGAATCTGCGCTATGACTACCGTCCAAACAGCCGTCGGCCCTGAAAAAACAATGGTCCTGAACATGGGGCCGCAGCATCCGTCCACGCACGGAGTTCTGCGCGTTCTGCTGGAACTGGACGGGGAAAACGTCGTCAAGGCGGATGTGGATATCGGTTACCTGCACACAGGAATCGAAAAAACCGCCGAGGCGTTGACCTATTCGCAGGCCATCACCATCACCGACCGCATGGATTATCTTGCCCCGCTGTCCAACAATCTGGCCTATTGCCTGGCCGTCGAAAAATTGCTTGGACTGGAGATCCCCAAGCGCGCGCAATATATCCGCGTATTGCTCACCGAACTGACGCGTATCGGTTCACATCTGGTCTGGCTGGGAACGCATGCCATCGACCTGGGCGCGATGTCGGTGTTCCTGTACTGCTTCCGCGAGCGCGAAGAGCTGCTCAAGATTTTTGAAATGGTCAGCGGCCAGCGGATGATGACCAGTTATTTCCGCATTGGCGGCCTGGCCCTGGAGCCTCCCACCGGATGGACCGACCGCGTCGAGAAAGTTTTGCAAACTTTTCCCTCCCGTATCGATGAGTACGAAGACCTGCTAACCAAGAACCGCATCTGGCTGGCGCGCACGCAGGGCGTGGGCCTGTTGAACGCCGCCGACGCGATTGCCCTGGGCGTTTCGGGCCCGTCGCTGCGCGGCTCCGGCGTGGACTACGACGTTCGCAAATATTTTCCGTATTCCAGTTACGACGAGTTCGATTTCCAGGTGCCCGTGCGCACCGAAGGCGATTGCTACGCGCGGTACATGTGCCGCGTGGCCGAAATGCGCGAGAGCCTGAAAATCGTCCGCCAGGCCCTTGAGAAGATCCCCACCGAAGGCCCGATCAAGGCGGACGCCCCCGGCATCGTTGCGCCGCAGCGCGAACTGATGAAGACGGAGATGGAAGCACTCATTTACCACTTCAAGATTTTTACCGAAGGGTTTGCGCCGCCTCCCGGCGAAGTCTACCAGCGCATCGAATCGCCCCGCGGCGAGCTGGGCTGCTTCATCGCGAGCGACGGCTCGCCAAAGCCCTATCGCATGAGGATGCGGACGCCCTCCTTCGTGAATCTGCAGGCGCTGCAAAAAATGGTCGAAGGTCGCCTGATCGCCGACGTGATCGCGTCCATCGGCACTCTGGATATTGTGCTCGGGGAGATTGACCGCTGATGAATTTGCCTCCGCAACTGGAAGCCAGGTTCCAAACGCTCGAAACCCGCTACCCGGTGAAGCGGTCGGCGCTCATCCCCATGCTGATGTACGCCCAGGACCAGTTCGGGTACGTCAGCGACGACATGCTCGGCGAAATCGCGCGCCGCCTGGACCTGAATACGCTGCAGGTCACCGAAACGATGGCGTACTACTCGATGCTGCGCCGCCATCGCGCCGGAAAATTCCACGTGCAGGTCTGCACGAATGTGTCCTGCATGCTGCGCGGCGGCAACAAGCTTTACGATTTCGTTCAGAAAAAACTTGAAATCGGACACAAGGAAACCACCGCGGACGGCGTTTTCTCGCTGGAGGAAGTCGAATGCATCGGCGCCTGCACCGGCGCTCCGGCCATGCAGGTGAATTACGATTTCTACGAAAATCTCACCACCGAGCGCGCCACGCAGATTTTCGAGGCCTTCGAAGCCGAAAGAAAACCCGAGCCCACGGCCCCCATTTCCGGATCGGTGAAGCAGAGGCATCCCGCCGAAGTGCCCGTGATCAGCCGACTGTTTGGCGTCAAGGATTCGCACAAGCTGGCAGTCTACGTCGCCAACGACGGCTACAAGGGCATGGAGCGCGCCCTCAAGGAATTGACGCCCGAGCAGGTCATTGACGAAGTGAAGAAGTCCAACCTGCGCGGACGCGGCGGCGCGGGCTTTCCGACCGGCATGAAGTGGAGCTTCGTGCCCAAGGAATCGGCGAAACCCAAATACATTCTGTGTAACGCGGATGAAAGCGAGCCCGGCACCTGCAAGGACCGCCCGCTGATGGAAATGATGCCGCACCAGTTGATCGAAGGCATTGTGATCGCTGGCCGCGCGGTCAACTCACACCAGGGATACATCTACATTCGCGGCGAGTATCGCTACGTCCTGGACATCATGGACGCCGCGATCGCCGAAGCCTACCAGGCTGGGTACCTGGGCAAAAACATCCTGGGCAGCGGATACGATTTCGATCTGATCACGCACACCGGCGCGGGCGCCTACGAATGCGGCGAGGAATCGGCGCTGATGGAATCGCTCGAAGGCAAGCGCGGGTATCCGCGCATCCGGCCGCCCTTCCCGGCCGTCGTGGGCCTGTACGGCTCGCCCACGGTGATCAACAACGTGGAGACGCTTTCCTCGACACCGGAAATCCTGCGGCGCGGCGGGGAATGGTACGCGGGGCTGGGCACGCCGAGAAACGGCGGCACGCGCATGTTCTGCATTTCCGGACATGTGAACAAGCCCGGAATTTACGAGTTGCCTATGGGTTTTTCACTTCGCCGGATGATCGAAGACGTCGCGGGCGGAATGCTCAACGGGAAAAAGCTCAAGGCCGTCATTCCCGGCGGGAGTTCCTGCCCGCTGCTGACCGCCGATGAAATCGACATCAACATGGACTACGATTCGGTCGCCAAGGCGGGCTCGATGCTCGGCTCGGGCGGCCTGGTCGTGATCGACGAAGAGACCTGCATGGTCGATCTGGCGCGCCGCATCATGCACTTCTACGCCCATGAATCCTGCGGCTGGTGCATTCCCTGCCGCGAAGGCACGGGCTGGCTGCGCAAGATGCTGGACCGCTTCCATTCCGGCGCGGGGCGTCCGGAAGACATTACGATGGTGGGCGAACTGGCGAAAAATATGCTCGGCAAAACATTTTGCCCGCTTGGCGACGCCGCGGCGATGCCCACGATCAGCATCGTGAAGAAGTGGCGGCATGAGTTCGAGGAACACCTTTCCGGCAAGTGTCCTTATAAACCGGCCGATATCCTGACCGTAGTCCGCTGAGGGATCCGAAATAAAATGGCAGATTCGAAAGACATCACACTCAAGATAGACGACCGCGACGTCACCGTCCCGCCGGGAACGCTGGTGATCGAGGCGGCGCGGCGCATGGGCATCGAAGTTCCGTCGTTCTGCTATTTTCCGGGGCTTTCGCTGCAGGCCGCGTGCCGCATGTGTTTGGTCCAGGTCGAGAAAGCGCCGAAACTGCAAACCGCCTGCACGCTGGTCGCGATGCCCGGCATGGTCGTGCACACCAGCACGCCGCAGGTGCATGAAGCGCGCAAGGGCATGCTGGAATTCCTGCTGGCCAACCATCCGCTGGATTGCCCGGTGTGCGACAAGGGCGGCGAATGCGAACTGCAGGACATGGTCTTCACCTACGGCGCGGACAAAAGCCGCTTCGCCGAGGAAAAACGCCACCAGCCGGAACAGAAATGGTCGGAAGCGGTTTATTACGACGCCCCGCGCTGCATATTGTGTTTCCGCTGCGTGCGCGTTTGCGACGAGGGCATGGACGTCAAGGCGCTGGGCGTGGGCCAGCGCGGCTCGAACTCGGTGATCATCCCCAACGGCGAGAATCATCTGGACTGCGAAGAGTGCGGGATGTGCATTGACATCTGTCCGGTGGGCGCGCTCACCAGCGGCACCTACCGCTACAAGACGCGCCCGTGGGAGATGACTTACGTCTCCACCGTGTGCACGCACTGTTCCAACGGATGCAAGACCACGCTGAGCGTCCGCAACAACGAAATTCTCCGCGCCAACAATCGCGACCTCTCCGGATTCAACAAGGATTTCCTGTGCGTAAAGGGCCGCTTCGGATTTGATTTCACCAAACATCCCGAGCGCCTCAAGCTGCCGCTGGTGCGGCGCGACGGCAAGCTCGTGCCGTCGAGTTGGGAAGACGCCCTGGCGGAAGTCTCGCGGCGCCTTGCCGAAGTGCACAAGGCGAATGGCGCGGACGCCATCGGCTTCATCGGCTCGAACCGCACCACCAACGAAGAAAACTACATGCTGGGGCGCATCGCGCGCGCTGCCATCGGCACAAACAACCTGGATCATCACCGCACTGCCGATTATGCAAGCCTGATTGCCGCGCTCGGCCCGCAAGCCGCCGCCGCGAGCGCCACCATGACGCAGCTCTACGAAGCCGACGCGGTCTTGCTTGTCGGGGACGATCCCACCGAGCAGAATCCGCTGGTCGCCTGGCAGATTCGCTCGGCGATCCGGCATCGCGCCTCGCGCCTGTACGTAATCAATTCGAAATCGATCAAGCTGCTCCGCAAAGCCGCCGGCTTCGCGGAAGTGCCGCAGGGCGGCGAAACGGCCGCAGCCGGATGGCTTGCAAACGGCAACGCGCAACTCGACGCCGGCGTGATCGAACGGCTCGGTGCCTTGAAATCCGCGCTCGAAAAGGAAAACGGCATCGTGATCGTTTTTGGCGCGGAGTTGACCGGGGCGGCCGTGCGCGACCTGGTAAAATTCGGCTCTTCCCTGCCCGGCCAGACGCGCTACATCGCGCTCGGCGATTACGCGAATTCCCGCGGCGCTTCCGACATGGGTTTGCTGCCGGGCATGCTGCCCGGATATGTTTCCGCCGGCGATGCGAAGGCGCGCGAAGCTTTTGGCAAGCTCTGGGGCGCGAAGCTGCCGGATCAGCCCGGTCTGGACGCGCAGGGCATGCTGGCCGCCGCAGCCAATGGAAAATTGCGCGCTCTTTACGTGGTTGGCGCAAACCCCGTGAAGACTTTTGGCGTGGAGGCAAACGGACGCCTCGGCAAACTCGATCTGCTGATCGTGCAGGACCTGTTCCTCACCGAGACGGCGCAGATGGCCGACATCGTCCTGCCCGCCGCCGCAGCCTACGAGAAAAACGGCACCATGACGAACACGTCCGGCGAAGTACAACTCGTGCGCAAGGGCGGCGACGTCATGGGCACGCGCTCGGACTTTGACATTTTGCGCATCCTGTCGCACCAGCTCGCGCAGCAAGGGCTGGGCCAGCCCATTCCCCTGCGCACGCCCGATGCCGCGTTCGATGAAATTCGCCAGTCGGTTTCCGGCTACGGCGTTTCCATGGCCACGCTGCTGCTCGGCGAAGCCGAGCGGACCGCGCCGGTTTCCACGGCCAACGGCAACGCGAAATTTGACGTCCCGGCGGGCTCCATCTTCTCCGCGCACGACACGCTTTTCACCAGCGGAAGCCTGGGACGCTACTGCAAAATGATACTTTCTCTTCCTGAGGCAGCCGAAGAGGTGGAAGTGGAGGCGCGCTCGTGAACGAGTTCGCCGCCCATCATCCCTTTCTGCTTGTGGTGCTGCCGAAAGTCGTCGTATTGCTTTTCATCCTGCTGACGGCGCTGGCTTATCTGACCTGGTTCGAACGCAAAGTCGTCGCGCACATCCAGGCGCGATGGGGACCATACCGGGTGGGCCCGCACGGCCTGCTGCAGCCGCTGGCCGATGGCGTCAAATTCCTTTTCAAGGAAGATGTGACTCCGGCCGGCGCCGATAAATTCACATATTTTCTCGCGCCGTTTCTAGCGCTTTCGCTGGCCATCACTTCGATTGCGGTGATTCCGTTCGGCCCCAGGGAACTTACGATCTTCGGCCAGTCAACGCCGATGGCGATCACGAATCTGAACATCGGCTTGCTGATCCTGTTCGCGATCACGTCGATGGGAGTGTACGGCGTGGCGCTGGCCGGCTGGTCGTCCAACAGCAAGTACCCGCTGCTGGGCGGGCTGCGCAGCTCGGCGCAGATGGTCAGCTACGAACTGGCGCTTACGATGTCGGTGGTCGGCGTGATCCTGATGGCCGGCACATTCAATCTAAGCGAAATCGTCACGGCGCAGCAGGGCTTTCATTGGGGATTCGTTCCGCGCTGGAACCTGATTGGCTGGCCCATGCCGCAGGTGCTGGGGTTCCTGCTGTTTTTTACTTCCGCCGTGGCGGAAACCAACCGCGCTCCGTTCGACCTGGCGGAAGCCGAATCCGAACTGGTGGCGGGATTCCACACCGAGTACGCGAGCTTCAAGTTCGCCATGTTTTTCATGGCGGAATATTCGAGCATGATCACCGTTTCCTGCCTGGCGACGATCCTGTTTTTTGGCGGCTGGCTCTCGCCGTTCCCGCAAACGCCACTGTGGGCCTGGACGCATTACATTCCTACGGCGGCTTTCGCGCTGGCGGGCCTTGCGCTGGTCATTCATGGCGTGCGATATATCACGGCGTTCGGACGCGTGGTTCTGCCGGTCATCGGCGTGGCCCTGCTTGCGGCGGGCGTGTTGTTCAGCCGGCCCGGAGTGGTGGATTTCGTGCAAGGGCCGTTCTGGTTCCTGCTGAAAATCCTGATTTTCCTGTTTATTTACGTTTGGGTGCGCGGCACGCTTCCGCGTTTCCGGTACGACCAGTTGATGACTTTCGGCTGGAAGGTGTTGCTGCCGCTTTCGATCGTGAACGTGGTGATCACGAGCCTGGCGATTGTGTTAACGCAAAAATGAGCCTGGCGCGGTGATGAAATTCATGCGTACGGCCATGAAAATGGCCATGGAAATAAAATGAAACGAACCATACAAACCGGAGCCGCACAGTGACGCCGCAGATCGCGGTGTTCCTGGTACTGGCGGCGGTGGCGGTGGCGGGAGCGGTCAGCCTGATCCTGCAGCGCCACCCGATCCACAGCGCGCTGTCGCTGATCGTGGTCATGGTCGCCCTGGCGGGACTTTACCTGCTGCAGGGCGCCGATTTCATCGCGGCGGTGCAGATCATCGTGTACGGCGGCGCGATCATGGTGCTTTTCATTTTCGTGATCATGCTGCTGAACGCTGGCGAAGAAGAGCGCACGAATGCGAGCCGCATGGCGCGCTACGTGGGCGTGCCGCTGGGGATCGCATTCACGGTCGAGGTCGCCTACTGGATCGGACGCGCCACGCTGCATATGAACACGCCTGCGGGGGCGAGCGCCGTATCGACATCGACGCGGGACCTGGCTTCGCTGCTGTTCCGCGAATACGTTTTTCCGTTCGAGCTGACTTCGTTTCTGATCTTGATTGCATTGCTCGGCGCACTGGTTCTGGCGCGCCGCGAAGAGTCCGAGTAGGGAGGAGTTTTGGTACCGACTTCATACTATCTGGTGCTGAGCGCGGTCCTGTTCGGACTGGGCGTGGTGGCGTTTATTTTCAAGCGCAACATCCTCACGATTTTTATGTCCATCGAGCTGATGCTCAACGCCGTGAACCTGGCGTTTATCACGTTCAGCCGGGCGCTCGGGCAATTGGAGGGGCAGGTGTTCGTCTTTTTTGTGATCGTGGTCGCGGCGGCGGAAGCGGCTGTGGGCCTGGCGATTATTATCCTGATCAATCGGAACCGGGGAACGCTGAACGTGGAACGCGTGGATTCGCTAAAAGACTAAAAACTGATGCCTGCTCTCACCTATCTCTGGATCATTCCGCTGCTGCCCCTGCTGGGCGCCGCCGCGAACGGCATTTTCGGCGGCCGCTGGTCGAAGGGCGTGGTGTCGGGCGTCGCGCTTTCTTCCACCACGCTGGCCTTTGTCGCGGCGCTGGAAGTCGTCCGCGAATTCATGATGCTTCCCGCCGCCCAGGTTCCCTGGATCCACTCGTATTTTACGTGGATTTCCGCGGGCGGGTTCCGCGCGGATTTCGCCCTGCAGGTGGACCAGTTGACGGTGGTCATGCTGCTGGTCGTCACCGGCGTGGGCTGGCTGATTCACATTTATTCGACCGGATACATGCACGACGATCCCGGCTACCGCCGGTTTTTCGCTTACCTGAACCTTTTCATGTTTTTCATGCTCGTGCTGATCCTGGCCGCAAACTACCTGCTGATGTTTGTCGGGTGGGAAGGCGTGGGCCTTTGCAGCTACCTGCTGATCGGGTTCTTCTTCCTGAAAAAGTCCGCGACCAATGCGGGGAACAAGGCGTTCTGGGTCAACCGCATTGGTGATTTCGGGTTCATTCTTGGCCTGCTGCTGATCTTCCGCACGTTTGGCACTCTGGATTTTTCGGCGGTGCTGCCGCGAGCCGCCGCGATGCCTGCGGACCCCGCCGGGCACATCGGCACGCTCACGGCGATTGCGCTTCTGCTGTTTGTCGGCGCAGCCGGAAAATCGGCGCAGCTTCCCCTGTACGTCTGGCTGCCGGACGCCATGGAAGGCCCCACGCCGGTCAGCGCGTTGATTCACGCCGCGACCATGGTCACCGCGGGCGTGTACATGGTGGTGAGGTCGCACGCGATTTTCCTGAACGCTCCGGCGGCGATGCAGGTGGTCGCCGTCGTGGGATGCCTCACTGCGCTGTTTGCCGCGACGATCGGCCTGGTGCAGACCGACATCAAGAAAGTTCTGGCCTACTCGACCGTTTCGCAGCTGGGCTACATGTTTCTGGCCTGCGGCGTAGGCGCGTTCGGAGCGGGCGTGTTCCACCTGATGACGCATGCATTCTTCAAGGGCCTGCTGTTTTTGGCCGCCGGCAGCGTGATTCACGCGATGGGCGGCGAGCAGGACATGCGCAAGATGGGCGGCCTGCGCAAGAAAATTCCGGTGACGTTCTGGACGATGTTCATGGCCACGCTGGCGATTTCCGGCGCGCCCGGCTTTTCCGGATTCTTCAGCAAGGACGAAATCCTGAACGCCTCGCGACAGGTAAGCCCCGTGCTCTGGGTCCTGGGAGTGCTGACGGCAGGGCTCACGTCGTTTTACATGTTCCGGCTGCTGTTCCTCACGTTCTTCGGCAAGGAAAACTACGACGAGCATCACGTGCACGTGCACGAATCCCCGAAAAACATGCTCGTGCCTCTGGTCGTGCTCGCGATTCTTTCCGTAGCCGGCGGCTGGATGGCAGCTCCGCAACTGTTGGGCGGCGTGAACCATTTTGACCATTTCCTGGCGCCCGTGCTGGCCACTGCGTCGACGCCCGCCGGTGCGGCGGCGGAATCGTCCGGCGGCGGCTCGGAAATTCTTCAAGCATTGTTCGGCGCGCCGGTGATCGTCGGACTGCTGGGATTTCTGCTGGCTTGGTGGCTGTACATCCGCAGCCCGGAATCGCCGAAGAAACTTGTGGCTTCCCTTTCCGGGGCCTACAAACTTTTGATCGGAAAATATTTTGTCGATGAATTCTATATGGCGGCGATCGTTCGTCCGCTGGTCTGGGTTTCCGACAGGTTTTTGTGGCATGCCGTGGATGAGGGCGCGATTGACGGCGTGGTGAACGGCGTGGCCAGCGTGTCGCGCCAGTCCGGCAACCAGGTGCGGCGCGTCAATTCCGGAAATGTGCGCAGTTACGCCGCATGGATCGCCGTGGGCGTTGTTGTTTTCACTTCCCTGCTGCTCTGGATGGTGGCCTGACGTGCAGCAATCTCACTTACTGACGGTCCTCACCTTCCTGCCCGTGGCGGGCACGCTCGCGCTGTTGCTGCTGCGCGACGATGATCACGTCTGGATTCGCCGCCTGGCCATGACCACCGCGGCTGTGGAATTCGCTCTTTCGCTCCTCCTTTTGCGCGGATTCAATTCCCACGCGTCCGGCTACCAGTGGGAGGAATTTCACAACTGGATTGCCCAGCCGCCGATTCACTATCACCTGGGCGTGGACGGGCTGAGCCTGTTCCTGATTCTGCTGACCACGCTGCTGACGCCGATTTCGATTCTGGCGTCGTGGAAATCCATCAACGAGCGTGTGAAAGGTTTTTTCATCTGCCTACTGGTACTGGAAACCGGAGTGATCGGCGTCTTTGTTTCGCTCGACCTGTTCCTGTTCTTCCTGTTCTGGGAAGTAATGCTGATCCCCATGTATTTCCTGATCGGCATCTGGGGCCACGAGCGGCGCATTTACGCGGCGCTCAAATTCGTGCTGTACACGATGTTCGGCTCGATCCTGATGCTGGTGGCGATTTTGTGGCTCTACCGGCTCACCGTCGCCGCCGGATATCCGACGCTGGACGTGGCGCAAATCCAGTCCCTGCTTTCCAGCGGCGCAATTACGCTGCCGCTTTCCACCGAATTGCTGCTGTTCGGCGCATTCTTCCTGGCCTTCGCGATCAAGGTGCCGCTGTTCCCGCTGCATACGTGGCTGCCGGACGCGCACACCGAGGCGCCCACCGCGGGCTCGGTGATGCTGGCCGGGGTTCTGCTCAAGATGGGCACGTACGGCATGTTGCGCTTCTGCCTGCCGATGTTTCCGGAAGCCGCGCGCCGGTTTGCGCCGGCGATTGCAGTGCTCGCCATCATTGGAATTATTTACGGAGCGCTGGTGGCCATGGTGCAGGTGGACCTGAAGCGCCTGGTCGCGTACTCCTCGGTCAGCCACCTTGGATTTGTCGTCCTCGGCATCTTTGCGTTTCACGCGATCTCGATCCAGGGCGCGGTCTTCCAGATGGTCAGCCACGGCATCACGACCGGCGCGCTGTTCCTTGGCGTCGGCATGCTCTATGACCGCCGGCACACGCACTTGATCAAGGAGTTCGGAGGGCTGGCCACGCCCATGCCGGTGCTGGGGGCGCTCTACCTGTTTACCTGCTTCGCGTCCGCGGGGTTGCCGATGCTCAATGGCTTCGTCGGAGAGTTTCTGATCCTCGCGGGAACGTTCCAGAAACATGCCGCGTGGGCGTCCTGGGCCGCGCTGGGCGTCATTTTGTCCGCCGTCTATCTGCTGTGGTCCTACCAGCGCGTGTTTTTCGGAACCATTACGAAGGACAAAAACGCCGCGCTGCCCGACGCGGACCTGCGCGAGCGCGGCATCCTGTTCCTGATGGCCGCGATCATCCTGTGGATGGGCATCGGGTCGCCGTTTTTCACGCGGCGGATCGAGACTTCGACGCAAACCGTTTTGCAACTGATGCAACGCCCGCAGGCCTATAACGCCGGTGGCGTAAACAACCATGGCTTCAACAAAATGGCCATGGATCACTCCAACTTGCCGGCGGCGGGCGCGAATTTGGCGACCTCCGGCATCGCGGCGGACTCGGTGAAATTGAAATAAATGTTTCCACCTCTTCAAGACCTGTACCGGATTGCGCCGGAACTCGTGCTCTGCGGGTTCGGCATGCTGGTGATGTTTCTCGCTCCGATCGTGCCCCGGGCGCGCCACGGCGCGCTGGCGATGGTTTCCCTGCTGGGCGCGGCACTGGCGATGGCCGCCACCGCACTGACGGCCCTTCATCCGGGGTTTGCCTACTCCGGACTGTTCCGCGCCGATGCGTTCAGTCTGTTCGTGCATCTGGTTGTTTGCGGCGTGGCGTTCCTCGGAATTCTCGGCTCCATCGGCTATCTGCAGCGCGAGGACCTGGACGCCGGTGAATTCTGCGCGCTGATTCTGTTCGCGACCGCGGGCATGGGCGTGATGGCCGGAGCCCACGAACTGCTCACAGCCTTTGTGGGGCTCGAAATGAGTTCCATCGCCTCCTACATTCTGGCCAGTTACAAGCGCGACGCCCCGCGTTCCAACGAAGCGGCGATGAAGTATTTCCTGCTGGGCTCTTTTGCCACGGCGTTTTTCCTTTACGGGATCGCGCTGTCGTTCGGCGCCACCGGATCGACGCATCTGGACATGATGGTGCCGCTCGCCAACGATTCCTCGCACGTACTGTTGAAGCTGGGACTCGGATTCATCCTGATCGGCCTGGCATTCAAGGTTGCCGCCGCGCCGTTTCAGATGTGGACCCCGGATGTGTACGAAGGCGCTCCGGCCCCGGTCACGGCAATCCTGTCGACCGGTCCCAAGGCCGCCGCATTCGCCCTGGCCCTGCGCATCCTGGCGAGCGTGGATGCCGCGGCTCCGATATGGTTCTGGGCGCTGTGGGTGGCCGCCGTGCTCAGCATGTTTGCGGGCAACCTGGCCGCGATCGTGCAAACCAGCTTGAAGCGCATGCTGGCGTACAGCTCGATCGCGCATGCGGGATATATCCTGGTGGCGCTGGCCGCCGCTGCCGCCACCGGTCATCCGGAACTGGGGATCGCCGCAGCGCTATTTTACCTGGTGAGCTACGCGCTGGTGAAGCTGGGCGCGTTCCTGATCGTCGCACAGTTGGGCGGCGCGGGCGAACGCCACGTGGACATCGAAGACTTCCGGGGCCTGGCGCGACGCCAGCCCGCTATGGCTGCCTGCTTGTCCGTGTTTCTGCTGTCGCTGCTGGGGCTGCCGGTTACGGCGGGCTTTCTTGGAAAATTCTACGTTTTCAACGCGGCGCTGGAATCCCACCTGATCTGGCTCGCCGTCCTGCTGGGCCTGAACAGCGTGATCGGGGCCTACTACTACCTGCGCGTGATTGTCGTCATGTATATGCGCGAACCGGAACAGGAAATCGCCGCGGAAGCCGTGCCGGGGACGCTTTCCATCGCCCTGTGGATTGCGGTTGCCGGCACCATCTATGCTGGATTGTTCCCCAACCAAATCATCGCCTTCGCCACCAAAGCCGCCCTCAATATTCGCTAGGTTTGAGTAGGACAGGCTTCAGCCTGTCTGCTTTTGCCGTTATAGGGCGGCATGAAGGTTCCCGTCGACCACGATCAACAGGGCGGCGGAAACTGTGTCCGGCACAGCTTCCACTCGTCTGCTTTTGCCAGTCTGCTTTTGATTGCCGACTTTAGGTCGTGATGCCGATTGCAGAGAGCAAAACCTGACAGGCTGAAGCCTGTCCTACCAAAAGCAAAACGGCACGCCCCCGAGAATCCGGGAGCGTGCCGCCAGAAACGAAAGCTGAAATCGCCTACTTGACCTTGGCGAAGATGATGGCAAAGGTGTAGAGCGCCATCGATTCGATCAGCACGAGCGAAAGCAGGAGTGCAAACCGGATCTGAGGCGCCGCGCCCGGATTGCGCGCCAGGCCCTCACAGGCGGAAGACGCCGCGCGCGCCTGAGCGATGCCGCAGAATCCCGATGCAATCGCCATGGCAAAGCCCGACGTGATGGCCACCCAATTGGTCGTCGCCGCAGCCTCCGGCGTCGCACCGGTTTGCGCAAATACGGCTGGAGCGACAAACGCTACCGCCAGCAGGGCGAACAAGATCATTGAAAACTTCCTCATCGTGTTTCTCCTTCATTATGAAATAGCCGCTCGGAGGTGGTTCCCGGACATCCTCGTACAGCCGGGCTCACACGAGACAGCGGACCATGCCGGAATGAATATAATTTAGTGCTCTTCGCTCACCGCGCCGCACACATAGACGATCGGCAGCAAAGTAAAAACAAACGCCTGCACAAATGCGACGAACACATGCAACAGAATAAAAATACAGGGCGCCAGCAGCGGAATCGGAGCCAGCAGATAACCCAGCCCGTTCAGTTTTCCGACGAACAGGAACAGGGTCAGAGTCAGTCCGAGAAAGGTCATGTAGAGCAACTCGCTGACCAGCATGTTGACCCACAAACGCACGGTAAGGGAAAGCATTCTCGCGAGATGGCTGAAAATTTCCACGATCACCATGATGGGGGACATCGCCAGCACGGGCCCCATGAACTGCTTGCCGTAATTCACCGGGCCATGATGCAGCAGGCCGGCCCAGTTATAGTAAAGGAAAACAATGATCGCGCAGCCCAGGGGCACTGTCTTCTCGGCGGTGGGCGATGAAAATCCAGGAACCACGCTGGTCAAATTGCTGATCAGGACGAACATGCCGATGCTGCCGACCATCGGAAGATATTTCAGGCCGTGATGTCCCGCCATGTCTTCGAGCAGGTCCTGCGCGCCCACGCCCATGGAGTTGGTCAGCAACGCTTCCATGCACTGCTGCGTGGCGCCGGGATTGTCCACCGAGAGCCGCCCCTTCAGCCACGTAAAAAACACGATGGCGAAGATGAAAACCACCAGTTCCATCGCAATGTGGTCCGGTATCGGATATTTCGGATTTTCGGCGTGAATGTGCAGCGCCGCTAGAAGCGCCAAAGCAGGCTTGGCCAACAGCGCGTTAACCAGTTTTGTCACACCTAGAATTTGCTCTTCCATGAATCCAATTGACCCCGGGATTGAGCCTCTGAAAAAGAGGCTCTATGTGTGTGTTTCCGTCCCGCGCCTGCCGCGGGCAAGTTCGAAAATCAGTTCGATCATGACGGCCGCCACCAGCGCAAACAACCCCGCCAGAACCGCGACCACAGGCAATATCGTTCGGGAAAGAATAACATAGAGCACCACCAGCAGCAACGCGAAGCGTCCAAAGAACTTAACGTACACCAGCAGCGGCACGCGCGGCTGCTGGGAGCCCGCCTGCGCGGTCGAAACTGCAACCAGCGCCCCCACCCCCTGCTTCAGCCACCGGTAATTCACCCAAGTCAACGCGGCACCCAGCGCCACTCCCGCTCCGGCGCGCCACTCCCAGCCGATGGCGGCAAATACCGACCCGGCGAACCCCAGCGCGAACGTAAGCCACTCGATGCGCCGCTCGGCCGCACCGTAAGATAAGTCAAGACCCGCCATCACCCTTGGTATCCTTCAAAAGTCTCCGCAACAATTGAAACATGCCCGCGGCAAACCCGATAAAACCCAGAATCAGCGTGAAGATAGGCGAGGTATGTATTCGCTCGTCCAGAAGATAGCCCAGACCTCCGCCAACCGCAACGGCCCCCACAAGCAAAACAGGAAGTTCGAGAGCGTCCGAGATCTGGCGTGCGATGGTGGCGGGCCGTTTGCGCGGCGATGGGGAGGGCGGCGGGCTGGGTTCCTCAGTGGCCACTGAATCCTGTCGGGAACATCAGCGAGTACGTCGCCAGTTGCACGAACGGCTCCGGATAAATGCCGGCGACGACGGTCACGAAGCAAAGCACGGTGAAAGCGACTTTCTGCCCCACCGTGAGGATCGGGGAAGGTGCGTTGCCCGGCTCATACAGATACGCATGGGCCACAACGCGGAAATAGTAGTACAGCGCGGGCACAATATAGAGCGCGCCAAACAGCGCCAGTGACGTGTGGCCCGTCTCGATCAGCGCCTGCAAAATGAAGTACTTTCCGATAAATCCCGCCAGCGGCGGAATCCCCGCAAGCGACAGCATGAAAATCAGCAGCACCGCGGCGGACACCGGGCTGCGCCGGTACAGGCCGTTGAGATCGTCCAGCTCGTCGCTGATGATTCCCTGCCGCTGCAGCACGATAATGACTGCGAACGCGCCGATCGTCATGAATCCGTAAACGAACAGGTAGAAGGCCACGCCCTTCATTCCCGTCATGAACCCCTGCGCGCTCGATGCCGCCGCGACGATTCCAAGCAGGATATATCCCACGTGGGAAATTGAGGAATACGCCAGCATGCGTTTGATGTTGTTTTGCGTGATGGCGGCGAAGTTTCCGATGGTCAGCGACGCGATGGCCACGCCGGCCACCAGCATCATCCAGTCCAGGCGCACCGGCCAGAACACGGTGAGCAGCAAGCGCAACAGCAGCGCGAAGCTCGCAGTCTTGGACGCCACGCTGATGTAGGCCGTAATCGGAGTAGGGGCGCCCTCGTACACGTCCGGCGCCCACTGGTGGAACGGGACGGCCGCGATCTTGAAAAACAGTCCCGCCATGACGGTAACCAGTGCGAGCAGCACCAGCAGATCAGTGTGGCCGCGCAACGAAACCGCCGCCTGAATCACGTCCAGATTGGTGCGCGGGGGAAGCGGCGTTGCAAATCGAGAGGCATCCAGCGTCGCCCCCAGCCCGTAAAGAATCGAGAATCCGTAGGCCAGAATCGCCGAGCTGAACGCCCCGAGCAACAGGTACTTCACCGCGCCTTCATTCGACCGGCGGTCGCGCCGCAGGAAACCCGCAAGCACGTAGAAACTCAGAGCCATGGTTTCCAGGCCCAGGAACTGGACGATCAGGTCGTAGCCGGACGTCATGAACATCATGCCGACGGTGGCGAAAAGCATCAGGGCGTAATACTCGCCGTGATTTTCGTCCTCGATTTTCAGGTAGCGAACCGAAAGCAGGATCACCAGCCCCGTGGCAATCAGGAAAATAAAGCCGAAAAACAGGAAGAATGGATCCACCAGAATGGAGTTGCTGAATCCCAGAGGCCCGCGCTCGGCAATGTACCGCAGTTGCCAAAGGCAGATGCCGCTGAAGAACACGCCGAGCATGGCCATCAGCGCGTTGAAATATTTGTCGCGGGCTTCCAGCAAATAATCGGTGAGCAGGATGCCGATCGCAAACAGGACGAGCATCATCTCCGGCAGGAGCAGGCCGCCGCCGCCTTGCTGCATGAACGATCGGAATGCGTTGAGGATATGGCTCATCGATTCGCCTGTTATTTCCCGCTCGCTTCAGGTTTCAACCGCCGCGGATCCGGAGCCGCAACCGGCGCCGCGCTCCGCGGCCGGGTCATGCCCGCCATCGCCGGCATGGCTTCGGCGGGCGCGGAAGCCGGCGCCGCGTCCACCGCGTTCACGGCGGCCGCCGCCGGGGTTTGGGCGGCAAAATATCCCGGATTGACCTGCTGGACGATCTCCTGCACCGGCCGGTCGAGAACCCGGAATATCGGCTTCGGATAAATGCCGATCCAGAACATCAGAAGGACCAGCGGAATCAGCGTCGCGAACTCGCGCGCGTTCAGGTCCGCCAGATGCTCATTTAAGGGATTGGTGACCGGCCCGAACATCACCCGCTGGTAGAGCCACAGCAGGTACGCCGCGCCCAGAACGATGCCGATCACCGCCCAGGCCGTATACCGGATGCTGACTTCATATACGCCGCGCAGAATCGTGAATTCGCCGATGAATCCGTTCAAAAGCGGCAGGCCCAGCGAACTCAGCGTCGCGATCATATAAATCGCCGCGAAATTGGGCATGGGCGTGGAAAGCCCGCCGAATTCGGAAATCAAGCGCGTGTGCCGCCGCTCGTAGAGCACGCCGATCAGCAGGAACAACGCCCCGGTGGAAATTCCGTGATTGAGCTGCTGGAGCACGCTGCCGGAAAGCCCGTGCGGGGTGAGAGCGAAAATGCCGAGCGTGATGAAGCCCATGTGGCTGACCGAGCTGTACGCGATCAGCTTCTTCATGTCCTTCTGCATCATGCAGACCAGGGCGCCATAGATGATGGCGATGATCGAAAGAACCATCATGATGGTGATGATTTTGTGTCGCGCCGCCGTGTCCTGCGGGAGCAGCGGAAGCGAGAAGCGCAGGAATCCGTACGTGCCCATCTTCAACAGCACGCCGGCCAGGATGACCGACCCGGCCGTGGGCGCTTCAGTATGCGCGTCCGGCAGCCAGGTGTGGAACGGGAACATGGGCACTTTGATGGCGAAAGCAAAAAAGAACGCCCAGAACAGGAGCACCTGCGAGCTGGTGTCGAATTTCGAAGCCGCGGCCAGCAGCGTGGGCACGTCAAACGTGGCGCCGCCCGCCTTGAAATACAGCGCCAGGATTCCCAGCAGCATGATGACCGACCCCGCCAGGGTATACAGGAAAAATTTGATCGCGGCGTACAGCCGGCGGTCGCTGCCCCACACGCCAATCAGGAAATACATCGGCACGAGCATCACTTCCCAGAACATGTAGAACAGGAAGAAATCCAGCGACATGAAGACGCCCAGCATGCCCACCTGCAGCAGCAGAAAGAGGATGTAATATTCCTTCTTCCGCATCTTGATGGCGCTCCAGGAGGAAAGGATGGAAATCGCCCCCAGCAGCGTCGTCAGGATCACCAGCAGCAGGCTGATGCCGTCGATTCCCAGCGTGTAGTGCGCGCCAATCGAGGGAATCCAGTCGTGATTCTCCATGAACTGAAAACGTCCCACGGTGGGGCTCAGGCTGAACCGCCAGAGCAGCGGCAGCGAAACAATCAGCCCCAGGAAACCGAACAGGTTTCCGATGACGCGGTGCGCGTTCTCGCTGTCGCGCGGCACGAACAGCAGCAACAACGCTCCCACCAGCGGTGTGAACAGAACCACCGACAGGATATGAGTATTGTAAAATTCCATCTGCCAGCCTCGCCTTCTTCCGGTGCGGGCTGTACCTGCAGCCCGCACAAAATTAACGCAGCAAATTCTGCACTGTGATCCCCGCGGAGCGCAGATAATAGCCCAGGAAAATCAGCACGCCGAGCAACATGAACAGCGCATAACGCGAAACGCGTCCGGTCTGCAGCATGCGTACCGGATAGCTCAACACCCACACGATGCGCGCCGCTAGATTCACCAGCCCGTCCACAATCCAGGAGTCCCACACCATCGAGATGCGCGACGTCGTCCGCGTCAGCCATCCACTGCCGTCCACGCCGATGCCGTTGATCACACCGACGTCAAACGATCCCAGCGTGAGCGCCAAATCCTTCATCCGATTCACGAACATGGCATCGTAAATCTGGTCCACGTAATACTTGTTGTAGACCAAGCGATACAAAAACGGGTATGCCGCGGCGATCTTTCCAGGCACTTCCGGCCGCTCGATATACCAGCGGTATGCCAGCCAGATGCCCGCCAGGCCTATCGCCACCGACAACACCATCAGCAGATACTCCATCGACCCGGCCGAAGCCGCCTCAGCGGCTCCCTCGGCATGCCTGGCCATCACAGGGTCCAGGAATTGCGCGAAGCGGTCGCTGCCACCGAGCGACTCGGGCCAGCCGATCCACCCGCCCACGAAGGCCAGCACGGCCAGAATGATCAGCGGAATCGTCATCGAGCTGGGGGACTCATGAATATGGTGCTCGACTTCATGGTCCACACGCGATTTCCCGAAGAACGTCATGTTTACAAGGCGAAACATGTAAAACGCCGTCATGCCCGCCGTGACGAAACCGATGAACCAGAGGGTACGGTTGTGTTCGAACGCGGCCCCCAGGATGGCGTCCTTGCTGAAAAATCCGGACAGCGGCGGAATCCCCGAAATCGCGATCGAGGCCACCACAAATGTTTTTGCCGTCGTGGGAATCTTGCCCCACAGCGCGCCCATTTTGCGCATGTCCTGCTCGCCGGAAAGCGCGTGAATCACGCTGCCGGATCCGAGGAAGAGCAGGGCCTTGAAGAACGCGTGCGTCATCAGGTGGAACACGCCGGCGGTAAATGCGCCCACGCCGCATGCCAGGAACATGTAGCCGAGCTGCGACACGGTGGAATAGGCCAGCACGCGCTTGATGTCGTTCTGCACGATGCCCATCGTCGCGGCGAAGATACAGGTGACACCGCCGACAATGGCCACGACGAGGAGGGCTTCTGGGGCCATCGAAAACACGGCGTTGGTGCGCACGATCATGTACACGCCGGCAGTGACCATCGTCGCCGCGTGGATCAACGCGCTGACCGGCGTCGGGCCTTCCATGGCGTCCGGCAGCCACACGTACAACGGAAGCTGCGCCGACTTCCCTGTCGCGCCGACGAACAGCAGCAGCGCAATCGCCGTCAGCGTGCCGTTGCCCATTGCAAAGTGCCCCGCGGCAATCGCCGGGCCGATTTCGGTAAACTGGATCGTGCCCAGCGTGCCGAGCATCAGGAACAATCCCAGCAGAAAGCCCGCGTCGCCGATGCGATTGACGATGAACGCTTTCTTCCCCGCATCCGACGCCGACTTGCGCAGGAAATAAAACCCGATCAGCAGGTAGCTGCAAAGCCCCACGCCTTCCCATCCGACGAACAGCAGCAAGAGATTGTTCGCCAGCACCAGCGTGAGCATCGAAAACATGAAAAGGTTCAGATAGCCGAAATAGCGGTAATAGCCGCCTTCGTGCGCCATGTAGCCGGTCGAATACACGTGAATCAGGAATCCCACGCCGGTGACGACACCCAGCATCACGGCGGTCAGCGGGTCCATCAGCACGCCCCAGGGCACGCTGAAATTCATCAGCTTGCCGGCATCGGTGTGCATCATGCCGGCGGGCACCCAGTCAAACAGATTGAAGCTGACCAGGCGCTGGGCCACGGGCCGCGACACCAATTGCCAGATGGCGCCGAACGCGAAGCACATCGACAAAAACACGCTGCCCACGCAAATCGTGTTCACGGCGGAATTTGGCAAGCGCCGGCCGATCAAAAGCATCAGCGCCGCGCCCGCCAGGGGAAACAGCGGGATCAGCCAGATATGCGCGAGAAAATATTCAGTCGGCATCATGTCCTAGAAAGAAACACCCGTGCGCACCGCTACCACTTCAGCAAATCCATCTCGTCGCCCAGCAACGTTTCGCGATTTCTGAAAAACGAAATGATGATGCCCAGCCCCACGGCGGCTTCCGCGGCCGCGTCGGTAATGATAAAAATCGCGAAAACGTGCCCTTCCACCGAACCCACCAGGCGCGAAAACGCCAGCAGATTGATGTTCACCGCATTCAGCATCAGCTCGATGGACATCAGGATGATGATCACGTTCCGCCGGGTCACGACGCCGATCACGCCGATCGTGAATAGCCCCAGGCTCAGGAACAGGTAGTGGCTCGTCGGAATCATATTTGTTCTCGCATGCGCAAATGCGCTCGCAATCCTAAACTTTTTTCTTCGCCATGACGACGGCGCCAATCATCGCCACCAGGAGCAGGACCGAGGCGATTTCAAACGGGAGCATATACTCGCTGAACAGAACTTTGCCCACCAGTTGCGTGCTCGGCTCCAGCATTTTTGCGGGGGCCGGCTCGCCCAGCGGCAGGCCGGAACGCCCCACCGCGATGGCCATCGTCAATTGGGCGCCCACCACCAGCGACAGCAGCAACCCCAGCCACCATTGCCGGTTGAACTGCGACCGGTGCATCGATAGGTCCACGTTGACCAGCATGATGACGAAAATAAACAGCACCATGATGCCGCCCGCGTACAAAATCACCTGCACGATGAACAGAAATTCCGCGTGCAACTGCAGAAAGATGCCAGCCGTCGCCAGCAGCGCCGTGATCAGAAAAATCGCGCTCTGCACGACGTTGCGGCGCGTCACCACCAGGGCCGCGGAGATCACGGCCAGCGTGGCGAAAAAATAAAATATGATCTGATCGAGCATCTTTTCCCTGTCGTAATTTCCGTGGTGCCGTTACTTTTTTCTAGATTTCGCCGACAAAAACGTGTTCTTTATCTTTTTTCTCGCCCGCCCAGCCCAGCCATCCGGCCACCGCCAGCGTGAGAACGGTAGTCAGCGGAAACGCCACCCAGTGGCTCCATCCCAACTGCCGGTGCAGCACCAGCGCCAGTCCGATACCCAGTACGTTCACAATCGACAGCGGGATCAGGAACTGCCATCCCAGGCGCATCAACTGGTCAAACCGGTAGCGCGGAAACGTGAACCGCAGCCACATGAACAGGTAGATGTACAGCCCGACCTTGAACAGGAACCAGAACGCGCCGTGCAGCCCGGGCTTCAAGCCGGGAAGCGTCGCGGCCACGGCCGGGATCAGCGGCGCCGCAAGAATTACCGCGACCAGCAGCATCAGCAGGCCGACCGCAACCATGAACAATTGCTGCACCTTCACCGGTTGCTTTGGCGCGCGATAAAAGCAGTATCCGCCCACGGCAAGCATCAATAACGACGGCACGTAGTCCAGGAAATTGAATGCCGGGGTGCCGGCAAAGGGCCGCAGCCATCCGCCCAGAAACAGCGTTGTCGCGATGGCCGCCACGACCACCATGTTTGTGTACTCGGCCAGGAAGTACAGCGCCCACCGGAACCCGCTGTATTCGGTCATGTAGCCGGCAACCAGTTCCGATTCGGCTTCCGGAAGATCGAACGGCGCGCGATTGGTTTCCGCAATGGAAGCGACCACATAAATAAAAAATCCCACCGGCGCGGCAAAAATAAACCACACCCCATAATCGCCCTGCGCCTGGATGATTTCACGTGTGGAGAGGGTTCCAGCCAGCATCAGCCCGCCCACAATGGCCAATCCCGCCGCGGTTTCGTAGCTCACCAGTTGCGCGGCGCTGCGCAACGCCCCCAGCAACGAATAGTGGCTGTTGGAGGACCATCCCCCCAGCACAATGCCGAAAATTCCCAGCGCGCTGATTCCAACGATGAACAGCAATCCCACATTCAGGTCGGCGATCTGAAACCACGGTCCTATGGCCAGCGCCGACATGGCCAGCATTCCCGCCGTCACCGAAATCAGCGGGGCGATCCAGAAGATGGCCTTGTCCGCGTTGGCCGGAACAATGTCTTCCTTGAGCAGAAGCTTGACCGCATCGGCAATCGGCTGCAGCAAGCCGTGCGGCCCCACGCGCATCGGCCCCAGCCGCGCCTGCATGTCCGCCATCACCTTGCGTTCCATCAGCACGATATATCCGGCGACCAGCGGAAGCACGGCCACGATGATGACCGCGCAAACCAGCGGCACCCAGATGGAAATCACGAATTGGATGAGTGCATGCACGGCGCTACCGGTCCACCTCTCCCAGAACGATATCCAGCGTGCCGATGATGGCCACAACGTCCGCCACCAGGTGCCCGCGAATCATTTTGTCGAATGCCTCGAGATTGATCAGCGACGGCGGACGAATCCTCACGCGGTAGGGCTGCGTGGTGCCGTCGCTCACGATGTAATAACCGAGTTCGCCCTTGGGCGCTTCGACGGCGTGGTAGACCTCGCCCGGCGGCGGCTTCAAAACTTTTCCAACCTTGCCCATGATCGGCCCGGTGGGAATATTTTCGATGGCCTGCAGGCAAATCAGGCGCGACTGCCGCATTTCTTCCAGCCGCACGAGGTAACGGTCGTAGGTGTCGCCGTTTTTTCCGGTGGGAATTTCGAATTTGTACAGGTCGTAGGCGGCATACGGCATGGCCTTGCGGATATCCCACTTCACGCCGCTGGCGCGAATCACCGGCCCGGAAGCGCCGTAATCGATGGCTTCCTTGGCGGTGAGGATGCCGATGCCCTTGGTGCGGCCGACCCAGATGCGATTTTCGGTAAGCAGGGCTTCGTATTCGTCCACGCGCGTGTCGAACGGCTTGCAGAACCGCTCCACGTCTTTTTCGAACTCGTCGTAGGCCTCGTATTGCAGGCCGCCGATGCGGAAGGCGTGCGTGGTCAGGCGCGCGCCGCAGAATTTCTCGAAAATCTTCAGAATTTCTTCCCGCTCGCGCAGGCAATAAAACAGCGGCGTGAGCGCCCCGATATCGAGCGCGTGCGTTCCCAGCCAGAACAGGTGGCTCGCGATGCGCTGCAGTTCGGTGAGAATCACGCGAATCACGCGCGCCCGCAGCGGCGCTTCCGCCCCCAGCAGCTTTTCAACCGCCTCGCAGTACCCCAGGCCGTTGGAAACCGCCGCGACGTAGTCCATGCGGTCCACATAGGGCGCGAATTGCGTATAGCTGCGGTGTTCGGCGATTTTCTCGACGCCCCGGTGCAGGTAGCCAATCACGCACTCCGAGCCGATCACCTTTTCGCCGTCCAGGCGCAGCTTCACGCGAAGCACGCCGTGCGTGGATGGGTGCTGCGGCCCCATGTTCAGGACAATTTCGTCGGCCCCGAGCACGGTGGACTCGGCATGCGTGGCAAACGGAATGCGTTCGTCAGCCATTTCTACTGTCCGCTCTCGATCCCCAGGTTTTCTCTCACCCAGGCGGTATCCTGCTGCAAAATGTCGTAATCCTTGCGCAGCGGGTATCCCTGCCATTCATCGGGCAGCAGGATCCGCTTCAGGTCCGGGTGGCCTTCAAATACCACGCCGAACATGTCGTACACTTCGCGCTCCATCCAATTCGCCGTGGCCCAGATCCCCTGCACGCTGGGCACGCGTTCATCCTCTGCGGCGTAGGCCTTCAGGCGCAGCCGTTCGTTCTTTTCGAACGAATACATGTTCAGCACGATGTCGAAGCGCTTCTCGCGCTTGGGCCAATCGACGGCCGTAAGATCGCTGAGCCAATCGAATTTCTCTTCGTCGCGGCTATACATGCAAATTTCCCCGAGCAGTTCCCGCGCAACCACCAGGATGGCCTGTTTGCGATCAACCCATGCTTCCAGAATCCCGGGGCCGAATTTTTCCTTGTAGCGCTGAACCGTTTCGTTATCGAGCGCGACGGGGCCTTCCTTGGGAGGCGCGGGCGGACGGGGCGGCGCCGCGGCAGCCGGAGGTTTTGCCGCTGGAGCGGCCGGAGGGACAGGCGGTTTGGGTGCGGGTTCGCCAGCTGCGGCAGGCGTCTTATCTGCAGGCCGCTCAGCCGGGGAACTCGCAGAAGGCTGCTTCTCTTCCGGATCGTTTGCCATGAATTAGGAGTAGATCAGGCCGCGTTTGGAACGCACAGCCAAGATTAAGTTGTAGCTTTTAGCACACGGTGGAAAACAGAGTCAACCTGTTCCGACGCAAGCCTCCAATTGTTTCTGGCCCGGCGGCATCCAAGTTCCTGCAAAATTTGGACATCCCAGTTGAAAATTGAGCCCGTTGTGGAGAAATGGGGGGCGCCGTTCACACCCATTCGAGGGCGCCTTTGCGGAACAGCCAGATATATCCAACGATCAGAATGCCGAGAAAAACAAACATGCTCGCCAGAGCGTAGACCGGCCCCAAACGAAAACCTTGCTCCCGGGTGGAAAACAACACCGCCCAGGGAAAAAGGAACGTGGTTTCCACATCGAAAATTACGAAAAGAATCGCAACGATATAGAACCGAACCGAATAGCGGCCACGCGTGTCGCCCTCGGCCTCCACACCGCACTCGTAGGGCTGTAATTTCGCGCCCACCGCGACAGGTGTCGGGCGAATCAGCCGGAAGAGCACGAGCGTCACCGCCGGGAACGCGGCAGCAAGCACCGCAAAGATCAAAACCGGAATGTACTGGCTCGGCATCGCAATTTCGCGGGAAATCCTAACACATTCGTCAAGCGGCAACCAGCCCCCAGTATCGTTGGCAGCGGCGTGCCCGGAAATCTGGCCGCTCGGTCCCCGGTTTTACGATGGTCTCCCCCACGCCCGGGCAAAAAACTCCGTGTGACGTTGCTCACATTATGATGTATCCTCGGTTACTGAGAAACAAGACCGACTACCGCATAAACAATAACGAAAATTTCCGGCTGTCGGCGGAAATTCGGTTATGATGGCGGAGCGGGTGGGTAGGTTGATTTCAAATTACGATTAAGGGGTGTTGGGATGCCGGTATGGCTGCCAGCGTGGGTTTTCCATTTGAGTGAGTGGGTAAACCAATCAAGTTTGGGCGTTTATATGCGACAGTCGCTGTACGCGTTTCCCATTGTGGAGACGCTGCATATTTTTGGAATCGTTTTGCTGCTATCTTCCGCCTTCCTACTCGACCTGCGGCTTTTCGGCATCGGCCCGATGCGGGACGAACCCGTGAAAAAACTTGCCCGATGGATCCTTCCCTGGGTGTGGGCAGGCTTTACAGTCCAGTTGATATCAGGCTCGCTCATGTATGCCGCGGAAGCAACGCGAGCCGCGCTTAATTTCCTGTTCTGGCTGAAGATGTTTTTGATCGTTCTGGCCGGCGTGAATGCGCTGATATTCCACAACAGAATGTACAAGCATGTGGACGATTGGAACGAGGCTCGCATCGCCCCTCTGGGCGCCAGAGTGTACGGCTGCTTTTCCGTCCTGATCTGGTTCGCCGTCGTCGGCCTGGGAAGATGGTTCTCGTTCTATCTCGCCTAGTGCGGGACGCAGGTAATGTTCCTTCAGGACTCCTGGGAGTTTCCCGGGAGTCTGGAAGGAATCTTTTGGGTATCTCTTGTTAGGAATCGGGTTTTAGGAATCAAGGATCAGTTCTTTTGCGCGCTGCGTGGCTTTCATCACCGCCTTGATCAGCGTCACGCGCACCTTGCCGTCCTCCAGCTCCAGAATGCCATCCATCGTGGAACCCGCGGGCGTGGTGACCGCGTCCTTCAGCAGCGCGGGATGGTTTCCCGTTTCCAAAACCATGCGTGCGGCGCCCATCATCGTCTGCGCCGCCAGCAGCGTGGAAACGTCGCGAGGCAACCCAACCTTTACCCCGCCTTCGGCAAGCGATTCGAGAAGAATGTAAATAAATGCCGTGCCGCTGGCCGATAGCCCGGTCACGGCGTCGATCTGTTTTTCGTCCACCACCACGACGCGCCCCACGGCTTCAAACATGGCCTGGGCAATTTCTAATTGCTCCCTGGACGCGTGCATTCCCTTCGCGAGTCCCGTCATCCCGCAACCGATGGCGCAAGGCGTATTGGGCATGGCGCGAATCACGGCCGCGTCCAAGCCCAGTTGCTTTTCCATCATTTGCGTGGAGACCGAAGCCACCACGGAAACGATCAGTTTCCCCTTTTTCATTTCGGGCTTGATTTCCGCGAGCACCTCGCGCACCGCCTGGGGTTTCACGGCCAGCAACACGATGTCCGCGTCGCGCACGGCCGCGCGATTATCGGTGGATGCCGCAATGCCGAGCTGCCGGGACAGGGCGCGCGCCTTCTCCGCATGCCGTGTCGTGGCGTGCACGCGCTTCGGCTGGACAAGCTTCTGCTCGAGAAATGCGCGCAGCAGGATTCCGCCGATCTTTCCGGCGCCCAGCACCGCCAGCCGTTTATTCGAGAGCTTGCTTGCACGTGTCGTTTTCATGGTGTTGGCATTGTTGACGACGTCGGTCGGAACGTCAACCTTCCTTTGCCCATTCGTGAAACACGAAGACGCCGGTGTGTGAAATCCCGCGTTGGATTCTAAATTTGGAGCAGGAAAAACGCCGTCTAATCGTGGCGCGCGCCGCGCAGCACGTCGAGCGCGTGCGGCAGAAGTTCGGCCACGGCGTCCAGCGATTCGACCGCTCCGCGCGGGCTTCCCGGCAGATTCACGATGAGGGCATGGCCCCGCACCCCGGCCACGCCGCGGGACAGCGCCGCTCGCGGAGTCTTTTTCCGGCCGTACTCGCGCATCATTTCAGGGATCCCGGGGAGCAGTTTCTGACAGGCTTCCGCGGTGGCCTCGGGAGTGGAGTCCCTTGGCCCGATGCCCGTGCCGCCGGTGGTCAGGATGAGTTCCGCCGAGCCTGCATCCGCCAGGGACACAAGGCGCTCGCGAACCGTTACCGGCTCGTCCGGCAAAATCGCTTCGGAGACGACGTCCCAGGCGAGCTGCCGGCAACGCTCGCGCACGGCGGGCCCGGAAGCGTCCGCGCGAGTGCCTTGAGCGGCTGAGTCGCTGATGGTAAGGATGGCGACGCGCATGGGGAGCTAGCTTCCCACGCTTTGATTGGATTCGTCCATCAGGCGCATGGCCTCCATGAGCAGGCCGGTGGTGGAATGCGTGGTGGTTTCGCGGTCCGAGGTTGCGCCGAAATCAATTTCGAATTCGCCATCGGCCCACTGGATGGCCTGATAGACGACGTTGTCGCCTTCGAGCGAACCCAGGCGAGCGTGCTTGCACTGCCCGGCGGTGAAATAGAGTTCCGCTTGTTCCCCGGCACGGCGCAGCGTCAACCGGCAGGATTTCTGCCCCATTTCCAGCGACTGCATCAGCTCGGTTACGCTCATTTCTTCCAGACGTCCCTGAATCACGCCGGGGCGCGACGCGTGTTTCTGCATTTTTTCCAAGTGCAATCGGTCGACTATTCTTTTCGTCTGCCGCACAAGATCGGCGATAAAAAAAGGTTTGGGGATAAAATCCTCGACCACGCCGCCCACCGAAGGGCGCAGTTTTTCTTCGATGTCGCCGCGGCTGGCGACAAACACGAATGGGATATTCCGCGTATTTTCCCTCCCGCGCAATTTTTCAAACAGCTGCCGTCCGTCCAATCCGGGCATCCGGAAATCGGAGATGATCAGATCGGGAGGATGGTCGATGGACTGGAGCAGGGCGTCGGCGCCGTCTGTCGCGGGAATCACGTTGCAGTGCGGCTCCATCCCGCGGCACATCAGATCGCGGATGAGCGGATTGTCATCGACGATCAGTACCCGCACGTCATGGGAGGAAGTCTTCATCGGAACCGCTATTTCTTGCGACGCAAATAATGTCCGCTCTTGCCGCCGATTTTTTCCAACAGAACGATGTCGGTGATTTTCATGGCCTTATCCAGGGCCTTGCACATGTCATAGACCGTCAGGGCCGCCGCAGAAACACCCACCAGGGCTTCCATTTCCACGCCCGTCTGCGCCGTCGCCGTAACGCGGGACGTGATCTCTACGCCATTTTTGCATAGCCGCGCAGTCACATCAATGTGCGTCAGCGGCAACGGGTGACAAAGAGGTATCCACTCTGCGGTGCGCTTAACGGCCGAGATTCCCGCAATCCGAGCGATTTCCAGCGGGTTGCCCTTCGGCAACTCCTGCCGGCGAAGCGCGCGCAGTACCACCGGAGACATGCGTACGAACCCGCGCGCCACCGCCGTGCGCTCGGTGACGGCTTTCGACGTCACGTCGACCATGGCCACTTCACCGCGCTTGCGATAATGTGTCAGTTTTTTCATAACTTATTCTACGCTGCCATGTCCGCAACCAAGGTTTTTATGTGCGTCGGCCGAAAATCGAGTCCGCGGTGCGGCAGCATGTATACATCGGCCGGTTCGCGTGGCTCGTTCTAGAAATACTTTGTGCCTGGGATGTCCGTTCTGACGTTCGGCGAATCTCACGCGCGCGGAAACAAACGGTCAGATCGCTCCGCGTCGAGGCAGCACTTCCACCCATTCGCCCGGAGCAATCTCAGGCCGCTCGGGTCGAACCACGAGAAAACCGTTTGCCAGCGCCAGCGCCACCACGTCGCCGGAGCCCTGCCAAGCCAACTGCGTAACGCGCGCCTCGCTGCCTTCCCACTCGATTCGCGCGGGCAGGAAATGGACCACGGACCCTTTCTCATGAACCGGCGTCGCGAGTTTCGCTCGAAAAATCGGCACCGCGCGCGGAGCCGCGCCGCTCAGCAAATCAATCGCGGGCAGCACGAACAGTTCGAACGTCACCATCGTCGATACCGGATTTCCCGGCAAGCCGAACACCAGCTTGTCGCGGCAGGTGGCAAACACGGCGGGCCGCCCCGGGCGAATCTCAACGCCCGTGAAATGAAACTCCGCTCCCAGATCGGCGAGCACCTGCTCGATCAGATCGTACTTCCCCATCGATACGCCGCCGGAAAGCACCAGAATATCCGCTTGCAGGCCGCGTTCCATGGCCGCACGGATCGGTGCGATTTCATCGGGCGCGTTGCCGAGCTGGACCGGCTCCGCGCCGGCAGTGCGCGCCATCACTTCGATGGAAATTCCGTTGCTGTTGCGCACCTGAAGAGGTCCCGGCGTCGCGCGGGCATCGACAACTTCATCGCCGCTGGAAAGGATTGCCAGGCGCGGCTTGGAAAACACTTCCAGGCGCGTGGCGCCCGCTTGCGCGGCCAGCGCCATTTCCGCGTAGCCCAGGCGAGTTTTCGCCGAAACCAGCAGCGAGCCCGCGCGGGCTTCCTTGCCGCGAGGCACGATGTGGTCGCCGCTGTGCATCGCGCGGTCCAGCGTGATCGTTTGGCCGTCGCGCTGGATGTGCTCGACCATCACGACGGCGTCGGCTCCCGCCGGCACGCTTGCTCCCGTCATGATCTCAACGCACTGCCCCGGTCCCACCGTGCCTTCAAAACTGCCCCCGGCGCGAAGTTCCCCGACGCACTGCAGGCGCGCACCGGGAGAGGCAGCATCGGCGGCGCGCAAGGCAAATCCATCCCGCGTGGAGCGGTGAAATGGAGGGTAATCGCGGTCGGCGTTAACCTGCCCGGCGAGAATCCGGCCAAAGGCCTGTTCGATTTCGATGGTTTCGCGCAACAACGGCCGCCGGAGTGACCCGGCAACCTCGACCACTTTTCGGCGCGCGTCGGTATAGGAGAGCATAGGTTTTGTAGTCTCCCTCGCCAGTCCGATCGTAAACTAGATCCAGGAGGCAAGTTGGGTGCCGGCGCAAACAATGGTGGCGTCGCGCTCGGGCCCGGTTGAAATCATACCTATTTCAACGCCCAGAAAGTCGGCGATGAATTTCAGATAGTCCGTGGCTGCTCGCGGCAGCTTGGCGGCGTCTTGCACGCCGTAGGTGTCGGATTGCCAGCCGGCAAGCGTGCGATATTCGGGCGTCACTTCGGCCAGGTCTTCCGCGGCGGCCGGCATTTCCTTGATCGGCGTGCCCTTGTATCGGTAGCCGGTGCAAATCTTAATTTCTTTTTGGGTATCGAACACGTCGAGCTTGGTGACGACCAGCGAAGAAATGCCGTTGATCTGCACGGCGTACCGCAATTCGGCCATGTCCAGCCATCCGCACCGGCGAGGACGCCCCGTCACTGCCCCGTATTCTTTTCCGCGATCGCGCAATTCGGTTGCTTCCAGGTCGGGCATTTCGGTTGGAAATGGGCCGCTGCCCACGCGCGTGGTATAGGCTTTGGTCACTCCCACCACCGCGTTGATGCGCGTGGGACCTACGCCAAGGCCCGTGCAGGCGCCGCCGGCAATCGCATTCGACGACGTGACGTACGGATAAGTCCCAAAATCAATGTCCAGCATGGTGCCCTGCGCGCCTTCGAACAAGACGGATTTCCCCGCGTCCAGCGCATCATTGATCAGCAGGGACGCGTCGGAAATCAGCGGGCGGATGCGCTCGCCCAGCGCGAGGTACTGCTCGGCCATGCCCGCCGTATCCAGCGGCACGCCGTAGGTCGCGCGGCATACCGCGTCTTTATCCGAAATGACGCGCGCCAGCCTCTCGCGAAAACGCTCGGGATTCATCAGATCGCCCACGCGAATTCCGTGCCGCGCCATTTTGTCTTCATAGGCGGGACCGATGCCCCGCGAAGTGGTGCCGATCTTCGCCGCGCCGCGCGCCGCTTCGGCCGCTTTTTCCATCTGACGGTGATACGGGAAAATCAAGTGCGCGCGGCTGGAAAGATGCAGGCGCCCGGTAACGTCGATCCCCGACTTTGCCAGCGTGTCCAGCTCCGCAACCAGCGCCGCGGGATCCACCACCACCCCCGAGCCGATGACCGCGTGCTTGCCCGGGCGCAGAATCCCGCACGGAATCAATTGCAGGATGAAGCGGTCCCCGTTGTAAATTACCGTATGCCCGGCGTTGTGCCCGCCTGCGCACCGCGCAATGTAATCGAACGACGCTGCAAGGTAGTCCACGACCTTGCCCTTGCCTTCATCGCCCCACTGTGCGCCCACGACTACGATCGACTTCATCGGCAAGTTGCTCCCACCTGGATTTGCTTCCCCGCTGATCAATAAACTCGACTTAAAGCCCTACTTAAAGCCTTACTCAGCCTTGCCTTTTCTTGTTTTGCCTCGGCTTGACGATTGTTATCCCGAGGACCTGCTTCCGGCTCGGGAAAAAATCTCTCCGCGATTTCCGCCCGGGCGCAAACCTTGCGGGTTCGCAAGAACATAGGCCAGGAAAACGCGCTCAATTCGCGCCGCCTGCCCGCCCACACGCCTCCGCCCCGCTCCAAAACCACGGATTCGTATGGAGGGATTAAATCAACCGCGGAGCCACTATGCTACCTTCGGTTCGCAGAGAAGGCAAGACCGCTTGACGGCGGCGACCACTTCGCTCGTTGGTTCGCCATGGGCGCGCACCCGTATTCGTAGGACAGGCTACTGCCTGTCGGCCTTTGATTTTGCCGTTGCCAGGGTGAAAAAAAAGCAGACAGGCTTCAGCCTGTCCTACCGAAGTTCCGCCCAACGAAAGCAGCCGCGCAGATGATCATTCACCATGCCCGTGGCCTGCATGAAGGCGTAACAAATCGTCGAACCGGCGAAACGGAACCCGCGCTTTCTCAAATCCTTGCTCATGGCGTCCGACTCCGCAGTTTTCGCGGGGACGCTTTTCGGCCCGCGCCGCGCGTGCTGCTTCGTTTTCCCCTTTGTGAATTGCCAGAGGTAGGCGTCAAAGCTGCCGAATTCTCGCTGCACGGCGAGAAACGCCCGGGCGTTGGAAATGGCCGCGGAGATTTTCAGGCGGTTTCGAATAATGCCCGGATCGGCGAGCAGCGCCCGGACTTTCCTGTCGTCATACCGGGCGATTTTTGCCGCGTCGAAACCATCGAATACTTCGCGGTAGCGTTCCCGTTTCCGCAGGACGGTCTCCCAGCTCAGGCCGGCCTGCGCGCCTTCCAGAATCAGAAATTCAAACAAAAGGCGGTCGTCGTGCACGGGCACACCCCATTCCCGGTCATGATAACGGACCATGAGGCCGCTCGCAGTTCCGCTCTGGGCCCAACTACACCTGCGCCGGAACGTTTGCGGCGTTCCGGCGCGGCTTTGCTGTGGCATGGAATGTTTACGCGATGTGGCGCTGAACGGCTTTCTCGATCGCGTCACGCGGGACCGCGCCGACCACCTGCTCAGCCACCTGTCCGCCCTTGAAGATGAGCAGGGTCGGGATGCCGCGGATATTGAATTTGCCCGCGGAATTGGTATTTTCGTCCACGTTCAATTTCACAACCTTGATCTTGCCCGCATAGGCCGTGGCGATCTCCGCCACCGTCGGCGCCAGCATCAGGCAAGGCCTGCACCACTCCGCCCAGAAATCGACCATGACCGGCTGGGTCTTGCTTGCGTCGATGACCTCTGCCTGAAACGTGCTGTCCGTGACACTGCTTACGTTATCTGCCATGAGAACCCTTTCCTAAGGAAGATGCCGGGGACATCTTAGCCGACTTTGCTCCGACTTGATTAGATGATGTTGTGGCCTTTTGGTTTCTGGATTTCCAGGCCATTTCGTACAACCCCGCATATTCTATCGCGGATACCTGCCAGGAGAAATCCTGGGCCATGCCGTTGGCCTGAATGCGGCGCCAGACGGCCGGCTTATTCCGGAAAATGGCCAGCGCCTCCTGCAGCGCGGCGAGCAGGGCCGGTCCATCATACGCTTGAAACTTGAATCCCGTACCGCGTGAAGTCTCCGGGTCGAATGCTTGGATCGTGTCGTCCAGGCCTCCCGTGGCGCGCACTACGGGAACCGTACCGTACTTCATGCTGTAAATCTGGTTCAAGCCGCAGGGTTCGTACCGGGACGGCATAAGGAAAATGTCGGATCCGGCTTCGACCTTGTGGGCCAGTGTGTTATCGTACGCTACTTTCACGCTGATTTTGCCGGGATAGGCTTTTTGCAGATCGCGGAACAGCCTTTCGTGTTTGGCTTCACCGGCGCCGAGAGCGACAATAGCCAAATCCTCGGCCAGTAATTCCGGCGCAACCTGCTCGATCAGGTCGAACCCCTTCTGGTCGGCGAAACGCGAGACGATGCCGATCACCGGCCGGTTCACCGTTTCCGGCGGCAATCCGAATACTTCCAGCAGGTTTTTCTTGCACGCAAGTTTGCCCGACAAATCCTTCGGCGAATACCGCGCCGCGATGAGCTTGTCCCTTGCCGGGTTCCACACTGTGTAATCCACGCCGTTCAAGATGCCGATCAATCGGTCCGCACGATTTCGCACCACGCCGTCAAGCCCGTGTCCGTACTCCAGTGTCTGGATTTCGTCCGCGTACCGGGGGCTCACCGTCGTCAGGTAGTCGGCAAAGTTCAGCGCGCCCTTCAGGAAATTGACGCGCCCATAGAATTCCATGCCATCGATCCCGAATAGCTCTTCCGGCAAACCGGTCTTCTTCATCGCCTCGCGCGGAAAGGTGCCGTGATAGCCCATATTGTGAATCGTGAAGACCACGGGCAAGCCTTGCACCGAGTCGTCCTTGGCGTATTGTGTTCGCAGCAGCACGGGAACCAGACTCGATTGCCAGTCGTGGCAATGAATGACTTCGGGCATCCACACGCGCTTGCAAAACTCGATGGCGACACGGCAAAACTCCGCAAAGCGCTGCGCATTGTCCGGATAATCCTTTCCTGCCACGCCGTACAACTGGTCGCGATGGAAGTATTCGGGATCGTCCACGAAGAAATACCGCACTCCGCGCAGGGTTCCGCCATCCACGATGGCCGGGAAACGCAGGGTGTCGCCCATCGGAATCGTGAGGTTGGGCAGGGTAACGGCAACGGCGCGGATATTGCGGTAGCGCGGAAGCAACACGGCCACTTCATGGCCGAGGGCCGCCAGTGATTTGGGCAACGCTTCCACGACGTCCGCCAGGCCGCCCGTCTTTGAAAACGGGAGCCCTTCGGATGCGACAAAGAGTATTTTCATGTTCCCTTCAAAGCTTCCACCGTACTGAAAGCGGTTGCAGGCGTCAAGAACCCTGAATGGCGCGTGTGACGCGCGCAGGAAGCCGTCTCTTGATACACTTCCCTGGCATGTCACCCGAGAAGCTGGGACAACATTTCCTTACCGACGTCAGCTGGCAGGAACGCATCGCGCAGGCGGTGCGAATCGACGGCGGCGTGTGGGTGGAGATCGGCGCGGGGCACGGAGAGATGACGACGCGTCTGGCGCGGCGCGCCAGCAAATTGTTCGCCGTCGAACTGGATCCGCGCCTTGCCCGGCGCCTGCGCGAAGTGACTGCGCCGCTTAAAAACGTGCAAATCGTCGAAAGCGACGTGCTGGCGGTTGATTTTGAAAAGCTGACGGGCGGCGCGCGATTTTCGGTATACGGAAATCTGCCCTACTACATTACATCGCCCATTCTGCACCGCCTGTTCGAGCATGCCGGCCGCATTGCCGCCATTCACATCGTGATTCAGTTCGAAGTTGCCGTGCGAATCGTTGCGCGGCCCGGAAACCGCGATTACGGATATCTTTCGGTGGCTTCGCAGTGGTTTGGCCGGCCGGAAATCGCATTTCGCATTCCCCCAGGGGCTTTCAGGCCGCCGCCGAAAGTCGCTTCCGCGCTGGTGAGTTTTCGCATGCCGGGAGAGACGCGCGGACTATCCCATCGATGACGAAACCGCATTCCTGGACTTCGTGAAGGAATGTTTCGCGCAGAAAAGGAAGACGCTGCGGAACAATCTGCGTCCACGGCTGGGGACGCGGACCGAAGATATTTTGCGGGAAGCGGGATTATCTCCCGACGTTCGCGCCGAGCGGCTCTCGGTGGCAGAATTTGCGGTGCTGTTCCGGTTGGCGCGCTGACGAAAATAACCGTGGATCATCGCGCCTTCCCCGGCGTCCCGTTCGGTGCGGGATTCATCAGGACGGGCGTTCTTGCCTGTCCCTTACGACGCAGCGCGCCGGTCAATACTGATTTGTGACCTGATTGGGAGCTGATTTTATTACACCGGCTGGCGCCGGTATGGCTTTACGGACAGGCTGAAGCCTGTCCTACATTTCCTGCAAGACACGGACGAGGCGGTCCGGATAGTCCGTCATAATCCCGTCGACGCCGGCGGCGATCAGGCGGCGCATTTGTTCCGGCTCGTTGATCGCCCAGGTAACCACTGACAGGCCCGCTTGATGCGCCCTGGTGACCAGCGCGGACGTGACGAGGTCGCCGCGCGGCGCCAGCTGCCGCGCTCCGGCGCGCAGGGCCCGCTCGACCAGGTCGTTCGACGGATGCTCGCACAGAAATCCCGTCATCATCGCGGCGTCCAGGTGATGCACGGAATCCAGGATCGACGGATCGAACGATAAAATCACGGTGCGCGCCGACGCCTTCCAATTGCGCAGCGCGGCCACCACCGTTTGTTCGACTCCCCAGACCGCGCCGGATTTAATTTCCAGATAAAAAATGACGTCGTGATCTTTTGCGAACTGAAGAATTTCATCCAGCGTGGGCACGCGCTGGCCGGCAAAAGAATGAGTAGGCGGGGAGGCGTACCAGGCGCCCGCATCCAGAGCCCGGATTTCTTCGAGGGTTCGTAAATGCACCTGGCCATTGCCGTTGGTCGTGCGGTCCAGACGGGTGTCGTGGATGGCCACGATCTGCGCGTCCCGGGTGACCTGCAGGTCGGTCTCAATGAAGCCCGCGCCCATTTCGACGGCGATACGAAACGCCGCCAGGGTATTTTCAGGCGCGTGTCCGGAAGCGCCTCGATGCGCGACAACCCACACGGTGATTGGGCCTTTCCGTTCCGGCGTTCTTGCCAATTGCGAGCCTGGCAAGATTTCAGATTACTCCGCCATCCTAGCAGAATTGGTCGCCCGATTTACCGGCCTTCGTGGGCTGGTGTGTTGAGGATTCTTTTTTACAGGCCATCGCATCTAAATTAAGTGTAGAAGCAAGAAGGACGACGCTGTATGGTCGACAGAAAAGAGCGCAAATGAGAGATCGAATGCACATTTTAAAGGGCTTATTGATTTTCACGTTCCTGGTGGCGGGGGTCGCCATCGGCGCGCCGGCCTCCAGAGCCGAGGCCAGCAAGACCCCGGATATTTCAGCGATCCCCGGTCAGGTGAAACACGAGTTGGCCATGCTGCCTTGGTACGGCGTGTTCGATAACATGGGATACCAGGTGAATGGCACCGAAGTGACCTTGACCGGCCAGGTGATCAGCGAGCATGGCGTGACCAAGTACGATGCGGGCCGAGCAGTGCGCCACATCCCCGGCGTGACCAAAGTCATCAACAACATCGAAGTGCTGCCCCCGTCCAGGTTCGACAATGAAATCCGACGCGCGGAATACCGCACGATCTTTTCAAAATCCGATTTGGGGCGGTACACGATGGGCTCCTTTCCACAGGTCCACATCCTGGTTAAGGGCGGAAACGTGATCCTCGAAGGCACGGTCATGAACCAGATGGATAAGAACGTGGCTGGGATCGCCGCAAATTCCGTCCCCGGAGTATTTTCGGTGACCAACAACTTACACATCGGCTAACTCGCGTTGCTTTTTCGCTTGCCGCCGCCCCCGGACGGACAGCGTCCGGGGGAATGCCCTTTCTCCCCTATTTATATAGGGCGCGCGTGCCATGGTCTAGGTTGGGGGGGATCCGATTGGAAGCGGGAGAAGCGAACCGTTATCTCTTCGAACGGTCTTTCAGCAAGCCCTTGAGTTCGGCCATGAATTCTTTCACATCCTTGAAGTCCAGGTAGACCGAAGCAAAGCGGACGTAGGCGACCTTGTCGAGCTTTTTGATGCGGTTCATGAGGAGCTCGCCGACTTCGCTGGTTTTGCGCTCGCGTTCCGGGGCCTCGTGGACAAATCGCTCCACTTCGTCCACCAGGGCTTCCAGTTTCGCCGTGGGCACGGGACGTTTTTCGCACGATTTCAGCAATCCCTGCAGAATTTTTTGGCGGTCGAACCGTTCCCGGCGGCCATCCTTCTTGATCACCATGTACGGGATTTCGTCAATCCGCTCGTAAGTAGTGTACCGGCGGCCGCACTTCAGACACTCGCGGCGGCGGCGGATCAAGTCTCCGGCGCGGCCTTCGCGCGAGTCGATCACCTTGTCTTCGACGCTCGAGCAGAATGGGCACTTCACCGTGTGGAATCTCCTGGTCCCTTTTGCTTCAATCCGGAGGGGGCGGGAGAAATGGAAGTCCCGTTGGCAATGGAAATCGCAATGTGCTTTCCAGACTCTTCCGCCGAGGTCTCGGCTCGCGCCAACTTCCGCAACTCGCCGAAGGACATGCCCTCGTGGATCAACAAGGGAATCCCCACCAGTGTGCACCCCGCAAACGTGATGATCCAGAGAACGACGGCGATGGCGATGGCCGGCTCCTGCTCGACACCAAAGATCGCCGTCAAGACAACGATGCTGGCAATCTGCGCCCCGCCCCCAATGCCCGGCAGTTGCAGCACCGAGCCCACCAGGGTGACAGCGAGCAGCAGCATGGCTCCCGAGAAATTCATCTCGGAATGAACAAACGCGCCGGGGAAGGCCCTGGCAACCTCCAGATAAATGAACACGGCGAGCACCCAGTGCGCGGCCGTATAGCCGATGGCCGCCCACAGGTCGGGGAAGGTTCGAATGGCCTGCAGGCCTTCGCTGATCCCTGAAATCGAGGAGGCGAGGCGCAAGCGCATCCCTCCGGCGGCCCGCCAACGATCGAGCATGCGGTCCACCGCCCCTGCACCGTGCACGCGATAGTACACCAGGATCAACGTCATGATGGTCAACGCGCCCAGCAACAGCCACCCGCCGTGGCGCGCGTGCGCCACCCAGTCCATGTCCGCTCCCGCATCCGCCAGCCGCTCCGGAAACACGATCAGGCTGAGACAGGCAAGGACCACCGCCGCCGCAAAGTCGCAGTACCGCTCCAAAAAGAAAATCCCGAATATGCTCGATACCGGCAGGCGATCCTTCCGCGCGAGCAGCAGCGGCCGGACAGGCTCTCCAGCGCGGCCCAGAACAAAGATTGAGGTAAAGCCCATCAGTGTGCTGTTGAAGACATTCAGAAATGTGGTTGGACCCACATAGCGGCAGAAGCGTTGCCATCGGATCGAACGGATCGCATAGCATCCGTAGATCCCCACAAAGGAAAGCAGAAGCACCCAGATATTCGCCTGGCTAACGCTGGCGAGGAACTTGCTCCACGTAAAGTCAGCCAAATGAAGCTTATGACGGGATTGATAGGCCACCGCGACAAGGGCCGCCACTATCACCAGCGCGATGAACAGCCTGCGAAGAGTTGCACGCATTCGCTGGCGAGGTTAACCGCTGCAACGACTGAGTGTCAAGAATGGAGGTGATCGTGCGTTCCACACGATGCGCTACGCGCCAGGCTCGATGGGAACAAGGTTGCGGACTTTTCACGCAAATTTCCATTCACTGTCCCGATTTGCGGGCGCCTATCGCTCGACCAGCCGGTCCAAAATGGAAAAGAAATCCGGAAAGGAAACGCCGGCGCACTCCGCGTCGCGAATCGTCGTGTTGCCCTCGGCGCCCAGCGCCGCGATGGCAAACGCCATGGCCATGCGGTGATCTCCGTGCGGCTCAATCTCGGCTCCGTGCAGGCGCCCCGCCGAGCGGCCCGCTACGCGCAGGCCATCGGGACGTTCCTCGACTTGCGCGCCCATGCGGCGAAGATTTTCCGCCAGGGAGGCAAGGCGGTCGCTCTCCTTCACGCGTAACTCGGCTGCGTTGCGAATCTCAATTCCCTGCTCGGTGTATGGGCCGAGCACGGCGATGGCGGGAAGCTCGTCGATCAACTGGGCTATCGCGTCGCCTTCCAGAACTCCGCCTTGCAGGGACTCATGGCGAATGGCGATATCGCCGACCAGTTCTCCGTGCGCGCTCGAAACGGAAACCAGGCTGATCGGGGCTCCCATCGAACTCAAAACGTCGAGCACCGCCGAGCGCGTGGGATTGAGGCCGACATTGTGAATGACGATGTTCGATTCCGGCAGCACCATTGCCGCCGCCAGAAAGAAAACCGCAGACGAAAGATCGCCGGGAACCGTGAGCGCGCGTCCGGTCAGGGTCGGCCCCCCGTGAATGCGGATCGCCTGGCCGTCGTGGTCCAGGCGCGCGCCAAACTCGGCCAGGGCAAGCTCGGTGTGATCGCGTGTGCGGATGGGTTGGATCACGGACGTTACTCCATCCGCGAACATTCCGGCCAGCAGGACGGTGGATTTCACCTGCGCGCTGGGGACCGGAAGCGTGTACTCGATGGGAGTCAGGCGCGTGCCCTCGATCTCCAGGGGCGCGTAGCCTCCCTCGCGCGCATGTATCCGCGCGCCCATTTTTGCCAACGGATCGATGACGCGCCGCATCGGGCGGCGCCTCAAGGACGCGTCTCCGTCAATCACCGAGCGAAATTCCTGACCGGCCAGAATTCCGGCGAGCAGGCGCATGGTGGTGCCGGAATTTCCGGCGTCAAGCCTGCGGCGCGATTTTCGCAGGCCCGTCAAACCCGCGCCCGCGATACGTACGCGATCGCCCTGCGCGTCCACCTTAACGCCCAAGCGCGAAAGGCAATCGAGCGTGCTGCGGCAATCGGCCGCGGCCGAAAAATGCGAGATATTGCTTGCGCCCTCGGCCAGCGCCGCGAGCATCGCATATCGATGTGAAATGGATTTATCGCCGGGAACTTCCAGCGAGCCGCTGATCGTTCGAGCGGGACGAACCGTCTGTTTAGGCACGCTGGAATTCTAGCATGGGGAATCCCGCCGCCGCAGCCGCCCCGCCACTTTGCAGGTTCCGCCAGTTTGCAGAAAAGTTGTTTGCGGGCCTCCAAGTCAAAATTTGTGTTTCCCGAAAGCACCTCCAGACCAGAAAGACTACCGAGAAAGAGAAATTAGCCTCATACTTGTTCGTGGGGGGGAAGTAGAGCTTATGTTGCTTTCAGCAGATGTAGAATCTCTCAGGATACGTGTGCACGAACTGACTGGAAAAAGGAAACCTTTGTCCGAGCAATTCGAGAGAAACCCAGACGATACCCACCTGGCCTTGGAACTCAAGGTGATCGACGACCAGATCGCGGAATGCCATCGGCAAATTCAAGGCAACAGGAGTAAGCAGAAGTGACGATGAAAGTGTCTATCGTGACGAGTAGCTGTAACCCTGTAGCGGGCGCGTTTCCCCGATGTTGACCGATGGAGTCTGGGCCGAAGTGGAAGTAAGCGGCGAGCACCTGCGCCTGTTTTCCGAGCACAACGCCATCGGAATTCAAGCGTCGGTCTACAACGTCAAGACAAAGACCTGGATTGCCCCCTCCGAGACGGTGGATGACATCGAAGAAGGAAAAGACCGGGCCGCCGAACATGCCAAGGCTTACCTGATGCGCGCCGCCAGCCTGGATTTGCCTCCCCTGCAATGGAAGGAATCGCGTTCCCGGTAACACTGAAGTTTCCGGCACACGGGAACTTTAACCGCCGAATGGGGCCGACGCCTGCGCGCAAAAACGGTCAAAGGCGCTGGTGAGGTCCGCGGCAATGGCTGCGGGGTCGCGGCCCTCGATGTCGCTCCTTTGCAGCATAAAAACCACTTTCCCGTCGCGCAGCAAGGCAATCGAGGGCGAAGAGGGCGGATACCCGGCAAAGTAACTCCGCGCCCGATCCGTCGCTTCGCGATCCTGCCCGGCGAAAACCGTGGCCAGAACTTCCGGGCGCGCTGGATTGGCCAGAGCCATGGCCACCGCCGGGCGAGCCTTGCCGGCAGCGCACCCGCAAATGGAGTTCACGACGATGAGCGCGGTGCGTTTTTCTTCCTGCAGAGCGGCATCCACTTCCTGCTGCGTGCGCAAATCTTGAAACCCGAGCCTGGTGAGTTCCTCCCGCATGGGCTGGACAAATTCTTCAGGGTACATGGACACTCCGTTGTCTGGATTGAACATTCAATTGGCGCCTGGGCGAACATGTTCTTCAACCCCGCCGGGAAAAACGGGGCAAAAAGACTATAGCACGCACGATCATCGCACAGATCTCATGATTCGTTTCTCATAGTTCCTCGCGCTTCGCCGATAGCTCGTTGCCTCGTCCGTGCGCTCGCCTGGAATTATCCTTGCGAGCGTTTGACACGCTCGCCGCACTGCGCCCAATATGGTGCATGTCATCGGATCGCAAGGCGCAGGCGGAGCGGCAATTCGCAGAGGCGTTCGAGGCGCAGATGGAGGGCGACTACGACCGCGCCGTCCAGCTGTACCAGGGATCGCTGGCGCTTCACGCCACCGCCGAGGCGCACACCTTTCTCGGCTGGACGTATCACTTCCAGGGAAAAATCGAAGAGGCCATTGCCGAATGTAAGCTCGCCATTGAAGTCGATCCGGAATTCGGAAATCCGTACAACGATATCGGCGTCTACCTGATTGATCTGGGACGCGCGGACGAAGCCATTCCCTGGCTCGAACAGGCCATCCAGGCGAAACGCTATGAACCGCGGCACTTCCCCTACTTCAACCTCGGACGCATCTATCTCGGCAAAGGCTTGATCAATCGCGCCCGCGAACTGTTTCAACAATCGCTGGCCATCGAGCCGCGCTACACGCTGGCAAGCCAGGCCCTGGAAAAAGTCCGCCGGATGTTGAATTAGCCGGCGATGCGCCGCACACCATGCATCACGCAGGTTGCGGTTCCCATTCCCTTCCTGCGCCTTGTACGTCCCGATTCGCTTCACATTACAAATGGATTTTGTCTATATCCGTGCCCGTAAGGGCGTTCGCAAGGAGATGGGGTGACTCCGGTCACAGTGCTGAACGTCAGCCATCACATCCAACGATTTGCGGCAGGATTATCTTTGGGCTGTAAGAAGAATCCACCTCGTAAGGGGGATTTATGACCAACCAGGTTGAGAGTCCAAACATGACAACACAATGCAATGGCTTTACATCGGCATTCGGGTACCTGGCAGCCGGGCTGGGGATCGGCGCCGCGCTCAGCATTTTCCTGGCTCCCAAGTCGGGCCAGCAGACTCGAGAATGGATTGCGGACAAATGCCTGGACGCAGTCGACACCGCCAATGAGAAAGTTCGCGAGTCCCGTATCCACGTGCGAGAGAGCATGGATCGGACCCAGGAACAGATCAGCAAGGCGGTGGCCGCACGCCGGCACGCGCCGGCGAAAACCAGCGCGATGACCAATTAGCATGGCGCAACACATCTTTTAGTTTTGGGCGCGAATTGCCGGCCCGGCGATTTTTATCCGCGCGACGGACTCGGAGGAAGGTTGTGCTCGCATGGAGTCGCGGTTAGCCGTCTTGAGCCGTGCACGAGGCGCGGCCGGGCCGGCGCAGCCGCCATTTCTCAGGAACGGAGTGTGACGACGATTCCCTGTAAACTTCCATGACAGCAGGCGTAATGTTTATGCTGAGCCTGCGTGCTGTATTTCCGGGCATTCTCAACCGTCCAGCTGCCACACCCGCCGTCCTGACGCGCCGCTTGATACCCTCAGTGAAGTACCCTTGAAATAATTGACAGTGCTGGAATATGCGAGTACATTCCGCCCATGATTACACCAAAATGGGCCCCTCGCGCAGCAGTTTCCTGCCTCCTGTTTTTTGCGGCGCTTACCTTATCGGCCGGCCCCGATTCGAAGGAGCCTGCCCCGCGATTCAACGCCAAGACGATGGGCGGCGAAAAATTCACAAACCAGACGATCAAAGGAAAAGTGGTTCTGCTGGATTTTTGGACCACGTGGTGCCCATATTGCCTGGATGATGCCCCGTACGTGGATAAAATCGAACAAGAGTACGCCGGCAAAGGGCTGATTGTTCTGTCCGTGGATGTGGGCGAGTCCAAAAAAACGGTCAAAAAATATCTGGCGCAGCATCCGCACACTACCCGCATCGTCCTGACCGACGACACCAATCTCGCGGCCATGTACCAAGCGACGGTTTATCCTATCTACGTCGTGATCGATAAGGACGGCAACGTCGCCGGAACACAGCGTGGCGCGGCAGGAGAAGAGGCCCTGCGGGAACTGCTGGCCAAGGGTGGTATCGGGCAGACAGACGAATCGGAATCGCAATAGCGGCAAGTCGTGCCGACTTGCGTATGCGACGCTCGCCCTGCCGGCAAAGAACGCGACACCGAGTCGGGCCTGGATTACTTCATCGCCCGCCATTACGCCGGCTCGCTGGGCCGTTTCATGTCACCCGACCAGTTTCCTGGGGGCATAGTGGACGCGTTCACCGGAGTGTCGGTGGCACCGCCAGGGCCGGTACCTTATGCGGATATCTCCGACCCACAGACTTTGAACAAGTATGGCTACGTGCGAGACAATCCGTTGCGCTACATCGATCCGGATGGTCACCATAATCAGTGCAACCACGAGGCCAACGGGGATTGCACCAAACACACGAAAAATGTGGCGCAAAAGCCGAACACGCAGCATCCCGAACACATCGTCGAATTGGCAGGAAGCGTTAATAAAGACAATGGTGACGGCCTCAGTAGCAAAGCAGACGTTGGTTACGCATCGGCTAAGAACACCAGCGAAAAGGGTGAGGTATCGGGAGAGGTTGGCATCGGTGGGGCAAAGGCAGTATTGAACAGCGATGGCGGCAATACGAAAGGCCAAGTCGTCATACAATCCTTTACAGCCGATGCGAATGGAAAGATCGGAACCGGAGGCGTTAGCGCAGGAGCTAACGCCCGGGTCTTTGACGGGAGCGGTCAACTTTCCTTTACTGTTGGAAGTCACACGGTCACGCTGCAGGGCAATGTATCTGCTGTTGGCATTGGAGCAGACGCGCACATCACCTGGGATCATGGCTTCAGTGCAGGAGCAGGTGCGATATTTGGAGCGGTCGGAGCTGGGTTGTCATTGACTATTCGACCCTCCGGAGATAATTAGCGATGGAAACGACACTGCTCCCAGTGGTTGCCGGATTCGCGTTCATTTTGTTAGGTAGATGGGCATTCAGGAACCCGAGAAGGCTTTATGTGGGTTCAGTCTACAGCAATCCCGATAGCCCATTTTGAAGAATTTTGTCAGGGCGTCCGCAATCTTGGTCATCTTCGTTGGCTCGTTTGCTAGTCTGACTGCCATCGGAGAGTTTTTGATACACGACGGGGTCGTAGTCATTTTCTTTACGCTTCCCCTTGCTCTAGCGGCCACTTGGTTTCTGCGCCCGCGAGTGGCAGAAACAGACCGAACTACTGGTGGTTCGTCAATCAGTGGATCTAACCCAGAGGTAAGTTTTCTAACGAGAAGAGGAAAATGGGTACTGAGCGTAACAATTGCTGTAGCCCTCATTTGCGCTGCAGCCATTTCCGCGTTCGTCTGGTTGAGAAAATGAGCGTGAATAGATTTCTTCCTTGAGCCAGCCAAAAAGAGGCATCGCCCATCTCATTCTTTTACGAAATCCGCAGCACCTCTGACACCGTGCTAAAGCGAGACGGCGGCTTTGCTTCGCAGGATGCAGCGAAGACGGCAGCACGCGAAGACGCCAAGAAAATGAAGAATGCTCCCAGATCAGAGAAGCAGGATGTTGGACGGATACTCATTGGACAGAATACGGACAAGGCTACGCGTATGATTTAGTTCCTTGCACTCTATAGAGTTGGTAGGCGGGTGGGCCAGCCTTTGAACTTTCGGGCGGGTGGCTCAGCCTTTGAACTTTCGGGTGGCCGATCCTTCGCGGTTTATCGAAGGGTCGGAGGGTTTGGTTCTTCCTTCTTTTAGCCTCAACAGAATGGACAGGGTCAACGCGGATCAAGCTGTGTTTTGGGTTCGAGTAGAATGAAAAAACTGCTCCAGGGCCAGTCCTTAATGCGTTTATTGGCCATGGAAGCTAGAGAGCACCAAATGCCCGACCCTTCAAAAACCGAAAGGGTCGGCCACCCGGAAAACCTAAACCATTCCCTCAGCGATGACGTACCGCAGTGGTATCATCCAACCGTGAGCGCACGTCAAGAGGAAAAATCACGGAAGGGTTGGCCACCCGCGCGGTCTTGGTGTTCCGGTAAATGAATCTTAACGACGCCATTATCGGTCTACTCGCAATATCGCCTGTGTGATCGCTGCGACTTTGGGAATGTTAATGGTCGTATCACCCGCGAAGCTGATTGCGTTCGGTGCGTGGATCGGCAGATTGATGGGATTTCGGGAGACCGATATTCAGTGGGACGGCAGCAAACGGCGAGAATGGCAAATAGGCGGCAGTCTCGTGGCCATCATCGCAATAGTGATGGCGATCTTCGCTCTCCAAGTATTTTTAAGCGCAATTCGATCAACATCTGTACTTCCCATGCATGACGCGAGGCCCAACTCGACGAGAGACTTTTATGCTTTTTTCAGTGGAGTGGCCACTTTCTTTGTGGGAGCATTTGTAATTGTTCGTTCAAGGCCTTTGTTTCTTGGAATGCAGGCGCGGTCTGGATTCTCCCCCGCGTCAAGCACGTCTTCGCAATGGATCGGCATATTGGTTGTCCGGTTCGTTGGAACCATATTCGTTCTTGGAGCTTTAATTCTAATGTGGAGATGGATGTCGGCATAATGACTGGTGCGCCAGCCCGTAAATTTCCTGTTGGCCCTAGCTCAAAGGAGCAACTCCCATCGCATTCTTCTACGAAATCCGTAGCGCCGACGACACCGTCCTCAAACGGGATGGCGGCTTTGCCTCGCGGGTGGCAGGCCCTTTGTGATGTAGTTCTGGCGGGTGGGCCAGCCTTTGAACTTCCGGGTGGCCGAGCCCTCGCGGTTTTCGAGGGTCGGAGGGTTTCTCAGTCTATGCTCAGCGGACCGGGTCGATACGGATCAAATTCTGTTGGGATTTCGCATAGAACGAGAAGCTACTCCAGGGCCAATCCTTCGGATGCTCGACTAATTTCCTTTTCAGCGGATTCATGTGCATGTAGTGGAGCTTTTCGACCCTCTTCTTCAAACTCCACACGTTGAAGTCGTAGAAGCGACGCTGCCAGAAACGCGGCAGGGCGCATCGACTGCCCGCGAAGGTCAAATTCAATTGCGCGGCGGGTGCGCGTCGTTTGCGCCGCAAGCGGCGCGAGGATCGCTGTTTCAAAACTTGAATCACCGTGGAAGGCGTGCCTCTGGCCGGCTTGCCGATCAGCAAATGAATGTGATCCGGCATGACGACGTATCCGACGAGTGAGAACTCGTAGCGATCCCGGACTTGGCTGAGAATCTGAACGAAAACATTCCTGGCGCGAACCGAGCGCAGGAACGGCACGCGCCGGTAACAACTGAACATGATGAAATGAAGATGCCCCCGTCCGTAAATCCGAATGAGTTTGTGGGCCATGGAATTAAAAAGCGGAACTCAGACCCTTCGAAAAGCGCGAAGGGTGCGCCACCCGCCCGCCAGCCTACCCTTCGGCGACTGGCTCACTTGCACGGGCCCTACCGATCCTAGCCCCATGCATTTCACCGGCAAACTAAGCGCCCGCCTTCACCTGAGGTTCCACGGGGGGCAGCGGCACATTCCACGCGTCGTAACCGTACAGCCAGCTCGTATCCTCGCTTCCACCCTTCATCCAGGTGTTCGCGCTGGAGATGGCTTGAATGCGCGACGTGCGGGGCTTGCGATGGGCTTCGTAGCGAAGGAAAGCCCCTTCGAGGTCTTCCGCGTTTACATCTGCCAGACACCGCGCCAGAATAGCGGCGTCCTCGATTGCGGTAGCTCCTCCCTGCGCCATGTAGGGCGTCATCGGATGGCATGCATCGCCCAGAAGCACGATCCGCCCGTCACTCCAGCGCGGCAGGGGTTCGCGTTCCAGGATCGCCCACTTGTGGCAATCCGGGCACGCCTGCAGGACGGCGCGAACATCCGGGTGAAACCCTTCGTACTCTTTTCGCAATTCGTTTACGTCGCCGGTAGCGGACCACGACTCGCGCGTGACCCACTCGGCCGGTTCCGGCACGCTGGTCACAAAATAAAGCTCGGTGCGCGTCGCGTTGGTGTAATAGATGACGATGTGACGGTCCGGCCCCCACCACTTGGTGCGGGAGGAGCCGATGTCAAAGCCGTTCAGGTGGGCGGAGGAAAAAATCGAGCGGTAAGCGATGCGGCCTTTATGGATCGGCGCGTCGGGACCGATGATAATGTCGCGCGCGACGGAATGGACGCCGTCCGCGCCGATCACCGCGTCGGCATGCGCGCGCGTGCCGTCGGCAAACACGAGTGTCACCTGCCCCGCACCCTGTTCCAGACCAACCAGTTTCTTGCCGAGATGAACGATGTTCTCGGGAACCACTTGCGCCAGGGCTTCATGCAGGTCCGCCCGGTGCATGCAGAGGTAGGGCGCCCCGAAAAGACTTTCCGGCATGGGCAATTCCCGCATGATCTTGCCGGTGTCCCATTCCCGGTTCAGGTGGGAAAAAGGTTTAAAAGACTTGGCCAGAACCCTTTCCTCGACGCCGATCCGGCGGAGCACTTTCATCGAGTTCGGCATCATCTGTATGCCGGCGCCGATCCGGGCAAAGCGCGGCGCCTGCTCGTAAACGCGGACGTCCAAGCCAATCTGGCGCAGCGTCGCCGCCACGGCCATCCCGCCGATTCCCGCTCCGACGATCGCGATTGAAGGTTTCTTCTGGCCCATGTGCCGCTTCCTCCCGATTTGAAATGCGAATCATATATTATACTCAGGTTCGTTGCGGGAACTTCTCAATCCTCGATCGTGAACCAATTGAAAATCCGCCCGCTGCGCCTCGAAGGTTGCGGCGGGAATGGCTTCCGCAAAACCCTTCACGACAGGCGGAACAATTCGCCGGCAGAGTGTTATTTCCGCTGCATACGCGCGTAGAATAACAAGAAGGATGAGAACATGAATCCTCGAAGAATCCTCCACTCCATTGCTTGGATCGCGATCGTTTCGCTTGCGATGGCTGCAGCCGCGCCCACCCACTCCGCGCAGGGGCAAACCTCACGCCAGAAACACCCGCAACCCCCCGGCGAGGACTCCGGGCAGAATCAAAACATGCCGGGAATGAATCCCGACATGCCCGGAATGGACATGGATCAGAACATGTCCGGAATGAAGATGGGCCGGGGAGACAGCGAGCAGAACACGCAGGCCGAACGCGGGGCCATGGACGCCATGAGCCACATGCACCATCACCGGATGGGGCCGCACATGTACATGACGAAGCTGCGCACCCCCACGCCGCAGGATTGGGCCAGGGCGGACGAAATCGTGAAGGAGTTGCGCGAGTCCATCGTGAAGTACAAGGACTACCACGTCGCGCTGGCCGATGGGTTCCGCATTTTCATGCCGAATATTCCTCAGGAGGAGTATCACTTCACGAACTATTTCAACGCCTACCTGGAAACATTCACATTCGATCCCGCGCGCCCCACTTCCCTGCTCTACAAGAAAACGAAAACCGGATACGACCTGATCGGCGCAATGTACACGATGCCGAAGCGGGTAACCGAAGAGCAGCTGAATGAGCGCGTCCCCCTCAGCATCGCGCAGTGGCACCTGCACACCAACATCTGCATGCCCCCCAGGGGCCGGCGCGGGCGCGCGGACCTGAAAACATATGGATTTAGCGGATCCATCACCACAAAACAAGCCTGCACCAGGGCCGGCGGCACGTTTTATCCTGTAATATTCGGCTGGATGGTGCACGTCTATCCGTTCGAGGATTCACGCGAAGAAATATGGGCGCAATAGCGGAGATTTCGGACGGTACTGCCTGCGCGTAACGCGTCGAAGATTCAAATGGAGGCAATGCCGCACCTCATAGCACTCCGGCCAGGGCATCCACTTTTTTCAATTGGTCGCCTCCGCCAATCACAATCAGGCAGTCTCCCGCGCACAGCGTGACGTCGGGAGATGGATTGAACACCATTTTGCCTGCCGCATTTTTGACGGCCAGCACGATGACGCCGGCCTGCTGCCGGATCAACGGATCGCCCAGCTTCTTCCCGATCAGCGCGGACCCGGGCGGAATCGGCACTTCGCCGATTTCGACATCCAGCCGCTCGGTACCGAACGCCACGTCCATGAAGTCCAGCACGTTGGGCCGAAGAAAGAGCTGGACAATGCGATGGCCGACGAAAAAATAAGGAGAAAGGACCTGCGTGGCTCCGGCCCGCAAGAGTTTCGACGTGGCCTCCTCTTCGCTCGCCCGGGCGATGATCTTCAGGTCCGGTCTTAGGCCGCGCGCGGTCAGCACGATGTAAAGGTTTTCGGCGTCCGAACTGACGGCCGCAACGAATCCGCGCGCCCGGTCAATCCGCGCTTTCATTAAATTGTCCTCGTGCGATGCGTTTCCGATGACCACGGGAATTTTTTCAAACTCCGCCCACTGGGCGCGAGCCGGATCCTTCTCAATCATTACGCAGCTTTCGCCGCGCGTGCGGAGTTCATGCGCCACCGTCCGGCCTACGCGTCCGGCGCCGCAGATAATGTAGTGATCGGAAAGTTTCGCGAGTTCTTTTTCCATGCGTCGTCGCCCGAATACCTTTCCAAATTCGAATTCTAGCAACCCCTGCGTAGCCGTCGCAATTGTGTACCCACCCGCCAGGACCGAGGCCAGAATCAGGAACGAATTGAACACCCGGCCCACATGGGATAGTGGGTAAATTTCCCCATAGCCCACGGTCGTCATCGTCGTTAGCGTCATATAGAAGCCGTCAAACCAGGTCCAACCCTCGATGTAATGGAAACCCGCCGCACCCGCCAGGAACACGACGGCGAGTACAATGAGGGCTATTCGGAGGCGGCTGCGAAAGGTCATAGGTGTGAGTTGGTTTACGGCGTTGGAATCCTGTGCCGGACCAGAACAATTGTCAAGCGAACAGGTCACTCCCCCTGCTTCCCGGCGATTGATTCCGGCGGGCGGCGCGCGTATCATTAGAGATTATGAGCCCGACACGAACCGGCCGATTGGCGCGCCTTTCCAGATGGTGCACAGGCATCCTGGTGGCTGGCGCATTGGCCCTGCTGCTCGTGCCGTCGCTTTTTGCCGCCGACCCTGAAATTTTTCCGCTCTCACAGATCAAGCCCGGAATGAAGGGCCAAGCCCTCACGATTTTTGCGGGCGATCAGGTCGAGAAATTCGATCTGGTGGTCATCGGCGTGATGCCCAATTTTCTCGCGCCGAAAGAATCGATCATTCTGGTGCAGCTTGTGGGCCCGAAGGTGGAGCATACCGGCGTGGTCGCCGGGATGAGCGGCAGCCCGGTCTATATCGATGGAAAATTGGCGGGAGCGCTTTCGCTCAAACTCGGTGTGTTTGCGAAAGAGCCGCTGGCGGGAGTGACTCCCATCGAAAACATTTTGAGCCTGCCCACCGGGCAGCCCGCGGCAATTCGCGCGCAAGCGGCGCCGGAGGCCACGGGCACCGGGAACGTGGCCACGATGGCGCAGATGGCGCCGCAGTTCCAGATGCCCGCCAAGTGGGCTTCGCGGTTCGGCATTCCCGGAGGAAGTTTTCTCACTCCGATTGATTCTCCGCTGGTATTTTCCGGGTTCAGCGGCGCGGCGATCCGCCAATTCGAAAACGTGTTTTCGGGATACGGCATGTCGGTCGCGCAGGGCGGCAGCATCGATGCGCGCCCCGACGACCGGAACATCCAACCGGGCGACATGGTGAGCGCCGTGCTCCTTGAGGGCGACATGTCGCTGCAGGCGTCGTGCACGGTCACGGCCATCGTCGATGGACGCGTTTACGTGTGTGGTCACCCGCTGTTTGGATTCGGTTCGGTGGAGATGCCCATGGCTCGGGCGCGCGTGCTGACCACGCTAAGTTCCGAACTGGAATCCACCAAGATCGTCAATGTGGGCGGAACGATCGGCTCCTTCAACCAGGACCGCGTCACCGCCGTCGTGGGAAGGCTGGGTCCCGCCCCGAAATTGATTCCCATCAATATGACCGTGGCAACGCCGGATGGGGATAAGCACCTGGCGTTCCGCATGATGTCGAATCCCAAAATCACGCCGATTTTAATGGGTTTGGCGACGCTCAACGGCCTGGTGCAGAACAGCGTGTACGGCGAAGGCACGACCTTGCACCTGACGGGCGGAATCGATATTGCCAACCACTCCAGCGTAACGCTGGAAAATTTCTTCACTCCCACCGATTCGTTCATTCCCGATGGCATGTTCGTCGCCGGCGCGGTCCAACGCATCTTCCAGAGAATTTTCTCGAACCCGTATGAAATCGCGAACATCAAGGGCGTGACGCTGCGCATGGAAGCCCTGCCGGAGCGCCGCCAGTCGACCATCGAGGGCGCCTGGCTGGATAAGGCCGAGGCCGAGCCGGGCGACACGGTCAACGTAAAAGTGCAGATGCGGCCGTACCGGGGGGCGCCGGTGATTCGCGATGTGCGCATCACGATTCCCCTGCAAGCAGTGCGCGGCTCGTCGATGCAGGTCCTGGCCAGCGACGCGGCGACGCTGAACCGCATGAGCGTCGTCTCCGGCTCGCAGGCGCGCCTGCAGAACCTGGAACAACTCATTTCGGTATTGAACCGCGAGCGGCGAAACAACCGGCTGTACGTTACCCTGCTGGGTCCCGCGCCGACCATGGTGGTGCAGGACAAGGTCATGCCCAACGTTCCCGCATCCCAGATCAATCTTCTGGACCAGCGCAACGGTCCGGCCAGTTCGATGGTGGTTCGGGAGTCGGCGGCCGGAGAATGGTCCGTGCCTCTGGATCAGGTTGTTCAGGGATCCACATCCCTTACGATTCACATCAAGTAATCGCCCGGCACAAGCACGGCGCCGGTTTTCCGAGGAGTCTTATGCGCATTGCTGGCTCGAAGGGCCGCGAAAGGCGCGGCGCAACAACATCGGCGCTGATCTGCGTACTGGCGATCCTCGCCGCCGCCGTGCCCGCGCTCGCCGAACACACACGCTGGTGGCGCCAGGATTCTTTCGAAGAATTCAATAAAGGCACGGCCAAGGGAGTGGCGCTGCGCAGCGACGGCAAACTTTTCCTTGCTCCGCGTTTTGCCGAATTCGCCGATGCCAATCTCGCCTACCTGCTGGCCATGCGCGCCGATGCGAAGGGAAATCTATATGCCGCGGGGGGATCGAACGCAAAAGTCGTGCGCCTGGATGCTGCCGGCAAAGCCACCACGATCTTCCAGTCCTCCGAACTCACGGCCCAGGCGCTTGCCCTGGACGCCGCCGGCAACGTTTACGTGGGCACCTCGCCGGACGGAAAAGTCTACAAGGTAACTCCCGCCGGGCAATCTTCGGTATTCTTCGATCCCAAGACGAAATATATCTGGGACCTGGCCATGGACAAGGACGGAACCCTGTACGTCGCAACCGGCGATACGGGCAAGATTTTCTCCGTCGCCCCGGACGGCAAAGGCCAAGTTTTCTATTCCAGCGAGGAAACCCATATTCGCACGCTGGCGCTGGACGCCGCCGGCAACGTACTCGCCGGGACCGAACCCAGCGGCCAGGTCCTGCGCATTCCCAAGGCGGGCAATCCGCGCCGCGCGTTCGTGCTGTACGAAACATCGAAAAAGGAAATCACGGCGCTCTTGCCGGATGCGCACGGCAACCTGTACGTGGCGGCCGTGGGCCAGAAGACGCCTCCTTCGACGCGGCCATTCCGGCTGCAGCCCCCCGCGCGACCCTCGACAAATTTCGTGGTGAATATCGGTCCGGCCGGCAACACCAGCGCTCCCACGCAACAGCAGCAGCCGTCAATCACAACCCGCTTCACGCCACTGCCCACCGTGAATTCGAGCTCGGTGTATCGTATTGCTCCCGACGGCTCGCCGGACGAATTGTGGAGTTCTCGCGACGAAGTCGTCTACGCGTTGGGATTTCTTCCCAACGGAAAATTGCTCCTGGGGACAGGCAATGAAAGCGCCGTAATCGAACTGGATGGCAATCATATGTTTTCGCGCCTGGTGACGGCAACGTCGCGCCAGATCACATCGATCGCCGCGGGCCCTGGAGGAAAGCTGTTTCTCGCCGCAGCCAACCCCGGCAAGGTCTTCTCACTGGGCCCCGGCAACGAGCCTGAAGGAACGTTTGAGTCACAGCCTTTCGACGCGCATATCTTTTCGCGATGGGGCCGCACGCAATGGTGGGGCGAAGGCATCGCACCTGCCGGGAAAGCGGGCGCCGCGAGAATCGAATTCTACGCGCGCTCGGGCAATACCTCCGATCCGGAAAGCAACTGGAGCGACTGGGCGGGGCCCTATTCGAATATTTCGGGAGATAAGCTGGATTGCCCGCCCGCGCGGTTCATGCAGTGGAAAGCGGTGCTGCGCGGCGGGACACCGGGAGGCGTTCCGCAGATCGATTGGGTCAGCGTTGCGTATTTGCCGAAGAATGTCGCTCCGGATGTGACCGCGATTGCCGTACAAAGTCCGGGTGTCCGCGTCCATGAAAGTACGATGCCGGCGACGGGCAACGGCGCGCAGGCTCCGGTACACATTCGCATGCCCCAACCGGCGTCTGAGACGTCCGCCAATTCCGCGTCGAGTGCCGGCGCAGCGACATCGCCGGTCACGCCACATGCGGAGCCCGTGCCGCAGGGATCTTCGCAAAAAGGCTACCAGTCGGTCCTGTGGACCGCCAGCGACGACAACGACGACCAGCTCGAATACTCAGTTTATTTTCGCGGGGAGAATGAAACCGAGTGGAGGCTGCTGAAGGACAAACTGGATTCCACGTTTTATTCGTGGGACACAACCTCTATGCCCGACGGCGCCTATTACCTGAAGATCGTCGCCAGCGACGCGCCTTCCAACCCGGCCGGAGACGGCCTGACCACCGAACGCGTTTCCGACCGTTTTGTGGTGGACAACACGCCGCCGGGGATCGCTCAACTCACGGCGCAAGCGGCAGGCACATCCGCGGTGCGCGTGCGATTCCAGGCAAGCGATCCGGCCAGTTTTATCGCCCGCGCGGAATACAGCCTGGACTCCAACGACTGGGCGCTGGTGTTTCCCATCGGCGGGCTCAGCGACGCGCCGCGTGAAAGTTACGACTTCCAGCTGCAGAAGCTTGCCCCGGGCGAGCACACCGTCACCGTTCGCGTCTACGACCAGTTTGAAAACGTAACCAGCGCGAAGGCAACGGTCCGAATTGCAGCCGGCGGAAACTGAGCCGGCAGCTCCTGCTGCGTGGGCGGCGCGCTGAGGTCTCAGCTGGCCCAGCGATCCCTGGCCATGACCTTGGCCGTGGCCTCGTATCGCTCGATGTGCAACCCCACTCCCACCTTGCCGCCGGCCAGCGCGCTGGGGCGAACGTGAACGACGCGCGCCACGCACCTGACATCGCTTGCCGTCTTCCCCGCCAGCGCCTGCGGTATTCGCAGACATAATTCGACCGCTGTGCCCACTTTGAGGGGAACTGCCGTTTCAAAATAGATTCCCCGCTGAGAGATATTTTCCGACTCGGCGATGTGCTCGCTTGAATCCGGAGCATTGCGTGTGCGGAATCGCAAAGGCACACGGATGCTTACTCGGGTATCGATACGCCGTTCACTGGAACTCATGGTTTCCTCCCCGCTCGCAAGAACGCGCGCGGATTCATAGTAGGAAGGGGTTAAACTTGATTCTACGGCAGAACAAACCGAAAGCAAGGCAAATGCAGGCATGTTGCGTGACGTGACACGGTCCGGGGCAACCTGTGCAATAATGCACACTGTCGAAGAGCGCTTTCATTGAGCGATTCAAACTCACCTTCCTTCGCGGGACCCAGCCTCCAGCAGATTCGGGAGGCGCAGCGCCGCATTGCCCCGCACATCGAACAAACCCAGGTGATGATTTCCTACCCGCTCGATGATCTTGCGGGCGCAGCGCTGTATTTCAAATGCGAAAACCTGCAGCTTTCCGGGTCATTCAAGATTCGCGGCGCGGCGAACGCCGTTTTTTCGCTCAGCGAAGCGGAAGCCGCGCGGGGCGTGGTCACGCACTCCTCGGGAAATCATGGCGCGGCGCTCGCCCTAGCCGCGCAATTGCGCGGGATTCGCGCATGGATAGTGATGCCGCGCAACGCGCCGAAAGTGAAAGTTCGCGCCGTGCGGGCCTACGGCGCGGAAATCACGTTCTGCGAACCCACTTTGGAGGCGCGCGAAGCCGCGGCCGAGGAACTGCTGCATGACACCGGCGCCACGCTGATTCATCCTTACGATGATGACCGCGTGATCGCGGGACAAGGCACCGTGGCCCTGGAATTTCTCGAGGAAATTCCCGACCTGGACATGATTTGCGCCCCGGTTTCCGGCGGAGGACTGCTTTCCGGCACGGCCATCGCGGCAAAGTCGCTGCGGCCGGAAATTCAGGTGATCGGATGCGAGCCGGCCAATGCGGACGACGCGGCCCGCTCGCTTGCTTCCGGACGCATCGAGCCTGCCGCGCCATCGTTCACGATCGCCGACGGCCTGCGCGCCACGCTGTGTCCCCGCACCTTCGCCATCCTGCAGGAGCGCGTGGACCGCATCCTGCTGGTCAGCGAAGACGAAATCATCCGCTCCATGCACCTGATCACCGAGCATCTGCGATGCCCGGTCGAACCTTCCGGAGCCGTTGCGGCCGCCCCGGCGTTTCACCGTCAACTCGGCGGCGAAGATCTCCATATCGGCATTATTGTTTCGGGCGGAAATCTGGACGCGGAGGCAGTGCCGGCGGCGCCGCAAAGGAAATTGAGCCCATTGTAACTGGGCGGCTCATGTTCGCCTGATCGCGCGGCCCTTCGCCTGGCTGTATCGCGACCCTAAGCGCCATTCTCCCACCCACATCTGATACAGTCTCAAGTAGAACAGGCTTCAGCCTGTTTGCCTTTGCTGTTTGCCTTTTCTCTTGCTCTCTGCTCTTCGCCTTTCGCTTCTACCCGCCCCACACCAATCCCCAACCTGACAGGCTGAACAGCCTGCCGAAAAACTCCCTTTGCTCGTCATTCCGAGCGAAGCGAGGAATCCCTCTTCGGTTTAAAACAATGAAAAGAGGGATTCCTCGGCACGCGGCTTGCCTCGGAATGACGATTTTTTTGTTTTTTTGAAGACAGTGAAGCCTGTCCTACCCGGAGCGCCCCGCGAATGCAGCCTGGATCGTCGCCATCAAGTAACAACCAGCGTGACCGTAGTGGTTTGTGTCGGTTGACCTGAGGCTGTCCCCGTCACAGTGATCGTATAGGTGCCTGCGGGAGTGCCGTTTGGATTGATCGTAGGTCCTCCTCCGCCGCCGCTTCCGGTCGACCCGCATCCTGCCGCGCCAATCACCAGCAAAAGCGCAAGCGTGCCCAGGGGAATTAAAGCAAACCCCTTCCGCCTGCGCGCCATGAAGAGAATTGCCAGCAACACGCTCAATACGCCTGCAGTATTGGGCCACAGATTCATCTGGAAATACTTACCTGTATTTGATGGAGGAATGCTTGCGATGCGCGACGTTGTGGTAATTACCAGTGAAGTATTCGAATGTGCTCCTACCGACACAGGTACGCATGCTGCACCGGTGGGCAATCCCAAACAGGTCAGGGCGTATGAGACGTTGCCGGTATTCGTGATCGTGTAGGCTGCGGAATTCCCCGCTCCTACCGTCTTCGAGGAGGGCGAAACGCTTAATGGCGCTGGCGTCGCGTTCGTGACGTTCAGCACCGTTTTTCCACCAAGCAGGTCTGATCCTGTCTCGGGCGGGCCATACGGCGCGACCATGATGAAATATTTCGTTCCTGCCGTTGCCGCAAAATCGAGTTGGGATGTAGTCCCGCCAGAAACATCGTCATTGCAAGCCACAAGGTTTAAGCTGCCCGGCGTGCCGGACCATACGGAAAGCGTCGTGTCGTAGGTGCTGCCCATGGTAGAAATCGTTACGCTTCCGCTGCTGGCTTGCGTGAGCGACCACCAGACCGTCTTGGTGCGTGGGTTCGTGCTGGGAGTTGACGACGTTAAAGCACAAAGTGGAGTTGGATCGGTCAACTCCTCCGTTGTGGCCGCGAAATTATCGACAGTGCTCGTGAAGTCGCTGGAAATCACCGTAATGGCACTGGAAATGTTGTCGTTTTGCGGAGGCGCAGCAGTTACGGTAAACGTTTTTGCCGAGGACTGCCCCGCCTTTCGGGCATCGTTGGTAACCGTAATCGAGGCCACCGTGCCGTAGGCCACCAGGGCGCTGGAAATCGTCGCCTTGATCGAAGTGGCCGTGCCCCCGGATTGCATGGTGACGCCCGCCGTCGAACCGTTCCACAAAATCTGGGCGTTTGTGGCGAAACTGTTCCCGGTGGCCGTCAAAGTAAAATCGCCCGATTTTGCCGCCTTCGAAGTTGGGCTGATCGAGGTGAGCACGGGGGTCGATCCGGCGCCCGCGCTGATGCTGGACCACGCGGTCACAAGATTCATTGCGTCAATCGTGCCAAGACCTGTTGCCTGATCGTAGCCAAGCCCCGCTGTGAAGCCGATCGGAGTCCCATCCGGGCAACCCTCCGTCCCCGATGTGCAGGGGCTCTTGTTGTCTCCCGACGTCACGTCATGAAAGGCAGTCGAAGAACTGGCGGCGAGCGGGTAGAGAATGTAGTTGATGTTGCCCTGTCCCGCCGAGGCGGTCTTCTGATTGATCAGCGCCACAATCCCCGCAAAAGTAGGCGCGCCGAACGATGTGCCGCCATAGGCTAAAAGGCTGTTGTCCGTGTAGCGAAATTCCCGTTGACACAGCTGGAAGTGTAAGTGTTAGATCCCGATGGCTTGAATTGGGCGCAGATCAGGTACGGATCGTGCGCGGGGGAGGCGTTCAATGAGACATCGGGAACGTCCCTTACGCCGTCGTCCGGTACTCCGGTTCCAGTCTGCCACGAAGGCTTTCCAAATACCGAGCTTGCTCCCCCGCCCCCTGCGGACAGCACGTTTTGCGAAAAAGTATCATTCCAGACTTTTTCCGGAATATACATCTGCGCAGAAGTAATGACGTCGCTCCCGCTGGCCGGTTGCCAATAGCTGCCGTTCCCTTCGTCGAATTCGGTTCCTCCCACGCCGGTCACATACGGCAAACTGCCGGGCACGTCAACATTCAGACCCTGCGTCGCGGGGTAGTTGCCGAGATTCCCGTCACAGTCGGTCGCTCCTGCATCTCCGACAGAGGACACCAGCGTAATTCCCAGTGCATTTGCCTGCTGCGCCATGGCCGTCAAACTCGACAAATCGGAAGAGGAAAACACGGCTTCGCAGGCGCCATAGCTGATGCTGATCACGGGAGCCAGGTTATGGGTGATGGCATACTGAACCGCGTCAAAAGTTCCAATATTCGAATAGACGAAAATGATCGTCGCATTTTTGGCCACCGCGCCGGCCCATTCGACGTCCAAGCTCGACTCCAGTTCGTCCCCTGTGTCGTTCATAACCCCCGGGTCTTTTGACGTTGTGAGAATCACCGTGGGGGGCTTGGGCGGGAGCACCGCGGCAGCGCGAAACGCCGCAACATCGGCGAGCACGATGTTGGATTGCCCGGCGACCACAATTTTTTGCCCCGTGCCGTCAATCGGCGTGCCGGCGCTGTACAGAAGGTTCAGGTCATAGATCACGGCAAAATCACCGGGAGTCACGTAGTGCCTGCCGGAAATGCTCGACGTAAAATTCGGCTGCGGAATTCCGCTCTGCGGGCTTTTGCGAATCGAGCGGGGCTTCAACCGGTAGTTATTGAGCCCTCGAATATCGGCCACAACGCCGGCCAGAGCGGAAGGGACGGAAGGCTCGGCCGCATTCGCATAAAATTTCCTGCCGCTCACCGTGTAATTGTGAATTTCCGTATGAAAGGCGGATTGCACCTGCGCGGCCGTGCCGTTAAACACGATCATGTTGCGGCTGGCCGGTGTTTCCACGACCACGAAGCCGTCCGCCTGCAGCCAGGCCGTCACTTTGTCCAGGTCGGCTTGCGCGAGGCCGAATCGGTCGCCGAACTGTGCCGGCGTCAGCCACTGGTGAAAACTGGGCGACGTGGGGTTTTGCTGTGCGGCCAGCAACGCGTCCAGATCGGCCTGCTGCGCCGCCGTCGGTTGAAACTGCAGGGTGATGCGTTCGAGCGGGAAGGAAGGGGCGACCGCGCCCTGGTCATACTGGGGGCGCGCCAGCGGATGCACGTTGCCGCGCAACACCGTCAACTTCCCTTCGTCCACCTGCGCGGAAATCCGCGGGCGCAACCTGACGGCTTGCGCGGCGGCCAGGCGCGGCAGGATGAGGATAAAAACGGCGGCCAGCAGCGCCGGATATCGGCCGCGCGCGAACCGTCGAACACCGTTCGCGCTTTGCGCCACGCGGCCGCTGCTGCACAGCGCGCGCACAAGTACGTGCTGAACTCTTACGGATCGTTGATTCACAGTTCCCTCAGATCAAGCCGGCGCGTGAACGATTGAATTCCTACGGCCTCCAAACCCCGGGAAGTGAACCGTGATCCCGTTGGCGGTTCCGCCCTTTGCAGTTCCGCCCGTTGGTAGTTCCATTGGATGCAGGATTTGGTTCCAGGTTTTCCCGTGGAACTCCCAGCCAGGCCTTCCCGGAACACCCGCACACAAAGTCTATTCCCGCGCGGTAGGGATAACCAGCAGGCTGTTTGCAATCAATCATGATATGTAAGGTAACCACCGGCCAGGGAATGCAGGAAGACGCGCTCGGGAGCGCCCCCCTGAGCACTATCTCGGAGACAATGCCGGATCGGGTAAATCGCCATTGCGGCGCGTGGCGCGCTTCACCGCTGGGGCGCAACGCAAAAGTAGAGCCCACACATGGAAAAGGGGCTGCGGCGGTCACACGCCGGACTACTTCCAGTTGCTGGGCGGAAAAGAGATCTGCCAGAACGTGGGTGATGGGGTGGTGAATTCCAAGGGGATCAGATAGCCCTCGGCGCTTTCGCGAGGTGTGCGCGTGACGCGGGCGGTGGTGCGCTCACTGGTGCGGTCGTTCTGAATTTCCAACCTGGTTTCCGCATCGAACGTGCGCTTGCACAACACCATCGCGCCGTGGATATTGACTGCGACCGTGTTGGCGGAGACCGTCATTTTCTGTCCCTTCAAAGTCACTTCCAATGTGACGGGTACGCGGACAATGACGCGCTGGCTGCGCCGGCGTTCTTCTCCGGGCAGCAAGGCCATGCCACGCTCGGATTGTTCTTTGGAATGAATCACAGCTCCAGCCCCCAGAAATCCATTTGCGGATTTGTCAATTCGATACCCAGTTCCCAGCCCTCCGCGCGCTCGTGGCCGCGCCAGACGACAACGCCTGGATTGCTTTGCTTGCTGACCAGATTCGTCAGTTGGATTTGCTGTTTGACTTCCAGGCTCCGCGGCAGCACCACCATGCATCCGTAGGGTCCAACCACGCGCGTTTGAGCCTCCCCACGCTGCAGTTCGCCCCCCGTGTCCCACTCCACGACCACGGGTACCTGTGAATTCACCCGCACGCCCCTGCGCTTCTCAGATCTGTTGGCCGGTATCGTTCTCTTGGCGTTTTGAACGGTCCTGCCTGGAATACGCGGGGCACGCATTTCTCGAAAATCAGCCATTGCAAGTTCCCTCAGAGGACGGACCCGGCCGCATTGCGAAACAGCAGGCTAGTCCGCGCCCATCAAGAGCTTAGGCCTGGGGAGAAACCGCGTCAATGGTACACAAGGACAGGTGGTGCGGCGTAGTACAGGTTTGCAATTGTGCGCGCGAAACATTTCGATTTCGACGCACGGATCGTTCCACGGGATTTCGGGAAGTTTGTCGTCACTTCTGCCTCGAAATTTCACGCGCCAGTGGCTATGATAGCCGGGCTCTCATACCGACCACACGCAAGGAGGAAACATGGAGAACGTGCGAACAGAAAAAATCACACTGCGGGTTGCCGACGGAACTTCGATGAACGCCTACGTGGCCACTCCGGCCGAGGGCGAAAAACTGCCGGGCCTGCTTGTTTTTCAGGAAGCCTTTGGCGTGAACGCGCACATTCGGGATATCACCGAACGCTTCGCCAAGCAGGGCTATGTAGCGATCGCAGCGGAATTATTTCACCGCTCGGGGCCGGGCTTCGAGGGAACGTACACGAATTTTCAGTCTTGCATGCCGCACATGCAGGCGTTGACCCCGGAGGGCCTGCTCGCGGACGCGCAGGCGGCCTTTGACTGGCTGCAGAAGAATCCGCGCGTGCTGCCGAGCTGCACGGCGAGCGTGGGCTTCTGCATGGGCGGGCGCGTGTCGTTTTTGGCGAACTCGGCGCTTCCCCTGAAGGCGTCGATTTCATTTTATGGCGGAGGCATCGCTCCGGGACTTCTGCCGCGAGCATCCCAATTGCATGCGCCGATGCTGATGTTCTGGGGCGGCCTGGATACGCACATTCCACAGGACCAGGTCCGCGCGGTTGTGGACGCATTGAAAGAAGCGAAAAAGATGTACGTCAACGTGGAATTTTCCGACGCCGACCACGGATTCTTCTGCGATGCGCGCGCCAGCTACAAGGAAACCGCGGCCAGGCAGGCCTGGGACCTCGCGCGTGCATTCCTGACCACGTATGTGAAGGCCTGACATGGATCAAAGAATGCTCGACACGCTGGCCATCAAGGAAGTGGTGGAAAACTGGGCCGTATGGCGCGACTCCGGCGACTGGGAACGCTTCCGCACCGTGTGGCACGAAGAAGGCGTCATGATGGCCACGTGGTTCCAGGGAACGTTCGAGGAATTCATCCGCGTCAACCAGGAAGGCTGGAAACGCGGCGTGAGTATTCTCCACCTGCTGGGCGGAACGTCGGTCGAGATCGCCGGCGCGCGCGCCATTGCGCAAACCAAGATGACCATCTCACAGCGCGCCATGGTGCACGACGTCCAGGTGGACGTTCTGTGCACGGGCCGCTTCTACGATTTCTTCGAGAAGCGCAACGATCGCTGGGCCATCGTCCTGCGGCGCCTGTTTTACGAAAAAGACCGCATGGATCCCGTCGACCCGTCCAAAACGGTGCAACTCGATCCGAAAATCCTGGCGCAATTTCCCGAAGGCTACCGGCACCTCGCTTACCTGCAGTCCAGCCTGGGATTCAAGGTCAAGACCGATATGCCCGGCCTGAAAGGGCCCGAAGCGGACGCGCTGTACGCGCTGGGCAGGAAATGGCTTTCCGGACTGACGCTCGACCGCTGAAACGTCCATGCAAAATCAAATGGCACGCGGCCTGGCCCAAACTCATTGGGAAATCAGGACGCGCCCTGCAGCTGGCGCATCAGGCTCACCCGGTCCATATTGGCCCAGCGTTCGACGAGATGGCCATTCTCGATGCGCCAGAAAACCATCCCCGAAAATGCGACCTCCCGGTTTGTCGCCGGGATACCAAGGAATTCTCCCCGGTGGGTGGCGCGCCACTTGGCACGCACCGCGACAAGGTTCCCTTCCGCCACTTCATCTTCGACCGTGATCTGGATGTCCGGAAATGCGCGCAATAGCATCGCCAGATACTGCTTCACCGATTCGGGTCCGCGACCGATTCCGGGAGGCGCGTCGTGGTCGGTAAATTCGGGACCCACCTGCCGTGTGATCGCGTCCCAATCCTTCGCGAGAAATGCCGCGTAGTGTTCGCGGACGAGCGCTTTATTCTGTTCGGTGGACATTTATCCCATCCTTTCCTCAGAATTTGACTGCATTTGAAAATCGCACTGCCAAATTTTCGGCGATGAACCGGGCGGGATCGTGAAGTCCCCGACACATCCTCGATCGACACGCGACTCGCCCATCGCCGTAACCAGGATTGCGCTCGCCGTCCATACATGAATTCGCACGGCCACGCTTCGAATTCACGAGCATAGCAAAGCTGCAAACACGCCGCAAAAGCAAATCGAACCGGGGGCGTGTCCGCTCAGATTTCTTTTGCATTCTTGATCAAGGCTTTGGGGGAATACGCGTTCGCTTTGTACTGGCCCACCATGCGGTGCGTGTTGAAGAAACTCGCGTTCAGCGAGATGCAGGATCGCATGACCTGCGCATAAGCATCCCGCGCCTGGTAATACATGGGAATGATCTGACGCTCAAGTTTATCATACAGAGACGCGCTCTCGATCGCCGATTCGTCGCCGTTGAGCTTGCCATCGTTCCCGATCGCCCAGCCCGTCACACCTTCGGCGCAGCCTTCGACCCACCAGCCGTCCAGCACGCTCAGGCTGGGGACGCCGTTGAAGGCGGCTTTCATGCCGCTGGTCCCCGATGCTTCCTGCGGACGTTGCGGAGTATTCAGCCAAAGATCGACGCCTGAAGTCAGATATTTCGCCAGGTCCATGCTGTAATTCTCGAGATACACGATCTTGATAAAGTCTTTGAGGCCTCCGGCGGACTGAATCACGCGATGGATCAGGGCCTTGCCGCCGGCATCCGCCGGGTGCGCTTTCCCCGCGTACAGGATCTGGATGGGGCCCACCGAGGCGGCAATGGCTTTCAGGCGTTCGATGTCCGTGAACAACAGGTCCGCGCGCTTGTAGGTCGCGGCGCGCCGCGCAAAACCGATGGTCAGCACGGATTCGTCGAGCGCCATTCCGGTCCGCTTCGCCACGTCTTTCACCAGGGCGGCCTTGGCCAGGCAATGCGCTTTCTGGATTTTCTCCAGGGGAATGCCGACGGCATGGCGCATGTATGAATTATCGCGGCGCCATTCCGGAATTTCGTGATCGAACAAATCCTGAAACGCCGGTGACGCCCAGGTGGCCGCATGAACTCCGTTGGTAATGGCATGGATCGGAAAATGGGGAAACATCCCCTGGGACACTTCCCCGTGCCGCATGGCCACGCCGTTGATATACCGGGAAAAATGAATCGCTAGGTCGGTCATATTCAGCATGCCGGCGTCGGCGAAACCCGTATTGTGCAGCAGCGCCATCCGATCTTCCCCGAGCACCTGGCGAACCAGTTCCCACGGGAACCGGTCGTGCCCGGCCTGCACCGGGGTGTGCGTTGTGAAAATGCAGTGGCGCCTGACGACTTCAATGTCCGCCTCCACGGGAACCGTGTAGCGGCGCAGTTTGAGCGTCTCCTCAAGCAGGGCAAGCGTTAGAAACGCCGCGTGCCCTTCATTCATATGATAGCTGCTGATATTTTTAATCCCCAGGCTCTGCAGCAGTTCGACGCCCCCGAACCCCAGCACACCTTCCTGGCATATACGATAGCGCTGGTCGCCGCCGTAGAGCGAATCGGTGAGGGTGCGGTCATATTCCGAATTTTCGGGCAGATCCGTGTCCAGCAAGAAGACGGGAACGACGGCTCCGGAAAAGCCGCGAATGCTATAGCGCCATGCCCGGACATGAACATCGCGATCCTCGATACGCACGGTGACCACCGCTTCCATGGGCTGCAGCACGGTTGCCGGATCCCAAGGATCGGGTTCCTCGAACTGATTCCCCTCGGTGTCCAGGTGTTGCCGGAAATACCCTTTCCGGTACGCCAGACTCACACCCACGATCGGCAATGCCAGGTCGGCAGCGGACCGAAGCATGTCTCCCGCCAGGACTCCCAGACCGCCGCCATAGGTTGGAATCGCGGGGTCCAGGGCAATCTCCATGGAGAAGTAAGCAATTTTCGATGCGGTCTTCTCTGTCAACATAGCAAAATCATAGCACCTGTGAATCGCTTCTACGCGCATGCGATGTGCGCGCAGGTTTCTTAAAGTGCATTAATTCTTCTCGAGAGAATATTATAAAGGATGGAAGAAGAATGAATGATCTTCTATCTTCCACTCTTTCCCCTGTGCCCTTCCAGGGGCTGCGCGCAACCGAACTCGGCGTACAATATGGATCGTACTTTCGAATCGGCCATCGGAACGGGCCATTGAGAACACGGGGGCGAACATGCGTCACGCAATTCTGGGAGCGGGCGGTGTCGGCGGGCTGATGGGGGCGGCGCTGGCCAGGTCGGGGGAGGCAGTCACGCTGGTGCTACGGCCGGAGGCGCTGGAAAGCTATCCGGCGGAGTTGTCGCTGGAAAGCATTTTCGGCACGTTCAGCGTTCCGGTGGAGCGCGCCGCGGCGGTTGCAGAGCCGTTCGATGTATTGTGGATTACGGTCAAGGCAACACAGCTCGATTCCGCTTTAAACAGCGTGACCGTCAACCCCGAACAACTCGGCGCCGTTGTGCCTCTGCTGAATGGCATCGACCACGTCGCGATGCTCCGGGCGCGCTTCGGCCATGACCGCGTTGTGCCAGCAACGATTGGCGTGGAGTCTGAGCGCATCGCGCCGGGCAAGATTGTGCACCGGGGAAAGGTCGCGCGGCTTGCCGTGTCTTCCATCGGTGAAAGCAGGCTGGCGCCGGTACTGGAAAAGTTGAGGCAATTCGGTTTCCACTGCCGGTTCAGCGCCGACGAGATGCAAATTCTATGGAACAAACTCGCTTTTCTCGCGCCCTACGCGCTCACGACCACGGCGGCGTCCATGACCATCGGCGAAGTGAATGCCGATCCAGCGTGGCGCGCCAGGTTGGAGGCGGCCGTCCGCGAGGCCTGCGCCGTAAGCACCGCCGGCGGTACGCCGCTCGATGCCGCCGCGTTCATTCCATTCTTCGACAAAATGCCGCCGAACGGACGCAGCTCGATGCAGAAAGACGTTGCCGCGGCAAACCCGCCCGAACTGGACGCCATTGCCGGGCCGATTCTGCGCGGGGCCATCGAACACGGCTTGCACGTGCCGGTCACCCGCGAACTGGCCGGGATGATTCGAGAGAAATCCGCCGCGGCGAAAAATCCCTGATTCGTAACATCTGATTCGGGACAGGACGAATATCGAATACAGAAGGGAAAGAGCGCGCGGAGAACAGACAAAGAGCACAGCCATGGCTCTCTGCCGACTTTCTCCGAGCCTGGTTGGCGGCTTGTTGCGGCGAATTCTTATGGCCCGCAAAAAGCATGCGCCGGGTGAACTATCGCCCCGCCGCAGTAACTCTGGCCCGCTCGGGACGCTGCACCGGCGCGGCCACCAGATGTTCGGCCAGAAACCACACCTGCAATTCGTTGGAGCGGATCACATCGCTCACCAGCAAATCGTTTGTGCCGTCATCTCCGGCCTGGGAAGCTTCCCGCGCCATCGCGCGCGCTTCATTCAGGATGAATTCGTGCGCTTCGAGGAGCCGGGAAATCTGCACGGGCACCTCTTCCCTGCCACGAGGCGGGCGCGGAATGATGGTGGTCTCCGCAACGTCGGGAGCCATGGCAATACTGACGCCGCCCAGCAGTTGAATCCGTTCGGCAATGGCGTCCACCAGTTCGTTCTGCTCGCCGTAATGCTTGTCGTAGAGCAGATGCAACGGATAGAACGCGGAGCCGGCCACCTGCCAGTGATGCTTCTTGTACATGTCGCGCAAGGTCATCGTGTCGGCAAGGATCTGATTCAAGTTTGTGATGCTCGATTTGCAGGCGGTTTCATCCAGAGCGATCGACAATTTGACGATTTTTCCGAAGGGTTGGGTTTCCCTGGCGTGCTGGTGCAGCACGGGCCTGGCGCGCTGCGTCCCCTCCTCCATTTGAATGTAACGCGAACCATAATTCCGTTTTCTTATGTTCATGACTTTGCCCCCTTCCGCCAACAGATCCGAGAGGTAAATCTTTTCCCATGCATGCCCTTTATAAGAAAATTTTAACATCCGCCGAGCCGAGCCGGCTGTGACAGCGATCACCAGCAAGAATCCCGCGCACAGACCAAGCCGGCCGCAAGCGCAGGCAGGTTTTCAAATGTGTTGCGGCGTTCCGGAGTATTCGTTACACTCCGAACATTCCAACATTCTTCCGACAGGGCTTTATGCGCAGCACACTCTAAGGAGACATCCATGAAAAAGATTCAAGCTGTATTCGCAGCAGTCGCCTTGTCGGTTTTCGGATCGTTCCTGGCGCTTGCCCAACAGCCCGCCGCACAGACTCCCCCAGAACCCATGAGCTTCTTCATTACCAGCGCGGGGTCCGGAGACGGCGCCAATCTGGGAGGCCTGGCAGGAGCCGACCGCATCTGCCAGACGCTGGCCACCGCGGTGGGCAGCACGAAAACGTGGCACGCGTACCTGAGCACGCAGGCCACTGCCGGACAGCCCGCCATCAATGCGCGGGATCGCATCGGCACGGGCCCCTGGTACAACGCCAAGGGCGAAAAAATCGCCAACGGGCTTGCCGATCTGCATGGCGACACGGCCGAACTGGCGCGTCGCGGGAATAATCTGGTCAAGCTGTCCGCCCTGAACGAAAAGGGCGAGATCGTCAACGGCCGCGGTGACAAGCCCAACCGGCACGATATGCTGACCGGCTCACAGACCGACGGCACGGCCTACACCGATAGCGCCGACCACACCTGCAGCAACTGGACCAGTGACACGACCGGCACGGCGCAACTCGGCCATTCCGACCGCAACGGTGCCGGAAACACTTCGTGGAACTCGGCGCATCCCAGTCGGGGCTGCAGCCAGGAGAATCTGGTAAGCACGGGCGGCGCAGGGCTATTCTATTGCTTCGCCATTAACTAGCAGGGAGATGCGGGGCCGTTTCGTCCAGTCCAATGGATTGATTTTATAGGACTTGGCTTGCAAGGGTGCGAGCCCGAATTACGCGCTGCGGTGCATGCGGCGGGAGCCGTAATGAAGCCGTAATCAAGGCTCACAGAAACCTGAATATTGTTTGCAAATGAACGTATCCAGGCTTGCACTGCGCCTCACATCTCTGATATAACTCACCAGTTAAGCGACAGAGGCGGGAGTACCTTAAACTTTAAGGTAAACTAACCCACCCGCCTCTGTCCCACTTAACCCTGTATCCATAGTCCTTCGTGCCGCCCGTTGCTGAAGTTTGCACCAGGACCAATCGCCGTTCGTCGTTCTCCTGTCGTCTATCTGCTATCGCCAGTCTACTTCCGCTTATTTACTATCGATGGAACAATCCGATATAGACGGCTTTCCCGATGATGTGGCCGTCCATGGCCTTCAGGATGTCCTCGCGTGTGGCTTCCGGGCCTGCGGCCAGCTTGGTATCCAGCACATACAGTTCGAACGTGTAGTGATGCGGCTTGCCTGGCGGCGGGCAAGGACCCTGGTATCCGTTCACCCCGCGAATATTCTTGCCCTGGATCGCGCCGTCGGCCATTTGCGCCATGGCGGGAACGTTTTCGGGGAGGTGCGTTGCGGTTGCGGGAATATTCCACATAATCCAGTGAGTTACGTCCGACATTCCCTTCCTGGGATGCGCGTCCGGATCATGAAAAATCAGCGTGAAGCTGGCCGCGTCCTTCGGGGTATTGCTCCATTGCAGGGCTGGGGACACGAAGTTGGGTTTTGCCGAACAGCTGTACTTCACCGGGATGTTGCCGCCATCACGAAATGCGGGACTCGACATGATGAACTGCGGCGCGGGCGGCGCCGCCTGCTGAGCGGCCACGGGAAGCATGCCGGCCGCCAATACAAGCGCCACGGCCTTTAAGGATTGCACGACGGTGATTCTCATTCTCAATTTCCTCCCTTTTCAATGCCAGAATGCTCTGGAGATTGCATTTCACACAATCCGGCCAGATAGAGTTAGTATTACACTTCGGGTGCAGTTGCAAGCAAGACCTGCGTCCGGGAGAACGCGAATATTTTTGTAACCGGACGCAAGGATCGAGATTCTAAGCACAATGAGCATATTTCGATGGAGGAGCAATGCGGTCTAAATCAGTTTTGCTATTGATCGTCGGAACCGTCTTCGCGTTCGGGTACCCCGCGCGGGGCCAGGCACAAATGGACGCGCACGCGCCGATTCAACTGCCCGACGGCACAGGCAAGGATATCGTTCAGACTTCGTGCTCCCTGTGCCACAGCCTCAGAAACGTCGTCAATTCCGGCCACACGCCGGACGAGTGGCGAACCACCATGGCCATGATGCTCAATGTCGGCGCGCCCGTGCCGAAAGACAAGGTCGGCGTCGTCACCGACTACCTGATCAAGAATTTCCCGGAGCGGCCCGCGCCGGCGCCCATGGTGATTCCCGGAAACGTCAAAGTCACTTTTCAAGAATGGAAGTTGCCCACGCCCGGCTCGCGTCCTCACGACCCGTTGGCTGCGCCGGACGGCACCATCTGGTACACCGGGCACATGGCCAACCTGCTGGGGCACATCTATCCCAAGACCGGCGTGATCAAGGAATTTCATCCGCCTACGCGGGGATCCGGCCCGCATGGGTTGACCATGGACAAGCAGGGCAACATCTGGTTTACAGCAAATTTCAAGGCCTATATTGGCAAGCTCAATCCGAAAACCGGGAAATTTACCGAGTATCCGCTCGATCCGGCCGTGCGCGATCCTCATACGCCAATTTTTGATCAGAAAGGCATCCTGTGGTTCACCGCGCAGGGCGCCAACATCGTGGGGCGGCTCGATCCGCAGACCGGGAAGGCAAAAACGGAATCCGTGCCCACGCCGAAAGCGAATCCTTACGGCATGGTTGTGACTTCGAAGGGGGTTCCGTATTTTATGGAATACGGCGCGCCGAAAATCGCCAGCATCGATCCGGAAACGATGGCGATCCATGAATACACGCTGCCCAATGAAGATGCGCGCCCGCGGCGCGTCGCCATCACCTCCGACGACGTTCTCTACTACACGGATTTCTCGCGCGGTTATCTGGGCCGCTTCGATACCAGGACCAATAAAATGACCCAGGAATGGCTCTCTCCCGGCGGCCCGAAATCACGCCCGTACGGAATTACGATCGTGAACGGCATCGTATGGTACAGCGAGTCCGGCGTGAAACCCAACACCCTCGTGCGCTTCGATCCCCGGACCGAGAAATTTCAAACCTGGGTGATTCCCGCCGGCGGCGGCGTCGTGCGCAACATGGCCCATTTCGCCGACGGCAAGCTCGCCCTTACCGAAAGCGGCAAGAATATCGTCGCGCTGGCGACCGTGAAGAACGACGAAAACATGGCCATGGGGAAAAAGTAAGGGCAGTGAACGGCGGCCCGCGCATCCTCGCGCGGAAACGAATCGAAAAAGCCACCCACACCCATTCGGCAGGCCGCTTCGCGGCCTTGCCGGATGGGGAATAAAAAAAAGCGCGATTTTTGAATCAGGTTGACAGCGCGGCTTTGACGCGCTCGGCGGTGAAAGGTATCTCCCGGATACGAGCGCCTGTGGCGTCGAAGATCGCATTTCCGATAGCCGCGGAAACGATGGTGATGGCAGTTTCACCCGCTCCGGTGGCGTCGCGATCCGGCCGGTTGAGCAGAATCGTTTCGATCTTCGGAACATCGAAGCCGAGATACAGGGAGTGGTAGGTTCTCCAGTCCACCGACGTCACATTCTGGTCGTCCCAGGTCACTTCTTCCAGCAGCGCGCGGCTCATGCCCTGCAGGGCGCCGCCTTCCATCTGGTTTCGCAAGCCGTCGGGATTCGAGATGGGGCCGGAATCATTACTGACCACAATGCGTTTCACGATGATCTTCCCGGTAGCCAGTTCCACTTCGACTTCAGCGACCATGGCGGCGTATCCGTTGTCTCCCTCATACGCCACGCAGGACATCCCGCGGCCGCTAGCCACACCCGTTTTCTTCCTGGCCGGATTCGGCGAAGGACGTGCCTCCCAGTTGGCCGCCCGGGTTGCGGCCCGAACCACATCGATCAGCCGCGGCTCGCTCAGGTGACGCAGTCGAAATTCGAGCGGGTCGATTTGCGCTTTGGCCGCCATTTCGTCCATGAAACTTTCCTGCGCAAATGTGTTCTGCAGGCGCTGCGGCGAACGCAACGGACCGGTCCAAAACGGCGATTCGACATTGTGAAGCAAAGAGCGCTCGGAGGTGATCGTGCCGGTGCCCTGGGCAACGCCGCCTACACGGCCCGCCATGTAAGACGCGACCGCATTGCCGCGGTTCCCGTACTGGGTCGGCTCAGGCGCCGGTGAGCGAGCTTCGAATTTCTCGGGCTCAAAACCCGCCAGCAATCCCGTGATGACGTTTCCCGGAGTCCTGTAGCCGGGACGGTTTCCCAGCACCGGGGACCATGCTTCCTGCTCCCAGGCGATGATATTTCCATTCGCGTCCAGGCCCGCGCGCTCATCCAGGACAAACGCGAAGCCGTAATTCTCCCACGCCATCTCCTGCCTTCGATTGAGCTGTATGCGCACCGGTTTGCCGACAGCCTGCGAAAGCAGCGCGGCATCGAAGCTCACCGTGTCGGCTCCATTGATCCCGTAGCAGCCGGCACCCCGGCGAAAAATCACGCGCACGTTCTCGGGTTTGAGTCCCAGCAGCATGGACAACGTGCCGCGCAGGGGCCAGACGCCCTGCGTCGGCGACCAGACCGTGGCTTTGTCGCCCTGCACGTCGGCGACGGCGCAGGAACTGCCGACCGACCCGTGCATCTGGTACGGGTGATAGTAGGTGGCCTTCAACTGTGTGGCAGCCTCACCCAGTTTCTGTTCCACATCGTTGGAGTTCACAACCAGGGTGTCATGCGTGGGCTTTTGATTTCGCAAATGATCGTAGAACGTCGCCTGGCTGGGAAGTCCCGACCCGGCCGACCACGTCACTTTTAACTTGTCGGCGATCTGGATGGCTTGCCAGGGCTTCTCCGCGACCACCCCGACAAAATTCTTTTTCACGACCACTTTCACCAGGCCCGGAAGCCCCGCCACGGAACTTTCGTCCACGTTCACCAGCGTTGCGCCCACAGCCCCGGGCCGCACCACCATTCCATGCAGCATTCCGGGAAGGTGCACATTTTGCACGAACTCGAACCGGCCGGTGACCATTTCGGCCATATCCGGGCGCGGCATGGGCCTGCCGAGAACCGTCCATTCACTTTCCGGCTTCCGTTTGGCGGCGGGATCCAGCTTCAGATTGAAATTCTTCCCCGCGACGAGTTCGCCGTAACCCACTTTTTTCGACGCGTCTTTCTTCGACCGGATTTCACCGTCCACGGCGACCAGCTGTTCCACGGGAATGCCGAGGTGTTTCGATCCCATCTGCAACAGCGCCTCTCGAGCCGTGGCTCCGGCCTGCGCCAGATTGCGGTGATTAAAATTGGTGGGGTGCGACTGGCTTCCGGAAGTGACGCCCTGATCCGGCGTCATGGACGTATCGGACATAATCAAATTCACGCGATGAAACGGAACACAGAGTTCCTCGGCCACAAGCTGCGTTTGCGCCGTGGACATGCCCTGCCCAAGTTCCACTTTTCCGGTGTAGGCGGTCACGTTGCCGTCGGCGCCGATGGCGATCCAGGAGTCGAGCTCATTGGCCGGGGGGAGCCCGGAGCCGCTCGCCTTTGCGCCAGCGCTTCGGTGGCGGAAAATACGCCGCCCATGCTGAAACCGATGACCAGCGCGCCGCCCCCCTTGAGAAAGGACCTGCGGGAAAAACCGGCGCGTTCCAGGGCCTCGCCGGATGATTTCGAAAATTTATTTTCGGATTGAGATGGTTTTTTCATCCTGCCATCTCCTGTTTGGCGCGCTCGATCGCGCGCAGCATGCGCGTGTGCGTGAAGCAGCGGCACAAAACGCGCGACATTCCTTCTCGAATCTCTTTTTCCGTGGCCTTGGGATGCTTGTCGAGAAAGGCCTTGGCGGTCAGGATCACGCCGCTCAGGCAATACCCGCACTGCGCGGCCTCTTCCCCGATAAAGGCTTTCTGAATGGGGTGTGGCTTGTCGATGGTTCCCAAGCCCTCCAGGGTGGTGATCTCCACGCCCTGCACCGCTTCCACCGGCGTGATGCAGGAGCGAATCGCCTGCCCCTTCACGATGACCGTGCAGGCGCCGCACTGGCCCAGGCCGCAACCGAATTTCGGGCCGCGCAGTGCCAAGTCGTCGCTCAGAATGTACAGCAGCGGAGTGGTGAGATCGACATCCAGATTATGCGTCTGCCCGTTAACTTTCAGAGTTATTGCGCTCATATCTTCACAAGGTATTGCCAAGAGGCTTTTTAGTCAAGGGCTGCGATTTCAATTTATCTTTCCGCCGGTGGCGATACAGGATACGATTTGTTGGCGACACGGAATTCACCATGAGACTCGACAAGATCTACACGCGCACCGGGGACGACGGCAAAACATCTCTTGGCGACGGCTCTCGCCTGCCCAAATTTCATCTCCGCGTGGCCGCTTACGGCTGTGTCGACGAAGCCAACTCCGTGATCGGCATCGCCCTGCTGCACGTCCGCCAGGACGAGGTTCTCCAGACTCTGTTCCACATCCAGAATGACCTGTTCGACGTGGGCGCGGATCTGTGCCGGCCGGAACGTCCCGGACCGGAAACGCCATCGCTTCGCGTGACCCAGGAGCAGGTCGCCTGGCTGGAAAATAAAATTGACGTGTTCAACGCCGAGCTCGCGCCGCTGGATAGTTTCGTGCTCCCCGGTGGCAGCGCGGCTTCCGCCCATTTGCATCATGCCCGAACGGTGACGCGGCGCGCGGAAAGGGAAATCGCGCGGTTGGCTTCCGAGGAACCCGTAAATCCAGCGATCCTCCATTTTGTCAATCGCCTCTCGGATCTTCTGTTTGTTCTTGCGCGCTTCTTGAACGATAAAGGCAAGCAGGACGTGCGCTGGCAGCCGGGCTTGCACCGGTGAAATCGAACCTGCCGGCCATGTTGTGAACAAGTTGGGCTTTGCACCAAACCGGTTTCAGGGACTTTCGATACAATCATGTTCCAGAATGATTTCGTTGGGGTTCAAAAGGAGATTGGCATGAAGCGCGCGGCGTTTTTCTCGATTCTCTTCGGCTTTCTTGTATTCTTCGGCGGCTGCAAGAAACCGGAAAGCGGCAACGACGCCATCCGATCCGGAATCAACGAGCACCTGGCCTCACTCAAAAGCATCAACCTGGACGCCATGGATATGAACATCCAAAGCGTATCCATTCAGGGCAACCAGGCACATGTACAAGTGGAGTTTCTTCCGAAAACGGGAGCGACCCCGGGAACAGGCATGCAGGTCGCCTATACGTTGGAAAAGCAAAATGACAAATGGGTGGTGAAAAACACCCAGCCGATGGGGAGGATGATGCAGCACCCCGCGCCGGGTGAAAATTCCGAGCAGAACACGATGCCGCCATCGTCCACGCCATTGCCTAATTTCAGAGACCTTGTGGGAGAGCCGTCTGGAAGTTCCCTCCCTCCCGGCCATCCGCCTGTAAATTCGCAGGGAAACTCATCCCCTCAAATGCCTTCGTCGGGAACACAATAGCCCGCATTCCCCGCAATCCGTGAATCAGCAGGACAGGCTGTTCTTCGCTTCACTCTGGATAAAAAGCCTGTCCTACTGCCGGTGGAATCGAGCAACCGGAGCGGCTACTTCTTCCCTGCCTGTTTTTCCAGATCCTGGAGTTCGCGGACCAATTGTTCGGCCTGATCGCGTATCTTGCGAACGCGTTCGGCTAGAGCTGGAACACTTGGCTGTTTCGCGGGTGTAGACACGGTTTGGGCGGCGGCAGGAGCCGGCGCGGCGGCCTGGGCCGGCGGTGAAGCGCCACCAATCAGGTCGGTCAACGCCTCATCGAACGTATCCCGGTAAGCCATCCGGTCGCCCAGCGCCAGAACCACTTTTTTCAGTTGCGGCATGCGCGCTTCGGCGGCCTGGATGTAAATCGTCTCAACGTACAGGAAACCTCCGGTCACCGGGAGAGCGATAATATTCCCCCGGAGCACGCGCGAACCCTGCTGGTTCCACAGCGTGAGGTCCTTGGAAATATTCTGATCCTGATCGACGCGCGACTCAATCTGCATGGGGCCGTATGCCAGTTGCTGTTTTGGAAGCTGGTAAAAAATCAGGTCCCCCAAATTGTCTCCATCGCAGCGCGCGGCCATCCACCCGATCAAATTATCTTTTCCCCGCGGAGTAAACGGGAGAATCATCAGGAACTCCGGTTTTTTCTCGCCAGGCAAAGTGGCCACGATATACATGGGCTGCACGGGCTCGGGCCTCCCCGATTGCCCAAACAGATTGCGGGCAATGTCCCAGATGTCTTCCTTGTTGTAAAACACCTGAGGATCCCGCATGTGGAACGTCCGGTAAGCCTCGGCCTGCGTGCGGAACATCGCTTCGGGATAGCGCGCGTGGCGCCGCAGATCGGGGGGCATGGCCGATGCCGGAAGGAACAGTTTCGGAAACAGATGCTCGTATGCCTGAATGATGGGGTCGGTTGGATCGAACACGTACAGCGCAATTTTTCCGGTATACGCGTCCACGGTGGCCTTGACCGAGTTGCGAATGTAATTGGCGCCCTGGTCCAGTCCCGCCACAGGAAGCGTCGCCGAATACGGGTGCGCGAGCGACGTGGTATAGGCATCCACCATCCAGACCAGCCTGCCGTCATCGGTGATCACCAGGTACGGATCTTGGTCCCAGAGCAGGAAGCTGGCCACATGCTTCAGGCGATCCTCCACCCTGCGGTGAATCATCATGCGGCTCTGTCCGGTCAGATAACTGGTGAAGATGATGTTCGGCTCGCCCTCGGAGATCGCGGCGGCCACCTTGGTAAAAAATGATCCTATGGGAAAACCTCCCGAGCCATCGTAGGTCGAATACTTGTTCTGGTCGCCCAAGGGATAATCGAATTCCTCGCGAGCCGTATGCACAAACACGGGATCCTGCGTCTTGTCGCCGAAGTAGATCTGCGGGCGGGTCAGCTTAATCCCGGGCACGTCGATTTCCGTGGGAGCATTTTTGATCAGCAGGACGGGAAGGCCGTCCGGAGTGATCTTGTTGACCTCGGAAAGAACGGCGCCGAAACCGTGCGTGTAAATGAAGCGCGGATTGATCCAGCTCTGGCTGGCCCCGGCGGACAATTGACTGACGTCGATTTCGCGGGGAGACAGCAGGACCTGCTTGATTTCGCCATTGATGTAATAACGGTCCACGTCGGTGGCCGGAAAAGTGTAGTAAGGGCGCAGGGCCTGAATTTGAGTGATTGTGGCGTTGTAGGCGCGAAGATCCCACAGACGCACGTTATCCAGCAGCGTGGCGTCCTGCACGGGATCGACCGAAGGTTGCCCGGAGGCGTCAAACGGGCGTTCGGTGGCTTTTCGATTCAGGCCGAAAGCGATCGACGTCGCCTGAATGTGCCGTTGGATGTAGGGCCGTTCAATGGAGATTTCGTTCGGCCGCACGTACACGGCTTGCACCACTGCCGGCACCGCCAGTTGCAGCATGAAGAAGCCGGCGACCACAACCACTGCCTGCTTATATCTCCGCGTCCAGACCAGGGGCACAGCCCCGAGCGTGACCACGATCAGAAGCCAGCGCAATGGGAGCGTGACTTTCTGATCCACGTAATCGGCGCCCGTCATGAACGCGTGCGGCGTCAGCAGAAGCTCATAATTCCCCAGATAAACCCACGCCGCAAAGCCAAGCAGGAAAATGACGGAGATTATCCGGACAAACCCGGCTCGCGTCGCGCCCGGCAACAGCAGAGACTCAGGCCCGAGTACAAGCGTCCTGGATGGCCCGTCGAGCAGTTGCCCGTAGCGAAAGCTCTCAAGCAGTTGCCAGCCCCGGGCCGTCGCCCAGAACACCAGTGCGCAAAGAATCGCCAGCGTAAATACAAACGCCAGAATTTCGGAAAAAAAAGGCACGTCAAACAGGTAAAACGGCAAGCCGCGCGAAAATACCTGGTCTTTCCAGGCCCCGGCCGGCGCCGCGATACCGCGCGCCCCGATATAACGCATCACCGTCCAGTAATCGATCGAACTCGACGCAAACAGCGTCGCGAATACCGCCAGTCCCACGGGGATCAGCCGCGTGTACAACGGATAATCCCGGCGGCGAATCCCGGCAAAGTGAAGTCCCCGATCATGGGACAGCCAGAGAGCGGCAAAGGCCACAACCGAACCGACCGCTCCGGGCGCAATGCTGTACCACAGCATTCCGAACCAGGTGTCCACTTGCCCGATTTCTTTCCACCAGTTGTATTCGATGATGAAATTAGACGCCGCGCCGGCCGCCCAGAGGACAAATGCAATCAAGCCGGAAAATATGATCAGGTTGCGGAGTTGTGAAGGGCGCATAAGGGATAAGTTCCAGTCGAAAAGTAGCAACGCCGCCTGGAAACAACGAAATCACATCTTGCGCGGCGCGGTTTCCCTGCAATTGCGGAACGCTTGAGATCGTATCACATGCCGCGCAGCGTACCGGAACCGCGCGACGCGATAAACGATTTTCGATGGCTGTCGATTGCTTTCGATTATTCGATTAAATGACCGGAAGCAGAGCGTGGAGATTATGAACGCCTTTGCCGCCTTTTGAAAGCCATACTTGCCGGAAAATTATTTGTAGTCCGCGCGTGAAACAGGATTGCCGGCCTTGCCTCGCGGCTTGCTTCCAGCGTCAATTCGCGCGAACCCTGCCTCGCGCGAATCCTGTCTCGGGCAAACCCGGCGCGGCGGCGCATATGAAAGCGGGCGTCAGAGCGTTGTGTAAACCAGCTGAACAAACGAATCGCCATTGAGCAATCCCCTGCCCCAGGCGGCATCGAGATCGTCAAACGGCCTGGCGGCGACGGCTTGCTGCAAAGTTTTTCCGGAGGACTTCAGTTTGCGCACGCGGCTGCGCGCGGTAACGAGCATGTCCCGGAACGCCCTGAGGTCGGCCTTGTTTCCCAGCGGTCCGTGTCCTGGAACGATCTTGGTGGTGTTGTCGATCATCGCCAGCATCCTGCTGGCTCCGGCAATCATGCCGCCGATGCTGCCGCCGGTGCCGCGATCGATGTAGCAGTACATGCCGTTGAAAAAAATGTCGCCCAGGTGCAGCACGTTGGATGTCTGGAAATGGACAAAGATGTCCGAGTCGGTGTGCGCGGGAGCGATGTATCCCAGGGCTACATGTTCCCCGCTGAACGTCATCTGGTAGGACTCCCGAAAAGTGTGCGAAGGCCAGGCGTCTTCAGGAAACGGATCGATATGCAGATTCAGGACTTCCATATCGTGCGGCTGCATCATGCGCTTCCGCGTATTCGCATGCGCAATCAACTCTGCTCCGGAGGCGTGAAAATGCGCGTTGTTATCGGTGTGGTCCCAGTGCCAGTGCGTGTCGACCACGAATTGCAGCGGCGCATCGCTGATACCATCGACGGCTTTTTTCGTTCTATCCCAGGCATCCTGCGTGAACGTATCCACGAGCATTTTCCCGTCCGTGCCGTTCAGCACAACTACGTTGCCTCCCGGTCCGGTGAGCAACGTGAGTTTGTCAGTGAGCGGCACAGTTGCGATGGGAATCTTGCCGAATTCCGCGCGAGCCGCGGCCAGAGCGCCGGCCGGAGGCGCGTCCGTCTGCTGCGTGTAGCCCCGCGTCCAGGCGGCAGTCCGCGCGGCCAGCGTTGCGGGAAACAGTTGAGCCAGCGCCGCTGCTCCTGCAAATGCCCCGGCCGCGTGCAATAGTTCCCGCCGGGTGGCGAGATTGCCGTTACGCCTCATGACGCGATTCGAATCCATGCGGCTCTCCATTCTCTTGAGTTGAAATTCCGTTGCCGGTCTTCACTGATTTTAACCGGCATATCGCGAGCGGCAGATTGCAAGCGGCCATTGCAGGCAGCCGGCCATTCTCGGCGCCCGCAATCGCCAGGAACAGACAGCTCGCGAGTTGCCTGGCGTTTTTTTACTTTAAAAACTATATCAGATTCATTGGCTTTCAAAACTTGGCGGTCATGCGTCTTTCACAAAATTGCGTCGCTGGCTATACTGGTCCGGCTGCTCTCGAGGAGAACACGCAATGGATCCTTTCGAAGCTTTTAAGGCCACGCAGAAGCAGGGTTGGGCGCATTTTGGCCCGCTCGAATCGCACACCATCCCGTGCGCGGCGCGACTGGTGAAGCGCGCCGGCATTCGCGCCGGACAGCGCGTGCTCGACATCGCCTGCGGAACCGGCGTGGTTTCGATCACTGCGGCGCGGCTCGGCGCCCAGGTCACCGGATTCGATCTCACACCCGAATTGTTGGAACGCGCGCGCGAAAATGCGCGTGTCGCGGGCGTGAAAATTGATTGGCACGAGGGAGACGTGGAAAAATTGCCGTTCGACGACGCTTCTTTCGACGCCGTCGTAAGCCAGTTCGGCCATATTTTTGCGCCCAGGCCCGAAGTGGCCATCGCGGAAATGCTTCGCGTGCTGAAACCCGGAGGAACCATCGCGTTCTCCACCTGGCCGCCGGAACTGTTTGTGGGGCGCATGTTTGCGCTCGCAGCCAGTTACATGCCGCCTCCGCCACCCGGTGTTTCCCCGCCGCCGCAATGGGGCGATCCCAACATCGTCCGGCAGCGCCTGGGCGCGGCGGTGAAAAATCTTATTTTTGATCGCGCGCTCATGCTGATTTCCGCGCTTAGCCCGCAAAACCATCGAGCCTTCGCGGAACGCACCGCGGGGCCCATGGTGAGGCTGGTGGCATCCTTGTCGGTGAGCGACCCGGCAAAACTCGTGGAATTCCGGCAACGGTACGAAGCTCTCGCCGGCGAGTATTTCGAGGACAATCAGATTCGGCAGGATTACCTGATTACCCGGGCCACAAAAGCTTGATATTGGGACTTGATATTGGGTGCTTGATCCCCGGGACATGATCCCCGGTCGCGCGCCAATCTCCAGAATACGCGGTCCGGAATACGCGCCAGAATGCATCAGAAATTGTCAGAAAATTTTTCTGGCGGGAAGCACCTTCTTCGCAATCGCGGCCGATACGGTAAACATCGGCACGTTCACCACCTGGCTCAGGCGCAAATTCATCGCTACGCTGCACAAAATGTAGGCATGCACTTCGCTGAAGCCCCAGCGCTCGACGAGCAGATCGATCATGCGGGAAGTAGCCGCGCGAGCCGCGGCGGCCGCATCGCTCGATGATTCCACCACAATCCATGCGCCCTCGTCATACTCCCGGTCCGGCTTGCCCGGCGCGTGCGTCTCGATCATCGGCCCGGCCAGCGGCCGTTGTTTGTGCAGATGGAAACGCAGCGTGACATCCGCGGGACACTCGATGCCGTTGATGCAAACCTCGCCGTCGCCTTGCGCGGCGTGCGCATCACCGGCGGAAAACAGCGCCCCGCGATTCAGCACGGGCAGATACAGCGTTGCGCCGCTGCACAATTCGCGCACATCCATGTTCCCACCGAAGATTCCCGGCGGTATCGTGCGAAATTCGCCGTCTTCGGCCGGCGCCACGCCCATCACGCCGCAGAACGGGCGCAACGCAACGGCCGCGGGAGCAAGCGATGTGCTCACCGCCCCTTCCAGCTTCCATTGAAAAAGATAGGGATCCGCAAAACGCTGCTTGAGAAAGCCGAGGCCGCCAATCACGCCGGACCATCCCCAGCCTTTATGCGCCACTTCCAGGACGTCGACCTGCAAGACGTCGCCCGCCTCCGCACCTTCGACAAAAATTGGTCCGGTGAGCGCGTGAACCAGGTTGCGGTCCAGCTTCAAAAATTCAGCGAGCGTGGAGGACGGCGCAACTTGCCCGCCGCTGGAATCCACGCATTCCAGATGAACCGTGTCGCCGGAGGCAATCCGCAGACGCGGTTGCAGGGCGCGGTTCCACCGCGAATGTGTAGGCGCAGCGCTGAGGGCGTGTTCGGTCATCTGGATCGCCGAATAATCGCTTCACTATAGCATAGGCTGTTCGATGGAGATTTCCATTTGCGTCCGCGCAGCCGTCTTCCCGGATGTGAAAATCATCAGGAAAATTGCACTCGAAGAATTGGCGCGGCTTTTTTGATGCGGGGTCGCAGAGGCCTGCGTCAGCCGGCCATCGCCGGCATCGGGTCGAGGGAATTCTGAATGGGGGCGTTCCAACTGGAACGCTCCCGGGCGCGGGTTGCGGCCGGAACGGAAAAATCCGCGATCAGGGGAAGGTGGTCGGAAGCGATCAGGGACCGCCGCGTCTTGTGCAGCGTGAGGCCGTGGAGGCGAATCTCCGGGTCGAAATAAATGTGATCCAGATGCAGGAAGGGCAGCACGCCGGGATAAGTGCGCGAACGGCTCATGTGTTCCCGTAAATTCGGGTAGACGAAATTTTTTCGGAGCAATTGCGTGGTAAGTCCGCGAGTCCATTCATTGAAATCGCCCAGCACTATGCGCGGTCCCTGGAGTTCGGCGTGGCACAGGATTTCCTGGCTGACCAGTTGCCGCGCCTGCTTCCTGCGTTCCAGAAAAGCCGTCCCCATGTGCACGTTGAACACGTGCAGCAGCGCGCCGCCGGGCAATTCCATGTCCGCGCGAAGGCACCCGCGCGGCTCGCGTCCTCTCGCGGTGATATTGTAATTGCAGGTGGCGGGCAGCGGGTAGCGGCTCAACAGAACGTTGCCGTAGGTTCCCTGCTTCAGCGGACGATTTTCGCCGAAATGAAAATTCATTCCCAGTTCGCTGGCTATAAATCGGGCGTGATCCTGGTCGGGCCGCTCTGTCTCGACGCGCACCACCTCCTGCAGCGCGATGACGTCGGCGTCGATGTCGCGCAGAACCTCTACAATCCTCGCGGGCCGTACGCGTCCGTCCAGCCCGCGGCATTTATGAATATTGTAGGTTGCGACCCGGATGTGGTCCGTGTGGCTGGTAATGTCCATACTTCTCCCTTTGCTTCCCTATTTAATTAGATGCCTGCCGGCACCTTATGGATTCCCGCCACCGGTGCGCGAACCGCACGCAGCATATGCGCTTCCTTCCTTCTATGGGCCTTCTACAGGCCCGCTGCTTGCCTCCTGCTGGCCTCGCTTTCTATACAGCCTGTACACTCGAATCAGCAAGGCGAGCGCCACCCACACGGCGAATACGACACCCGGAATGGCAATGGTTCGCGGCCACATGGCGCCGACAAACGCCAGACCGAGAAACAGGATCGCGGCAAGAAACATGCCTCCGACTTCCGCGGGACCCAGGGCGCGCCGGCTTGTGATCGCGGCCCCCACGGTGTTGCCGACCCTCAACAAACCCGCCACGGCGTGTCCCGCGCTTCCCTCGACCCTTTTTCGGTGTTGCGGCCGCTCTGCCATTGGCATTGGCCTTGACAACGAAAGGTTGGGAATCACTTTCAGTTTTTCCTTGAGGACGATTTCGGTGGAGTGGCCCAGATCGGCGAGATACATCTCCTCCATCTCACGGCCGAATCCCTCGTCTTCGATCACCACATCCAGTTCCCAGTTTCCCAGCCAGCTGGCGATGTTCAGGTTGGTGGAACCTACGCGGGCCCACCGTCCGTCGGCCACCGCCGTCTTGGCATGCAGCATGGGACCCTCCCACTCAAAAAGCCGCACGCCCGCTTCCAGCAGCGACCGGTATCCGGAGCGCGACAACGTCCTGATAATGGGAATGTCGCTGGTTCTGGGCAGCAGCAACCGCACGTCCACACCGTCCATCGCGGCGGCGCGGAGCGCCTGAATATACGGCGCGGTCCCGAGAAAGTAAGCGTCGGTCAGCCAGATGGTTTTGCGGGCCAACGCTCCAAGGAGTTGATCGAACCGGTACAGGCTGCCCGTATTGGGATAGCTGGCCACGATGCGCAGGGCCACGCCTCCTTCCGCCTCCATCGGAACCTCGTTCGCAAGATCGTCCGCGGGAATGGGAGGCCCCAGCAATCCCCACATCTGTGCAAAGGCGCGCTCAAGATCGGCCACCGCCGGTCCTTGAATCTGAACGCCTGTGTCGCGCCAGGGCTCGATTCCTCGCTCCGGGTCGCCCACCCATTCCTTCCCGACGCACAGGCCGGTAACGAAGCCCACCCGGCCATCCACGGAAAGCATTTTTCTGTGGTCGCGCCGGAGCCATCCCAGCGGACTGTCCAGGCGAGGTGGATTGAAACAGCGAACCTCCACGCCGGAACTTTTCAACGCGTGCCAAAAATCGCGATACGCGCGTCCCAGCGCGCCCATCCAGTCGTAAATGAGGCGGACATGGACGCCCTCGCGGACTTTTGCCGCCAGGGCCTCATAAAACTGCCATCCCACTTCGTCGCCATGAATGATGTAGCTCTCGAAATGAATTGTCCTTTTCGCGGTTCGAATGGCTTCCAGCCAGGCCGGATAATTTTCCGTGGCGTCCCGCAGAAGCGTCACGCGATTTCCTGACAATAATGGGGCGCCCGCGGCCCTGGAGAAGGCCTGATCGGAAAGAATCCTGCGCAACGCGCGCGCTTCCCGTTGCAGCTGTTTCTGAAGCTGCTCGGGCATGCGCGTTTGTGCTTGGCTATTCAAGGCCGCTCGGCTTTCCTCCGGAACGTTGTACCACGATTTGCGATTCACCTTCGTTGCAATGATCGGGGCCATGACCGGGGAGCAGGGAGGAACATGAAGTGGAGGTGCCCGTGTCCGTAAATCCGAATGAGTTTGCTGGCCACGGAGTCGAGGAGAGGCCAAAACCCCGCCCCTTTAAAATTAAAACCGAAAGGGGCTGCCACCCGGCTAAAAAAACAAAGACCTCGTAACCCGTCCAAATTCCGTTCAGTTCGGCTTGAGCTTCTTTTGATATTACACGACTCGTTCGGCAACGTGCGCGTTCGTAAGCTGTTCGCGCGCCATTTGGATCGTCGAGTTGCTCAGATCGCAGAGCGAGACTGGATTCCCGCGCGACGAAACCTTGGCGGGTAGCAAAGTCTTTGACCCGCATTTGAATATTTGGGTGCCCGAACCCTCGCGGTTTTTGAGGGTCGGAGAGCGCGGTTTTGTTTCTTCGGTGAAAATCTGGGTTCATTCCCTACATCGCGCCACTCGCCCTCATCGCAACACAGAACCGAAAGCAGCACCCCACACAGGCTTCAGCCTGTGTGCCTTTGCTTTTTGCCTTTGAGCTGATTAGATGACGCGGGCGGCGGCAGCGAGCGGTGCGGGAAGGGATCGTCGCGGTTTCGCCGGGGCGGAAACCAAAAATCACGGCCTTGCCGGGGCCCCGGCCTGCTGGAAAATTAACCTGCACCAACAACGGCCAAATCATTTAATTCATCGCCAACGCGTCCTAATGCTTTGCATCGACAGGCAGTTGGAGTATGATGCGCCGGATGCAGGCACATTTGGGTGGAGCGATTTCGACGCAAGCGCTTTGATACGTATTGCTGTGCCTTGCAACAATCTGAAAATGGCAGAGGTGAGTCATGTCGAAAATCCGCAAGGCTTCCGTCTCGTCCAAAAAAAAGACCAATGGATCGCCCGTAAAAGATAAAGAACTCGACCGGCGATCGCTGCTCAAGACCGCGGCGGGCGTGGCGGTCGCAGGGATCGTCAGCTCGATCAGCGCGCGCGCCCAAGTGCAGGGACTTTATACGTCCGAAGCTCCCCCGAGAATTCCCCTCCCCATGGGCTCGCTGACGTATCTTGACCGAAAACAATATATCCACAACATGGAGATTATCTCCCACATCCCTGGCCCTCCCATCAGCGGCGGAGAGCCGCTCATGTGCATGTATGCCAAGGGCAGGCAGCGATTATTGCCGTCGGGCGGAGATTTCGTCGATGTCAGCGAAGCCAAGAAACCGGTGCGCTTGAATAACAAGCGGGTGGTGCAAGGCAACGGCCCGGTCGTATACAACACCAAGCTCAAGAAGTGGATCATGATGTGCACCGCGGCGCAGCCGCTGACCAGTTCGACGCCTGAATATCCCGACGGGCAATATGACAAGCCTTTGAGGGACAAAGTCCTCGCGTACAAGGGGCTTCGGGGCATCCGCAACTATGACATCACCGACCCCACCAAACCCGATCTGCTGCAGGAGTACAACACCGGAGTGACGGGCAACGGCACGCACCACAACTTTTACGACGGCGGAAAGTACGCGTATCTCGATTGCGGCTGGGACAATCAATTGCGCATGGAAAATCACCAGCGCCCCTACAGCAACGCCATCATGATCGTGGATATGTCCGACCCGGCCAGCGTGCAGGAAGTCTCGCGCTGGTGGGTTCCCGGACAAAGGCTGGGAGAGGAAGCAGAGTACAAAAAATACGTCTTCGCCGGAGACCATACGTCCTGGACCGGAAATCACGGCGCGTTGAGCGTTCCCAAGCGCGTTGAGGACGGCGGCACCGTCGGATATGGCGGGTTTGGCGCTTTCGGATTCTATGTCATGGATTTGTCCGACATCAAACATCCCAAACCCTACGGCCACACGCAGTATGAATTCAACACGTACGGCACGATTCCCTTCCACACCTGCTATCCGGTCATCGCGGACGCCGCACATCCACGGCTTCAGAACAAAGTTGTCGCCGTTCACGAAGCGCTGGAAGCCGATTGCCGGGAAAACTACCACACGCCGTATGTGATGGACGTGTCGGATCCGAGAAATCCGAAGATCGTCGGATTTTTCCCGCGTCCGGAGGCGCCGCCCGACGCCCCGTACACCGACTTCTGCTTTGCGCGAGGACGTTTCGGTTCGCACAACACGCAATGCTGGCTCGCGCCCGGCACGTCCAATCCCGCGATCATCGCCATTTCCTGGTTCAACGCCGGCGTGCGCGTTTTCGATATTTCCGACCCCACGGCGCCGAAGGAGGTTGCCTGGTTTGTGCCTCCTCACAATGGTGAGATGGATAACTACGCATCCTGGTGGCGCGGCTCGACCGAAAATGTCTTCGTGGAGTTTGACCGCAACCTCATCTGGATCGGGACGCATGGAGGCTCCTATTGCCTGTCCTGCCCAGCCTTGGGCAAGCCGGTCACCGAGCCCACGAAGATCCAGAACTGGTCGATCCCAACCTGCAATGTGGGATGGGATGACCAGACCGCCCGCAGTTTCTACTTTGGACGGTCGTTGAGCCAGATGGGCTGATTTCTACAGGGAATTTCCGCAGGGACGCGGCGAATATTTTAAAAATCGAATTGAGGACGCCGCGTCCCTGCAAAAATGCATCAAACCTTTATCAATATCCTCGATCAACTGGAAACCAGGAGAAGTTGATGGGTCAAGCGATCTCTCGCAGACAGTTCACACGCGGCCTGATGGCCGCCGGAGGAGTGTTGCTGGTGAGCCGGCGTTCGCATGCGGCGGAGTTTGAACTGCGCCAGTTTCATAACCAGCCCGCCGGCAGTCCTCTGGACCTGCGCCTGAAGGATCTGTGGGCCGCGGTGAAGACCGAAACGAATGGACGCGTGCAGGTGCGAACGTTCCCGCAAAATGACCATATCCCCGGCGGAGATCCCGCCGCGCTCAAGATGATTGTCAGCGGCGAGCTGGACTTTTTCACTTTGAACGGGGGTAACATCGGGAATCTGGTGCCTGCATCGAACGTGCAGGGACTCCTTTTTGCTTTTCACACGCCCGAGCAGGTGTTTGGCGCGCTGGACGGCGACCTTGGCGATTACCTGCGCCAGGAAATGATGGCCAAAGGCATTTACGCGCTGCCCAAAGGGTGTTTCGACAACGGGTTTCACCAGATCAGCTGCTCGACTCATCCCATCCGCAATCTGGCCGATTTGCAGGGTTTAAAAATTCGCACGCCCGCCGCCCCGATTTACGTGGAAGCGTGGAAAGCCCTGGGCGCCTCGCCCGTCGTGGTCAATTTCGACAAAATTTACCAGACGCTGCAAAGCGGCGCGGCCGAAGCGCAGACCAACCCTCTGGCCGTGGTGGAGTTTTTGAAACTCTATCAGGTGCAGAAGTACGAGAGCATGACCAATCATGGCTGGTCCGGCTTCAACCTGCTCGCAAGCATGAAAGTCTGGCAACGCCTGCCGGCCGACCTGCAGCGCATCATCGAACGCAACACGGTGAAATATGTGAGCCTGCAACGGGCCGACCTCAGAGCGCTCAACACGCAATTTCGCACTAAACTGCAACAGCAGGGTATGATTTTCAACGATGCGGATACTTCCGGTTTCCGCTCCCGGCTGGGCCCCTATTACGCCCGCTGGAGGAAAACGATTGGAGAACGCGCCTGGACTCTTCTGGAAGCGCACGTGGGCAAACTCGGGTAGGTGTGAGCTCAAAATATCCATTTAGCCGCACGCAAATAAATTGAAACCAAGGGTTTCTAAGATGCGTCTAAGTAGTATAAGTTTGTAGAGCTGTGTGACGCCCCAGGTCCTTGGGCGCTGGCATGCACTGTCGGGAAATGCTGCAAAGACTCTCGTACCGAAAGGAAGGGGATTTCCACTATGAAGCCGATGAAACATTGGGTGATTGCTCCTCTAATTCTTGTGGTTGGCCTGTTGGCCACTGCGGGGCCCGCACTGGCCCACCACGGATTCGCCGGACGTTATGACGAGGAACACCCTGTTACCGTGTCCGGAACGGTTTTAGATTTCCAGTTCATCAATCCGCATTCCGCCATCATTTTCGAAGTTAAGGGCAAGGATGGCAAATCCGAGCAATGGAAGGCGGAACTGTCCGGCGCGAACGCGCTTCACCGGGAGGATGGCTGGAGCAGGACCACATTGAAACCCGGAGACAAGATTACAATCACCGGGCCACGCAACAAGAACGGTTCGAATGACATGAACCTTTCCCACGAGAGTAAAATCACCATGACCGATACCGGCAAAGAGATCCACAACAGTTATCACAACAAGTAGAGAACAACACTCGTAACAATGCCCGACGGAGGCTGGAATGTTGGTCTGCAGAAAACTGATAGGTCCTGTTCTGCTCGCTCTGCTGGTTCTTGGTCTGGTAGGTAACAACACCGTCTGCTCCGCGCAAGCACAGGCGCCGGGCGGGGAAGCTGTCCCTGAGCTTCCCCCTTCTCCGCGAGGCGCACCCTTGCGTCCGTTACCCAATGAGTGGACGCCGGGGTCGATTGCCTATCTAAAGGCCTCCAATTCCAGGGCCAACGCCCAATTCGGGTACGTCGTGGCAATGAGCAGCGATGGAAGCACGATGGCGGTGGGTGCGATCGGCGAAGATAGCCCGTCCAAGGGCATTAACAGCAGCCAACAGGGTCCGCCGCAGGCCGTAAACTCTGGCGCCGTATACGTTTACACCCGGAAGGGCAACTCCTGGGTGCAACAAGCTTACGTCAAAGCTTCAAACACAAAGGTGGGGCAGCAGTTCGGCTCCTCGCTGGCCTTAAGCGCGGATGGGAACACGATGGCGGTGGGCGCGATCGGCGAAGCCAGCTCATCCCGAGGCGTCAACGGCAACCAGGACGACGAATCCATGCCGGGCGCCGGTGCTGTGTATGTGTTCACGCGGACCGACAGCACATGGTCCCAACAGAGCTATGTGAAAGCTTCCAACACCGGAGAAGAAGAGGACGGCGACCAGTTCGGCTACGCCGTCACTTTGAGTTCCGACGGCAACACGATGGCCGTTAGCGCCATTTCGGAAGACGGCGGCTCCAGCGGCATCAACGGCGACCAGAAAAGTAATTCGGCTGATGGGGCCGGCGCGGTCTACATCTTCGGACGCAGCGGCAACACCTGGTCGCAACAAGCCTACGTGAAGCCCTGGAATACAACGGTGCGAGGCGGCCTGTTCGGTTACTCGGTCGGATTGAGCGGAAACGGCGAAACCCTTGCCGTGGGCTCGTACGACGAAGAGCGAGGACGAGGCGCCATCTACATCTTCACTCGCAATGGCAATGCTTGGTCGCAGCAGATGCGCCTGCAGGCGTTGAACCGAGAGGCGGGCGATTCGTTGGGATGCTCGGTTTCCGTTAGCGAGGACGGCAATACCGTGCTGGCGGGCGCCTTCGATGAAGACAGCATTCTGCGCGGACTCCAGCCGCCGACCGAGGGCACCAACGATGCCAAGTCCGACGTTTCCACCGGCGCCGTGTATGTCTTCGTTCGCAAAGGCACCGAATGGTCCGAGCAGGCTTTCATCAAATCGACCAACACGCGCCTCAATGATCAATTCGGCTGGGCGCTGGCACTGAGCCGCGACGGCAACACCATGGCCGTCGGCTCACACCTGGAAGACAGCGGCTCCAAGGGACTCAACGGAGATCAAGAGAACGCGTCGGCTGAAGATTCCGGCTCCGTTTATATCTACAAACGCTTCAACACGACATGGTTACCGGTAGCTTACGTCAAGGCGCCGAACCCGCAAGAGGCGGCGGAATTCGGGATCTCGGTCTCGTTGAGCGGCGACGGCAAGATGCTCGCCGTGGGCGCCTTCAAGGAAAACGGCAGCGGGACCGGAGTGAACAGCAAAGCGACCAAGGAAACAGCAACCGAATCCGGGGCAGCCTACGTTTATTATTGAGGTTTGACTGAGGCGCCAGGCAAGGAGACAGGACGCAAATGCGGAAAATGCTTGTGCGTGCGATGACGATCTTCATGGTTGCGGGCGTAGCATCGAGCCTGGCGTGGGCCAGGCCGAGTCCGCAGCGTGGCGGGGCCCCCGCAGGGCCTCTGATACTGCAAAGCAACGACGTTTCCGATGGCGCCATGATCGCGACGAAATTCACCTGCGCCGCCGGTCCCAGCGCTGTCTCGCCCGAACTCCATTGGATTCAGCCTCCTAGAGACACGGCGAGCTTCACACTGATCTTGCACGACATGGAGCCGCACCCGCGAAAAGGCATCGATGACATTCTTCACTGGATGGTCTGGAATCTGCCCGCAACGGCCAGCCTGCTGCCGGAAGGTGTCTCCCACGCGACCGGAGAATTGCCGGACGGCAGCCATCAAACCAATGGCTTCGTTGGACGGAATGGGAATTTCGGCTACTTGCCCCCATGCCCTCCACAGAATGTCTCCGTGCCGCACCACTATGCTTTCGAACTGTTCGCGCTGGATCAGAAGCTGGACCTGCCCGCAAACGCAACCCGTGCCGACGTGATGAAGGCCATGGACGGCCACGTCATCGGGCACTCCAGCATCGTCGCTCACTTTAACCGGTAGCCTGGGGCGGCGAATCGTTGCCGCCGATCTTCTCGATGCGCATAAAGGCAAGCCCCGTTGCTGCCGGTGATGAAGTGGAGCAGGCCTTGTAGTAAGCGCTCGCGCCTTGTAAGTAGGACAGGCTTCAGCCTGTCTGCCTTTGCTTTTTGCTTTTCCCTACCCCACAAAAAAGCACCCCACACAGGCTAAAGCCTGTGTGCCTTTGCTTTTTGCCTTTGGGCTGATCAGAGCCGACAACATCATAGAGGCTGGCCCGGGCTTTGATTTTGTACACGCTTCATCATGGCCTGCAAGGTCTGAAAACGAAACCGCCCCGGCACCACGTGAAGAGCAGCGTGGCACCGAGGCGGCATCAGACTTCAGTTTGAAAACGTAACAACTGGCTTAAGCCAGCGACCTGCTCGAGCGTTCTGTTACTTCCACGCCGAGTAGACCGGCTTGCTGACCAGGTACGCGGGATTCGCGCCCGGCCGGGGAGTGAATTTCTGCACGCGGCCGTTGTCCACTTCGGCGGTGTAGAAATTGCCGTCCTGGTCGACGCTGAATCCGTGCACGCCCCAGAAGCCGCCCGGGAAATCACCCCAGCTGCCCCAGGAGTACAGGAAGTGACCCTGGAGGTCATACTTCAGCATCTTGGAGGTGCCGCGATCAAAGGCCCACATCATGCGGTCCGCGCCGATATAGAGCAGGTGGATATCGGAAGGCGACGGTGCAAAGTGCCATTCGTAGAGATATTTTCCATTCTCGTCGAAGACCTGCACGCGGTGATTGGCGCGGTCGTTGACGAACACGTGTTTGGTCACAGGATCGACAGCGATTCCGTGGACGTTATTCATGTAGTAGGGGCGGGTTTCATTCGGAGGATTGCCCTTCTTGCCCCAGTCCATCAGGAACTTTCCGTTCTTGTCGAACTTGGCCACGCGCGTGCCGTTATATCCGTCCGCCACGTACATGGAGCCGTCCGGCAGGAAGGCCAGGAACGTGGGCCGGTTGAAATGCGTGGCATCGGCGCCCTTGACGGTGGGTGTGCCGATTGTTTTCACCAGATCCTTCATGTCATTGGTGAATTCATAGATGGCATGCATGTGATCATCGACGATCCAGATGTGCTTTTCCGGATCGTAGGGGTTGATGGTGATGTAGTGCGGGCGCTTGAACAAATGGTCATATTGCGGAAACGTCTGGATGATTTTGCCCGAGCCGTCCACGATCGTCAGGCAGTGCGCCCACTTGGCATCCACTCCGACGGTCCCTTTTCCACCCAGCCAGAGCTTGGGGCCATCCGCCGGTTCCTGGCCGGATCCGCCGGCTCCCGGCAGGGACGAAACGGTTGCGTCGCGCCATGGCAGACGCCCGATCGGAAAGATCAGGCTCGGCCCGAAGTCTTTCAGCAGCCTGGGCGCGGGCCTCTTGATGTTGGGCAACTCGCCACGGAAGAGCATAAAAATACGGTTCGGGCTTTCCGCGTAGACACTCTGACCCGCTCCATAGGTCCATTTCTCATTGCCCGGCAGAGTGCTGATATCTTGCGGCCAATTCTTAACGATATTGTAGGCGCCGAACATGTCTTCGCCACCCACCTGGCCGGGGACCGCGGCAATGCTGGGCGGATTTCCCTGCCCATGGACCACCGCGGGATTTCTCGCAACCAAAAATCCAACTACACCGCTCACGCCAACTGCAAGAGCTGTCAGAAACGCTCTACGCACAACTCACCTCCCGGAAACTTTCTTCAGGAATTGTTTTCGCCACAATTCCGCGCTATATTTGGATTGCACTCGTTTTATATGCCCGTGGTACAGGAGCGTCAATATCGAGTTCAGCCCGTCAGCCACTTTAACGTAAGATCAATAGCAGAAACAAATCAAATTTGGTGCAACGGGTTTGGCTTCAATTTCGTCAAATTAGTAGGATGGGGCGTAGGGTGTTCAACCAAACTATCTGTGCCAAGGATTTACACATTGAATCGATGGGGGACAAAGTGAAAAACACTCGGATCAGGCTGTTAATTGTGTGCATGGGGCTGTTCGCGTTCGCGACCGTGGCGTTTGCACATCACGGCACGGCCAATTACGATACGACAAAGACGGTTTCAGTCACCGGAACGATAAATGGCTTCCAGTTCGTGAATCCTCATGTGATTATTACCTGGGATGCCAAAGACTCCGCTGGAAAAATGCAGAAATGGCAGGGAGAACTCACCAGCCCGAATCGTTTGACCCGCTACGGCTGGAACAAGGACACCCTCAAGACCGGCGACGCGGTCACCATCAGCGGATTTCCGACAAAGAGCGGCTCGAACGAGATCTGGATTCAGAAAATCGTTCGAAGCAATGGCGAAGAACTGCCGTTGAAGCCCGGAAACTAAGGCTCGAAAGCCAGCTCTGTTCCGGTCAGCCAGCTTTCGGCGCGCCAGCAGCGCGCCGCCAGCGTCCGGACAACACCGTACTCTCAGGGAGGATTTTAGAATGTCGAATCGTGTTGGCCAGTCTGTTCTTGCAGGTATAGCAACCCTCGTTCTCTCCTGTGGTCTGCATGCCCAGGCCACTCCAAAATCCGCCGCAGCGACGCCTGCCGCGCCGGCGATGAAGTCGGCGCACGATCTCACAGGCGTGTGGAACATGCACGCCACGCCCGCGCAGCGAAAGTTCATCAACAGCACCTACACGGCAGAGGGGCCGGAAATGACCGCTTGGGGGAAGCAGGTATACGACAACGCCAAGCCCTCCAACGGGCCACGATCCAATCCGCTCAATGTGACCAACGATCCGGTTCTCAGGACCTGCCTTCCGCCGGGAACTCCCCGAATCTATCTGCAGCCGTTTCCCTTCGAAATCGTGCAGACCCCCAAGGCAGTCATCATGATCTTTGAATACGACCATACGGTGCGTCACATCTATACTGACGGCCGCCCGCATCCCCCCGATCTCAATCCCACCTATATGGGCGATTCAATCGGCAGGTGGGAGGGTAACACGCTGGTCGTCGACACCATCGGGTTCAACACGAGGACCTGGCTTGACCGGGACGGCCATGGACACAGCGATCAATTGCACGTCATCGAGCGCATCCACCGCACCGATCTCAAGCACATGGAGATTGACATCTCCATGATCGACCCGAAAGCGCTCGTAAAGCCGTGGGATACCAAACTCTACTTCCAGCTGGAACCGACATGGAACATCATGGAACTGGCCTGCACGGACAACGCTGCGTTCGAAAATTTCGAGAAGTAAGGTAGCCTCGAAGCCGGCAAGGAGCCCTTGCGGTTCCTTGCCGACTCCGCAGAGCCTGCATTCACCTCCCGACCCCAAATTGATCGACCTTCCCCGCACGTCTCGCCGTCACGAACATGCCCTCCCCAAATGAGCGCCGCAATCCAGGACAGGCTTCAGCCTGTCTCCGTTTCCGACTCTGCCCTCCCCACCCTTCTTCCTCCACTCCCACGACCTTTAGATAGATTAGATTGAACACACGAGGGACGGCGCAAACCTATTCCGCACCCACTTCGTCCGGGTCCTAAAAAGGGGTTAAAGAGGCCCAATTTTACGTTCAGCTAATCGAACACCGCGAAAATATCTTTAGGCTCCTCTATTGTTCAGCAATATAATTTGCGTCCAGAAACCTATCCTAGGCTTAGAAAACGTGCGAGGACCGTCAAGCGAAACTTAAGTGTTTCGTCTGGTTCTTCGTTTTGTTTGTATGCGTTAGGATAGCGACAAATGTCCTGCGAAACGACATGGGTGGATTGTTACGTTTCGTGATTGAAGTGGAAAGTTTTGCAAATCGATCTCAGTGTGCCGTCGAAATCACCCAAGGTTTTGCCGGCGTATGAGGAGGGGTGGAAATGGCTACAAGAGTGGTAAAAAATAAAAATGGTCCTGTGGAGGTGTTGATGTCTTTACGTTCGATGACGTCTTTGGCAAAGTCAGCAGTTTGCCAGAACGTCGAAAAAGCTTTGCAGGTATTCGCCACGACGCTGGCGGTGCTTCTGCTTTGCGTTCCCGTGTTTGCCCAAGGCGGCGCGGGTAGAATCATTGGAACAGTTACCGACCAATCCGGTGGTGCGATCGCCGGAGCCACCGTTGGGGTTACAGACGTGGCGAGAGGCGTTACGCGAACTCTGACTACCGATCAATCGGGCACCTATCTGGCCACAAACCTGACCCCCAGCACGTACACGATCAAGGTGGAAGCCAAAGGGTTCAGTACCCTGCAGCGCGAAAACATCCTGATCGAAATCGGCCAGGAAGCCCGCGTTGACGTTACGCTTCAGCCCGGTGAACAGCAGCAGACGATCACCGTAACCGAAGCGATTCCCATGGTGGAAACCACCAACGCATCTCTCGGCGGAACCATCACCAACCAGACCATCAACGAGCTGCCCCTCAACGGCCGCAACTATCAAAACCTGTTGAGCCTGCGGCCCGGCGTGCAGATCTACCCCGGTGGCGGCGCATGGACGCAGAGCACCAACGGCTTGCGCGCTCATGACAACGTCTACATGGTGGAAGGCATCGACCACAGCGATCCATGGCTGGCACAGAGCATCATCAACGCCGTCGGGTTCGCCGGCGACGCTGCCACGATCCTTTCCATGGACGCCATTCAGGAGTTCAAGACTGAACAGAATCCTCGCGCCGAATTCGGCTGGAAGCCCGGCAGCCAGGTGAACGTCGGTCTCAAGTCCGGCACCAACTCCTTTCACGGCACGGCCTTCGCTTTCGGCCGCACCGATGCCTGGGACGCCCGGAACTACTTCAACACCACCGACCAAGCCAAGAGTAAAATCAACATGGAGCAGTTCGGCGGCACGGCAGGCGGCCGGATCATCAAGGACAAGCTGTTCTGGTTCGGAGACTACGAGGGCCAGCGCTATACCCTCGACTCCGGATGGATCGCCAATGCTCCGATCACAACTGCCGGCATAGGTGATGCCTCCTCCGGCCTCATCGAGGGCTGCCTGGCGGCCTTGCCAGGTAATGGGGGGGCCGGAATTGCTCCTGTTAGCCTTACCCTGGCCGGGTTGAACAGCGACTGCACACCTGGTGCGAACTATCCTGGCGTCTTTCCGGTTAACGCCGGAACCAATGGCCAGTCGTTCCCTACCGGTCTGGCCAGCCAGAACACCAGCGACAGCGGCTTGGGCAAGATCGACTACCACATCAATGACAGGAACACCTTGAGCGGCACGTACTTCAATGGCCGTGAGACGGGTGTCTTCGCCGACGGGGTTTCCCTGATGCAGCCGTACTGGCGGTCGCTGCTGAAGATGGACTCCACGACCGGCAACGTCAACTGGACCTTCACGCCCAATTCCACCATGGTCAACGAATTCCGCTGGGGCTATGCCCGCTTCCACGAGCAGTTCCTGAGCGTGGATTACAACGTGCCAGCGACGGACTACGGTCTCAACACAGGCGTGACCAACCCGTTTTATTACGGCTTCCCCGATATCTTCATTAAGAATATCGGCAACTTCCAACTCGGAGGCGGCTGGCCCAAGACGGTGGGACCCGACGGCGTGATGCAGATCACCGACCACGTCTCGGTTCTCAAGGGCAACCACTCGTTCAAGTTCGGCGGAGACTACATCGCGAACACCTCCACGAACAACGTTACGACGCGCGCCAAGGGCAATCTGCGCTTCGATAACCTGCAGAAGTATTTTGAGGGCACCCTGGATCGTGCACAACTGCTGGTCGGTGACGCCCAGCGGCATATGTACAACTACGGTCTGGCCCTGTTCGTCCAGGATGACTGGCGCATCCGTCCCCGGCTCACTTTGAACCTGGGCGTGCGCTACGAAATCAGCAGCGTCATCCGCGAACGCGACAACCTGATCGGCAACTTCGATCCGGTTCTCGGCGTCGTGCAGGTAGGCAATCAGATTCCCAATGCCTACAACGGCGATCACAACAACTTCTCCCCCCGTGTGGGCTTTGCATGGGATATGTTCGGCACCGGCAAGACCGTGCTCCGTGGCGGCGCCAACATCATCTATGAAACGCTCACCTACGACGCCTTCATGGCGTTGGGCAACCTGGTCGGTCTTCGCACCGTTCCTTCCGGAGCCATCAACTGCTATAACGGTTCCTGCGACTCGCCCAGCGGCAGCATCGCTGTCACCCAATTCTCCTACGGTGGAGCTCTCCTCAATAATGTGAGTAACGGGTGGAAGAACAACGGTCCAAACACACCTGTGTTTCCATCAACTGCTCTGGTTTGCGGTGACGGAAGTACACAATATACTACTAGCGACCTAACTACGATTACACCCGGACAGTGCGGCACGTCGGGCGTGGACTACAATCTGCGAACCCCCTACGTCGCCTCCTGGAACTTGGGGATTCAGCACGCGATCGGCAACAATCTGTCGCTGGATGTTTCCTACGTGGGCAACCATGGCGTCAAGCAGGTTCAATGGTTTGACATCAACAACCCGGGCGTCGGTGCGGGCTGGACTGCAGCTATGCAGACCGCTTGCGCGGACAGCGCCCCCGTCTACGACAATTGCGGGACGGATGGTGGCGCAGAAAATCTGGCCCGGCCATTCCACAGCAAATTCCCCTACCTCAACTACATTGATGTCTTGCGGAACGCTGACAACTCCAACTACAACGGTTTGCAAGCCACTCTAACCGCGCGGAACTTCCACGGACTGTCCGCGACGGCCGGATACACCTACTCCCACGCCTTGGACGTGGCTTCGGACAACTGGGGCGGCGGTAGCGGCCTCGGCGTCTGGACCGACGGCAATCCGGGTCTCCACTACGGCAACAGCTCGTTCGACATCACCCACCGCCTCACGCTGTCTGCCACCTACAACATCCCCGGAATCATGTCTCCGGGTCAGGTGTTGCAGGGCTGGTCCATCAACAGCATCGTAACCGCGCAGGGCGGCACGCCCTGGGGCGCCTTTGATACCGGCAACGATATCACCGCCACCGATGCTGTAAACGGCCCCGGATCCGTTGGCGAATTGTGGAACTTCTCAGGCCCCAACAGCGCTTTCACGAGCGTTCACGGTCTGACTCCCACTGCCGCCAATCCTGACGGTGGTATCCCGTTCTATCAGCCGGGGTATACATCGGACCCAACTGACCTCAGTTATGCCATGAACAACCCCGCTTGCGTCGCGGATGCGAATTCGAACGGCGCATTTGGGATGGCTTCACTTCTGAACTTCGGCTGCTACGCGATGAACGGCGGAGTCTTGACTCCTCCGGCGTTTGGCACCGCGGGAACCGCCGGAAAGAAAATCTGGCGGAGTTCGCGGTTCGTCAACTGGGATCTGTCGGTGACCAAAGCCTGGAAGTTCAGGGAACGGCTCACCGCCCAGTTCCGGGCCGAGTTCTTCAACGTTCTCAACCACCCCGAATTCGTCAACCCCGAAGGAGGACCGGCGCACTTGCAGAACAACGATCCTTCCACGGGTGCCGGAATGGGCTATGGTTACAACACACCTGACGTCGCGGCCACCAACCCAGTATTCGGGTCTGGCGCCAACCGCGCGATTCAGTTGGGTATGAAACTCATCTGGTAGTTGCCTTCCAGCAACTACGACTAACCGAAGGGGCCGGACGAAAGTCCGGCCCCTTCTTTTTTTGCCTGCAAGCAGCGCAGGTCGCGAGAACCCGCAACCCTCGGTGCCACAGGCCACTACAGGACTCAGCCCACCCGTCCTTGCTACAGATTGATTCGAATCGGTTTAAGCCACTTCCCTTTCACGTCACAGTGACTCGAAGGTCCCGGTATTGTTCCGGCAGCCCGCCCACGCCCTCCAGAAATACCGCAAGGCCGTAAGGTTTAGCCAGTTCAGCCAGCCGCACAAATTTTCCGTTCTTTAAGTGGATCTTAATCGAGCTGGGAATAATTTCATCGGCGTATTGGCCCATTCAGCTCGGAAGCGCGTTCGAGCAATTGCGGAAGGCCAATTGCCATCAAGGGTGAATTGCAGTTGAGACGGCGACTGGCTGTACGTTTTATTCCGAATTGAATGCGAACGCGTTTTATGGGCGCTTTTCCCTGGCCGGGGAAAATCAGCCGTGCCATGAAGGAAATGGCCTGGGTGGGCCAGTTTGATGAGTGTTGCGATAAATCATCTGGGAGAGGGGAAAAAGTGGTGAATGATTTATATAAAGCACTAATGAAGTGGAATCTTGGAAAGGCAGCGCAGGGCCTCGGTACAGCACTTGCAGTGCTGCTGCTGTGCCTTCCCGCATATTCGCAAGGCAGCGCCGGCCGGATTCTCGGCACGGTAACGGATGCGAACGGCGGCGCGGTCGCCGGCGCCACCGTAACCATTCTGGACGTGAATCGAGGCACTTCGCGGCCTCTCACAACGGATCAAACAGGGGCATACAATGCTCCTAACCTGCTTCCCGGCACTTACACGGTGCGGGCGGAGTTCAAGGGCTTCAAAAATACGGAGCGTCAGAACATCGTGCTCCAGGTCGCACAGGAAATTCGTGTAGACCTGGTCCTGCAACCCGGCGACACCGCCCAGACGATTACGGTCACCGAAGAAGCTCCGCTGATCCAAACCACCAACGCGGAACTCGGCGGCGCCCTTGAGAACAAAACCATCAACGACCTGCCCTTGAACGGCCGGAACTTCGAAAACCTGCTCGACCTGCGTCCCGGCGTCACAAAGTATGTCGGCAACTCCGGTTGGACGCAGAGTTCCAACGGCCTGCGCCCCCACGACAACATGTTCCTGGTCGAAGGGATTGACAGTAACGATCCCTGGATGGCGCAGAGCATGATGAACGCGGTCATGGCGGCGGGCGATGCGGGCACGATGCTGCCTATCGACGCCATCGATCAATTCAAAACACAGCAGAACCCCCGCGCGGAATACGGCTGGAAACCGGGCGCAGTGGTTAACGTCGGAATCAAATCGGGCACAAATACCCTGCATGGTTCCGCATACGCCTACGGCCGCGACGCCAGTTTCGACGCGAAGAATTTCTTCACGAAACCGACTGACCCGGCTGTGCCTCTCTCCCTGGAGCAGTTTGGCGCCAGCGCCGGAGGAGCCATCGTGAAGGACAAATTGTTCTTCTTTGGCAACTTCGAGCAACAGCGCTACAGCGTGGGCAACCCCGTTAACCACCAGGTGCCGGATACGACCCCCAACGCCACGTCCGACACGAGCCTCGTAGGGGTTTGCCAGGCTGTGGCCGACGCGCACACAGCGGACCCCATCAACAATCCCGCTGTAACCGCTCTCAGTGCGACTTTGGCGGGGATCACCGTTACCAATGGCGTTTGCACCATGGGAGCAACCCCCGGTGTATTCCCGGTCAGCGCCCCGAACAGTCCCACCCTTTTCACCGTTCTGAACAGCACCGACAGAATCAATGCCGGAGTCGGAAAACTTGACTACCACCTGAACGACAAAAACTCGTTTACCGGCATGTACTTCATCAGCCCGGCATACGGCACGTTCGTTGACGACCCGCATCACCAGGTCCTGCCGTCTTCGCTGACGGTTCAAACCGCGAAATCGCAAGTTGTGAGCTTCGGATGGACGTATGTTCCAAGCTCCAGCTGGGTGAATTCCTTCCGGTTTGGTTGGTCTCATTACAATCAATCGTTCCTGAGCGCGGACAGCAATGTGGATCCGGCGACCTATGGAATCAATACGGGAGTGACCAATCCGGTCAACTTCGGTTTCCCCCGCTTGCGGATCAAGGGGTTCAATTCGTTCCAACTGGGAGCCAGCTGGCCCAAGACGGTCGGGCCCGACACGGTCTGGCAGTTCTCCGACAACATCTCCTACTTGCACGGCAATCACACGTTCAAGTTTGGCGGTGAAATCCTAATCAATCAGAGCACCAACGACGTAACTGCCAATACGAAGGGTCCTCTCCAATTCGCCAACTTGACGGATTTCTTCACCGGCACCATCCAGAACGCGCAAATCACAGTTGGAGACTTCAAGCGCCAACTGCAATCCGAGGGCTTTGCGCTCTTCGCGCAGGATGACTGGCGCGTTACTCCCCGACTCACGTTGAACCTGGGACTGCGCTACGAGTTGAACACCGTCGTCACGGAAAAGAATAACCTGATCGGCAACTTCGACCCCACCAAGGGATTGATCCAGGCGGGAGTCGGAGGAGTCGGCTCGGGCGTGTATAACGGCGATCATAACAACTTCGGCCCGCGTGTTGGTTTTGCGTGGGACATCTTCGGCGACAGCAAGACCGTGGTCCGTGGCGGAGCCAGCGTCCTGTACGAACAGGGCAGCTTTGACTCCCTGATGGCCCTCGGCAACCTGCTCGGACTGCGCACGGAGCCCACGGGAGTGAACATTTACACGTGCTCGGACGGCAGCAATCCCTGCACGGCACCAAATCCAGTTACAACCGCCGGCGGAACCATCAACCTGGGTGCTGTGCGGTATTCGACCGATACAGCGCTCGCAGATCTCAGCAATCGGTGGGCGAACAACTCGACCGAACCGCTCTACTCGGCCACCCCGGCCTGCGGCGACGGCACCGTCACACTCGGCGACGGCACCGTTCCACAGCCCTGCACCATCCTGGGTGTGGATAAGAATCTGCGCACTCCATACATCACCACTTGGAGCCTGGGAATTCAGCGCGCCATAACAAATAACCTCTCCATCGATGTCACCTATGTCGGCAACCACGCAACCAAACTCGTCGGGTTGGTTGATTTGAATCAATCGCCCGTGGGGTCCGGATACACTTCGGACATCCTCGCGACTTGCGCGGCCACACCCACCAATGACAATTGCGCCCCAAGCGGAGATGCAATAACAGCCGCTCAGCCGTTCCATAGCGCCTTCCCGTACCTGGGCTATATCGAGTGGCTATCGAACAGCAACCATTCCAATTACAACAGCTTGCAAGTGTCGTTGACCCAGCGGACAACGCATGGGCTGTCCTTTGTCATGGGCTACACCTACGCGCATGCCCTGGGAATGTCTCCTGACAACTGGAGCTTCATCAGCCCCATCGACAAGGCCAATAATCAGTCCATCTACGGAACAACCGAATTCGACGTGCGTCACCGGTTCACCTTCTCCACGACATACGCCATTCCCGACATGAACGCGCCGGCTCAACTACTCAAGGGCTGGTCGCTCAACTCCATCGTGACTCTGCAGGGTGCTACGCCCTGGGGCATCAATGACATCAGCACAGACTTCAGCGGAACCAATGAAATCAATTCCCAGGCTCCCATTGGCGAGCAGTGGAATTTCTATGGCAACCCCGCTGACTTCAAGACGACCAAGGCGTTCATCTCCACCAACGGTGGAACCGGTGGAATTCCTTACTTCGCCGGCACAAGCAATTCCGCGTGCCTGTCGCAGGCAACCGCCGATGGACCACTGGCCGTAGCCGCCCTCACCAACCTGGGCTGCTACGCAAACGGGAACTCGATCCTGATTCCCCCCGCTTACGGATCCCTCGGCACCACCGCTCCCAACATGTTCCGGAGCTTCCCGTACTACAACGTGGACTTGAACGTAACCAAAACGTTCAAAATCGGGGAACGCGTCTCTGCCCAGTTCAGGGTAGAGTTCTTCAACATCCTCAACCACCCCAACATCTCCAACGTGTATGGAGGTCCAGGGGGCGACAACACGTTTACCGATCCCACGGCAGGCGCGGGGGCAAGCTTCGGCTTCAACAACACGACGCCGGACGTGGCCAACTCCAACCCCGTGCTCGGTTCGGGCGGGGCTCGTGCGATGCAGTTGGGCTTGAAGATTCTTTTCTAACCAACTGTCACCGGTCATAAAAAGCGAAAGGGCCGTCCCGAATTGCTTGGGACGGCCCTTTTGTTTTATGCCTACCCCCGGCCCAGGGAAAATCAGAGCCACGCCCCCAGCGCGCGTTCCGCGACTTCCCCTTGCGGCGATGCCGCTGGAACCTGCCTTTTTGCTTTCATCACTCCCGGAAAAAACTCCGCTCTAAAAACACAAAGGGCCGATCGCCGTGGCGATCGGCCCTTTGTTTACTTTTCCTGGCGGAAGCCCGGACGATCCGGCTACGTATTCGCCTTGAGCATCGTCGCCATCCAATCCGGAAACACATCTGGCCGGTGCAATCGCGGCCCGCCCGCGTTGGCGGCTTGCGCGTGCCCCGTGCCTTCGATCATGTCGCGCTTGGAGTTCACGGCCGCCTTGTAGAGCCGCAACGCTCCCGCCGGGTCCATGATTCTGTCGTCCTTGCTGTATCCAATCAGCATGGGGGCTTCGATCTTGTCTGCTCTTCCGTCCAGGTTGTAGTCGTTGAGTTTCTTCCGCGCGTCAGCCAGATCCCTGGCACCGATGATCCAGCGCACACGCTCCTGAATGGGAGGGAAATATTCGAAAAGATCCGCTTTCAGATCGTAAGAGCCGGCATTCATATAGGCAGCCGTGATTCTCTTCTCGGCGCTTGCCGCGCGCGGCGCGCCGTATCCGCCCATGCTGATTCCCCCCAGCCCAATGCGTGTGGCATCCACATCCGGACGCGTTGCGAGGTAATCAATCATGACTTTGACGACCCGGTCGGTATCGGGCGGGAGGTGAAGATCCAGCAGACGCAGCGCGCCTCCCTGGCCCGGGAAATCCAGGGCCAGATAGGCCATGCCCCTGGCCGTGTAGGCGCCACCGCGCATGATGGTGGCTTCCGCCATCGTGTCCGCGCCCTCAAAGGCAATCAACACGGGATACTTCTTTCCCGCAGGACCGTTCGGCTTCCGGAAATATCCATCCAGTGTTTTCCCTTCCCAATTCACCTTCACGCGCTCGAAGGGTGGGCGCACCAACTGCCAGGCCTTGTCGAAGTTTTCCCGCATTTTTTTATAGGTCGGGAGCATGCGGGGCTCGGAAACCGGCTGGGGCCAGGACGCGTCCCGGTAAAAATTAGAGGCCCGGAGGTAGAGTTCGCTGGCTGTAACCTTGTGGCCCGCGGCAGCGGCTTTCTCGGCCTCTTCCTCGTTTCTCTCCGCGACGCGCGTCCACTCCGTGATCCAGGACTCCATATCGAACGGCTTCATGCGCTGCGCCACTTCCAACTGGTCCGGATCGCTGGTGTAAATCGTCTGGGTCATGCGGATCTCGAGTTGGCCCCCTCCCGGCAATCCACTGGCAGGAAAGAGTTCCTCTTCCGACCTGCCGCCAATGACGCCCACTTGCCCGCTGTCGGGACCTGCGTCCTGGGCCAGCGCGGAAGAACTGAGCGCATTGGTAACCATGGGAAGTCCGGCGGCCGCCAGGCCCCACTTGACCAAGCCTCTCCTGCTTATATTCAAAATAGAATCCATAGCTCTCGCCTCCTTGAATTAATCGCGCAGATACGATACCGGGACAGGATACCCGCTCACGGTTTCATCACCAGACAAGTAAGACTGTGTTCGGGAAATATTGGTTTCAGGCATTTTCGCGCCGTGACCCGGTGAATTCTAGCACCTCAAGAAGCCTGTATGAAGCTGATTTTTTTCACGAAAAGCGGCAGCGCCCGCTGCCGGTCCGGCAGAAATTTCTCCACTTTGTGCTCGCAATCACCGCGCGGACATCGTCACAACGGCCGTTTTCCGGAACGTGTAAAGCGACCTGTATTTGCGGTGCACAGCGGCCATTTTCATTGACAGGGCCGTCAGAAGAAGGCAAGATTCGCACACAACGGGAGGATTCCAATTATGAAAAAAGCGCTGCTCACGATAGGTTTTGCGGGTGTGTGTGCATTCCTGTTTTCCGGACCGGCGTTCGCGCATCACGGAGGTGCGGCATACGACTCCAACCATCCGATGACCCTCACCGGAACGGTGAAAGCATTCCAGTTCATTCAGCCGCATCCGCTGATCACGCTCGAAGTGAAGGACAGCCAGGGGAAAACCGTGGAGTGGTCCGTGGAAATGACCGCGCCGAACCACCTTGTCCGGTATGGCTGGAATGGAAAGAGGCTGAAACCCGGCGATGAGATTACCGTTACCGGACTTCCTTCCAAGAACGGGCTGAAAGTTTTGAATCTCCGGAAAATCTCCTACACAAACGGAGAACAAATTCCACTCGGCCCGCCTCCGGAACCCGGTCAGTAAGAATTCCGGGACGTCCCGAGTAAGGTGGCCTCGCACTGCCGCCACTGCCGGATTCGGCAAGGCGGTGTGCCCAGTAACGGCATGATTGGATCCGAAATACAGGAGGATTTTCAGATATGCGAAAGTATTGGGTGAGCCAAACGGTTGCTGTAGTGACTGCCCTTGTCTTCTCGTCCGCATTATGCGCGCAGACCCCGGCAAAAGCGGGCAAAACAATGGGGAAAACGCCGGCAACACAGGCGCTTCCCAGGACATCGGAAGGCGTACCGGATTTCTCCGGCGTTTGGGAAGGGCACATGCCTCCCAGTGACAGGCCGTGGTCTTCCTATTCCTTTACGGGGATCATTCCGGCCATGACGCCGTGGGGAAAAGCGCAGTATGAGGCCACGAAACCCTCCTGGGGCCCCCGGGCGGTCGAGGATTCCACCGACATGGTGAATCCAACCACAGGTAACGAAATCGGGTGCTTCCCCACCGGCGTGCCGCGAATTTACGTGCACCCTTTCCCCGTCGAGTTTGTGCAAACTCCCGGCCGCGTCATCCAGCTTTTCGAATTTGCCCACATGGTCCGGGAAATCTACACGAACGGGCCACACGTACACGCGAAGGACCTCGACCCCTCGTGGATGGGCGATTCGGTCGGCTGGTGGGAGGGCGATACGCTGGTCATCGATTCGGTCGGGTTTAACGACAAGACCTGGCTCGACCGGGCTGGCCTGCCGCATTCCACCCAGCTGCACGTAATCGAGCGCATCACGCGCCCCAAATTCGATACCCTGGTCGTACACATTACGATCGACGACCCGAAAACGTATCTGAAAACCTGGAGTGGCGAGCGAATTTACAAACTCGAGCCGGGCTGGAAACTCACGGAAATGATCTGCGAAGACAACATCACGTTCAATGATCTCAAAAAGGCGGGTAAAGAGCAGTAAGCCTCGAAATATAATCCATCGCATCCTGCGATGTATCCGAGGGACGCCGGGAACGATCTCCGGCGCCCCTCAATTGTTTCCGGGCGAATACTTAGTGCACATTCTTATCGAGCCATTGCGAAAAGAATTTGGCGATGGCGTCGCTGTTTTTGTCGAGCATCATTTCGTGTTCGTTTCCAGTCAGCCCGACGTCTTCCATCTTCACGTATTGCACCTTCGCCCCCGCCTGATTGAGCCATTTGGGAACGCAAGAATCGAATACACGATGGTAGCTCGACTGCGACGATACATCCAGGATAGGGATCCCTTCGAGATTGACCAGCTTGTGCGCGGGTTCTTTCTGCAGGTAGCAGGGAACCTCGTCGGGCGCATCGGATTTTTCCTCGAGAACGGGCTGCAGTTCGGAAGGATCCGTGATCGGCGGATCATAGTGCATCGGAAGAGAGGTCACGCCCCATACGAGGCTGCTGCGGGGATTGTAAGCGATCTTCGCGATATTGACGCTCATGATCGGCGGCCCGGCAGGCTCGGCAGTGATGATGGCCTTGACGAGCTTGGGGCGCGCATCGGCGATTTGCCAGCCAAATTCACCGCCCTGCGAATGCGTAATCAGAATCACCGGCGTGCCGATCATGTCCAGCAGCGCCTCATGCGCTTCCAGATTCAGTTCCGCCTGCTTTACCTCCCCCACGAATTGCACCTGTGTCTTCGCGAAATTATCGAAGATCGGGTCGCCCATCTTGCCGCTTCCGGGCCATTGCGTGAATGTTTTTGCCTGCGGCCAATCCCCTTGCTCGCCGATATCCGTCCAGATGTGCTCTAGGTTGGGGGCCGTGCGAATCGTTAACGGTCCGTCTGCATCCGGGACATAGGCGGAGCGCCCGCGCGCGGGATAATCCACCAAATAAAGCGTGTAGCCCTGCTTGAGGAAGAAATAAGCCCACCCCGGCCTTCCGTCCGGTGTTTGCAGCCAGTCCGTGGCCGTTTGTCCAGCGCCGTGAAAGAAAACAATGGGGTACGGGTGACGGATCCTTTTCGGCACCATCACTTCAACATATTCCGCGCCACCCATGACTTCCTTGCCCGGCGGCCCGACATATTTTCCCCCGGCATAGAAGAATCCCGTGCGCGCGATGTCCGAGGTAGAAAATGTCGGAATCGTCGGCGGGGGTACCGCCGGGGAGGCTTTCTGAGCCCTTGCTGCGAGCGAAGCCCCCAACAAAATAACAATCGAAGCGGGGTACATGACCCATGCCCTTACTTTCATGACGCGGTCCTCCTTAGTGAGTACTATGGCAATATACAACACCCCTTCCCGCAAAAGCGATGCCCAGGTACAGGGACGGACAAGTCCTCCACAATTGCATCATTACAGACCAATAACGAATCTAAGTATGTGGGACGTTGGGGGTTCAGATTGACGGGAACCGGACCGTCCGACGCCTCGGCGGAAAATGCGGCGAGTCACCGGCACGGGCTCGGAAAGCTGTGTTTCAGAAAACCCTAACTCTCTGTATTCAAATGAGTTATTAAGATTTTGCAGCACAATGGGGACAAAAATGATTGATTTTGAGGCGAAATACGACCAATTTGGTCCTCTTTTTCGTGCTAGCTAGCTAGTTAGGGTGTATAATGGAGATGTAAGCCGCTAAGTCGCACGGCTGGAAAGCCGGGTAAACTATGCCAAACATTACATTTACATTGAACGGCAAAGAAACGACAACCACTTACGAGCCAGGAATGCACTTCCTTGAAGTTCTGCGGGAGCAGTGTGGCATCGTTTCCGCGAAGAATGGCTGTGCCCCTGAGGGCACGTGTGGCTGCTGCGCCGTCCTAGTAGATGGACGCCCTGTGCTGTCTTGTCTGCGCAAACCGGAACAGATGGCAGGCCATGATGTTGTGACGCTCGAAGGCATCCCTGAAGATATGCGGGAAGTGCTGGGCAAGGCGTTCATACTGGAAGGCGGAGTACAGTGCGGGTTTTGTATTCCAGGGATCGTAGTGCGCGCTTCATCGATGTTGAAGCAGGGCTGCACGAACGACCGTGATGCTGTAAATAAAGGACTTACTGGACATCTGTGCCGCTGCACCGGCTATGAGCGGATAGTTGACGCGATTCAAACCGCCGGGGAAGCCTGGGACGACAGTAAGGTACTGCCCCAGTTACCGCGCCGGCATGATTATTTTGGTGAAGAATTCGGCCTAGCCCGGAATCCGGCGTTTGTCCATGGAAAGCACGGACATGGCAATGGAAAGACAAACGGCTTCGGAATCGGCGACTCCCCTTCCCGGTATCACGGCCTCGAGCAGGCCTTGGGCGAGAAGCCGTTCGTGGATGACATGAGCGTGCCGGATATGCTGCACGCTGGAATGGTGCTCAGCGAGCACCCGCGGGCCATAGTCAATGCGATCGACGTTTCCGAGGCCACGGCCATGCCCGGCGTCGTCAGGATTTTCACGGCAAAAGACGTGCCCGGGAAGCGGGGCACCGGCCTGATTTATTCGGATTTGCCGGTACTCGTAGCGGTCGGCGAAACCACGTGCTGCGTCGGCGATTTTCTCGCCATGGTGGTCGCGGATACGGCCTTCCACGCGCGCCAGGCCGCGGACAAGGTAAAAGTCGATTACACGGTGCTCGAGCCGGTGACCGATCCTTTCGCGGCAATGGAACCCGGTGCGCCGCTGGTGCATCCGGCCGGAAATCTGTTCGAGCACGACAACGTCCTCGACAGCACCGCCTTTTCGCGCGGGGATGTGGACGCAGGGTTCGCCAATTCGGCGCATATCGTCGAGCGGACCTTCACCACGCAGGCAATTGAGCCAGCATTCCTCGAACCGGAATCCTGCCTGGCAATCCCTCAGCAAGACGGGATCAAATTCTTCTCGCAGAGCCAAGGTTCGACCTACGATAAGAAACAGGTCGCCGAAGTCCTGAATCTGCCGGAGGACAAAGTGGAAGTGCAGCTGGCATCCAGCGGCGGCGCCTTCGGAGCCAAGGAAGAGCTGTCCATCCAGGCGCAAACCGCGCTGGCCGCCTTCTTGTTGCAGCGTCCGGTGAAAACCACGCTCACGCGCAAACAATCGACGCAGCACCATGTAAAGCGCCATCCCATGACGCTGAAATTCAAAGTTGGCGCGGACGCCGAAGGCCATCTGCTGGCCGTGCGCGTGCGTATCGTGGGCGACACCGGAGGCTACGCGGGCACGGGAGGCAAATGCCTGCTGCGCGCCGCGTGCCACTCCTGCGGCCCTTATCGCGTGCCCAACGTGGACGTGGAATCCAAGGCCGTGTTCACCAATAATCCGACCAGCGGCGCCATGCGCGGTTTCGGCAGCAACCAGGCCCAATTCGCGATGGAAGGCGTCATGGACATCCTCGCGAAAAAAGTCGGCGTCGACGGTTACGACATTCGCGAACGGAATATTCTGAACCCCGGGGACGCCTTCGCCACCGGACAGATCATGCGCGAAAGCGTGCTCGGAATGCGCAAGTCGCTCGAAGCGGTGAAGGATCTCTATAAGAGCTCGAAATACGCCGGCCTGGGTTGCGGCATCAAAAGCACCGGGATCGGAAACGGCACGGTCGAAAGCGGGCACCTGCTCATTCGGGTGCTGGCAAAAGACCACGTCGAGATCCTCGTCGGCTTCACGGAAATGGGCCAGGGCCTGTTCACTACCGTCCGGCAAGCCGTGTATGAAGAGACGGGACTCTCCCCGGACATTATGACGGTCCGCTGGGATAAACAGATGGGCGCAGAATGCGGAGAGACGTGGGCTTCGCGCGCCACGACGCTCAGTTGCGCCGCGGCGGAGCGGGCCGGAAAGCTGTTCGCCGCCGACCTGAAACAATTCCCACTGGAAAAGCTAGTGGGCCGCGAATACCGCGGCGATTACGTCTGCGGATTGACGACCAAGGTGGGCACACCGGAAGCGGTGAAGAACCCCAAAACGCACATCACCTTCAGCTACGCCACGCAACTGGTGATCCTGGACGAAAATGGACGCCTGGAACGCGTCGTGGCCGCTCACGATGTCGGCCGGGCCATCAATCCAAAAGCCTGCGCGGGACAAATCGAAGGCGCCGTACACATGGGGCTCGGCTACGCTCTCTCGGAAGATTTCACCTCCACCGGCGGAGTGCCCGATTCCCTGCTCCTGCGCGATTGCGGCATCCTGAGGGCCAAGGATACGCCGAAAGTCGACGTCATCCTGGTTGAAGTGCCGGATGAAGTGGGAGGATATGGATCAAAAGGAGTCGGCGAAATCGGCCTGGTTCCCACGGCCGGTGCGGTGGCGAGCGCGCTGTACTCCTACGACGGGATTCGCCGGTTCAGCCTGCCAATGCAGGATTCCCCGGCAGCAGCCCCGTCTGTTCCCAAGTCCCGTAAAAAGAAGGCAGTCCCGCAGGAAGACAGCACCCAGCACGAAATACTTGTTCAGAAGGCCTGAGGGTCTTCCGCAGGCTTGAACGTCTTCAATAGGTCTGAAAGTAGGTCCACCCGGGCGAAGCCCTAAGCGGGGATGAGCTTGGGCGAAGACCCAAGCCCTCCCTATAAGCCCACACTAAGCAGAGATCAGCTTGGGATCTGCTTCGCGCTTCGCCTTGAGCGCCGCATGAACCTTCTCAGCCGTGGCCGGCAGAGAATGGAGGCGCACGCCCACTGCGTTATGGATGGCATTCAGAATCGCCGCCGCCGTCGGAACCAGCGTGGGCTCCCCGACGCCCTTAGCGCCAAATGGGCCGCTGGGATCGTAGTTGTCCACGATGTCGACCTCGACCTTCGGCATGTCCAAAGAAGTTGGCATGATGTAGTTCGTAAGGTTGGGATTGAGCTGGCGGCCCTGGTTGTCAAAAAGAATTTCTTCCTGCAGGGCGAAGCCCACTCCCATTGAGACGCCTCCCTCAACCTGGCCTTCGACCAGCATGGGGTTGATGGGCGTGCCGCAGTCATGAGAAGCAACAATCCGGAGCACTTCCACTTCCCCGGTCTCGTCGTCAACCTCCACTTCCGCGATCTGGGTGGCATACACGTATGTGCCAAACGGCTTGCCTTGCCCGGTTTCCGGGTCCAAGGCTACGGTTTCCGGATTGAAAGACGCGCTGCCGATCGGCGGCTGCCCGGTAACCATTCGCGCGTGGTTGGCCACGTCGCCAATGTGCATATTGCGCTGCGGGTAGCCCTTGACCATGATCTTGTGGTCTTTGGCAATGAGTTGCGTTGTTTTTACGCTGAGCAGTGGCGCCGCAACCTCGAACAAGATCTCCTTGGCCTTCTCGGCAGCCATGCGAACCGCGTTGCCGGTCACGTAGGTCGTGCGGCTGGCGATAGCCCCGGTATCCATAGGCGTCGTATCGGTATCGGCGGACACCACATGCACATCTTCGGTGGCGATGCCCAGTTCCTGCGCTGCGATCTGGGCCAGAATGGTCAACGAGCCCTGGCCCGTCTCCACGGTGCCGGTAAGCAGCGTGGCGGTGCCGTCCTCATCGATCTTCACCACTGCGGCGCTGGGGTTCGCGGACACAGTGAAGCCGATCGGATACCACATGCAAGCCATCCCGCGCCCGCGCCGCTTCATGACTTTGCTCCATTCCCGTTGGCGTTGCCGTTTCCGTTGGTGTTCCATCCGAAACGCTCGGCCGCACGCAACAGCGATTCCCGGACCACGACGCTCTGCAGCGTCTGCCCAGTGGGGCTGAGCGAGCCTTCGCTGAAGCAGTTGCGCAGCCGGATTTCGAGCGGGTCGATGTTCAAAGCGGTGGCGATATCGTCCATGTGGGATTCGTAGGCGAAACATACCTGCGGCGCGCCGAAACCCCGCATCGCTCCGGTCATGGTCTTGTTGGTATAGACGACGAAGGCTTCCGCGTAGAGGTTCTCGATGTTATAGGGGCCGGCCGACAGGATGCAGGCCTTGCCCAGCGTCGTTTCGCTCCAGGAGCAGTAGGCGCCGCCATCCAGGACCAGGCGAATCTTGCGCGCCAAGATCTTGCCGTCCTTGGTCACGCCCGTCTTGTAATCACAGATGATGGGGTGACGCGTGGTGGAGGCGATGAACTCCTCGGGGCGCGTGAAAACTTCCTTCACAGGCCGGCCGGTCTTTTTAGACAGCATCGCGAGCACCGGTTCGGTGGTGATTTCGTTCTTGCCTCCGAAATTGCCGCCGACGATCGTGGCAATGATGCGGATGCGGTTCATCGGTATTCCGAGGGTGCGCGCGACGTCCGCGCGGCCCAGCGTGATGCGCCCCAGAGTCGAATGGATGGTGACACGGCCGCTGGCATCCCACGTGGCGATGGTGGCGTGGGGCTCCAGAGGCACATGCTCGACCATCTGCGTGCGGAAGGTGCCTTCGAAAATGTGGTCGGACGCTGCAAACCCCTTCTCGATGTCGCCCTTCTTAATGACCTTGCTGCCGTAAATGTTCTTGCTCGGCGCATGCACTCCGGGGGTTTCCAGCTTCAATGACTCAAGCGGGTCCAGCACCGGTGTAAACACTTCGTAATCCACTTTGATCTTGTCGAGCGCTTCCAGGGCAATCTGCTCGCTGGTGGCGGCCACGGCGGCGACACCGTCGCCGGCATGGAACACGCGTTCCTGGGCCAGCACGGGCTGGTCTTTCAGCGACGGCCCGAAGGAGTTGCAGGGAATGTCGCGGCCGGTCACCACCGCCATCACTCCGGGCATGGCTTCCGCTTCCGACGTATCAATGCTCTTGATTCGTGCCGAGGCCACGCCCGCGCGCTTGATTCGGGCGTACAGCATGCCTGGGAACGTCATGTCGTCGATGTACCTGGTCTGGCCGAGCCCATGCAGGTGGCCATCCTCGCGCGTCGCCCGCTGGCCGACGGCAGGAGTCTGCTGGCGAGCCTCCAGAACAATCGTCTCCAGAGGATAGGAGACCAGCGGAGCCAGTACCGGGGCGCGAAGATCCGGCTCTTGCAATATCTCCGGCGGAGCTACTTTTTCCTCAACTACCGTTTTTTTGGCCATGATTCAGTTCCTTTCGCCGCAGGTTACGCGTTCTTTGTTACCGGTTCACCGCGCATCTTGCCCGCGGCAACCTGAATTCCTTCGATCATCTTGGCGTATCCGGTGCACCGGCACAAATTTCCGCCGAGGGCATCGCGGATTTCCTGTACCGATGGATTGGGCTGCTCGTCCAGCAGTGCTTTAGCCGACAGAATGACGCCTGGACCGCAGAAACCGCACTGCAGCGCGGCGCAATCTTCGAATGCTTTCTGAAGCGGGTGCACTTCATCGGCAGACGCCAACCCTTCGATGGTCAGCACTTCGCGGCCATCGGCCTGCACGGCCAGCATCAGGCAGGAATTGATCGGCATGCCGTCGACAATCACCGTACACGCGCCGCAATCGCCCACGTCGCATCCCAGCTTGGAGCCGGTCAGATTGAGGTTGTCGCGCAACATTCTGAGCAGCGTTGTTTCCGGCGCCACCGATGCCGTGCGATTCTCGCCGTTCACCTTGATCGTTACGTTCGCCATGTCGTTTCTCCCTATCCTATCGTTTCGCTTGGGCCAGCGCGTAGGCGCTTTCCAGTGTGCGCTTGGTGAGTATGGCAACCAAATCCTTGCGGTACCCGGCGGAGGCTCGGAAATCGGTGATCGGTTTGGCGTCGGTAGAGGCAATGCGGCCCGCCTCGACCATGGCCTCCGGCGTGATTTCCCTGCCCTCCAGGTAAGCCTCGGCTTGCGTTGCTCGGATTACCTTTGGCGCCACAGCGCCCAGTCCAATCCGCGGCGCGACGAAGGTGTTCTTGTCCCAGTCCACCCATATGCTGGATGCGACGTTGACCAGCGCCAGCGCCTGCCCTTTGCGCAAGCCGAACTTCAGGAAGTTCGTCGGCTTGCCCAGGTTTTGCTTGGGAATGATGATCTCCGCCAACAATTCGTCCGCTTTCAGAATTGTCTTGCGCGGCCCGAGAAAGAATTCATTGATCGGCACATCCCGCCGGCCGCTGGGCGATGCCACGCTGATTATCGCCTCCAGCGCCATAAGCGTGGGGCCGCTATCCATGGACGGAACCGCCGTCACCAGGTTGCCGCCCAGCGTCCCCAGGTTCCGGGTCTGCACGGCGCCGATGGTGTGCGCCGCATCGACCAGTGCCGGAAACATATCGCGGATGATCGGCGAGCGCATGATCTGGGTGTGCGTGACCAAGGCCCCGATGCGCAGCCCTTCCTTGGTCAACGTAATGTTTTTCAGATCCCCGGCGCGCGAGATGTCCACGACCACGTCCGGTGAATGAGGGGAAAACTTCAGGTCGGCCATCAAATCAGTGCCGCCGGCAATGACCCGGACCTTATTGGATGGGGCATACTCGGCGAGCAGCGCTACCGCATGTTGCGAATCCTTGGCAGCGTAGACCTCAAACGCTCTCATGCATCATCTCCCGGCGCCCGGCGGTTCTCCACACGAGCGGGTAGTAGTGGGCGGTCAGCGTTCAGGCAGTGTTTCTCCTCACGCGAGCCCCAAGCCATTATTTATTGAGCCTACCACGCAAGCGAGAACGTGGCAATAGGGTAGCGCTCGAATGTAGACTGCCTTTTCTCCTAAGAAATCCAGCCATGCACGTCACCGCCCACGTGTAATACGCGTGCAATATTTTGGCTTATTTTAACAGCAATTTTTCTTCAAATGGCGCACGCGACATCACGTGCGCGTCGCCGTCGGTAATCAGAACCATCTCTTCCAGCCGCACTCCCCCGCCCCCGCGGACCCCTTCCACCCAGATGAGCGGTTCGACCGCAAAAACCATTCCCGGCTCGAACTCGTACACGGGCGCGCCCGGCAGCGTTTCGCCGATATACGGCGGCTCGTTCGCGCCGATGCCGACGCCATGCCCGATAAACAGCGACAGGAAGCGAGTCCCCAGCTTGAATTTTTCGGCCGTCTGTATGATCGCCTGCGTCGCGTCCAGGTTCGTGCAGCCCGGGCGCATCTTGGCAATGCCCGCGCGCAATCCCTCATACACCGCCGTGAAAATTTCCTGCTGCTGGCGCGACGGCTTTCCGCACACCGTCGTGCGCGCGACATCGCCGAAGTACCCGTTCCAATTCGCGCCAATGTCGATAAACACCAGGTCGCCGTTGCGGATCAGCTTGTCGCTGCTGATGCGGTGCGGAGGGGCCATGTGTTCTCCCGAAGCTACAAAGGGCGTCATGACGTGCGCGTATTCGCCGCCCAAACGGAACAGCGTGCGCATGGCTTCGCCCGCGACGTCGCACTCCCTCACGCCCTCCGCGATCGCCGCCGTGCCGGAAGCGGTAACCGCATCGGCCAGCGCGGTGGCTTCTTCGAGCAGTGCAATTTCTTCCGGAAGCTTGATCCTGCGGGCAAGCTGCATGGGCGTATCGCCGTCCTCGATCTGGACCTCGGGCAGATACTGGGACGCGAATTGCATGAGGCTGGTGTTTGCCTCATCCATTCCGATACGCGCCTTGGTCAATCCGTGTTCTTGCAGGACGGGCGTCAGAATGGCGCGCACAAATCCTTCGATCAGGGATCGCTCCTCGATGATCGGAATGGTATGAATTTCCTTGACCCACGGCATCGTGCGCTCGGCGCGATCGCGTTCGCCGCCTGAGCAAAACAGAATTGGCGGATGGCCCGCGATCAACAGCGTTCCGTTCAGCGCGGTGGTCTTTCCGGCAATGAGCTGCGGGCGCAAATCGGTCAAATAGCGGACATTTTCGTCCTTCCACAAAAGCAGCGCGTCGAGTCGCGCCTCCTCACGACGGCGCTGCGCGTTGGCAATGCGTTTCTGGCGCAGCGCCGCAAGGTCAATTCGTGCTTCGTATCCCACTTGAAACTGTCCGCGCGCAAAACGATCCATCCGATCCCTCCGGTCCTGTTCAGATTCCCAGCCGCCTCGCATCCAGCACGTTTTCCTGCAACCACGCGACACCCAAACTCACCGCAGCATCAGCGAGCCTGCCGAATGCGCGCGCTATTTTCCACCAGAATGAAGATATTTGGAAATAGAAGTCACGCGGGCCGGGTTTCCGCCCGCCATTACCTGATTTTCAGTTGCCGACGGGCCTCTTCCACCACAAGAGCGGCGACGCGCGGAACAATCTTTTTCACCCCGGCGGAGAGCGGGCTGCCGATCTCGAATCGTTTTCCCTCGACTCCGAAAACGATCAGGCGTTGCGGAAGCTGGCGCAAGGCGCGCGCCAACTCCACCGCCTCACCCAGGCCAAACCCGTGCGTCGATGCCCCCCGATGGAAGCGGACCGGCAATGCCTGCGCGATCGCATCGAACCGGTGAACGATTTCCGCTCCTGTGCCGGGGGCGACCGCGTCCACAACGATGACGGCGGGCGCGTCCCGCCACAATTCCATCAGGCGCGCGGCTTCCCCCGGACATTCAACAACTTTGAGAAACGCCTGATTTCGCCGTTTGATCCGGGCGGCGACAATCCTGCCGACTCCATCGTCTCCGCGGAGCGGATTCCCCACGCCGATCACCAGTACCGTGGAATTGGCGGCCGATTCCGGCGAAACACGCATGTTGCGGGCCGGTTTATCCGGCGTGATTTTTTTCTTCGCCCCCATGCTCATTCCCGTGCACTCGCGGAAAACGCCGGCATCGCCTACACGCGGTCCATCTGCAGCTTCAGGAAATGCGTGGAGCAGGAAATGCACGGGTCATAATTGCGCACAATTTGCTCGCAACGCCAGCGGAGATCCTCTTCCGGAAGGGTGAGATGCCCGGGAACGAATTGCTTCAGGTCGTCCTCTATGATTTTCTGATTCTGCGAGGTGGGCGGAACAATTTTCGCATCCAGAATCGCGCCATGATCGTCGAACCGATAGCGATGATAAAGAATCCCGCGCGGGGCTTCCGTGCAGGCGTATCCGGTTCCCGCTTTCAGTTCGAACTCCACAGCCGGTTTTTCCGGCATTTCATACTGCTCGATGATTCGCAGGGCCTCATCGCAGGCGTACAGAATTTCAACGCTTCGCGCCACAATGCTCTGGAACGGATTCCTGCAGACAGGTTGCAGGCCGGCGGCCCTGGCCGCCTCCTGGGCCAGCGGGGACAACCGGTCAAAATTCAGGTTGTAGCGGGCCAAAGGACCGACAAAGTAGGCTCCCTGGTCCTTGAGTTCGGAATGCAGCGCGCTGGAGTATGAAACGTGCTCTTCGGAAAAAAGTTGATCGTAGCCATGAACGGGGATATCGAGTCCCTGGCTGGAAACGATGCGGCCCTGGTTGAAGGGGTATTCGTTTTCGTGCCGCAGGGAGACAAACAGGAAATCCCGTTCAAATTCCGGAAACGGCAGCGTCCCCACCCATCGCACCGTTTCCAGGGCCGCATCCCGAGCCCATTTCAATTGCTCCGCCAGGACGCGCAGCGACGCCTTCGTCGGTGCCTTGTAAAAACCCCCGACGCGGATGTTGATGGGATGGATTTCCCGGCCGCCGAGGATACGAACAATTTCGTTTCCGGCCTTTTTCAGCTGCAATCCGCGTTGCACGATGCCGGGATGATCTTTTGCCATGCGGATGGCGTCGGGATAGCCCAGGAAATCCGGGGCATGCAGCATGTACACGTGCAAGGTGTGGCTTTCGATCCATTCCCCGCAATAGACAAGCCGCCGGAGGGCGCGCAGCTGCCCCTCTACCTTCACGCCGAGAGCGTCCTCGATGGCATGGACCGCGCTCATCTGATAAGCGATCGGGCAGATGCCGCAGATGCGCGAGGTGATGTCCGCCGCCTCCTCGCAGTGGCGCCCCCGCAAGAACGCTTCGAAAAATCGTGGCGGTTCGAAGATCTTGAGTTTCACATCCACTACGGTGTCGCCCTTGACCTTCACGTAGAGCCCGCCTTCGCCCTCCACGCGAGTCAGGTAATCAACGCGAATGGTCCTTGTCTTGGTAGACTTGGTTTTCATGGGCCTCGCTTTCCCTGCGAAACGGTTCTGCCCAGGCGTTGAAATTTCGAAGGACTCGCACAATGTCCTGCTCTTTCATTCCGAGTTCCCCGCACCGCGCGGCCAGCGAATGCGTGTTCGGGGTTTCCTTGGGGCCGAAGCATCCGTAGCAACCCCGATCGTAGGCAGGGCAAATCGCGCCGCACCCGTCATGGGTAATGGGCCCCAGACACGGTGTGCCATGGGCGACCATCACGCAGACCGTTCCCCGCCGCTTGCACTCCATGCAAACGCTGTAGGCCGGCGTATGGGGTTTGCCTCCATGCAGAAACGCACGAATCACGTCGAGGAGTTGATCCTTGTTGATGGGGCACCCGCGCAGCTCGAAATCGACGCGCACATGGTCGGCAATCGCGGTGGATTTGCCGAGCGTCTCGATGTAGTCGGGCTGGGCGTAGACGATGGATATGAATTCCTTCACGTCCTTGAAGTTCCGCAGGGCTTGAATCCCGCCGGCCGTGGCGCACGCGCCGATGGTCACCAGAAACTTCGACGCGCGCCTCACCTTCTGAATGCGCTCCGCATCATGGGGCGTCGTGATCGAGCCTTCGACCAGGGAAAGGTCGTACGGGCCTTTTACGACCATCCGCGAGGCTTCCGGAAAATTCGCAATCTCCACTTCGCGGGCCACGGCCAGCAATTCATCCTCGCAATCGAGCAGGCTGAGCTGGCAGCCATCGCACGAGGCGAATTTCCAGACGGCAAGTTTGGGTTTCCTGGTTCGCTTCATCTCACAACTCGCGTATCCCCAGCGATGGCGCAATTCGATCGTACCGAAAAACCGGGCCCTCTTTGCAGATGAACTGCGGACCCAACTGGCAGTGGCCACAAAAGCCGACCGCGCACTTCATGTTTCGTTCCATCGAAATATAGACCTGCTGCTTCTCCACCCCGCGGGCTTCCAGTTCACGCACCACGAACCGCATCATCACTTCCGGTCCACAGACCATGGCCACAACTCGTTGCGGATCAAACGAAACTTTGGGGATCAGGGCGGTGACGACGCCGACCGAACCTCGCCAGGTGGCAGGAGCACGATCGACGGCGACCTCGGTGCGGAAATCCAGCCGGGACCTCCATTTTTCGAGTTCCTTCTGATATAAAATGTCGGCGGGACTGCGGGAACCATAGATCAAGCTGACCTTGCCGTATTTCACGCGGTCCGCAAGGATGTGGTAGACAACAGGGCGCAACGGCGCGAGCCCCACGCCACCGGCCACGATGATCACGTCTTTCCCAGCCGCCTCTTCCATCGGCCAGGAACTTCCGAAAGGGCCGCGGATCCCAACCATGTCGCCGCGTTTCAGTTTGCACACAGCCGAGGTCACGGCGCCGACGCTGCGTGTGGTGTGAACGATCGTGTGCGGATCTCCGGGGTCGCCGGTAATCGACATGGGAACTTCGCCCACACCGAAGACGTACAACATGTTGAATTGCCCGGCGACAAAGGGGGTGCGCCCGGCGGGATTTACAGGGCGAAGCTGCAGCGTAAACGTATCGTGCGTTTCCCGGCGCAGACTTTGCACACGGAAAGGCGACGGGGCCATCGGATGGGAGACCGCTGCGATCATTTTATCCTCAGGTGTGGGTCTCATAGACATTCAACAACTGCAACCGGGTCGCGTCCAATCTCTGCTCCACCATGTGGGCAAACCGCTTCAGCAGTTCGTATCCCAGATCGTGGTCGGCCTCGCATTTCGTCCTTAAACATTTCCCATCAATCGCAATGGCACGCGTCTGCTCGACCGCGCGCGCATCGAATTTCCACCGGTACGGCGGGAACAGCCAGGACCATCCCAGGGCCTCGCCTTCACCGATCGTGGTGATCGTGATCTGGCCGGATGGGCCGGCAAACACTTCGACGGCTACGACGCCGTGGCGAATGAGATAGAACTTGTCCGCCTCCTGCCCTTCCCGAAAAACGAATTCGCCGGCCTCGAATCGCACATTGGACGCGCATCCCACCAGCAGTTCGAGGTATTGCTGATCCAGGTCCCGCAAGAACGGGTGCTCAGCCAGGAATCGCGCCAGTGTTTCCATCGTCAGGCTCCTTCGCATTGGATTTCGCCCGAAGGTCGGTCGTTCGAATCTCCCGGACCTCCTCCGTGATATCGATCGCCACGGGACACCAGGTAATGCAACGTCCGCAGCCCACGCACCCGGAGCTTCCAAACTGATCGATCCAGCTCGCCAGCTTGTGCGTCATCCACTGACGATAACGGCTTTTGGTGGAGCTTCGTATGCTCCCGCCATGAATGTACGAGAAATCCATCGTGAAACAGGAATCCCACTTCTGCCAGCGCTCCGCGTGGTCGCCCGTCAGGTCGGTCACGTCTTCCACGGTCGTGCAAAAACAGGTGGGGCAAACCATCGTGCAATTGCTGCAGGCGAGGCAACGCGACGCGACGTTGTCCCAGCGCGGGTGCTCCATGTTTGCGTAGAGCAGGGCTTTGATGTCCGTGGTGTCCATGGTGCGTCCCATCTGCTGTGCCGTCTTCGCGTGAATCTTTCCCGCCTTGTCCACTTCCTGCGTCCCCGCGGGACGGTGGGGCACTTGCGAAAGAATTTCGGCGCCCAGCGGGGTTCCGGCCTCCACCACAAAGTAATGTTCGCCGCCTTCCATGACCTCGGTGAGCGCCAGATCGAATCCGGACGCCGCCTTCGGTCCGGCATTCATGGATGCGCAGAAGCAGGTGTTCCCCGCCTGGCCGCAGTTCACGGCCACGATGAAGGCGCCTTCGCGGCGCGCTTTGTAAAGCGGATCGACAAAGCAGCCGTCGAGAAATACCTTGTCCTGTACGGCGATGGCGTGCAGTTCGCAGGCGCGCACACCGAGGAAGGCCAACTTTGGAGCCGCGCGGTTTTCTTCCTGGATCTGAAAGTTTTTGCCCGAGCGGTCGGCCTGCCAGAGGCGCACGGCCGGGGGATGCAGGAATTTTTTCCAGGACTGCGGGCCAACCACGTAGCCGAACAGGGCCGCATCGTTGCGCTTCTTCAGGCGGTAGGTGCCGCCTTCCTGCTCGTCCGTCCACCCCACGGGCAGATCGTCTGTCGAACTCAGCGCGTCATAGACGATGGCGCCATCGCGGACGGTTGGTCCGACGACCTGATATCCGCGATCCGTGAGCGCGGCGAGGAACTGATCGAAATGTTCACGCCGCAAAATGGAATGTTCTGGCATCTTTTTTCAGCTAATTTGTCCGCTGCCTTTGTCCGTTACTCTCGGCCCCCGGCTCGATTCAGAAAGACCGTTCTCTCTCAATACAGTAATAGTCTATTCAACTTTCAATTTCCCCAATACGTCACGTTAAACGTTTATCGGCCTTCGCCGGACAAAACTCAAGAACTCTTATGAAAAAATTTTGGTTTACGGCGCAGCGTGCGCCGCAACCAGGGCTTGCCCCAGGCTCAGGCCGCCATCACCGGCAGGAACCTCGGCCTGCGCAAACACCTCAAATCCATCGGCCTGAAGCCTGCGAACCATGCCTTCCAGCACGAGCACGTTCTGGAACACGCCGCCGCTCAGGCAGACTCGATGGATAGCCGACTCTTCGCGCACCTCGCACAGCACGCGGGAGAACGCATCGACCAATCCATTGTGAAAGCGCCTGCCGATTGTCTCCCGAGCCGCGTTCCGGGCCAAATCCTCCACAATGGCGGAGAATAATGAGCGCGTTCCGATCTCCCATCCTGTATTCTCCCGGCGGTAATCGAATGGGTAGGCGCCCGCATCGCATGAGGACCTCGCCAACATTTCCAGTTCGATTGCGGATTGCGCTTCGTAGTTCACTTTTCCCCGGATTCCAATCACGGCTGCCACCGAGTCGAACAGCCTTCCGCAACTCGACGTGAGCGGAGAATTCACCTGGCGATCGATCATCTGCAGGAGCACCTCGGTTTTTCCGCGGTCCAGCCCGCGAACGAATGGGATGTCCCATTCCAGAAATTCCCGCCCGAATGCCTGCACCAGATGGCTGACCGCCATGCGCCAGGGCTCATGGATCGCCGCCGCGCCTCCCGGCATCGGCACATAGGCCAGGTGGCAGGCGCGTTCAAAGCCCGCGTAATCCGCGACGAGGATTTCACCTCCCCAGATGTGCCCGTCGGTGCCGTACCCGGTTCCGTCCAGGACCAGTCCCGCGACTTTTCCCTCGATTCCGTTTTCCGCCATGCAGGATGCGACGTGCGCGTGGTGGTGCTGAACGCCGACACGGCGCACGCCAGTCTGCGCCAGGGCCCATTGGGTAGAGAAATAGCCCGGGTGAAGATCATGGGCAATGATTTTCGGAGCGATCTCAAGGATCTTTGACAGATGTTCGGCCGCTTCGCGAAAAAAATCATAACTTTCCAGATTTTCCAGATCGCCGATGTGCTGGCTCAGGAACGCGAGTTTCCCGCGCGTCAGGCAGATCGTGTTCTTGAGTTCTCCCCCCACCGCGAGCACCGGCGGGGTTTCCACGCGCAATTGCACCGGCGCGGGCACATAACCGCGCGAGCGTCGAACCTTCCGCAGGCGCCCCGCGGCCAGCCTCACGACCGAATCGTCACACCGCAGCAGGATGTCGCGATTGTGCACCAGGAAACTGTCGGCGATGCCGGCCAGCCGCGTGGCCGCCTCCTGGTTGTCGATGGCGATCGGCTCTTCGCTCAGGTTTCCGCTGGTCATCACCAGAGCGGAAAATTCCCCGGCGCTGAACAGCAGGTGATGCAGCGGCGTGTACGGAAGGAACACGCCTAGGTCATGCTGACTGGGCGCCACCGCGCCGGTGACACTGGCATCCTTGCTTCGGGGCAACAGGACGATGGGGCGCTGCCGGCTGGCGAGCGCCGCGCGCGCGGCTTCATCCACTTCGCAGATTCTCGCGGCGGTCTCGATGTCCGGCACCATCACGGCAAAAGGTTTTTCGACGCGATGCTTGCGGCGGCGAAGTAAATCGACCGCGGCCGGGTTGGTGGCGTCCACGGCAAGGTGGAAGCCGCCCAAACCTTTCACGGCGACCACATCACCCAGCCGGAGCCGCTGCGCGGCTTCCCGGATCGGGTCGGAAGTCTCGATCGGGCGGCCGCGCGCATCCCACAGGGCCAGCCGCGGCCCGCACGTCCAGCAGGCGTTGGGCTGGGCGTGGAAGCGGCGGTTTTGGGAATCGTCATATTCCCTGCGGCACGCCTCACACAGCGGAAACGCCGCCATCGATGTGCGGGAGCGATCGTAGGGAATGCCGCGAACAATCGTGAAGCGCGGGCCGCAATTCGTGCAATTGATGAAAGGATAGAGATGCCGCCGGTCGCTCGGGTCGAACAACTCGCGCAGGCAGTCCCCGCACGCAGCCACATCCGGGGAAATCAGCGTGAAAACGGCGTCTCCCACGCTGCTTGCTAAAATCTGAAATTCCCGGTCGCCATTGCAGGGAACTTCGCGAACCGATACGTCCAGGATGCGTGAAAGAAGCGGCGCGTCCGCGGGCAATCGCTCCAGGAAATCTTCGACCTGCTGAATGGGGCCCTGAACTTCAATGGTGACGCCGGAGGGAGTATTGCAGATGGTTCCCACCAGGTTGCGGTCGGTGGCCAGCCGGTGAATGTAGGGCCGGAAGCCGACCCCCTGCACGATTCCCGAGACCAGGATTTCTTTGCGGATTTGCATTGGGCCCTAACAGGCTGCGGAAAAAGTGCTTTGTACAACTTCAGGGGCATAAAACCCCTGAAGGAAACGCGAGTATTATGTCGTGCCTAAAGGCGCGACCCACAAATATTCCCCACTTTTTCCGCAAGCTGCTAGGGGTTGGTGGAGGCGGGCACGGCCGCAGCCTGCGGCGCCGCCCGCTTGCGTCCCAGCCAGTCGAGCCATTCCCGCAATCCCTCGCGCGTCGTGCAGGAGACGCGCACGATCTCCATATCGCCGTGAACCTGGCGCGCATTGCGCTCGGCCGCGTCGATGTCAAAGGGCACGTAGGGCAGCAGGTCAATTTTGTTCAACACGAGCAGCCCGGACTTGAAAAAGATGGAAGGATACTTGAGCGGCTTGTCTTCTCCTTCGGTAACGCTGAGAACAACAATCTTCGCGGCCTCTCCCAGGTCATAACTGGAAGGACAGACGAGGTTGCCGACATTCTCGATAAGCAGCAGATCGATCTGGCTCGAGCCGCCAATCGGAGATGGCGCGTTCGATCATGCGCGCGTCCAGGTGACACGTTCCGCCGGTCGTGATCTGCTTCACGGGAAATCCGAACCGCGCCAGCCTCCGCGCATCGTTTTCCGTCTGAATGTCGCCGGTCAGCACGGCCACGCGCTCGTCCGGCGCAAAACTTTCCAGTGTGCGCTCAAGCAGGCTGGTTTTCCCAGAGCCCGGCGAGCTGATGAGGTTGAGGCAGAGGATATCGTGTTCGGCAAAGCGGCCGCGCAATTCGGCGGCAATGCGGCCATTTTCGTTCAATACCTTACGCTCCAGCGGCATGCGTTCCATCTTCGACCTCCAGGTAGATGAGTTCCAGCTCATCTCCGCCAATAAACCTCGAATCCAGGCTGCCGCACTCCGGGCACTCCATGCCCTCGCGGTCCACGAAGAACGCCTGGCCACAGTCTCGGCATTCGTGACGCCGCCGGCAATACTCCACGTCCAACCCCAGCGGCTCAAGCTCGGACCCGCGCACCAGGGCCTCGAAGCAAAAGCTCATGGCCTCCGGGTTCACCCCGGCCAACTCTCCCACCCGGACTCCGACCTTATAGATGTGCCCGCCGGGAAAGCGCCGTGCTTCGGCGCGGACCGAATCCAGAATCGAGTTCGCAATGCCCATCTCATGCATGGGCGGCTCCTAACAAATGCGCGGCAATTGATCTCCCGAAAGCAGATCGACGATGCGGGAAGTTCCCAGCCGCGTGCGCATGGTGACCAGGCCGGGATGAGAGTGTGTCACGGTTCCGATGATTTGCGTTTCGCGGCCCAGCGGATTCCGCCGCATCGCTTCGACCATCGGCTCGGCCGCATCGGGATCGACAATCGCAACCAGCTTGCCTTCGTTGGCCACATACATCGGATCGAGCCCCAGCATTTCGCACGCGCCCTGCACGTCCTCGCGAATCGGTATCGCCGTTTCCTCCAGCTGAATTCCAACCTGCGACCGCCCGGCGATCTCATTCAAGGAACTGGAAAGCCCACCGCGCGTGGGGTCGCGCAGGCAGCGAATGCCGCCGGCGGCGCCGAGCATATCCGCGACGAGGGTGTGCAATGCCGCGGTGTCGCTCTCAATGGCGCTATCGAATTGCAATCCTTCCCGCTGGGACAAAATGGTGATTCCGTGGTCGCCCATCGTGCCGCTGACCAACACGCGATCACCCGGGCGCGCCTGATCCGCGGAAAGGCGCAGGCCGCCCGGAACCATTCCGATTCCGGAGGTGTTCACAAAGATTCCATCGCCGCTGCCCTTTTCCACGACTTTCGTGTCGCCGGTCACGACCGATACCCCCGCCCGTGCCGCGGCGGCCCGAATGGATTCGACAACCCGGCGCAGCACATCCATCGGGAGGCCTTCTTCCAGAATCAACGCCAGGCTCAGGAACAATGGCACCGCGCCGCCCATCGCCAGATCATTGATCGTGCCATTGACGGCAAGTGATCCGATATCGCCTCCCGGGAAAAACATGGGCTTCACAACGAAGGAATCGGTGGTGAATGCCAGCCGGCAGCCATTCACTTCCACGATGGCTTGATCATCGAGCCGGGCAAGCACGGGATTCTGAAAGGCGGGAAGAAAAATATCGTGGAGAAGCTCAGCGCTCATTCTGCCGCCGCTGCCATGCCCCAGCAATACGGAATCGCGGGAGACGATGGGGACCGGACAAACCAATCCGGCTTCGACGCCGCTTTCCTGTTTTGTGATACGCGACATCATTGCCCTCCGGGCGTTGCCACCAGGTGCCGCCGGTACTGATAATACGCCGCGCAAGCGCCTTCCGACGATACCATCGGCGCGCCCAGGGGATTTTCCGGCGTGCAGCGGGTCGCGAATGCCGGGCAATCGGTCGGCTTCTTCCATCCCTGCAAGACTTCGGCGCTGATGCACTCGGCGGGCTCTTCCGCGGTCACTCCCTGCGTCCCGAAGATGCGGTCCGCGTCAAAATCGGCGTATTCCTCCCGCAGGGCGAGGCCGCTTTCAGCAATTCCGCCCAGCCCGCGCCATTTCCTGTCGCAAACCTCGAAAACTTCCGCGAGAACCTTTTGCGCAGGCCGGTTGCCCTCGTACGTCACGGAACGTACATATTGATTTTCCACTTCCGCGCGGCCTTCCTCCAGTTGCACGACCAGCATGAGGATCGCTTCCAGCAAATCCACAGGTTCGAAGCCGCCCACCACGATGGGCACGCGAAATTCGCGAATCAGGTCTTCGTATTCCCGATACCCCATGACCGTGCACACGTGACCGGGTCCGATGAAACCCTGCACGCGATTGCGCGGCGAGCCCAGCAGCGCCCGAATCGCCGGCGGCACCAGGACGTGGGAAGCCAGCATCGAAAAATTTTTCAGGCCTTCCCGTTTGGCCTGCCACACCGCCATGGCATTCGCCGGAGCCGTGGTCTCAAATCCAACGGCGAAGAACACCACCTGGCGGTCCGGGTTGGCCCGCGCGAACTTGAGCGCTTCGGTTGGCGAATAAACAATGCGCACATCCCCGCCGTTCGCTTTTACCTGAAACAGGTCCTTTTGCGAGCCGGGAACGCGCAGCATGTCCCCGTAGGACACCAGCGTGACTCCTGGCCGCGAAGCGATTTCGATCGCTTTATCAATGATCTCCAGTGGCGTCACGCAAACCGGGCAACCCGGACCGTGGACCATCTCGACGCCGGGCGGCAGCATCTCGTCGATTCCGAAACGCATCAGCGTATGCGTCTGACCTCCGCAAATCTCCATGAGCACCCACGGGCGGGTCGCGCGGCGCGCAATTTCGGCCATCAAGCCGCGCGCGATGCGCCCGTCCCTGTACTCGTCAAGATATTTCACGCGTCCCTCCAGCCGCCAACCTTACTCCGGCTCTTTCACAAATCTTCCAAATCCGATTTCAACTCCGCTTCGAGCACGCCCATGGATTCCAGCAAGGCGTAGCTTCGCTCCGCCTCTTCGCGATCGACCCGGCTGATGGCGAAGCCCACATGCACGATGACGTAGTCCCCCACCGCCGCTTCGGGGCAAAAATCCAGGCACGTTTCGCGCGTGATGCCGCCGAACTGCACGCGGCCGATGCGCACGTTATTCTGTTCTTCAATTGTGAGAACTTTTCCAGGAATGGCGAGGCACATCTGCATCCTCCGAAATCCCAAAACATGCGCGCCCGACTGCACGAGAACTCAGGCGGCGCCGGTTCGCCCCGCCAGATGCGCAGCACCTTCCTGCGACCAGCCGAGCAACTGCTCCATCGCGGCTTCCACCAGCGGCCCCAGAGCAGCTTCCACAGGGGCCGAAAGCTGGGTCCCCCAATCGGTCGAAGCCGGCTGCACCCCCAAAAGCACGATTTCCCTTGGAATATCGGAAACCAGGGGCAAGGTGGCCAGCAGGTCCGCCACGCCGAGTTGGTGCACGCTTGCGCCGCCAGGCAGGCTGCGCAATCCCCTGCCGGACATTTGTACCAGGGTTCCCGGCGTCTCGCCAACATCCACGGCGTCGAGCAGCAGCAATCGCGTGCACTCGTGCAGGTAAGCCAGGAGTTCGATTCCGAATGTGCCACCGTCGAGGAACGTCACGCCAGACGGCACGCGCGGATCACGCTGCAGCCGCTCGAGGGCATGGATTCCTGCGCCGTCATCGGAATGGATGGAATTGCCCACCCCGACGACAATGATCTTCTGAGCTGGTTTGGTCTGCATTTTTACCTGCGCCGCCGCTTGCCCCAAGACCGCAAATTTCGCCTCTCCCGGGTTGCACCTTCATCTCATTTGTCCGCGGCGTCTTCCTTCACCTTGCTCTCGGAAAAAAACTTGTATCCGGAAAATATTCCGCCCACCAGCCCGCTGTGTTCCTCGATCGAAATGAGGACAGCGCTGTAAACATGGTGAATGACGAACGCCCCAAAGGCAAACATGATCAGGAAGTGAATCTCGCGCAAATGGCGCACACTGGTGAGGGCTGCAAGCCAGCCGACGAAGAAGCCCAGCACCCTGCTGCCGAGTATATGGTTGTACAGGGCCAGCCCCGTAAGGATCTGGATCAGCATGAGGGCGTACATGATCGAATACGTGGCCCCTGCCAGAGGATTGTGGCCCATCCGGGAGACCGGTTTGCGACGGATAAACAGGTAATACTCCAGCTGCCCAACGAAGCCCCGCCGTTGCTGTTTCCTGATCGGCAGGAACTGGCGCCACCCGGCCCACTTGTTGCCCATGAAGAACCAGTAGACGCGCAGCAGAAAAGCGGCAATGAAGACGAACGCGGCGACTTCATGAATAAACCGCATCGTTCCCATGAGGAATCGGCCGTTTCCTCTGGAGATGATAAAAGGATCGTAGATATAGTAGCCGGTGAAACTGAGCACGACAACGGAGAGAAAAATCACCCAGTGGGCGATCCGCACGGGCCATTGCCAGACGTAGACCCGCACGAGGTGTTCTTCCGCATCCGAAAGGTTTTTCGCGCCAATGGAATAGGGTGCAGTAGTCATGGCTCCCTCGCACTCATCATATTTCCCGGCGAGCATAGGTTCGCCCGCGCGCATCTGCCACGTGAACGGCACAGGCCAAACAGGGGTCAAAGGAGTGGACCGTGCGCAGGATTTCCAGCGGGCGCTCCGGATCGAGCAGTGGCGTCTTGAGCAGCGCCGTCTCATATGGACCGCGCTGGCCCTTGGCGTCGCGAGGCCCGGCGTTCCAGGTGCTCGGCACGACAATCTGATAATTCTTCACCAAGGCGTTCTCGATCTCGACCCAGTGGCCCAGCGAACCGCGAGGCGCTTCGAACAGGCCGTATCCCCTGGCCGAGGCCGGCCAGGTCCCGGGATCCCACTTCTCTCCGTTGTGCATGCGCAGGTTGCCGCTGTGCATGTTGGCTCGCAACTGTTCGATCCATTCCACGATGTGATTGGACAGCAGCTGCGTCTCGAGAGCGCGGGCGGCGATGCGGCCCAGGGTGGAAAACAGCGCCGACGGCGGAGCCTTGAATTTCGCAAGCACGCCGTTCACCATCGCTTTTACTTCCGGCTGCCCCGACGCGTATGCCACCAGGACCCGCGAAAGCGGGCCGACTTCCATGACGCGATCCTCGTACCGGGGCGCCTTCAACCAGGAATACTTCTTGTCAACATCGAGAAACTCGTAAGGCGGCTTCGGCCCGGCGTATTTGGGATTTGTCTCGCCGTCATAGGGGGCTTTCGATACCTGATCCCCTTCGGCGTATTCATACCAGGAATGGGTAACGTATTCGGCGACCTTGTCCGGATCAACCGGGTACACCTTGGAGATGTCGTTGTTGAGAATGATGCCCTGCGGCAGAAAATAGCGCGCGGTATCTTTGATGCCGCCCTGCGGGAACGCTCCGTAGCTCAGATAGTTTCCCGGCCCTTCGCCCAGACCGAACCAGTCCTGGTAGAAACCCGCCACTGCCAGCACGTCCGGAATCAGCACCTGATCCACGAATGTCTTGGCGGTCTGAGCCACCTGGACGAGGAAGTCGATGCGTTCGGGATTAAGCGGCGCCTGCGGCTCGTTCGGATCAAGCGACGTCGTCATTCCGCCAACCAGATAGCTTTGCAAATGGGGATTCTTCCCGCCGAGGACCGCGTGAATCCGAATAAAGTCACGCTGGAATTCGAGCGCTTCCAGATAGTGGGCCACCGCCATCAGGTCCGCTTCCGGAGGCAGCCGGTAGGCCGGATGCCCCCAATACCCGCTGGTAAACAGGCTGAGCTGGCGGCTTTCCACAAGCGTCTTCACGCGGCCCTGCACGCCTCGGAAATAGGCGGCGCTGGATTTGGGCCACTCGGACAGAGATTGGGCGAGTTGGGAGGTTTTTACCGGGTCCGCCTTGAGCGCTCCGGTGATGTCCACCCAATCGAGCGCGTGCAGATGGTAGAAGTGCACGACGTGGTCCTGAATGTACTGGCTGGCCGAAATAATATTGCGCACGAGGCGGGCGTTGTCCGGGACTTCGATGCCAAGGGCGTTCTCTACCGCGCGAACCGAAGCCAGGGCATGCACCATGGTGCAAACCGCGCAGATCCGCTGCGTCCAGATCCAGACTTCCCGCGGATCGCGATTGCGAACGATCAATTCGATGCCGCGGAACATTGTCCCGGAACTCCAGGCGTCCGAGACCTTGCCGCCGTCCACCTGAGCTTCGATTCGAAGGTGCCCTTCGATTCGGGTGATAGGGTCCACAACAATGCGAGCCATCGGAGCCTCCTTAGCTTTGCGGAGAAGTAGGCTTGGTCTCTTCCTCTTGCGTATCTGCGTTGCCTTTTTTCGAGCGAACTACGCTGGCCACTCCGTGAGCCGCAGTGAGCGCGGCCACCGTGCCTACAACGCCCCAGCCGATTTGTTCGGCGGTGACGTCAACGCCAAAACCGGGAACCGTCGGCAGGGGTTTATAGAACGGCGACATCACATCCCAGAATCGGTGAGAAGCGCAGGCAATGCAGCCGTGTCCGGATTTTACCGGCCAGCTGGTTCCGCCATTCCACCGCACCGTCGGGCAGTTGTAGGTCGCGTCCGGGCCCTTGCAGCCCATCTTGTACAGGCACCAGCCCTTGCGGCTCCCCTCATCGCCCCATTCCTCAACGAACTGCCCGGCGTCGTAATGCGCCCGGCGTTCGCATTGATCGTGGATGATCTGTCCATAGGCGAAGAGCGGACGATTGTATTGGTCGAGCGCAGGCATTTCGTGGAAGGTCAGATAATGCACCAGGACGGCGGCGGTGTTGGCCACGTTGTGCGGGCAGCCGCTCAGGTTCACGACCTTTACTCCAGGCACGGCCTCCTGCAGTCCCACCGCGCCCGTGGGATTCGGATTGGCTCGCACCAGCCCTCCATCCCATGCACACGCGCCCACGGCAATGACCGCGGCGGCGTGCGTGCAGACCTCGGTGGCAATATCCAGCGCCGTGCGGCCAGCGATGGTGCAATAAACGCCGCCGTCCGCGGTCGGAATCGCGCCTTCGACAACGGCGATGTATTTTCCCGCCTCCTGTTGGACAACGCGCTGCAGCGCTGCTTCCGCCTGCTTGCCGGCGCCGGCCATGATCGTTTCGTGATATTCCCAGGAAAGCAGATTCAGAACCACGTCCGCCACGGGCGGGTCGCTGGACCGGAGCATGGACTCCGTATTCCCGGCGCAATCCTGAAACTCCAGCCACACCAATACCGGACGCTCCACCTGCGATAGCGCCTGCGCGACCATGTGAACGTACCTGGGCGGCAACACCAGGGTCGCCACCATGGCGTTGCAGAACTTTATGAATTCACGCCGCGATACGCCCCGCGCCTCCAAGGCTCCGGACAAGGTCCTGGATGGGGATAGCATCGTGCACCTCCCAAATTTCGTTTGAAGAAGTGGATCGGTACGGCGAGGGAAGAAATCCGCGGTACCGGTGTTCCGAATTGCATTCGACGTTCACGGGCTCTCAGCTATCACTTCGCGCAGTGGATTTTCGTTCCGCAATGCGTGCGGACCATAGGCCGAAAAGTGCCTTCACAACACCGCACGGCCTTAGGAAATCCTTGTTCGCCGCCATCATCTTCATTCAGGGGATACGTGTATGTGACGACCATCACTGGTCATTGTGTTTTCCACATTCCGTATCCGGATTGGCCTGGCGCCGCACATCATCATGATCTGTAGGATTTCCTACATGGCCAAAATCAATGGGGAGGACAGACCCAAGCCCGCGTCGCTAGAACGAACAGTGGGACTGCGCGAAGGGTTGCGACAAGCCTGACAACAACTGTACGGACAGGCGAACAATTGTTGGGGGCGATATGGGAGGCTGCATAGTTCGGCCACACGGGCGCCTACAATCGTTTGTTGGCGCAAGGTTGCGGTTCAGCCTTGCAACACTTGCTCCTCTTCCCTGTCCAGTGGCTCCGCCGGTTTGGGATAGGCGTAATCCGAATAGGAATATTCAGAGTCACCCATTTCCAATTGATTTAGGACGCCGCCGATGATTGTACCGTTCGCGCCGCGCACATTGGCACACGCCTGTCTTGCCAAGGCTTTTGGGGTAACACGGCTTCTGACAATGAGCACAACACTGTCTACGTAGGAAGCCAGAATCCGGCTGTCTGCCATATTCAGCAGGGTAGGAGAATCGATCACTACGAGGTCGTACCGAAGCTTGGCCTGCTCGATAATTCGTCGCATCCGACCCGATGAAAGCAATTCCGCCGGATTGGCAGGGCGTTCCCCGCAGACGATGACATCCAGTCCCGGCACTCCTGAGGACTGTACAACATCCTGCCACTCGCAAACTTCCTGCAGGTATTCGGAAAGTCCTTCGCGGTTGGGAATTGAAAACACCCTGTGCAGGCAGGGTCGGCGCAAGTCCCCGTCGATCATCAGTATTTTCTTGCCAAGCTGTGTCAGCGAAATCGAGGCGTTGGAGGAAATCGTCGTCTTGCCTTCCGAGGGCACGGAACTGCTGAACAGGACCGACTGATGCCCTTTACCTTCGAGGGCAAACAGGAGTGATGTTCGCAAATTGCGAATCGCTTCGGAGAGATCGTAGTGGATCTCGCCATCCCGGTCCATCCGGAACCATTGTCCCGATCCCGGCTTGTCGGTTGATCTCCTCCCATACCGGCGTGCACGAAAACCGTTGCGTTTCACATCGCCCCCCCGTGGCAGCATCAAGTCATTGCCGCAGGCGGGAATGACCCCCAGCAACGGGATATCCAGATCATGTTCGACTTCCTCCGGGGTCTTAATCGTGTCACGCAAAAATTCCTCAGCAAGAACGATGCAAACAGCCAGACTCAATCCGAGCATCAGACCCATCCCCAAATTTCGCCAGAATCTCGGATAGCTCGGATCGGCCGGGGGCTCGGCGGGGTCTGCGATTCTTGCGCTGGCGGTCTTTTGACTCGCTGTGGTTGTGGCCTCCTGAAGCTTTTGCACGAGTCCTTCGTAGGCCTGCCGATTAAGATCCACATCGCGTTTCAGGATGTTGTCCTGCATCAATTCGTCCGAGCCGCCGTTGACTTTCTTTCGTTGCGCTTCAATTTCCCTGCGCGTGAGGGCTTCCTGTTCAACAGCACTCTGATAGACGGCCTCGATTTCACTTGCCAGGCGCTTCTTCTCGCCAGCCAGAATCCCGCGAACCACTGCCAGTTCCGCCTGGGTTCGCTGAACCTCCGGGTACCTGGGGCCGAACCGGCTGGAAAGTTGTGCCAGTTGTCCCTCCAACTCAGCCTCTTTCTTCTCGTTCTCCTCCAGGAAAGGGCTTTGGAGCATCTGCGTGTCCCCCGCATGGACGCGCTTGTAAGTGGCTTCCTTTTCAATTCGGATGGCCTCGACCGTTGCCAGTTCCTTTTGCAATTGCTCCAAACGCTCGCCATCAATGTTCATCAGCCGTTCACGATCCGGATTGACCGACAACAACTGGTGCTCCCGTTCGTAGCGGCGCAACGTATCCATGGACTGGTCGAGTTTTGCCTTCGTCTCCTTGAGCTGACCCAGCACCCAACTGGAAGCGCCACTGGCGGCTTCGATTCGGTTTTTCTGATTCTGCTGGATGTAGAGGGACATCAATTGATTTACGACTTTCGCCGCCAAAAACCGGTTCTCGGATTCAAAGGAAACTTGAACCAATTGGCTGCCCTTGACAACCTGCACATTCAGCCGCTTATGAAAGGCGACTTCCTGGGACCAGCGTCGTTCTAATGACAGTGGTTCTGGCCCGCTCCACATTTTCAGTTTGTCCATTACCTGCCGGGAGAGCTGGCTGCTGCTCAATTTCCTGGACTGGGTCTGCAGATACGCTCCCGTCACGTCCTCAGAAGGGAAAAAATCCTGAATGCTTCCGACGCTCTTGGCCGGCATATCGACTTCCAGCAGGCCTACAGCTTTGTAGATAGATTTCTGTCTCATCGTACGAATGGCGATTACCGTCATCGTCGCCAGTACGATGGCAAGAATGAGCCAGCGGCGGTTCCAAATCACTCGAAAATGCAAGCGCAGGGAAACTCTTTCCTCGGGGGGCGCAATCAACAACGGTGGATAGTCACCAGGTTGAATCCGTGAATAAACAGATGGAGAGGAACGGTCACTTCCGTGGTCGCTTGGCATAGGTTCTCCCGGGGTTGGCCTGCAACAGGCCTGGCAAGTGCGTCAGACGCCTCACCTGACCTGTTGTTCTTTTCATTAGATTTCGTTTGCTGTAACATGCCCATGCAATATAAACGAGACTGGCGCAGCCGTCATCCATTTTAGATACTTTTCGATCATCATGGTGTACTCGGCATTACCCCTATTACTATAATTACGGAAGTACTTTTTCCGTCCGGACTGCATCCCGGGCAGCGCCCCCGAATTTCACGCCACAATTTTGATTGCGCGCGCCTGTTCCATCCATCACTTCCAGGCAATGACGGATTCCGGTTATTTGCAGGACATAGCGTTCAGCGGCTCTTGGAACATTTTTGAACCGCTCCGATTTCTGCGACTTCTGTCCATCGGATTCGTCTCACATACAAGGCGGGATGCGAAGCGATATACGGAGAAAAACGGAGAAAATGGCGGGCCGCCGGAGATGTTCAGGACCCTTGCGCTGCACAAGCACACGCCACCCGAACACGCGTTGCAACGGATCCGGGCCCTGAAGGGCCGCCTGAAAGAAAAAAGTTGATAAGAAAGTTGATCGAAAATGAGGTTACCGCGTCTGGCGGAGCGATACGAAAACAGCGCCTGGCATCACCAAAAAAGATGAACACCCGGCGCAACGCGGCCGCGCATACATCTGACGGCGCGCGGAACGCCGCAGGTTAAGCCCCGCGATCAGGCGGGCCGCGCGCCTCTTCCTTTTCCCGCTATGTTCATCCGGCTCAGGAACAGCAACCCCAGGCCAATCCCCAAAACCGTGATGGCGCCGCCCACCTGCAGCACTCTGGAAATGACGGTTGTGTATTTTCCCGTTCCCGGATCATACGTGCAGCAGAAAAGAAGGATCTGGTCGGCAATCGATCCGAGTTTTTCCTTGGAAGACTGCACCAGAGCCAGGCGAAGGTCCCGGTCCTGGAACCGCACGCCGTAAAAATATTGAGACACTTTTCCGTCCGGTGTGACCACCACCAGTCCGGCAGCGTGAGCGAACATCCCGGTTTTGGGAATGAAGTTATAGTGAAATCCGACCGTGCGCGTCAGTTGCTCGATCTGGGGTTCCTTGCCCGTCAAAAAATGCCATCCGGCAACCGCCTTCGGATCGCCGTATTGCTTCATGTAGATCTGCTTGGTCTTGGCGGCGACCTCCGGGGTATCGCGAGGGTCGAAACTTACGGTCAGGACTTCAAACTGGTCTCCGATCGTGAAGCCCACCTTCTTTAAAGCGGCCGTTGCGCCGCTCATCACCTCGGGGCACAGCATCGGGCACGAATAATACGCCAGGATCAGCACCACGGGCTTTTTGCCAAAATAGGCGCTCAAGGGAACCGTCTTGCCCGTCTCGTCGGTAAATCTGGCGTTCAGCGGGATTTGCGCACCGATGTTCTGGTCGTATCCAACACCCTTCAGAACCGTGGGCAGGGTTGCCGGAGTGCTCGGCAGGCCTGCCGTCTCGTCCATCCCGCCAACGCCTTGCGCGTTCGCGACGGTAGCCGCGGAACTGCCGACCAGGCCCAACAACATAATTGCGGAAACGATCCATGAAACGCGAGTTAAACTTCGTGTGTCCTGCGACATCCAGTCCTCCTTTTCTTGTGGCTGCGCAGGCCCGGTATCTCGCGAGGCAAATGATTGCGGTAACGGCCAAAGGTACGGCGAATGAAATCGAATGCGGATTCGCGGGTCACGCGCAACTATTCTAACAATTTGCCCTGCGCCCGGCGGAAACTATTTAAAGTTTTTCCGGATCTTGGCGGGAGCAATAGCCTTAAGTAGGACAGGCTTCAGCCTGCCTGCTTTTGGTTTTCTTAAAATCAAAGACAGACAGGTTTCCCCCTGTCTGATTTCAGTTGTCTTAAAATCAAAGGCAGACAGGCTGAAGCCTGTCCTACTAAAAAGGCGAAAGGCTCAGCCGTCCTTGGGAATTCGCCGGCGAGTCGTTGGTCAGATTTAGATAGGTATTCGATGAAAAAAAAGGGCTCAGGTTCTGGCACCTAAGCCCTTGAAAAGAAGAAAAGAATTGGTTGCGGGGGTTGGATTTGAACCAACGACCTTCGGGTTATGAGCCCGACGAGCTACCAGACTGCTCCACCCCGCGTCATAGATACTACGCGACTTGCCTCTATTCTGCAAATACTCAGGTGCCCGTTAAGGTTGCAATTTGGAGATAGTGGCCTCGGTGGATTTGCGCGAAGATCCAAACTCGGGCGATGAATGGCCCGGGCTATTAGCTCGACGAGCAACCAGGCCGGTCTGTCGCGTCGACATTACACGAGGTGCCGTTCTGGATATGACCCTCTGCTCACAAATCAAGGCGTCGCAAAAGCAGTGATTTGGACTTACATTCTCGTTGTTCGGTGGAATTGCGGTTTTTTGGGCTGATTTGGGGCGTCTTACGTACTTTTTCCGTACCCTCACTTTTCAAAATATGGGTCGGTTCGGGACCGGCCCTGGTATTAGAAATTGCGGCATGGAGCTATTCTGCGTCTTACCCACACCTCTTGCTTGCTCGGACGGCGACACCGGAAAGCAAATTCAACTGACAGTTGTGCCGTTAGCATTTTCGCGTCGAAAACCGAGAACCGTTCGCTGATCGGTATTGGCCTATCCGCAGCGGCCTTCATGGTTTCTAGCGGCCAGCCGTGGAATGGTGTTGCTGGAGCCCATGCTTCCCGCTCCATCTGTAGGCTGCCGGTGACGCTCTGCGATCTAACATTCTCGGTCTCGTAGTGCTGGACCTCGTATTCGACCGGGGCGTTGAAAGGGTGTTGGTGAACCAGCGATGAAATGTACTGCGTGAGGATTGAAAACGAGCTCGGCTGGCACCTGCGGCAGGGTTTCGAAATGAGCATTCGACACGTAGTTCAGTGGTATCTAGACACGTCAATTTGGGTGTATAATAAATGAAATGGTGTATGCAAGAATCGGATTGAGACGAACTACGCTGCCCAAGCCTCATTATGAGAATCAGCATGTTGGCTCGCGTCCAGTTTTTTCAGTGGGCACTGACGTCGCTGCATTTATGCGCGTCACTAACGGTTTGCTACGGCGCCGTATAAATCTGTTTTGAGGCCGGAAAAAGCGTTATAGGAAGCGAACGTCATCCAATAGAGTTACGGCCTGTCGCTGTGCGATCGGCCGAAGCCCAGTCGAACTGCACGATGATCGTCCATATGAAAGGAAGAAGGCCATGCTTGCCTTTCGTCGTGGAAACAGCGCGCCATCTGAAGACCCATTGAGCATTCTTCGTAGAGCCGTTAATAAACTCTACAGCATATGGGTCAGCAAGACATACCCGTTCGCGTCTAAAGGTGCCAACCTTTCAATTGATTGCGGAAGTGACGTGTTAAGGTCCCACGCGCACCGTATCAAGCTTGGCGGTTCTGTGACGATACACAAAGACGTACTCCTTCGCGTCCAAGTACCGCTGGAGGACGAAGGTGACCCAGTTCTCGTTATCGATCAGGGGTGCGTCATTGGCCCCCGTTCCATAGTATCCGCCAAGAATGGTATTTACTTAGAGCGTGATGTCATGTTGGAGCGATCGGTGCTGATCCAAGACCACACCCATGAGTATAGGGACGTCACACTGGCCATTTGGCAACAAGGCACGACAGAGGGCGGCACAATCAGAATCGGCCAAGGTTGTTGGATCGGCCACGGAGCTGTCATCCATTCCGACGTGGGAGAACTGACGCTGGGGCGTAATTGTGTTGTGGCCCCTAACTCGCTCGTCAATCGGAGCTTTCCCGCCTACTCACTGATTGCGGGGAATCCTGCCTATGTCCTCAAACAGTTCGACCCTGTTAAAGGTGTCTGGGTACTGGGGTCTTGCCGTCACGCAGATGCTGAGACTGTTCAACAGAAGCCCGGCCATGCGCATCAGGTCTTGAGCACTTAACCAAAATATCTAGCGTGCTAAAACAGTTGAGCTTACACCGTTTTCGCAGCGGGCTGCGGAGGTACGAGTTGTCGATGCCCACTGAAGACGAACACCTTATCCAAACTAACGGATGCTTAGTGCTTAGATCGATTGGGTTATCCAACTGGTTGCAGCCTATATTGGAGAGCAATGCCACACTTACATCCGCAGGGCTGTACCTTTGAACTCGAATCAGAAGAGGGCGTTACACTGTAGCTGCTAATAGACATCCCGGACAGGTGGGTTATTCTCACAGCCCACCACAGGAGGTTCAGAATGAAGAATCCAGCCTACGCGCAGATCCATGCAAGGAAGGTCGCCGGCAAAGCACGTCCGTCATTAAAATTCAATTTCTTCACGACTTTCTCCTCCACCAGAGGCATCAACCGGCTGCGTTGTCCAGACAACCGTTTGTAAGCGTTCCGCAAGCTGTGCGACCGTAGGAGCTTCGAAGATTGTACGAAGAGGTAGCCGAACTTTGAAAAGCTCCTGCACACGCGACAATACTCGCGTGGCTAAGAGAGAGTGCCCGCCCAAATCGAAAAAGTTGTCATCGACACCGATTGAATGGACTCCCAGAAGTTCGGTCCAGATGCCGATCAACGCCTGCTCCTTTTCATTACGAGGCGACACATACGCGCTGGTCAATTCCGGCCGATTGTGCAGGCCCGATTGCTTCACAACATCGGAGTCTATCCCGCTCTCCTTTTCCCGCCGATCCTCTGTTCCCGCGCGAGGAGAAACAAAAATATTCATTTGCTCGGCCAGGGACGCGAGGTCCTGGGTGACCACGAGAACCTGTGCCAGCGAGTTTGCTAGGATGTAATCCAGTGCCCGTACCCCTTCTTCGGGCGTAATAGCGCGTTCCAAGAATTTCTGCCTCGATTTCTTAAGCTCCTCAGGCACTACAGCATTGGCTGCCATTCCGACTTTTTGCCAGCTATCCCAGTCAATCGATGTTACAGGTCGCACTCCATTGCTAGCTCTCGAAAGGGCGAAGGCATCCTGGTAGGCGTTCGCTGCACAGTAATCCACCGCACCAATATATCCATAGAGAGCGTTGACTGATGAGCAAAGAACGAAGAAGTCTAGATTTGCATCGTTCAGTAGACGTTCCAAGATCAACGTTCCCTGCAATTTCGGCCTTAGGACAATCTCTATTGACTCGCGCGTCTTGAATTGGATTGGCCCCACCCCAAAGGTTCCTGCAGCGTGGATGACACCATGGATTGGGCCGAAACGCCTTGTGGCCTCGGCGACCACGCGTTGCATTTGTTCTTCATCGGCAGAATCCGCGCTTGCCACCATCACGTCCGCGCCGAGATCCTCAAGCTGCTGAACCTTGCCGATCTTGACGCTTACGCTATCCGCGGAGTCGTGCGACTCCACCCAACTTTTCCATTCCGATTTCGGCGGAAGACCGGATCTTGACGTGAGAATTAAGCGCGCCTGCGCTGTCCGAGCGAAGTGCTCAGCAAACGTCAGCCCCACCCCACCCAGGCCTCCCGTAATTAGGTAGGTCCCCTTAGGACGCAGGTAACCCTGCGGCCTATCGGCAGGTGCCAACCTGATGGGCTCGACGTTTTGCAACCAGCGGTAGCCACCCCGGAAAGCGACAATATTGTCAGTCACTCCCCCCGCAATCTCTCCCAACAGGGCAATCGCGAGATCGGAAATATCCTTCGTGCTGTCTCCCTTCAGTTCTATATCAAGGCTTCGAGTGGAGAGAAGTTCGTGTTCTCTTGGGATCACTTTGCATGGGCCTAAAAGTATGGCCTTTTCGGGACACCAGCCATCTTTTCCGACAACTGTCTGCATGCCATTGGAAACAATTAGTAAGTCCGACTTCCTTACAATTTCTTGATCGGCATTGGCCAGTGCCTGCGCAAGATAGAGCAGGCTATAGAAACTCATGTCTTCTGTAGTCCCGATGCCGCGCAAGGCCGTTGGGCCGTCAATTCGATTGTTCGGCGAAACACTCCAGAGGTGCACGATATAGTCGGGATATTTACCAGAAGCTCGCATGTCTTCGATTAGACGGTCGTAGTCGGGGCGATTGCCTGGGGCGATCTCATAAGCATTGCCTGAGGAGCGAACAAAGGTCGCTCCTGCTTGTACGGTGACAGGCTCCAAACCCTGTTTCTTCAGCTGCTCGACGAGAGAAATACCGACGCCGCAGGTATCCAGAAATACCAGCCAAGTCGCCGGATTTGTGGGATCGAACTTCGGCTGCATAGCTGATAACGGAACTGAGCGCTTCCAGGAATACACCCAGAACCAGTCAGCAACATCCTCGCGCTTGGCGAGATCCGCTGGCATTCTTGGCGCGGCAGATTCCTCTCGCTGAGGCTCCACGTAAAACCGCTGTCTTTCAAATGGGTAAGCAGGAAGAGAAATTCTGCGGCGTTTAGAGTCCGCATGAAGCCGCGCCCACGGCACCGGTACCCCGGCGAGCCAGAGCCGGCACAAAGTGTTTTGGATAAAGGCCTCGTCCGGTTGCGTCTCGTGTGGGTGAGGCAAGGACGAAAGGATGTAATCCTCTGAAATTCCCGGGAAATTTTGCCTTGCGAGAGTTTTTAATGTGTGTCCAGGCCCGATTTCCAAGAGGACTTGTCCTTGGTCTTTTGCGAGTTCGGCCACACCCTCAGAGAAACGTACGGCCTCGCGCAAGTGCTTGCCCCAATATGCGGGATCAGTTGCTTGTGATGAAGAGATCCAAGTGCCAGTCACATTGGAAAGAAAAGGAATACGGGGCTGGTTCCGCGATACGCTGGCGACTTGTTCCACAAAAGGTTTTAGTGCGGGCTCCATCATCTCCGAATGAAATGCGTGGGAGGTGCGAAGGCGTTGGCAGATCGCACCTTTCTGCTCCAACTCTTTCTCGAGTGCGTCAATCGCATTGACGGGTCCGGTCGCAACACACAAAGATGGTGCATTGATCGCGGCGAGGGACACGGCCCCTTTTAGATGTTCCCGAATGTCTCTTTCCGGCATCGGAACAATGAGCATGGCGCCGGGTGGAAGATCCTGCATCAGTCGCCCACGGATGGCCACCAGATTGAGCGCATCCTCCACCGAGAAAACACCAGCCAAGCATGCTGCGACATACTCGCCGATGCTGTGTCCGATCATGTTATGAGGTTCTATGCCCCAGCTCATCCACAGCTTTGCAAGAGCATACTCAACCGCAAACAATGCGGGCTGTGTCAGCCATGTCTGATTGAGAAGTGTTGTCTCTTCGATTGCGCCTTCTTTCGCGGCAGGATACACGACGGCACGAAGATCCAAACCCAGGCGCGGGCGGAGCGATTCCGCACATTGGTCGAGGCAGTCGCGAAACACTTGCTCAGTTCGGTACACACCAGCAGCCATGTTCACGTACTGACTTCCCTGCCCGCTGAACATGAATGCAACTTTCTTGCGTGGGCTCACCGTATGAGCAGTATAGATTCTCCGACGATCTCCGGATTCCAATGTCTTCGCTGCGTCTTCGATGTCCTTACAGACCATTGTTCGGCGATGCTCGAATTGTCGGCGCCCAATCTGAAGGGTATATGCCACATCAGCTAAGTTGGCGATTGGGTTTGCTCTCAACCATTGGGCCAGATTGCGAGTAGCCGTCTCCAATGCTGCAGCAGTCTTCGCCGACAGAATTACCGCCTCATTCGGCCGATTTCCCGATGAAGAGATCAAAGTTGGCGCCTCTTCGAGGACGACATGTGCATTTGTGCCGCCGATTCCAAAAGAACTGACTCCCGCCCGTCTAGGAAAGCCGTCGGGCTGCCATTCCGAGAGTTGGGTGTTCACGTAAAATGGACTGTCTTGAAAATTGATCTGAGTATTGGGCGACTGAAAATTCAGGCTCGGCGGAAGCTGATGGTTCTTCAAAGCCAGGATCGTCTTGATGAGACCGGCGACGCCCGCCGCCGCATCAAGATGCCCGAGGTTGCTCTTCAGAGATCCGATACCGCAAAACTGTTTCTTCTTTGTGCTCGCCTGGAACGCTTTCGTCAGGGCAACGATTTCAATGGGATCGCCAAGAGGCGTAGCTGTACCATGAGCTTCGACATAGGTGATCGTTTCGGGATCGACGTCGGCAATGGCCTGGGCCGTTGCAATCACTTCAGCCTGGCCATCCACGCTGGGAGCCGTGTAACCGATTTTCAGTGAGCCATCGTTATTTATTGCTGAACCCAGAATTACTGCGTGAACGTTGTCACCATCTCTAAGGGCATCTTCAAGTCGTTTTAATACGACGACACCGACTCCTTCACCGGGACGAATTCCTTTCCCGTTAGCATCAAAGGGGCGGCATTTCCCATCTGGCGAAAGGATCATGTTTTCTTGGTACAGATAGCCCGTCTTCTGCGGAAAGTTGATCGATACACCACCTGAAAGGGCTATATCACATTGATGGCTCAGCAGACTCTGGCATGCCAGCTGGACCGCGACTAACGAGGTGGAGCAGGCCGTTTGCACAGCCACGCTCGGACCACGCAGGTTCAGTTTGTATGAGACGCGGGTTGTCAGAAAATCCTTATCGTTGCCGATCATGGCTTGATAGGCGCCGACCGCAGCAAGAATCTCTCGATTGCCAAGGAGATTGTTGGTGCCATAGGTATTCATGCTGGAACCGCCAAATGCACCGATCAAACCCGGGTAAGTCTCGGCATCATAGGCTGCGTCTTCGAGCGCTTCCCAGGCACATTCGAGGAATACGCGGTGCTGCGGATCCATCACCTCGGCTTCGCGCGGGCTTACTCCCCAAAACGGGGCATCAAAGTCTTCTGCGTGCTCCAGGTAGGTACCTGCTCTTACATACGCTGGATTATCGGCATCCCTTGGATCCACTCCTGCCGCCAAAAGTTCTTCTCTCGAAAAAGAAGTGATGGACTCGATACCGTCGTGTAGGTTTTTCCAAAATTCACCAAGATTCTTGGCGCCGGGGAATCGCCCGGCCATGCCGATCACGGCAATGGCGTTCGTTGCTTTTTTGGTTTTTGTGCGCATTAATGCAGTTTGCTAGACGGTCTTCATCTCGTCTAGCGCCTCCTTTTGCTTTCTAACACGCTCTTTTACATTCGCGAACGCCGGATGACTACTATTCTCATTCTCCAGGAGCTCCGCCAACGACCCGACCGTTGGTCTCTGAAATAGATCGATGAGCATGATGTCTCGATTCAAGCGCTTCCGTAGACGACTCTGAACTTGGACGAGAAGCAAGGAGTGCCCCCCCAGGTCGAAAAAGTTGTCATTCAAACCTACCTTTTCAACCTTTAGAACTTCTTGCCACACCTCTGCAATAACGAGTTCCTTGTTGGTCACAGGCGAGATGTAATTCGTTGAGACGGCGAGCTGTTGACCGTCTGGGGATGGCAGGGCTTTGCGATCGACCTTTCCGTTGGGAGTCAGGGGAAACGACTCCAAGGAAACGAAAATGGAAGGTACCATATACTCAGGAAGGTGCATTGCGAGATGCGATCGCAACATCCCTGCGTCCGCGTGCGAGCCAAGTTGAGCTATCACATATGCTACGAGCCTATGTTCTCCGCTTCCATCTTGCCTCGCCACAACAACAGCTTGAGAAATACCTGGCACCTTCCCCAGAGCCGCTTCGATTTCACCAAGTTCAATGCGAAAACCGCGGATCTTCACTTGGTGATCGACACGCCCCAAACATTGAATCGTTCCATCGGGCCGAAAACGGCCCATGTCCCCAGTCCGATACATTCGGGCGCCTGGTTGATTGCGGAACGGGTCTGAAACAAATCGTTCTTGTGTCAATTCTGGCCTATTCAGATATCCGCGAGCAAGACCGTCCCCCCCGATATAAATCTCTCCCGGAACGGAGATAGGAACCGGCCTGCCCCGCCCGTCGAGCAGGTAGACATAAGTATTGGCAATAGGCCGTCCAATATTTGGATGATCGTTACCCGGTTCGACCTTCGCAGCTGTTGACCAGATTGTGGTTTCCGTTGGACCGTAGAGATTCCAAACTTCGGCCCCCGTCTCCAGGAGTTTGTTAGCGAGCTCGCGTGGTAAGGCCTCGCCTCCGCAGAAGATCCTCAGCCCCGGAAGTCCACGCCATCCCGTTTCGAGTAACAGGCGCCACGTAGCCGGCGTGGCTTGCATCACAGTGGCTTGCGATTCTTCAAGAAGCGCTCTGAGGGAGACACCATCCAACGCAGTGGCTCGACTGGCAAGAATCACCTGCCCACCAATCGTAAGCGGCCCATAGATTTCAAGGCCGGCAATATCAAAAGATAGAGTCGTGACAGAGAGGAACTTATCGCGCTCCGTCAGTCCCGGCACATTGTGCATCGATTTGAGGAAGTTAACGACTGCGCGATGCTCGATCTGAACGCCCTTAGGCTTCCCCGTTGATCCCGATGTATAAATCACATAAGCAAGATTCTTGGATTTCGCCCCCGACAGAAAGTCGTCGGTGGACTCACGCGCGATCTCCGGCCAGTCGGAGTCGACGCAAACCACCCGAGCACTCGTTTGCAAGGGGAAATTGGACGCCAGCTTCTCCTGGGTCAGCAGGACAACTAGTTGGGAATCCTCCACCATGAATTCCAGCCGGTCTCTGGGGAAAGAAGGATCGAGTGGGACGTAGCCTGCTCCCGCCTTGAGAACCGCGAGTAAAGAAACTATCGTGTCGAGAGAACGCTCCATCCACACCCCCACAAGCGAATCCGGAATCACTCCAAGTCTCTTTAGATACCGAGCCAGGGAATTCGCCCGAAGGTTTAGCTCTCGATAGGTAAGTGTATGGCCTTCGAAAACAACTGCTGCAGCTTCGGGTATCCGGCTTACTTGTTCCTCAAACAACTGGTGGATGCACTTGTCCGTCGGGTAACCGGCACTTGTTTGGTTCCACTCCTTCAGGAGCATGTGTTGCTCGGCCGCAGTCAACATCGGAAGCTCTGAAATAGGAACATCCGGTTGAGCAACGAAAGCTTCCAAGAGTATTCGCAAGTGCTCCTGCATCCGGAGGATAGTAGATTTGTCAAACAGGGCTGTGCAGAACCCAAAATGGAATTTCAGCGCGCCATTGTCTTCAACCGCCTCAACGCTCAAGTCGTAACGAGATGTACCGATCCCGATTTCAAGAGCAGTGACATGGAGGTCCACAAGTTGGATCGAAGTCATCGGAAAGTTTTGCAAGTTGAACATGACCTGAAACAGGGGCGAATGATTGAGATCGCGCTGAGGGTGAAGAGCTTCGACCAAATGATCGAAAGGCACGTCCTGATGTTCATAGGCGTTGAGAGCCACATCACGAACTCGGCCTATCAGTGTGCGTGGCGTCGGATTGCCGGAAAGATCTGTGCGGAGAACAAGGTTGTTCACGAAAAAGCCGATCAGATCATCTAATTCGGTGCCATTCCGGTTTGCCGAGGCCGATCCGACAATGATGTCTTCCCCCACTGCATACCGATACAGAAGGGCTTTGAAGGCAGACAGCAGAGTCATAAACAGCGTGGCCTCAACGTTACGTGAGAACGCTTTTAGTTTGTCCGTCAGCTCCCTCGATATCTTAAGCGTAGATAACGCACCCGCCTGGCTTTGGACCGTCGGTCGCGGCCGGTCGGCTGGCAGTTCCAGAATTGGCAGTGTCCCCCCCAGTCTTGTTTTCCAGTAGGGAAGTTGCGACGCAAGCACCCCGCCATTCAGCCACTTGCGGTGCCAGGCAGCGTAGTCCACATATTGAATCGGGAGTTCAGGTAGCGGCATAGGCCGTCCCGAGCAGAAGGCCGGATATAGCTGACTCAATTCATGCACAAACACCCCTAGCGACCATCCATCGGAAGCGATATGGTGCATTGTGAGCAACAGAACGTGCTCCTGCTTGTCCAAAACCAGCAACGTAGCGCGCAACAATACACCGCGACTCAGATCGAATGGGCGTCCTTCTTCCTCTCGCGCCAGTCGCTGGACCTCTTCTGAACGTTGCGTGGCAGGAAAGGATCTAAGATCGACAACGTGCATATTCCAATCGTCCGCCGAGCGAAGCACCAGCTTCGGCTTGCCGTCCACATTCAGGAAGGTAGTCCGTAATACCTCATGGCGGGTCAGGATCGCTTGGAGGCTACGCTTCAATGCGTCGCGATTCAGGGCACCAGTCAGCTTCAAGGCACCGGAAATGTTGTAGCCCGCGCTCTGCGGCGCGAATTGATCCAGGAACCAAAGACGTTGTTGCTGAAACGAAACGGGCAGTTCGTCATTCCTGTCAACTCTCGGAATCGAAGTCGATGGCAATATTTTCGATCGAAGGTTTAACATCTCTGCCATGGCAGCGAGGGTGGGATGTTCGAAAAGGTCCAGTACAGAGACTTCCCGGTCGAAATGTTTGCGAATCCGGCTCTGAAGTTGGACGGCCAAGAGCGAGTGTCCACCTCGCGCAAAAAAATCATCATTGCGGCCCACTTGCTCGATTCGCAGTACTTCCTTCCAGAGGGCTGATAGCGCTTTCTCCGCTTCCGTATGCGGCGCGACGAATTTGGAAAGCTCCCCCGTTTCTGTGTGAGCGTCAGGCAAAGCCCGGCGGTCAACCTTGCCATTGGGCGTAAGCGGGAGAGCATCCAGAAATACGAACGACGAGGGAATCATGTACTTCGGGAGTCGATTAGACAGCCAGCCGCGCAGATCTAGCTCGGTCAGCCGGTGGGATTCGCTGACGACGATGTAAGCAACGACTCGCTTATCGCCCGGAGCGCCTTCTCGTGCCACGACGACGCCTCGCTTGACGGCCTCATGCTCCGACAACACCGACTCGATCTCTCCCAACTCGATACGAAAACCGCGAATCTTGACTTGATCATCCACGCGGCCCACGAATTCGATGTTGCCGTCCGACCGGTACCGAACCAAATCGCCTGTCCGATACATCCTCGCGTTTTCGCGTTGGCTAAAGGGATCTGAGAGAAATTTTGAGGCAGTCAGATCTCCCGATGCGAGGTATCCACGTGCTACTCCGTCCCCCCCGGCATACAGCTCCCCCACGATGCCGACAGGCACTGGATTCATGTGGGTGTCCAGGATGTACACGCGCGTGTTCGAAATGGGGCGGCCAATCGGCACTGACATTTCCAAAGGTGTGGTCGCATCCATCGGGAAACAACAGGTGAAAGTTGTGTTTTCAGTGGGCCCGTATCCATTAATGATTCGACCTTCCCCGATGCAAGATTTGACCTTTTGAACGTGAGAAATCGAAAGGACATCCCCGCCGGCCAGCACCTGAGAAACCGAGCTTAACGAATGCAGTTCATCTTCCGCCATTCGGTGAAAAAGGCCGGCTGTCAGCCAAAGCGTCGTCACACCATGCTTCCGCAGAATCTGCGCCAATTCATCGCAAGTGGGCACTTGCGTTGGATTCACGACCAAGCGCGCTCCATTCAACAGGGAGCCCCAGATTTCAAAGGTAGAAGCATCAAATGCCAGAGGCGCAGAATGAAGAAATACATCACTGGTTGAGAAATGAGCATACGTCGTGTTCTTGACCAGTCGTACGACGTTACGATGGGTCACGCAAACGCCTTTAGGTCGGCCCTTCGAACCCGAAGTGAACATGATGTATGCAAGGTTCTCGGGGCCGCTAAGAATCGGCAAGGCCTCGGTAGATTCAGATGAAAGTGAATCCCATATGTCTTCGAGATCAATTACCGCCGCCGCAATGCTCGGCAGTTGATTGGAGAGATGGCGCTGCGTCAATATCGCGCGGGCTTGTGCGTCCCGCAGAATGCCTGCAGTCCTTTCGGCAGGATTAGCGCGATCCAGCGGAAGGTATGCCGCTCCCGCCTTCAGAACTGCCAGAATTGCCACCAGCGCACCGATAGAGCGATCCAGATAGATTCCCACCGGAGTTTCAGAGCCTACGCCGAGCTTCTGAAGCCGCCGCGCGAGCTGATTGGCGCACTGGTCCAATTCCCGGTACGTCATTTGATCTTTGCCGGCAATCTCCCGTGCGAGATCGGTCGTTTCTATGGCGATAGAATCAGGATGTTCCGACACTTGGGACGCGAAGATTTCATGGATACACAGATCCCGAGGGTATTCAGTATCGGTCGCGTTCCAATCGACAAGGGTCTGCTGCAACTCTTTGGCTGAGAGTAGCGGTAGACCCGAGATACGGCATCCCGGATCGGCGACCATTCCTTCCAGAAGTCGCGCAAAGTGATCGTGCATGCGCGCGATCGTGCCTGCTTCGAACAGATCCGTCCTGTACTCGTAGTCGAGTTCTAGGAGTCCCTCTCTTTCCACCATTTCGATGCTCAGATCATAGGGAGCAGCGCCCTTATCTACTTCCATCAGAGTCACAAGCAATCCCGCAAGGTTCAAAGACGTTGTCGGATAGTTCTGTAGAACGAACATCACCTGAAAAAGAGGAGAGCGATTGAGATCACGTTCAGGACGCAGCGCCTCCACCAAATAGTCAAATGGCACGTCGGGGTGGCGGAATCCTTGCAGAACGACTTCGCGAACGCGGCCGAGCAGCTCGTGAACTGTCAGCTCGCCCGATACTTGTGTGCGGAATACAAGATCGTTAATGAAGAAACCGATCAGGTCTTTCAAATCCGGTCGATCGCGATTGGCGGTTGCCGAGCCCACAATGATGTCTTCCCCTGCACCATATCGGTATAGAAGTGCTTTAAACCCTGCCAGTAAGGTCATGAACAGGGTAGTATCCTCAGCCGCAGAGAGCGCTTTCAGCTTTTCAGTCAGTTCCTTGGTAAATGTGTATCTCTTGCGCTTTCCACGCGCAGTTTGTACACGCGGACGAGGATGATCGGCAGGTAGGTCTATGACCGGCAACTTTCCATTCAACTGTTGCTTCCAGTACGGAAACTGCTCTTCAAGAACGCCCGCTTGCAAGTATTCGCGGTGCCATGCTGCATAATCCACATACTGAATGGGAAGTTCCGCAAGTGGCGACGGAAGGCCATCACAGTAGGCGGGATACAAACCTGCCAGTTCGCGCATGAAAACGCCCAGAGACCACCCGTCCGCAGCGATATGATGCATGACGATCATCAGCACGTGTTCCTGCTCGCCCAGTGTAAGCAAGGTCGCGCGTAGGAGAGCTCCACTCGTCAGGTCGAATGGCTGTTCCGCCTCTTGTTGAGTAATGCGTTGAACTTCATCATCCCGTTCGATCCCGGACAAATGCTCAATGCTGATATCGCGCATGCTCCAGCCATCCGCCGTCCCAATTGTTAACTTAGGCTTACCATCCACCTTCAGGAAGTTCGTTCGCAGGATTTCATGGCGGCACAGTATTTCCCGAAGGCTCCGCTCGAGGGCGGCGCGATTCAAGTGACCATCTAGCCGTAATCCAATAGCGATATTGTAGGCGACGTTCTCGGGAACTAATTGGTCGAGAAACCATAAGCGCTGCTGGCTGAACGACACCGGAAGTTCTTGATTCCGGTCGACTCGCGCAATGGCCGTCGTTTGGTCGCATGCAGCCTCGGCCGCTTTGCGAAGGAATGATTTGATTTCTTCTTTTCGCGAGGCCAATTCGGCCTTCAACTCATCCGTTAAAACCCCCGGGGGTGCGTTGCAGCTAACGCGGTCGCCTTTTAAGGACAACTTGACGTCCACACCCCTGAGGTAAGATACGAATTCTTCTATGGTCTTCACCACTGCAACTCCTCTCGCTGACTGGAGTTCTCTACTTCCTGACCGAGATTGCCACTCGCCTCCAGGACGCTCTCCAGAAAACCCGACATGGCGCGAATTGTTGGATACTCAAAAGCGACCGTGGGGGACAACGAACAGCAGAAGCGCTGCTGCAAGCAATTCTTTAGCTCCAAGGCCGTAAGAGAATCGAGGCCCAAACTTGAGAAGGATTGATCTTCACGGATAATGTCGTGGGCATCGAGATTCAGCACTGTGGCAACTTCCCGGCGTATCTGCGAGTTCAGCGCCGCTCGCCGTTCTTCCATGCTGAGCCGCCCAATGTTCTCAAGCCAATTCGCCGGAATGGATTCCTGTGACATCACAACCGGCGAAACCGATGGCACCGAGCTTCTGGTATGTGTCTGTTTCGATGCCAATGGCTCGCGACCCAGAACCAGCGTTTGCTGCATCGCCATGTTCTCGTCTGTGTCCCCGGGAACGATCTCGACCTGCGCAAAACCAACTTCCGCAAGTAATCTCTTCCAGACCCCACGTTGTAAAAGGGGATAGGACGGTCGCAGATCAATGTCTTCATACTTCCACCAACCGTCCGTGAGACCAAAGGTCAAATCGATGCCTCGAGAGGGTTTCGTGAGCTCGAGAAGGAGAAATGCGCCGCCGGGTGCCAGCAGCCTGCGTATGCGACCCAGGCTGCGTCGAAGATTGGATGTGGCATGGACCACATTCGCCGCAACGATAATATCGAAGTCCATCTCATTAAACCCTTGGGCTGCCGGCTCTTTCTCAAGATTAAGCACCTGGTAACGCACCCAAGGGTAATCAGCACACTTCTTCTTTGCACTGGTCAGGAAGAGCTGTGCAACGTCTGAGAAGACGTATTCGACTGGAATCCCCGAAAGCGCGGGAAGCATGTAGGCAGTGCTTCCCCCGGTGCCCGCGCCAATCTCCAAAATCCGAATTGGCGAACCTCGCAAGCCTTTCGAAACGGCCACAAGAGCTTCCGCAAGTAGTAAGTTGTAAGTCCGATTCGCCGGGGATTTCTGATACATGTGTTCCGCGGCTGCCAGAGATCCATCCGGAAAGAGCAGCTCAAGGACGTTGCATTGACCACGCAGAGCCGAGTCAAGCTTGCTTGCACATCGTTCTAGCATGTCAAGTTCATTGCTATAGTCAGGAAAGGACTGAAGCAATTCTTGTTGTACCCTATTGGCATCAGCAGGCAAGCGGGCCACCTGCGCTTCCAGGTTCTCCACGCTCCTGATTAACACACCGTCCTCTTCGAGAATCTCGATCATTCTGTCAAATACACGGAAATGTTCGGGAATTACTCCCAGGCGCGCTGCAAGTCCCGACGTACTCCATCGTTGCCCGGGGACGAAATTACACCCCATGCGTTGCAGGGCCATCACGATGTAACTGCTGCACAACAAATCCAGCTTCGGCGATAGCTCTCCGTAGCTCGTTAGCCCATTGCTCTCGGCGAGTTCTGCAAGCCGAGGGCGCAGATGCCCAGCAATTTCTGCCAGATCAAGTTGATCGGTCGACACCTTTGGGGATTGCACGTCATGGCGAAGTTCGCTAACGCGAGAAGTTCTAATCTGTTGAAAGAGTGGACGCGCCCGACGCGTTTCCTGAGTGGATCTCATCAAATCCCAATCCACATCCGTCACGCTCGCTTGTACTTTTCCTGAGGTCAGGAGGAGTCCCAGTGCGCCCAATGCATCTTCGGTGCACATAGGAGGCGTGCCGAATTCCTGATAAAGCCGCCTCTGCCCATTCTTCTCCAGTCGTGCTGTTTCCCAACTGCCCCAGTTCACGGTAAGCGATGGCAGACCCAATGAGCGCCGATAGTGCGACAAGAGGTCAACAAACTGATTCGCTGCGGCGTAGTGCGCCAATCCCCATGAGCCCCAAACCGAAGACATCGAGGAGAAGAGTACGAAATAGTCGAGTTTTGTTTTTTCAGTGAGCAGGTGCAATACCCATGCGCCTACTGCTTTTGCATGCATCATTGCGGAAACATGTTCCGGGCGAATACTGTCGATTTGGGCAAACTTTACAGAATCTACAGCCAAATGGAAGATTCCGCCTAGGGGCGGCATATCCGCTTCGATACGAGCCAGCAAGGCTTTCATTTGCTCAAACTTCGCCACATCCCCGGAAACCAGATGGATTTGCGCGCCTGAAGCTTCCAGTCGTTGCACCATTTCTAGCCGCTGATCGATAGGTTCGGACGTGCCAGTGGTTCGCACAGGAACGTTTCTGCCTAACAAAACCAGGCAACCTGCCCCCTGCTCTACCATCCACTTTGCAGTCTCAAGCCCAATCTCCCCAAGGCCACCGGTAATCAAGTAGGTTCTGTCTGATCGGAACCGTGGAGCCTGGGACGTGGGGCACTCAGTGCGCACGAGCCGAGCCACAAATCGCTGGCCGCCTCGGAATGCAACTTGGTCCTCTCCATCCGAAAGAGAAATCTCCCGATAAAGATGTTCGGTTGCCTCCTTGAAACCATCGGAGGCATCCAAATCAATATCAATAAGACCGCCCCATTTTTCCGATTGTTCCAAAGCGTAATCCTTCCCCAAACCCCAAGCGGGTGCTTGTAACAAGGCGAATCCGCCCTTTTTGAGCGCCAATGATTGCGCCCCACTGGTTCCGATCCAAAGCTTTGTGCGAAGTGAGGTCTGAGTCCCAGCGAGCAGTTGCATCAAATTGATTATCGGAATGCAATTTTGAGATAACCTTTCTTGCATCACGGCCGCGTCTAGCTTTTCATCCTCCAGTGAAGAATCTAAGCTCCAGAGGAAAACGATCGACTGCGTAGCGCCAACATCGTGCTCATCCAATTCCGAAAAAAGCCGTTCATAATCTTCGCGCGCGTCTGGTCGAAGTGCGAAGCGCCCGCAGGAACGCTTCCGAAACTCTGTGCTCCGCTCCACGAGCGTACAGGGCTCATTCCGATTCGCCAGATGGGCCGCAAGCGAGTCCGCTATGCCGATTTGATCCGCAAAGATTAGCCAGTGGGTACGAGGGCGTACGGGCAATTCATCAGCAGCAATCTCACTTCCTGAGGATGAGTCCGCCGTGCTTCCGCCATTCTTGTCGAGAGTCAGACGTGGCTTAGGCTGCCATTCCATTTCGTAGAACCAGTCTGAAAACGGAACCTGTGAGGGACGTTCGTCAAATTGTGAACAGACGCCAGATTTATCCCGTGCGGATTGTCGACCCTCTATACGGTACTTCTTGCGCTGGAATGGGTATGTAGGCAGCGCTAGCTTACGCCGCCCGTAGCCGCGATCGAACTCCTTCCAGTTGACTTGCGCTCCACTAGTGTAGAGTTCAGCCAAGGCTTCGAGCATGTTGCGCCATTCGGAACGGCCCTTCCGGAGCGATGCCAGCCATGACGTCCCTGTATCCACCACGAACTCCCGCCCCATGCCGATGAGAATGGGATGAGGGCCGATCTCAAGGAAGATGCGCGCCCCCTCTGCCGCAACCGCCTTTAGGCCTGCCATAAATTGAACAGGCTCGCGCAATTGCCGTCGCCAGTAATGTGCATTGCTCATGCGTCCGTCTTCGACGAGTTCACCTGTCACGGTGGAAGCCAGCGGAATATTCGGCTTGCCGTAATTCACGTTTTGCGCGAGGTGCTCCCACTGCTCCAGCATCCCTTCCATCTGCGGCGAATGAAACCCGTGCGATACCGCCAGCCGTTTCACCTCCACCCCTTGCTCCCGTAACTCTCCCTCTATCCCCGCTATCCCCTCCGCCCATCCCGACACCACCACGCTCTCCGGGCCGTTCACCGCTCCCACCGACACCCGCCCCGCATACTTCTCCAATATCCCCTGCACTCTCTCCACTCCGCACCGCACCGCCAACATCGCCCCTCCCGGCCCCAACCCTTGCATTAGCCGGCCCCGCGCCGCCACCAACTTCATCCCTTCCTCTACCCCCACCACTCCCGCCACCGCCGCCGCTACATACTCCCCTACGCTGTGCCCCAGCACCACGCTCGGTTCGATCCCCCAACTCCTCCACAACTCCGAAAGCCCCCACTCCAGCGCATACAGCCCCGGCTGCGTATACCCTGTCTGTTCCAACTCCTTCTCATCCCCCCACATCACCTCTAGTAGCGGCCGTTCCAGATCTCCCTCCACCGCCCCTACACACCGATCCACCGCCGCACGAAATACTTCCGAACTCTCATACAACTCCCGCCCCATCCCCGCATACTGCGACCCCTGCCCGCTGAATAAAAATCCGACCTTCGGAGCTTGCCCCTCGTACACTTCGCCCCGCGCCATTCCTCTCGTCGACTCTGTTTCTCCATACTCCGCCAAGTGTTTGCACAAGGCTTCTCGGTTCTCAACGACGATGGCCAAACGATGCGGAAAATGCGCCCGCCCCACATTCGCCGTGTACGCCACATCTCCCAGCGACTCCCCTGGGTTGCCCTGCAAATGCTCCCCATAGCGCCCCACCAACTCCGCCAGCGCACCCGCGCTCTTCGCCGACACCGTCAGCACGTGCACCGGCCGCTCCTTCTTCACACCCTCCCACTTCTCCTCCGGAGCCTCCTCCACTATCACGTGCGCGTTCGTCCCGCTGAACCCGAACGAACTCACTCCCGCGATCCGCTTCCCGTTCCGCTCAGGCCAAGGCACCCGTTCGGTGGGAATCTCCATCGCGTATTGCTCCCAATCCACGTGCGCGTTCTTCCGCTTTAAATGCAGGTGGGGCGGAATCTCCCGGTGCTGCAGGGACAGCACCACCTTGATCAGCCCGGTAATCCCGGCCGCCGCTTCCAGATGCCCGATGTTGGTCTTCACTGATCCGATATATAGAGGCTCTTGCTTGCTGCGCCCCGCACACAGCACTTCGCCCAGCGCGTGCACCTCGATCGGATCCCCAAGTGACGTCCCCGTCCCGTGAGTTTCAACATAACTTACCGCCTCGGGCTCGAGCCCGGCGTTTGCAAGCGCAAGTTTCAGGACCGCCTCTTGCGCTGGGCCGTTTGGAACCGTTAATCCGCCACTCCGGCCGTCCTGATTGGAGGCACTGCCGCGAATGATTGCGAGGATCCGGTCGCGATCGCGCTGGGCATCGGAGAGCCGCTTCAACACCATGACGCCGCATCCTTCGCCACGCACGAATCCATCTGCTGCGTCATCAAACGTCTTGCATCGCCCGTCCGGCGCCATCATATGCCCTCTCGAGAGAGCGATCGTTACTTCCGGTGTGAGAATAAGATTCACACCGGCGGCCAGGGCCAGTGAGCTCTCTTGAGAGCGCAGGCTTTGGCATGCCATATGGACCGCGACCAACGATGACGAGCACGATGTATCAACGGCAATGCATGGCCCTTGCAGACCAAGCACGTAAGACAGCCGACCGGCAGCGACCGAATGCGAACTTCCCGTTGCAAGATAGACATCGTATTCATCGGGCGGCCGCGACACGAGAAGCTGTGCATAATCTGAATTGCAAATCCCAACAAATACACCTGTGCGGCTACCGGCGAGACCATCGGCGTCGATTCCTGCATCCTCGAGAGTTTCCCATGTCACTTCCAGTAAGAGGCGCTGTTGCGGATCCATGCTGACCGCTTCCCGAGGCGCGATGCCGAAGAAGCCGGCATCAAAGTCGTAGGGATTGTTGAGGAACCCACCCCAGCATGTCGCAAGGCGTCCCGGCGCATCCGGATCAGGGTCGTAATTTGCCGCCGCATCCCATCGATCGGATGGAACGTCTGAAATGGCGTCCACGCCATCTCGCAACAACTGCCAGAAACCCTCGGTTCCGGATGGACCACCGGGAGTTCTGCACCCCATGCCAATGATTGCGATCGGTTCGTGACTCGCTTGTTCGAGCGATTCGATCTTCTCCTGCATCTCGGCGGCCAGCAGCGCAAGGCGCTTGGGAGAGAGCTTGGAAATCCTTCCAAGGAAATCTTTGGTCATATTGGTCATAATAGGTAGAATTTGCCTTATTTATTTATCCGTGAAACAGTCGCTCTACGTCCTCGTCGGACAGTTGCTCAATCTTTCCGATCAGATCCTCGCCTAACAATCCGCTCTCCCCATCGTCTGCACCGATATCGCGTATCTCATCATCGCTACGAAACAGTTGTCGGTTAAGATAATCGGTCAGAAGATTCAGGGTCGGATAATCGAACAAGACCGTGGCTGGCAATTTGCATCCTAAATGAGTGCACAATGAATTGCGCAACTCGACCGCCATCAATGAATCGAGCCCCATCTCGCGCAAGGGCTTGTTCGGTTCAGATTTCTTGGCGAAATCTAAACCAAGCACCTTCGCGGCGCGAATCTCCACTTGGGTAAACAGGAGGCTGCGGCGGCGTGCCGGTGAGGCGCCCGCGATCTCTTCAAGCAGTTCGCTCGGTTTTAGCCTGCCTAGCTGAATCTCAGCCGATCGAGCTAGGCTTGCAAAGTCTTCCAAGAGACAGGGCTCGGCACCCCGCTCATAGCGACGCAGAAATGTCGGCCAATCCACGGGCAGTACCGCAACTTGGCCGACAACACCTAACAGCAGGCCCAGAATCTGAAAGCCTTGTTCCGGGGAAAAAGCTCCAGATCCTTGAGCGATCATCCGTTCCACCAATCGTCCTCGCGCGGCCATTCCGACCTTCGTCCAAGCTCCCCAGTTGATGCTGAGGGCAGGGAGACCGCGCGCACGCCGGTAATGTGCCAACGCGTCCAAGAATGAATTGGCAGCCGTATAGCTGCCCTGGCCTGGCGACCCGAAAATGGACGCCGCGGAGGAAAACATCACAAAAAAATCCAGATTCATGAGGCGTGTCTGGGTATGAAGTCTCCATGCTCCCACGGCCTTTGGTGCCATGACTTTTTGAAAACGAGCCCATTCTTGCTTGGCCAGAACGCTATCGTCGAGGACCGCCGCGCAGTGGATAACTCCCTTCAATGGTGGCATGTTTTTGGCTTGGGCAAATAGGGTCTCGATTCCCCGCTTTGTCGAAATGTCCACCTGCGCTGCGTGAATTCTTGCCCCCGCTTCCTCCATCTGTTTAACGGAACGAGCGGCCTCGGGCCCTAGAGAACTTCGACCCGCGAGCAATAGGTGCCGCGCCCCTCGCTGAACAAGCCACTGCGCAGCCAAAAAGCCAAGTCCATTGAGCCCTCCCGTAATAAGGTACGTGGAGTCTGGATGGATCGAAATTTCATGTTGACCATTCGGACCTGTGGGACCTTGTGAGTGTCGAAGAACTATCTTGCCTATATGGCGGGCTTGAGCCATGAAGCGAAAAGCGTCCGCGGCTTTCTCTAAGGGGAAGATGGTTTGCGGCAGAGGTTTCAGCGCGCCGTGATCAATTTCCGCCATCAATTTACGGAACATCGATCCAATCAACGTGGGATCCTCTCGCGCCTCGTTACCCCAGTCGACGATGAAATAGCGAATCCCTCGTTCAAGGGCAGCTACGCGTTCGGGACTCCAAATGCCCCGCTTTCCGATTTCAAGAAATGTGCCTCCTGGGGCAAGGGCTTCGAAACTCTTCTCAATCAGTTCACCACTCAGCGAATTGAGAACAACATCCACGCCTTTGCCGTTGGTCAAACGAAGAATCTCTGCCGCAAAGTCCGGTGTCCGTGAATCCAATACGTGATCCACTCCTAAACGATCAAGGAACCGTCGCTTTTCCGGACTGCCCGCAGTCGCGAAAATTTCTCCGCCAACTCTTTGCGCCAGCTGAACCGCCGCAAGCCCCACTCCACCAGCTGCAGCGTGGATAAGAACCCGTTGGCCTTGCCTGATTCCACCCAGATGATTCAAAGTGAAGTGTGCGGTAAGAAATGCTATCGGAATCGTGGCCGATTCCTCAAAACTTATCGACTTGGGTTTGTGGGCCACAAACTCGCTTCGCGTCGTTACAAAGCTCGCGAAGCTTCCGGACGCAAGCGCCACTACCTCGTCGCCACATTTCCACTCTTGTACTCCAGAGCCAACCGACACGATTTCGCCGCTACATTCGCTCCCGAGCGGACCCATTTCACCCGGATACAGATTCAAGGTACCGAGAACGTCTCTGAAATTAATGCCGCTGGCATGAACGCGTATCTCAACCTCTCCCGGTCCCGGAGCGCACCGGTTCGCGGGGAGCAATGCAAAATTGTCTAAAGTTCCCCGTTCCGTGACAGTGAGCTGAACCGGCTTTTCTTCGGCGGCTAAAGCAAGCTCGGCAGCGCTCCGCCTTGCGAGCCGGAGGACATGTCGCACACCATTCCGCCATGCGATTTGATCCTCACGGGACCCGCTCAACACTTCTGCAGCCAATCGATTTGCTTCAGAGGAATCAATCGCAGGGTCAAGGTCAATCATCGTGCAGTGTGAGTCCGGGTACTCGATCGCGATCACTTTCCCTAAACCCCATACCGGCGCCTGGGCCAACTGCGGTGGTACCTGCATCGCGCCGACTGGCTGACTGCCTCGCGTGCACAGCCACAGCCGCGATGTAAATGATGATTCCATCGTGCCAAGAGCCTGGGCAAGATGAAGTGTGCTACGGCAGCCTAGCTCTTGTCGCACGGCGGACGATTCTGTTTCGATCTCTTCTAAAGCGGGCTGTCGTAGCGGCCAGAGTGAAATAATGCCCCGGAATTCGCCGGCCGCCTCGTGGGCCACTTCGGCGAGCAGTGCTACATAGTCGGCGGGATCGTCAACCTTGATCCCAATTCGTGATTCATCTATCTTCCGATGTTCCCCTGAAGCCACTACAGTGATGCACTTGCAACCTTCCTCTCGAAGCGCCGTGGACAATCGCTGGCCAACCCCTTGCTCGTCATCAAAAATTAGCCAGGTTCCTTTCACGGTTTTTCCCAAATCTTCCGTCGCGAGGCTCTGTTCCTTCCAAACTAATTCGTACAGCCAATCCCCGACCGACCTCTGTGTTGCTTGTTCGGACACCCCTCGGCGGACGCGTTTGAAATGGAGGCCGGTGATGTTCAGGAGCGGCGCTCCGAAAGTATCGAGAACCTCTACATCGACGATAACGGTTTCGTCGTCAGTCTTTGCGCTTTTCCGCACCCGCACATGGCTGTGTACCGCTTCCCCTGGTTTCCCCAGCAATTCGTACCGGTCAATCCGAAACGGCAGATACAGCGAATCCTCCGCCTCTTCCTCCTTGCTCTCCAATACCGCAGCCGCCACCTGCAGGCACGCGTCCAGCAACGCCGGATGCATCTGGTATTTCCCTGCCTCTCCTCGCAACTCTTCCGCCAGCACCACCTCTCCCATCGCCTCCCCAACCCCGCGGTAGATTCTCCGTACGCCCCGAAACCCCGGCCCGAATTCCCCACCCCGTCCCCTCATCCACTCGTAGAACTCCTCCCCGCCCTGCTCCTCTCCACAGCGCTCGCGAATCTCTTCTATCTTTCCCGTCTTCTTCTCCGCTTCCTTCTTCTCCCTCGCCACGATCCGCCCGCTGGCATGCAGCGTCCATTTCGCCGCTACCTCTTCTTCTTCTCCTGCCCCCTCCACGCTGCTATACACCCGGAATCGCTTCTCTCCTCCCTCTCCCTTCTCCACCACCACCTGCACAATTCGTTCTTCCCCCTCTTCCAACACCATCGCTTTGGTCAACTCCACTTCCTGCAGATCGTGCCTGACTCCGGGCTCCACTTCCCGGGCCGCCGCCAGCCCCATCTCCAGATACCCAGTCGCCGGCATCACTACCCGTCCACCGATCCGGTGATCCTTGATAAATCCCAGCTCGCTCTCTCCTACCCGCACTTCAAACTGCCCTTCCACCCCCGCCGTCCTCACCCGCTCCCCTAACAACTCATGGACCTTCCTACCCCCGTGTCCTCTCTGCCCCCTCTTCCTCTCCACCCAATACCGTTCCCGCTGAAACGCATACGTCGGCAGTTCCACCTTGCGTCTTGCGTATCCACGATCCACACCTTCCCAATCCAGTTCGGCGCCCGCGAGATAAAGCCCTTGAACACTTTCCAGCATGGAATGCCAATCGCTTCCGCGCTTTTTGCGCAAGGATGCGAACCACTGCAAACCATTTTCCTGTAGGCACTCCATCCCCATCCCGATCAGCACCGGGCGCGGCCCGATCTCCAGAAAATGCCGAATCCCCAGCCCCGCTGCCGTCTCCATCCCCTTCCCAAATTGCACCGCTTCCCTCACCTGCCTCACCCAATACCCTCCCTGCGTCAACTCTCCCGCACCAGCCACCCCTCCGCTCACGTTCGTGATCATCCGCACCCGCGGCTCCGCAAACCGTTCCTCTCCCACACGCCGCTCCCACTGCTCCAGCATCCCTTCCATCTGCGGCGAATGAAACCCGTGCGATACCGCCAGCCGTTTCACCTCCACCCCTTGCTCCCGTAACTCTCCCTCTATCCCCGCTATCCCCTCCGCCCATCCCGACACCACCACGCTCTCCGGGCCGTTCACCGCTCCCACCGACACCCGCCCCGCATACTTCTCCAATATCCCCTGCACTCTCTCCACTCCGCACCGCACCGCCAACATCGCCCCTCCCGGCCCCAACCCTTGCATTAGCCGGCCCCGCGCCGCCACCAACTTCATCCCTTCCTCTACCCCCACCACTCCCGCCACCGCCGCCGCTACATACTCCCCTACGCTGTGCCCCAGCACCACGCTCGGTTCGATCCCCCAACTCCTCCACAACTCCGAAAGCCCCCACTCCAGCGCATACAGCCCCGGCTGCGTATACCCTGTCTGTTCCAACTCCTTCTCATCCCCCCACATCACCTCTAGTAGCGGCCGTTCCAGATCTCCCTCCACCGCCCCTACACACCGATCCACCGCCGCACGAAATACTTCCGAACTCTCATACAACTCCCGCCCCATCCCCGCGTACTGCGACCCCTGCCCGCTGAATAAAAATCCGACCTTCGGACGTTCCCCCACCCGAACCTGCTTCCCCTCCGCCTCCTGCAACCGCTCCCCTGCTTGTTCCACACTCTCCGCCACTACCGCCACACGGTGCCCGAAATGCGCCCGCCCCACATTCGCCGTGTACGCCACATCTCCCAGCGACTCCCCTGGGTTGCCCTGCAAATGCTCCCCATAGCGCCCCACCAACTCCGCCAGCGCACCCGCGCTCTTCGCCGACACCGTCAGCACGTGCACCGGCCGCTCCTTCTTCACACCCTCCCACTTCTCCTCCGGAGCCTCCTCCACTATCACGTGCGCGTTCGTCCCGCTGAACCCGAACGAACTCACTCCCGCAATCCGCTTCCCGTTCCGCTCAGGCCAGGCCACCCGTTCGGTGGGAATCTCCATCGCATACCGCTCCCACGGTATGCGACTACTCTTCCGCTTCAAATGCAGGTGGGGCGGAATCTCCCGGTGCTGCAGGGACAGCACCACCTTGATCAGCCCCGTAATCCCCGCCGCCGCTTCCAGATGCCCGATGTTGGTCTTCACTGATCCGATATACAGAGGCTCTTGCTTGCTGCGCCCCGCACACAGCACTTCGCCCAGCGCCTGCACCTCGATCGGATCCCCAAGTGACGTCCCCGTCCCATGTGCCTCCACATAGCTCACTTCCCGCGCTTCCACTCCCCCATTCACCAGCGCCTCCCGGATCACCGCCTCCTGCGCAGGACCATTGGGAGCGGTAAGCCCGCTGCTGGCACCGTCCTGATTCACGGCCGAGCCCCGGATCACCGCCAGGATGCGGTCGCCATCGCGCTGCGCATCCGACAAACGCTTCAAGACCACCACCCCGCAGCCCTCGCCCCGCACAAATCCATCCGCCGACTCGTCGAACGTCTTGCAGCGCCCGTCCGGCGCGAGCATGTGCGCATGAGAGAGGGCAACCATCGTCTCTGGGTGCACAATTGTGTTTGTACCGCCAGCGAGCGCCAGGCTGCAATCGCCGACGCGCAATGCTTGGCAGGCTAGGTGGATAGCGACGAGTGAGGAAGAGCAAGCGGTATCGATTGAGACGCTTGGCCCCTGCAGGCCCAGGATGTACGAGAGACGGCCGGAGGCAATGCTGTGCGCAATGCCCGAGGCGAAATAGGCGTCAATCATGGCAGGATCTGCATGCTCGAGAAGATAATATGCATAATCGCTGCCGGTAATTCCGAGGTAAACACCGGTTTTGGTGCCCAAAAGTTTCCCAGAAGACAACCCTGCGATCTCTAAGGCCTCCCAACTCACCTCCAGCAAGAGGCGCTGTTGTGGATCCATGCTGACCGCTTCCCGAGGCGCGATGCCAAAGAAGCCCGGGTCAAACTGATCGACTCGATCGAGGAATCCACCCCAACGGCTAGCCATCTTCCCGCGGATGTCGGGATCGCTGTCGTAATACTCATTTATGTCCCAACGGTCGGCGGGAATTTCCCGTACTGCATCTGTGCCTGTTTGGAGAAGCTTCCAAAAATGCGCACTATCCGTCACGCCTCCAGGAATACGGCACGCGAGTCCAATCAAAGCAATCGGCTCGCGAGTCTTTCCCTCTACGCGATCGAGCTTCGCCTGCATCTCCTCAAGCGCAAGCAGCGCTCGCTTCACAGGCGTCAGTTCTATTCCGATTTTGGAATCGTCTGTTTTCATGTAATGATCACCGTTGACTCAACCTTTTCAGCAGCATTTCTTCGGCTTCCTTGTCAGACATGTGTTGAATTTCCTCCGCGCGAAGCGGAGCCGCGCGGACCTCTACGACGGCCTGTGGCGCAATCTCTCCTGGGGTCGCTTTTGTTCTCAAAATGCTGCTGTCAATAAAGCGCGCGATCGCTTCAATTGTCGGGTGGTCAAACATCAGAGTCGCTGGCAGCGGCTGTTCTAACTGCAATGCTTTGGTCAATCGGTTTCGCAACTGCACGGCCATTAGGGAATCAAGGCCAAGGTCCATCAAGCGACTGTGCCGTTCTGGCGGATACGATGCATCGATGTGCAGAGTACGCATGACTTCATCACGAACGAAAGCTACAAGCAGATCCTCCCTTTCTCCGGGAAGAACCTGTTGAATATCCCGTAAGATCTGGTTGGGCCCACTATTGGCAACCCGTTGTGGCTTGCCGGTCGTAACGGTTTGTGTGGATCGGCTCGCATAGTCCGACTGGGTATCGAGCAGTTCCTCTTGCCTTTTAGAAGAACCACTGGGTACGCGTGCAAGGATCACGTGTTGCCCAGCGGTTTCGGCAAGTGAACCCGATTCTGGAAACGTCTGCACTTCCTCAAACCCATGGCGCATCAGAGCTGCTCTCCAAATCTCAGGCTCCAATAGCGGCTGTTCTTTACGCCATTCGTCTTCTTCAAGGTGCTGCCATCCTTCGATCAAGCCGACGGTCATATCGAACCAAACCTGATGCCGCGTCGCCTCGACCAGGATCAATATCCCGCCGGGAGCGAGCAGACTGCATATGTGGTTCAGGGCAACGCCGAGATTCCTAGCGGCATGCACTGCATTCGTGGACAAGATCAGATCGAAACTACCTTCTTTGTACGTGTCCGTATCGATAGGAGATTCGACATCGAAGAATCCATAGCGCAGGAAAGATTCCTTTTCGAATTTCTCGGCCGCATGGGCAAGGAAGAAATCCGATACATCTGTGTAGTAATACTGCGGTTGTTTTTCTCGGAGGAAGGGCAGAAGAGCAGCCGTCGTGGATCCTGTTCCAGCACCAATCTCAAGGATGCGGAGTGGCTGATCCGATTGGTGGGCTTGTGCGATCGACTCAACTGCTGCTACTACGATTCCGTGCACGTAACGCGCCGACGCGGAGCGCTCGTAGATCCCTTCGGCCAAAGAAAATGAGCCGTTTGGAAATAATGTTTCGAGGGCACTTTCCTTGCCCGTCAAGACATTTGCAAGCTTGTCGCCGCAGATTCGCGTATAGGTCAGCAGGGCCGGCTCGTCTTGGAGGACTTCTTCAGCTTCGCTCCAAGCGCGTTCCACATCTGCGTTTGGCAGCGCAGCGCTGCTCGTAAAGCAATTATCCGATCGCCTGAGCACAGCTTCTTGGCATAGGATATCGAGCCACCGCAGAACCAGATTTCGATAGTTCGGTCGGATACCTGATTCACTCAGAATTTCGTCAATGGAATAGTTCCGACCGGGAACTGCGAAGGCACCGAGCTGCTTCAATGCTTGAAGTGCATAGGCAGAAGTCAACTGCGCGAGACATCGCCACTTCTCTGCAAAATCGGAAATGTGGACTTCGATCGGAGCCTGCTCAGATTGCCGTCGAGCTGTGGCTACAACGCCATCCCAAGAGGATTTCTGATCAATCTTGGGATTCGTCTGGCTGGTACCGAATTCTTGCATCCAGTATCTACGCCTCTGGAATGGATACCTAGGCAGCAAGATGCGTTGCCGCCTCTGGTCTTTGTAGAGCCCTTCCCAATCCAGTTCGGCGCCCGCGAGATAAAGCCCTTGAACACTTTCCAGCATGGAATGCCAATCGCTTCCGCGCTTTTTGCGCAAGGATGCGAACCACTGCAAGCCATTTTCCTGTAGGCACTCCATCCCCATCCCGATCAGCACCGGGTGCGGCCCGATCTCCAGAAAATGCCGGATCCCCAGCCCCGCTGCCGTCTCCATCCCCTTCCCAAATTGCACCGCTTCCCTCACCTGCCTCACCCAATACCCTCCCTGCGTCAACTCTCCCGCACCAGCCACCCCTCCGCTCACGTTCGTGATCATCCGCACCCGCGGCTCCGCAAACCGTTCCTCTCCCACACGCCGCTCCCACTGCTCCAGCATCCCTTCCATCTGCGGCGAATGAAACCCGTGCGATACCGCCAGCCGTTTCACCTCCACCCCTTGCTCCCGTAACTCTCCCTCTATCCCCGCTATCCCCTCCGCCCATCCCGACACCACCACGCTCTCCGGGCCGTTCACCGCTCCCACCGACACCCGCCCCGCATACTTCTCCAATATCCCCTGCACTCTCTCCACTCCGCACCGCACCGCCAACATCGCCCCTCCCGGCCCCAACCCTTGCATTAGCCGGCCCCGCGCCGCCACCAACTTCATCCCTTCCTCTACCCCCACCACTCCCGCCACCGCCGCCGCTACATACTCCCCTACGCTGTGCCCCAGCACCACGCTCGGTTCGATCCCCCAACTCCTCCACAACTCCGAAAGCCCCCACTCCAGCGCATACAGCCCCGGCTGCGTATACCCTGTCTGTTCCAACTCCTTCTCATCCCCCCACATCACCTCTAGTAGCGGCCGTTCCAGATCTCCCTCCACCGCCCCTACACACCGATCCACCGCCGCACGAAATACTTCCGAACTCTCATACAACTCCCGCCCCATCCCCGCATACTGCGACCCCTGCCCGCTGAATAAAAATCCGACCTTCGGACGTTCCCCCACCCGAACCTGCTTCCCCTCCGCCTCCTGCAACCGCTCCCCTGCTTGTTCCACACTCTCCGCCACTACCGCCACACGGTGCCCGAAATGCGCCCGCCCCACATTCGCCGTGTACGCCACATCTCCCAGCGACTCCCCTGGGTTGCCCTTCAAATGCTCCCCATAGCGCCCCACCAACTCCGCCAGCGCACCCGCGCTCTTCGCCGACACCGTCAGCACGTGCACCGGCCGCTCCTTCTTCACACCCTCCCACTTCTCCTCCGGAGCCTCCTCCACTATCACGTGCGCGTTCGTCCCGCTGAACCCGAACGAACTCACCCCCGCAATCCGCTTCCCGTTCCGCTCAGGCCAAGCCACCCGTTCGGTGGGAATCTCCATCGCATACCGCTCCCACGGAATGCGACTACTCTTCCGCTTCAAATGCAGGTGGGGCGGAATCTCCCGGTGCTGCAGGGACAGCACCACCTTGATCAGCCCCGTAATCCCGGCCGCCGCTTCCAGATGCCCGATGTTGGTCTTCACTGATCCGATATACAGAGGCTCTTGCTTGCTGCGCCCCGCACACAGCACTTCGCCCAGCGCCTGCACCTCGATCGGGTCCCCAAGTGACGTCCCCGTCCCATGTGCCTCCACATACGTTACAGCCTGACTTTCAAGTGCCGCTGCACGCAACGCGTTGCGGATAACTGCTTCCTGCGCTGGTCCATTCGGGGCTGTTAACCCTCCGCTCCGACCATCTTGATTCACGGCCGAGCCCCGGATCACCGCCAGGATGCGGTCGCCCGAAGCAAGCGCGTCCGAAACGCGCTTCATGACAATTACTGCGCATCCTTCACCACGAACATAGCCATCGGCCGACTCATCAAACGTCTTACAGCGCCCGTCCGGAGAAAGCATTTGCGATTTGGACAAGGCAATGTCTATTTCCGGAGTCAGAATCAGATTCACACCGCCAGCCAAGGCGAGCGAACACTCCCTAGAGCGGAGGCTCTGGCACGCAAGGTGGACGGCTACTAAAGATGAGGAACATGCCGTGTCCACGGTCAGACTAGGACCATGCACGCCAAGCAGATAAGACAATCGCCCTGCGGCTACACTGGGAGCTCCTCCCGATCCCGAGTACGCGTCGAGACGGCGTAAATCCGAAACGAGTAAACGGAAATAATCGCTATTGGAGAATCCAACGAAAACCCCTGCGGATGTGCCGGCTAGAAGATGTGGAGACTGCCCTGCTGCTTCTAGAGCCTCCCATACAACTTCCAGCAGCAGGCGTTGCTGTGGATCCATGCTTTCGGCTTCCCGCGGCGATATATTGAAGAATTCTGGATCAAAAAGATCCACGTGATCGAGGAAGGCACCACTGCGCACGGACATCTTTCCGATTTGGTCCTGGTCCGGCGAGAAATACGAATCGATGTCCCATCGCGCTCTTGGTATTTCGATGATTGCGTCACGCCCTTCGGAAAGCAATCGCCAAAATGACTCTTCATCCGTCGCTCCCCCAGGTATGCGCAGCCCGAGTCCAACGATCGCTATCGGTTCATGTGTTGCAGCGTCCACAGAAGCCAATCGGGCGCGGAGTTCGCGTATCTCTTGGAGCGCTTGTTTGACCGGGGTGAGTCGCTCGATGCGTTCCGATTGTTCAGACATTGCCCTTCCAGTCTCCCTGCGTTTCGAGTTCACGCAGAAGCTGAGCTTCTGCCTCGCGGTCAGACATATTTTCAAGTTCGTTCAGCGCTTTCTCTTTTCCTCCATCGGTCGTCGTGACGGGCAGTGGGTCAAGACCACAGATCTCGCGAAGGATAAACGCCGTCATCGCCTCGACGGTAGGGTAGTCAAAAACCAGCGTGCTCGGGAGCGTTAGTTCCAAAGAAGCCGTCAGAGCATTGCGCAGTTCCACAGTCATCAACGAATCCAGTCCCATTTCCTGGAGCGGTTGCCGTTCATCCAGCGGATGGGTTGGGTTGAGCCCCAGCACAACTAAAGCGCGCTCTCGCACATGTTTCGCGAGAAAACTTTCTTGTTGGGATGCGGGTTCGCTCAAAAGCTGAGCGCGAATGGAAACGCCATTCTGCTTCTGCGGAGGAACCAAACAGCCAGCGCTCTCGACCGCCAACATGGAGAGAAACGGAGTGGCCATGTAAGCTGGATGGGATTCCTTCCATTTCCTCCAGTTCACGGGCAGTACCGCAACTTGGCCGACAACACCTAACAGCAGGCCCAGAATCTGAAAGCCTTGTTCCGGGGAAAAAGCTCCAGATCCTTGAGCGATCATCCGTTCCACCAATCGTCCTCGCGCGGCCATTCCGACCTTCGTCCAAGCTCCCCAGTTGATGCTGAGGGCAGGGAGACCGCGCGCGCGCCGGTAATGTGCCAACGCGTCCAAGAATGAATTGGCAGCCGTATAGCTGCCCTGGCCTGGCGACCCGAAAATGGACGCCGCGGAGGAAAACATCACAAAAAAATCCAGATTCATGAGGCGTGTCTGGGTATGAAGTCTCCATGCTCCCGCGGCCTTTGGTGCCATGACTTTTTGAAAACGAGCCCATTCTTGCTTGGCCAGAACGCTATCGTCGAGGACCGCCGCGCAGTGGATAACTCCCTTCAATGGTGGCATGTTTTTGGCTTGGGCAAATAGGGTCTCGATTCCCCGCTTTGTCGAAATGTCCACCTGCGCTGCGTGAATTCTTGCCCCCGCTTCCTCCATCTGTTTAACGGAACGAGCGGCCTCGGGCCCTAGAGAACTTCGACCCGCGAGCAATAGGTGCCGCGCCCCTCGCTGAACAAGCCACTGCGCAGCCAAAAAGCCAAGTCCATTGAGCCCTCCCGTAATAAGGTACGTGGAGTCTGGATGGATCGAAATTTCATGTTGACCATTCGGACCTGTGGGACCTTGTGAGTGTCGAAGAACTATCTTGCCTATATGGCGGGCTTGAGCCATGAAGCGAAAAGCGTCCGCGGCTTTCTCTAAGGGGAAGATGGTTTGCGGCAGAGGTTTCAGCGCGCCGTGATCAATTTCCGCCATCAATTTACGGAACATCGATCCAATCAACGTGGGATCCTCTCGCGCCTCGTTACCCCAGTCGACGATGAAATAGCGAATCCCTCGTTCAAGGGCAGCTACGCGTTCGGGACTCCAAATGCCCCGCTTTCCGATTTCAAGAAATGTGCCTCCTGGGGCAAGGGCTTCGAAACTCTTCTCAATCAGTTCACCACTCAGCGAATTGAGAACAACATCCACGCCTTTGCCGTTGGTCAAACGAAGAATCTCTGCCGCAAAGTCCGGTGTCCGTGAATCCAATACGTGATCCACTCCTAAACGATCAAGGAACCGTCGCTTTTCCGGACTGCCCGCAGTCGCGAAAATTTCTCCGCCAACTCTTTGCGCCAGCTGAACCGCCGCAAGCCCCACTCCACCAGCTGCAGCGTGGATAAGAACCCGTTGGCCTTGCCTGATTCCACCCAGATGATTCAAAGTGAAGTGTGCGGTAAGAAATGCTATCGGAATCGTGGCCGATTCCTCAAAACTTATCGACTTGGGTTTGTGGGCCACAAACTCGCTTCGCGTCGTTACAAAGCTCGCGAAGCTTCCGGACGCAAGCGCCACTACCTCGTCGCCACATTTCCACTCTTGTACTCCAGAGCCAACCGACACGATTTCGCCGCTACATTCGCTCCCGAGCGGACCCATTTCACCCGGATACAGATTCAAGGTACCGAGAACGTCTCTGAAATTAATGCCGCTGGCATGAACGCGTATCTCAACCTCTCCCGGTCCCGGAGCGCACCGGTTCGCGGGGAGCAATGCAAAATTGTCTAAAGTTCCCCGTTCCGTGACAGTGAGCTGAACCGGCTTTTCTTCGGCGGCTAAAGCAAGCTCGGCAGCGCTCCGCCTTGCGAGCCGGAGGACATGTCGCACACCATTCCGCCATGCGATTTGATCCTCACGGGACCCGCTCAACACTTCTGCAGCCAATCGATTTGCTTCAGAGGAATCAATCGCAGGGTCAAGGTCAATCATCGTGCAGTGTGAGTCCGGGTACTCGATCGCGATCACTTTCCCTAAACCCCATACCGGCGCCTGGGCCAACTGCGGTGGTACCTGCATCGCGCCGACTGGCTGACTGCCTCGCGTGCACAGCCACAGCCGCGATGTAAATGATGATTCCATCGTGCCAAGAGCCTGGGCAAGATGAAGTGTGCTACGGCAGCCTAGCTCTTGTCGCACGGCGGACGATTCTGTTTCGATCTCTTCTAAAGCGGGCTGTCGTAGCGGCCAGAGTGAAATAATGCCCCGGAATTCGCCGGCCGCCTCGTGGGCCACTTCGGCGAGCAGTGCTACATAGTCGGCGGGATCGTCAACCTTGATCCCAATTCGTGATTCATCTATCTTCCGATGTTCCCCTGAAGCCACTACAGTGATGCACTTGCAACCTTCCTCTCGAAGCGCCGTGGACAATCGCTGGCCAACCCCTTGCTCGTCATCAAAAATTAGCCAGGTTCCTTTCACGGTTTTTCCCAAATCTTCCGTCGCGAGGCTCTGTTCCTTCCAAACTAATTCGTACAGCCAATCCCCGACCGACCTCTGTGTTGCTTGTTCGGACACCCCTCGGCGGACGCGTTTGAAATGGAGGCCGGTGATGTTCAGGAGCGGCGCTCCGAAAGTATCGAGAACCTCTACATCGACGATAACGGTTTCGTCGTCAGTCTTTGCGCTTTTCCGCACCCGCACATGGCTGTGTACCGCTTCCCCTGGTTTCCCCAGCAATTCGTACCGGTCAATCCGAAACGGCAGATACAGCGAATCCTCCGCCTCTTCCTCCTTGCTCTCCAATACCGCAGCCGCCACCTGCAGGCACGCGTCCAGCAACGCCGGATGCATCTGGTATTTCCCTGCCTCTCCTCGCAACTCTTCCGCCAGCACCACCTCTCCCATCGCCTCCCCAACCCCGCGGTAGATTCTCCGTACGCCCCGAAACCCCGGCCCGAATTCCCCACCCCGTCCCCTCATCCACTCGTAGAACTCCTCCCCGCCCTGCTCCTCTCCACAGCGCTCGCGAATCTCTTCTATCTTTCCCGTCTTCTTCTCCGCTTCCTTCTTCTCCCTCGCCACGATCCGCCCGCTGGCATGCAGCGTCCATTTCGCCGCTACCTCTTCTTCTTCTCCTGCCCCCTCCACGCTGCTATACACCCGGAATCGCTTCTCTCCTCCCTCTCCCTTCTCCACCACCACCTGCACAATTCGTTCTTCCCCCTCTTCCAACACCATCGCTTTGGTCAACTCCACTTCCTGCAGATCGTGCCTGACTCCGGGCTCCACTTCCCGGGCCGCCGCCAGCCCCATCTCCAGATACCCAGTCGCCGGCATCACTACCCGTCCACCGATCCGGTGATCCTTGATAAATCCCAGCTCGCTCTCTCCTACCCGCACTTCAAACTGCCCTTCCACCCCCGCCGTCCTCACCCGCTCCCCTAACAACTCATGGACCTTCCTACCCCCGTGTCCTCTCTGCCCCCTCTTCCTCTCCACCCAATACCGTTCCCGCTGAAACGCATACGTCGGCAGTTCCACCTTGCGTCTTGCGTATCCACGATCCACACCTTCCCAATCCAGTTCGGCGCCCGCGAGATAAAGCCCTTGAACACTTTCCAGCATGGAATGCCAATCGCTTCCGCGCTTTTTGCGCAAGGATGCGAACCACTGCAAACCATTTTCCTGTAGGCACTCCATCCCCATCCCGATCAGCACCGGGCGCGGCCCGATCTCCAGAAAATGCCGAATCCCCAGCCCCGCTGCCGTCTCCATCCCCTTCCCAAATTGCACCGCTTCCCTCACCTGCCTCACCCAATACCCTCCCTGCGTCAACTCTCCCGCACCAGCCACCCCTCCGCTCACGTTCGTGATCATCCGCACCCGCGGCTCCGCAAACCGTTCCTCTCCCACACGCCGCTCCCACTGCTCCAGCATCCCTTCCATCTGCGGCGAATGAAACCCGTGCGATACCGCCAGCCGTTTCACCTCCACCCCTTGCTCCCGTAACTCTCCCTCTATCCCCGCTATCCCCTCCGCCCATCCCGACACCACCACGCTCTCCGGGCCGTTCACCGCTCCCACCGACACCCGCCCCGCATACTTCTCCAATATCCCCTGCACTCTCTCCACTCCGCACCGCACCGCCAACATCGCCCCTCCCGGCCCCAACCCTTGCATTAGCCGGCCCCGCGCCGCCACCAACTTCATCCCTTCCTCTACCCCCACCACTCCCGCCACCGCCGCCGCTACATACTCCCCTACGCTGTGCCCCAGCACCACGCTCGGTTCGATCCCCCAACTCCTCCACAACTCCGAAAGCCCCCACTCCAGCGCATACAGCCCCGGCTGCGTATACCCTGTCTGTTCCAACTCCTTCTCATCCCCCCACATCACCTCTAGTAGCGGCCGTTCCAGATCTCCCTCCACCGCCCCTACACACCGATCCACCGCCGCACGAAATACTTCCGAACTCTCATACAACTCCCGCCCCATCCCCGCGTACTGCGACCCCTGCCCGCTGAATAAAAATCCGACCTTCGGACGTTCCCCCACCCGAACCTGCTTCCCCTCCGCCTCCTGCAACCGCTCCCCTGCTTGTTCCACACTCTCCGCCACTACCGCCACACGGTGCCCGAAATGCGCCCGCCCCACATTCGCCGTGTACGCCACATCTCCCAGCGACTCCCCTGGGTTGCCCTGCAAATGCTCCCCATAGCGCCCCACCAACTCCGCCAGCGCACCCGCGCTCTTCGCCGACACCGTCAGCACGTGCACCGGCCGCTCCTTCTTCACACCCTCCCACTTCTCCTCCGGAGCCTCCTCCACTATCACGTGCGCGTTCGTCCCGCTGAACCCGAACGAACTCACTCCCGCAATCCGCTTCCCGTTCCGCTCAGGCCAGGCCACCCGTTCGGTGGGAATCTCCATCGCATACCGCTCCCACGGAATGCGACTACTCTTCCGCTTCAAATGCAGGTGGGGTGGAATCTCCCGGTGCTGCAGGGACAGCACCACCTTGATCAGCCCCGTAATCCCCGCCGCCGCTTCCAGATGCCCGATGTTGGTCTTCACTGATCCGATATACAGAGGCTCTTGCTTGCTGCGCCCCGCACACAGCACTTCGCCCAGCGCCTGCACCTCGATCGGGTCCCCAAGTGACGTCCCCGTCCCATGTGCCTCCACATAGCTCACTTCCCGCGCTTCCACTCCCCCATTCACCAGCGCCTCCCGGATCACCGCCTCCTGCGCCAGGCCATTGGGTATCGATAATCCACCGCTGGCACCGTCCTGATTCACGGCCGAGCCCCGGATCACCGCCAGGATGCGGTCGCCATCGCGCTGCGCATCCGACAAACGCTTCAAAACCACCACCCCGCAGCCCTCGCCCCGCACAAATCCATCCGCCGACTCGTCGAACGTCTTGCAGCGCCCGTCTTTCGCCAACATCCCCCACTTCGAGGCTCCGATAAAAGTTTCCGGCAGGAGAGCTACGTTCACGCCGCCAGCAATCATCAGGTCACATTCGCGGCCGCGCAGACTCCTACATGCACGATCCACCGCAACCAGCGAGGAAGAGCAAGCCGTATCCATGGCGATACTGGGCCCCTGAAGGCCAAGACAATAAGAAACTCGGCCTGGCACGATATTGAAACTAACGTTAAAACCCAGATAGGCGTCGATGTCCTGTAGATTTATGCGTTGATTTACTAATTGCTGATAATCATTATTTGTGATTCCAACGAAGACTCCGGTCTTGGTACCCCGCAACCGGTGAGGAGCGATACCTGCATTCTCCAAAGCCTCCCACACAACCTCTAAGAAAAGACGCTGCTGCGGATCCATGCCCATCGCTTCGCGGGGCGAAACACCGAAAAACGCCGGATCAAACTGATCAACGTGGTCGAGAAATCCACCCCAGCGAGAGTAAGTCTTGCCTCGAAGAGAAGGATCTGGATCGTAGTATTCCCCCAAGGACCAGCGATCGGCTGGGTGGTCGGAGATTGCATCTACGTTTCCTTGAAGGAGCTTCCAGAAGGCTGCTGGATTGCAGGCTCCGCCCGGGTACCGACAGCCCATGCCGATGACAGCGAGCGGCTCGGTTTGCAGGCGCTTTACTGCGTCAAGCTGGAGACGAGCTTTTCGCAGCGCCAGGATAGCCTGCTTGTTCGGCGAAAGATTTGCGGACGCATTGTCGGTCTTGCCCATATCGTTGAAGCGTGCTCGCCTTCCTACCCGTCAAACTCTAGGTGAAAAGAATTTAGCTCTTTGACCAGCTCGGCTCTGGCTTCCTCATCAGAAAGGTGCTCGATCCCATCGAGTTTGCTGTCCCCATTACTATCCACAGATGATCCCACCGAGTTTTCGGACGCCGCTACCTGCAAGAGATCCTCGGCGAATAAATCGGTCAATGCAGCAACGCTCGGATGATTGAAAATCGTGGTAGCGGACAGCGAACGCTCAAAAGCAATCTCGAGCCTGGTACGCAGTTGAACCGACATCAGCGAATCCATGCCCATCTCAAAAAGGCCGCGCTGCGGGTCGATCCGACTAGGCGAGACAATGCCCATGATTCGCGCGACCTCGCTTTCAACCCGATTCGCAATAACCTCACGCCGGTCTTGCAGAGGCACAGCGGCGAGGAGTTCTCGCACACTGCTTGCCGGACCCGCTACTTTCTTCTCATTTGAAACTCTTTCACGAAGGCTCTCAAGAAATGGTTTGCGCCCGCTCACCTGAAAAGCGGACTTCAGCAAAGGTATATCTATATTGGCGACGGTCTGCTGCACGACCCCTGCGGCTACCAATCGGCTCATCGCATCGATGGCGCGCTCGGACTCCATGGGCCTGAGCCCGGATCTTTCGAAGAATGCCAGTTGTTCGTCCGTTAGAATTCTCATTTCGTCCCACTCACCCCAATTGATGCTCACGGCTGGCAGGTTTGCCTGGCGCCGGAAATGGGCCAACCCGTCCAGGAACTGGTTGGCTGCCGCATAGTGGGTTCCGTACTTGACACCCAGTTGCGAAGATGCCGAAGAGAACAAGACAAAAAAATCCAACTCCAGCGCCTGGGTTAGCTCGTGCAGGATCCATGCGCCGCTGATTTTTGCCCGGAACATGGCCCGAAAAGCCAGTTCATTCATTTCCTCCATCGACCGAAACTCGAATGCCGTCGCGGCATGAATCACGCCAGCCAATGGGGGACACTCGGCGCGAAGGCGATCAAACAATGCACCCATTGCCGCTGCGTCGCCAACGTCAACCTGCTCCACTCTTACAACCGCGCCCCTGCCTTCGGCCTCGCGAATGGCCGCGATGGTCTTGAAGTGCGGATCGGACTCGGACAAATGGTCCCAGGTGGATCGATTGGGGAGGTCGCTACGGCCGATCAGAACTAGATACCGAGCTCCCTGCGCGGCCAACCATTTCGCAAGTTTTCGGCCGAGACCACCCAGTCCACCTGTAAGCAGATATGACGCGTTCGGGCGAATTTTCATGAATTGCATGGGAGGTTCGGGTTGCGACATCAATCGCGCTGCGAACCGTCGACTTCCACGCAGAACGATCTGATCTTCTCCATCGGGTTCACAAATTTCTCGTACGATGTGGTCTGCGCATTCCTCAAGGTCCCCCTTCTCAATATCGATGAGTCCTCCCCATACATCGGGCCGTTCGAGAGCTAAGGACCGTCCCAATCCCCAGACGGGGGCATGAACCACCGACAAAGGGAGTGCACTGCCATCTACGTGTTGAGCATTCCTTGTGACTACCCAAAGCTTGGCTTCACTTCCGGCCATGCCATGAAGAAGATGCATGACGCTGCCGAAGCCAAGGGTATGGCTTTGTTCTATGTCCATTAATCCGATTTTCCGAGATGCTGGGTTTGCCAGATTCCACAAATGGAGGACGCCGTCAAAAACGCTGCCTGTAAACAGACGAGCATAACTATTGGCGTCATCGGGATCGATCCCATTCTCTTGTTCTCGTCCAGCTGGGACTAACAGGCAATCATGCTGCCTGGCCCGAAGGCGCTCAGCAACGCGCGTACCAAGTCCGAGGCTGTCAGCAAGAATCAACCAGCGTTGACGCGGAAGCACATGCTGGCGAACGTCACCAGGGCGAGCTACAAAGATGGCCTCCTCTAAATCTGTACCACGTGAATAAGAAGCGCCCACAACTTCCAATTGTGAAAATCCGGATTTGTGCAAAACTTCCGTCCATCGGTCCGCATTCAGTAATGGATGCGTTGGGCGCAGATGTGTGTCTGTGAATCTCCACCAACCTTCCGTCAGGCCGAAAGTCAAATCCATCCAAGCGCGGGGCGCTGTCGCCTCGATGAGCAACAACAGTCCATCATTCGTCAGGAGCTTGCGGATATGCGTCAGCGTATTGCTCAAATCGCTAGTCGCATGCAGAACATTTGCGCACACGACAAAATCGAATGAGTTCGGCGCAAATCCTTGTTTTGCCGGATCGGATTCGATGTCGAGTAGCTCATACCGAATCGAGCCGTAGTCCCGAAGGCGTGCGGCGGATTCGTTCAGGAGCGACCGCGAGACATCGGTGAAAACGTAGTCAAATTCGCGGTTCAACATTCTTTCGAGGATGCAAGTTGTGGTCGCGCCGGTACCAGCGCCGACTTCCAAAATGCGCAGAGGGCGTCCCGCGTGTCTGGCCTCAACACGGCTAAGCAGGTCGGCAAGCACCTGATTGTAGAAACGCAATGACGTGGATTCTCGATAGAAAGCGGAGGCGCTGGGGATCATTTCGCCATCAGGGAAAAGTAGCTCCAGGGGATCGCAACCGTCCCGCAACACATCAGCCAAGCGTTCGCCGCATCGCATCAACAGTCCAAACTCGTTCTTATGTTCGGGATGCGAAGCCGCGATGTCGGCGGCGCTTGCCAACTTTGCCACTTCGGGACGACCTAGAATCTTCCAGCGGCCACCTTCATGCGTGAGATAGCCACTTTCGTGTAGGATGGCAAATAAGCGCGCCAACAGCCTGGTGTGTTTTTCATGCACGTTCAACAGCCGAATCGTTTCGGTTTCGTCGAATAGCGCGCCTATTTCAAAACGGAAACCGAGCTTTTCCAGAGCGCAGGCGCAATACTCCCGCGCCAGTGCTTCAAGATCTTCACGAGCACCCAACCCACTTGAAAGTGGAACCGGTTTTTCTATCCAATTGAGTTGATAGAACCAGTCTGAAGGCGCCGAATTCGAGACCGGGTGTGGAATAGCAACTTGCGCTCCACCCAGTAACCCTGAGATCGTCGCTTCGTGGCGGACTTCCACCCAGTAACGGCTTCTCTGCCATGGATAGGAGGGTAGCGCAACATGACGTGATTCCGCCGGTTTCGGCCATTCAATATCCCTGCCCGCGACAAAGTCCGTGGCTAACGATTGCAGAATCTTTTCCCTCGAAGCTGTCTCGGCGGGAATTTTCCTGTCGACAATGTCCCGCTTAGATTGGTCAGAATGTTCCGCCACGCGCCCCGTCCAGATGGCTGCATCCTGGTCTCCTTGAAGATAGCGTTCGAGACGCTCCGCCATCTCCCGACACGAAGTGCCTAGCACTGCTAGCCGGTATTCCTGGTGCATGCGCCGGGCACTCGCCGTGTAGCAGATATCACTGAGATTCGTGCCGGATTGGGCAGGCAAGAAGTCGACATAAGCACGCACCATTGCCGCCAATGCCTCTGGGGTGTGCCCGGAGAGCACCAGAAGATGTTGCTCGGGATTGGACGACTCCTTGGCCCGCAGGGTTTCCGTCCTTGCTTCTTCGAGCACAACGTGTGCGTTCGTGCCGGACCAGCCGAACGAACTAATCCCGGCACATCGACTCTGTGCACCAGCTGGCCACGCAAGGAGCGCTGTTGGAATTTCAAATTCCTTGCCAAGGACAATGTGCGGATTGAGCCGCTTGAAATGAATCTGTGGAGGGATGGCCTGATTTTTCAGAATGAGCACCGCTTTGATAAATGACGCGATCCCGGCCGCACCTTCCAGGTGTCCAATGTTGGCCTTGGCCGAGCCCAGTAGGCACTTTTGCCCAATCGCGCGACCTTCTCCCAGCACCTGCGACAATGAATCGGCCTCTATCGGATCTCCTAGAACTGTGCCGGTCCCATGTGTTTCCAAGTAACCAATCTGGCTGGGTTTAATACCGGCATTCTTAAGTGCCGTCCGAATGACATCCTGTTGCGATAATCCGTTTGGCGCCGTTAGTCCGTTCGATCTTCCGTCCTGATTTACGGCCGTCCCCCGGATGATAGCCAGGATTGGGTCGCCGTCTTTCATTGCCTCGGACAAACGTTTCAGAACGACCACACCGCAACCCTCACCCCTAACGAAGCCGTTTGCGGAATCGTCAAACGTTTTGCAACGGCCGTCCAAAGCCAGCATACTCATGCGCGCTGCGTGAACCGTGAAATCCAAGGAAAGCATCAGATTCACGCCGGCGGCCAGGCACAGATCGCTTTCGCCAGTGCGCAGACTCTGCACCGCTAGATGCACGGCAACTAGCGAGGAAGAACAAGCCGTGTCGATGGCCATACTCGGTCCCCGCCAATCGAACAAATAAGACAAGCGCCCGGCAATGACGTTATGCGCGGTGCCCGTACCTACATATACGTCTTCCTCCGAAAAGGAGTCCTTCTGCAGCAGGTAATAATCGGAGCTGTGGCTGTGCACACCCACAAAGACGCCTGTTCGGCTTCCGGCCAATTTCGGGATGGGCAATCCTGCATCTTCCAGCGCTTCCCAAGCCACTTCCAACAGGAGGCGCTGCTGCGGGTCCATCGCGACCGCTTCGCGAGGCGCGATTCCGAAGAAAGCCGGATCAAACTGGTCCACCTCGTCCAAGAAACCGCCCCATTTCGCTTCGGCGATGCCCAACTCTTCGAGTTTCCGCTTCATTTGTTCGGTAAACTGCCGTGCCGGAAGCTCAGAGATGGCATCCTTACCTGACTTCAGTAGAGACCAGTATTCGGACGTTGAGTTCGCTCCCCCAGGAAACCGGCAGCTCATGCCGACAACAGCGATCGGCGCCGATCGCTGTTGCTGTAGCGACTCGAGTTTGGCGCGCATATCGTTCAGCGCTGTCACGGCCTGCTTCAGCTGGGTCAATTCGTTCGGTCGGTTCTTGGCCACGCTCATTCGCTTGCCCTCAGTAAATCATTGGCAGCACTCAATTCTTTTGCGAGCAACTCTTCAAGTTGACTCTGGGAAAGATCATCGAGTTCCAAACCAGGCTCCGCAGTTGCCGGAGGAGTCGATGACGGTTCGTCAAGGCCGACGCCCATTTTCTCGGTCAAGCATGTGGCGAGCAGCGCTACCGTCGGATAATTCCAGAACAGGGTCGGGGAGAACTTGATTCCGAGGCTGCGCTCCAACCGATTCCGCAGTTCAAGCGTCAGGAGTGAATCGAATCCCATGGCCTTTAACGGTTTATTGCGAGCGATTCGAGACGGAATCGATTGCACAACAGCAGCAATCTCTGCGCAAAGATGCGCTTCCATGGCTTCGCGACGCTTGGGCCCGGGCTCCGCCTCCAGGAGGAGTTGCTTGAAACTTTTTCCTTTTGGTTCCGCCGCCACGGAATCGCCCAGTTCACTGAAGAAGGTCGTTTTAGAGAACGGATGGGCCTCACACCATTGCAGGCTGTCAAAAGACATAACGGCTAAACAGGGTGCACTCTGACTCATCATGGCCTCGAGTGCTTCGATCCCGTGCTGAGGAGGGATCGATTTCAACCCCTTCCGACCAAGACGGCGGCCACGTTCCGAACGAGCTGCCGCCAAACCTACCTTCGACCAAGGACCCCACGCGATGGAGTTCGCGCAAAGTTCCTGCGAATGCCGATATCGAGCCAGCGCGTCGAGGAAGGCGTTCCCTGCTGCGTAATTTCCTTGTCCCGGAATGCCAAGGAGCGCTGAAACAGAGGAAAACAGAACAAACACATCGAGTGGCAGGTTGCGGGTCGCGAGATGTAAATTCCAAGCCCCGCTTACCTTGGGTGCCAGGGCCTGCAAAAATCGCTCATCATCGAATTGGCTAAGCGTACTGTCGGCGAGCACTCCGGCAGCGTGAAATATCCCGCCCAATGGCGGTCCACTCTTCTGGATTGTCCCGACGATTCGGTTCACTTCTTCGAGGTTGCTTACATCGGTGCGCTCGGCACGGACCGAAACGCCGTCGGCCGCCATTTTCCTGATCTCAGCCTGCGCTTCCAGAGAGGCTTTGCCGCGGCCCGATAGGACCAGCGAGCGCGCTCCTTTGCGAGCTAGCCATTGAGCGGTAAGCAATCCCAGAGCGCCCAATCCGCCTGTGATCCAGTATGTTTTATCCGGCCGGACAAGATCGCCCACGCGCGAGGTTGCTACCGGCACTTTCTGGTCGGCAAAACGGATCACGACCTTCCCGATGTTTTGCCCGTGCGCCATATGCCGGAACGCATCCGCGGCTTCGACAGCAGGGAAAACCTTAGAGGGTAATGGCTGGAGATCTCCCGACCTTATCTGGGCCAGAATCGCTCGCAGCATCTCTAGGAAAAATGGACGGTTTTGCTCCAGGCCCAATGCCAGATCGACAGCAAAAAACGCATGATTATTCTTGAAGAGCTCCATTCCGAGCTGCGAGTTCTCGTAAATGTCGCGCTTACCGATCTCTACGAAACGTCCTCCGGGTGCGAGCAGCGACATCCCCGCCATGAGAGCATCGCCGCTCAGTGAATTCAGAACGATGTCGACACCCCTGTCCCCGGTGATGGTCCTCACGGTATCCGCAAAATCGGTGCTTCGCGAATCGAGCACATGCTCCACTCCCAATTCACGCAAGTACGCTCTCTTTTCTTCCGTGCCAGCCGTGGCAATCACTTTCGCCCCAGCAATAACGGCCAATTGATGCGCGGCGAGGCCCACTCCGCCAGCTGCGGAGTGGATCAGGACAGTCTCGCCTTCCTTCATGCGCGCAAGATAATTCAACCCGTAGTGAGCAGTGAGAAACGCAATCGGAATCGTCGCTGCTTTTTCAAACGTCAGCGAGTCGGGGAGCGGGACAACATCCTCGCTGCGCGCGATTACGTGACTTGAAAATAAGCCTGAATGCCAGAACGAAGGAGTAACTAGGAGAACCCGGTCTCCGGCACAGGTGCTTCCAACCCCGGGGCCGACAGCGATCACTTCACCGGAACATTCCGCTCCGAGTTCAACGGGCTCGTCACGATCAAATCCCGGACCGATGCCCAAAGCTTTCATCACATCTATGAAGTTCAACCCAGCCATATGAACTCTGATCTCTACTTCACCCGGACCTGGCTTCCGTCTTGCCGACCGCGAGAAGGAAAGGGCATCGAATGTCCCCGGCCTATCCAATGCAAGCCTCAGTGAATGCATGTCATCGGCGGCAACCATTGTTTTCGTCTTGGAAGCATCCAAATCCGAGCTGTGTCGGACGAGCCGTGCTACGTAGCGAGAGCCACCGCGGAAGGTGACTTGCGAATCCTCTCCTCCTTGGCAAATCTCGGTCATTAGAAGATCAGTGCCGTTCACCGAATCGTTTTCTAGATCCACTCGGCAACACTTCAGCTCAGGGTGCTCCTGCGCGATCACTGCTCCCAGTCCCCACAGGGGCGCCCCTTCGACGTGACTCGTGGATTGCTCGCCGGCGGACTGTACGCCGCGGGTGACGAGCCACAAACGCGGCGCATCCTTGAGCGCTGCCTGCAAAAGGGCTTGTAGCAAGTGCAGCACGCTCAAGCATCCTTTCTCGTGTGCTTCGGGCGAATTCGCCTCCAGACTTTGCAGATGGACAATGCCTTTCCAGGGCTGCCCACTTTTGATCAGGTTGATCGCATCTGGCGTGCTAGCTGCCACGTGCACGCGTTCACCGCGTGAGGTCAGTTCTGCGGCCAGGCTCGTCCCGAGGTCGCACCCAGCGCCCATGATCATCCATGCCCCCAAGCCGGTGGGCAGATCGCCTTCCCGCGGAGGAACCGGCTTCCAATCGACTCTGTACAGCCATTGTTCGAATGGCGCTCTGTCCTCAGTTGCCAAGGCTTGAAATTTAAGCCCGCGAGCCTCGGCAACAACTCGGCCATCCGCATCGAGAATGCACACGTCGCCCGTCAAACCGCCGGCTTGACCATCACGTGTGGCGTACGCCCACAGAGGCTCCTGCAAGTCAACGCGTCGGCAAATATGGAAACGGTCAAGTGCAACTGGAACGTAGGTCGTTGGGTCATCTTCCCGATCGGCAAGCAGGAGCTGAAAAGCGGAATCCAATGTTGCGGGATGGATTAGGTACCCTTCATCCATCAAGGATTCGGGCGCTGTCAACTCAGCCAGCATTCCGCCATGCGCTTGCCAAATTTTCCTGATCCCCCGAAAACTAGCTCCATATTCCAAGCCATGCTCCGCCAGATCGGTGTAGAACACTGAGCTGTCCCAGGCGGGCTCTGTCGAAGACACGATCTCAGAAACCTTTACAGGCTTCATCGCTAGCACGATCTCTGCTGATATGCGCGCACGCCCCTGTGCGTGTAATTGCCAAGTCTCGTCCGCGCCACAGCTGAAAAAGCTGATTGAGATCGCACCATTAGGATCCACATTCGCTACTGCCTGAAATGGTTTTGTTCCATCCTCGGGTATGGTTATGGCCCTCGCAAATTTAATGTTTTCAAGAACATAGGTGCCGGGGCCAAGGACTTCTTCCGTTATCCTCAACGACATCTCAACTAAAGCAGCAGCGGGCAGCACGGCGGTTCCCTGCACGCGGTGATCTCTAAGGAATGCAAAAGCTTCGAAGTTGATTCCCGAATTCCAGAGGTGCGTTGCCTTCCCGGCAACGTCTACTTTCGCCCCGAGCATGCCCTTTCCGCTGGGGGCGCCGGTCAGCGAACCAGCTACGTCATACCAAAAGCGTTCGTCCTGCCATACATAACGCGGCAACTTCACATAGTTGCCAGTCGGGTAGAGGCGTTCCCACCGAACCGAATAGCCTGACTCATACAGCTTGCCCAGGGAGCCGAGGATGATCGTCTGTTCCGGCTCGTTGCGTCTCAACGAAGCCAGAAGCAAACCGCTTTGGCCGGCGTGCTGCAATCCTTGCTCGATAGGTGGCAGCAAGACGGGATTCGGACTCATTTCGATAAATACGCCGTGCCCTGCGGCAATCAGCTCCTGTGTCATCTTCGAAAACAGGACGGGCTCTCGCAGGTTGTCAGCCCAATACGCAGCATCGCAACCCGCGCCATCAATTACAGTGCCCCTGACGGTTGAATAGATCGGAACGCTGGCTTTCTTGGGTGCAAGATCCTGTAGCATCCCGAAAAGCTCGGGTTTCAATATATCCATCTGCGGACTATGAGAAGCCACGTCCACCCGCACCAGACGGCAGTACACGCCTTGCTTTTCTAACTTTGCGAGAACCTGATCGAGAGCGGCAGGCTCTCCAGAGATAACGGTAGACCTGGGACTATTGCACACCGCAACAGCCAATTGGCTCTCGAGTCCGGACAGCGCGCGTTGCGCTTCATCGATAGAGAGCTCGACGACCGCCATGGCGCCTTTGCCGCGAGCACGTTTGAGCAATTTGCTTCGCTCGCAGATCACCCGCATCGTGTCACCGAGGCTCAATGCGCCTGCGGTGCACGCTGCGGCAAGCTCGCCCATGCTGTGGCCGATTACGGCGTCAGGTTCGATTCCCCAGGAGCGCCACAATTGGGCCAGGGCAATTTCGATTGCTAACAGTGTGGGCTGGATGCAGTCAATATCCCGCAATCGATAGGACGGGGAAGTTTCGTCTAACGACAATTGCTCAAACAGCGACCATTCGACGTACGGGCGCATGGAGCGTTCGCATTCTTCGAGTGCATCCCGAAATACTGGTTCGCGGCGGAAAAGCTCTCGCCCCATGCCGAACCACTGAGAACCCTGACCCGGAAACACGAACACGATCTTGCGATTCATCGTGTCATCCGGAAGGCTGCGGGATTGCAGCATCATGGTCAGGCGCTCCCTCAGTTCCGATCGGGTTTCGCCGACAATGGCAAGACGATGTTCACGGTGGTCGCGCCTGCGCGTGGCGGTATAAGCTACGTCGTGCAATGCCGGACTGTCCGCCTCTAATATCTCTTTGTATCGGTTCGCCAGAACATGCAGAGTTTCTTCACCGTGACTGGAGACAGGAATCAGAAAGGCGCGCCCGAGATCTTCTATGGGTGCAGCAGCAATGGTCCGATTGGGCCTTTCCGCCACCACCACATGCGCATTGGTTCCGGCAATGCCGAATGAGCTGACTCCTGCTAGCCCCGCGCCCGGCTCCGATGGCCAAGGGGATAATTCGCGCGCAACAATCAAGGGGAGTGCCTGCCAAGGAATGTTCGGGTTGGGCTCGTTGCAATGCAAGCTCGGCGGGATGACACGGTGGCGAAGGGAGAGCGCAACCTTGATCAAGCCGGCGATACCGGCGGCACCCTCGGTATGTCCAAGATTTGTTTTTACCGATCCAACCAGGCATGTGGAACCTTCCCGCCGTCCCAGCTGAAGCACGCTGCCCAGAGCTTCTAACTCCACGGGGTCGCCAACCTGTGTGCCCGTTCCATGTGCCTCGATATAATGCACAAACCCCGGCGAGACCCCGGCGTCTGAATATGCCTGTCGCAACAATTTCTCTTGGCCGATTCGGGAAGGTGTGCCGAAGGATCCGCTCGTCTTGCCGTCGTTGTTGGCCGCACTGCCAAGAATCACCGCATATATGGGATCTCCGTCGGAAAGCGCCTTTGCGAGAGGCTTCAGAACCATGATGCCGGCGCCTTCACTACGCACGTATCCGTCCGCTTTCGCGTCCCCGAATTTGCAATGTCCGTCCGGGGCCATCATTTTGGACTGCGAATACGCAATTGTGATCTGCGGTTGCAGGATGACGTTCGATCCTCCAGCCAAGGCCATCGAGCACTCCCCGCTTCGCAAACTTTGGCAGGCCAGATGGATTGCTACAAGGGATGAGGCGCAGGCGGCATCGATTGTGAAGCTAGGGCCTTCAAATCCAAAAAAGTGAGAAATTCGTCCCGAAGCGGCATAACGCCCCGTTCCTGTGGTCATGTAGAAGTCTGTTTGCCTTGTTGCGTTGAAGAGGCGGGCCTCATAATCATTCAACCACAATCCAACGAATACGCCCGTGTCGCTACCACTAAGATTTTCGGCAGATTGGCCGCCATCCTCTAGCGCCTCCCAAGCAACCTTGAGTAATAGTCGTTGCTGCGGGTCCAAGCGAACAGCTTCCCGCGGAGACATTCCGAAGCACGCCGCATCAAACTTGTCGATGTCGTCCAGAAAACCGCCCCAACGCGACATGATTTTCCCCGGCACTGCAGGCACAGGGGTGTAAAGTCCCGCGACATCGAACCGGTCAGCGGGGATCTCGCGAATGACACTCTTCCCGCTGCGGAGAAGCTCCCAAAATTCTTCCGGACCGTCTGCGCCGCCAGGAAAGCGGCAGCCGATCCCGATAATCGCTACCGGTAGATTTTCGTTCGTGTTAAGAGTAGTCATCGCACCTAGCTCCTAGGCAACACGCCCCGCGCATAGTCCTGACATGCCTTCCTATAGTCATGGTTCTTTAATGCGCTCCATCATTCGTGGACGCCCACAAAAGATAGCTTCGGGCACCCACTCGAAAATCGACTACACCTGAAAATAGTGAGGATAATAGATTCATCCTTAGTTCCTATGGTTCTCAATAGTGATGACACTTTTGCGTCTATGTCTGCGGTCTCGGACTAACGTCAGACTCTGTTTTTCGGAGCATGCACGCTGGCTCAGGTCGCACTTCGTGGAGCACTCTCAATTTGTCGGAAATGTACTCCAGCAATCGAGCACGCGCCGATTGCTGGAAAAAGTGGCTCCCGCGCAGCATCTGCACGTGAAAATCAGATGAGGTTTGCTGGTGCCAACCTTCTAGCATTGATCGCGTGACCATCGTGTCGTCGAGTCCGCCAAATGCGGTAATCCCACAATCGAGTGGGGCCCGGTCCGAGTAGGCGTACGTCTCAACTGTTGTGATGTCTGCCCGAAGCACAAGAAGAATCAGAGCACGCATGTCCGCATCCGAAATCACCTCCTGCGGCATGGCACCGTAGCGCCGCTGGATTTCACTCAAAAACTCGTCATCCGGCAGCGAGTGCAAAGGCGGATGAATCCAGGGAAGCTGGGGAGCATGGCTGGCTCCTACAAATAAGTGAATTGGCTGTGTACGCTGTATCCGCCGCAACTCAAAAGCAGTCTCGACTGCCACCAGGGCGCCGAGGCTGTGACCGTAAAAGGCAAAAGGACGATCAAGAAAGGGGGCAATGTTCTCGACCAAAGCCGGCACCAGAGTCTTGACTGAGAAAAATAGCTCCTCACGGAGTCGACTCTCCCTGCCCGGGGGCTGGATGAGGCACAGTTCGGCGTCGCCATTTAATTCTTCAGCCCACCCTCGAAAAGCGGACGTTCCGACTCCGGCATGAGGAAAACAAAAGAGTCTGACTGAAGCACCTGAACGGGCTTTGGGCCGAACAATCCAATCGTTTGAAGTGACCATTCCGACTCCGTTATTGCAAGTTATTGCTGAAGTGACCATTCCGACTCCGTTAGTGCAAGTTATTGCAATTTTGCGACCAAATTGGCCAATTTCCCGGATCGCCTTTGGTAGCCTCCGTGCTCTAGCTTCGTTATTGAATGGCGGGCACTACAGAGTCGTGCTAGTGCTTGTGTAAATTGGTCGTTTGTACCTCCGTAGCCAGCTAACCCGGCCGGAACGAAAGGCAAGGGATTCATTATGCATGGGTTTGCAGAGAGGCTCTCTGACATAATTGCCGCAATGTCTCAAGTAATAAACAGAGAAATTGGAATCCTTCAGGCCTATCTGGAGGAAGAAAAGTGGAAGTAATTTGGAATATAAGAGAAATTTGAATCAGTTTTGAAACCTAAGAGATTTAGAGGTTAGGGCATATGGCAAAACCTCTAAAACAACGCTTCCAAGAGGGGTTTCGTGAAGATTCTCTGGCTGTTATTCCGGTCCAATAGCCGGAAGACACTTGTTATTTTGCTCCTGGGGTTAATAAGCGGAGTTGCAAGTACGGCTTTGATTGCTACCGCCAATAACGCCCTTTATTCAGCCTCGGGCGCGACGAGCTTGCGTTGGTTGCTTGTCCTGGCTTTCACAGCTGCAGTCGTGATCAAGGTCGGATCGAGCCTCGCATCGGGTCTTCTGCTTGGGCACAGCATGCAGGAAATTATACTGAACATGTGCCAAGTTATTTGCAAAAAGGTGGCCGCAACTCCTCTACCGAAACTGGAAGAAATCGGCAGCCACCGCATAATGGCCTGCTTGACGGATGACATCGAGGTTCTCGGCGCGGCGATCCAGGTGATCCCGGGTCTCATGGTTGACCTGGCCATGCTGGCAGGGTGTGCAATTTACCTTGCGTGGATCTCATGGGGTGCTGCGTTAATCCTTGTAGTACTCGTAATTCTGGTAACTATCGCTTACCGATTGTTACTAGTGAAAGCGCTTGTTGCGATCCGGCGGGTGCGCGATAGCCGTGACACGCTGTTCCGCCATTTCAGGTCACTCGTGGAAGGCATCAAGGAAATCAAGCTTCACAACGACAGAAAGAATGCGTTTTTTCATGAAGACGTCGAGGGTACGACCCAGTACATACGCCAGCAAGCAATCGTCGCAATAAAACGCTACGCCCTCGTCGACGGCTGGTGTCAATCTATGTTTTATATACTTCTCGGAGTCGTGCTATTCGGGCTTCCAGTACTGCATGACGTCAGCTTGAAAACATTGACGGCCTACGTTTTCGTGGCTTTGTACATGATGGGCCCTATCTTGGGTATTGTGGGCAGCATCCCCCAACTCAATCGCGGAAAAGCTGCAATTGAAAAGCTGAACCAAATCGGCATGGAGTTGGTCGATATCAGTAAGGTGCCGACGGTTCTGGATTCCAGTGCGACAACCGAGTTGGTAAAGATGACTTCCCTCCGAACCGCGCCGCACATCGAGTTCCGCAATGTTGTCTTCCGGCATGGCCACGAAAAAGACGCGTTTCGCCTTGGGCCTATCAACCTCACCCTGCTCCCCGGAGAGCTTTTGTTCATTATCGGGGGCAACGGCAGCGGAAAATCGACGCTCGCGAAACTTCTGACCGGCCTATATCCTCCGGACTCCGGTGAAATTTGCGTGGACGGCGTTCCAATTTCCGCCGATTCCCAGGATGCGTATCGTCAACTCTATTCTGCCGTCTTCTCGGACTTCTATCTTTTTGACCGCCTTCTGGGGCTCGACCAATCCGCGGACTGGGCAGGGCGCGCAAAGGAGTATCTCGCTGCCTTCGACCTGACTGAAATCGTGAAGATGAATGGCGCCTCGTTTTCGACGACGTCACTTTCACAAGGACAACGTCGAAGACTGGCGTTGGTCGTCGCCTATATGGAAGATCGCCCGATCTACGTTCTCGATGAGTGGGCCGCCGATCAGGACCCGGTATTCCGGCAAATCTTCTATTTAAAACTTTTGCCGGAGTTGAAAGAAAGGGGCAAGACGATCGTGTTGATCACGCATGATGACCGGTTTTTTCATCTCGGTGACCGGGTGATCAAACTGAACTACGGTAAGGTGGATCAAACATTTCAACAGGGCGTGCCAATAGGATCGTTTCAATCGTGAACAATCGTGCGCTCATTTTCGGTCGAGAAAGCCTTCCAAGCCTAGAATACGGTTGTGTTCACGTGTGGCGTGTATCTACGGCCGTGGACTCCGATCTCGAAGCGTTCGCAGCGGCCTTGTCGCCTGAGGAACGCGATCGGGCTGAGAAATTCTATTTTGAGCGGGACCGTTGCTCTTTCATCGTATGCCGCGGCACGCTCCGCCGGCTCATCGCTTTCTATACGGGCGAGGATGCTGGGAGAATCCGCTTGGGGTTTGGCGTGCATGGAAAACCATTCCTCGCCCATAAACACATGTCCGACCTGCGATTTAATGTCTCCCATTCGCGCGAATTCGCGCTATTGGCGTTTTCGTTGAACCAGGAAATAGGCGTCGATATCGAGTTCAAGCGCAGCGAAGTCGATTTCATTGCGCTTGCGGAAACGTCGTTTTCCAAAGATGAGCGCGCTGCAGTCCTTGTTTGTCCTCCCGCGGATCGCGCGAACCTCTTTTATGAATATTGGACATGCAAGGAAGCTTGCATCAAAGCGGACGGCAGGGGTCTTTCTGTTCCTCTCGATCAATTCAGCGTAACCGCAAGGGAACGTGATCCGCGATGGCGCAAAATTATCTCTGCCGGGCCGGGCTTTCAAACATCTGGCATGCGGAGTCGTATTCTGGAAGTCGGCAATGACTACGCTGCAGCCGTGGTGGCAAACACGCCATCTTGGCAAGTGATGCAGCTAGACATGGAGGTTGCATAGCATCATGACCGGAGATGAACTTCGTAGCAGATCTTACGGGCCTGCTCGGGGTCTTTGTTCTTGGCCTTTTCGTACCATGATTGTGATACGCCACGACGGCAATTTCTTCGAGTCGGGAGGATATTCTTTGCGGGAAGCGAGACCCACTTACGGCAGGAGTGGAATCGCCGGTATAAGTAGCCCGCTTCGCAGCCTCTACAAAACATCGGCGGCAAGCGAATCCGCTCGGTACGGCTGGGCAAAGGAGTGAAGTTCGGGAATGCGGGCTCTGACGTTAGGCCCTATCCCCGATGCCGAAAAGGGACACCTATGAACGATCTGTCGACCGTCGAATTTCTATCGTATCTTCGCAGATTAGATGTCAATCTATCCGCCGAGGGTGATCGGCTGCGCATCAACGCCCCCGCGGGTGTAATGAGTCCTGAAGTGCAAGAAGAACTGGCTGCGCGCAAGACGGAACTTCTTGATTTTCTCAAGGAAGCTTCCCTGGGGACCCGCCTGCTGCCCCCGCCGATTGACCGCACCCCCCGTGACAAGGAGTTGCCGCTGTCCTTTGCGCAGATGCGTTTGTGGCTGCTCGATCGGCTGTCACCCGAAACCGCCACGTACATCATCCAGGAATGCTTTCGATTGAAGGGCGAGTTCAACCTAGCAGCCTTCGAGCAGAGTCTAACTGATATCGTGCGGCGCCACGAAGCATTGCGCACCTGCTTTCTGACGGTGGATGGGCGACCCGTCCAGAAGATTGCCCCGCCAGAGCCGTTTCAAATCTGCGTGGTGGATTTGCAGGGGCTTCCCGAAGCAGCACAGCAGGAGGCGGCACGCCTGGCCTTGGCTGACGCCAGGCGGCCTTTCGATCTTAGCAAGGCTCCGCTGATACGAGCCACTCTGTTGAAGCTGGCAGCCGAAGAGCAGGTGCTGTTGCTTATGATGCACCATATCGTCTTCGACGAGTGGTCATTCGGCGTCTTCGAAAGAGAGTTGTCAGTGCTGTATAAGGCCTTTCTCCGGGGACAGGCGTCCCCTCTGCCCGAACTGCCCATTCAATACGCTGACTTTGCCGTGTGGCAGCGAGAGTGGTTACAGGGTGAAGTCCTGCAAGCGCAATTGGATTACTGGAAAGAAAAGTTAGGCGGCAATCTACCGGTTCTGGAACTGCCGATGGACCGTCCGCGTCCAGGCCTCCTGACCCACAATGGATCAATAGTTACCTTTTTGCTTTCCCCAGACCTGGCAGAGCGCCTGAAGACTTTGAGTCGGCTGGAGGGGACCACCCTCTTCGTCACGTTGCTGGCGGCCTTCAAGGTTTTGCTGCTGCGCTACACGGGGCAAGAAGACCTCCTGGTGGGGACGCCGATTGCCAACCGTAGCCGTCCTGAGATCGAGGGACTCATTGGATTCTTCGTGAACACGCTCGTGATGCGGAGCGACTTATCGGGGAATCCGAGTTTCCGGGAGTTGTTGAAGCGAGTCCAGGAAACTGCGCTCGGCGCTTACGCGCACCAGGACTTGCCGTTTGAGAAGTTGGTGCAGGAACTGAACCCGGAACGCGATTTGAGTCGAAGTCAGATTCTCCAGGTACTTTTTTCGTTCTTAAACACGCCGACGCAACCCTTTGAGTTACCTGGACTCGAGCCTATCCGGATAAAGTCCGACAACGGCACATCCAAATTTGATCTGAGTTTATACGCCATCGAAACACCTGAAGGAGTTTCTTGCACGTTTGAGTACAACACGGACTTGTTCAATGCTGATCGGATCGGGCGGATGGTGGAGCATCTTCAGACTTTATTGGAAGGCATTGCGGCTCACCCAGAGCAGCGACTGAGCGAACTGCCGCTATTGCCGGAGTCTGAAAAGCACCGATTGCTGGTTGAGTATAACGATACAGCTACTGACTTTCCTAGGGACATGTGTATCCACCAATTGTTCGAAGAACAGGTCGAGCGCACGCCGAACCAGGTCGCCGTCGTGTTCAACGATCAGCAATTAACGTATCGCGAATTGAATGAGAGGGCGAATCAACTAGCGCACTATCTCCGCGGCCTCGGCGTCGGCCCCGAAGTCCTCGTAGGAATCTGCATGGAGCGCTCCATCGAGATGGTGGTGGGCGTGTTGGGTATTCTCAAGGCGGGAGGGGGGTATATGCCGCTAGACTCACGGTCCCCTGTCTCGCGATTGGCAATCATCTTGGAGGATGCCCAGGTGTCACTGCTCTTGACGCAAGCCCGGCTGGTCGGGCAACTTTCGGCGCATGGCGTCCAAATCGTTCGGGTGGATGCGGATCGGAACTCCATAGCTGTTGAGAGCAGGGCGAATCCGCTTGAGCCGAGCTCGCCACAGAATCTGGCATATGTGCTCTACACGTCGGGTTCAACAGGGCAACCGAAGGGGGTGGCCATCGAGCATCGCAATACGGTGGCTTTCATCCGTTGGGCTCAGGGTGTATTTCCACCGGAGGACCTGGCCGGGGTGCTTTTTTCAACATCCCTGTGCTTCGATTTGTCGGTGTTTGAATTATTTGTGACTTTGAGCACGGGCGGGTGTGTGATTGGGGCGGAGAATGCGCTGGAGTTGAACCGGCTACCAGCGGCGGAAAAGGTGACGCTGATCAACACCGTGCCGTCAGCCATCGCTGAGTTGGTGCGGCAGGGAGGCTGGCCGGCGCGATTGCGGACCGTGAACCTCGCCGGTGAACCACTGTCCAACAAACTGGCGCAATTGGTTTATGGCCAGAGTACGGTTGAGCATGTCTACAACCTGTACGGACCGACGGAAGATACTACGTACTCGACCTGGGTGCGGGTAGAGAAAGGGGCAAACCAAGAGCCCACGATCGGCCGCCCGATTTCGAATTGCCAAGCATATATCTTAGATCGGCAGATTCAGCCTGTGCCGGTGGGGATAGCGGGAGAACTTTACCTTGGGGGTGCTGGATTAGCGCGTGGCTATTGGAAGCGACCAGACTTGACCGCTGCGCAGTTCGTCGTGAATCCCTTCAGCTCGGACCCGGCTGCCAGGCTATACAAGACGGGGGACTTGGCGCGTTATCGGGCGGATGGAAACATCGAATTCTTGGGGCGTGTCGATCGCCAAGTCAAGATTCGGGGATTCCGGATCGAGCTAGGGGAGATCGAAAACGTATTGCGCGGCCACTCGGGAGTGCGCGAAGCGGTGGTGGTTGTCAGGGAGGAGAGAGAAAAGCAACTGGTGGCGTATGTGGTTGCGGAAGGAGAGTCGGGCAGCATGCGTGCCGAATTGCTGGAATATCTCAAACAAAAACTGCCCGGCTACATGGTTCCGGCGACCTGTATTGTCTTGCCGGAATTGCCTTTAACCCCCAATGGAAAGGTGGATCACAAGGCGCTGCCGCTGGCGGAGCTACAACGGTCCGAGTTGCCTAGCAACTATGTAGCTCCCCGCACCGAGATAGAAAAGACGTTGGCAAGGATCTGGGAGGATGTGCTGGGAGCAAAGGATGTAGGGGTTCACGACGATTTTTTTAGATTGGGTGGCCACTCCTTGCGCGCTGTGAGTCTCATCAGCGAGGTCGAACGAGTCTTCGGGATGCGATTTCCGCTGATATCGTTGTTCATCGCGCCAACGATCGCGCAACTCTCCGATATCGTTCGCAGGAAACAGTCATTGCGAGGAAAGAGCCCCAAGCTCATTGATCCAGGAACCATCGCGCAACAGGTGCGTGGCTTCATCGTCGAGAATTATCTCGACGGCGTGGTAAACGGCTTGAAAGATAGCGATTCGTTTCTTGAGCATGGAATAATCGACCCTATGCGCCTCTACGAACTCATTGAGTTCTTGGAAGAAACGTATGGCATCACCCTCGAAAATGACGCGCTAACGGGCACCAACCTGAACTCAATCAACAACCTCTCAAGGTTCCTCTGCGAGAGGCTGAACGGCGAGGTGAGAGCCGAGACTCCTGAAGTTGCAGAACGCATCGTGACCCGTGATTAGCGTCTCATCCATTCACGCGCGGATTCAACGTGTCACCACTTGGAAACGGATTCTTGCTGCAGCAGGGAATCTTTCTTGCATTCAGCCAGATCGGCTGAATCTTGAGTAGAACACATTTGAACGGGAATGAGTGATAGACGAGCAAGCCTGACCGATACCAAGGAAAGGTAAAACAGGACCATGTCGCTGTTCCATCGCCGGGGTCGCGCCCCATATGAAGACCCGTTATCGCTTGTTTGGCGGGCCTTTAGAAAACTCTACAACCTCTGGGTGAATGCGACTTACCCGTTCGCGTCCAAGGGCCGCGACTTATGGATACATTACACGTGTGAGCTGGACAGATCGACAGTGCATCGCATTAAGTTCGGGAATTGGGTACGCCTTTGCGATGACGTCTTGCTCAAGGTTCTTGCTCCGTCCAGGGAGAAAGGTGAGCCTGTGATCGTGATGGATGACGCTTGCTACATTAGCCCTCGATCTGCAATATGCGCTAAGAATTGTATCCATCTGGAGCGTGACGTCACACTTGGGCAGTCAGTGCTGATCATGGACCATAGCCCAGCGCACGAAAACGTCACGACGCCGATCAAAAGGCAGGGACGTACAGAAGGCGGCAGGATCCTCATCGGCAAAGGTTGTTTCATCGGCCAGGGAGCTGCAATCCTTTGCGATAAGGGCGAGCTGATATTAGGTCGTAATTGTATAGTGGCGGCTAATGCGCTGGTCACGAGGAGCTTCCCTGCCTACTGTCTGATAGCGGGAAATCCTGCCCGAGTGGTCCAACACTTTGACCCTATCAAGGAAGTCTGGATGCTGGGAAATGTTCGCCGCCAGACCGGTGAGGACGTCAATCACGGTGACAGCGCGTCGAACAGCGTTGACCTGGCCGGTGATTTTTGTAGCAGGTGAAGCGAGAGAAAATTCACTTTAGCGTACTAAAGATACTGACGCTCTTTTTTCTGGAGGCCCCCGCCGCTTTCCACGCTTTTTCGCCGCTCCCAAAATAGAGTCCGTTAGCGTTCGTATCTCACCATCTTGATGTGAGCGGAGCGAGTTGCTATTGGTGGTTCGAGTTTGTGGGCGGTGAGCGGCCCCGGTATTTTTGATCCACTCCTAGGGTTAGTTTCCGGCAACATCTATTCCTGAAAAGGGGGATTTGCCGTGAAGCAGAAGCGATTCAACGTCGAACAGATTGTTGCCGTCTTAAAGCAGGCCGAAGCTGGAGTGCCGCTGGCGGAGTTGATCCGGCGAGTGGGCATTTCTGAACAGACCTTCTATCGATGGAAGAAACAGTATGTCGGGCTGGAAGTCGATCAGGTCCGACAGCTCAAGCAACTCCAGGAAGAAAACACCCGGCTGAAGCAGTTGGTGGCCGACCTGACGCTGGACAAAGCAATGTTGCAGGATGTGAAAAATCTAGAGCCCTCGCGGCGCCGGCAGATGGTCCAGTACCTGCATGGCAGCTACCGGGTAAGCGAGAGGCGAGCATGCAGGGTAACCCATTTGAATCGCGGGACGTTCCGCTATCGCGGTCACAAAGATCCACGGACCGCGCTTGGGATGCGCATCCGGGAGATCGCGCAAACGCGAGTCCGATACGGATACCGGAAGGTCCGCGTGCTGCTGAACCGCGAGGGCTGGAATGTGGGCAAATACCTGGTAGAGAGAATCTATCGGGAAGAGGGATTAACGCTGCACCAGCGGCGAAAACGCCGGCGTCGAGTGGCAGAACATCGGCGGGAACGCTTTCATCCGACAGGGCCGAATCAGGTGTGGGCGATGGACTTTGTGGCAGATCAGTTGGCGGACGGAAGAAGATTTCGTTCGTTGACCATCGTGGATATCTATACCCGGGAATGCTTGGCGATCAAGTCAGAACAGAAGCTGAAAGGCGAAGATGTGGTGATGACGCTGAACCGAATTAAAATCCAACGGGGAGTTCCGAAGTTTCTTTACTGTGACAACGGAAGCGAGTTTTCCAGTCAAGCGATGGATCTGTGGGCCTATCAGAACGGAGTGCGCATGGCATTTTCACGGCCAGGAAAGCCCACTGATAATGCCTTCGTGGAATCATTCAACGGAACGTTCCGGGCAGAATGTCTGAATGCGCATTGGTTCACATCCTTGACGGAGGCCCAACAGATCGTGGAGACTTGGCGTGCGGAATACAATGAGAGTCGCCCTCACCGGGCTCTCGGGGAGAAGACGCCCAACGAATTCGCCAAGGAAATCGCGGCTAGCCGCGATTTCCTTGGGTTACAAACAGCCGAAAACTCACCTTGAAGTTGGTACAAAAAAGCCGGGCCGATCAAAGTCCATATACCCTGCTGTACATGAAGATTCCAATGAAAAGGACTGCACTGAGGTAATATATCGCGACTACCCACCAAAAATTGTTCGGCTCTTTTGCACGACAGACCGAACGACCCACTCGTGCCCACGTTTTTCCGGTACACGTCGAAAATACAGCGCCTGAAAATGAAATGATCCCCAGTATCAAGTAAATACACGGCGGCCTTAGAACTGACCCCAAATCAGGCATGAACAACGCCCCTTTCCTTTTTCCCTTCCTGAAAGAGCTCCCAGCTGCCACTTGCAGCATCGATCTTACTGGAGATCGTCTCGCTCATCCCTCAAAGCAGGATTAGGGATCATGTGACCATTCCCATCATCGATATTTTGCGTCGGCGCTGCGTTAAACATAGGAGCAAGGATCTGATTTGTTACGAAATTGCTGCCGTCAATGGCTGCGCTGCCGAAAGCGATCGGCACATCGGGTCCGGGAATAAGCCCTATCCCAGTGATTGCTATGTTTTTGAGGCTGGGGTCATTCACTACAATTACAACAGCGCTCGCAGCTCCCAGCTTCGCATTATCAATGACCGTGGCGACTACACCTGCAGCGTCCGCGGCAGCCGCAATCTTCGAATTGGGCTCTCTAACGTTCATAGGGCCTTGTTCGACCGTGACCGAGGTGTTAAGGCCCATATTGGTTACGAACCCCTGACCATGGATAAGATTACTGAATCGTTGTCCTAATCCGCTCCAGAAGCCTGTTTTAGGAGCGTTCGTATTTTGCGCCACATTTTTCGTGTGTTTGGTGCAATCCCCGTTGGCCTCGTGGTTGCCCTGATTATGGTGACCATCCGGATCGATGTAGCGCAACGGATTGTCGCGCACGTAGCCATACTTGTTCAAAGTCTGCGGGTCGAAGATATCCGCATAAGGTACCGGCCCTGGCGGTGCCACCGACACTCCGGTGAACGCGTCTACAATGCCACCAGGAAACTGGTCGGGTGACATGAAACGGCCCATCGAGCCGGCATAATGGCGGGCGATGAAGTAATCCAGGCCCGACTCGGTGTCGCGCTCCTTGCCGGTGAAGATGTAGTGGTTTCCACTGGAGGTGGAAACACAGCGTTCGCCACCATAGGGGTAAAGATCGCAATCATCCAAGATCGTACCGGTGGAGTTGGTTACCACTCGTGCAGTTCCAAGATGGTCGGAGATGTAGTAGTCCACATTGCCGGATGAATCGCGCCGGGCGATGCGTCTGCCCTGGAAAAAGACATACTTGTCGATCGTGTTCCCGCTGGTGTCGGTCTCGGCCAGCGGATTGTTCCCAATGTCATACCAATAGAGCACGCCGCTGGACTTCATTCACACGCTTCCCGTCACCCCGGGTGGCCGACCCTTTCGGTTTTTGAAGGGTCGGGCATTTGGTGCTCTCTAGCTTCCATGGCCAATAAACGCATTAAGGACTGGCCCTGGAGCAGTTTTTTCATTCTACTCGAACCCAAAACACAGCTTGATCCGCGTTGACCCTGTCCATTCTGTTGAGGCTAAAAGAAGGAAGAACCAAACCCTCCGACCCTTCGATAAACCGCGAAGGATCGGCCACCCGAAAGTTCAAAGGCTTTGCCTCCCGCCCATCCTCACGCGCCGCCATCTTCGCTGCATCTTGCGAAGCAAAGCCGCCGTCTCGCCTTAGCACGGTGTTATCGGCGCTGCGGATTTCGTAGAAGAACGGGATGGGGAGTGCTCCTTTCGGCCTTGTGATGCAAGCCGGGCGAAGTTGTGCTGGGGGGTGCTCTCGCCGGTCTATTTGATGTGATTAGTTCTAGTCTACTGGGCGACCGAATCCCTCCGTCCAATGATCTTGATTCAATTCATATCTAGCACACTCGAAGTTGCCACCGCCGTCTGAGAATCCGGGCTTTTCTTTTATTCGCTCAATCGCAGCGTGAGCATCTTCTTTACTTCGATACACGCCAATCAGCTTTTCGTCCTCGTGTGCATCCGTATGCCAAAGCAAGTAGACGACATCAATGGACATATAATCCCCTTGTCCGAGTTCATTCTTGATTGCGAAAACTCTCATTGCGGTTTCGGTGTCGGTTTCGGTGCCTGTTTCGGTTGCTTATTGATCCAATCTTGGGCCCACTTTCTAATCTTATTAAACTCGCTTCCGCCACCGCTGCCACAACCAGCTCCATTAGGAGGGTACTTAGCTTGGCAAACGCGCCTAGCAAAGTCGTCGGCAGTCTCGCCGGGTCTAGGACGGTCAGCTACCCAAGATGGCAGTGGATTCTGGCTCGCGCCACCCTTGGCCAGAGTTATAGGCCAGAATAGGCGTACAAGCTCCGGCCCCAATGCCCGCAATATCGCCCATGCCGTCGGAACTTCCCATGTGAGGTCACCCGGATCTTGATATCCAAAAACAATCCCGCCGCAACTGCCGCTGCCGTAGGGGCAGCCAAATCCGTCCGTGGATCGATTTGGATCTGTGCCCACCTGTGGCGGTGTGTAGACCGGCGGCTGCGGACCCGCGCGATCGTCGCCGCCACACCTGCCGCCACCGAAGCCACCGAAGCCCACGTAGATGCCTACGCCGCCGCCGCCTCCTCCATTTCCTCCACCGCCTCCTAAGAAGCCAAGATAGTCGCCAAAAGGATCAACGAAGAAACCGAGTGATAATCCACATTGTCCACTCGGGTCGGCCATATTGATGGGATTGTTACGCACATAGGAATAACGATTGAGCGTCTGCGGGTCCCCCGGAAAATTCAAATGCGCCTCAAAGGCTTTGCCTCCCGCCCATCCTCACGCGCTGCCATCTTCGCTGCATCTTGCGAAGCAAAGCCGCCGTCGCGCTTCAGCACGGTGTTATCGGCGCTGCGGATTTCGTAGAAGAACGACATGGATGGGTGCCCCGTAGCGATCTAACCGGTCTTCATCACTCTGAAACTTTGGTAAGCTCTCGCCAAATCAGGAAAGCATTGAAATCCAGAGGGATATCAAGTTCCGTGAAGGTTTTCAAGCCCTCAGCTGAAATGATGACACCACCCGTGTCGCTCCTCGTGACGAAGTTGCATTGGATGACCATCTCACACTGTACCTTGAGAGACATAAGGAACTCTACGTGAGGTAATAGCATGGTTCCGAGCCACCGAAGGTGTGCATCCAGTTCACTAGATCGAGGAACGGGTGCAACGACGGACCACAAGTTGGTCGGAGGCAGTTTTCTGGAAGAACTTGCATCGCCGGGGCGGTCGGTCTGGGAAAATCCCATTCCAAGCGTCTTAGAAATCTGGCTCACATCAAGCGTGGCCCCGGAAACTTCGAAAGACGCATCCGCTCCTTCGGAAGGCAGTTGGTCGTTTGCACTTGCTGTGCCTGCGTTAAGAGGTCCCAGCTCCGAATAGCCTGTGAAAATGAGGCTGAGGTCCATATCGATCCCGAGTTCAACGAAAAGCGTCAAAGCATCTGAGGGAACTCGGAATTGCCCCCTGTCACCCTCGATGGTAATTCCACAATACACGGAAAGTTCGCATTTTCCTTGTAGCGCATGCAGGAACTCATAGTGAGGCATCAATATCTGTCTGAGCCATTTGAGGTGTGTGGCGAGTGGCTCAGACCGAGAATGTGGGGAGTCAAGACACCACACGTCCGCAGACTGCGGAGTTTGTGCCAAACCATGCTCACCTTTTCGGCGCGTGAGGGAGGGTTCAACACCCAATTCCTTCGAAATAGCTTGGAAATCAAGGCCGAGTCCCAAGATCCGCAAGGATGCGATCGTGTTATGGATGTCCGAATTCAATTTCGCCTCATTGTGCTGTAGGAGTGCATCCAGGTATCTTGGGCAAACGGCGAGCGATATTTTTTATCTCTTCTTCGGTCAGATCGCCACCTTTGCCTTTTGGGCCACCTTTTTTCTCGTCGTGAATGGCATCACCTAATGCATTTCGATCAACGCAAAAGTCCTTGGCAATTCGGTCAACTTGCGCCAAGTCGGGTTTTCGAGAGGATCTAGATAGTGCTACAGGCCAGAATAGGCGTACAAGCTCCGGCCCCAATGCCCGCAATATCGCCCATGCCGTCGGAACTTCCCATGTGAGGTCACCCGGATCTTGATATCCAAAAACAATCCCGCCGCAACTGCCGCTGCCGTAGGGGCAGCCAAATCCGTCCGTGGATCGATTTGGATCTGTGCCCACCTGTGGCGGTGTGTAGACCGGCGGCTGCGGACCCGCGCGATCGTCGCCGCCACACCTGCCGCCACCGAAGCCACCGAAGCCCACGTAGATGCCTACGCCGCCGCCGCCTCCTCCATTTCCTCCACCGCCTCCTAAGAAGCCAAGATAGTCGCCAAAAGGATCAACGAAGAAACCGAGTGATAATCCACATTGTCCACTCGGGTCGGCCATATTGATGGGATTGTTACGCACATAGGAATAACGATTGAGCGTCTGCGGGTCCCCTAAATCACCGCCAACCGGGTCCGCCGTCGTGAACCGACCCTGCAGAGGACTGTAATAGCGCGCAAAGGCATACGCAAGCCCCGACTCCGGATCGGCTTCATAGCCTGCGAACTTATACCCCGGGTCGAAAGATTGCGAGTAGACCTCCTGGCCATAGGGGAAGTACTCCTGCTTGAACGAAACTGTGCCGTCCGCCTGTGCGACGACACGCGTGCTGCCAATCTGATCCACGAAGTAATAGTACACGGTACTGGATGATACGTCAGACCGCGCGATTCGCATCCCGGCGAAAAAGATGTACTCATGGTAATAGGAATTCGAAGTGCTTCCAGTCGCGTCCGTCTCGGCCAGCGTGTTACCGGATTCACCGCGCCAGTAGAGTTTGTAGGGAGCGGGGGCATAGCTGCCCGTGGAAGTGCAAGTTCCCCCAGTCACCGGTTGAGGCTGATTAGATGACGTTGTCGGCTCCTTCAACCGAGTAAACTTGGCAGCGGTAAACGACCAAGGCTCGGAAGAAAGGAGCCGACAACGTCATCTAATCAGCCCATCGCGCTTTAGGACGGTGTTGGTAGAACTGCGGATTTCGTAGAAGAAAGACATGGATGGTGCTCCTTTCGGGTCGTGCCATCCGAAAATTCAACGGAACCCGGCTAATGCGGATTCCGTTCCCAAATGACATAACCCTCGCCGTCGTAAGCACCGACGAAAACAAGCCGCGCAGTTTCAGCAATACTCTCCAAAGAACCTGTCGTGATTGCCCTCTCCTTCTGAATGGACTTTTCGACCTCCAAGGTGAGTTGCCCTACTGCACCGATGAGAACCGGAATTCGTCCGGCTTCACAGATTACATCGGTGATCTTATCTTCTGTATGATCTTCGCTGAAAACTACGTGAAAAACATCACTCTTGTGAGTTACCACACAGGATTGTGCCCGTCGCAGCCACGGGTCACCTGCTTTGGCGAGGTAGTTCTCAATTATACAAACCGATCTCGGGGCTTCCAATGCCTCGCAAATCAGCCTAGCGAGCTGGTCGTTGGAATCAACAGTGGGAGATATCGTTCCGGGCGCCCCCCCAACCATAGCCGAAATGTGTTCCTGTGGGAAATGGCCAGAATCGAACTGCAAGACTTGAGATGAATCAAGATGGTCGGGTGAAAGAATGAGCACTGTTCCCACCCGAAGGTTGACGCGTTGAAGAAGAAACTCCGCCACCGCGTGCCCTTTTGTTAGAACGCTTTCCAAATAGTGCATCGCGGCTGTGCGACTACTTTCGTCATTTAGATAGATCATAGTTGAAGTCATCTCATTTCGTATCAAGTCTGCTTTATAGGACCATTGGAAAAATTGGCCAAACTCTCCCAGATGGGTCTGTGTAGTCCCAGTGCGGACCTTTTGGTGGCTTGTGCCCAAGATCGGGATGCAAGGACTCACCGGCGGGTGGCCCATCCTCGCAAAGCGAGGGTGGGGATTTCGTCTCCTCAAGCATACATCATACCTATCACGTGATAATTTGGTTACAAATCAAAAAAGGCCGGACTCTGGTGTCCGGCCTTTGAATCTTGAAGGAGATGGTTGCGGGGGTTGGATTTGAACCAACGACCTTCGGGTTATGAGCCCGACAAGCCACCAGACCGCTCCACCCCGCGAAAGCATGACAACGAATGCAGGGTGGTTCGTCAAACCGCGGCCAGGAAGCTGGCGGGATCGCGTCCGCAAAGCGAGTGCTTCCATCTGCCCGTGACTACTCGTAACTTCCCGTAACGGCCCATGAGCCTTGTTCACCTTGACTGGGCCGGAGTGGTTTGCGGCTATTTCCCGCAGTTGCGGGAACCGGTCAATTTCGCGAGGCGGCCGCGAGCGCTTCCGCGCTCTGGCGCTTGCGTATCTTTTTCAAATGGCTGCGAAGATTTTCCGGGTCGATTCCCGCGGAGGAACACACCTCGCGGTAATCGTGATCGTCATCGAACAGGTATTGTTCGGCTTCCCTCTTTTGCCGCAAGGGACCATGAACCCAGTCGTCCACCGTGCTGGCGATCACCGCGCGCCACAGTCTCAATTCCGGCATATCGAGATATTCAATATTCTCATTCATTCCGTCTAACATGTTTCCCCTCCCGCCAATCCGGCGACTTGGCCTGCGCGCCGGTCATACACCATAGATAAGGGCACATGGGAGGCCGTTGGACAAAAACATGCACGCCATGCATGCTTTCACGGTGTTGATTCCAGGCACCTTGCAAACTATCGCCTATCTTTGAAAATTCTTAGCCAAGGCGAGTGTTTCAATTGCACACGAACATAGGCATTTCGCACCAGTGTGCACCATGCGCAAGTCGAGCAACGAGGGCATGGTCATGATCAGGATGTGAGGTGAAGGTGCCCTATACCTTCACCTGTCCAAATTCACATGGAAGAAAAAACGGCGCGAGCAGGCGCGAAAAGAAATTCCGGAAACTATTTTGAGGACTTTGCGTTCAGGTAGACATCCACCCCGGGGGCCGCTGATATTTTCGCCGGTAGATAATTCTGTGTTTCTTTCCGCCGGACACGTAATCGAAAATGATCCGTTTTTTTCCGTCCAGGCGGGCCTTGCCGTGATTCTTGGACGTGGACAGAACCAGCCATTGACCGCCCTCGATTTCGTATGTTCCTCTCTCGCTCAGGATCTGGTAGCTCCCGTCCGATCTCAATTTCAGCGGTGGCGCGGAGCACGGCTGGGTTTTTCCTACGATTTCCATCTTCACACAATCATAAGTTCCGGAAAGGTATGTCTGCGCCTGCACAGGAAGAGATGAGAAGACCAGACCGATCGCAACCGGGAACAGAAACCTGCAAAAGTTGCCAAGGACATTGGGATAGGTTCGCATCAATCATCCTAAGTTGACTCTAAGTTATTCCTAAAGAGATCCTAAAGACAGCACAAGCGGCCACGACGATCTGCGTACACCAATCCGGGGCGCATTCAGGGGGAAACAGTGCAAGCGCAGGGCCAGAAAGGAGAAATCTCATAACGCTCACAAAGTAAATGGCATAGCAGTTTCCGGCCGGCATCGGTTGGAGTCTTTGTGGAACCCGGCGTTCGAGCAGTGCTCATGACTGGGAATAGTTTTTCCCTCAGAAAGACTCCTGGAGATTTGGGCCAATGCTGCCTGGATTCTTTTCCGCCAGCAATCAATTCCGCTTCCCTTTCGATACCCTGTTAGAATCTAAGGTGCCTTCGACTGCCGATGCAACCTTGCGCCATCTATCCTTCAGGGGAGACAAACTTTGGATTCGATGAAACAACCATTCGGTGAACGCGCAGCGGCATTCGACGCGCAGAGCGAACTTGAGCGCGACGTCGCGCTCCTGCTGCGCGCGGAAAACCGCGACCCATTCCGCTTGCTCGGACCCCACATTGTCGAGGAGGGCGAAGAAAAGCGGATGGTGGTGCGCGGATTCTTTCCTTGGGCCAGCCAGGCCTCGATCCTGATGAATAGCCAGGAGAACCCGATTTCGGCCGTGCGCATTTCGCCGGAAGGGTTGTTCGAAGCGGTTCTTCCAATTTTTCCCGAGCTTCCGGTGGCGCCGGGCAGCTATCGCTGGATGATTCAGGAGCCGGGCCAGCCGGAACGCGAGTTGCACGATGCGTACGCGTTTCCGCCTTTGCTCTCCGGTTTTGATTTGCATTTGATGGGCGAGGGCACGCATTACCTCAAGTATGAAAAGATGGGCGCGCATCCTGCCGTCATCGACGGAGTTGCCGGAGTGCAATTCGGCGTGTGGGCCCCTAACGCATTGCGCGTAAGTGTGGTGGGGGACTTCAACCGGTGGGACGGCCGCACGCACCCCATGCGGAATCGCATACCTTCGGGCGTGTGGGAACTCTTTGTGCCTGAGGTTTCCGAGGGCGCGATTTACAAGTACGAAATCCGGCCGATGTCATCCGACCTGCCGATTCTGAAGAGCGATCCATACGCTTTCCGCGGCGAACTGCGGCCAAACACGGGTTCCATCGTCACGCGTCTGGACCGGCACGACTGGAACGACGCGGGCTGGCTGGAATACCGCGCGAAAAACGACTGGTCCTGCTCGCCAGTATCCATCTATGAAATCCACCTGGGATCCTGGCGGCGCGTCATGGAAGAAGGCAACCGGTGGCTGACCTATACCGAACTGGCCGATCAGCTCATCCCCTACGTGAAACAGATGGGCTACACGCATGTGGAATTGATGCCCGTGATGGAACATCCGTTCGATGACTCCTGGGGCTATCAGACACTCGGCTATTTTGCGGCGACCAGCCGCTTCGGCACACCGGAAGAATTCATGTCGTTCGTCGACCGGCTCCATCAGGCAGGGATCGGCGTCATTCTGGATTGGACGCCCGCGCACTTCCCCAGCGACGCGCACGGCCTTGCCGAGTTTGACGGCACTCATCTGTATGAGCATGCGGACCCACGCCAGGGTCGTCATCCGGACTGGGGCACGCTGGTCTTCAACTACGGGCGCAACGAAGTTCAGAATTTCCTGATTTCCAATGCGCTCTTCTGGATTGACAAGTACCACATCGACGGCCTGCGCGTGGATGCCGTGGCTTCCATGCTGTATCTGGATTATTCGCGGCGCGAAGGCGAATGGATCCCCAATGAGTTTGGCGGGCGGGAAAATCTGGCGGCCATCGCGTTCCTGAAGCGATTGAACGAAGTGGTCTTCGCGCGGCATCCGGGGATGCTGATGATCGCCGAGGAATCCACGTCCTGGCCCATGGTTTCCCGCCCCACTTATATTGGCGGCCTGGGGTTCAGCCTCAAGTGGAATATGGGCTGGATGAACGACACGCTCAGCTATTTCGAGCAGGAGCCGATCCATCGCAAGTATCACCACAACCGGATGACGTTCTCCATGCTGTATGCCTTCACGGAAAATTTTGTGCTGCCGTTTTCACACGACGAGGTCGTTCACGGCAAAGCGTCCCTCGTAAACAAAATGCCCGGCGACCTGTGGCAGCAGTTCGCGAACCTCCGCCTGCTCTATGCCTACATGTTCGCCCATCCCGGCAAGAAGCTTCTGTTCATGGGCGGCGAATTCGGACAGCGGGCGGAATGGGATTCCAACACGAGCCTGGAATGGCACCTGCTTGACTATCCGCCCCACCGCGGCCTGCAAGCCCTGACCACCGATTTGAATGCGATTTACCGGAACGAGCCCGCGCTGCACCAGGTGGATTTCGACTGGCACGGATTCGAATGGCTCGACTGCAATGATTCCGATTCCAGCGTCCTGACCTTTATACGGCGAGCCAAGGACCAGAGTGATTACCTGGTCGTGGCGGCCAACTACACTCCCGTATTGCGGGAAGGCTATCGTGTGGGCGTGCCGGACTGGGGTTACTACCGGGAAATCCTGAATACCGATGCGGAACAGTATGGCGGGTCAAACGCGGGAAATCTCGGCGGCGTGCACGCCGAGCCCACCCCCTGGGGGGATCACCCCTATTCCATCAACCTGCGACTGCCGCCTTTGGGAGTTGTCTACTTCAAGCGCCAGCGTTGATCATTCGAAACGCGCTTGGCTTCCGGTCAGCTTGCCTTCCGGGCGGAATGATTCTGGTTTAATCATCCAGCTCGGCCGTGTGGTCGTGCCGTAGGGGCAACGTGGAAGGCCTCCGCCTGGATGGCATCCTCCAGCCAGCCGTGGCGTCTTACAATGCCTCTCACATTCTCGATCATCTCGGGATGGCCACACAGGTACACCTCGGTATCCGCAGGAGTCAGGTTCCACATGTCGGAATACTTTCGGATCAAGTCGCCCACGCGGCCCGTTTCGCCTTTCCATTCAATGTCTTCCCAGGGACGGCTGACCGTGGGTATGTAGGTCAGCCAGGGAACTTCGCCGGCCACTTGCGCCAGCTCATCGGAGTAACCCAGTTCCCAGGAACGGCTGGCGCCTTCCAGCAGGAATAGCCGGTGCACTCCCGTAAACTCCGCATTTTTCCACTCGCGATACAGGGCCCGGACAAAGCTGACAAATGGCGCGACCCCCGTGACCGTGGCCACCAGCAGATGGTTGGTGCGCTTTCCGGAACGGTTGAGCGCAAAATTGCCCTTGGCTCTTTTTCGCAGCGTGATCTGATCGCCCACCCGGGTCTGGTGAAGCCGCGGCGTGAGCTGGCCGTGCGGAACCAGCTCAATAAAAAATTCCAGGAATTCCTCATGAGGAGCGGAGGCAATCGAGTAGGGGCGCTCGTGGTGCTTTTCAGGCGTGACGACCCCCAGGGTTGCATACTGGCCCGCCTGGTATAGATATTCCGCGCCCGGATCCACGCGGATCACCCAAAGATCGCTGGTAATGTCGCGCCGCTCGAGTATCCGGGCAGAATAAAACTTGTTACCAGAAGGGGGCATCGTTTCTCCTTCGTATCGGCATACTTACATTTCCGATAGGAACGCGGCGCAACAACACATCAGTAGCCACGAAAGAAACCAGGGGCCTGGTTGGTTCTCCGATCTTCTCCGATCGAGGATGGGACGCCTGGAACGTCCCGGTGAAAACCGAATCTTCGGGAGCGGTGCGATCTACTGGCCCTGCTGGCCCATGCGATCGCGCATCATTTGCATCGGATCGAATTTCTTCGGCGTGCCGGTGATGTGATCCTTCGCGTCGGTAATGACTTTGGTCAGGACCATCGAGGAATCCTTGCCCTGCGATTTCACCAGGCTCCAGGGCGCGACCTTGTCCGACATCCACACGTCGGAGGATCCATCCTTCATGCGGTAGTGTTCGCAGGTAAACGTTCCCGCCGGAACCGTGATCGTCTCGGTTCCCACATGCTCGGCATCGTTGCGAATGTCTTCGGGGGTGGTTCGCTGCATGCGGCGGGCTGCGGGATTCATGCTCGTGTCCATTTCCATGGGATCCTGTCCCGGCATTTGCATGATCATCCGCGTGGAGGCCACACCGGCGTCGCTGACCGACATGAGAGTCTTGATGTACATTTCGCCGCCTGACCGCGGGTTGGCCATCGCCATCTCCAGCCAGTACCCGGGCTTGCCGGCGACGTCTTCCTTCCCCACAATCGTGATTTCCATCTGTGACTTCTTTCCGTCACGGTCGGTCATCTCATAGGCCCCGCCGGATCCTACAACGGGGTGCCAAATGCCGCTCAACGTCGGCATTCGCTGCCGCATGCCCATCTGCGCCGCCAGCGGCAAAGCCATTGCGAATATTGCGAGAACTACGGAAATATGCCTAGTTTTCATTTGTTCTATTCCTCTCCCAAAATCCTGTCCCGATTCTCACTTTCCTGACGACCATCCTATGCTCTGGTTCCTTGTATCAGATTTGAATCCGGGGGCGCAATCGGAATCCTGCCGGCAGGGTGCCGCGAGCAATCCATACTGGGAAACTGTGTGGGGGGAGACAGATGGTTCTATTCGTAGGCCAGAGCGTCCACGGGATCGCACTGGGCAGCTCGCAGGGCGGGATATAGCGCGCCGGCGATCGCGCCCACAATCGTCAGCAGGATCGCGCGAATAATCCACCCGCCCTCGATGGCGATTTGAAGCGTGGGAGAAGTGCGATGCAAAATGGCGACGACGCTGTACGTGGAGAGCAAACCAAATACCACGCCGAGCGCGACCATGACCAGAGTTTCGCCGATGATCATCCAGCAGATTTCCAGTCGCGATGACCCCAGCGCCTTGAGCACGCCGATATCGCGGGTGCGTTCCAGTACCATCGTGTGCATGGTGAGCAGCACCACCAGGAAGCTGATGACCACGCCAAGGGTGATGAAGGATCGAAGAAACGGTTTCAATTCCGGCAGGTTGGACGAGGTCATCAGCGTGCTGTATTCCGCCATGGACCGGATTTTATACGTGGGAAGCAGCTTGACCAGTTCGTTGCGCACGCCTTCGGTGTCGCCCTTGCTGCGCACGTAAAACATGGAGACCCGGCCGTCCGCGCCGGCGATATCCTGAGCCGTTTTAATCGGAACGAAGAATCGCGCGCCCTTGCCATGCACAACAATCCCCGAAATTGTAAATTCATGCCCCAGCAACTGAGCTTTTTGTCCCACACGCAGGTGGCGCGAATCCGCCGCCAGGTCGTCGGCAATCGCCTGGTCCGGTCCCTGGAACGGGCCGCCGGATAAAAACGTGAAACCGTCACTCAACCCCGTAAACCGCGCGTAATCAATTCCGTATACCACGCCCAAGTTGTGCTGATCGACGACGATCAGGACCGGCGCCACTTCAGCCACTTCGGGAAGGCTGGCAATTTTTTCCACCAGCGATTCCGGCATGACGGCGCTTGAAAACGCAAAGAAGATGGACGAGTTGGGCGGCTGGACAATGATGTCCGCGCCCACTCCTTCGGCACGAGTGCGCCAGTCGGACAATGCCCCGTTGGTGAGACCCACGATCAACAGGATGAGAAACACCTGCAGCGCCAGGGCCAGCACGCTCAGCGCCGAGCGCAGTGGGCGAACTCCCAGGTTGCTCCACAGCAGATGCCAGATTACAAAACCTTTGTAGGGTCTTTCGTCCATTTTTATTGAATGCCGTTCACAACAATCCTTTTTCCTGGTGAACTTGCCGGTGAACCCCGCAACCGATTTCCACGGGACAATCTAACACCCGGCGCTGCGATGGTCAAAGCGACTCAACTTTTTCCATGCCGGCGAGCTTTTCAACAGTTGTGTTGAAAAGTTTGTGGAAATAACCGCGAAGCAATCCGTACGGCACGCCAAACACGCCCCTTGATACGGTTTGCACAAAGATGAAGCAATCGCCCCGCGAAGTTTGCGGATAAGCTCATCCTTAATTTTTCATTTTGGAAATCGACAAACGAAAAGCTGAACAGAAAAGGGATATGGAGACATGGGGAGCCTGCAAATCGATCGGGAGAGAAAACCGCGGCTGGCCGCGCAGCGATTTCAATACCACCGGTGAGGCGGATCGAGACTGATGTGGATCGTGCGTGCCGTGTCGTCGATGTCGTAATACTCGCCGAACGTCTTCCATCCCGGGGCAACGATTTGGATCAGGAATTTTCCCGGAGGAATGATGGGAACGTGGCACACGCCGGACTGATTCGTCTTCAGATTCATCTCGATTTTCTTGTCCTTCGCTAACCTACGTTCTTCCACGTACTTCACGTAGACGCTGGCGTTTTCAACCGGTTTCTTTTCTTTCCCGCCGGTGACGACAATCGTTAAACGACTGTCTTTCGAAGCGGAATCCGCCTTCTGCCTGGTATCCGCACCCTTATCCTGCCCGCGAAGGCCTATGACGAATACAAACACCAGCAGCGGGAGCAGCAGAGCAGCGTTCCTGGCGGGATTTGTCTCAATTCTCACAGTTTGCACCTTGCGAGCAGCGTCCAGCGGCGATTCCGTTCCCTATTCTCCCCCCTTTTTGGCCGGTCGCACAAGCCGGAAGTGGGTGGACCAGCGCTGTGTTGCCCGTGGGTAGTCCCGGAGGCCCGGAGAACCCCGGAGGGACGTTCCGCAACACAGAATCTGCCCGCTACCCGGAAGCGCGTTGCATTGACTCGGCTGCGCTCCTGAGCTACTTTCAACCGGCCAGTGAATTTGGCCCAACCTCCGGAAATGGAGCGCTCTTGTCTGGAGCGCCGCCAGGATCAGGGTAGGGATCAGAACGACCAACCTCCGGCGAGATAGCGCCCGCAAGATCAAGGAGATATTTCCATGGGATTCGCAACCGATGCCATCCACGTAGGACAAGAGCCCGATCCGGCCACCGGCGCCATCGTCGCGCCGATCTATCAGACCTCGACCTACGTTCAGCAAGAGCTTGGAAAAAACAAGGGTTACGACTACGCCCGGACAACGCACCCGAACCGTCAAGCGCTGGAGCGCACGGTTGCGAAGCTGGAGGGCGGCAGCGCGGCCTACGTTTTCAACTCGGGCATGGCGGCTATCGATTCCGTGTTCCGGCTTCTGCGCCCGGGCGACCACGCGATCATCTCGGAGGCGGTGTACGGCGGCGTCATCCGCCTCACCACGCAATTCCTGGTGCAATGGGGACTGGAATTCAGCTTTGTCGACACCACTTCGCCCGAACAGGTGGAAAGCGCCATTAAGCCGAACACGAAAATGATCTACGTCGAGACGCCGACCAATCCGACCATGTGCGTCACCGACATTGCGGCGATCGCCGGAATTTCCGCGGCGCACAAGGCCACGCTCGTGGTGGACAACACGTTTCTGAGCCCGTACCTGCAATCCCCCATCGCCCTGGGCGCGCAGATCGTCGTCCATTCCATGACGAAATACCTGAACGGCCACAGCGATTCGGTGGGAGGGGCGGTGATCCTCACCAACCCGTCCGATGCGGAAAAAATTTACTTCCTGCAGCGTTCGGTGGGAGCGGGCCTGGCGCCGATGGATTGCTTTCTGATTTCGCGCGGGATCAAGACACTGGCCGTCCGGATGAAGCAACACGACGCCAATGGCCGAACCATCGCGCGCTTCCTGGAGGACCACCCGTCCGTGCAACACGTGCTGTATCCGGGGCTCCCTTCGCATCCGCAGCACGCTGTGGCCTTCCGCCAGCAGCGCGGGTTTGGCGCCATGATTTCCTTCGACGTGGTTACCCTGGAAAACGCGCGCACCGTCCTCAATCACGTGAAGCTATGTTCGCTGGCGGAAAGCCTGGGAGGGGTGGAAACGCTGATCTCGCATCCCGCCACGATGACGCACGCCTCGGTCCCTGCGGAGGTTCGCCGGCAGATCGGAATTACCGACGGGCTGATCCGCATCTCGGTGGGAATCGAGGACGTCGAAGATTTGATTGCCGACCTGGACCAGGCGCTTCGCAAGATCTGAGGTTGGATTTTTCTAAACCGGCGGCCGGAACGAATTGAAATTGTAAACAGGGACGCGGCATGCCGTGCCCCTGCGGTTTTTTCGCACCCGGATTATTCACGAATACTCTCTTCCAGCCACGCCAGGTAGGCGCGAGACCCCGCGGCGATCGGGAGCGCGATGATTTCGGGGACATCGTAGGAATGGAGCCGCTCGACCGCGCTCCGCAGCTTGGCCAGGCGCTTGCGCGACGTCTTCATGAGCAGCAGCTTTTCGCTGGCCGACTCCACCTTGCCTTTCCACCGGTACATGGACGTGACCGCGCCGGGCAGAATGTTGACGCACGCGGCCAGGCGCGCCTGGACGACGGCGCGCGCGATCCGCCGAGCCTCCGCCGCGTTCGAGCATGTCACCAGGACCACCAGTTTTTGCGCCATAGAGCCCTCCCGGCCCGTTACTCTTTCTCTCGTCGCCGCTTTCTACCCTGTATCTACCGTGCCGCTCCACGCTACAATACTTCGCCGGAGGCGGAAATATTTTTTTGACAAATGGCGGCAACGATTAAATTCGGGACTTCCGGCTGGCGCGCCATCATCGCGGAAGATTTCACTTTCGCGAACGTTCGCCTCGCTACGGCCGCCATCGCCGAGCATGTCTGCAGCCGCAACGCAAAGCCCACGCTGATTGTCGGGCACGACCCGCGCTTTTTTGGCGAGGAATTCGCGCGCACCGCCGCGGAAATCCTGCGCGAGTATGGCGTCCATGTGCTCCAGTGCCAGGGATCGACGCCGACCCCCACCATCGCTTACGAAATCCTGCGGCGCAAGGTCGATGGAGCAATCAACTTTACGGCCAGCCACAATCCCGCCGAGTATCAGGGCCTGAAATTTTCCGGCCCGGATGGCGGCCCGGCGCTTCCCGAAGTGACGCGCGACATCGAGGCGCGCGCGGTGAAAATCGGCGAACGCGCTCCGGCCAGGCCGAACGACGCGCCTTTCGAGAAAATTGATCCGCGGGACGCGTATCTCGCGCGCCTGGCACAACTGGTGAATTTCAAGGCGATCGCGGACGTGAAATTGAGCGTCGTCACCGACGCGCTGCACGGTTGCGGCGCGGGATACCTGGACCACGCCCTCGCCGCGCACGGCATCGATGTGCAAGCCCTGCGGGTCGACCGCGATGTCCTTTTCGACGGCGCCGGGCCGGATGTGTCCGAAAAAAATATGCGCCCGACGCGCGACGCGGTGCTCGCAAAAAAAGCGGCCGTGGGACTGGCAACCGACGGCGACGCCGACCGGTTCGGCATCCTCGATTCCGACGGCGCCTGGATGCAACCCAATCACATTCTCGCGCTGCTGTACGACTACATCGTGGAATCGCGCGGCTGGAAAATGCCGGCGGGGCGCAGCGTGGCCACTTCGCACCTGATGGACGCCGTCGCAAAGCACTACGGCACGACCGTGTTTCAGACCCCCGTGGGATTCAAGTACATCGGCGCGCTGATCGAGAAGGATAAAATCGCGATGGGCGGCGAGGAAAGCGCGGGAATGACGATGCGTGGGCACATTCCGGAAAAGGACGGCATCCTGGCCTGCCTGCTGGTTGCGGAGATGGTCGCCGTGCGGCGCGCGACGCTCGCCGAGCAGTTGCGCGCGCTGTTCCAACGCGTGGGCGGCGAATTCTGGCCGCAGCGCACGAACCTGCACTTGCCCGAGGACATCAAACGGAAAACAGTGGAACGCCTGCAAACCGATTTCTCGATTTTCCTCGGACGGCGTGTCAAAAGCCTGGACCGCACCGACGGCTTGAAGATCGAATTTGACGATGGTTCGTGGGTTCTGCTGCGGCTTTCCGGCACCGAACCGCTGATGAGAATTTACACTGAGGCCGCAACGCTTAAGGAATCGTCCAGCATGGCGAGCCAGACGCAGGCATGGATCACGGGCACAGCACAGGAAGCGAAGGCGTAATGCAACGCGAGCACATGTGGCACTTTTCTCCGGAAAAAGCGGCGGCCTACGTCCGGCAAAACGCGCGGCAAATCCTGATCCTGTCGTTTTTCGCCCTGCTCGTGCATGACATTTTCGGCGCGCACGGCTTCATCGCGATGCGCCGCACGCAGAAGGAAATTCAGCAGATCCGCCAGCAGATCGGCAAGCTCAATGATGAGAACAAGTCGCTGAACGAACAGGTGACCTCGCTCAAGACCGACCCGAAGGCCATCGAACGCATCGCTCGCGAGGAAATGGGGCTGGCGCGTCCCGGGGAAATGATCTACAAAATTCCCGAATCGGCCAAACCCGGCGACCCGCAAACACCTGACGACCAAAAATAGTTCCCCGCGACATCCATTTTTTCCAGCGCCATTTCCACTTCGCTTCCAGATAACGAACCGGCCGATCAAATGCTTTTGGCGGCGTCCGCTTTGCAGCTTGTGGAAAAATGCATTTCCCGCCCGTCCGGGGATAAAACCCCTGATGGGGACACGCCTTTTATGTCATGCCTGAAGGCATGACCCACAAAGCGGATGAGTTATTTCGCAGGCTGTAAACCCTACATGTTTTTTCGCCTGAGAAAATTGAAACATCGCAGGCCAATCCCGCGTTCCGCGCGCCAGGAAGAAATGCAGGCTACGTCCGCGCCGTGCGCCGGAAAAATGCCATGATTTCCGCCTTTCGGCCGGGAAACCGGTTGCGCGCGGCCGCCAGCAGCGTCATCGCGGCAAAAATTGCAATCAGGCCCAAGGTCGCCGTGGCAATGCCCACGTTTCGCTTTGGCAGGATGGACAGCCCGCCATACACAAGCTCGATATGGACCCAGTAAACAAGCAAGGAAGATTTCCCCATCTCAATCAGGGGACTGAAACCCCACGCCCCTGCTCCCCACCGGCACCAGGCATAGCTGGCAAATACAATCACCAGGACGACGCCGGTGCGCACCAGAAAAAAGTTCGGGCTCGTGTGCCAGAAATCATAGACGCGGTAGAGTTGCACCGGGCGCGCATCCAGCCACAGTCCGAGCGCGATGAGCCCGATTCCCCCGGCACCGGCAAGGACAAGGCCCGTAGATTGATTCCGGTGCGCCCAGTCCGACAGCAAGAGCGATCCAGTCGCCAATCCCGCAAAAGCGAATGCGGTCCAGGGAAAAATTGGAAACAGCCAATGCTGCGGCACTCCAAATGTATGTACGCCGTTGATGTAGGACTCCAGCCACCACGCATGCCAGTGCGGACGCCAGGTGGTCCACAGAGGCGGAGTCAAAACGGCGATGGCGGCGGCGCAGGCAATGGCCGCGACGATGGTCGTCCTCCGCAGTTGCCTCGGGTCAGCCGCTTTGCCGGGCATGGCTCCCATCGCCGCAATCCGGCACGCCACACCCATCATGACCAGCGAAATTCCAATCACATTGAGCACATCCACGCGCAGCAGATCGGTCCAGGGCGCATAAGGCCAACCGAGGAGAAACTCCTGCAGACGAAAAAGATACGCCAGCAGGAGGATTTCGCCGCCGCGCCGGATCGTCGTGTGCGCGATTTCATTTGCGGACACGCCCTTCCTCCGGAGTTTGTCCGTCACCAGAGCGAGGGAAACGCCCGCGAGAAACAGAAATAAGGGCGCGGGCAGCGTTCCTCCGAGTTGAGACCATTTTAGGAATTTTCCCGAGCGTGCTCCCTCGCTCAGCCACGAGTCGTAGCAATGCGTCTGGAACATCACCAGGCATGCGAGCCCCCTCAGCCAGTCGATGTAGGCGATCCGTTGTGTTTTGTTTTGGGGCATCGGTCCTATCATTAAATCATGGAAACTGCGCTACACTATCGCGCCATGTCGGGTGAACGCCAGCTTCCCGTGTGGGCCGCGTTCGGCCTGTGGGCCGCGACCGTTGCGGGAGCAGCCCTGTATGGCGTCCGCCACGGATACCTTTTTCGCGGCATGCTGCAAGCAGAGCCCCCGCCCGATGGCCGCGCCTTCGTGGTCACGCTCAGCGTGCTGGCATTTTTTCTCGCCGTACAGTTGCTGTTCGCGGCGAAAAACCTCGGCGAGCGATTCGCGCGAAGGACCGGGCCGCATCGTGGCGTGCTTCTCGCCGTCGTCCCATTTCTTGCATACCTGATTTATCTGCTGGGAACAAACAGTTTTACGTGGTGGCGTGTTGGGATTGCGGCTTCCTATATCCTGGCTCCCGTTCTGCTCGTGCTTTCCGCGAGCAAAACGCCGCCGGGCGCGTGGCAGGGCTATCTGGCCATGCTGGTGATCTTCCTGCCTTTGAAACTGCCGTGGATCAACAGGTTCTGGCCCTACCCGGACAACCGGATCGCCGCCCCTGCCACCATGCTGCTGGCGATCAGCGTGGCTCTGGCCACGTTCCTGTTCGTGCGCCAACTGGACGGCGTCGGCTACAACATCGTCTGGGGACGCGACATCGGCTTTTCCATTCTCTCGCATTTTGGATTGCTTGCGGCGATCCTGATCCCGGTGGCCATCCGATTGGACTTCATCCAGTTCGATTCCGCGCTGGCTCGATGGAAATCCCTGCCCGCCGATGCCATCGCGATTTTTCTGCTGACAGCCTGGCCTGAGGAATTGCTGTTTCGCGGACTGCTGCAGAATTCGCTTTCGCGGACGCTGTCGAATAAAACGCTCGGCTGGATCGCCGCCTCCATCGTATTTGGACTTGCGCACATCGCCAACAACGGCGTGTTTCCGAACTGGCGCTACGCCCTGCTGGCGATCATTGCCGGAATGTTTTACGGGCGCGTGTGGCGCAAGACAGGAAGCATCTTCCCCGCCGCCATCGTCCACGCGCTGGTAGACACGACCTGGCACCTGCTGTTTCGTACGATGTAGGGTAGGACAGGCTTCAGCCTGTCTAGTTTTGGTTTTGTGCCTGAATTTCCAGAGTCAAATGCAGACAGGCTGAAGCCTGTCCTACGAAAGCTAGCGCACGACGCCGGAAAGCGGGCTCGACGCCGAGGCGTAGAGTTTTTTCGGCATGCGCCCTGCCAGATACGCCTTGCGCCCGGCGGATACCGCCTCGCGCATCGCTTCGGCCATCAGGACCGCATCCTGCGCCTCGGCAATGGCCGTATTCATCAAAACGCCGTCCGCGCCGATTTCCATGGCCACGGCTGCGTCGGAAGCGGTGCCGACGCCCGCGTCCACGATCATGGGCACTTCGGTGATGCGCTCGCGCAGGATGCGCAAGTTCGCGTGGTTCTGAATTCCCATGCCGGAGCCGATGGGCGCGCCCAGCGGCATTACCGCCGCAGCGCCCGCGTCAATCAGCTTGCGCGCAACCACGAGGTCGTCATTGGTGTAGGGCAGCACGACGAAACCCTCTTTCACCAGAATTTGCGTAGCGCGAACCAGTTCCTCGGTGTCGGGGAACAGGGTTTGCTGGTCTCCAATCACTTCCAGCTTCACCCAGTTCGACAGTCCCACTTCGCGGCCCAGGCGCGCGGCGCGGATTGCCTCCTCGGCGTTGTAACAGCCCGCCGTGTTGGGGAGGATGAAGATTTTTTCGCGATCGATGAAGTCGAGCAGCGACTCCTTCGTACGGTCGGTAAGGTTCACGCGACGCACCGCGACGGTCACCATGTCCGCGCCCGAGGCCTGGTGCGCGCGAGCCATTTCGGCAAAGCTGCGGTATTTTCCCGTCCCCACAATCAGGCGCGATTGAAACGCGCGCCCGGCAATTACCAGTTCGTCGGTCATTTCCTGTCTCCTTCAGGCATTGTATCGCGCGGCTGCTCGTCCGCGTAAAGCCCCTCGATAATTTTCGCGTAGCGCTGTTCAATGACGCGGCGCTTGAGCTTCAGCGTGTAGGTGAGTTGTCCGCCGTCGAAGGTGAAATCATGATCGAGCAGGGCAAACCGCTTGATCGTTTCGTATTGCGCGAGCCTGGAATTGACGCGGGCGACTTCCCCGCCGATCAGATCGTGCACCCAGGGATCGGCGGCAAGCTGTTCGCGCGACGCGAAGGTGCGTCCCTGCGCACGCGCGGCCGCCTCGACGGTCGCGAAATTCGGCACGATCAGCGCCGAGATAAATTTGTGCTTGTCGCCCACCAGAACGGCATTCAGGACCAGCGGGCTCGATTTGAGCTGGTTTTCGATGGGTTGCGGCGCGACAAATTTTCCCGCAGCCGTCTTGAACATGTCCTTTTTGCGGTCGGTGATGTGCAGATAGCCGTCCGCATCAAGGTGGCCGATGTCTCCGGTTGCCAGCCAGCCGTCCGCGGAAATCACCGCGGCCGTCGCGTCCGGCTTCAGGTAATAGCCCTTCATCACGCACGGGCCATGCACGAAAATTTCTCCATCTTCGGCGATGCGCACGCTGACGTGCGTGATCGGCCGCCCCACCGTGCCCACCTTGTTTTGGCCCGGATAATTCGCGCTGACCACCGGGGAAGTTTCGGTCAGGCCATATCCCTGGTAGACGGGCACTCCCACGGCCCAGAAGAATTCAGCAAGTTCAGGGGAAAGCGGTCCTCCCCCGGAAATGAACGCGCGGAAGCTGCCCCCGATGCCTTCGCGGATTTTTGAGAAAACGATGCGGTCTGCGATACCCCAGCGAAGTTTCAATATCGCCGAAGCCTGCTCGCCGTAAGCACGCCACCGCACCGCATCGCGCGCCACGCGCATGGCCCAATCAAACAGCCGCCGCTTTAACCCTGTATTCTGGTGGCCCTTCTGCATCGTGTTGGCATACATTTTTTCGAAAACGCGGGGAACTGCGGCGGCCAGCGTGGGGTGAACTTCCAACAGGGCTTCCGGCAAATCGTCCATGCGCTCGACATAAGCCACGGGCACGCCGTGAAACAGGTAGGCGTACGCCATGACGCGTTCATAGACGTGTGAGAGCGGCAAAAAGCTGACGGCCGTGTCGGCAGCCGTCATGTGGTACGGCTCGGCCGACGTTTCTTCATTGTAACTGAGGTTGTTGTGCGTGAGCATGACGCCCTTGGGCTCACCCGTGGTCCCGGAAGTATAAATAATCGTGGCCAGCTGGTCGGAGGTGACTCGGGCGGCACGCAAGCGGTATTCGGCGACCACGTCGTCGCCTGTGGCGGCGGCTAGCTTCTCGTAGCGCAGCACATCCTCCCCGAGATCCGCCGGGGCATCGACGCAGATGATGTGCTTCACAAACCTTAACTGGCTGCGGCATTCCAACAGACGGCGTGACTGCATCTCCCCCGCGACAATTACGACTTCCGCGGCGCAATGATTCAGGATGTACACGATCCGCTCGGGAGACTCGTTGAAGTAGATCGGAACGTCGGCGGCGCCCAGTCCCAGGATGGCGAAATCGGCAATATGCCATTCCGGGCGGTTGGGCGCAAACAGCCCCACGCGGTCTCCTGGCTTTACCTCAAGTTGTTCCAGGGCGTTGGAAAGCCCCGCGGTGCGCCGCAGGAATTCCGCGGACGAGGTAGGCTCCCAGCATCCATTTACACGCAGCATTGCGGCCCGCTCGTTGGGTAACCGGCTGACCACATCCAGAAGCTTTTCCGTAAGTGTCCGGTAGGCCATGGCGAACCAGAACATTACCGCACGATTCTCCACGGGCGCAACTTCCGTGAGCGCCACCGGGCCCGCCAAAGTTGGCTTATAGGCGAATCTGGCGATCTTCGAACTGGAAGCCCCCTGCGAAATGCCATACGATTCATGTGTTAGAGATAGCGTAATATAGTAGGGCGCAGCGAACCTGAGTTCCCAGCGAAGGTAGCGACCCCGCACAGTTTCCCCAGAGGCTCATGAAACGTCTGATCGAATGCGTGCCGAATTTCTCGGAGGGGCGCGACCTGGCCATAGTCGATGCCATCGTGGACGCCATGAGCGGCGTCCCGGGCGCCTGGGTGCTCGATCGCACCAGCGACGCCGATCACAATCGCTCGGTGATCACGCTGGCCGGCGAACCGGAAGCCGTGGCCGAGGCCGCGATTCGCGGTGTAGGCAAGGCTGCGGAGATGATCGATTTGACGCGCCAGACGGGCGCGCATCCCAGGATCGGCGCGACCGACGTGCTTCCCTTCGTGCCCCTCGACGGGGTTTCGATCGAGGAGTGCGTCGAGATCGCCCGGCAAGTGGCTCGGGAAATCTGGGAACGCTATCGAATACCCGTTTATTTTTATGAGGCGGCCGCGACACGGCCCGAGCGCGTGAACCTGGAAAACGTCCGCAAGGGACAGTTCGAGGGGTTGCGCGAGGACGCGCTGCGCGACCCGGACCGTTCGCCCGATATCGGCGAGCCGCGCCTGCATCCGACGGCGGGAGCAACCGCGGTGGGTGTGCGAAAGCTTCTGATCGCCTACAACATTCATCTCAACACGAACGACGTATTCATCGCGAAGAAAATTGCCAGGGCGATCCGCTTTTCCAGCGGAGGGCTGCGCCACGTCAAAGCCATCGGCGTGGACCTGAAAGCGCGCGACCTCGCGCAGGTTTCCATCAATCTGACGGATTTCGAACAGACGCCGCTGCATCGCGTGTTTGCCATGGTGAAGCGCGAAGCCGAACGGCACGGCTGCGCCGTCGCGGGAAGCGAAATCATCGGCCTGATCCCACGCAGGGCCATCGAACTTTCGGCGGAGTATTACCTGCAACTGGAAAATTTCTCTCCCGAACGCGTCCTCGAAAATCGTCTCGCCCGTGTTGCGGGCGTTTTGCCATCTTCCCAATCAGGGCAGAAACCGGCGGGAACGCAAGTCCAGCCCGTCCTGGAAGCCTTGCGCGAGGCAAGCCACCGGCTTGCCGACGCAGCGGGCGCGGGGGCATACTCCGATCAGGGCTCCCAGGAAGGTCCGGCGGAGAAGGACGCGGAGAAAAGTCTGGAAACAGCGCTACTCGCCGTCCAAATTTTTGAGCAGTTGGCGCAACTCGAACCGCGGTCCGCGTCGTCCACGCTCTCAGATTTGCGCTTGGCCCGTCAGATGGCGGAAGGAGCGGCGCGCGCCGCGATCGAAAGCGCGAAGACCAGCCTCGCATCGGTTCATGACCCGGGAACGGTTGCCAGAGTGAATTCCCGTGTTGCGGCCATCGAAGCGCGCCTGTCGGCAGCCACTCTGGCAACTCACTGATTGTCTTTCGAAATTGAAGCCGGGTACGTGCCGGAACGCAGCAAATGTAAGCCAAGCGAGGAAGCAACGCGGGCAAGCAAGGCGGGAGAAAACAGATGAACATCAACAACATCAACAAGAAGATACTTTTGGTCGGCATCGTCTTCGCGCTCATCGGCGCGATGCCGCAGATATCGCGCGCGGGCAGCCTGGGGCCCGACATCCTCGGCTTGTTCCCGCAGCAGACGGGCGAGCTGGCCTATGTCGATTTGAAGGAGGCGCGCCAGTTCCCGTGGTTCACGCAGCTCAAGGAACAGATGCTGCCCCCCAAGTTCCGGGAGTTCGAAACGTTTCTCTCCTCGGCCGGCATCGATCCGAATACGCAGGTGACCGAACTCGCCTGGGGACTCGTGCCCAGCCAGGTGAGCACCGGCAAGGCCGGCGGAGGCGTCCCCACCTCGGATCAAATCGTGGGCATCGCCCTCGGCCAGTTTCAGCCTGCCTCGGCCGAAGCCTATTTCACGTCCAAGAAGCTGCCCATCGTGAAAATTCGAACCTTCTCGCTGTTTGCGTTTGGCGGAGGCAGCGGACCCAACGATCTCTTTTTCTTTTTCATCGATGCGAACACCGCCGCCTTCGGCCAGCGGCAACTGCTGGAAAAACTGATTGGCGTGCGCTACGGGGAGACGCAAGGACTTTATGCGAATACGGATTTTTCGGCCCTCGTCGATCAGGCCAACGGCAGCGGAACGGTCTGGGCCGTGCTGAATCCCGCGTACACGCGCCTGGCGATGCAGCAACTCGTGCCGGAAACCTCGCAATTTCCCGCCGCCGGGCAGCTCACGTCCAAATTGAAGGCCATGACGATCAGCATCAAGGGCGGGAGCGGAGTGGACGCGAAATTCGAAGCTGTTTGCGGTTCCACCGAAGACGCGAACACCTTTGCGGCGCTGCTGCAAGCCGGCCTGATGTACCGGAAATATCAGATCGGAAATACGAACCCGGACCTGGGGCAACTGCTCGACAGCGCGCAGATTACACCATCGGGAGACCGGCTGGACCTGAAGCTATCGCTCACCGACGACCAGATGCAGTCGTTGATCCGGCGCAATACCTTTGCCGTATCCCTGAAGTAGCTGCGGGGTTGTCTTTGAATTTCTCAAGGGGACTACGCGGGTCTTCGCGCACGCGTGCCGTACTTTTCGGATTTCAACTTCAATTTCAACAAGGGGAACACAAAAAACGCGGAGAGGAATAATGCCGCATCCTGCCGGAATTCAGGTCTTGGACGGCAGGAACTTCACCAGCGTGGTTCGTGCGATGCCGTCTTCCGCGCTATATCGAACGCCATCCACTCGCGAGAGCAATTCCAAACCGCTAATCGCTCCCGCAGCCCCGCCTAGCGCGCCAGAAGACGTGAAGGACTCGAGCCCGACCGCAGGCGCCATTTCACCGCCATGGCTGACCGAACACTCCAAGCGGTCGGGAAACAGATCGAGAATAACTTCGATTCGGCCATCCGCGCCGGTGAGGTGGGAAAGCGATTCGCGGCAAACGTCTTCGCAGGCCCCGGCAAACTGGCCGCAGGCCTCGCCTTCCAGGCCCGCCTGGAGCCCTTGAAATTGCACGGCGGCGCGAAGAACCCCGACTAAATCCGAGTCTCCATCCACATCGAAAACCACGCGCACCGGCTTGTCATTCATAGTTTGCCGCCACTGATATTTCGCACGCTTCCCGGCAGTCAGGGCAATAATACTTTCCATCGACGCACAAACGAATGCCCTCCTGGCCCTGGCAGTAACAGCAATAGCGGATACACTCGCACTTGCTCTCCGGCAGGCTACATTGCGAACAGAGAACCGTGGTTGGCATATTCTGGTTTCTCCTTGGAAAAGACCCGCAAGCAGTCCCGTCCTCAAAAGAGCCTTTAAAACACTATAGGCCAGCCCGGCGCGTCAGAACAAGACACAAGTGCCGTGCACGGCAACATCCAGGCAACGGATTTGCTTTGCCCCCGCAGCGGGTTTTCCCGGATATCTCATCCCAATCCCGATCGGTGGAACCCAGCCTGTAACACATGCAAAAAGCATCACTTTTTCGTGGGGCGGGAGTCCCTCCCGGACTTTTCGGGCAACAAAGAGTTCGTCCACTACCCTTGCCCCCGCTTTCTTGACACCCTGCGAAGGCGCATGTTAGTTTCCACTTTGCTCCAAGATTGCAGAGAACCTCGCGTGACGTCTCCCATCACGGCACAACTTCGCAAGACCGCCTTAAACGCCGCGCACCGGCGAATAAAGGCCAGGATGGTAAACTTTGGCGGCTGGGACATGCCCGTCGAGTATTCGGGCATTGTGTCCGAGCACATGGCGACACGGACCGCCGCAGGGCTGTTTGATGTCAGCCACATGGGCGAAATCGAAGTTTTCGGCGACCGCGCGCTCGACCTGGTGCAGCATGTGACCTGTAACGATGCATCCAGACTCGCCATTGGGCAGGCCCACTATTCCGGGCTGATGACCGAGCACGGCACTTTTGTCGATGACTTGCTGGTGCACAAGATTTCCGACAAGCACTACTTCCTGTGCGTCAATGCGGGCAATCAGGACCGGGATTTCGAGTACATCCGGGCGCACAATCGCGCGGGAGCGGAAATTGAAAATGCCGGCAAGAGATATTCGCAACTGGCCATTCAGGGACCCCGGGCGCTGGACATCCTGCAAGGCCTCACCGAGGTTCCGCTCGACTCGATTGCGTACTATCACTTCACGTTCGGGGACGTGGACGGCGTCGATTGCCTGATTGCGCGCACCGGATACACGGGAGAGGACGGCTTCGAGATTTATTTCGTGCCGGAACATTCCGAAAAACTCTGGTCGCATCTGCTGGAGGATGGGGCCGGGGAAGGGTTGGTTCCCTGCGGCTTGGGCGCTCGAAACACGCTGCGCCTGGAAGCCTCCATGTGCCTGTACGGCCATGAACTGGACGAGACGACCACGCCGTGGGAGGCGGGACTCGGCTGGATCTGCAAACCGGACAAGGGAGAATTTCTCGGACGCGAAGCCCTGCTCCGGCAAAAGGAAAAGGGCGTGGAACGCACACTGGTCGGCTTCCAGATGCAGGACCGGCTCATCGCGCGGGATGGGTGCGCGGTTTCGATCGCCGGCAAACCGGCCGGCCGGGTCACCAGCGGGTCCCCGGCCCCATTTCTGAAGAAAAATATCGGCATGGCCTACGTGCCACCGGAATTTCGAGCGCCCGGGACCGAAATCAGCATCGAAATCCGGGGCCACCAGGCCCCCGCGCAAATTGTTCCGATGCCGTTTTACAAGCGAGCGCAGTAGAATCCCCTGGGAGAATTTGCGGACCGCGCGCGCATGCCCCGGAAACATTTCCAAGGAGCCGTAATGTATCCAAGCGAATATCGCTATACCAAGGACCACGAGTGGATCAAAGTGACCGGCGACACGGGCACCATCGGAATCACCGACTACGCGCAGCACGAACTGGGCGACGTCGTCTTCGTGGAACTTCCCGCCGCAGGGACGAAGATCACAACCGGGGAAGTTTTCGGCACGGTTGAATCCGTCAAGGCCGTCAGCGAAATTTACGCCCCCGTGTCCGGAGAAGTGATCGAAGGCAATGCCGCGCTCGCAAACGCTCCCGAACTGGTCAACTCGGACCCGCACGGCGCCGCGTGGCTCATCAAGATCAAACTCGCCGATCCCGCCGAAGTTGCCGGCCTGATGGACGCCGCCGCTTACCAGGCATTTGTCTCCGAAAAGGAAGCCTCGGCCTGATGCGCTATCTTCCGAAGAGCATGGCCGAGCGCCGCGAGATGCTCGCATCCATCGGCGCGCGATCGATCGAAAACCTGTTCTCATCGATTCCCGAGGCGTTCCGGCTGAAGCAAGCCCTGCGCCTGCCCGGGCCGATGTCCGAGCAGGAGATTATCGACTATTTTCGCGCGCGGGCGGCGGAAAACTCCTGCGGGTACACGAGTTTTCTCGGCGCGGGCGTGTACAACCATTTGCGTTCGGTGGTCACCGATTCCCTGATCCAGCGTGGTGAATTTCTCACTTCCTACACGCCTTACCAGGCGGAGATCAGCCAGGGCACGCTGCAGGCCATCTTCGAGTTTCAGACACTGATGTGCGAACTCACGGGCATGGAAGTCGCCAACGCTTCGATGTGGGACGGCTCGACAGCGACCACCGAAGCGGTGCTGATGGCCGAACGTCTGACGGGGCGGCATGGCGTCGTTGTGGCGCGATCGCTGCACCCCGAATATCGCCAGGTGCTCGCTACCTACGCGAAAAATCTTGGCCTGCAGATCCATGAAGTCGGGTTTACGAATTCGGGCCAGGCGGACGCGGCCCGGCTGGAAGCGGCGATCGACGGCGAAACCGCGGCCGTGGTCGTGCAATCGCCCAACTTTTTCGGCGTGCTCGAACAGGTGCCCCGCCTGGCCGAACTTGCGCACAACAAAGGCGCGCTGCTCGTTGTCGCCATCGCCGAGGGCGTATCGCTGGGTGCCGCGCGGCCTCCCGCAGAGGCCGATATCGTGGCCATGGAAGCGCAGAGTTTTGGCCTGCCGCCCAGTTACGGCGGACCGTACGCCGGCGTGATCGCCACGCGCGAAAAATTTGTGCGGCAGATGCCGGGCCGGCTCGCGGGAGAAACCGTGGACACCAGCGGGCGGCGCGGCTACGTGCTCACGCTGGCCACTCGCGAACAACACATCCGCCGCGAAAAAGCGACTTCGAACATCTGCACGAACCAGGCGCTATGCGCGCTGGCCGTGGCGATTCACCTTTGCCTGCTCGGCAAGCAAGGCTTGCAGGAACTCGCGGCCCAGAATCTGGCCAAAGCGCGGTTCGCGCTCGATGAACTGGAGAAAATTCGTGGCGTGCGGCGAGCATTTTCCGGGCCGTTTTTCAACGAATTCGTCGTCGAATTGCCGCGTTCGGTGAAGATGGTGAACGCGGACTTGCTCCGGGAAAAAATCATAGGGCCGCTGCCGCTGGGCAGCCAGTACGCGGACCTGACCAAGAGGGCTTTGTTCTGCGTCACCGAGACGACCTCGCGCGCCGAAATCGAGCGCATGGCCGGGGCAATCCGGGAGATTCTCTCGAAGCCGGTTTGAGGAACCGGTGGGACGCCCGCCGGAAGGCGGGCGCTACAAAATCAAGAAAAAGGCGAGATTTCATTGACCGATCGAATCAAAAAAGCGGGACGCCACGTCAGCCAGAACGAAGGGCTGATCTTCGAACAATCCGCGCCGGGCAAGCGCGGCGTGGAGTTCCCTCCCCTCGATGTGCCCGCGGTGGACGCGCGGACCGCGCTGGGCCCGGAGTACGCGCGCGACAGCGTCACGGGCTTCCCTGAAGTCAGCGAAATCGAAGTGATTCGCCACTTCACGCGCCTTTCCACGTGGAATTATGCGATTGACCTGGGGATGTACCCGCTCGGCTCCTGCACGATGAAATACAACCCGCGCGTCAACGAGTTCGTGGCGCGGCTGGACGGCATCGCCACCGAACATCCCTACCAGCCGCAGAAGCTTTCGCAGGGCTGCCTGAAAATTAAAAAACTTTTGCTGGACTGCCTTGCCGAAATTACAGGGATGGATACGGGGACTCTGGAACCGGCGGCAGGCGCACAAGGCGAACTGACGGGCCTGCTGCTGATTCACGCCTACATGGAAGACACGCAGGGACACCCGCGCAAGAAAGTTCTGATTCCGGACTCCGCGCACGGCACCAATCCCGCGACCGCGGTAATCGCAGGGTACGAAGTCGAAAACGTGCGTTCGGACGAACGCGGGCAGATCGACATATCGCGGCTGAAGGAAATTGTGAACGGCGACGTGGCCGCCATGATGGTCACCAACCCTTCGACGCTCGGCGTGTTCGAGCAGAACATCGCCGAGGCCGCCGAAATCCTGCACTCCCACGGCGCATTGCTTTACATGGACGGCGCCAACATGAATGCGCTGGCCGGGGTCGCGCGGCCCGGCGATTTTGGCGTGGACGTGATGCACCTGAACCTGCACAAGACGTTTTCCACGCCGCATGGCGGCGGGGGTCCCGGCGCGGGCCCCGTGATGGTCAAGAAGATCCTCGAGCCCTACCTGCCGATTCCCGTGCTCGCCGAAAAAAACGGAGAGCTGGCGCAGGAAACTCACCGAGCGAAATCCATTGGCAGGATGCGCGCGTTCGGCGGGAACTTCGGCGTGCTGGTGCGTGCGCTGGCCTACACGCTGGCCTACGGCCCGGGCCTGCGCCAGGCCACCGAAGACGCGGTTTTGAACGCGAATTACATTCGCAAGAATCTCGAGGACGTGTACGACTTGCCCTTCAATTTGCCCTCGATGCACGAAGTCGTCTTCAGCGATGCGCGGCAGAAAAAAAATGGCGTAAGCACGATGGATATCGCCAAGCGGCTGATCGACTACGGCTTTCATCCCTACACCACAGCGTTTCCCCTGATCGTGCCCGGCGCCATGATGATCGAGCCCACCGAATCCGAATCCAAGCAGGAATGCGATCTGTTTGTGGACGCCATGCGCGCCATCGCCACAGAAGCCGCGACAAATCCCGAACTGGTGAAGACCGCGCCGCACTCCACGCGCATCGGACGCCTGGACGAAGTCGCCGCCGCGCGCAAACCCGTGCTGCGCTGGAAGCCGAAAACGTAAGATGCAGGACAAGCTTCCGCCTGTCCGGTTTTGAAGTTTGCCGGCGGAAATGTGGCAAACTTCGCCTGTCGGGTTTACTTCTTACATATTCCCAAAGAAATTCAGACAGGCTGAAGCCTGTCCTACCTAAAAGAAGGCGGCCCACTTTCGCGGGCCGCCTTCGACGACTTTCGACCGGTACAACCGATACAGCGAGATTACTGCGTGTCCAGCTTGCGGCGGCTGGTAGCCACCGGCGAAGTCGCTCCGGAAGGCAACTCCGCTGGGGCTTTTGCTTCGCGGACGATCACGGAAGTGGGAGCTTCGACAACCTTCCCGCCCGTGGCCTTGGCCATCGACGCAGCCGCGCCGCGAGCCGCTCTGGCCGGGGTGGGAACCACCGCGCCCTCGCCTTCCTTTTGGAAGGTAAGATGCCCGGATTTTCCGTCCCAATCGACAACCAGCATGTCCCCGAAGGAAATCTGCTCGGTTGCCAGCAGGTTGGCCAGCGGGTACACCACAAACTTCTCAATCGCACGCTTTAGATGGCGCGCTCCGTACTTGATGTCCGTGCCCTCCTGCAGCAGATACCGCCTCGCCGCAGGCGTCACGCGGAACAGGAATTGACCTCGCCCGGTGTCCAGCACCCGCTGCTGCACCATCCCCAACTCGATCTCCAGAATCTGCTCGAGTTGTTCCTGCCGCAACGGATGAAACACCACCACCTTGTCCAGGCGGTTCATGAATTCCGGCGAAAACTTCTTCTTCGCCGCTTCCTGCGCCGTGCGTTCCACTTTCCCGTCCAGCTTGTCTTCGGTCTTATCCGTTGGCTGCACGAATCCCATGCCGCCCGTCATCAATTCGGTGATCTCTCCCCCGCCCAGGTTCGACGTCAGAAAAATCATGGTCTGCGACAGGTCCACGCGCCGGTTGTCTCCCAGCGTCAGCGTCGCTTTATCCAGAATCCCCAGCAGCAACTGCCACAGCGCGTCCGAGGCCTTTTCGATTTCATCGAACAGTAGAAAACTCAGCTTCAGCTTGTCCGTATGAAACTGCGCCAGGGCTTCCTGCGTGATCAGCGGGTGCGTCTCCCGGTGTCCCAGATATCCCGGAGGCGATCCGATCAGCTTGGCGATCTCGTGCGAGTGCTGGAACTCCGCGCAGTCCACCTTGATCACCGCGCGCGGGTCGCCGAACAGGATCTCCGCAGCCGCTTCCACGATCCGCGTCTTTCCCGATCCGGTCGGCCCCAAGAACAGCAGGTTTCCCACCGGACGCCCCGAAGAGCTCATGCCCGCGCAGTAGACCTGATACAGGTCCACCAGCGCGCGGACGCCCTCTTCCTGGCCAACGACCTTGGCTCGCAGCGCGGCTTGAAATTCCTGCGACTCCACGCTTCTCCGTGTGGGGTCCAGATGTTGTTGCGATGATCGGTGACTGCTCATGGACATCCTCCTACCGGAACTTCCGGTCCGCTAAAACTCCCCGATGCGGGGCACGATCGAATTGATCGAGTTTGACTCCTACGGTGGAGTGCAGCAGACGGAGCTGCGTAACGATTTCCTGCCCTGCTTCCGGCGCATGCGAAACATCCAGCAAGGGCGGAAACAAGTCAGCGAGGTCGAGGTTCAAGTTTCGTAAAGTGGAAACCAGGCGCTGGACCTGGTTCGATTTGGGATCAAACAACTCCACGCGATTGTTCACTTCTTCCCGCAGTTGCCTCCAGTTCACGTCCAGGAACGGATAAGAACGGGAAACCTGCCGCACGACGTCATCGGTGATCCGGGGACGCTCGCCGAGCTTGGCCAGATGCAATTGCTTCACCCGGCCGCCTTCGCGGACGTTATGAACCAGGTAGAACGTGTTCCCTTTGCGCCGTACAAAAGCCATGATTTGCTCCTGACACCGAATCGGACTGTAGTGTATTGCTATTCCACTACACCTGTCAATTCAGATGTCCCCTTCTGAGGCATGTTGCCTCGTATGAGTAACTGTTCTCGGCAGCCTGATCGCTACCTGTTCGAAAGGACAGCAATATTTCCCAAATTGGTTCGACTCCTTTCCTCATTCGTATTTCCCATACCCCACCTGTTTAATTAGATGCTAATACCCCTGCAACGACGCTAAATCCGCAACCCTGACCGCGCTGCGGCTATCGTTTCAATTTTTCCAGTTGAGCAGGGGGCTGGCCGCCTTAAACGGGTGCGGCTACAATGCGGACTTCGGCCCAATGCAGACCCGAATGCAGCAACGGAAACAGACACGGATACAGACGATGAAATGGAAACCTGTATATCAGTTCGTCAAAACAATTCCGCGCGGCAAAGTCGCAACCTACGGACAAGTCGCCAGGCTTTTAAATCTGTCCGGCGGGGCGCGCACGGCCGGGCGAGCCATGGCCGCATGCCCGGCCGGACAAGCAATACCGTGGCACCGGGTCGTGGGCGCGGAAGGCCGATTACTTCTGCGCGAGTCCCGAGTCGGGTTGCAGCGAAAACTGCTGGAGAGCGAAGGTCTGCGCGTGTCCGAAAAGCGCATTCTGGACTTCCCAAACCACCAGTGGCGCCCGAAAACGGGCCGCAGCGCTCAACCTAAAAAAAGAAAAATCACGAAAAATTTGAACTGCATTCGCTCGAAAGCAATCGATTGTGTTATAGATAAAGACTCATGGAAAGCGCAGCAATCATAGAAGTTGAGAACCTGACCAAGCGTTACGGTGACGTGGAAGCCCTGCGCGGGGTGAGTTTTTCGGTCAGCGAGGGCGAAGTTTTCGGACTGCTGGGCCCCAACGGCGCCGGAAAAACCAGCACGGTCGAGATTATCGAGGGCCTGCGCACCCCGGATGGCGGCAAGGTGCGCGTTTGCGGACTTGACCCGGAACGCAGCGGCGACAAGTTCAAATTCGTGATCGGCGCGGCGCTGCAATCCACCGCCCTGCCCGACAAAATGCGCGTTCGCGAAGCCCTGGACCTGTTTGGAAGCTTCTATCCGCGACGTCGCGGCACTCCCGAATTGCTCAACCGCTTCGGCCTGGAAGAAAAGAAGAACGCGCTCTACTCCCATCTCTCCGGCGGGCAGAAGCAGCGGCTGGCACTGGCCATGGCGCTGGTGAACGATCCGCGCGTTGTTTTCCTCGATGAGCCGACGGCGGGGCTCGATCCTCAGGTGCGGCACGAAATCTACGACGTCATCGAAGAACTGAAGAAGGAAAAGAAGACGATCCTGATCACCACGCACTACATCGAGGAAGCGGAGCGTCTCTGCGACCGCGTGGCGATCGTGGACCACGGCAAGGTCATCGCCATGGGCTCTCCCCGGGAACTCAAGGACCGCTCGGGCGCCGTCACGCGGATCACCGTGCGCATGGCCAAGCCGGAAGCCAACGGCGCTCTGGATACGCTGGAAGGCGTGACCGAGTGCCGTGTGCAAGACGACGATTATCTGCTTTACTCCACACGCGTGCCGCGCACGATCGTTGCGCTGGTCAAGCACCTGGAAGAGCAGCACAACGAGCTGATCAGCCTGGAAATTTCCGCTCCGTCGCTCGAAGATATTTTCCTCGAATTGACTGGAAGAAGGTTGCGCGATTGAAGAATACGTGGGCACTGACGGCAATCCGCATGCGGCTGGCGATGCGCAATCGCGCCTTCCTGTTTTTCAGCCTGATCATGCCCATCGCGTTTCTGTTTTTCTACATGGGAATTTTCGGGCGCAACGGCGGGCAGGCGGCGCCCTACCTGCTTTCCGATGTCCTGGCGCTCACGGTGATGGGCAGCTTCTGGGGCCTGAGTGTGCAACTGGTGACGTTTCGCGAACAAGGCATCCTGCGTAGATTTCGCGTCACTCCGGTCACATCGAGCAGCATGCTTGCATCCAGTTTGCTTTCCAACTACTTCATGACCTTGCCCACGATTGTCATCGAATTCGCCCTGGCGCGGTGGATCTTCCGCCTGCCGAACTTCGGCAACATCCTGTCCGTCCTGATTCTGGTTACTCTGGGGACGATTTGCTTTGCCTCGTTGGGATTGATCGTCGCAAGCGTCACCAATACCATGCATGAAACGCAAATCATCGCCCAAATCATCTGGTTTGTGTTCCTGTTCATTTCCGGCGCTACGTTTCCATTCGCGATGCTGCCGGGTTCGGTACAAGCGATTGCGGTATTTCTCCCGGCCACCTACCTGGTGAGCGGCCTGCAACAATCGCTCATTGATCACACGGGGATGTTGGGTCTGGGAGCCTATATGGCGTCCCTGATCGGTTGCGCATTGATTGCCTTTCTGATTGCAGCGCAACTTTTTCGCTGGGATCCCGAAGCAAAAGCCCCTCGACGAGCAAAACTGTGGGCTGCCTCCGCGATTATTCCCTTCCTCCTGCTCGGGGCCTGGGAAACCTACTACGGGAATCTGCGCAGCCAAGCCTTGAAGGATCTGCAATCCATTCAGCAGCCCTACTCGCTGGAGCGCATCGAGCACTAACCCATGGCCGCCCCGGGTCCACGGGCAAACCTCCCGCTCGTACCACCCAATATGGCTTTAGGAATCGGTAAAACCTCAATTGTGCCGCTCAGACGATGCGAAACGGTGTGCTATAATTTCGCCAGTTTTATTCCGAACAGCGGAAACAGCACGTTGAAACGCGGCAGGGAGAACTCCAATGGCGATGAAGCCGACCGAAAAGATATGGCATAACGGAAAACTGATTCGATGGGAAGACGCGACGATTCACGTCCTCTCCCACGTGGTCAGCTACGGCTCCGCCGTATTCGAAGGACTGCGCTGCTACGAAACCAAGAATGGCCCGGCCATCTTCCGCGTCCGCGAGCACTTCCAGCGTATGATCAACTCCGGCAAGATCTACCGGATCGATTGGCCCTTCACGGTGGACGATCTTTCCAACGCCGCCGCGGAGGTCGTGCGCGTCAACAACTTGACCTCGTGCTATATCCGGCCGATTGCGTTGCGCGGCTATGGCGACATCGGCGTCGGCGGGCTTTCCGTGCCCACCGAAGTGTATATCGCCTGCTGGGAATGGGGACGCTACCTGGGACCGGAAGCCATCGAAAACGGCGTGGATGTCTGCGTGAGTTCGTGGAACCGCATGGCGCCGAACACGCTGCCGAGCATGGCCAAAGCGGCCGCGAATTACATGAATTCGCAGTTGATCCACATGGAAGCCCACGCGAACGGCTTTTCCGAAGGCATCGCGCTCGATACGAACGGTTTTGTGAGCGAGGGTTCGGGAGAAAACATCTTCGTCGTCATGGATGGCGTGCTGTTCACCCCGCCGATGGGAGCCAGCGTCCTGCCGGGCATCACACGCAGTTCCGTGATGACCCTGTGCGAAGACCTGAAAATTCCCGTGCGCGAACAAATGATTCCCCGGGAGATGCTCTATATCGCCGACGAAGTTTTTTTCACGGGCACCGCCGCGGAGATCAGTCCCCTGCGTTCGATCGACCGCATCAAGATCGGCAAGGGTTCGCGCGGCCCCATCACCAAAGTGCTGCAGGAAGAATTTTTCTCCATCCTGAACGGCGCGCGCCCGGACCGTCACAACTGGCTCACGCCCATCAATGTGCCGCAGGGAGCGGCCACCCGCTAGGGAAATCCAACCGCCGCGGTCAAGGTCCCGGGCAGGCGCGTCTAAATTGCGTCCCGTGGAGCCGGCTTCCGCATTCCTGATGTAGAATAGCGAATTCTCGTAACTGGTTTGTCGAAGAGGGTTCCGGATGTACAACAAGCCGCAAAAACTGGTGGCCGAATTTATTGGTACGTTCGCCCTGGTTTTTTTTGGCGTGGGTGCAATCATCGCGGACCAGTTTCTCAGGTCCAGCACCAACGGGCAGTCCAGCTTCGGAATCCTGGGAGTCGCTCTGGCCCAGGGTCTGGTCTTCGCAATCATGGTGTCGTCGCTCGGCCATATTTCCGGAGGCCACTTCAATCCGGCAATCACCATTGGCTTCTGGGTGGTCCGCCGGTTTTCCACATTCGACACGCTGGCCTACTGGGTTGCCCAGATCGCGGGAGCCGTGGCGGCGGCCTACCTGCTGCGACAACTCCCCTTTGACGCCTGGGGGGCGGTGCAACTCGGCACGCCCGACCTGGCCAGCGGCATCACGCGAACCAACGGAATGATTCTGGAAGCGGTGATGACGTTTTTCCTCGTTTTCGTGTTCTTTGCGACCTTCGCCGATACACGCGGCGCCTCCAGCAAAATTGCCGGGTTTGCGATCGGCTTGACGCTCACGATCAGCGTGCTGTTGGGCGGGCCTTTTACCGGGGCCGCGCTCAATCCGGCGCGCGCGCTGGGTCCCGCGCTGGCCGCCAATCACTGGACCAACCACGGCGTTTACTGGATCGGCCCGCTGGCAGGCGGCGTGGTCGCCGCCTGGCTCTACGATACCCTGTTCCTTCCGAAGTCCTAAGTAGGACAGGCTTCAGCCTGTCGGGTTTCTTGTTGTCGGGCTGCTTCTTTGCAATCCATAACGAAAACCAGACAGGTTGAAGCCTGTCCTACTTAAATCCTGACAGGCGTGCCCGGGGTGGATTTCTGCTATCATGGCGCCGAAATCGTCATGAGCACCGAGCGCATTCCCCTTTTCCCGCTGGGCATCGTCCTGTTTCCCGGACAGGCAGTGCCTTTACACATTTTCGAGCCTCGCTACCGTGAAATGACGCGCGATTGCATTGAATCGCAATCTCCCTTCGGAATCCTGTTTGTCCACGGAGAGACCGTTGCGCGGATTGGCTGTTCGGCGATGATCGTGAAAACGCTCCGGGAATATGAAGACGGCCGCTCCGACATCCTGATCGCCGGGCAACATGCGTTCCAGATATTCCGCACCTATGAAGAGAAATCCTATTTTGAAGCGGACGTGGAATACCTCGAAGAGGATTTCAACGGGATCGATTCCGACGTTTCCGGGCAACTCGTGCAGTTGTTCAATCAGTGCCACCGAAACCTGTACGAGGAAGATGGGCCGCCATTTGAAACCGAGGGAAGCATCTCCCTGGCCTATCATGTTGCTTCCGAATTGCCGATGGATGCAGCGTTCCGTCAGAGCCTGCTGGAGCAGCGTTCCGAGGCCGAGCGGCAACGGCTTCTGGCTGCACGCCTTGCGGAGTGGCACCTGCAGCTGCAAAGTCGCGACCGCGTGCGAGGCAAGGCCGCGGGCAACGGCCACGGGAAGTTATAATAGGTGCGGAATGGGCGGCTTCAGGCCGGGCGCGGCCATTTCCGGTTCGTGACCTGGTTTGGATGAATGTGTGGATGATTGCACTTTTCATTTGTAGCGCTCCATTCCGGGTGGCATTTTGGACTCAGGCAGATGCCCGCCTGAAGTCGGGCGCTACATGGACCCGGACCGAGTACTCACACCGGCTCTGATGCCCCGGCCTGCAGGGGAATTCAGCCGTACCGACTACGGCCCCATGCGGCATATAATGGGAATCCGAATCAATTCAGGGGACCCCCGATGACCACAAAACCCACCACGCTCGGCGAATTGAAAAAATTTCCCGGATACGCGCCTGGAGCGCCGCACCGCACCGTCAAGGAAGAGCTGCGCGCGAATATTTTGAAGAAGCTCGAAGCCGGAGAGCCGCTTTTCCCCGGAATTCACGGCTATGAAGAGACGGTTCTGCCGCAGATCGCGAATGCGATTCTGGCGCGGCACAATTTCATACTGCTCGGTTTGCGCGGGCAGGCGAAAAGCCGCATTTTGCGCGGCCTGATCAACTTTCTGGACCCGGAAATACCCTACGTCGCCGGATGCGAGATTCATGACAATCCGCAGGCGCCGCTGTGCCGCGGGTGCCGCGACCTGATCGCCGAAAAAGGCGATGCCACGCCGATTGCCTGGTGGCCGCGCGATTTGCGCTTCGTCGAAAAGCTGGCCACGCCGGACGTGACCATTGCCGACATCCTCGGCGATGTCGATCCCATCAAGGCGGCGCGCTCGGGCCGCGCGCTTGGCGACGAACTCACCATTCACTACGGCCTGCTGCCGCGCGCCAATCGCGGCATCTTCGCGGTGAACGAGCTTCCCGATCTGGCCGGAAAAATTCAGGTGGGCTTGTTCAACATCATGCAGGAAGGCGACATACAGATTAAGGGCTACCCGGTGCGCATGCCGCTGGACGTTCTGCTGGTCTTCACGGCAAATCCCGAGGATTACACGGCGCGCGGCAAGATCATTACACCGCTCAAGGATCGCATCGGTTCGGAAATCCGCACGCATTATCCCGCGACGGTCGAGGAAGGGGTGGCCATCACCGCGCAGGAAGCCTGGCTGGACCGCGACGCCGCCAAGACCACCGTCGACGTGCCCGACTACATCCGCGAAGTCGTCGAGATGATCGCGTTTCTGGCGCGCGAGGACAAGCGCATCGACAAACGCTCCGGCGTTAGCCAGCGCTTGCCGATTGCGTGTCTGGAGAGCGTGGTGAGCAGCGCGGAACAACGCGCCGTGCGCAATCACGAGGCGCGCTCCTCGGCGCGCATTGCCGATGTGTACGCGGCCCTGCCTGCGATCACGGGCAAGATGGAACTCGAATACGAGGGCGAGCTGCGCGGCGCGGAAAACATCGCGCGCGAATTGATTCGCGGGGCCGTCGGAAAAGTCTTCACCCAGCGCCTGGAGGGCGTGAATCTTCAGCCGGTCGTGCAGTGGTTCGAATTGGGCGGCGAATTGAAGGTTCCGGAAAACGCTCCCGCACCGGAATCGCTGGCGCAGCTGAAGAAAATTCAGGGCCTGATGGAACATATCGACCGCTTGGGCGCCGACGGGCGCAGCGGTCCTGCCGGAATGGCCGCGGCCGCCGAATTCATTCTCGAAGGGCTCTGGGCGCACAAGCGCATCAGCCGCAACGAAGAGCGCGGATTCCATGTGGATCGCCCGAAAGTGCCCGAACCGCGCGAACAGCAAATGCGACCGCCCCGGCGCCAGTATAATTGAAGGCCATTTGCTCTTCCGGGGCTGAAGGTTCCGGGCCGGGAAAACCCGGAAATGTCTGCGCGCCGCGGCCCCGGCGGGGCCCGAACACACAACGATTTTTCAGGAACCGGCTCGCAAGGGCTTTCTGAGGTCGGCCAAATGACAAAATACATTCGTTATAAAAAATACGAGGGCGAGCCGGGCGACGGCGTGGACCTGCAGGAACTGGTCAAGAAACTCTCCGATTTTTTCCTGCAAAGCGGCTTTGAATCGCAGTACTACGGCCTTTCCGAAATGGACCGGGAAAAATCGATGGAAGCCTTGCGCCAGGCGATCCAGCGTGCGCTCGAGGAAGGCGATTTGCTTCCCGATCAGCAGTTGCTGGATCTTCTCGACGGCACTCCCGAACAACAAGACGCCAAGATGAAAGAGCTGATCGACCAGTTGATGGACCGGCTCATGCAAGAGGGGTACATCACCGGGCAGCCGCAGGTGACGGCTCCGCCGGAAAAGACGCCGCGCGGGCAGGTGGGCCGGGGACGCGATCGCGATCGGGAAAATGAAGCGCGGTTTGAAATCACCGACAAAACAATCGATTTTCTGGGTTTCAAAACGCTCAAGGACCTGATGGGCTCGCTCGGCAAGAGCAGCCTCGGGCGCCACGACACGCGCGATCTTTCGACAGGTGTGGAATCGGGCGGCATCTCGCGGCCATATGAATTCGGCGACACGCTGAATCTGGACATCAGCGCGACGCTATTCAACGCGGTACGCCGTGAAGGCTCGAAGGTGCCCATCGAGCTCGATTATCCGGACCTGATGGTCCACCAGGCCGAATATCAGAGTTCCTGCGCGACGGTGCTCATGCTGGATTGCAGCCACAGCATGATCCTGTACGGCGAGGATCGCTTCACGCCGGCAAAAAAAGTGGCGCTCGCCCTTTCGCACCTGATCCGCACGCAGTACCCCGGCGATTCCCTGCACCTGGTGCTGTTCCACGATTCCGCCGAGGAAATGCCGCTCGGCGAACTGGCGCGCGTGCAGGTGGGCCCGTATTACACCAATACGCGCGAAGGCCTGCGCCTGGCGCGGCGTATTCTTTCCCGGCAAAAGAAGGATATGAGGCAGATTGTCATGATCACCGACGGAAAACCCTCGGCGCTCACTCTGGAGGACGGGCGAATTTACAAGAACGCGTTCGGCCTGGATCCCCTGGTCGTGACGCAAACACTTGAGGAAGTGGGCCGCTGCCGCCGCTCGGGAATCCTGATCAATACGTTCATGCTCGCCAGCGACTATAATCTGGTTCACTTCGTTCAAAAAGTGACGGAGTTGTGCCGCGGCAAGGCCTACTTCACCACGCCCTACACGCTCGGCCAGTACCTGCTCATGGATTACATGCAGAAAAAAACGCGCCACATTCATTAGCCCGCTGAAAAATCACTTGATCCGCCCGGAGGAAACACAATCCGATGTATAGTTGTCTCAGCCGGAAAGTCAAAGGGGGAGGTTTTCCAGTGTCCAAGCAAAAAAGGTTATTTTGCGCCGCCAGCCTGGCGGTTCTGTGCCTCGCGATCCTGACTGCAGCGCAGCTCTATTTGCCGCCGATCGCAGAAGCGGCGCCGCCGCAGGGACAGGCATCGGTGCTGCTGCCGGAAGATTCCGTGATGCAAGTTTCGGATCACGTGTACGCGATTATGGGTTTTCCGAACATCGGCATTGTCGTCGGCGACCGCGCCACGCTGGTCGTCGACACCGGCCTGGGCCCCCGCAATGGAGCCGTTATCGTGCGCGCCGTCAGCAAACTGGCAAAATCGGCGAATCTGTACCTCACCACCACGCACTATCATCCGGAACATGCGGCGGGGGAATCCGCTTTCCCTCCGAACACGGTGCTGATCCGGCCCGTGGCGCAGCAGAAGGAACTTGAGAAGCACGCCATGGAGTATGTGAATCTGTTCAGCAACCGCTCCGCACTGAATAAGGAGTTGCTGGCCGACGTGAAGTTTCGCTCGCCCGACATTACTTTTGACAAAGAGATCACGGTGGATCTTGGTGGAGTAACCGCGCGCCTCTTCTGGCTGGGCGCGGCGCACACGCAGGGGGATGAGTTGATTGAGGTGGAGCCCGATCGCACGCTCATTTCCGGCGACATCGTGCAAAACAAGATGGTTCCCAGCGTGGCGGATAACGCTGCCGCAAACATACACAGTTGGGTCGCCATTCTGGAGCAACTGCGGCCGCTCAAGATGAGTCATATCGTGCCCGATCACGGTGCGCTCGGCGACGGGTCGCTGATCGAGGCGGATTACAAGTTCCTGTCCGACCTGCAAGCGCGCGCACTGGAATTGAAGGGCCAGGGCAAGTCCGCGGACGAGGCCGGACAAACGCTGCTCGACGAATTCAAGGCAAAGTACCCGGATTGGCCGAATCTGAGCGGCGTGCCCAATGTAGTGAAACACATATACGCCGAGAATCCGTGATTGCTCTCCCCTGGATCCGTTTTTCCTTGAGGACAGGCTTCAGCCTGTCTGCCGTGCCACGGACAAACAATTCAAAACTTGACAGGCTGAAGCCTGTCCTACTTGTCATTGTCCTCTAGCATGGGCTTTTTGTGCTTGGGCGGCTTCAGACGCTTATCGGGGATAATGCGTCCGGCGGGCGGCGGGCCGGCCAATTCGCGCGCGCGGCGACGCGCCTCCCGGCCAGCGGTAAATTTTTTTCGTTTGCGCTTGCTCTTGGCCATCTTCGCCATTCCACTTGCCACTGGTGGGGATTATAGAGTTCCTCAAGCACTGAGCCAATCCCTGATCGCCGCGCATTCATGGTGGTTGCAAACCAGCTTGCATCGCCGCAAAGCAAAACATTAAGAAACCTTAAGGGGACCTTAAGATTTCCAAAAATTCGGCGCGCATGTGTCCATACATTTAAATCCTGATTCAATACGGCACACCTATTTTCCGACCTGATACTTCCATCGAAATTCCCTTCTACTCCTATCATAAATAAACGGAGAGGGGTCGCACATTCCCGTCCCGCAATTTTCCACGACTCCTCCTGTGAATAAATTTTGAATAACTCTGACTGATAGCGAGGGAACTAATGAGAAAGGCACTCTTGTCATCGTTGTTGCTCGCCTTGGTTGTTTTCTCTGGCTGCACAACGGGGAATAATGCGCCAGCGGTTAACATTACAGGGAGCGCGAGCCAGGCTGATCAGGGTAAGACGGTCGCGCTCACCGCCTCGGTGAGCAATGATACGACGAATGCCGGGGTGACCTGGGCAATCGCCAGCGGGCCGGGCTCGCTGAGCGGCGAAACCACCTCCGGGGCAACCTATAACGCCCCTGGCACTATCGCTTCAGTCACGACGGTTGTGGTGGCGGCGACGTCCATCGCCAGCCCGACTGTGACCTCCAGTATCACAATCACTTTGGAACCGCCCCCTCAGATCGCGACAACGGTCATGCCGGAAGGAATCGTGAGCGTCGCTTATAGCAGCTCCGTGTCCATGACGGGCGGCGTCGCTCCCTATACCTGGTCGCTTATCGCAGCCCCTGCGGGAATCACATTGGCGAGCAGCACGAGCAGCACCGTGACGGTGCAAGGCATGCCGACAACTGCGGGCGCCAACCAGACGTTCACGATCAAGGTCACGGACGCGGATGGCTTGTCCGTCACCAGCAGCGGGTTGACGATCACCGTGTACCCGACATTGACGATCACGGCGCCAACATTCCCGACCGGTGTCGCCGGAGTGGCCTATACCGCCCCGGCCTTCACTGCCTCGGGCGGGTCCGGCAGCGGCTATACTTTCGCGGTTGCCTCCGGCTCGCTGGCTCCCCTGACCATCAATTCGAGCAGCGGCGTCATCAGCGGAACACCGACGACTTCGACAACGCTGCACTTCACCATCAAGGTGACCGACTCGGCAAGCAACGCAGCCACGACTACCAGCCTCAGCATCACGGTCAATCCGGCGATTACCGTGTCCTTGTCGCCGACCAGCCCGGTGAGCTTGGACCAGACCAAGACGCAGTTGATTACCGCGACAGTGAGCAACGATCCGAACAGCGCGGGCGTGACCTGGACACTTACCAGCGGTCTCGGCTCTTTGAGCGGGAGCAGTACCACCTCAGTCACATATAACGCTCCCTCTACCGTCAGCGTGACGAGCTCCGCCGTGGTTACGGCCACTTCCATCACCGACTCGTCCAAAAAGGCGACCTTCACGATCAATCTCGTGCCGCCGCCGCAAATTACGACGTCAACCATGGCGGCCGGAAACGTGAATGGAGCCTATAGTTCCCCGGTAACGATGACGGGCGGTGTTGCTCCCTATGCCTGGACAATCGTGACAGGGCCCACGGGAATCACGTTGGCAAGCAGCACGAGCAGCACCGTGACGGTGCAAGGCACGCCGAGCGTATCCGGAAATAACCAGACCTTCACGATCAAGGTCACGGACGCGGATGGCTTGTCCGTCACCAGCAGCGGGTTGACGATCACCGTGTACCCAACATTGACGATCACGGCGCCAACACTCCCGACCGGTGTCGCCGGAGTGGGCTATACCGCCCAGGCCTTCACTGCCTCGGGCGGCTCCGGCAGCGGCTATACCTTTGCGGTGGCCTCCGGCTCGCTGTCTCCCTTGACCATCAATTCGAGCAGCGGGGTCATCAGCGGATCACCGACAGCCGCAGCAACGCTGAATTTCACCATCAAGGTGACCGACTCGGTGAACAACACAGCCACGACCACCGGCCTCAGCATCACGATCAATCCGGCAATCAGCGTGACTCTGTCTCCCGGGCAACCCTTTGCCATGGACCAGAACACGACGCAGCTGATTACCGCCACGGTAAACAACGATCCGGGCAGCGCGGGCGTGACCTGGTCATCGCTCACCGGAGCGGGCTCGCTCAGCGGATCAACGTCCACGACGATCACCTATAACGCGCCGGCGACGATCTCCACATCGAGCATCGCCACGTTCACGGCTACCTCGGTGACCGATACAAGCAAGTCCTCCAGTTTCTCGGTCTCCCTGGAGCCCCCACCGTCATTCGTGACATCCAGCTTCCCGGATGGAACGCTGGGCAGTTCGTACAGTTCCACGGTAACCATGAGTGGCGGCGTCGGGCCGTATGCCTGGTCGTTTACCGCCTTGCCCACGGGACTATCTCTTTCGAACAGCACCACAAACACCGTCAACGTGCAAGGGACGCCACAGTCCGCTGGTGCGGGCCAGACCGTAACCATCAAGGTCACGGACGCCAAGGGCCTGACCAGCACTCTCAACTCGACGATGAACGTCGTTGCGCCAAGCTGCACGACGAATTGCACGATTTCCGGAACCGTGACCGGGCCGACCATCTCGGGCGTGGCCATCGCGCTCTCCGGCGGCCCCACGAGCAAACCGGACGCCACTACGGACTCGAGCGGAAACTACAGCTTTACGGGCCTGGCAGGGGGAACCTATACCGTTACCCCGACGCTGGCGGGCTACACGTTCAGCCCCTCCGCACCGTCCGTCACCACTTCGTCAAGCACCACGACACAGGACTTCACGGAAACCTCCGCGGTGACTTCCTACAGCATCACCGGAAAGCTGATCTATGCAGGCTCGAAGTCCGGCCGCACCTTTGTCCGCGTCTACAACGACAGCTGCTCAGGAGAAGGCTGCACGGCGGCAGGGACGAGCCTGGCATCCGCGCCTTCTTCCTCGGGCACTTCGTATACCGTCAGGGGTCTGCAACCTGGAAGCTATATTGTGGTGGCGGAAATCGATACCCTGGATAACGGACATCCAAATGCCTCGAACCCGTATGGAACTTCCTCGACGGTCACCATTACTTCGTCGAATGTTTCGGTTCCGGATATTACACTCACCGACCCGACGCCTCCTACACCGGTGGCGCCATCAAATGTGACTGTCGCTCCGGGAAATAAATTCGCTCTGGTGCAATATAATCAGAACAACGGCAGCGCTCTGGTGGACGGCAACGGTCGAGAGATCGCGACGTCCTATAGGGTTTACTACGACACAAATTCCAGCTTCACGAACAACACGTACTACACCATTAATGCGCACGGCACTTCCGACCGTTTCTTCATCTTCCACACCCTTACGAACGGCACTTACTATTTCAAAATGACCGCCCTTGTCGGATCCACGGAAAGCGCGGCTTCTACACCGGTTTCAGCGACTCTGGCGGCCGGATCCGGAACGTACACCGTTTCCGGCCAAGTCACGTTCCCCGGAACAGCGACTGGGCCGTTATACGTGGGCCTACTGGATTCCAGTCACGGCGTGGTCTACGGTCAAACGATCGCATCCCCTACGAGCCCCGCGTCCTACAACTTTACGGGTGTCGCGGCCGGGGACTACCAGGCCTTTGCCATCATCGATATGAATAACAACAACGTGGTCGACCCCAGCGACATTACAAACGTCAACAACAATCAAGGGGGGCCGCCGCCGCTCACTGTGAGTGGCAATACGGTCAACGACATCACATTGACCAGCGCCGTTTCGACGGTCACTGTCACCACGAATCACGACCAATTGAATGGGGGCAGCGATACCTACGGCCTCAATACGAACCTTACTTGGGGAAGCAAGCGCCCCGTGGCCATGACCATGATTTCCGGGCCGAACGCGACCGTACCATGGGATATGCCCGTGGACCAGAACACTGGCAACCTGCAAGTCGATCTGGGCAGCACACCTCCGGTGGTGGGGGATACCTATAAATTCCAGATGACTTTCTCCGATTCGACCACGCAGACGTTGACGGCCCAGGTGACCGCCGTGCTGAGTTCGTTTGTAACCGGCATGTCGGCGCAGACCACTACGCCCGGAAGTGTAACGGTTCCGCTGTTCACCTGGGTCACTCCATCATCTACCCCGTCGCCCTACACCTATTACGTGGGGCTGTATAACACCAGCGGCTCGACGAGCGTCAACTGGAACGATTATGGCGGCGACAACAGCAATGGCATTCCGAGCGGTACCACCAGTTTGTTGTTCAACGACGACGGCAGCGCCAACGTCTCCGCCCTGCCGTCCGGGCAGGACTACAAGTGGTACGTTGGGGTTCAGGATGCCAACGGAAATAGCTCACAAGAAACAACCACGTACACTACGCCGATACCGTGATCGCAGGCGGAAGGATGGCACAGACCAACTGAGTTGCGGCGGAAATCCTGGAGCAGGATAAAAAAGGCCCCTTCTCCGCAACTCACAGCTTCCAGAAGGGCCGGTTCAGAAAGCTGGACCGGCCCTTTTTCATTTGTAAATGGCAATTTTGCGTGAACCGGAGGAATGGAACTTCAGGTTGCCGGCGAAGGGAAGAAGGGCTGACAGGGTTAACCGCTGCGGGCGGGGGCGGCAGCACTGGTGGTGAGGGATTCCACCAGTTCGAACAGTTTCGCGCTGGTGCAAACTTCGTAATAGGCGCGAGTGCCTGCGGCGCCAATCTTTCCGTCCGGCAGCAATTGCCGCACGTAGCCCCGGCGAATGAGAATGGGCTCAATTCCCTCTCCCACCGGCGTTTCTCCGGAGAAGAACGTGACTTTCTCCTTGCCCCAGGGCATGACGCAATTGGCCTCCACCGGAGTCAGCGAGATTTCTTCCTGCAGCTTTTGGAAACCCTCTTCGTTCAGTTCCACGCCATTCAAATTGAAGCGGATCAGGAATTCGTCGGCTTCATCCTCGGCCACGCCTTCCATCATGGTCTGGAAAGTGAAAAGGCGAAACAGCGAAGGGTTCTGCGAAAGCAGGCGTTTCGCGGCCTTCGAGCAGCTGGAGAGCCGGTCGGAGAGGTTCAGGGCGCGCGAAATCATGATGCGGGAATCGGTATCCATCCAATAGGTCGGCGCGGAGCCCTGGAATGCAATGCCCACGCCCAATTCCAGCCGGGGCAACTCGCTGCATTCGGGCCGCTCGTTATATGCCGAAGAAACCGCCAGGATTTGCCGGGCCAGCGCGCAGGCCTTGGAAACTGCGCGCTGCTGCGCGCGGTTGGACTCGGTCTCAAAAATCGCCAGGACCAGGGCGTCGCCTTCGATAAAGACTTTCGCCGCCCCGTAACGGTCCAGGATGCGTTTCACCGGCTCGTAGAAATTCAAGCTGAACAGGGAGGCCGGATTGAGGCCGCGCGCCAGAAGGTCCTGTGTGATTTTCGTCGATCCGCGCACGTCGGCTTTAATGATGGTGTGTGAAACGACGCGGTCCTCGGTCGGCCGCGCCTCGGCCGGTAACAGGAATTCGTAGAGACTGTGGTTCATATCCGACAGTTCGCGCGTCCGTTCATTGCGGACCAGATTGACGCGCTCCATGGCGGCCGTCAGACGATCATAATTGCGGGTGTCGCGCCGGAGCCGCATGAAATCCTCGGCAAAACGAAGCGCCACGACGCGGATCTCTTCCCGGGGGGTCTTGCGGATTTTCTTTGCCAGGTCGTCAATGCGCTGCATGGAATACTGCCGCGCGGGAAACTGCTTCAGGACATCTTCCACACGCTTGTATTCCCCGCGAGACACCAGGGCCTTTTTCAATTGCTGCAAGTGGATCGGCGGACAGTAATCGTGGCAGATGTTGCGCAACTGGTAGCTGGCCAGGATATGCACGACCAGGTCGCTCTGTTCGAGCCGCGAGACAAATTCCTCCAACAGGCGCGCCCGCGACTCCGACGCCTTTCCGCGCTCCTCCCCCGGCAGGTTTGGATCAAACAGGAAGCGGGCGTTTTCTGGCTGATTCAGATAGTCGCCGAGGCGTTCCTGATACTGCTTGGAAAGATAATCGACTTTGCAGCGCGCCGCCTCGATGAGCGGGTCCATGCCCTCCAGCTTTTCCCGGGCGTAGCGCAGGCGTTTCTCGACATTGGAAATCGCGGCGCGAAGGTTTGCCGGATTGGCGCCGAACCCCACGCGTCCCATCAAGCCGTCACTGCGGTCGAGCTTTCGCGCGAGTGTGGCGTGTTCTTCCTCGAGACGTGCGATTTCCGCGCGGCCCGCCATCGCGGAGTCCACCAGTTCCTGGTGGGTGCGCCAGCCCTCGCTCATTTCATTGCCCTGGCTTCCGGCCAGGACCAACTCTCTCAGAAGGTCCAGGAGCAACGCGTCGAAGGTCTCCATGCGGTCCTGGTCGCGCAAATAATTCCCTAGCAGGACGTATTGCTCGAGAAAAAGAACGTCATCCTTGCCGCCTTCAACGAAAACCAGACGGTTGTTCAAAACTTCGTAGGCCGCGGCAACCTCTTCGCCAAACAGGGCCTTGCGGGATCTTCCCAGGCCGCTTTCTTCAATCTCCATGATCGCCTGAAACACGTGCTGGCCCGCCTGGCGAAACAGATTCCGGCGATCGGCCTGCAATTCGGCGAGGCGCGACTTGATGACGTGCGCCTGCTCGGTCTGGTCAAAGTGCTGGCCGCGGCTGCGAATCCACTCCCTGGCCTCGAGCATGAGGTTTGCAAACTGCGTGCTGATCTCCTGCGTCAGAAACTTCAGCAGGGAAACGCGAAGCAGCAAATCAATCTCGATATTCTGTTCATACTTGGCGTGCTCGAGCCCCGCGTGCAGCAGCTCGGAAAGATGGCGCTTCCAGGAAGTCGCCTCCGGCGAACGCGCCGATCGGCGGTCGGGTTCGCGACGCCGATTCTTGCGGCGGTCCACCTGCATGCGGTCGGCTTGTGGAAGGAAGGATAGGTTCGCGCTCTGACGGATGAATTCGAGCAGGTACGCCCCGCTGGATTCCACAAATTTGGGGCTGAGGAAAACGTCATGATGAATGTTATCCACGCCGACGGCCAACGTCCCCAAGGGAAGCTCTGCCGTATAAATCTTCAGATTCACTCGCGCAGGATTTCCCGCGGAGGGCATGGATATGCGCTCAACCATAAACGGTCGCAATGAACTCCCGTCCAGAGTAATAACTCAGGTTAGCAAGAAGACAAAATGCGAACAAGGCGGCGAACCTTACCCGTTAACAGCTGATCAGACATTTTTTTGCAAAACTCCGCCTCGCAAGTCCCCGTGGCCGCGCTGCCGGGAGAGGGCGGCGAGGGAAACGTGTTGGTCGTTTCTGGTTCCCATGCTGTGATTTTGGAAGATTGTGAAAGTTCGGGGGCCTTCGTTTCTCTGCAGTCCAAATTTCGGCCTCGGGCTTTTGGCCTCCGGCCTTTGGGTTTTCCAGGGTGCGATCCATCACTTCACTCCGTTCTCCACGCTCAAACCCGAGATCGCAATCCGGCGCGCGTCGCCCCCGGCGTGCTCCAGGCGAATCTCCACGCGTGGCCAATCCGTGCGGAAAGTGAATCGTTCCGACCACTCGATAATCACAATCGCGTTTTCTCCCAAGGCGTCCTCCAGCCCAAGAGATTCCAGGTCCTGAAAGTTTTCGACGCGGTAGAGGTCCACATGGTAGACCTTGCATTGATTTTGAAATACGTGGACCAGCGTAAACGTGGGACTGGTGACGTCTTCTTCCCTGGCCGCGCCCAGGCCGCTGATGATTCCCTTGGATAGCGTGGTCTTTCCGCTCCCCAGGTCCCCGCTCAGCAGGACCAGCACCGGCGGGCGAAGTTTTCCGGCGATTTCCCGGCCCTTCGCAACGGTTTCCTCGCTGGAGCGCGTGACAATTTCCTCAGCGGCCATTTTCCCACTCCGCCACGACGCGCGAATAAGATTCCGGTATCGATTCGACCAGGTCCGAAGCAATCAGCGGCGCCTGCCCCACACGCGATGCGGCAATGTCTCCCGCGAGGCCGTGCAAATAGACACCAAAGGCCAGAACGCGCGGCCAATCCCCCACGCCGAATTGCGCCGTCAGGCCGGCAAGAATTCCGGTGAGCACGTCGCCGGTTCCGCCGGTGGCCATCCCGGCGTTTCCTGTCGTGTTGATGTAGGCGTGCCCGGAAGGTGTCGCGAGAATCGTATGGAACCCCTTGAGGATCACATGCGCGCGCCAGCGCCCCGCCGCATCCAGGGCGATCTGGAGCCGCCGCGCTTGCACGTCCTTTGCCGTGACGCCGAGCAGCCGCGCCATTTCACCCGGATGCGGGGTAATCGCCATCGCCGGAGCGCGGCGCTGGTTGAGATGATCGGCCATGCCAGCGTATGCGTTCAGGCCGTCGGCGTCCAGAACAATGGGAAGGTCCGCCTCCGCAACCACCGCGCGAATGAATTGCTGCGTTTCACTTTGCGTGGAAAGTCCGGGACCTATGGCGATGACTGACTTGCCGCGCGTCGTTTCGGCGAATCGGCCGGAATCGAAGTCACGAAAGCGCACCGTGCCTGCTTCGGTGGAAGCCAGGGGGACGGTCATCATTTCCGGCATGCCGGCCGCCACCACAGGCTGCACGTCTTGCGGTGTCGCTACCGTGACCAGGCCCGCGCCCGAGCGCAGCGCGCCCCGCGCCGCCAGCACCGCCGCGCCGGACTTGCCCAGCGAGCCGGCCACGATCAGCGCGTGGCCGTACGTTCCCTTGTTCGCAGAGGCGTCGCGCACCAGCGGCAAGGCGCGAAATTCCCCCGGCTCAATCCAGTGGATTTTCAAGTGGGGATCGGATTCCAGCAGGTCCGGCGGCGTTCCGATATTGCGGACGACAAGCACGCCGCAAGTAGGCGACTTGGGCAAAACCAATTGTCCCAGCTTGGGCGCGGTCAGGGTCACGGTAAAATCGGCAGCGACCACCGGTCCTGCAAAATCCTCCGCGTCCGAAGCCAGCCCGGACGGCATGTCCAGCGCCACCACTACCGTCTCGCCGCTGTTGCCACCGCCCTTGGCCCGCGCGGCATTCACGTCGTTGATGACCGAGCCGAGAAAACCCTCCACGGGCCCGCGCAGCCCGGTCCCCAGCAGGGCATCCACAATTAAGTCGGCGCCATCGAGCGCTTCCCGCGCGGCTTCCCACTCGGAAAGACTAGTCACCACGCGCAACTCGCCCAGAGCCTGTTGCCAGCGTTTCAGGTTTGCCGCGGCGTCGCCCTGGACCGCGCCCGGATTCGCAAAAAGGAAAACCTGCGGGGCGCATCCGGAGTCCTTCAGCAGCCTGGCAACCACCAGGCCATCGCCGCCGTTGTTTCCCTTGCCGCACAACACCACGATTTTGCGCTGTGCGAGCCCGGCAAAGTTTTGACGCAGGAATTCGGCAACCTCCGAGCCCGCGTTTTCCATCAGCTGCAGGCTGGGAATGGCGTATCGCTCGGAGGTGATACGGTCGGCCTCGCGCATTTGTGCTGCCGTAAGGACTTTCACGCGAGACGCTCCGGTGGTGGCGTGGAAAAGCGCGCGACAATCACAGTCATATCGTCAGCCTGCTCGGGCGAGCTGGACCATTGCTCCGCCGCCCGCATCAACGCTTCGGCAATCACGCTCGGGGAGGTGTCCTTGTTACGGATCGCCAGGTCGGTCAGACGCTGGGTGCCGAATTCTTCGCCGTACACATTCTCGGGCTCGATCAGGCCGTCGCTATAGGCGATCAGCAGGCTGCCCGGCTCAATTTCCACAACCCCTTGATCGAACGGAACATCGTTGAACAACCCGACCACCGTGCCGCCGGTTTCGAGCCGCTGGATGTGGTTGCCGTTGATATAAAGCGGAGGCAGGTGTCCCCCGTTCGTATAGCTCAGTTTTCGAGTTTGGGTATCATACACGCCCAGGAAGAGCGTCGCGTAACGTTCGTCGGAACTGTTACGAAACAGGTGCCGGTTCAAGTGCGAGATGATTTCGGCGGTATTGATCTGCTCGTGGAGGCTTCCGGGTGTACCATCGCGATAGCGGAGGACCTCGCTGCGCAATGTCGCCTGCACATTGGACATCAGCAGCGCGGCGGAGATTCCCTTCCCGCTGATGTCCGCCAGAGCGATGGCCATGCGCGTGGGCGATATGCGAATGAAATCATAATAGTCGCCGCTGACCGACCTTGCCGGGCGGCAGATGGCTTCCACCTCGATGCCCGGCAATTGGGGCATGGCATGGGGAAAAAGCTGCTGTTGCACTTCGTGCGCGATGGAAAGCTCGTTTTCCAGTTTGTGCCGCTGGCGCTGCTCTTCGATCAGCTGGGAAACCGAATGCATCATGGAGTTGAACGACTCGCCAAGCGCGGCCAGCTGGTCGCGATGCGGCACGCGGACGCGAAACGTCAGATCGCCGGCCTGCACGTGCTGCGTTGCGCGATACAGGTCATCGACCGCCGTGGTGATCGTTCGCGTCATGATAATTCCCGTCACCAGCGATCCGATTTCAATCAGCAGGAACACCGCGCCAACCACCAGCAACGCCGTCGCGGCGACTCCCCCGAGCTCTCCCAGCGGGCTGAACATCCTCCGATTCAACAGGGACGGCCGTGTGCTGAACGATACGAACACACGGGTCGGATTCTCCGCCGAGGACTGCCGGTCCAAATCCAGCACGTCCAGACTTACGATGCCCGTGATCAATTTATCAAACGGGTTGACCGCCGGCGGAACTGCCCGGTCCGGCGCCTTGATTTCTTCCACGCGAGTGTACGCTTGCCGATTAATCACCACGGTGTCTGCACCGCTCACCGCGCCGGTCTGTCGACGCAACACATCGATTTCGAGGGGGCCAAGGTCGGTCGCCAGCGTGCTCACCAGCGCCGGCGTCACGGGAGCCGTCGCCGAAATCAGCACGCGTCCGGTCGGAGTGTCACGGGCGACGACGGCCCGCAGATTCAGAGTGCCATGGCTGAAGACGAGCCCTCGAAACCGATTCCCGTAGCGTGAAGTGCTCTTTTGCAGCAGTTCCGCGCCCGTGCCTGTTTCCACTCTTAATCCAGGCAGGTCCCTCCTGGCATTCTTAATGTAGGTCCCCACGTCCACCGGCAGTGCCAGCGCCGCAGCAGCGCTTCCCGAGGTCGTTTCCACCGCCTCCGAGGTCGCTAGTGACCCAGTAACCTCGGCCAGGCGTATCATTCGACCCTCGACCTCGTTGTAAATGACATATGATCCGAGCTGCCAATAGAGCAAGTAGGCAGCCAGCCCCGCCATCGTCAGCAAAAGCAGCACAGGCACGACGGCAATGAACAGATAGGCGGCGATCAACCGGTTGCGGAGACGCCAGAGCAGATAGTCCCGGGCCCACATCCCTGCACGGACCACGAGATAGACCAAGGCGCAAACCGCAAGAAACAAAAGGAAGCCGCTATCAGGCACTTGCGCAAACAACTGCCGCAATCCCCACAGGCCCGCGTAAACGACGACAACCGCAAGTGCAGCCCAATCGGCCAGGCCCATGCCTTTCCAGAAGGGTTGCAGGCGGGTTGTGGGTTCAGGAGCCATGTCTTCACGAAAGCGAATTCACGCCGATCATGCCGATCTCACCGCCGGGGATTGCGTAGGCGCGTTGTGCGTGTTCATCCCAAGTATCGATGGGCAACCCGCGCGAATGAGGAAAATATCTCTTTCAGCACTTCTGAGCGTAGCAGTCGCGGGCGCATCGCGCAAAGGCCTTACAACGGAAGTTCGCAAGCTGCCTGCTCGAACTTACTTCTCGCCCAACACGGCTGCGGCATTTTTTTCACGATTCTCGATGCGTAACCGGCTATGACGCACTCCGTACCCGAAATAGATCGCCAGTCCAATGACCAGCCAGACGGCAAGACGCACCCAGTTTTCCACGGGCAGGGAAAACATCAGGATCAGGCAGCACACAATTCCCATGATCGGCACAAACGAGCCCAGCGGCGCGCGAAACGGGCGATGCACATTGGGATGCGTGCGCCGCATGATTAAAACCGCCGCGCAGACGATCACGAAAGCGAGCAAAGTGCCTATATTGACCAGTTCCGCCAGGATACGCAGCGGCAGAAAAGCCCCCATGGTGGCCACACAGGCGCCCGTCAGGATGGTGGCCTTCCAGGGCGTACGGAAGCGCTCGTGGACGGCGGCGAAGAATCCGGTCGGCAGCAAGCCGTCGCGCGCCATGGCCAGAAAGATTCTGGGCTGGCTCAACATCATCACCAGAAGCACCGACGTAATCCCCGCCACGGCCCCGATGGAAACCAGCAGTTGCGCCCACGGCAAGCCCGCCTGGCGGAAAGCGTCGGAAACCGGAGCGTCGATATTGATCTGATTGTACGGAACCATCCCGGTGAGCACGGCGGACACGGCAATGTAGAGCAGCGTGCACAGGATCAGCGAGGTCATAATTCCGATGGGCACATCGCGCGAAGGGTTGCGGGCTTCTTCGGCGTGTGTAGAGATCGAATCAAATCCGATATAGGCAAAGAAAACGATCGCCGCGCCCGCCAGCATCCCCACCGGCGAGCCGGACGGCCCGGTTCGTCCCATAACGATATGGCCAAAAAAGCTCAGACCGCTCAGTCCAAACGGCGCGAATGGGTGCCAGTTGGCCGGATGCACATAAAACGCACCCACTCCAATCACGAAGAAGACAATGGCGAGCTTCAGCATCACGATCCCGGCATTCAAGCTCGCGCTTTCGCGGATTCCTTTCACCAGGACAATGGTCACCAGAATGGTAATGACAATCGCGGGCAAGTCGAACCAGGTTCCGGTCAAGATGAGCCGGCCCGAAGTCAGATCGTAATCGAAAGGCGCGTTGGTGAAGGCGTGCGGCAATGCCAAATGGAAATAAGAAAGGAAATCCTGAAAATAATGGGACCATCCGTGCGCGACGGTGGCCGAGGCCACGGCGTACTCCAGCGTGAGATCCCACCCGATGATCCAGGCGAACAGCTCGCCCAGTGTCGCGTAGGCGTAGGTGTATGCCGATCCCGCCACCGGCACCATGGAAGCGAACTCCGCATAACACAAGGCCGCGAAAACGCACGTCAGCCCGGAAGCGACGAACGAAAGCATGAGCGCGGGCCCGGTCAGATCGTGCGCGGCCACGCCGGTCAGAACGAAGATGCCCGTGCCGATGATCGCTCCCACGCCCAGGCTCGACAGCTGCACCGGACCGAGCACGCGGTGCAAACGGTTATCGTCGCGAAGTTCTTCCATCAGCGCTTCGTGCGACTTCGTCTGGAACAGTTGGCTGGCCATAGACCCCTTTTCTTTGCGCACCTCAGATTACCCGACCGCGGCGCTTCTTTTGAAACTTTCCTCCATGGACTGCGATTGCGCGCGTTATTCCTGGATCTTTCCGGATCGCCGCGACCACACCCAATACACCGGCACGCCCAGCAGCACGATCAACAGCCCGGGCCAGGTATCCTGCGTCTGGTACAAAATCAGAATCAGCATGATGATCGATGCCGTGACGATATAAAGAATCGGAACCAGGGGGTATCCCCACGCGCGATAGGGCCGTGGGGCGTCGGGGCGTTTTCGGCGCAACACAAAAATTGCGCCGATGGTCAGCACGTAAAACATCAGCGCGGCAAAAATCACGTAATCGAGCAAAACTCCGTAGAGATTGCCGTAGCTCACCGCTCCCGTGGCCGGGTCCACCAGCCGCGTCCGGAGCAGCACGAGAATCCCGGCCCAGATCCCCTGCAGGACCAGCCCCATCGCCGGCACATGATTCGCGTTGAGCCTGCCGATGCCGCGAAAAAACAATCCGTCGTGCGCCATCGCATAGTAGACGCGCGCACCGGCAAGAATCAGGCCATTGGCGCAACCAAACGTCGAGACCATGATGGCCAGCGCCATCAGCGCCGCGCCGCTGTGTCCGAAAATCGCGGCCAGCGTGGCGGTGGCCACGCGGTCATCCGGCGCCGCCTGAATCTGGTGAAGCGTGAGCGTCGAAAGATAGCCTACATTCGCCAGAAAATAGAGGGTGATCACGACGGCGGTGCCCACGGCAAGCGAGACGGGAATGTCCCGCTTCGGATTTTTCACTTCTCCGGCGGTAAACGTGATGTTGTTCCACGCATCGGCGGAAAACAGCGATCCCACCTGCGAAACGCCGAATGCGATCAACAGGCCGAACACTCCCGAGGCCGCCGTCACCGACGGGATGAACGATTTCATCCAGTCCGCGCCCGGCTGGATCGTCTGCGGATCGTGCGTCGCCCACAGGCTGCTGAAATTCGCGTGAATCGCAGCGGCGTTCCGGCCGAAAAACACTCCCGCCAGAATCAGTGCCGCCAGTCCCAGCGTCTTTGCCGAGGTGAAGATGTTTTGAATCCATTTTCCGAGTTTCAACCCGCGCGTATTGATCAGTGTGAGAAAAACAATCAGCAGGAGGGCGATCAGTTGCTGCACGGAAAGACTGATTGCATATTTTGAGGATAGCGCGATGGGCGGCACGACCCAGAGATCCGGAGAAATCGCCGGCCACATCACGCCGAGAAAACGCGCGAAACCCACGGCGACCGCGGCAATGGTCCCCGTCTGAATTACCAGAAACAGCGTCCAGCCGTACAGAAAACCCCAGAGCGGAGAATACGCCTCGCGCAGGTAGACATATTGCCCGCCCGCCTTCGGCATCATCGCCGCCAGTTCGCCGTAGGACAGCGCCGCCGCAACCGTCATCAGGCCCGTGATGACCCACGCGGCCAGCAATCCGCCGCTCGACCCTGCGTGACGAGCAATATCGGCGGAGACAATGAATATGCCCGAGCCGATCATCGACCCGACCACAATCATCGTCGAATCGAACAGTCCCAGCCCGCGAACAAACCCCGTCGGCTCATGATCGCCGGGGTTCAGCGCCGGGATTGAGGATTCCAACTCGGACATACGGCCTCTTTCTTATCCCGCGCTGCGAGATGCCGCGGAGGCTGCCACTTCCAGGAACGCACGCGCGCGTGTCCCCGGGTCGGGGGCGCAGATCAGGTCGCGAACCACGGCCAGTGAATCGGCGCCGGCGCGATAGACCTCCGCCGCGCGTTCCAGCGTGATACCGCCGATGGCCACCAGGGGTTTTGCCGTCATTTGCCGCGCGCGCCGCAGAAGATCGGTGCCCACGACGGCGTCCGGATTTTGCTTGGTTGACGTGGAAAAAATCGGCCCAAAGGCGACGTAGTCCGCCGAAGTGCGGTCGGCTGCGGCCACTTGTTCCAGCGTGTGCGTCGATACGCCCACCCAAAAATCATTTTTGCGGGCGCCGCCGGAAATTGCCGCGCCGCAAATGGCTCGCGATTCTTCCACGCCCAAATCATCCTGCCCCACGTGCACGCCGCCCGCGCCGGTCAGCAAAGCGATGTCCGGCCGGTCATTCACGATAAATCGCACGCCGCGCTCGCCGAGGGTTTTGGAGAGTTGCCGGGAAATTTCAAAAATATGGCGGGAAGAAGCCGTCTTGTTGCGGTATTGAACCAGCTCGACACCGGATCCTGACAGCGTTTCGGCCAAAGCCAGCTCCGACTCGGTCACCAAAGTGGGATCGATTATGGCATAGAGGCGGGGGAACACAAGATTCATGTGCATTTATCCAGCCGAGCGTGTGGCATATCGATCAAGAAAGTGCGTATCCAACCGGCCTTCGGCAAAATCGGGCTCGGCCATGATTTTGCGCTGCAGGGGGATGGACGTCTTGATCCCCTCGACTACGAACATCTCCAGGGCGCGCCGCATCCGCGCGATGGATTCGGCGCGCGTGTCGCCATAGGCAAGCAGCTTGGCCACCAGCGAATCATAATACGGCGGGATGACTCCGTCGGCGTGCGCCGCCGTATCCACGCGAATTCCCGGACCTCCCGGCGTGCGGAATACGGTAATGCGTCCCGGCGAAGGCACGAATGTTTCAGGATCTTCGGCGTTGATGCGGCATTCGATGGCATGCCCGCGGGGAACAGGCTGGCCGACCACATCTTCCAGTTTTTCACCGGCCGCCAGACGGATCTGCGATTTGATCAGGTCCACGCCTGTGACCAGTTCGGTGACCGGATGTTCGACCTGTATGCGGGCGTTCATTTCAATAAAGTAAAACGAGCCGTCTTCATCCATCAGGAACTCAACGGTTCCCGCGCTGCTGTATCCGATTTGCTCGAGGGCTTCCACGACGCGCGCCCCCAGTTCGGCGCGCTGCTTTGCATCGACTGCCGGAGACGGGGACTCCTCGACAAGTTTCTGATGGCGGCGCTGGATGCTGCATTCGCGCTCGCCCAAATGCATGACGCGGCCGTGCTTGTCTCCCAGTACCTGAAATTCGATGTGGCGGGGCCGCTCGATAAATTTTTCGATATAGACGTCGGGAACGCCGAAGGCCTGCTGCGCTTCGTTGCGCGCCGTCCCGAAAGCGCCAGGAAGCTCGTCTTCACTGCGGACCATGCGCATGCCTCTGCCGCCGCCTCCTGCCGAGGCCTTTACGATGACCGGATATTTGATCCGCGCGGCTTCGGCCAGGGCGGTGGCCTCATCCGGCACAATTCCCTGCGAACCGGGCACCACGGGCACGCCCGCCGCCGCCATCTCGCGGCGCGCCTGGTCCTTTTCGCCCATCATGCGGAGCAAATCGGGCGAGGGACCGATAAAATTGATATGCGAGGCCTCGCACACTTCCGCGAAATTTGCATTTTCGGAAAGAAAGCCGTAGCCGGGATGAATCGCGTCCACATTGGTGATTTCAGCGGCGCTGATCACCTGGGGGATGTTCAGATAGCTTTCGCTGGAGCGCGGCGGCCCGATGCACACGGCCTCGTCGGCAAAGCGGACATGCAAAGCGTTCCGGTCCGCCTCGGAATACACGGCCACCGTGGCAATGCCGAGTTCCTTGCACGCATCGATCACGCGCAGGGCGATTTCACCACGATTGGCAATGAGGATTTTTCGAAACATTTCAGGCCGGTAGATGCGAGAACATGCCGCCTATTTCTTCTTACCCGTGGGCCGCAGCGCAATCAGCGGTTCGCCGTATTCCACTGGCTGGCCGTTTTCCACGATGATTCGCACAACTTCCCCGCTGATGTCCGCTTCAATTTCATTCATCAACTTCATGGCTTCGATAATACAGACGGTCTGCCCGGCCTCGACCATGTCTCCGACGCGAATATAGGGCCCGGAGTCCGGACTTGCACCCGCGTAGTAGGTGCCGACGATGGGCGACTTGATCATATGCTGCTCTTCGCCGACCACGGTTGCCTGCGAAGCCGGTTCGCGTTCGGCCGATGGAGTCGCTTCCGCGGCGGGCGCTGCAGACTCCTCCAGTACCCTTGGGGCGGCCAGCGGCGGGGCGGCAGGAAGCGCCGCAGCTGCCGGTGCGATGGACGGCGTAATGGCCTTTTTCAGCCGAATACGCAGGTCCCCATGAGCATATTCGAACTCTTCCAGGCCATGCTCGGACATGAAGGACAGTAAACGCTCCAGCTGTCCCAGATCGATCCCGGGCACAGAAAGGTCGGAGGATTGCGCTTGTTTTTTAGATCCCTTCATAATTTTAAAGTTCGAGGAATTCTCGAGGGGCCGTTGTCAGAATTTCGCTTCCGCGAGACGTCACGAGGGCATCGTCTTCGATACGGATTCCCCCCACGCCTTCCACGTATACCCCTGGCTCCAAAGTCACCACGTTGCCGGCCTGCAACAGCTTCTTTTGGCCGCGAGCGATTCGGGGATCCTCATGAATTTCCAAGCCGATCCCATGTCCCGTGCTGTGGACAAAATAGCGGCCCAACCCTTTATGCTGGAGCACGTTGCGGGCTGCTGCGTCCACTGCACCAGCCGCTACCCCGGATTTGAGCGCATCCCTTGCCGCGCTCTGCGCTTCCAGAACGCCCTGGTACCAGCGGCGGACCCGCAAAGGCGCCCGCCCGACATAAACCGTACGGGTAAGATCACTGCAGTAGTGGCGCAGTATAGCACCCAGGTCCAGCACGACCAACTCGTTTTTCCCGATTCGGCGCTCGGTGGGCCGCGCATGGGGGAGCGCAGACCGTGGTCCGGCAGCCACAATAGCGTCGAACGACTCCCCGGAAGCCCCCTTGCGGCGCATGCGGTAGCCAATCTCGGCAGCAATGTCGATTTCTCTAACTCCGGGCCGGATCAAACCGATGGTTTCTAGCATGACCTCGGAGCCTAGACGCGCGGCATCTCGAATTCGGTCAATCTCAAACGGATCCTTGACGGCGCGGAGTTCGTCCACCATCCCGTCAATTCCCACCCACCTGACATTCTTTCCCGCCGTCTTCTTGAGCGTCTTCCAATCCGCCAGGGTGAGCCGTGAGGGAGAGACGGCAACCCGGGGCCGCGCCTTTTTCTTCAGTTGTTCGGCAACCGCCTCCAGCAGCGAACCGCGATGGATGCGCAGGCGGAATCCGGGAGATTCCTGCTTCCCCTGAATGGTGAATCGGCCATCGGTGAACAGAGTCGCGGAGGAGGATTCCACCAGCAGCGCGCCTGAGTCTCCCGAAAACCCGCTCAGATAATAGACATTGGGCAGATAAGTCTCCAGCAGCGCATCGACTCCCACTTCGTTGAGAGCGCCGCGCAGCCTCTTGAGCCTGGTCATGGTAGGTTTCGGCATAAAAAGAAGGGAGGAGACCGAAGCCTCCTCCCGAACTACCCGGTACAGTACCTCGCAACTTATCCCGGCAAAATTCGAGGCGTTACGAAGAACAGCAGTTCCTGTGTGGATACAGTAATCGAAGTGTGTTTGAACAGGTTTCCAATCAAGGGCATGCTTCCCAGCAGAGGCACCTGATCGGTACTGGTGTTCTGGTTGTTTACAACCACGCCGCCGATGGCCACCGTGCCACCGTCATTGACCAGCACTTTGGTCTGCGTGGACTGCGTGTCCAGGGCAGGCATGCCTTGAATGCGCGCGATGCCCTGGTCGATTTGCGTATTTTCAACCGTAATGTCCAGGAAAACAGTGCCTGCCGCCGTAATCTGCGGAGTCACTTCCAGCTTCAGGACCGCATCCACATATTGCACGGCAATCGTGTTGTTGATGTTCGTCTGAATCGGTATCTTCGTACCCTGTTTCACGGTCAACTTCTCGTTGTTCTGGGTGATGCCTTTGGGTTCGGACAGCACCTTGCCCACGCCCCGGCTTTCCATGAGGCTGAGCATAAAGTCGAGTGCAAAGTTAGGACTGCTGAAAATGTAAGTCAGCCCGCTGGTTGCAGCCGTAGCCGCCAGGTTGGTCGCCAAGGGCATTTGCACGCCTACCGCCGTTCCCTCAGTCAGTGTCGAATTCCCAACGACATACGCCGGAGAGGAAAATGGCGGAACGACCGTTCGAGTGACCGGGCTGGTTCCCACGGTCGTGTTCCCGCCGAACGCGTTATGTCCGGCCCCGAAGGAATAGGCGAGTTGGGTGCCGATTTCACGCGCAAACGATCGGGAAGCCTGCACCACCCGGGCATCAATTTCCACCTGCTGCGATTTCCGGTCCAACTGCCTCAGCAAATCATCGATCTTGGGTATGGAAGACGGAATATCCCGAATGATCAAGGTGTTCGAGCGTGTGTCCGCATAGACATCGCCACGAGCCGTCAGAAACTTCTTCAGGGTGGGCACCATCGAATTCGCTTGCGCGTAGCTGAGAACGCGAGTGACCGTCACCGGCTCGATCGCGTCGCTTTGCGCCTTCAGCAGCTCGCGGCGCTGATCCGCTTCGCGCTTCAACGTATCCTGCGTGGCGATGCGGAGGACGTTGCCGTCGATTTCCTTGGTCAGGCCATTGTTGCGCAACACAATGTCCAGTCCCTGATCCCAGGGAACCTGATCGAGGACCAGGGTTACCGTTCCATGCACCGACGGGTCCAACACGACGTTCAATCCGCTGATTTCATGAATCAGGCGGAAAAAGTCCTTCAGGTCGACATCCTTCAGGTTCACTGAAATCGGGTCGCCCGTGTATTTCTTTCCGGAAGCAGGCGAGACGGCCTGAGCCGCCATCTGCCGAGCAGGCTGCGGTGCGGGCGCAACGGGACCATTCGCAGGCCGCGCAAACCCCATGTTCTTGCCGGTCAGCCACGTCGGAAGCGGCATTTCAGGAACGCGGAGCGATGCCACTTTTTGCCGCACGGGTTTTCTGACCGGCCGGAATGAAGCCGCGCTGGGCCGGACAGCCGGTGCGGTGAAGGAAACCGTTACGGTGGAGCCATCCTCCTGAATGTGATAGGGAACCAGTTTCGCCAGATCGATCACCACGCGTGATTTTTCGGGATTTGGTTTTCCCATGCGGACGGCCAGCACCGGCGCATAAGCGCTGGGCACTTTGTGGTGCGCGGCGGGCAGACGCGTATCCAAAAAATCAAGGACCAGGCGAGGCGGCGAGTTCAGACGTGAAGTCTGGTAGCGAAGTTCTCCGGTCCCGTTGATGCGCACGGTCGTCTGTTGCCCCGTGTGGGCCACTTCGACATCGGAAATCGAGGCCGTTCGCGCAGCCGTGCTCACGCTGGACACTGGAGCAACTTGCGCGCACGCGGGTAGAGCCGCCACCGCGGCACACGCCAGCAGTAGGCAACCGAACCCGAAAGCCGGCCATTTGGTCTTCATTGCTGTTCTCCTGGACTTGGGTAAAGTCGCTTGGTCACCTGACGCTCTAGGCGTTTTCCAAATGCGTCTTTGCCATACTCATGGAACGATATGGAATCGAGTGAGATTTTATCGACTGAGCCGTCATACAACTTGTCCCCTTCCCTCAGAAAATACACACGCTTCTGCGGGTTGGATACGATTGCGATCATTCCGTTGGAATCGCGGACAATTCCGTTGATTCTCAATGTGGATACGATGAGCCCCGCTTTTCCGGGCGGCAGATTTTGGGGAGTCCCACTGCCCGACGGAGCCTTGTTCAGCAGCGTCTCGAACGGATCACGCCGCTTCACGGAAGCTTTTCTTACCGCCGTTGTTTTGCCGGGGGCTGTGGCGGACTTCGCCGGGGCGCGCTTGGCCTGTGCCGCAGCCCTTGGCTGCGATGCGCCGGGGGCCTGCCCCATCTGACCGCGCACAGCGTTGGGCCGTACGTTCGGATGTTCCTGTGCAAACGCGCAGGCCGCAAGGGCCGCCGGCAGCGCCAGCATCAACAGTGTTCGCGAAAGCTTTGCGAGTCGCATATTCATTCGGCTCAATTCCGCCTAACGACGGGCGGGTTGATTCTTTGCAGCCGGGGCTGGTGCGGAATCCCCTGGCTTGCTGAAGAATGTAGTGACCAGGCATGTGCCGGTTACGGTAGTGCCGGGACGTACCGGATATTTTGTGGTCTTCGTATCGCTTAGACTGGTGAACGTCAGGTCTCCCACATTGATGATCCGGGAGAGCCGGCTCAGCCTGGAAAAGAAATCCTCAATACTGTAATAAGGCCCGTCGACTTCAATTTGAAACGGCAGTTCGTAGTGATAGTCTTTCGGGACAACCGCTTTCGCGGTAAAACTCCGGATTTGCACGCCCGAGGCCGATGCCGCTCCCTGCAGCAGCCGCATGAATTCATCCACCTCTTTGTCTTCGGGCACGATCGTCTTCAGCGTATCCAGTTGCTTCACCAGCGCCGCCATCTGGAGCTTGAATTCCGCATTGCGGCGCTCGTACACCTGCAATTCGGCTACCTGGCGATTCAAATCCGAATCCTTGTTGTGATTCGCGCTCAGCTCGTTGCGCAGCGACGCTACCGGGGACATTGGCACATATTCCCCAGCCCCGATAATGATCAGGACAAGCGCAAAAAAGATCAGCACTTGGAGATACCATGGATATTCGCGGAACGAAATCGCCATTGATCCCCCTAAATCTTTCCCGGCTTGCCGGCCGCCGGCGCGCCGGATGCCGCTGCACCGGTGGCTGCCGGCATATCGCCCGGCAGGCCGAATTTCGCCGTCAATGTGAAATTAAATACCTCTACGGCCTTGATGGAGGCGTCTTGAGCCGAATCCTGGATTTCCACCTGCTGAAAATACCCGGAGCGCTTCAATTGCGTAATATAGTTCGCGACCGCATTGATCGAACCCGCCGACCCATTGATGGTTAACGAATCGCCCTTGCGACTCACCGAGGTCAGCCAAAGCGTGTCCGTGCGGCTCACCGTATTGGCAATGGCGTTCAGCAGTTCCTGGCCACCGGTGCGATTCCTCTGGAGCTGTTCAATCACGGAAATGCGCTGCTGCAGAACAGCCCTTTGCTTCTCAAAGTTTTCCACCTGCACTTTCAGCTGTTCCAAGCGCGACTTCTCCCCCATCTGCTTCTGGATGTGCGCGAGAACGCGCGTGTTTTCGCGGTTCATCAGCAGGTAGTGGCCATAGAGGACTCCCATGCTGACCACGAGCGCGATCACGAGAAGGACATATTGCAGCGTCGCCTCGATCGGCATGGCCGTGCGCGTGGCTTTCGGTCGTGTTCTGCCTAGCAGGTTGATACGGATCATGGTTCGTCAAAACTCCTGAGCGCCAAACCTACGGCGATCGCCAGGCGCGGGGCAAGTTCACGAATCTGATCTTCATTGTGCCGCGCAGGATTGATCACGATCTTGCGGAAAGGGTACAGTTCCTCGACGGGAACCCCGAACTCTTCGCGAAGAATATCCATCAGTCCCGGCACGCGAGCGCTGCCGCCGGCCACGACAATCTTCTGGATACTTTCGCCGGTCGCGGTGGCCCGGAAAAAGTCAAATGTCTTCTGGATTTCAAGGACCAGGATATCGGTGACCGAACGCAGGATGGTTCCGCGATGTTCCTCAGCGACGCCGGCAATGTTTTCGCCCTTCTTCAAACGTTCCGCGTCGTCAAAGCTGAGGTCGAGTTCCTTTTGCAGGGCGTCGGTGTACTGGTTGCCCCCGACGGAAACGTCGCGCGTAAACAGCGGTATTCCGCCGCGCACAATGTTGATGTTCATGACGCTGGCGCCGATGTTGAGCAACGCAACCGTTTGGCCGGGGTCGGGATCGTAATTCACTTCAAAGCAGTTCTGCAGCGCGAAGGCGTCGATATCCACCACGGTCGAATTCTTGCCCGCCTGCGCCAGCACGTTCGTGTGATTTAAAATCTTGTCTTTCTTGACCGCCACCAGCAGCACATCCAGCTGCGAGTCCAGGGACTCCAGGAGCTGATGGTCCAGATTGACGTCCGCAATGTCGAATGGAATGTGCTGGCTGGCCTCGGCCGAGATGCGGTCGTACAACTCGTCCTCGGTCATCATGGGAAGCGTGACCCGCTTGACAATCACTGAGTGCCCGGAAACCGCGGTGGCCACGTCCTTGGTTTTTATCTTCTGCGTCTCGAAGATGTTGCTGATGGCGCTGGCCACCAGCGGGGCATCCATGATGGCTCCGTCCACGACGGTATCCTGCGCCAGAGGTTCCAGGCCAAAGCTGACCAGCTCAAATCCGTGTTTGGTGCTTTTCAGCTCGACGGCTTTGATGGAGCTCGAGCCGATGTCCAACCCCACGAGAGTCTTGTTTTTTCCGCCACCAAACATGTCGAAACCCCTCTAGGACTCCCTGCCACTCACCCGCTTGCTTAATGCTGCCCTAAAATGGCTTATCGGCTCAGAGACAAGCAGCATAAGCCGAATTCTTGCCCCCGCCCGGAACAGCCTGAATCTTCAGGTCGTCCCCAATCGCCGCCACTGCTTTGCGGGGAGGATCAGGCGTTTTGGCCGCCACAACCATGGTCGCCCGTGCATTTCTATCGGCCTAAATACCTCACAGGACCCCAGGCACCCCAAAATCTGCGGTGCGACACGCCTGCGTTTCGTGGCGTTTCACTTCACAAGGCATGCGCCGCACACAGCGAATTTGGCACCCGGCATCCCAAGTGTCAAGCAATCGGATTCGCATGTTGTTCTGAAGAATACCGTTTAGGCGGCTGAACGCGCGGACAGGTAAAGGGCAAAAAGTGCCACTAATAGAGTACGGTGAATACTAGAACTACTATTACTTGTGTGTCCTTCCAAGACACTTTTTTGCCGAACTTTCTGCTATCGCTGCAGACCCAGCGTGTCCCAAATCTTCTCGATGCGCCGCTTGGTCTCCGCGTCCATCACAATTTCGTCCGGCCACGGCCGCCGGAATCCCTCGCTCTCCCATTTGCGCGTCGCGTCAATCCCCATTTTTGAGCCGTAATCCTGGATGCGCGAGGCATGGTCCAGCGTATCGGCCGGGCCCATGGCAAACTCGATATCCCTTTGCGGATCGATGGCGCAAAGCGATTTCCAGGTGACTTCGCTGAAGTTCTGCACGTTCACGTCATGGTCGACGACCACAACGACCTTGGTAAACATCGCCTGCCCCAGCGACCAGATCGCGTGCATGATCTTCCGCGCATGGCCCGGGTAAGACTTGCGGATCGAGACAATCATCAGGTTATGGAAAACGCCCTCGGCCGGCATGGCTACGTCCACAATCTCCGGATACTGCATTTTCATTACGGGCAGAAAAATGCGCTCGACCGCGTGCCCCATGAAAAAATCCTCCTGCGGCGGCGGGCCAACGATCGTCGTCAGATAGATGGGATCACGGCGCTGCGTCACGCAGGTCACATGAAAGACCGGAAACTCCCCTTCCAGTGAATAAAAGCCCGTGTGATCGCCGAACGGGCCTTCCGTGCGCATCTCCTTCAGGTCCACGTAACCTTCCAAAACGATTTCGGAGTTGGCGGGCACTTCCAGATCGGAAGTCTCGCACCGGACCATTTCCACCGGGTCGCGCCGCAGGAAACCGGCAAACATCATTTCGTCCAGATCCGGCGGAATCGGGAGAATGCCGGACAAGCACGTCATGGGGTCGGACCCAATCGCGACAGCCACATCGATGCGCCCGTCGGGATTGGCGGCGCGCGCACGGCGAAAATGTTCGGCGCCGTGCTTTTGCGTTTGCCAGTGCATGCCCGTGGCGCGCTCGTCGTACACCTGCATGCGATACACGCCGACGTTGCGCTTGCCTGTTTCCGGATTGCGCGTGAAGACGAGCGGCCAGGTGATGAAGCGCCCCGCGTCTTTCGGCCAGCACTGCAGGATCGGAAAGTCAAACAGCGAGAAGTTGTCGCGTCGAATGACTTCCTTGCACGGCCCCGTCTTGACCGACTTCGGAAAAAACGAGCCAAGCTCGGCGAGTTTCGGCAACATTTTAATTTTATCCAGCAGCCCCTGCGGCGATTGCATGTCGAGAAAGCCGCGGATGCGCGCGCCGACTTCGTCCACGCCGGAAACCTCGAGCGCCAGGTTCATGCGCCGCTCGCTGCCCAGCATATTGATGAGCACAGGCACGCGCGAGCCCTTGGGCCGTTCAAACAGCAGCGCCGGCCCTCCGGCGCGGGTGACACGATCGGTAATTTCCGTGATCTCGAGGATCGGATCGATTTCGGCGGCGATGCGTTTCAATTCGCCTTCTTTTTCCAGCTTCGCGATGAATTCGCGCAAGTCCCGGTACGCCAAGCTATCCTCCCCGTGATGACAAGTACCCGCTCATTGGCAAATTACTTCCATGCGCCCGCGCAACCTGAAGTGGCCGGCCCATGGATGCGCGCAAAACGCGAACAGGCACGGATGCCCGTTTGACCAGTGTAACGCGACACTCTAGCACGAAACCGCGGGTATTGAATTCTTGCAAGACTTCGGCGGGTTTGATAGCGTTAAATCCGTGCGGGCGTAGTTCAATGGTAGAATAGAAGCTTCCCAAGCTTTAGACGTGGGTTCGATTCCCATCGCCCGCTCCATAAATCCCACCGAACCGGTTAACCTTAAGCTCATAGTGCCTGCGGGAAATTGCCACCAACAGGCGAATATATTAGCGCAGACTATCTGCTATCGCTCGTTTTTCGCATTCATCTCTGCGGCGGACCATACATACGGAGAAAAATGTTTATCAGGACCTATTCTCAGGACGGCAGTCCGCGAGGATCATGGACTCAGTCGCCGGGGTGGTTGATTTTTCAGGCGAATCTTCAGTGGTCTTCGTAAGTTTCCAGCGAATGCTCGCGAACAGCAATTCGAACCTCTTCCTTGATGATCGTCATTACCATTGGAACAATCCGGCGCACGATGCTTTGTGCTACGCCCATTTGAAATGGCGGAATGTGGGCCTCCGTCTCGATACATGCAATGAGCCGCTTCGTTAGTTCCCTCTCACCAACCATTTCCGCAACTCCTCACTCGGGACACGGCCACACAGACATGGGGCAGGTTTCGCCGCATGAACGGATTCCGCCCTTAGGATGTTGGGGACGCGCGGATTGTATATCAGCACACCGGGTTGGATCAACAGGGGGAATTTTTTGGGCCTTTCTTTCTAATGGTGAGATGTCGCTGTGCATTGTTGCGTGCTGGACCAGTTGCCGGGATTCGCGCTTCTCGGGCGGCAACTGGGCACTTTTTATTAGGATTTCCTTGGCTGCACTACGTGATTGAATGCGGATTTTTCGACTTGGAATCGCTAGAAGAGCCGCGACCGGGGGAATCGCTTCGCCAGCAGGCCATCGATGCCGAACACGCGGCCTGCAGAGGAGAAGATGAACACGATGTGCAACAGGACCAGCAGCCGGTTGTAGTTTGCTTGCGCGTTATTGACGTAGGCTAACGCGAAAAAAATGTTCGCGTTGTGAAAAGCCCCGAAACTCGAGGAGACCCGCACCAGGCATCCCGTGATCAGGGAGATACCGATGGCCAACTCGCCGAAGGCTACCAGATAGCTGAAGAAATGAGCGTGCGGAGCGACAAAGCCCGTGATAAACGCGCGGTGCCACAGGAGGGGATCATGCTGGGCTCCGGCCAGAAGCCGCTCGGCGAGACCCTGACCCTGGCCGGCCAGGAAACGGCCTCCAACGACCTTTGGCCAGGCGACCAGAAAAAATTGAATGCCTACGAGGATTCGGACAACCGCTAGATAGCCAAGCCAGGTTCTCTGATGAAGAGTATCCACGATGGTTGTCCTTAGTTCTGCGGGAATGACTGAATTTACCACAGGCGCGCGGCGAAATCATTCGGCGGAATTCTCTCCTCCCCCCGGAGCGAGAAAAACGGCGCTACTTGCGCCATCGCAAGGGTCAGCGAAGGGTTTTCTTCCGCGGGCTGACCGCTGGTCCGGGCACAGCCAACAGCTCAGTCCAGAAGGCCGTAGGCAACCACGCTGTTCTGCGTGCCAACGTATACCTTGCCGCCGACAACCGTGGGGCTGGTGAACTTGACGGCGGGGCCGGCCACATCACGAGCGCCGGAGAGGCTGCTGTTGTAGAACTCGTGAGAGAGATCGGTGGCGTCGTAAGCGTGCAGGACAGTCGGCCCATGGCGATAGTGCTCGCCGTTCTGCAGGGCCCAGACGATGCCGTTCTCCGTGCCGTTGGAGGAAATCGACGGGCTGGTGCCCGGATAGTTAAATTTTCCCGAGGAGTGGGAGACGGCAGCATCCGAAAGCCGGCCGTCGGTCAGCGAGAACGCTTTCAGAGTATCGCCGACGCCCCCGAAATAGACGTAGCCGTTCCAGTACGCCGGCGTGGCAAAATTCCTGCCGATCGCTCCGGAAATTCTTTGAACGATCTGGGCGTCGTTGCCTGCCCCCACAAAGCGACCCATGCGATCGCGATCCACAACGTAGATCACGCCGCTCTTTCCGGCGCCCACAACCAGACGCGACCGCGGACCCGGCTGGTCGGGCAGCAGAATGGGACCTGATGCGCCGAGATCGTTGTCATCCTTGTCGAGCGCTTTCTGATCGAAGGGCGTGAAGGAGTCGGCGACGCGAAGCGAATTTCCCCTCGGCCTGAGTTTTAGAAACGAGTCGCCGTAGTCAGCGCCACCGAAAGTTCCGTTCCCGGTCACGACGAAGAGGTTGCCCTGGGCATCGATCGCCGGAGCGCCTCCGGCCTGCCAGATGGCCCCCCAATAACCGTTGGGGGTCGTATTGTAGATTGAATGCAAAGCAAGCTTCGCGGACTTGCTGGTTTCATGTGAATTGGAGGACTCCCTGGTTTCCGCGCTGTAGCCGAATATCCATCCGTGATACCAATTCAAGTCGCAGTGCGATCCGAAAGCGATGTAAACCACGCCGTTGGACAGCGCCAGCCCTGGACGATTGATTTGGGTGAATGGATCGAATGGTACGATGCCGCCGACTTGGCCTTCGCCAGTGCCGGGGACCGAGCCGGCTATGTTCACCGGGGCGCCAAATTTTTCTGCGCCGGTGGCGATATCGAGCGCATGCAGACGTTGCTTATAGCTGGGGCCCGTAGCGGAGTTGAATTTTACCATGGCGACGACGTACAACGTTCCTGTCGAGGGGTCAATCACCGGGGTACTGGTGATGCCCACGTGCGGAATGATCTGATCACAGCCGTCAAAGTCGGCGATTGGCACCGGCGTACCGTTTTCCGACAGGTTCACGTGCCAGAGCGGCGAGCCGCCGCTGTCCGCGTCAAAGGCGTAAACGCTGTTATTTTCCGTAGCCACATATACGGCATTGCGCGGACCTTCAGGAAAAGAGACGCCGGGCACGTATAGGGGCTGGGCATAGACGTATCCGTCCACTGGATTGGAAAACAGCTTTCCAAACGTTTTGGGGTTCACATTGTCGGGCGTGAGAATGGTCTCGTTTGGATTCACCCCTGTGCGGGCCAGATTGTTGTGATAGGTGAACACTCCGGGCGCTGAGGGGTCGGGTGGACTTCCGCCGCGATTCGGCTTCCGCGTGGATGGCTTCAATCCGGCGCCTCGTTCATCGTTTGGCTTCGGGGCGTCCTGCGACGATGGGCGGCCACACCCGGCCAGGATTGTTATCGAAAAAACGAAGCTGATTAGAAGTAGCGCGGCGAAAGCTGATACGCGTTGATTGATTCCCATAGGCGGTTGTGAAGTTCGGTCCTTAATGACGGCCGTGTCTTGAAAATACTGCAGTCCGAACGTGTTCTTGTCAATCGCAACACGAAACAATCTGCCGCACTGGCCCGTAACGATGCACAGAATTCTCCCAGTTTAGCATCCGCCGCTGATTCGTACGCGAGGGCCAGTCCCAGCAAATTCATACGGTCTTTTCTGAGATTTGCGGGGACGGGTTCGGAGGCTGGCCCGGCCTTCAGCGGAAAATGACCCTTCCCGGCTAAGGCCGCGTGGTAAAATCCGGCAGGGAGGTCGAAAAATGCAGCTGAATCTCACGGAGAAGGACGCACGCACGCTGAAGGGGTTTCTGAGCGATCACTTCCAAGACCTTCAACTCGAAGTCGCGCGCACGGAGGCGAAGGATTTTCGACATCTTCTCCTGGCTCGGCAGGAACTTGTCGAACGCCTGCTCGCGCAGCTGGAAAAAGAAGTTCCAGGATAAGATATCGCGACACTAGGAAAGATATTGCACGCCATTCTTGTGTTACCGGCCGGTCATTCCTTTTCGATTTTCCGGAGAGCGTGAACCGGCCGCATTTATGCTTTCAGCCTGGGGAACAACCGCTCGGCATTTCCTCGATTGATGGCCTTCCAATCCGCCTCTGAGAATCCCGAATAAACTTCCAGCCCTGCGTCGGTCAAGTCAAAATTCCGAATCGGAACGTCGCTGCCATACATGATTTGTGAGACGGGGACCAGGTCCTTCAAAGCGTCCAGGGCTGGCGGCTTGCTGGCGTGCGCAGTGTCAAAATACAGTTTCCTGATTTCGTACGCGGGGCCGTTGGGAACTTTATCGGCGCGGTTCTTTGGAAAATCGTCAATGATGCGGGCAGCCAGCGTGGTGAATGCCCCGCCGGAATGGCTGAAAATATGGCGGACGTTCGGAAACTTCGAGAGCGTGCCGTTCCACAGCACGCTGTCGATCGCGCGCGCCGTGTCGATATCGTACTCGATGATTCCCGACTGCCCTGGAAGGTCGCGGCAGCAGGAGGCCTTTGCGGGATGATAAAAGACGACTGCGTTGCGGCGATTCAGCTCCTCATAGGCCGGCCAGAACGCGGGGTCGCCAACCCACTTGTCCATGTAACTGGTCCACAGGGCAATCCCGTCGGCTTTTAGAGTGTCCAGCGAATAGGCGATCTCCCGCAGGCTGCCGTCGGCATCCGGCAAAGGCAGGGCGGCGAAATTTCCAAACCGCCATGGGTAATCCCGAACCAGTTGCGCGACGTATTCATTGCTCTGCCGGGCCAATCTGCGCGCCTGCTCGCTCTTGTCGCTCATCGAGTCCATGACCAGCCGCTGTACCGGCGACAACATGGCTGTCGCCACGCCGGCCTTATCCATCATGTCGAGAGACGTGGCTGGGGTCCACGGCCTGGCCACGAATCCCTGTGCGCGGAGTTCACTTTCCATGGCCTTCACGTAGAACGGAGGGAACATATGGTGATGCACGTCAATCCGCCCGGGCGTAATCCGGGTGACGCCGGACGCGGATTGCCCGAGCAGGCCGCTTGCGGGCAGGATCGCGCCCGCCCCTGCCACGGCCAGCGCCTTCAGAAATTTCCTGCGGGAAGAGGTGAAATCAGAGGGCGAGTGCTCCGCTTTTGAAAAACTCCGGGAAACTTCGCGGCTGCCGGAAACGCGATTTTTCATGCGCACCCCCAACCAGGCTCTTGTGGCAGGTTGCGCCTGGCATTTCCGCGCACGATATCACGAAACCGCGCCGGTCCGCAGCGAACCCTTCGCCCGAAAAGCCGGGGCGATGCTCAGGCCAATTTTCAAACGTGAACAGGCACGAGCAAAACTCAACGCGGCCGGGAGGATGGCGGCACGATGCTCTTGATTCGCATGTACGTGACCAGGTTCCCGTAATGTTCGTTGTTGTGCGCCAGATTCAAGATCAGCCGGCTGATCCGCAGAAGCGGAACCTTTCCCCCGCTGTCGGTAGTGGCCTGAATGATATCCATGCCGGAGGCGTCGGTTAACGCCGCGTAGGCGCCGTCGCAATAGTCCAGCGCGCTGCTCAGGGCCTTCACCAGGTCGGCCTTGGCGGTGAGCTTTTCAAAATCGTTGCCCTGGTTGGGATTTCTTTCGCCTTTCGCGTCCGAACACCAGAGAAAATTGAAATTGGCGAGATGCCCCACGATTTGCCCGAACGTGCGCACTTCCATCTGCGCTCCCGGCCGCAACCCGTAGAACTGTTCCGGCATCTCCTCCGCGGCGCCCACCAGGAATTTCCGGTTCACGCCGTAGGAGTTACTCAGCCACGTGGACAGCGAATCTTTTGTCGCCGGTTGCGGGGTCATTTGCGCGCCCGCCGGAAGCGCCACCAGAACCGCCAGCAACGCGCCGAAAATTATCTTTCTCATTCTTCTTTCCTCCCCATTGTCAGGTCGTTCGACCCGAAGTGCGATTTCGAATCACCGTAAGTGAATCTTACAACCCTACCGGTGGAAACGTCCGCACAATCGGACGCTCGTGATCTGCGTGATCCGCTCGTGATTTGGATGATCCGTAGAGAATGCGCGCCGACGCTGGCCGGGCCCCCTGGAGCCGAAATCGGGTTATCAGCGCTCGCCCTTCTTTTTTTCCAGCTCGGCCCAACGCGCGTACAGGCGATCCAAAACGTCCTGCGCCTCTTCCATGGCGATGCACGCATCTTTCAGAAGCTGAGGGTCGCTGGTGACGGCGGGATCTTCCAGGGCGGTGCGCTTGGCTTCCAGTTGCGCGTCCGCCTCGGCGATGCGTGTTTCGATGGTTTCGAGGTCGCGAGCCTCCATGTAGCTAAGCTTCTTTTTTGATGCAGCCGGCCCGGTCTCGCCCGGCGCAGCGGAACGCCTGGCTCCACTGGAAAAATTGGCGGTTCCCTTTTGCCGCGAGCGCTGCCAGACGTCCCACTGCGAGTAATCGGCAAAGCGTTCGGCGCTGCCCAGACCGTCCAGGCCGAGCACGACGGTCGAAACGCGATCCAGCATGTAGCGATCGTGCGTCACCAGCACCAGCGCCCCTCGAAATTCGAGCAGGCTCTCTTCCAGAATTTCCAGCGTGGGTATGTCCAGGTCATTGGTGGGCTCGTCCAGCAGCAGCACGTCGGCCGGCTGCAGCATGAGCTGCGCGATCAGGACGCGCGCGCGCTCCCCGCCGGAGAGTTTGCCGACGGGCTGGCTGAGATGCTCGGGATCGAATAGAAACCTTGCCGCCCAGGAAGCGACATGAATCACACGTTCCTGATAAATGACGGAATCGCTGTCGGGCGCAAGGGCGCGGCGCAGACTGACGTCGGGATCCAGTTCGCGATTCTGGTCGAAGTAGACGATGCGCAACGAATCGGCCTTGCGGATTTCTCCGCGCGTGGGCTGGATGTCGCCGCGCAGCAGGCGCAGCAGCGTCGTTTTGCCGCTCCCGTTGGGGCCGACCAGCCCCACGCGCATTCCCGACGTCACGGCAAAATTGATTCCCTCGAACAGCGTGCGACCGCCGATCGCATAGGTCAAATCTTCCAGCGCGATCAGGCGCTTGGTCTGGCGGTCGGTCGCGGAAAAATCGATTTTCGCAGCGGACGTGCGCGTCCTCGTGTTCAGGTCCGCCAGCTCGCCGATCATTTCGTGCGCCGTGCCGATGCGCGCCTTCGATTTCGTCGTTCTGGCTTTGGGACCGCGGCGCAGCCATTCAATTTCCGTATGCACGCGGTTCTCGAGCGATTCCTGCCGTTTGCGCTGCGCGTGCAGGTACTGCTCCTTGGCCTCCAGGAACGTGCTGTAGTTTCCGCTGACACGCAGAAAACCATTCTCATACATGCGCGCCAGCTCCACCACCGCAGTAGTGACATTTTCGAGAAAATAGCGGTCGTGGCTGACCACGACGCACGCAAACGGCGCGTTCTGCAGCACCGCTTCGAGCCAGTTGATCCCGGCAAAATCCAGATGATTGGTCGGCTCGTCCAGCAGCAGGACATCGGGCCCCTGGACCAGTCCTTCGACAATCGCAAGGCGCTTGCGCCAGCCGCCGGAAAGCTCCGCGGTGGGCGTATCGAGTTCGGTAAAGCCGGCGCGCCCCAGCGGCGGGGCCATGCGCGATGCCCGCTCTTTCTGCGGCACTGCCGCGCGATCCATGGCCGCCTCGATCACGGACCGGATCGTGGCCCCAGGAGGGAATTCCGAATTCTGCGTGACGCAGCTCATTCGCGTGCGCTTGCGAATCGCGACGTCCCCGGTATCCGGGCGCACGCGGCCGTAGAGAATTTCCAGCAGCGTGGACTTGCCCGACCCGTTCGGCCCGATCAGGCCGATGCGTTCGCCCTCGGAAACCGTAAACGAAATATCCTGGAAGAGCGGTTCGGCGCCGTATCTTTTGGAAAGTCCCTGTGCAGTGATGATTGGAGGCAAATGACTCGAATTTCTCCCGCCACCAGTTTAGCGTGAAGGGAGGACAGGCGCAAAACGTGCGGGCAATTGGCGTGCGAATTCAAAATCCTGCAGGCCGGCGCGGCTCGAAATCCGCGCTAAAACCAGCCGCTGCGGTAGGCCACCCACCAACTCAACGCGCCCAGCGGAATCGTCGCCCCCAGGCTCCACCAGAATGGCAGTGCGACATCCGCCAGCAATCCCAACAACGTCCACGTGGACCAGAAGATCTTCCGCTGCATGTTTATATTGTAGATCAAAAAAAGGCGCGAGAAATCTCGCGGAACCAGAAGATAAACATATTAAGGGCGCATCGTGGGAATTCCGTGCTTGCAGCCGCTATTTCTGCTGGATCGTTTCCAGATATTTGATCAGGTTTTGTATGCGCACGTTGCCGAAATCCCGGTCATTCTCGATCTGGTGGAAAATCGGTCCCCAGATGGGCATCTCCCGGGAACCATGGGGAATGAGCGAGGGTTCTTCGCCCAAGATAATCTTCCGCGCGCGCTCGACTGGAAATTTTCCTCCGCTGTTTTTGGCCAGGACGGTCAAATCAGCGACCTTGGTCTTCAAAGCTGGCGCAACCGCTCCGTCACCTTTGCCATCAACCCCATGGCACGGCGCACAATGAGCACGATAGAGATCCGGTCCTTTCACCGAGTAGATCAGGCGCTCGTACTCTTTTTGAGGCGCTGACTTTGTCTGTGCCACGGCGATCCCGGCGGGAAACAGCAACGAACCCACCGCTATGCCGATCAGAAGTCGTAACCCTGCGTGCGTTCCCATCCTTAGCCCCCTCATGAAACCTGAATCTCCGCTTCCGAATGCGCCAAGTCGTCGAGGCTGCAATCCGAACATATCCGTGCGCTCGCGACGAAGGCCGCCCGCAGACCGCGGTTTATTCGCCCTCCCCCGTCAGCGACAGGATTCAGCCCGCAGCGCATCACTGCAAACTTTCATCGGCTCAATGCCGGATGTGGCGCATGCCTCCCCAGTGCGTGAAAAAAAGAAGGCTGAGAATGAGCAACGCCATGAACAGAATATCTTGCGTAACCATGACGCCCTCCTTTCATCATCCTCTCCAGCCAACAGTATCATAGCGCCGGGAGGCGGGCAGCGATGTGATGAGGGGAACCCTCCAGCGTGATGGGGGTCACAGGGGGAAAAAATCGTCACAGCCGGACCGCCTTCTTTAAGGATACGCAAAACCCGGCAGAAGATTGCCGGGACATCCACAATCATCATCTATACGGGCGCGCGCATGTCGCTGGAATTGCCGCCGGCCGCCGGGACATAGCATTTCCGAGTGTAGTCCATGACCATGCGGTTGGCGTTGAACCTCCAGCCAAGCGTGCGAATGGTGCGCTTCATGCGCTTGATCCAGCCGCGCGGCAAGCCGTCGCGGTCGCGGTGATAGAAGAGTGGAATGACTTCCTCGCGAAGAACGCGGTACAGGTCTTCCCCATCGCGCGTATCGTGAACATCCATGTTGGTGTGCGTCCTGCCGGTTCCGATAGCAAAACCGTTCAATCCGTCATAGGCTTCGGCCCACCAGCCGTCCAGAACGGAAAGATTCAGACCGCCATTCAAGACAACTTTCTGGCCGCTGGTGCCGGAGGCTTCGAGCGGACGCCGGGGATTGTTGAGCCATACATCGACACCCTGCACGAAATGACGGCCCACGTTGATGTCGTAGTCTTCGACAAACACGAATTTGTTGGCGAACTTGGCGTCCCGCATGAGATCCGCGATCTGCTGCAACACGCGCTTGCCCGGCTCATCGTGAGGGTGGGCCTTGCCCGCGAAAACGAATTGCAGAGGCCGTTTGGGATCGTTCACCATCGAGGCCAGCATTTCGATATCTCTCAGGATCAGATTGGCCCTCTTGTAGGTGGCGAAGCGCCGGGCAAACCCGATGGTCAGCGCGTCCGGACTCAAAACCTTGCCCAGGTTCTGCAGGATTTTCGCCGATTCCCCGCGGCGTTCGGCCTGCTCCACCGCGCGCAGGCGAACAAATTCCAGAAGACGCGATTTCAGGCCGAGATGCGTTTCCCAGAGTTCCCCGTCGTCAACGTTCTCGATTCCCTCCCAGATGTGAGGTTCGCCGCTGTGCTCGTGCCAGCCGGTTCCCAGGTGGCGGTCGTACAGGCGGAACATTTGCGGCGCAAGCCAAGTAGGGACATGAACGCCGTTGGTGATATGGCCGATCGGCACCGCTTCTTCCGACCTTCCCGGATACAGCGAAGTCCACATGGCACGGGATACTTCCCCGTGCAGGGCCGACACGGCATTGGCGCGCTGCGAGAGCTTCAGGCCGAGGACCGTCATGCAGAACGGCTCCCCGCCGTTGTAGGGATTTTCACGCCCGCACGACATGAGCCGCTCATGAGAAAGACCCAGCGAATCCCGCAACGGTCCCAGATGTTCTTCGATCAGGCCCGCGTCGAACCGGTCATGCCCCGCGGGAACCGGCGTATGCGTGGTAAACACAACCTCACGGGACACGCGCGGCACCGCCTGATCGAAGTTCAGGCCCTCTTCTTCCATGCGATTGCGGATCGCTTCGAGCACGGCGAATCCACTGTGCCCTTCATTCAGATGCAGAACGCTCGGGGTAATGCCCATCGCTTTCAGCGCGCGGAATCCTCCCACACCGAGCAGCAATTCCTGGCGGATCCGCACGCGCCCATCGCCGCCGTAAAGGCGCGAAGTGAGTTCCCGATCTTCGGGCGCGTTTCCCTCAACATTGGAATCGAGCAGAAGCAGCGCGACGCGCCCCACCTTCACGCGCCAGACCTTGGCGCGGATCAAACCGCTTCGCGTTTCGATTTGAATGTTGACGGGTTCGCCCTTCTTCCCGATGGCAGGCTCCATGGGCATCTGGCTGACGTCGGTCTGCAGGTATTCCTCCCGCTGCCAGCCGTCTTTATCCAGTCGTTGGCGGAAATAGCCCTGGCCGTAGAACAGCCCGATGCCGATCAGCGGAATGCCTAAATCGGACGCGCTCTTGATGTGATCGCCGGCGAGAACTCCCAGGCCGCCGGAATATACGGGGATGGATTCGTGCAAGCCGAACTCGGCGGAAAAATAGGCGACCGGGCGCGGCCGCAAAATTCCGGCGTGCCGCGCGCCCCAGGTCCTGTCCGCCGCGCGATATTCCCGCTGGCGGCGGTAGGCGTAGTTGATGCGGCCATGCAGGACATGCTCGCGCGCGCGGCGCTCGATTTCAGCCAGCGGAATCTCGCTGAGCAGGGCGATGGGATTGTGATTGAGCTGCTTCCAGCGCAACGGGTCAAGATCGCGAAACAAACTTGTGGAGTCGTTATCCCAGCTCCACCACAGATTTCGCGCCAGCGACCACAGCCGCTCCTGGATCGGCGCCACGAAGCGATCCAGCGTGCGGGCCTCGCTGACCACGGGGGCAAGCTGCGCGGCGGCCCCCGACAGCATTTTGATTTCGCCGGACGTGAACGCGCGCGCTTCAATCGTCTGGACGACCAGAACACCCTGCAAAACTCCGCCATCAATGAAAGGTACGCCTAGAAACGATTGGTACGCTTCTTCCCCCGCTTCGCTGAAGTATTTGAAGCGCGGATGGTTTTTGACCTGCTCGACGGCCACCGGCTGCACTTGCTCGGCAACCAGGCCCGCGAGACCTTCATGCAGCGCCATGCGCAGCGTGCCCACGCACTGCGGGCGCAAGCCGAGCGTCGCGGTCAGGATGAGGTTTGTGCGATCCGGTTCCAAAAGATATGCGGAGCAGACGTCCGTCTTGAAACGTTCGGCGATCAGCGCCACCACGTTCATGAGCGTTTCCGCGGGCTTGCCTCCCTCCGCGGCGAGATGCGCGATTTCATCCAGGGTCAGGACATAATTGGTATCTTGCGGAAAAGCAGTGTGCAGGATCGCGGGTGTATTTTCTTCTTCATTCCGCTGCGGCCCGGTGACCGATGACGCCATCAAGTTCCCCTTAATCTCAGTTCATGCATTTATTCAATTCGCAAAGGTCCACAGTTCGACTCATAAAATAGCGATTCAAACGTCAAACACGATGACACAGGCACTTTCGCAAGCACTTGCTGGAAAGTCCAATCCACAAAATCTATGATCGTCATAGCAAATGCTTGGAATTCACAAACCCCGGCTGGACGAGGTCACCATTCATTACTGGGCGGTCATTGTACCCCGGGGAGTGCAATAATCGTGCGCGGATAACCTGGGTGAGCGCACCCCTCCGAAGACCCGTGAAGATGATACACGAATTTGATGCCGTCATTCTGGGCGCAGGCGCCGCCGGGCTGCAGTGCGCGATTGAAGCCGGTAAGCGCGGGCGCCGCGTCGCGGTCCTGGAACGAGCCGAACGCGCCGGGAAGAAAATCCTGATCTCCGGCGGCGGCCGCTGCAATTTCACCAACCTGGATTGTCGGCCCGAGCATTTCCTTTCGGCCAACCCGCATTTCGCGAAATCGGCCCTGGCGCGGTACACGTCCTCGGATTTCATTGCCCTGGTCGAGAAACATCGCATTGCGTATCACGAGAAGACGCTCGGCCAGCTGTTCTGCGACCACTCCGCCCACGACATCGTCAATATGCTGGAAACGGAATGCCGCGAAGCAGGCGTGCAAATCGTTCTGAATTGCAAAATCCTGGACGTCATGCGCCCGGACCGGTTTGTCATTCGCACGGAATCGGATGAATTCCGCGCGCCCGTTCTAGTCGTCGCCACGGGCGGTCTTTCGATTCCGAAGCTGGGGGCAACGCCGCTGGGGTACGAGTTGGCGCGGCAATTCGGGCTGAAAATCCAGCCAACGAAACCCGCGCTGGTTCCGCTGGTTTTGGGAGAAAAAGAGCGCGCGGAATATTGCGATCTGGCCGGGGTGTCGGCGAACGTCATCGCTTCCGCGGACCATCACCATTTCCGGGAGAAGATGCTGATCACGCACCGCGGGTTGAGCGGACCGGCCATACTTCAAATCTCTTCGTACTGGGACGAAAACGGTCCAATCCGAATCGACCTGGCGCCTGGCCGCGAAGTGATCGCCGCGATTCGCGATTCCAAGGCGCGCAATATGCCCGCGGCGCGCGGCGCGCTGCAATCCGTGCTTGCCAAGCGCCTGGCCGCGCGCTGGCTGGATTTACATGCGCCACAGTCCTGGACCAACCAGGCGCTGGCCCTGCTGGAAAGTCAAATCCACGAATGGGTCCTCCAGCCGGCGGGCACGGAAGGCTACGAAAAGGCGGAGGTGACCGCGGGCGGCGTGGACACCGGCGAACTATCCAGCAAGACAATGGAAACGCGGAGCGTGCCGGGGCTGTTTTTCATCGGAGAGGTCGTGGATGTAACCGGTCAACTGGGCGGCTACAACTTCCAGTGGGCCTGGTCCTCGGGAGCCGCAGCCGGGCGGGCGTTGTGAGAGCCAAGCGAAGACGTTAGATTTCAAGGGCACAGCCGGCATGACGTTCGGCTAACCTACCGCATCCATTTCCGTCTAAAATGAATGACGAACGATACTGGCACGAAGTCGGGCATTCGGAATGCCGCATCATCGAATCGCAAGAAGGAGAAACTATGAATTCGCGGAAATTTTGGAAGCGACCGCAGGTAATCGCTGTCGCCATGATTGTTTTGGTGGGAATGGCGGGACTGGGCATGGCGCGCGCCGGCCAGAAGCTGCTTTCGCCCGGCTTGCACGCGGCGCTGAAATTGGCGCCCCCCAGCGAAGGGCCCAGTAAAACCGGATTCGCACCCGTAGTTAAGGCCGTGCTTCCATCCGTCGTGAATATCTCAACCTCCAAGGTGGTCCACGCGTCGGATCAATCCATGAGCCCGGATGAGATGCCTCCATTCTTCCAGCAATTTTTCGGACAACAGTTTTCCGGGCCGGGTTTCGGCAATCAATTTCCGAAGCCGCGCGATCGGCGCGAGAGCAGCCTCGGCTCGGGCGTGATCGTGAGCCCCGACGGATATATTCTGACCAACAATCACGTGGTCGACGGGGCCTCCGACGTGCGCGTCACCTTTTCCGATAAGCGCCAATTGAAGGCCAAAGTCATCGGCACGGATCCCAAGACGGACATCGCTGTTTTGAAGGTGGAAGGAACCGATTTTACCCCCATCACGGTTGGTAACTCCTCCAATGTGCAGGTCGGCGATTATGCGCTAGCGATCGGCGACCCGTTTGGCGTGGGACAAACCGTAACCATGGGAATCGTCAGCGCCATGAATCGCGGAAACCTGGGTATCGAGGATTACGAAGATTTCATCCAGACCGACGCCCCGATCAATCCGGGCAATTCCGGCGGCGCGCTTGTGAATGACCGCGGCGAACTTATTGGAATCAATACCGCCATCCTCTCGCACGGGTCGGGCGGCAATGAAGGCATTGGTTTCGCCATTCCGATCAACCTGGCACGGTCCGTGATGAGCCAAATCCTGGATCACGGCAAAGTCAATCGCGCGTATCTCGGAATTATGATTCAGGACGTCACGCCGAACATCGCCAAGGCCATGTCATTGAAAGATCTGAATGGCGTTCTGGTGGGCGACGTCAGCCCCACCGGTCCGGCAATGAAGAGCGGCATCAAGCGAGGCGACGTCATCGTCGCGGTGAACGGAAAACCCGTAACCGACAGCCGCTCATTGCGGATGGGTATCTCCATGATGACCCCGGAAACCACCGTCAACCTGAAAGTCCTGCGGAACGGCACTCCGACCAACATCAGCGTGAAGCTGGGCGAACTGCCGACCACGAAGGAACAAGCGGAGGCTACGGACGAAAACTCCCAGGGAGGTCTCGAAGGGGTTACGCTGCAAAATCTGGACTCCCAAACGGCCGAGCAGTTGGGCTTGCCGGCAACGGCCTCAGGCGTGGTGGTTACCGACATCAGCCCATCGAGCCCGGAAATCGCATCGGGATTGCGCCGTGGCGACGTAATCCAGGAAGTCAACCATGAGCCGGTAAGAAACCTTACGGAGTTGAAGGCCGCGCTGAGCAAAGCCGGCGAGCATCCGCTTCTGCTCGTGAACCGGCAAGGACACACGCTGTTCATTGCCGGGTAAGCAAGCAGCCAGCGCCCGGACGAACGCAAAGAAACATAGGCCCTGCCGCATCGGAAATGTTGCGGCAGGGCTTTTGTTTTCTATGGGCCATCGTGCGGGTCTCATCATGCGGAGGCGGGCGCCGCCCCATCGCTGGCCGCGAACCGCAGGATCGCTTATACTCGCGCCGGTGACAGCAAACCGTGGTGGCACGGGTGAGGCCGTCGAATGCGCTTCTGGCTGGAACGAATACTGGTCGTTGCCGTGGTCTGCGTCGCCGCGCTGTACGCATATGATTATTTCTCCGTCCGTCATCGCCTGAGCGCGCAGAAGCCGGGCGACCCGTTCGACGTGGTGACCTACGCGCACATCCTCGCCATTCCGCAAAAAGGCAACCATGTCGAATACGCGCTGGATGCCGTGTCGCCCATGAAATCCGAACCCTGCGTTCATTCCATGTTCCCTCACTTCGGCTACGCCCCTTGCTGGTACGTCAAACGCAAAGCGCAGAACCCCACCCCCATGTAGTTGCACATCCGCTGCTGCGATAATAATGGAATGCGAACTTCCGATCGTCCGGATGCCGCCGGCGCGCTTCGCATCCTCCCCGACATCTGGGACAATTGGCCAGGAGGCTCGCCATGAACTGGTTCGTGTGGGCATTACTTTCCGCGTTCTTCGCCGGCGTTACCGCGGTCCTTGCAAAGGTTGGTGTGCAGCAAATCGACTCCAACCTGGCTACGGCGATCCGCACGGTCGTGATCTTAATTTTCGCCTGGGGCATCGCGCTGGTGACCAACAAGGAGCCGTTCTCCGCCATTGGACGGCGAACGTGGATTTTTCTGATCCTGTCGGGGATCGCCACCGGCCTGTCGTGGCTCTGCTATTTTCGCGCGTTAAAGCTCGGCGAAGTTTCGCAGGTCGCTCCGGTGGATAAACTGAGCGTGGTCGTGGCCATTGCGCTGGCTGCGATTTTCCTGCGCGAGCATCTGACCTGGCACCACTGGGTCGGAGGAACACTGATTTTCGCGGGCGCGGTCGTGCTGGCCTACGTGTGAGGCGGAACACCGGGGCGCGCACCGCGGCGTTTTATGAGTCGCTGGCTTCATTTCCTTCTGACCAAAACCTCCGGAAAAGCTCCGACTGCAGGCCGATCCCGATCTCTACAAGCGCCAGTTGCGACAAGAGTTAGATCTGGGATTGTCACAATTGATATTATGGAACACCTGTACCAATGGCCAATTGCGCCACCACCTATGAAAAACTAAAATTTGGCTGTCGGTGAATTGTCGAATTTTTGTGCACGTAGACCTAAATCACATACACTGGACCAGGAATGATGACACGCTCCCGCAGGAACGGATTCTCGCTTATCGAGCTACTGATCGTCGTAGCGATTATTCTTATTATCGCTGCCATCGCCATTCCCAGCCTGATTCGCTCAAAAATCGCGGCGAATGAAGCTTCTGCCGTTGGATCCATGCGCACATTCAACACCGCCCTGGCGACCTATGCGCTGACGTACGGTGGAGGCTTCGCACCGTCCATCACGGACCTGGGGCCTTCTTCGAATCCTTCTGCGACGGCAGCGGATCTGATCGACAGCGTTCTGGTGTCTGGAACCAAGAGCGGCTACACGTTCACCTATACGCCGGGCACTGCAGGGTCAAGCGGACTAATCACGTCGTATTCGATTACGGCGGTCCCGACTGTTCTCAACGTTTCGGGCGTGCGAAAATTTTATACGGACAATTCCCTGGTCATTCGCGCCAGCTCATCGGGAACAGTCACCTCAAACGATCCACCGATTTCTTAGCCGGCTCTTCCCCACCATCCCGGCGATTCCCTCCGCCCAATACCGCCGCAACCACTGCTGCCCGGTCAGCCGCGAGATTTCAAGCGTCTCACACAATGCATGCATCTTCTTCCCGCCTGGCCAGCACCACAGAACGCATCCTTATAAAGCTTTACGCTTTGGCGTCACTTGCGGCTGCAATCCATTTTCCCTGCGCCTTGAGGATCAATTCAATCACTTCGCGCACGGAGCCCTCTCCGCCGGAACGTGACGTCACGTAGTGCGCCATCCGCCTCAATTCCGGGGCGGCGTTCGCCACGGCGACCGCAAACCCGACACGCTGCAGCACCTGGAGATCCGGGAGATCGTCACCCACATAAGCGACTTCCCTCTCGCTGGCTCCGGTTGTGCGCAGGATTTCTTCCAGGGCGTGGATCTTTGTCGCGCATTTCTGGTACACAAACTCGATTTCGCATTCCCGAGCGCGCTGCGCAACCGCGGTCGATTCCCTGCCGGTGATGACTCCGGTGCGCAGTCCGGCGGCCCGCGCCATTTTCAGTCCCGCGCCATCATACGCGCTGAAGCCTTTGATTTCGCTGGCCGTGCCGTCCCTGCGCGAAAGCAGCCAGATGCGGCCATCGGTGAGCACGCCGTCGACGTCCATTAACAGGATGCTGATTTTTTTCGCGCGCGCCGTGACACTCGCAGCCACTTTTCCGGTAACAGGTTTCTTCATGATATGGGCCGTCAACATTAAATAAAGTTAGATTGAAAATTCTAAAAAAGTTCCAGCGTCCAAAGGTCGTGCAGGTGCACCACGCCCAGCGGCTTTTTTTCCGGATCGGCAATGACCAGCGACGTGATCCTTCGTTCTTCCATAATGCGCAGCGCGCTGCCGGCCAGTTCGCCCGGCGGCAGCGTTTGAGGATTCCTGTTCATGCAGTCCCCCACGACCAGATCGATCGTTGCCGAGCCCCGCAGCTGCATCAGGCGGCGCAGGTCGCCATCGGTCAGGATTCCCGCAAGCCGGCCGTTCGCATCAACGACGGTCGTCATCCCCAATCCCTTTTTGCTCATCTCGTAAATGACATCCGGCATCTTCGCCGTGACCGCGACGCGCGGCATGTCCTCCCCGGCGTGCATCAGATTCTCGACGCGCAGAAGCTTCTTGCCCAGGCGCCCCCCGGGATGCAGCGCGGCGAAATCTCCGGGGCCGAATCCGCGGCGGTCGAGCAGCGCGACGGCCAGCGCGTCCCCCATGGCCATGGCCGCCGTGGTGGAAGCCGTCGGAGCCAGATTGAGCGAGCATGCTTCTTCTTTCACGCCGACGTCCAGCACGACGTCGCTGGCCGCCGCAATCGTGGACCGCGCATTGCCGGTCAGCGCAATCATGCGCAGTCCCAGCCGCTTGATGGTTTCCAGAAGGGCAACGATTTCATCGGTCTCGCCGCCATAGCTCACGGCCAGAACCACATCGCCGCTCATTAACATGCCCAAATCGCCATGGACCGCCTCGGCCGGATGCAAAAACACCGATGGAGTCCCCGTGCTGGAAAAGGTGGCGGCGATTTTCCGGCCGATGAGCCCGGATTTCCCCATGCCGGTGACGACAACGCGGCCCTTGCAGACCATCAACAAATCCACGGCCTGCTCGAAGCGCCCGTCGAGGCGCCGCAGGAGATCGCCGAGGGCTTCGGCTTCGATGCGCAGAACGCGTCTCGCGGTATCGAGACTCACTGCACGCTCCAGCCGCGAACCAGCGCGGCAATCTGTTTGAGTTTTCCGAGCAGGTTCGGCAATTCCGCCAGCGGCAGAGCATTGGTTCCATCCGAAAGGGCCTTGGCAGGATTCTCATGCACCTCGAGAAATACGCCATCCACGCCCACGGCGACGCCGGCTCGAGCCAGCGGCTCGATGAATTCGGGCTGCCCTCCGCTGGATGTCCCCTCTCCCCCAGGCAGTTGCACCGAATGCGTCACGTCAAAAATGACGGGGCAACCTGTTCTGCGCAGAATCGGGAAGGAACGCATGTCCACAACTAGATTTTGATATCCAAAAGAGGCGCCTCGCTCGGTAAGGATGATGCGATCGTTCCCGGTCTCCGTTACTTTTTCAACGGCGTTGGCCATTTCCCATGGCGAAAGAAATTGCCCTTTTTTCAGATTCACCACGCGACCGGTTTTTCCCGCCGCGACGATCAGATCCGTCTGGCGCGAAAGAAACGCGGGAATCTGCAGGACGTCGGCGACTTCCGCGACGGGAGCGGCCTGCGACGCCTCATGAATATCCGTCAAAATGGGGATCGCAAGACGGTCCTTAATCTTCTGGAGAATGCGCAACCCTGCGGTGAGCCCCGGGCCGCGATACGACTGCCCGGACGAACGATTCGCCTTGTCGTACGACGCCTTGAAAATCAAAGGCACGCCCGCATGCGCGGCGATTTTCAAAAGCCGCTCGGCCATCAGGAACGCGTGATCTTCGCTCTCAATCACGCAGGGACCGGCAATCAGGACCAGTGGCAGGTTCCCTCCCAGGCGAACTTTTCCGATCGAGATTTCGCGCGCGGTCTGCATGCATCGTTCTTTCTGAATTGTGCGGTCTCTAGCCTATGCGGGACAGCCAAGATTTGCAACGGGAGCGATCGACAGGGTGCGGGGCCGTATTCCGATCAGACTTCGAGGAAAGGAGTATTATAAAGCGGTACACCGGAAGCAGGGCCTTGCTACGCGAAGGCGAGTAGTAATATGCTCCTCAAACGTAATACCGGTGAAAAATTAGATTTCCGATGATCCGGGAGGATGCTGACCTTGGATACCCGTCCAGCAACCCCATTTGATAGCGTCGAAAACAGCCAGGAATACTTCAGGCTTCTTTCTGAAACCCTTATCGAGGTAAAACGGGAGATTGAAAGCGATATCAACAGCGAGGCCAACGCAGAATCGTCGCGCCGCCTGGAGGCGCTGCGGCTGGTTCAGTTCAAATTGCAGAAACTGGAAATCCATGTCAATTCCAGCAGCATTTTGTTGAATGATCTGCGAATGTTGCGGAGACTCCTGCTTCAGGAGAGAGAGAAGCCCCGCGTTTCGAAATCAAGATCGAAATAGACCCGGGTTCCCTCGTTGATCTCCCCGGACCTCCCCCCGGCACGCTCCAATGCCCCGCAAATCCGCCAGGAAAGTTCCTGCAGCTGAAATGGCCGGTCCGTTTTCCAGGGATCAGGCAACACAGCGACGGTCCAACAAATTAAATGTTCGCGTCGGCGAGGTCTTCATCTTTCGTTTCCCGAATTAACAGCAAGCCAACAATGGACAGGATGGCCGCGGTAGAAAGGTAGTAGCCGACGTATTGCAGACCGAAATTCTCGGCCAGCCAGGTGGCGATGTAGGGAGCCAGTGAGGCCCCAAAGATGCCCGCGAAGTTGAAGGCCAGTGAACTGCCCGTGTAACGCACGGAGGTTGGAAACAGCTCCGAGAGCACGGTGCCCAGCGGTCCGTACGTCATACCCATCAGCGCCAGACCCATAGCCATCATCACCAGCGCTCCCGTAGTGCCCGAAGCGAACATCGGCGCCATGACCAGGCCAAACGCGGCGATCGCTGCGGTGATCCAAAGCAGCGCGCGGCGCCTTCCCCGCTCCGCCAGGACTGCAGAAATCGGAATGGTCAGCGCAAAAAAAACGATGTCGACCATCTGCATCAGCAGAAATTTCTCCCGGCTATAGCCGAGTGGGCCGGTACCCCACGCCAGAGTAAAGACCGTCACCAGATAAAAGAGAACGAAGGTTGCCAAGCACACCAAAATGCCGGCAAGCAGTGACTTGGTGTGGTCACGGAAGACCACGAACATCGGCACTCGAACGGGCTCGCGCCGTTTGAGGGCTTCCTGGAATACCGGAGTCTCGGTAATCCTCAGGCGCACATACAGGCCAAGGAAAACCAGGATGGCGCTCGCCAAAAAAGGGAGGCGCCAGCCAAAGCCGAAGAACTGCTGGTTGGTCAGCCCCCGGGACAGCAGAAGAAACACGCCGCCAGAAAGGAAAAAACCGACCGGCGCGCCGAGCTGCGGAAACATGCCGTACCAAGCGCGCTTATTGGGGGGAGCATTCTCGATGGCCAGCAGCACCGCGCCGCCCCACTCGCCGCCCAGACCGAGCCCCTGTCCGAAGCGGCACAGCGCCAGAAGCAGCGGGGCGGCAAAACCGATCGAACGGTAGGTCGGCAACGCGCCGATCGCGACGGTGGATAGGCCCATTGTCGACAGTGCGACGACCAACGTTGTTTTTCGGCCGATGCGGTCGCCAAAGTGTCCGAACAGCGCCGACCCGACCGGCCGCGCCAGGAATGCGATTCCAAACGTGGCCAGCGAGGCGAGCACAGCGGAGGCCGGATCGGACGACGGGAAGAACAACCGGGGAAAGACGAGCACCGCAGCGGTGCCGTAGATGTAAAAATCGAAGTACTCGATGGTCGTGCCAATCATGCTGGCGAACAGCACCTGGCGCGGCGTGTTGATTGGCGCGCCGGTCCTGGTGTGATCGCTAGTCATTCATACTCATCGCGGAGCGGCACATATCAATGGCCGGTCCACAGAAACACAAAGATGATGTAAAGCCCTGGCTAACTGGATGGTGTCGTCTTCATGGACAGCGGTTGTTTGCCTGCCGCCTCGGCCGCGCGGTCGCCGCTTTCCCTGTGCGCCTGCGCCGCGCCCATGAAAGCGTAAAAGAGCGGGTGCGCCGCCAGAGGCTTGGACTTGAATTCCGGATGGAACTGGCAAGCCAAAAACCACGGATGGTCCGGCGCTTCGACGATTTCCACGTACTTGCCGTCCGGGGAGCGCCCTGTGATGCGGAACCCCGCGTCGGTCAGCGTCTTTTCGTATTCGCAGTTGAACTCATACCGGTGCCGGTGCCGTTCGCTGATTTCGGTGACGCCATAGGCGCGGAAGGCCGTGGAATCTTTTTCAATTTTGCAGGGCCAGGCGCCCAGGCGCATCGTGCCGCCCATTTCGTCCACGCCGAGCAATTCGCGCAGCTTGTAAATCACGCGATGCGGAGTCTGTGGGTCAAACTCGGTGCTGTCCGCCCCGGCCAGTCCCGAAACATTGCGCGCGTATTCAATCGTCGCGCATTGCATGCCCAGGCAGATGCCGAAGAACGGAATTTTCTGCGTGCGCGCATACTGGATCGCATAAATCATTCCCTGGATGCCGCGTTTGCCGAATCCGCCCGGCACCAGGATGCCGTCCGCGTGGCGCAATCGCGCCGCCGCCGTCTCCAGTGAATCGATTTCTTCCGCTTCCACCCACTCGATCACCGTGCGTTGCTTGTGGGCCAGCCCGCCATGGACCAGGGCCTCGCGCAAGCTCTTGTAAGCATCCTCGAGCTGTACGTACTTGCCCACCACGGCGATGCGCACTTCCCCTTGCGGATTACGAATGCGGTCCAGCAGTTCGAACCAGGCGCCCATGTTGCGTTCGTAGGCCTGCAAATGCAGCAGGCGCAGGATTTCGTCGTCCAATCCCTCATCGGCCAGTGCGACCGGAACGCTGTAGATCGTATCCATGTCGCGCATGGAAATGACGCGCGATTCCGGCATGTTGCAGAACAGCGCGATTTTCTTTTTCAGGTCCTGCGGAAGGTAGCGGTCGCTGCGGCATAGCAGCAGGTCCGGCTGAATTCCGATGGAAAGCAATTCCTTTACCGAGTGCTGCGTGGGTTTCGTCTTCAGTTCGCCGGCCGTGGGAATAAAGGGAACCAGCGTTACGTGCACGAGTACGGAATTTTCCGGCCCCACTTCCAGCCGGAATTGGCGGACCGCTTCCAGAAACGGAAGGGATTCGATGTCGCCCACGGTGCCGCCGATTTCGATGATCACCACGTCGGCATCATTGGCGATTTTGCGGAATGCGGCCTTGATTTCGTCGGTCACGTGTGGGATCACTTGCACGGTCTTGCCCAGATAATCGCCCCGGCGTTCCTTGGAGATGACGGACTCGTAGATTCTTCCGGTGGTCCAGTTATTGTCGCGCGTGAGCTTGGCGCGGGTGAACCGTTCGTAGTGCCCCAGGTCGAGGTCGGTCTCGGCGCCGTCGTCGGTGACGTACACTTCGCCGTGCTGGTACGGGCTCATGGTGCCCGGATCCACGTTCAGGTATGGATCGCATTTTTGGAGGGTGACTCGGAGACCCCGGCTTTCGAGCAGGCAGCCTATCGACGCCGCTGCTACTCCCTTGCCAAGTGAGGAAACAACTCCACCGGTAACAAAAATATACTTCGGCCCCATCCGCTCAGTTCCGGCCGTCGAAAAAAACGGCACGCGAAACTGGTTTTAATCCCCCAAGGAAGATGTTGGCGTACAGCGCATTCTACGGAGAATGCCTCCGGCTGTCAATGAAGAGAAAATATAGAGAAAATACAGGGGAAACGAATGTCTCTGCAAACCCAGAATGTCCGGTTTCATGGAAGACCCAAGATCGCATGGAAACCGAACCGATGGCCATCCGAACGGATTGCTATGCGAACGAATTGCTAAGCAATAACCCCTGCTGTCCGCCCGGCACCTGAGGTTCGGACACGTTTCGATCAGAGATTTGGCCGGGTTGAAGTATGATGGCCGGCACATGCGCATGCGCTGGGTGATTGTCAGCCTCCTGTTTTTTGCCACCACGATTAACTATCTGGACCGCGCCATCCTGGGCGTGATCCTGCCGGAGATCCGCGAGCAATTCCATTTCGGCCTGCAGGCCTACGGCACAATTCAAATGATGTTTCAGTTCGCCTATGCGTTCGGGTCGCTTTTAGGCGGCAAGCTGCTCGACCGTTACGGCACGCGCATGGGTTACGGAATCGCGGCGGCGGTATGGTCGCTGGCGGCGACGCTTAACGCATTTGCGGGCAGCGCGCTGCAATTCGGAATGTTTCGGACGGCTCTGGGCTTGGGGGAATCCGCAAATTTTCCCGCGTGCAACAAAGCCACGGCGGAATGGTTCCCCGGCGACGAGCGCGCCACGGCCATGGGAATCGTAAACGCCGGCACCAACCTGGCAAATATTTTCGGCCCGCCTCTATTCATCTTTATAGCCTTGCGGTATGGCTGGCAAACGTGCTTCGCCATCATGGGTGGACTGGGATTTCTCTGGCTGCCGATATGGTTCCTGACGTACCGGCTGCCGCGGCAGGCCGGCGCGGCCGCGCGGCCGCTTGCAAAGCTCACCTTGCGCGAAGTCATGAAGTACAGGCAGGCGTGGGGCTACGGCTGGGCGAAGTTCCTCACCGATCCGGTGTGGTGGTTCTACCTGTTCTGGTTGCCGACGTACCTGACCGACGTGCGGCACTTCACGCCGTCGCAGCGCGGCATCGCACTGACGGTTGTGTACAGCGTTTCCGCCGTGGGCGCGGTAGCGGGTGGGGTGGTTTCGGGATCATTGATGAAGCGCGGCTGGACGGTGGGCAAGGCTCGCAAGATGACGATGCTGTTTTGCGCCGTGGTGATGCCGGCGTGCGGGCTGGCCGTAGTGGTTCCGGACGCGCGGCTCGCGGTCCTGCTATTCGGGCTGGCCACCGCCGCGCATCAGGCGTGGATGACAAACCTGTTTACCACGCCCGCCGACGTGTTCCCGTCGCAGGCGGTAGGAAGCGCAAACGGGTTCGGCGTTTGCCTGGGAGGACTTGGCGGCGCGCTGTTTTCGGGAATCATTCCCGGGATGGTGATACCGCACGTGGGCTACGTTCCGGTGCTGCTGAGCATGAGCTGTTTCTATCTTTTGGCGTGGTACATCATGCACCGGATGATGGGGAACCTGGAAATGGTCACATTGCGCGATCAAAACCCGCAATCCCCGCCGCTGGCTCCTTCGGGCGCTTGATTTTAACGGGCCGCGGCCGCGCGGGTTCCCCCCCGCCCGCGAAAACGTTTCAGCACATTCAAAATCTGCGCGCCGTAAAGCTCAGCTTTGCGTTCGCCGATGCCGGAAACCTGCAACAGCCCTGCAATGGAGCCGGGACGCATCCGGCAGATTTCATCGAGCGTCGTGTCGTGCATCACGACGTACGCGGGAACATTCTGCTGCTTGGCGGTTTCTCTTCTCCACTCGCGAAGCAGCTCGCGCAGGCCGGCATCCACCTGAGCGGCGGCAGGAATCTTCTCCCTCGCAATTCGCGGTAATTTGTTTTTGCGGGGTTCCGGTGTCTGCGCGGGCATTGCCGGGCGCCGGGCCTTTTTGCGCCGCCCGGGTTTTTCTTCCACGACGGCTTCGGAAAGCCAGTCCGGCTCGTAGCCGCAAACGTCGCACGCATCGCAGGTGGTCCACTTCGGCGTTTCGCCGAAGTGCGTGCAAATTCTCCTGTGGCGGCACACGCTGGATTCCACGAAGCCGCGAATTTCGTGATATCGCTGCCAGGCGCGCTCCTTTTCCTGTGAATCGTTGATCTGGCCGATGAAGTGGGCAAGCAGGCCGGCGTCGCGCTTCTGCCAGAGGAGCACGCAATCCGCCGGCAGGCCGTCGCGGCCGGCGCGTCCCGCTTCCTGATAATACTGCTCAATCGATTTCGGCAGCGAGAGATGGATGACGGCGCGCACGGCAGCTTTGTTGATGCCCAGGCCGAAGGCAATCGTGCCCACCATCACGCGCACCTCGTCGGCCATCCAGCGCTCCTGGTTGCGTCGGCGCTCCAGGGCCTGCATCTGTCCGTGATAGGCGATGGCGGGAATTCCATTTTCGCGGAGATGGTCCACCGTGGATTCCACCCTTGCGATCGTGGGCGCGTAGACAATGATGTTTTCGTCTCCGTAACTTCGCAGCGCGCTGACGAGCAGGCCCATCTGTGAGCGGCCGTCGCTCGGCCTCACCACGTAGCGCAGATTGGGACGATGGAAGCTGGCAATATATTTGTGCGGATCGCGCAACTCAAGCTGGCGAATGATGTCATGCCGCACGCGCTGCGTTGCGCTGGCGGTGAAGGCGGCGATGGGACGCTCGGGAAAATGAATGCGCAGGCGGCTCATCTGGCGGTATTCCGGCCGGAACTCGTGGCCCCACTCGGAAATGCAATGCGCTTCGTCAATCGCGAACAACAGTATGGGGACGCCGCGCAGCCATTCGATGGTGTCCTCGCGCGCCAGGCGTTCGGGAGAAAGGTACAGGAGGCGATAGGCGCCCGAGCGCGCCTTGCGAATCACTTCGGATTGCTGCGCCGCGGAAAGCGAGCTGTTCAATAGCGCCGACGAAATCCCCATCTGCCCGAGCTGCGCCACCTGGTCCTGCATCAATGCAATCAACGGCGAGATGACGATCACGGTTTTGTCCGCCGACATCGCGGCGGGCAACTGGTAGCACAGGGATTTTCCGCCGCCGGTAGGCATCACCACACAGGTGTCGCGGCCACCCAGCAGGCTGCGCACGATGCGCTCCTGCATGGGACGAAACGCGTCGTATCCCCAATATCGGCGCAGCGAGAGCAGCAGTTCCAGGTTGGAATTCACGCTGGCAGTATAGGGCCGCGCCGGGAAACGGTCTACCCGGCGGGAAAATGAACTGGTCCGTGAGGCGCCGGTCATCCGGGATTCTGGGCGGGATTTTGGGCAAAATCCCGGGCGTAGATCCAACTCGGCCTTTCCCAAAATCCGGCTTCCCGTTATATAATTTTATGAAACAAAGTTCACAGTAGCCTAGGGCGATTTCACAGGGCCAATGCCCCTGCATTTAGGGAGTTCGCGCACAGTCTGGCGCAGGCAGGTTGAGCTTTGAAAGTTTTCAGCGAGAGAATCCGGGGAGGAGTTCACGGTGCAAAATCGTGCGACGCTTATGATGGCGGCATTTGCGGCAGTACTACTTACCTGCTCGACGACCCATGCGCAGGATCATAATGGGGCCACGGCTCAGCCGCCCAAAACAAGCACGCATAGCGCCGCGCCCGACCTTACCGGTGTGTGGTACATGAAGCGCGGCAATTACGATTTTGCATCCTTCAGCAAGGGAGACCCGCCCATGACCGCGTGGGGGAAGGAACAATTCATGGCGGCCAAGCCCTCACAGGGGCCGCGGGGCGTCTCCCTGCAGGAAACCAACGATATGGTCTACAAGTGCTATTCCCCGGGGATGCCCTACATTTATCTGCAACTTTTTCCAGTGCAAATCGTGCAGACGCCCACCGAAGTGATCGAGCTGTTTGAATACGATCACAGCGTGCGTCACATCCACCTGGACCGAAGCACGCATCCCAAATCCTTAACGCCCACGTATATGGGGGACTCCATCGGGCACTATGATGGAGACACGCTGGTCGTGGATACCATCGGCCTGAACGGAAAGACCTGGCTCGACCGCCTCGGACATCCGAACAGCGATCAGATGCACATCATCGAGCACATCCGGCGTACGACGAAGACCAACCTTCATATTGACTTCACATTCGACGATCCGAAATCCTACACAAAGACATGGACCGCGGAGATGAACTTTCTGCTGCACCCCGATTGGCACATCATGGAAGACATGTGCATGGACAATGTAGCCTTCGAACAATTTGAAAAATAAATCATGAAACACGCGGTTCAAAGAGCGTTTCCGCGCCGCCGGCGGCATTTGCCTTCGTAAAACAGTTCTCCCCGGCGGAATGTTCGGCTCGCCGCTCCGAGCGGTGCGAAAAATCGATTTCGCATTCAGCAATGCTGGCGCAGGGTCTGGGGCAGGCGGGTTGAGCCTTGAAAATTTTCAGCGAGGGAATCCGGGAAGGAGTTCACAATGCAAAATCGTGCGACGGTTATGATGGCGGCATTTGCGGCAGTACTACTTACCTGCTCGACGACCCATGCGCAGGATCATAATGGGGCCACGGCTCAGCCGCCCAAAACAAGCACGCATAGCGCCGCGCCCGACCTTACCGGTGTGTGGTACATGAAGCGCGGCAATTACGACAAGGCATCGTATACCAAGGGAGACCCGCCCATGACCGCCTGGGGGAAGGAACAATTCATGGCGGCCAAGCCCTCACAGGGGCCGCGGGGCGTCTCCCTGCAGGAAACCAACGATATGGTCTACAAGTGCTATTCCCCGGGGATGCCCTACATTTATCTGCAGCTTTTTCCAGTGCAAATCGTGCAGACGCCCACCGAAGTGATCGAGCTGTTTGAATACGATCACAGTGTGCGTCACATCCACCTGGACCGAAGCACGCATCCCAAATCCTTAACACCCACGTATATGGGAGACTCCATCGGCCACTATGAAGGAGACACGCTGGTCGTGGACACCATCGGCCTGAACGGAAAGACCTGGCTCGATCGCGTCGGACATCCGAACAGCGATCAGATGCACATCATCGAGCACATCCGGCGCACGACGAAGACCAACCTTCATATTGACTTCACATTCGACGATCCGAAATCCTACACAAAGACATGGACCGCGGAGATGAACTTTCTGCTGCACCCCGATTGGCACATCATGGAAGACATGTGCATGGACAACATAGCCTTCGAACAATTTGAAAAATAAAAGGAGTTCACGGTGAAAACTCGTGCGATGGTTATGATGGCGGCATTTGCGGCAGTACTACTTACCTGCTCGACGGTCCGTGCGCAGAATAATACTGGGGCCGCGACTCAGCCGCCGAAAACACAAACACAGGCCGCAGCGCGTGATCTTTCCGGGGTATGGAATGCCAAGCAAAACAATTACGACAAGGCATCGTATACCAAGGGAGACCCGCCCATGACCGCCTGGGGGAAGGAACAATTCGACGCGTCCAAACCCTCGCAGGGGCCGCGGGGCGTCCCACTCCAGGAAACCAATGACATGGTCTATAAGTGCTATTCCCCGGGGATGCCCTACATTTATCTGCAACTTTTGCCGATGCAGATCGTGCAGACGCCCACCGAAATGATCGAACTGTTTGAATACGATCACAGCGTGCGTCACATCCACCTGGACAGAAGCACGCATCCCAAATCCTTAACACCCACGTATATGGGGGACTCCATCGGCCACTGGGAGGGAAACACCCTGGTCGTGGACACCATCGGCCTGAACGGAAAGACCTGGCTCGATCGCGTCGGACATCCGAGCAGCGATCAGATGCACATCATCGAGCACATCCGGCGCACGACGAAGACCAACCTTCATGTGGACTTGACATTCGATGATCCGAAATCCTACACGAGAACATGGAACGCGCAGATGGACTTTCAGCTGCACCCTGATTGGCACATCATCGAAGACATGTGCATGGACAACATAGCCTTCGAACAATTTGAAAAATAAATCGTGAAACACGCGGTTCGGCAGAGCGTTCCCGCGCCACGCGCCATCCCCGGAACCTCACAGCCCGGTCGATAGAACGGCGCGAAACCTCGCCTTGCCGCTCATCATGCGTTCGTAGGCTTCCGGGGCGCGTTCCAGCGGAAACACTTCGGTCATGGGCCGTATGCCGGTGAGCGCGCAGAACGCCAGGGTGTCCTGCGAATCGATCGGAGAGCCGGACGGCCAGCCGCTGATCGAGCGGCGCCCCGCGATGAGCAGGCGCCCGGTCACTTCCAGCGGCTGATCCGGATTGCCCACCAGGATCGTCCTGCCGCCGATTCCCATTCCGCCCAGGACCGCATTCACCGCTTTCCCGCTGGTAACCGTGGAGAGAATCACTTTGGCTCCGCCCAGTTTTTCCAGCTCCGCCGCCACATTCTGCGATTCGCTGTCGAAATAATGTTTCGCGCCGAGTTTTTTGGCGAACGGCTCCTTTTCTTTTCCTCGCGCGATGGCCACGGTCTCAAATCCCATCCTGGCGGCAAACTGAACGCCCAGATGGCCGAGGCCGCCAAGCCCGAGAATGGCGACGAGGTCTCCGGGCCGCGCGCCGCTGTTGCGTAGCGAGTTGAACGTCGTGACGCCGGCGCAAAGCAGCGGCCCCGCCTCGGTGGCGGAAATTTCTTCGGGAATCAGCGCGAGTGCCGCGGCCGAAGCAAGCATGTACTCGGTGTAGCCGCCGTCGCGGGTCAAGCCTGTAATCTGCCGCCCCTTGCTGCAGGTCACAAAATCGCCGCGCCGGCAGGAGTTGCAATAGCCGCAATGCCCGCCGTGCCAGCCGACTCCGACGCGCTGCCCCACTTCCCACCCGGCAACGTCCGAGCCCACGGCGTCGATGACTCCGGCAATTTCGTGCCCGGGCACGCGCGGGTAGGTGATGCCGGGCCGCGAACCCTCTTTGGCGTATTGATCGCTGTGGCAGATCCCGCAGGCTTGCACTTTGATCCGCACCATGCCGGCGGAGGGTTCGGGAATTTCACGTTCGACCAGTTGAAATGGTCCTTTCGCGTTCAGAACCTGTATGGCTCGCATTTTGGGCATGATTCCTCACGATGGCATTAAAAGTATTGGGGAGAATCGGATTCCAATCGCAGGGAGAATGGCGAAACAGCGCACGAGCCCTCCCCCATAGAAAATTGAATTGAAAATTGCTTACTGAGTTGCGCTTGTCTTTCCGGCTTCCGCTTTCGCTGCCGCGGCTTGCGCGCGAAGCCTGCGCAACTCGGCATGAAACACGATTACGCTCATCCACATTCCCAGAGGATGCGCTCCCGCTTCCACCAGGGGATGAACCTTGCCGTTGCGAAACTTCTCGATGTCCTCGTCCTGCAGGGTTTCCAGAACTTTCGTTTCCTCCAGCGGCAGGCCGTACTCCGCCGCGACCGATGGAATATCATTGATCAGGCGCACGCGCAGGCTCTGCTTGAATCGGAGATCGTAGAGAATCTTGTTCAACTTGTAGGCCGAGGGCGAAGGATGCTTGTAAAACTCGTACCCTTCCGAGCCCTTGAATTTATACCCGGCCTGGCCCTTGGCTCCCTCCGCCGAAGTCTTGCCGGTGCGCTTATCGGGCAGGAAGCGCATGACGGCGTGGCCATGGTGCCAGGTGGGCTGGTACGTGATGAGTTCGCCGGGCTGGTTCCCGATCGCTCCGAACATGATCATCCAGGACAGCATCTCGGTGTTTCCCACGACGTCGAGCTGTTCGGAAGTCAGTTTCAAAAGGGCTTCGGTGTTGCCCTTTTCCATCTGGGCGATGGCCCAGTAGTCGAATTCGAAATCGGGCTGCGGGTATTTCCACGTTCCCGGGAAATGCGACATTCCGCCGCTGGCAATGATAGCCACGCGTTCGGGGCGATCCGCGATGACCTTGGCGATGGCCTTTCCCAGCTGCGCGCAGCGGCGCGCGGTCGGCAGCGGCGGCAAGTACGCGTTTACGAAAATCGGCACGACGGGAATATTCCGGCCTTCAATCACCCACTCGTATACCGCGGCGAACGCGTGGCCCAGAACGGCGTCCTGCGAATAGGCCATGTCGAAGTCCGCATTGACAAGCTTGTCGAGCAGGTCCTCTGCAAGCCCCTGATGAACGGGAAGATCGTAGGTTTTGCGGGCAAATTCGGCGTGCGCACGCTCGCCGGACATGATGGCGAAGGTCGGAACCGAGGACAGGAAAAACGTTTCCATGTGATCGTTGCCGATCACGATGGCCGCGTCGGGCTTGGTCTCGTCCAGGTCCTTGCCGAGCAGGCGCATCGCGGCAATGTCGGCATCGAGCTGTGCAGGGTCCTCGCTGGGCGGACGGACAAACAGTTGCGGGGCATGAACGGTTCCCATGGCTGCTACGATTTTTCCCATGACGGATTACCTCGCCTTCGTAAGGACGCGCATCTTAACTCTTGCGCCGCTCGTGCGTCACCCTCGAGCCTTGCGCGATTTGCTTGATGCAGCAGTAATAAATTCATTCTCCGGAAACAGCCAATCGCCGTCAAGAGAAACCGCTTTCCCGCGGCGGCCGGAAAATTTCCATCCTTCCGCGAGCCGCAGGGGCGAAATCGCGGGTAAAACTCGCTCACGCGCCTGCGGAACTGGTTCCCGACTGCCGCGCGATCTGTTTCGCCAGCCTCGGATACACCTTGAGCGCGTTGCTTTCGAAAATCTTCTTTTTGTCTTCGGCGCTGAGCGTGGGAGAGCCGTCAATGTAACGGCGCGTGTCGTCAAAGTAGTGCCCGGTTTCCGGGTCGATGCCCTTGACCGCGCCGACCATTTCCGATGCGAAGAGAATGTTATCGGACGGAATGACCTTGGTCAGGCAATCGATTCCCGGCTGGTGATACACGCACGTGTCGAAGAAAACGTTGTGGAGCAGCAATTCGGTGAGCGGCGGGAGTTTTCTGTCCTGCGCCATGCCGCGGTAGCGTCCCCAGTGATAGGGGACCGCGCCGCCGCCGTGTGGAATGACGAACTTCAGCGTCGGAAAATCCTTGAACAGCTCAGAGGTCAGAAACTGCATGAACGCGGTCGTATCCGCGTTGATGTAATGCGATCCGGTCGTGTGGAACGCGGGATTGCACGTGGCCGTCACGTGGACCATCGCCGGCACTTCCAGCTCCACCATTTTTTCGTACAATGGGTACCACCACTTGTCGGTGAGCGGGGGTTCCTTCCAATAGCCTCCCGAAGGATCGGGATTCAGGTTGCACCCGACAAAACCCAATTCCTTGACGCAGCGCTCCAGCTCCGGAATGCAGTTGGCCGGCGGCACGCCCGGCGATTGGGGCAGCTGGCAGACTCCGATAAAATTCCGGGGATACAGATTGACGATGCGGTGAATCATGTCGTTGCAGATCGTCGACCAGGCCGCGCTCATCGCCGCGTCGCCGATGTGATGGCCCATGCCAGAGGCGCGGGGCGAGAAAATCGTGACGTCGGTTCCGCGCTCGCGCTGAAACTTCAGCTGCGCCGGCTCCAGTTTTTCGCGGATCTGATCGTCACTGATGTGCAGCGGCGCGGGCGCCTTGGCAGGATCGCCATTCGCCGCAATCTGCTGCTTGCGGAACTCGATAAATGCCGGCGGCTCCGATGTGTAGTGCCCGTGACAATCGATGATCATTTTGACCTCCCCGGAAAAATCGAATCCGGCCTGCCGGCCGGCAGCCCGATCCTGTTGCGTCTTGCGATCGCATTTTTGAAACAATGAAATTTAACACAGATTCCAGCGTTCGCGCGCGGCCCGCCGGATGAGACCAGTTGACATTGCGGCCGCGCCTCGACAAAATTCAGGTCGTTCAATAAATTATAGTTTGCCTCCCGGCTCTCGGGAAAAGGGAGAAAATCGAATGAAAGCAATCGTCGTGCACCAGTTCGGTGGGCCGGAAGTGATGAAGCTGGAAGAATTCCCTGCCCCGAAAGCCGGCGCGGGACAAGTGATGGTGCGTGTGCGGGCCGCGGGCGTCAATCCGTTTGACACCTATGTGCGCAGCGGAACTTACGCCATCCGGCCGCACCTTCCCTTCGTGCCGGGCGGTGAAGGCGCGGGCGTGGTGGAAGCGGTGGGAGAGGGCGTCACGCGGGTGAAACCCGGCGACCGCGTGTACGTCGGCCATCCGCTCACCGGCACGTACGCGGAATTCACCCTCGCCCTGGAGTCGCAGGTGCATCGCCTGCCGGAGCGCGTTTCGTTCACCCAGGGCGCGGGCGTGTACGTCGCCTGCAGCACCGCGTACCACGCGCTGTATCATCACGCCAAGGCGCACGCCTCGGAAACGCTGCTGGTGCATGGCGCAAGCGGCGGCGTGGGAATCGCCGCCGTGCAAATCGCGCGCGCGATGGGATTGACGGTGATCGGCACGGCGGGCACCGACAAGGGGCTGGAACTGGTCCGGCGTGAAGGCGCGCACCACGCGTTCAACCACCACAGCGCTGGATACCAGGAAGCGATTCTGAAAGCGACGGACGGGCGCGGCGTGGACATCGTCATCGAGATGCTGGCCAACGTGAATCTGGGCGCCGACCTCAAGCTGCTGGCGCATTCCGGCCGGGTGATTGTTGTCGGCAGCCGCGGCGACGTCAACATCACGCCGCGGGACCTGATGTCGCGGTGTTCCTCGGTGCGCGGCTTCGTTCTCTGGGGCATTTCCGACGCGGACGGCGTGGAAGTGGCGGCGGGCGTCGAAGCCGCCCTGGAGAATGGCACGTTGCGCCCCGTCGTTGGCAAAGAGCTTCCGCTCGGCGAAGCGGCGCGCGCGCACAAGGAAATCCTGGAGGGCGGCGCGCTGGGCAAGATCATTCTGGTTCCTTGAACCGAAACGGCGCCGAAAAACGAATCCGCGCGCCGCGACCTGTTTTTCTTGCCGGGAATGATGTAGTGTAGCCATTCACACATTTGATACATCCAAATTCGAAGGAGGTAATACACGTATGATTCGCAAAGGTTCAGCCGTCTGGAACGGTTCGCTGAAAGAAGGCAAAGGAACAGTCTCCACCGAGAGTGGAGTCCTATCCAAGTCGCCATATTCTTTTTCCACGCGCTTTGAAAACGAGCGCGGCACCAATCCCGAAGAGTTGATCGCCGCGGCGCATGCCGGCTGCTTCACGATGGCGCTTTCCGCGCAACTCGGCAACGCCGGAATCACTCCGGAAAGCCTGGAAACCACCGCTGCCGTGACACTTGAAAAACTGGAAGCGGGTTTTACCGTCTCCAAGATTCATCTGGACGTCACCGCGCGCATTCCCGGCGTGGACCCCGCAGCTTTTGAAAAAGCCGCTGCCGATGCAAAGGCGGGCTGCCCCATTTCGCGTCTGCTCAAAGCCGAAATCACTTTGACCACGCATCTGGCCGGCGCAAGCGCCACCAGCGCCTAGCAAAGATCCTGACGGCGCGCAGCCGGGCCCCGCAACGTGGGCCGCCCGGCTCCGCCGCCGGGCGTTTTTTTGTAGAATTCGCATGGCAGGTTTTTGCGTTTTCTCCGAACCCGCCATCGAAACGGAGGATCGCCATGCCGGGCAAATCCCCTGTACGAATCCCTGTGCGAATATGGGTTGGCACACGGAAGGGCGCTTTTCTTTTTTCCTCCAAAGACCGCAAGAAATGGGACACCCACGGACCATTCTTCGCCGGCCAGGAAGTCCACCACGTGGCGCAAGATCCCCGCGACCCCAAGCGGCATTACGCCGCCGTCGGAAATGCCTGGTTCGGCCCGCACCTGCACGCCAGCACCAATAATGGAAAAACGTGGCAAGTGTCCGAGAAGGGGCTGGAAGTCAAAGGCATCACCGGCAAATCGTGGACCGTCACCGAAAAGGGCATGGAACTCAAGCAGACCCCGGACGCCACGCTCAAGCGCATCTGGAATATCGCTCCCGGAGCCGACGATGAGCCTGGCGTCGTTTATCTCGGCGCCGATCCCGGTGTCCTCTTCCGCAGCGGCGACAACGGCGCAAATTGGGAGATGGTCCCCGGCTTGTGCAATCACCCCACGCGCGAAAAGTGGAACCCCGGTGCCGGCGGCATGATGGTTCACTCGATTCAATGTCTGGGAAAAGGGCGCCTGATCGTGGGAATTTCCGCCGCGGGAGCGTTTCGTTCGAGCGACTCCGGCAAGACCTGGGAACCCTTCAACGGCAACGTCCGCGTCGATTATGCGCCCGACAAATTTCCCGAGGTCGGCCAGTGCGTCCATAAACTGAAAGCGCATCCCCGGAATCCCGAAGCTCTCTACCAGCAGAACCACTGCGGCGTTTATCGCGCCGATTTCAACGGCGCAAAATGGGCGGACATCTCCAAAGGCCTGCCCTCGCGCTTTGGATTTGCCCTCGCCGTGCCCGCGGCCGAAAAACAAACCCTCTTCACCATCCCCGTCGATTCCGCGGAACAGCGTTTCGTGCCAAAGGGAAAACTACGCGTTGCGCGCAGCCGCGACGCCGGCCGTTCCTGGAAATTCCTGACCAAGGGCCTGCCGCAATCAAACGCCTTCGTCCTGGTTCTTCGGGAAGCCATGACTTCCGACGACCGTGACCCCGCCGGGGTGTACTTCGGGACCTCCTCAGGCACGCTCTTCCATACCCGTGACGCAGGAGATTCCTGGCAGGTCCTGTCCGAGAACCTTCCGCCGATTTATTCGGTTTCCCCCGCGTATTACTGAAACACCCGGCCGAAAATCGGGTCGTTCCCACCGTGGGTTGGCAGAAACCATGGGACAAAATAGTTTTCGCCTTTTCTTCGCTTTCGTGTATAGTGCCCCGGTGCAAGCGCATATCGCCATAGGGGTGGACCTTGAAACGATTATTTCATTGCTTCAATAAGATTCTCCTGATGACCTACGTACTGGCCATCGCCTGGACCTGTTTCACACACACTGCCGAATCGAAGGGCATGGAAAACCCGATCCCCGCCACTGCCGTGCCGGAAAAGGTGCAGGTCATCGCGCCTTCCCTTGCGCACCGGCGGTTGGCGGTTCGCGCCTATGTGCAACAAGCCGCCAAAACCGCAGGTGTAAGCCCTCGCGTCGCCGAATGGATTGTCACGCACGAGTCGCAGCACCATTCCGAAGCCTCCGGCGACGGCGGAGAAAGCCGCGGCCTCTGGCAGATCAATAAGGACTGGCATCCCGAGGTGTCCGACGCCTGCGCCTACGACGTGCCATGCAGCACAGCCTGGTCCCTGCACCGCATCCGCGCCGGATACGCGGACGAGTGGAGCACTTGGAAATATTGCCGGGCGTGGTTTGACGATTGCCCCTTCTGATCCCCGGCAAACCGTCAGCGGCATAGGTAGAACAGGCTTCAGCCTGTTTGATTTTTGTTGTTTTTAAATGCAAAGGCACACAGGCTGAAGCCTGTGCTACTCAAACCAGCGAGATAGACGTTTGCCGCCGGCACGTGCCAGGCCCGATCTATGTGAATTTGTGTGACCATGTGAGATTGTCCACCCGTGATAAACCGGCAGAGGGAACCGAAAACCCGGGCCGCCCGCCAAACTGTGTGAGGGGTCAAAAAGGGGTTGTTCTCGGGAAGCAAATTCATCGGGTCGAGCTGCTCTTCATCGCAATCTCGAATGAATAGAGAAGAAGTTCGATTGCACGCTCCACGTCGGATGCTTGATTCAAATGGATGCTCACCCAACCGCTCTCTGGAAGGATGTGGTGGGGTTCAGCCTGACCACCAGCTACCAAGGCGTCCCGGACCTTTTTAGGAAAGGGAATATCGACTAGATGGTCGGTATGCACATGCCCGATTTCGCGCCTCCCAAGGCGATATTCCGTGCCCCCATAGCGGTGCGGTTGTGCCGTGATCCCCGAGCAGGTTTGCAAAGCACTTTCTATTTTTTTGCTGGCTCCTGAGACAGGCATGCTCATCTCCGGTAGGTTCACACCCAAGCCTACACGCAATCAATGCGTCGCGCCAAGCCCTGAGAGACGGGAATGCCGGAGAATACGATTATACCCAGCTCAAATTACTCAGTCCGTTCCCCACGGGTTGTCGATCACGAAACGCCATGAGGCATCTGACTGACGACGCAGAACGTCCGCGTTTTTTTGCTTGGCGGGTGGCCCATCTGTCGCTCAGCGACAGGTGGGGTTCATTGTGTACGTGGCCTGTCGTCAGGGGAAAAGTGGTGCGCCTTAACTTCGAGGATAATTTTATAGCTTTTCTAGCAGATTTCGTGTCAAAGGCGCCGCAGGGCGCGCTCGCCCCTGCCGCGAAGAAACCTCGCATCAAAATACGGGATGGTTCAGAAGTGAACAGACAGCTCTGTTTCCTCCTCCCACAATGGAAGCAGCAATGAGAAGAACGATCCCGGAGGTAATCGTGATAAAGACGAGCACCAAAGGTTTTGTCACAAATTCGCGGCGTCTTATGAATTAGATCGCAATACGAGCTGATAAAAGATTGGAGGCAACAATGTTTGGATACGGATTGCTTGGCACGATCGTGGTTATCGTAATCATTGTCTGGGTTATTCGACGCTTGTAATGAGGAACTCCGACTTAGAAAACGCGAAGCCCAAAGGGACGGAAAGGCGCCTCGAGTCGGATCGCCTCTCAACATAGAGCGAAGTCCGTTGCGCAATATCGTTTACGTCCAATGGCACTTTTGAACCTCGCTTCACTTCCGATGGCTGCTGCGAGATGGAATTAAACTTCTGCGGATCGGTTCGAGTTGGAAACAAGGGGTTAAAGTGTTGGACATCACTCGGCGAAATCCTAAAGCCCGATGGTAATTCGCTGGGCTGTGAGGAGCAATTCACCAGTCTTCACTACCCTGGAAACGGAAAAACCGGAAAAGAAGCGAAATTATAAAACTTAAAAGGGATGAAACCATGCTACAACCTGCGAGGGGTTGGATTACCTGCAGCATATGCAACGCTGCTTATCAGACAGAAACGAAATTACGCGAGCACCAGCAGGTGGCTCATCGCGGAGGTGGCTCAACGCAGAAGCCGAAGACCGCGGCGCCTGTGGCGCAACCTGAAAATCCCCAAGTCTAAATCGGCTGGTGTTGGCGAGGTGCTCACCCTGCTGATCATCTTCTCATCAACAGTGCGTGCGAGGGGTCCATACCACCCCCTTAAATTTTCGAGTGGTTACGGTTTCAGGTTCACCGGTGCCCTGCCACGGAAAAACCCGAGCTCGTTCGTGAAGCTGTAAAACAGGGTCTGGTTTCTCAGGTTTTGGTTCTCTAGAACCGTACGCTATCCAGCATTCGCTCGAACGTGGGCCGCAACTGATCATAATTCGCCAGCGGCGAAACGAACACAAAGAAGATCACTTCCGACTGGCCGCGAGGCACAACAACCAGCCAGTCCCGTTCGTGCTGCGCCCTGCCATCCATGCCCGCCATGGGAGAAATGGTTTCCAGTTCCAACGAACCCCCGGGTATTCCGCCCACTGTAACTGGTTCAACGTCCCCAACCTGCTTCATTCTGCTGTCGCCGTTTCGGAGATTTTGCGCAACTGCCGTTGTAAGCTGGCTCACGCTCAGGTTCGCAGCGGCCGCTTTTTCCGCTCGAATCACCACCCCATACGCCACGGCCCCTGCAGAAATTCCGGCGCGGGGCCCGATCGTCACCGAAGCGCCCTGGCCGCCGATCACGTCCCAATTCGACGGGCGATCGATTCTCAAAGCACTAAGATCCGCAATCTGGAAGTTCGAACTGGGCTGCACGGCGGCCCATGAGGCCGGAGGCACGCTCGCCGGTTCCACCTGAGCAGGAGCCTGATCAGGAGTTTTGGCAGAAGCATTCGGAAATACGGCTCCATTTTTTTGATTTTCTTCCGCCCACAGGCCGCTCTTGGCGCCGGCTGCGATCTCCTGCGCGGTGTAGGTTCGCACGCCCGCCGCATGCTTTCGCACCCTGCGGAACGCAGCGCTGTTGCCGGAGTACCTCCGCGCAGGCCAATCCCTGATTTCATTCTGAATGGCGGTTTTCCGGTTGCCCGGATTTGGGTGGTCGCTCAGAAACTGTGGCCCGGAACTTCCTGCTCGCGATTCCATTTTCTGAAAAAAATCCGCCAACGCAATGGGATTGAATCCGGCTTTCCACAAAATGATCGCGCCCACCGCGTCCGCCTGCGCCTCATCGGTGCGCGAATACTTCAGCATCACCGTACCGGCCCCAACCTGGATTCCCGTTTGCGCCAGAGTTCCCCAGACTCCTCCCAAGCCGCCGACCGCGGCTCCCGCCAGACCCGCGAGACCCTCCAGCAGCGATGCCTTCTCCTGCTGCTTGGCAGAATGCTGCATATACACGTGCGCCATTTCGTGAGCCATCACTCCGGCGAGTTCCGCTTCGTTGTCTGCCGCCAGAATCGTTCCGATATTCACGAACATCGGACCTCCGGGCAGCGCAAAAGCGTTGATCTCCTTTTGCGCAACGACATGGAACTGGAAAGGCCAGGAACGGTCGGGCGGAATGGTCTTAAAAAGCCGCTCGCCCAGCGCCTTGATATACTTCGTTTCGGGACTTGAATCCGGCAAGACAGGCATCTGCTTGTACACTTGGCCGGCAACCTGCAACCCAAGTTGCTTCTGCTGGTCGCGAGTCATTCGAGGCTGTCCGGGGTCGGGCAGCTCAGGAGCGCCCACGGCGGCCAGAGATGACCCTGCCACCAGCCAGATCGCCAGACAAAGTGCAAGCGACTGCGCGCATCGTGATTTTCTTGACGCCCTCATGAACAATACCCTTGCCCTCCGCACAGTGCTCAGCAAATGGGGTTTCCAAACATTTGAGTGTGGCCGCAAAGGTCCCCTAAAATATTCTACACCGATGTTCCTGCAGAATTGCAGCGCGGACGCCGAGCCGCTTTGAGAGGCCGGTGGCACATCCTTTGCAGCTAAATGCAGAAATTGCCGCCGTTTGGATCGTCATGGAGAAGGCGATAGGCCCTTTTTTTACTTATGAAAGCCGGCTTTGGATTGGCGGGCGCATCCATCATGGTTTGCGAAGCAAAGCGTGGGGATTTTCGTTTCGGCAGGGCGTTGATCATAAAGAAATGGTGCGCCCGGAGAGATTCGAACTCCCGGCCTTCTGGTTCGTAGTTGGAGAAGTCAATCTTGTAAGCTGTGGTTTGTCTTGCCCTTACAATTTCTCTTATTAGTGGAAATTGGGCTTATTTGAAGGGTTTTTGTTCCCAAATATTCCCAAGCTTTGACCTTATGGTTGACCCTCTAGTTAGGAGGTTGTGGACTCCATTCTTCCTGGACAGAATTCCTAATTCTTAACACTTTGGTTATGTGTCGAGACTTCCATCACATTCTTTGCAAACGCAAAATCGAAACGTCTAATCACATCTACACTCGCATAATTTCACATTTGCCTCCTCATAGGTCCCTCTGCTCCAAAATCAAATTGCACGTGCCCACACGGGAAGCGATTACGGAACAACCGTTAGAGTTGTTGTGCCGGAAATACGTCCTGACGCCGCCCGGATCCTCGCCGTGCCTGGTCGAACTCCGGTCGCGAGGCCCGATCCGTTGATAATAGCAACCCTTCTCCGGGAGGAAGACCACGAGACGCTCGACGTCATGTCGCCGGTGCTGCCATCTGAATAAGTTCCCATAGCCGTGAATTGTTGTTGGGCTCCTCTGGAGATAGATGGATTAATGGGTGTAATACTAATGGATTGCAACACGGGACCGGTCACAGTCAATATCGCCGAGCCCGAAAGACTTCCCAACGTCGCCCGAATGACTGACAACCCTGTTCCCGTGCCGGTCGCCAGGCCAGTGGCGCTGATCGTTGCCACTGAAGTATCGGACGAGGTCCATGTCACACTGGATGTGATGTCTTCCGTGCTGTTATCACTGTATCTTCCCGTCGCGATGTATTGCTCGGTTGCTCCCTTAGAGATGAGCCGCACAATCGGCGTCACCAAAATAAACTGCAACGTTGGACCGGTTACGGTGAGGCTCGTCGAGGCGGAGATGTTCCCCGACACTGCCTCAATCGTGGTTGTGCCCGTTCCAGTCCCGGTCGCGATGCCGAGTTGGTTGATCTCAGCCACCGAGGAATCCGAAGAAGACCACGTCACGCTCAACGTGATGTTCTTGGTGCTTCCGTCTGTGTACCCTCCCGTAGCCTTGAATACCTGAAAGGCGCCCTTGCCGATGGATGGATCTTCGGGAGTTATGGTGATGGTTTGAAGCGCGGAAGCCGCCACAATCAGCGTTGTAGATCCCGATACGTTGCCCAGCTTCGCCCTGATGGTCGAAGTCCCAAGTCTCCGGCCAAATGCCAGCCCGGTGCCGTTGATCGTCGCCACCCTTGTCCTGGAAGAAGACCACGTCACGCTCAACGTAATGTCTTGCGTGCTGTTGTCACTGTATCTCCCCGTCGCAGTAAATTGCTGCGAGGCGCCCCTAGCAATGGACGGATTGGTTGGCGTGACGATTATGGTTTGCAGTGTCGGAGCGGTGCCGACGATAGTTACACCGGAACTGGTTGCTGGCGCTCCCGGTGACGTTCCTGTCGCCGCTACCGGCGTCACTTCGAACGTGATCGACTGGCCCGAATCCGCCGCTACCACCGTGTACGTGCTGCTCGTCCCCAACACCGTCGTGCCATTGCGCAACCACCGGAACGTGGAGGTGCCTTGCGCATCTCCGTCCACGTCGTTGTAGGTATAGTGGCCCGTCAGTAGCTGGCCCACTGCCGCTGTGCCCGTGATGTTCACACTCGTCGCGGTCGGCGCTGAATTGTTGATCGTCACCCCGCTGCTGGTTGCTGCCGTGCCCGGTGATGTTCCTGTCGCCGCTACCGGCGTCACTTCGAACGTGATCGACTGGCCCGAATCCGCCGCTACCACCGTGTACGTGCTGCTCGTCCCCAACACCGTCGTGCCATTGCGCAACCACCGGAACGTGGAGGTGCCTTCGAGATCTCCGTCCACGTCGTTGTAGGTATAGTGGCCCGTCAGCAGCTGGCCCACTGCGGGTGTGCCCGTGATGTTCACACTCGTCGCGGTCGGCGCTGAATTGTTGATCGTCACCCCGCTGCTGGTTGCTGCCGTGCCCGGTGACGTTCCTGTCGCCGCTACCGGCGTCACCTCAAACGTAATCGACTGGCCCGAATCCGCCGCTACCACCGTGTACGTGCTGCTCGTCCCCAACACCGTCGTGCCATTGCGCAACCACCGGAACGTGGAGGTGCCTTGAGATCTCCGTCCACGTCGTTGTAGGTATAGTGGCCCGTCAGTAGCTGGCCCACTGCCGCTGTTCCCGTGATGTTCACACTCGTCGCGGTCGGCGCTGAATTGTTGATCGTCACCCCGCTGCTGGTTGCTGCTGTGCCCGGTGACGTTCCTGTCGCCGCTACCGGCGTCACTTCGAACGTGATCGACTGGCCCGAATCCGCCGCTACCACCGTGTACGTGCTGCTCGTCCCCAACACCGTCGTGCCATTGCGCAACCACCGGAACGTGGAGGTGCCTTCGAGATCTCCGTCCACGTCGTTGTAGGTATAGTGGCCCGTCAGCAACTGACCCACTGCGGGTGTGCCCGTGATGTTCACACTCGTCGCGGTCGGCGCTGAATTGTTGATCGTCACCCCGCTGCTGGTTGCTGCCGTGCCCGGTGACGTTCCTGTCGCCGCTACCGGCGTCACTTCGAACGTGATCGTGTGGCCCAGATCCGCCACCACTACCGTGTAGGTGCCGCTGGCCGCTCCGCTGATCGGTGATGCATCCCGCAACCACCGGAACGTGGAGGTGCCTTGCGCATCTCCGTCCACGTCGTTGTAGGTATAGTGGCCCGTCAGTAGCTGACCCACTGCCGCTGTTCCCGTGATGTTCACACTCGTCGCGGTCGGCGCTGAATTGTTGATCGTCACCCCGCTGCTGGTTGCGGCTGTGCCCGGTGACGTTCCTGTCGCCGCTACCGGCGTCACTTCAAACGTAATCGTGTGGCCCAGATCCGCCACCACTACCGTGTAGGTGCCGCTGGCCGCTCCGCTGATCGGTGATGCATCCCGCAACCACCGGAACGTGGAGGTGCCTTGCGCATCTCCGTCCACGTCGTTGTAGGTATAGTGGCCCGTCAGCAACTGACCCACCGCGGGTGTGCCCGTGATGTTCACACTCGTCGCGGTCGGCGCTGAATTGTTGATCGTCACCCCGCTGCTGGTTGCGGCTGTGCCCGGTGACGTTCCTGTCGCCGCTACCGGCGTCACCTCAAACGTGATCGTGTGGCCCAGATCCGCCACCACTACCGTGTACGTGCCGCTGGCCGCTCCGCTGATCGGTGATGCATCCCGCAACCACCGGAACGTGGAGGTGCCTTGCGCATCTCCGTCCACGTCGTTGTAGGTATAGTGGCCCGTCAGCAACTGACCCACTGCCGCTGTGCCCGTGATGTTCACAGCTCGTCGCAGTCGGCGCTGAATTGTTGATCGTCACCCCGCTGCTGGTTGCGGCTGTGCCCGGTGACGTTCCTGTCGCCGCTACCGGCGTCACTTCGAACGTGATCGACTGGCCCGAATCCGCCGCTACCACCGTGTACGTGCTGCTCGTCCCCAACACCGTCGTGCCATTGCGCAGCCACCGGAACGTGGAGGTGCCTTCGAGATCTCCGTCCACGTCGTTGTAGGTATAGTGGCCCGTCAGTAGCTGGCCCACTGCCGCTGTTCCCGTGATGTTCACACTCGTCGCGGTCGGCGCTGAATTGTTGATCGTCACCCCGCTGCTGGTTGCTGCCGTGCCCGGTGACGTTCCTGTCGCCGCTACCGGCGTCACTTCGAACGTGATCGACTGGCCCGAATCCGCCGCTACCACCGTGTACGTGCTGCTCGTCCCCAACACCGTCGTGCCATTGCGCAACCACCGGAACGTGGAGGTGCCTTCGAGATCTCCGTCCACGTCGTTGTAGGTATAGTGGCCCGTCAGCAACTGACCCACTGCCGCTGTTCCCGTGATGTTCACAGCCGTCGCGGTCGGCGCTGAATTGTTGATCGTCACCCCGCTGCTGGTTGCGGCTGTGCCCGGTGACGTTCCTGTCGCCGCTACCGGCGTCACCTCAAACGTGATCGTGTGGCCCAGATCCGCCACCACTACCGTGTACGTGCCGCTGGCCGCTCCGCTGATCGGTGATGCATCCCGCAACCACCGGAACGTGGAGGTGCCTTGCGCATCTCCGTCCACGTCGTTGTAGGTATAGTGGCCCGTCAGCAACTGACCCACTGCGGGTGTGCCCGTGATGTTCACACTCGTCGCAGTCGGCGCTGAATTGTTGATCGTCACCCCGCTGCTGGTTGCGGCTGTGCCCGGTGACGTTCCTGTCGCCGCTACCGGCGTCACTTCGAACGTGATCGACTGGCCCGAATCCGCCGCTACCACCGTGTACGTGCTGCTCGTCCCCAACACCGTCGTGCCATTGCGCAGCCACCGGAACGTGGAGGTGCCTTCGAGATCTCCGTCCACGTCGTTGTAGGTATAGTGGCCCGTCAGCAACTGACCCACTGCGGGTGTGCCCGTGATGTTCACACTCGTCGCGGTCGGCGCTGAATTGTTGATCGTCACCCCGCTGCTGGTTGCTGCCGTGCCCGGTGACGTTCCTGTCGCTGCTACCGGCGTCACTTCGAACGTGATCGTGTGGCCCAGATCCGCCACCACTACCGTGTAGGTGCCGCTGGCCGCTCCGCTGATCGGTGATGCATCCCGCAACCACCGGAACGTGGAGGTGCCTTGCGCATCTCCGTCCACGTCGTTGTAGGTATAGTGGCCCGTCAGCAACTGACCCACCGCGGGTGTGCCCGTGATGTTCACACTCGTCGCGGTCGGCGCTGAATTGTTGATCGTCACCCCGCTGCTGGTTGCGGCTGTGCCCGGTGACGTTCCTGTCGCCGCTACCGGCGTCACCTCAAACGTGATCGTGTGGCCCAGATCCGCCACCACTACCGTGTACGTGCCGCTGGCCGCTCCGCTGATCGGTGATGCATCCCGCAACCACCGGAACGTGGAGGTGCCTTGCGCATCTCCGTCCACGTCGTTGTAGGTATAGTGGCCCGTCAGCAACTGACCCACTGCCGCTGTGCCCGTGATGTTCACAGCCGTCGCAGTCGGCGCTGAATTGTTGATCGTCACCCCGCTGCTGGTTGCGGCTGTGCCCGGTGACGTTCCTGTCGCCGCTACCGGCGTCACTTCGAACGTGATCGACTGGCCCGAATCCGCCGCTACCACCGTGTACGTGCTGCTCGTCCCCAACACCGTCGTGCCATTGCGCAGCCACCGGAACGTGGAGGTGCCTTCGAGATCTCCGTCCACGTCGTTGTAGGTATAGTGGCCCGTCAGCAACTGACCCACTGCGGGTGTGCCCGTGATGTTCACACTCGTCGCGGTCGGCGCTGAATTGTTGATCGTCACCCCGCTGCTGGTTGCTGCCGTGCCCGGTGACGTTCCTGTCGCTGCTACCGGCGTCACTTCGAACGTGATCGTGTGGCCCAGATCCGCCACCACTACCGTGTAGGTGCCGCTGGTCGCTCCGCTGATCGGTGATGCATCCCGCAACCACCGGAACGTGGAGGTGCCTTCGAGATCTCCGTCCACGTCGTTGTAGGTATAGTGGCCCGTCAGCAACTGACCCACCGCGGGTGTGCCCGTGATGTTCACACTCGTCGCGGTCGGCGCTGAATTGTTGATCGTCACCCCACTGCTGGTCGCTGCCGTGCCCGGTGACGTTCCTGTCGCCGCTACCGGCGTTACTTCAAACGTAATCGTGTGGCCCAGATCGGCTGCGATTACGTCATACGTCTGAGCCGTCCCGATTAGTGTTGTCCCATCCAGTAGCCAGCGGAAGGTCGACGTGCCTTCCAGGTCCCCATCCGCGTCGGAGTAGGTGTAGTTCCCGGTGAGTAACTGGCCAACAGCCGGTGTCCCGGTGATGTTCACGTTCGTCGCCGTGGGAGCCGAGTTCGAATAGGTCAGCGCGAAAACACCGCCACCGAATGTCGCTGCGTAGATTGTGGAATTGTTGACTGGGTCGATGGCCAAGGAAGTGACGTCGAGATTCGTCAGGCCGGTATTGAAGGCGGTCCAGTTCGCCCCGCCGTTGGTGCTCCTAAACACCCCGCCGCCATTTGTTCCCGCGTAGAGAGTGGAACTGTTGACTGGGTCGATGGCCAAGGAAGTGACGTCGAGATTCGTCAGGCCGGTATTGAAGGCGGTCCAGTTCGCCCCGCCGTTGGTGCTCTTGAACACACCGCCGTATGTTCCAGCGTAGAGAGTAGACGTATTGGTCGGGTCGATGGCTAGGGACCACACGTTGAGATCTGTCAGACCGGTATTGATAGCGCTCCAATTCGCCCCGGTATCGATACTCTTGAACACACCGCCGTATGTTCCAGCGTAGAGAGTAGACGTATTGGTCGGGTCGATGGCCAAGGAAATGACGTTGAGATTTGTCAGCCCGGTATTGGCGGCGGTCCAGCTCGTGCCGCCGTTGGTGCTCTTGTACACCCCGCCGTATGTTCCCGCGTAAAGCGTGGACGTATTGGAAGGGTTGATGGCCAGGGAGTTCATCCCCGAGCTAGTCAGGCCGCTGCTACTGAGGCTCCAGCTTCCTCCACCATTGGTGCTTCTTAAGATGTACTGTTGTGTGCCCGCGTAGACCGTGGAAGGATTGGTCTCGTCGACAGACAGAGAATACACTCCGTAATAACTGGTCGTCCCCGTACCGCTCCAGCTTCCGCCGCCGTTGCTACTCTTGTATACGCTGCCCCCATTGGTTCCCGCATATAGGTCGGGGCTGGTGGCAGGGCCGACGGCAATAACATGGACGAGAGCGGCACTAAGGCCGGCGCTGGAGGCGCTCCAGTTCGTACCGCTGTTGGTGCTCTTGTACACTCCGGCGTCTACTTGCCCAACGTAGATTGTGGAAGTGGTGGTCGGATCTATGGCTATAGAATGGATGAAGTTAAGGGTGGAACTAAGCAGGCCGGTGTTGACGGCGCTCCAGCTCGTGCCGCCGTTGGTGCTCTTGTACACCCCCCAAAAAGCTATGCCCGCGTAGAGAGTAGAACTGTTGGTCGGGTCGATGGCCAGGGAATAGACCTGGTTAACCGTCAGGCCGCTGTTGGCGGCGGTCCAGCTCGCTCCGCCGTTGGTGCTCTTGTACACCCCGCCATTTGTTCCCGTATACAGGGTGGAACTGTTTGCCGGGTCGATGGCCAGGGAAGCGACAGAGTGATTTGTCAGCCCGTTATTGACGGCGCTCCAGCTCGCTCCGCCGTCGGTGCTCTGGAACACTCCGCCGCCATTTGTTCCCGCATACAGGGTGGAACTGTTTGCCGGGTCGATGGCCAAGGAATAGACGTAGAGACTCGTCAGGCCGGTATTGAAGGCGCTCCAGCTCGCTCCGCCGTTGGTGCTCTTGTACACCCCGCCGTATGTTCCCGCGTAGATCGTAGACGTATTGGTCGGGTCGATGGCCAAGGAACTGACGTTGAGATTTGTCAGCCCGGTATTGGCGGCGGTCCAGCTCGCTCCGCCGTTGGTGCTCTTGTACACCCCGCCGTATGTTCCCGCGTAGATCGTAGACGTATTGGACGGGTCGATGGCCAAGGAACTGACGTTGAGATTTGTCAGCCCGGTATTGGCGGCGGTCCAGCTCGCTCCGCCGTCGGTGCTCTTGAACACCCCACCGCCGAATGTTCCCGCATAGAGCGTAGAGGTATTGGTCGGGTCGATGGCCAGCGTAGCAATATCACCTCCATATGGTCCGTTGCCAGTCCATTGATTTGTACCGGCATAGGTTGGTCGTCCCCCCAACAGGAACAGAGTCACAACCAGCAAGGACCATCCGAGGAGCTTGCGATTTTGAAATGGCCTAATGGAGGGCAGCAAGTGTGTTGCAAACATGGGCCGGCTTCCTCTTGGGCGCCCTGCGCAATTCCTGAGACGATACTGGTCTGCTTGCCCAGATCGATAGATCGACAACAGGGCAGAACAAAGTCGGCGCTTCATGGGCTTTCTCCTCGATTCCGAATAGGCAACTTGAGCTTTCCGGGTGCGGACTTCAGCGTTCAGCGATTTTTTCGAACGGATTGCTGCTAGGCAGCGAGCGCGGAAGGAGGAGCCCGGCCTTCGAGAGGACGTACGAGGAGCTGAAGTTTGGAGACTTCATCATTGCGCGGCACAAAGCTGACGATCGCAGGCGCGACAACGTCAAGTGCTTGGAATGGCAGTTCTGTGACCCCAGTGGTCAGGAGGCCGTCGTCAGCATCGGTGGGAGTAAGGGCGCACGAGATCGCAAAAGAAAATAGCGCGATGAGCAACAGAACGGAGCAGAGCCAGCGCAGACGTGCGCAATATCTTCGCTCCCTGCAATGCGGGGAGGACGTGGCAACGACCTCGGGCGGGCAAAATGCGAAGCAGAAACCCGGCTGGTGGGGCTCTTTTTGCATAATATTACCGCGCTGCTGCGAACGGACGGTGGGGACGAAGCAACCACCCGCATTTCTGGCGGGCAGACTATACGAAATCCTTCCCAGGGGCAAGGTTCATATTAAATAGTACCCGGGTAATGGTGCCGGAAGCACCCAGTAATCTGGCGACGCAGTTTGACATTAACTAGAATATACATATATGCGTTCGTTACGTTACGTTACGTTACGTTACGAAGCTATTATGGCCTATACCAACTACAGCCAAAATGAGAGCTACAACCGTGGAAATGCAAAATCTTCTTCGCAGCCGATGGCTCTGATATAAAAACTCTCTCACTGCTTCTGGACTAAAAACTCGGGCTGGTCAAAGGCATACAGTTTGCAGACTTGCACGAACGGCACTCTTCCTTCTCCTGTCGCCACCTATCTTTACGATCAATCGAGCTATAATGGACTGATGATCTATTTTGGGATCGGTCGTCGTACCGGCATGACAGACCCGGCAGGTTCCGAGGCATGGAGTTACGACCCAATGGGCCGCATCGCAGCAGACCAGCGCACCACCAACGGCGTCACCAAGACCACCACCTACGCGACGCCATCTGTTCCCTACAATTACGACGGCTCGATTGCCCAATTAACTTACCCGAGCGGGAGAACGATCACTTATACGCCGAGTGGCGCAGGCCGGTCGCTTTCGGCAGCTGATACCGCCAATAATATCAGCTACGCGATGATGGCAATGTATACCCCGCAGGGAGCTCTCCGGTCGCTGACAAGCGGCGGGAGCATACTTTCAAGTTTTTATTACAACAACCGTCTTCAGCCGTGCCGCAGCGCTGTCAATGCGACAGGAACGGCACCCAGCACGTGCTCGGATGGGGCTAACAAAGGCGACGTGATGGATTTCACATATGACTTTCATCTCGGTGCATCCGACAACGGAAATGTATACAAAATCTCGAATAATCGCACGAATGCGAGCGATCGAAATATCAATTACACTTACGATTCACTCAACCGCATCTGGCAGGCTTATACCGACGGCAATCTCTGGGGCGAGACGTACTCGATTGATACGTGGGGGAACTTATCTGCAATTGGTTCATACAGTGGCAAGCCCGCAGGAGAGACGCTGAGCCAGGGAATCGACACCGCGAACCGATTCATGAATGCTTGCAGTGCTAATTGCTACGATACAGCAGGGAACCTGCTGAACGATGGCTTAAATAGCTACACCTATGACGCGGAAGGCCACACCAGCATAGGCGCAGGCGTGACATACTATTACGACGGTGACGGCAAGCGTGTTCGCAAGAGCAGCGGGACACTATACTGGTACGGTTCTGGGAGCGATGCCCTCGATGAGACGGACGCCAGCGGCAATCTGACCAATGAATACATCTTTTTCGGCGGGAAGCGGATTGCGAGGGGGGATTCCTCCAACAATGTATTCTATTATTTCACGGATAACCTCGGCACCTCCCGTGCCATTGTGCAGTCGGGCCAGACCACACCGTGCTACGATCAGGACTTTTATCCGTTCGGTCGCGAGGTTCCACACGGCTCCGAGACACCGGCCTTCGTCAACAGTTGTCCTCAAAATTACAAATTCACCGGCAAAGAACGCGACTCCGAATCCGGCCTGGATAACTTCGGCGCGAGGTACGATTCCTCGCAGTACGGCCGTTTCATGACACCGGATCCTGGCAATGCGGGAGCCGATCGTATGAATCCGCAAAGCTGGAACATGTACAGCTACGCAGAGAACAATCCAATTATCTTTACCGATCCAACCGGAATGAGTGCAGATACAGCGTTTTCGTATGACGATTGGCTGTTTAATTCCCCAACATGTGGGTGCAATTTTAATTCTCAGTATGAGAAGGGGGGCGCGAACGTAATTGAAAGCTTTGCCAATGAGGCAAATAATGCTGCTGGCGATTTTTCGGCAAGAGAACAGTATGGGCTGACTATCATGTCGAAGAATGCGATTGGGGTCGCTGCCGCCAGATATCACTATGACGCCTCCGCTTTCATTGCCTCCTTATTAGCGGCCGGGGCCGCAAACGAGATCGATCCAAACATATTGGTTGGGCTTGGGTTTCGGGAATCGAGGCTTAATCCTTCCGACAAACACGGAGGACTGTTCCAGATCCAATACCCCAAAGACTATGGGATTGCACCTGGGGACATCGGAAAATTCGAGGTTCAAATTCCATCTGCTGCTAAAGCACTTTCAGGCAATATCAGAGCGTTTCACGGAAATGTTGATTTGGGGATTGCATCCTGGACCTTAGGAGTGAGTGGAACTCAGCACCTATTTTCGTCTGGTGGCATGCAGGCGGTGAGAAATGCGTGGTTGGATCGCACCCATCATGATTACGGACAGGTTGGACCGCAATACATTGATCTCATCAAGCAATTTGAACAATGAGGAGAGTGCCAATGCGTACGGCCATAATGGTTGTGCTTCTATTTGGAATTATCGCTACGCAAGCTCTTTCTGCCCAAGATCAAACTAAATCTGAAAACGGCGGGATGTCAGTTTCAGAGTTTCGTGATCTTGCGGACTCTCTCCCAAAATTGCCGGGGAACATACAGGCAATCCGCCTCTTTCGGGATTCTGGTCCCGGGCAGACCAATTTCGCTGCAATCGCAACTTTTAGCAACCAGATGGGGTGGCAAATCTCGATATTTGATTCACCAGTAGGTCGCAAATTCAAGTTGATATGGCAGTCTGGTAAGCTCGACGACAGCTTCTCCGTCAGCGATCCCAGCGCACTGAAGCTTTTTCATCTTGGGCAGGAAGATGCCGTCGAGTTTGAAGGTTGCGCTCTGCATGTTTGCCCAGACGTATTTTCAATTCTCATGTACGTCCCTTCAAAACGAACCTCCTTCTCGGTAAAATACGTTTGGGGTAAAGTATCTTATTCGCCTGTGCTTGAGTCTCCCGCAAATGCACCGTACAAATCCGCGCTGGATCAGTTGGTTAGTCAACGTCGAAATCAATGAGCAGGCAATCATGGAGGGTGGCATACCCTTTTCGGGCTTAACGAATTTCATTTGTATTTAGCTGGAGATTGGCGGACACCGGGAGATTCCGGTGGCAGCAGATCTTAGCCTAAGCGGGACGGGTGGCCCAGGCTCTTCTCGCCGATGTCGCGTGTATATCCCGCCGAGCAGATCAATGGCCCGGATGTCGTATTATGAAGTGTGCGGAAACAGGGGGCAGGTCATCATCAACCGGAAACCCATCCGTGGGAGGCGCAGTTAGCGGCGGTGCCGTTGCTTATGACGGCAACCATGTAGCCGCAGCTCCGACGCAAGACCTGAAACCCACCGTGGCTGGAGCTTACGCAGGAACAGGTGCCGTACTTCTTATCAGCAACGCCGCATCAGCAAAACAGCTGAACGGGCCGCGGGTGGCTCAGCCTTTGAACTTTCGGGTGGCCGATCCTTCGCGGTTTATCGAAGGGTCGGAGGGTTTGGTTCTTCCTTCTTTTAGCCTCAACAGAATGGACAGGGTCAACGCGGATCAAGCTGTGTTTTGGGTTCGAGTAGAATGAAAAAACTGCTCCAGGGCCAGTCCTTAATGCGTTTATTGGCCATGGAAGCTAGAGAGCACCAAATGCCCGACCCTTCAAAAACCGAAAGGGTCGGCCACCCGGAAAACCTAAACCATTCCCTCAGCGATGACGTACCGCAGTGGTATCATCCAACCGTGAGCGCACGTCAAGAGGAAAAATCACGGAAGGGTTGGCCACCCGCGAACAGATGAACTCAAATCCATTTTCCGCCCAGCGAGCGGGCGGTAATTTTGATTTCAAGAATCCCGGATTTAACTTTAATTGCCCGCATGATGGTAGGTGTAACTATGGACTCGACTTTAGCCATGACAAGGGAAGGCATTTTCACCGCGACACAGCAAATCCGTTCAATTTTCCTATTGGCACGCTGCTACATTTTTCAGTGGACTATATTTTTGGTAACTTTGTTGATGTTATCCCTCGTTAGTCAGGCTGCCACTCAAGGAGAGTCAGCATCGAGTGCCGGGCCAATCCGGCAGATCGATGTGCGGCAGTTGGGATATACACCTCCCCAAAGGTCGCGAGATGTAGGACAAGAAGCACCTTTATACATGGAGTCGATTTATTTTCTGAATACTAAGAAAGTCGTAGTCACATTTGTGACGCGGGAAGCGCCGGCTCAATTGCCGCGCCGCGGCCAAGTCGATGAAACTTTGCCTTTTCGGCTGCATGCCTTATTCATCGACACAGTGGCAGGCAGAGTGCTCGCTACACTCGAATGGCCCACGTCTTCAGTTCGATCAAGGGTTTTAGCAATTCCGAGAGGGAGCTTCGTCGTCTTCACGCCGGACCAATTGCAGCTGTACTCGTCCGAAATGAATTTCGTGAGAAAGCTTAAATACCACTGAGTCGCGAAGCTGTGAAGAATGACTGGTATGCTCACATCTCTCCGGCAGGAAAGAATCTTCTTCTCATGTACATGCCGGAGGCAGAAAGTAGGCGACTGACTGCGATGTCTCTTGAGTTGTTGCGAAAGCAAGAAATAGAATACTCTTTCGAATGGATCAATCTGGAAACTTTGCAAGTGGCTCAGAGCTGGACTGCTAAAAACTGGATGTCCCCGTATTCAATGGCAATTTCAGACGGGGGAATTGTCCGATACGGGATAGTCACTGATGGGGAGAAGTTTGTTGCTAAGATCGGCGAGCTTCCGAATGGCCCGTGGCGTCAGATGGATTCTCCAATGGATTCATATCAGGAACTTCTCGGCCAGTTCATCAACAATAAGACAATCTTGAACATGCGATTTGTGGGCGGCGTAGATAAGAACACGAAAGTGTGGATGGGCGTTGTGAGCACGACAGGAGAGCTTTTGTACCAAGAGACTTTCGCGAAAGGCGAAATCTCCTTCGATGGGTCGTTCGTGCAGGACGAAGCAGGACAGAAAGGAGTTGTGTTTTCAAGTGGCGGGCAACGGTTTGCTCTCGCTCTGGCGAAAATCAAAGGCGCAAATACAACTTTGGATATCGGCGGCCATCTCTCGCTGGACCGCATCATGGTGTACGACGTTCCGAATCGCCGATGGATTTACACGTTGGACGCGAAGGCGCAACGAATTAAGAGCGTCTCTGGTATGGCCTTGTCGCCAGATGGCTCACTCCTCGCCCTAATCAATCAAGACGGAATTCTTGAGGTGTATCGTGTTCCCGAGACTCCGAACCCAAGAGCAATCCAATGAATCCGAGCGGAGCTAGAGGGCGGTTGCAGCAGTTTTGCAATGTGTAACTTTCCCACCTCGCTCATTCCACACCTCGGGCCGAAAGGAGCACCCACCAATGAGTTGATGACATAACGAAGTCGGCCTTGGTGGAGTCCGAGTAGACTGAGCGGTGTCCATGCCGCGTGGTTCGGACCAAAGGAATAAAGCCATCGCATATTTCTACGAAATCCGCAGCGCCGATAACACCGTGCTAAAGCGAGACGGCGGCTTCACTTCGCAGGATGCAGCGAAGATGGCAGCGCGCGGGTGGCTCAGCCTTTGAACTTTCGGGTGGCCGATCCTTCGCGGTTTATCGAAGGGTCGGAGGGTTTGGTTCTTCCTTCTTTTAGCCTCAACAGAATGGACAGGGTCAACGCGGATCAAGCTGTGTTTTGGGTTCGAGTAGAATGAAAAAACTGCTCCAGGGCCAGTCCTTAATGCGTTTATTGGCCATGGAAGCTAGAGAGCACCAAATGCCCGACCCTTCAAAAACCGAAAGGGTCGGCCACCCGGAAAACCTAAACCATTCCCTCAGCGATGACGTACCGCAGTGGTATCATCCAACCGTGAGCGCACGTCAAGAGGAAAAATCACGGAAGGGTTGGCCACCCGCCTCATGGCAGCTCCGGTGGCCGCAGAGGGCGCGTCAGCCGCATACGAAGCAGCGATCATGAACCCCGATTATGTGAGGGGCTTCGCACAAGGGCTATCTGGTGGAATGCCTACTATGAATACCCCTCTAGCGTTCGCAGGCTGGCTTGCGGGAAGACTGGCGAGAACGCAAATTCAATGAACCTACGGCGAAGGAAGTGCGCTCACTGTGGCACGTCGCTGACGCTTACGGACATTCGTGCCGCAGGACCTTTTCCGTGCCCAAAATGTAAGACGTTGCTTGTGGCTTCAGAATACTATCCGCTGCTGACATTACTTATGAGCCTCACGCTTGTTACAGCGATGTTTGCATCGCTCGGTTTTCGCGGTTCAAGCCTAGTTCGTGCTTTATTGTTGGCTTTCATACCGCTATTGGTCTTGAGCGCGAACTTCTTTAAGTATTTGATACCGCCTAAGATTGAAATTTATATGCCAGATACGACATTGCGCTTGCGTTAGTCATGTCTCTGTCCCGAGCGCACCAGCCTTTGACTTTTCGGGTGGCCCAATGCCGAAAGGAGCCAATCTCCTTGAGCTTCTTCTACGAAATCCGCAGTTCCACCAACGCCCTGCTCAAACGCGACGGAGGTTTTGCTTCGCAGTACGCAGCGAAGATGGCAGCGCGTGAGGATGCAAAGAAAATGATAAACATGCGTCAACCGAACAGGCCGGAAGTTGGACGCATCCTAGTGGGACAGAATACGGACAAGGCTACGCGTATGATTTAATTAGTGGCACTCTATAGAGTTGGTAGCTGAAAACCGAGGCCGATGCGCTCTGCCTCATCGTGCCTGAACTCCACATCATCAGCCACACGGCTATAGCGATCCGGAGCACGTAAAAAATCAGCGCATCCAATCAGAACTGCGCCACCGATGGTACTATTGCCAAGAATCAATCCTTGAGATAGCCTGTTTAGCGTATCAAGAGTGGGCGGATTTATCGCCCCAGCAACCGAGCCGACAAACGGTCACGGTGCTAACCTTCGAAACGAAGGGATACGGTCTGTAGGGGCAAAAACCACCTTAGTCCTCTCCCAAACTTTCGAAGGCATCTTCTCTTAACTGGAGGAAAGATGTCTTCACACAACGATTCGTTCGTAGCATCCGGCAGTAGTCCCACTTTCGATTTCGAAATTCGCTCCGACGCTTTTCCTGCCACAGTATTTCTCCTGACGCCACTCACCTCGGCTGCTCACGATTGGATTGATAAACATCTTCCGCCAGATTGCCTCAGCCGAACCGTTGGCTTCCATTGCCACGGTGATTGAAGATAGTGGCCTTCGTCCCGAAGAATGTTTTCGTCTGCGATGGGAGAATATTAATTTTTCAACAGGCAAGTACGGTTCGCTCTTTGTGACTCACGGGAAAACTGCCGCTGCTCGGCGGATGCTTCCATTGACCCAACGTGTCCGATGGATTCTACACAATCGATGGAAACAGGTGAACAAGCCGGATGATGGATGGGTCTGGCCTGCCTCTACTGCTAGCGGCCACATTGAGCCAAGTACTCTAAAGAAGCGGCATGCCAAGACGTTTGAGACAATTGCAAAGAATTTGAAGAATAAAGAAAAACCGATGCACCCATTTGTTCTCTATACTCTGCGCCACACGTATCTGACGCGACTCGGCCTATCTGGATGTAATGTTTGGACTCTCGCCTACATCGCTAAACATAGTTCCATCTAGATGTCCAGCCGATACGTTCATCCGAGGAATGACTCTGTCGTGGAAGCTGTGGAGGCAATGTCGAAGATCGAGGGTGGGCACAATTCTAGGCACAGCACCGAAATCGTAATTTCAACAACTGAGACGGCTAGGCTCTTAAATCGATGAGATTGTTAGAGAAGAATGGTGCGCCCGGAGAGATTCGAACTCCCGGCCTTCTGGTTCGTAGCCAGACGCTCTATCCAGCTGAGCTACGGGCGCACGGTTGCGAAAAAGATTCTATCACGCAAAAGAATGCGCGGCCAGAATCTGCGTTCTATCGCGCAGTGACGGCCAGGGCAATCGCAGGCTCAAGCCCCTTCATCATGGCCGCAAATGCGGCGAGATCGAGCGATTGCGGGCCATCGGAAAGCGCCCGTTCGGGGCACGGGTGAACCTCGACGATGATGCCGTCGGCGCCGATACCGACCGCCGCGCGCGACGCCGCCGGCACCAGGCTGCGGCGGCCGGTGGCGTGCGACGGATCGACGACAACCGGCAAGTGGCAAAGTTCCTTGGCCAGCGCGACGCCCGCAAGATCGAGCGTGTTTCTCAGTTCCGAGTCAAACGTCTTGATCCCCCGTTCGCACAGCACCACGTCGGGATTGCCGCCGGACAACAGATATTCCGCGGCCAGCAGCCATTCCTTGATCGTCGCGGAAGGCCCGCGCTTGAGCAGCACGGGACGCGGGACGGTCGCAAGCCGCCGTAGCAGCGGGTAATTCTGCATGTTGCGCGCGCCGACCTGCATCATGTCCGCGTATTCGACAACCGCATCGAGGTCTTCGACGCCCATCACTTCGGTCACGATCGGAAGGCCCGTTTCCTCGCTCGCTTCCTTCAGAATTTTCAGACCTTCCAGGCCCAGTCCCTGGAAATCGTAGGGCGAGGTGCGCGGCTTGAACGCGCCGCCGCGCAGCATGTGCGCTCCCGCCGCCTTGACGCCGCGCGCGGTTTCCATCAACTGCTCGCGCGACTCCACCGAACACGGCCCCGCGATCACCACAAGGTCCGGGCCGCCGAACTTCACGCCCTTCACGTCCACCACCGAGCCCTGCGGCTGCAGTTCGCGGCTCACCAGGGTAAACGGCTGGGAAATGGAAATGATCTCCGCCACACCCGGAGCCACGCGCAAAGCTTCGACTTCGCTGCGACGCCCGCGATTCTTTCCGACCACGCCAACCACGGTGCGCTCGGCGCCTTGAATCAAATGGGGTAGAAATCCGCACTCCTTGATTCTGTCCATGACGTGCTCGATTTGCTCCTTCGTCGCCGTAGCCGACATATTGACAATCATTGCAAGTCTCCTTTGCCGATCTTTTGCCAATCTTTAATTACATGGGCCACGAAGGCCACGAGTGCGCATAAAAAAAGCCGCGAACCCTGTGGGTACTCGCGGCCAGTTCCGGGTATCTTTTCGCGCTGCTGAACTTCCTGCTTTACCTCGACTCGCGCGCGATCCGCCCCTGGCCGCTCCCCACCCATGGGAAGCGGTATGTAAAGGCAAACCAGTAATAATTGCGCGTTTTCATGATCGAGTGAGCCTGCAAAATCCAGCGTTCGAATGAAATCGTACGCAGAAATGCCTTGAAAGTCAAGGTTTTTGCAAAGTCTGGAAGATTCCGGTGCCGTCCCAATGGACTTCGAATGAAACGGCAACTACAAAACCTGCGGACAAACAACCACTCCACACACCCTGTACAGTCCTTCAGGGGCCAAAGCCCATGTTTTTCAGGTCCCTGAATGTCGCGGCTGAAGCCGCGACCCACAAAGCTGACCACAATTCTGCCTACAAAGCCAATTGATACGATAGTTCCTATTCGCTCAACCGCGCTTCACGTCTTCACTTAGGACAATGGCCTCGGCGACTTCCTTCATCGACTTCCGGCGTTGGCGGCTCTGCCGCTGAATCGTGAGGTAGGCTTCTTCCTCGGTGAGTTTCAGTTCGCGCTGCAGAATACCTTTCGCGCGCTCGACCAGTTTGCGCGTCTCCAGCTTTTCGTAGAGATGGACGTTTTCGCTTTCCAGGCGCGCCATTTCGATTTCCGCTCCCACCAGAAATCCAATGGTGGAAATCAATTTGATTTCGCGCTCCGAATATTCGTGCGGTTCGCGGTTCTGCAGGTTGATGACGCCGACGATACGTCCGCGGCACAAAACAGGAACGGACAAAAACGCTTCAAACCGGTCTTCCGGCAAATCCTTGAACAGTTGAAAACGGGGATCCTGCGAGGCGTTAATGGCAACCGCGACCGGCTGGCCGTGCTCGGCCACCCATCCGGTGATGCCCTGCCCCAACCTCAGCTTGAGGCGATCCACAACGTCGGAATGCGCATTTTTCGAGGCTCGCAGAATCAGTTCGCCATCTTCCAGTCCGTACAGGAAGCAGGAATCGCAGTTCACCACCGAAGCCGCAAAATCGACAATCTGCGCCAGCACCTCCTGCAATGGATCCGCCGCAGCCATGCGGCTGGCCATCTTATGCAGAAATTCTACTTCCGAGTTTTCACCCAAAGTCTGTTTGAATTGTTCGGTCGTCACACAGCAAGGCTAAGCGGGAGCGCAGTGACTGTCCAATTCTTCCTATGGATGCGAAGTATAAGCCTTTGCGTGGCGTCGCAATCTGTTCAAAGAGGTGATTCTAGTAGGACAGGCTTTAGCCTGTCTGCTTTCGGTTCTTTCAAAATCAAAATCAGACAGGCTGAAGCCTGTCCTACTGGCGCTTTTGCCGCAGGATTTCGGCGCTGCGCTGGGCCGATTCCATGACGAGGTATCCCATCTTCGGGTGCGTGGGTTCCATGTCCACGGCGATGCCGCACTCACGAAGCCTCTCGGAAGTCGTGGGCCCGACCGACGCCACCAGCATACGCGATAGGGCGCGGCGCACGGCGTCTTCCCGCTTCATTTCCGCCGCGATTCGCAGAAGATGATTCACCTGCATCGCCGTCGTGAACAGCACCACGTCGATTTCTCCCCGCGCGATCGCCGCGACGGCGGCGCGCAACGGGCCGACATCCTCCGGCAAGCCCCATTCGTAGACGGGTACGGAAATAATTTGCGCGCCGCGCTGCGCAAGTCCCGCCAGCAAATCCGGATTGGAAACGCCGTATTCCTGCACGGCCACGCGCCGCCCCTGCAAAGGCAGAGTCGCGCTATTTTCATCCAGGGCGCGCAACACTTCGCGCCACGTATTCGGCTCAGCAGCGGTCAGGGCAATCGGAACGTTCCATTCCTTCAATACGGCTGCGGGTTTGGGGCCGCGCGCAACCACGGCAATTTTTCGGAGTTCCGCCAAATACCGGTCGAGGGAATAAACCGTTTCCACAACCCGGGCGAGCGCGCGCGTTCCGACGCCGGTCAGGAAAATGACCATGTCGAACCCGCCCGCAAAAAGTTTTTCGGCAAACGCCAGCGCTTCGGTATTGGTTTCCAGGGGGATTTCGCGCATCGACGGCGCCACCGTGGCCATTCCGCCGCTCGCGACGATCAGCTTCGCCATTTCCGTCCCGCGCCGGCTTTCCAGTGTCAGCACCCGCAGGCCCGCGAAATTATTCCTGGCGCTAGTGTCTGGCATGGCATCATCATGCCGCATTTATTGCATTTCTTCCACGGGGAACAGGACTTGGTAGGACAGGCTTCAGCCTGTCTGCTTTTTGAGGAGGCAAAGGTGAAAACTGGCTGGCTTCCGCATGTCTGCTTTTTCAACGGGCAAAAGTGAAAAACGGACAGGCTGAAGCCTGTCCTACTCAACCCCCACGGCGACAGCAGGCTTATGGAAGCTGCGACCCTTGCGTTCCTTCCCGAGCGCGATGGTTACGATGAGCACCGAAATCGTGACAATTTCAAATCCCGCCAGGGCCCACTGGTAGCCCACATGCTCTCGCAACATGAATTCCACGGTATTGGTTGGTGCGGCGATCAGGATACCCAACTGGTAGGCCAGTCCCGGAACGAGCCCGCGCGTGGCATCCGCTGAAAGCTCGCTGAGATGGACCGGAATCACGCCCCACGCCCCCTGCACTCCCGCCTGCATCAGAAAAGCCGCAATGGCGAGCACGACGAGCGAAGTGCCGAACGCCCAGAACGGAATCACAATCAACGCCAGGACCAGCGCCATAATCATGGTGATCCGTCTTCCCAGCCTGTCCGAAAATTGCCCGAAGACAATGGCGCCGAGGATGGCCCCCACGTTGTAAAGCATGGCCATATACGATTGCATAGCGGGAGACAATTTATGCACGCTGCCGAGGAAATCCGGGTACAGGTCCTGCGTGCCGTGTGAAAGAAACATCATGAATGTCATCAGCAATACCAGGTAGAGAAAACTTTTCCACTGCGTGGCCACGATCCGCAGGACCGCCCCGGTGGAAGGCGCGCGATGCTGTTTCCAGGCCTCCGATTCAGGCACGTGATAGCTGATATAAAACGCCAGCAGCGCCGGCAGCCCACCCAGCCAGAACATCGGCCGCCAACCCCAGTTGGGCAGGACAAAACGCGCCACGATCGCCGCAAGCAAATACCCGACCGAATACCCGCTCTGCAAAATCCCGGAAAGAATTCCCCGCCAGCGTGGCGGGACCGATTCCATTGCCAGCGAAGCCCCGATGCCCCACTCCCCGCCCATCCCGATGCCATAGAGCGCGCGCATCACCAGGAAGAAAGTAAAATTCGGTGAAAATCCGCAGGCCAGTTCCACTACGGAAAAGAAAACCACGTTGGCCATTAACGGAATGCGGCGGCCATACCGGTCGGTCATGAGCCCGAAGATGAGCGCGCCCACCGGGCGCATCACCAGTGTCACGAACAAGGAGGCGATGACCGCTTCTTTTCCGACGTGAAATTCCAATGCGAGCTTGTCAATCAGGAAGACCACCACGAAGAAGTCAAACGCGTCGAGTGTCCATCCCAGAAAGGATGCCGCCACCGCATGAGTCTGGCCCGAGCCCGAAAGACCGGGTACGCCGCTATCACGCCCCTTACTAATCATTCACTTCCCCCAAAGCTGCGCCACCCACGCGCAGAGAAATATCGCGATACAGCAGTATCGCGCAAACCATGGCCAGCGCTAACAGCCCGATACCCGCGCCATTCTGTCCAAAGCACAATTTTCCGATGCCGAACAGCGCCGCGTACACCATCGCGCAGCCCAGCAGCCAGGCCTGCAAGTTTTGCCCGAGGTCGCAGGTTTCCGGCGTTTCCGGCGCGAGCGCCGCGATGCGCCGCCATCCCGCGGCGTGCGGCCGCACTTTCCGGTAAAAACGCAGCAGAACTTCGTCCGGCTCGGCCGGGGTCCACAGCGTCACCAGAATCCACACGACCGTCGTCACCGCCGTCGTTGCCAGCGTCGTCTTCGCGAAAATGACAGGCGCGCTACCGCCGAACAGGACCCACCGGTGCAGCACCAGCGTCATCAGCAGCGGCCATCGCCGAGATTTCGCTCCACGCATTGATGCGCCACCAGTACCAGCGGAGCAAATATACTCCCCCGGTCCCGGCGCCGACTTCCAGGACCACTTCCCAGCCCTGGCCGATGGAGGCCAGTTGCGCCGATACGTACGCCGATACCGCCACCAGCAGCAGCGTCGCGAGGCGCGAAGCATTCACATAATGTTTTTCCGAGGCGCCGCCCCGCACGAAACGCCGGTAAAAATCCTCGACCAGATACGAACTACCCCAATTCAGCTGCGTCGCGATCGTGGACATGAACGCCGCCATGAATCCGGCAATCAAAATGCCGCGCAGCACGGGCGGCATATACGTGGTCGCCACGAGCATGTAGCCCGACTCCGGATGCTGCAGGCCCGGGTACAGCGCTGCGGCGGCCAGCGCCGTCAGGATCCACGGCCAGGGGCGCACCGCATAGTGCGCGATGTTGAACCACAGCACGGAGAGCAGGCCGTTGCGCTCGTCGCGCGCGCTGAAAATCCGCTGCGCGATGTATCCGCCGCCGCCCGGCTCGGCTCCCGGATACCAGAATGCCCACCACTGCACGCTCAAATGCACCAGAAAGGTCAGCACCGGCAGCGTCCACATCGCTTCCGCCGTGAGCCCGCGCGAAAAATCGGGAAAAATCGCGGTAATGCCCGCGGCCTTGGAGCCCGCCGCGGTTTTCATTGCTGCCAGCGTCGCCAGCATGGCATGCATGCCGCCCGCGGCTTTCACGCCGTAATAGGCGACCGCGATTACGATGGACATCATCAGGACAAACTGAAAAAGATCGGTCCACAAAACACCCCAAAGCCCGCCGAGTGAAACGTAAACTCCCGTGAACGGAATCAGGAAAAAAATGCAAATCGCCAGGCTCGCGCTCTCACTGATTCCGAGCGCCGATCCCACGATGCTGGTCATCGCCTTGGTCACCCAGCCCAGAATCAGGCAATTCATCAGCAGCCCAAGATAGACCGCGCGAAACCCGCGCAACAATGCCGCAGGTTTTCCCGCATAGCGCAGTTCGGCAAACTGCACGTCGGTAATCAGGCCGGATCGCCGCCACAGCCGGGAAAACAGAAACACCGTCATCATTCCCGACGGCAAAAAACTCCACCACAGCCAGTTGCCCGCGATGCCCTGCGTGTAGACCAGGCCGGTCACCACCAGGGGGGTGTCCGCCGCAAATGTCGTGGCTACCATCGAGGTTCCCGCCAGCCACCAGGCGACTTGCCGGCCGGATACAAAATATTCGTCCGTGTTTCTGCTCGAACGCCGCCGGAAATAAATCCCCAGCACGAGCATGAGCAGCAGGTATCCGGCGATCACAGCCCAGTCGAGTGGCGTCAGTATCATGAAAAGCCCGGCCGCGGGAAACCGGTTCGTTTTTCAGAAATCGGCTGTCCAGTGTCGTTTCAAGAAGGCGAAGTGTCAAACGAAAACGGGGGGCGGAATCGATTTTTTAACCGGCGCTTCGAAGATGAGCGCCGAAAATCCGTTCGCGGGTCCACACGGAGCGGCGATGTAGAGTACAATGCCTCCCGCCATGTTCACTCAAACTTCGCAGGGAAAATTCGCGCTCGCCGGCGCATCCGGTGACCGATGAGCCAGCCTCCAAAACCCAAGCTGCTGCCGCGCATCGTCAACATCGAAGATTTGCGCCGCAAGGCCCAGCGCCGCCTGCCCAAGGCGGTCTTCGATTACCTGGACGGCGGCGCCGAAAATGAAATCACATTGCGCGAGAATGTTCGCGCCTTCCAGTCCGTGACGTTCCGCCCGCGCCAGGCGATCGATGTACCGCATTGCGATTTGCGGACCAAAGTCCTGGGCGCCGAACTTGCCTTGCCGGCCATCCTGGCGCCCATCGGCTACAGCCGCCTCATGCACCCGAAGGGCGAATGCGCCGCGGCAGCCGGAGCAGGTGCTGCAGGCACCGCCTACACCCTCTCCTCACTCTCCGGCCACAAACTGGAAGATGTCCGGGCGGCGACGCCGGGTCCGGTCTGGTATCAACTTTATCTGGTTGGCGGGCGCCCTGCCGCCGAGGCCGCGCTGGAACGCGCGTGGCGCGCCGGATTTTCCGTGCTGGCCGTCACGATCGATACGGGCACGGTAGGAAGGCGCGAGCGCGACGTCCGGAACGGCACCGCCGAACTGATGGGCGACAGCCTTTGGAGAAAAATTCCGTACCTTCCGCAGGTTCTTTCCCGCCCCGGATGGCTGGCGGGCTTCCTGATGGATGGCGGCATCCCGAAGCTTCCCAACATTGTTATCCCCGGAAAGGGGCCGCTGCCCTTGATGGATGTTGCCCCGGCGCTGGTGGATTCGGTCGTGACCTGGAAGGATTTTCAGTGGATACGCGAAGTGTGGCCCGGTCCGATTGTCGCCAAGGGAGTGCTGACGGGAGAGGATGCGCGCCGCGCCATGGACGTGGGCGCCGTTGGCGTCGTCGTATCCAATCACGGAGGCCGTCAGCTGGACGGCGTTTCAGCAACACTTCGAGCCCTGCCGGAAATTGTGAAAGCGGTGAATGGTCAAATCGAAGTGTTGATGGACGGCGGCGTGCGCCGCGGTGGCGATATCGCGAAGGCCATTTGCCTTGGCGCTCGCGCTGTGCTGGTCGGACGCGCCTACGCCTATGGACTGGCCGCCGCCGGAGAGGCGGGAGTCAACACGGCAGTCGCCATCCTGCGCGCCGACCTGGAACGGACCATGAAATTGCTGGGGTGTTCCTCGATCGCCGATCTGGATCCGTCTTTTGTGCAGGTCCCGCAGGACTGGCCGGTTTAACCGCAGTTTTTTCAAATCACAGTTCGCTCCCGCTCAGGGTCAGCGAGTCACTGTGGGCAATAACAATAAGAGGTAGCTTGGGGTTCCCTTCGGAGAAGGAGAAGGCCCCGGGTTCGTCAGGGGGATGCAAACCCGGGGCCGGGGGGTTGAAACAGAGGCAGGGCCGGAGTAAAGCCGATGTTGAATACCGCCAGGTGGCCGGACCCGCGACCTCGCGGCATAGCTTGTGCAATTCCTTACAGGTGAAAATCGGTTGCCAGGAAATTTTTCTGGTTCCGTGCCCCCAGGCCGGACATTCCACATATCTCCCGCAACGGTTCGGGCCTTGCGAATCAGCCTAGTTCATCTAGTTCATAATGATGCTGGCCCAATTGTCTTGCTCCACAGCCAGGATCATCGGCTTGTAGATGTCGATGTCCCAGGTGCCTCCGATTCGGAAGCGCACTGCGCCTTCCGACTCTCCTACAATGACTCCCCGCAAAGGCACGCGCAAATCCCCGGTCGCAATTTGCAGGACAACCGCCTGACCCACCCACGTTGCGTAAACGCTTGGCATGTCACTGACCCCCTCAGGTCGATCTCAATTGCGTCTGACAGTTTCCATATTTTCAGGTCGCGGCACGCGTCACAATGGTACGGAGGCATCAAAACCCTAGTAGAAAAGTACTGTTAACAGTTGCGGCACAAATGGTTCGCATGAGGGATACGGAGTACCCGAGTACCGGAAATCTGGCCCGTTCGCTTCATTGCCGGTTCCCAAATGCGGCACCACACTGGCGTCATGACGGCCGCGCGTGATCCCGAGCCGAACCTTATGAATCAATCAGGAGCCGATCTGCGGACGCGCGGAACACCGGCTGGGGATGAGGGAGCCGGGATCGCGCTGGCCCTGGGCGGCGGATTCTCCCGGGGCTTTGCCCACCTGGGCGTTCTGGAAGTTCTGGAACAGGAACAGATTCCCATCTCCACGATTGTTGGCACGAGTATTGGAGGCCTGCTGGGCGCCGCCTACGCCGACGGAATTCCCGTTCGTCAACTTTGCGAACTTGGCCGGCAGGTTCGCTTCCGCGACTTCATTCGCTTCCATAGATCAAGCCACAAAGCGCCACAAAACGATCTCATCGGCCAGTTCGTCCGCGAATGGTTTCACGCCGGTCGAATTGAGGAACTCTCTGTTCGGACAGCGATTGTGACCACCGATCTCGACTCGCGTGGCCCGTATGTTTTCGCACGAGGACCGATTGGAATCGCCATTCGCGCAACCTGCGCCTTCCCGGGCCTGTTCCGGCCGGTGGAATACGAAGGCAAACGCCTCGCGGACGGTTGCATCGTGGCCCCGGTCCCGACGGCCATCGCAGCGCAAATGAACAGCGCCTGCGTGCTGGGAGTCGCCGTCGGTTCCAAAACCAGGATTGCGCTGTCCCCGGGAAACGTGGTGAAGATGCGCGATCCGGAAGGCAGCGCCTCGCCGAGCCATGGCGCCCGCGCTCTGCATGCTTTCCCCGAGATTATCGGGGAGGCCCGCCAGGACGTTGCGGTGCCATCCTGGATCCGGCTGGCGGACGTCCTGCTCGAACCGGACGTGCACCACATCAATTGGAATGATTTCTCACGCGTGGACGAGGCGCACAACGCCGGCGTGCTGGCCATGCGCCGCGCGCTTCCCTATGTGCGTGAATGGCTCGCGCAGCGGCGCCGGACGCGCCCCCGTGAACAAGCTGGCAGCCCGCCGCAAAGCAGGCTCGCCATATGACCGCGCATCGCCTGTTTCAAACGCTCATTGTCATGTTGGCCCAGGGTGGGAACTCCGCTATGAGGAACGGTTCACTTTCTGTTACCGTATAACAAGGGAGCCTGTGCGCAACTTCTTCGGAAGAATCGGCCAGCCTCAGTGACAGGAATACATGATCGGATCGCTTGAGCACGTCATTCATTTTCTATTCAACGTCAAGGGCCTGATCGAGTGGGGCGGCACGCTTCTGGTTTGCGTCATCGTTTTCATCGAGACGGGCTTCTTCGTCGGGTTTTTCCTGCCGGGTGATTCCCTGCTGATCACGGCGGGGATTTTCGCCGCCTCAGGCCAGCTGGATATCGCCGAGTTGCTCCTGATTGTTCCCCTGTGCGCCATCGTCGGAGACCAGGTCGGGTACTGGATCGGCCGGCAAGCGGGGCAGGCCCTGTATCGACGGAAAGATTCCCTGCTGTTTCGCAGGCGCCATCTGGATCGCGCGCACGATTTCTACGTGAAATATGGTGGCAAGACGGTGATCCTCGCGCGGTTCGTTCCGATTGTTCGGACGTTCTGTCCCCCCGTGGCCGGCGCGGCCCTGATGCCCTACTGGCGCTACCTGATTTTCGATATCGCGGGCGGCCTGCTGTGGGTTGGAAGCACGCTTCTGGGCGGGTATTTTCTGGGCCGCAAGATCCCGAATATCAGCGAAAATATTCATTATGTGATCGCCGTTGTGATTCTGCTCTCGCTGCTTCCTCCAGCCATCAGTTTGCTGCGCTCCAGGTATTCGGGAACGGCCAGGCCTCCCTCCGCCCCACAACCAGCCCCTTCCGAGCGTGACTAGCCGTGCCCTATCTCGGTTTGCCCATCGAAAAAGCACCCCGTGCCGTGATTTTTGACGTTGGCCGCGTGATTATCCGCGTCGACATGTCCCGCTCCATTGCAATGCTGGCCGGGCGCAAAGAATTATCGCATTTGCAGGTCCTGCGCGAATTGGAATCCGACTCACGGTGGCCCGACTGGCAGGAAGGCCGGATGACGCCGCGTGATTGGCACGCGCATCTGGCCGGGAAATTTCAGTTTTCGCACACCTTTGACGAATTCTGCACCATCTGGAACAGCGTCCTCGATCCCGAAACGATTTTGCCGGAATCGCTGTTCGAACACCTCGCCGCAAAGTGCCGCCTGGCTCTGCTCTCCAACACTGATCCCATTCACGTGGCGCATTTCGAAGCGACCTTTCCGTTTGTCCGGCATTTTCCCGTGCGCGTGTATTCCTGCCGCGCCGGGGCGAGCAAGCCTTCCCCTTTCATCTTCTACCATGCCCTTCGTGAGATCGACGCGCTGCCCGAAGAGACCCTGTTCATCGACGACATCCGCGAAAATACCGTGGCCGCCTCCCGCCTCGGCATCAACGCCTTCCACTTCACTTCCGCCGAGGAATTGACCTCTGCACTGTCCCGCCTGGGGTTGCGGGGGGAAACCAACAACCGCGCCACCTGAGAACCGCCGCCTTGGGACCACCTTGGGACTATGATAGAAATGTCCCGAATGCAACGATGGGAAAGAGGGTCTATGCGCCGAAAAATCGCAAAGTGTCCAAACTGCTCGGTTCCAATGCGCAAGCACAAGACTCCCGTTGTGCTGTTCCACCCGAGCCGTGGGCTTGGAAACATTCCACAGCGGATTGCTCCATTAAGAATCGGAATGGTCGTGCAGCCATTCTCTTGTTCCAGGTGCGGACTGGTGCAATTCTTCGAAACGGCGAGGACGAACTCGGCGCCCGCACGTGCGGGACGCCCATTTCCACCTCCCCGCATGGGAGCCCAAAGCACCTAGAGATCGCCGGGGAACAGCGTGAATGGAACTGTTCGAATGTGGCCGCCTGTGGTGGTACCGCACCGGGTTTTCCATTTGTATTTCGTGTTGTGTTTCGTTTTTGGCCCGGTGAAGCTCCGCGATTTGTATTTGGCTTCAATTGGAGAGAGACTCAAGCAGCCATGATCTGTGTCATGCAACTTGCCTGACCATTTTGCCGGTCCGGAAGCGGCCCGCAGGTTTCGAAGAAGGAAGTTTGGAGGAATTCATGTTGAGCCGGAAAGATGTTGGCGCTCGCTGCCGCTGGATTGCGGTGCTTGGGCTCCTGGCTTCAGGATTCATGCTGGCCACTCCGGCGAGTGGCCAGCAACCGCAAACCGGACCTGCGGTGCCAAAGGCTCCCACGGCCCCAGCAGCGCCCACGGCACCTGCCGCACCCGCAACACCTACCGCACCCGCAACACCTACCGCACCTGCGACACTTACCGCACCTGCGACACTTACCGCACCTGCGGCAGCGGCGAGTGGGAGTCCCGTGGTGGTAAACGGCAAGACGCTCTTCGTAGTTCAGGAGGGTTATTTTGCAATCACGGCCGAGGGCCGCGCCCAGACGATCGAGGGCAGAATCGAAAACCTGTCGAAGCTGCCGGAATCAAGAATCGCCGCGATCCGCACCTACGACGAAGAATCGACGACGGCCATCGCCGATGGCGACCAGGTCATCATGACGGTCACCGAAAAGGATGCGCAGGCGGCCAGACGAAACCGGAGGGAACTGGCTGCCGACTATGCACAGCGCATTCGCGCCGCTGCGGAAGAGCTTCGCAAACAGTACAGCCTGAAAGCATTGGCGATTTCGGTCCTGTGGGCGCTGCTGGCAACGGGCATCCTGATCGGTCTGCTGAAATTATTCAGCCTGTTTTTCAAGACTTTGAACACCAGCATCAACAGTTGGCATGGAAGGTACATTCGCTCCATCCGAATCCAGAAGCTGGAACTGCTCCCTGCCGAACGCATTACCGCCCTGCTGCTTTTTCTGAGCAAACTCGTCCGCGCCGTACTGGTCGTGGTCGCGTTGTATTTGTATATTTCAGTGACGTTCAGTTTATTTCCATGGACGCAAGGCTATACGGAAATTCTGCTGGGATATGTGATTTATCCCTTGAACAAGGTAAGCGACGCGTTTTTATCTTTCGTTCCCAACCTGTTTTTCATTGCAGTCATTTTGCTGTTCGCCTATTACGTGACCAAGGCCGTGCGCTTCCTGTTTGACGCCATCGAAAAGCAAAGCATCACGATTCCGGGCTTTTATCGCGATTGGGCGCGCCCCACGTACAAGATTGCCCGCTTTCTGATCGCTGCGTTCACGCTGGTCGTCGTATTTCCCTATCTGCCGGGATCGAAGTCGCCCGCCTTTCAGGGCGTCTCCATCTTTTTCGGACTTTTGCTTTCGCTCGGTTCCTCGTCGGCAGTTTCCAACGTCGTTGCGGGCACGGTCCTCACCTATACGCGGGCGTTCCAGCTGGGTGACCGGGTGAAGATCGGCGATACCGAAGGCGACATCATCGAAAAAACACTTCTCGTGACCCGCGTCAGAACCATTAAAAATATAGACATCTCGATCCCGAATTCGATGGTTCTCGGCAGCCATATTGTAAATTACAGTTCAGGTGGCGATGATCATCCACTGATCCTGCACACCAGCGTGACGATTGGCTATGACGCGCCTTGGCGCGTCGTCCACCAACTGCTGCTCGACGCGGCGCTGAGCACGGAGAATATCCTGAAGGACCCGAAACCGTTTGTATTTCAGACGAGCCTCGATGACTTTTATGTCAGCTACCAGTTGAACGCCTTTACGGATGTCCCCGCCGTCATGGCGAAAACCTATTCCGACCTGCACCAGAACATTCAGGACAAATTCAATGAGGCGGGAGTGGAAATCACTTCTCCGCACTACAAATCGATACGCGACGGCAATGTCATGGCAATTCCGGAGGGCTATCTGCCCAAAAATTATGAGGCGCCGCCCTTCCGCATCGTCACACGCGACGAAGCAACGAAGAAAAAAGAGCAGAACTCATTTTCCGAATAGCCGCCTGCCCTGCGGATCGCTCCCTACGGCACAAACTTGGGGTCAACCGAGCCTTTTCCACCGGAAAACTCCAGACTGAGGTGTGGAATGTTCGTCACTTCAAATGTAGCCGAGGCCAGCCGGACGCGGTTCTCGGACTTGTCCACCTCCTCCAGCAGTCTCGTAAACAGGCGGTCCTTTACAAAGCGGCGTTTCCGATAGTCGACAACATAGCGGGCCGTGAACTCGATCCAGTTGTCGTTCGCGGCCAGGGTAATCATCGGTTCGATCCTCGCCGGTTCCAGCCGGTAACGATTCACGGCGTTGTTCCACGCCTCCAGAGACTCAAGCGCGAAGTCCTTGCAGGTTTCGTCGACAACCTTGCTCAATATGTTCCTGGCGTACTCCCAGTCCGAGCCATAACGAACCGGGATGGTAATCTCGTCCCAAAGAAACGGGAAATCCGCGGAGTAATTGAAAACGGGCTCCTTGAAGATGAAGCTGTTGGCAACGCGCACGATTCTGCCGTTGTAGAGATCGCCGTTTACCCACTGGCCCACCTCCATCAGCGTCGTCCGGAGAATGCCGATGTCTATGACATCGCCTTTTATTCCTCCCAGCTGGACGCGGTCTCCGGGAGAGTAAAAGTTGCCGAAGGAAATGGCGATCCATCCCGCGGCGCTGGCGATGACCTCCTGCAGGGAGAAGGCGATGCCGGCGCCGGCGACACCGAATGCAACGGTCAGACCCGCCAGGCGATCGCTGAAAATTGTCACCACCACGATGATGGCGAGCATATATCCCAGGAAGGCCACGAATTTTCTCACCCGGTATCTCGTGTTGGTGTCCTGGATCGAACGGCTGATCCATGCCTGCAGGAGCCGGCTCAGCGTGAATACGACTCCCACGCTGATCAATGCGGCGACCAGTTTGCCCACCGTGGGATCAAACAGCCAGCGTCTGATTTGCTCTTCCATGTTTCCTCCTCGTTTCCTCCGCAATGATTCGGCGTGCTGGGAAATGCTTCCCGGTGTGCTGCGTCGAAACGGCTGTCCGATTGTACGCTGGGAACCGCTTGCGCTTGCCAGCATTACCAAAGCTTTAAGGAATTCCGGGGGGCCGGCGCGCCACCCCTCTATGGTCTCCCTGGCCATGAACCGGGAGTGACGTGCGAATTTTAATTACAAACAGACAGAGGCCATAGGTTTAGTTATCCTTAGACTTAGGTGGGCGGGGGCAGCTATTCCGACTGGGCAGTTCCTGCTAGGAGGCTTAAGAAACATATGCAAATTCAGGTCAACAGCAATAGCAGTGTTGCCGTGGGTGCCGAAATGATCCGGTCCGTGGAAGCCAATGTGAACAATGCGCTGGACCAGTTTGGCGACCGTATTACCCGGGTGGAAGTTCATCTCAGCGATGTGAACGCCGAAAAAGGCGGGGCCAAGGACAAAAATTGCCTCATGGAAGCCCGGCCAACAAGCCGGGAGCCCGTCATCGTCTCCAATCAGGCAGAGACTTTGGAAGAAGCGGTTGCGGGAGCCGCACTGAAACTTCAAAAACGTCTCAGCAGTCTTTTCGGGCGTTTGGAAGACAGGACGTGATGCCACAACTCATCAATCAAGACGATCTTGCATTCCTTCTTGCGGATCACCAGCCTCCCTGTCTTTCTCTCTATCAACCGACACATCGGCGGCGTCCTGAGAATATGCAGGATCCCATACGATACAAGAATCTGCTTAAGACCCTGGAAGAATCGCTGTTGCGCCGGTGCTCGACTGAGGAAATTGCCGCGCTGCTCGATCCGTTTCGAGCATTGGCCGGCAACACGGAATTCTGGAATCATACTTGGGACGGCCTGGCGGTTCTCGGTGCCCCTGGCTTGTTCCGGGTATTCAAACTCCAGCGGCCGGTTGCGGAGTTTGCCGCCGTTGCCAATCGATTCCATATCACAACCCTGCTGCGCATCCTGCAGTCCGCCGACAGGTATCAGGTTCTATGTCTGAACCATCGTGAGATCCAGCTCTTCGAAGGCAATCGCGACCGCCTGGACGAAATTGAGCTGGCCCCCGCAGTGGCGCAAACGATCACCGAAGCGCTGGGAACGGAATTGACACCGCCACATCAGACGGTGGCCTCTTACGGAGGGGTCAGCCTGGGTTCGAACATGCGTCACGGCCATGGATCAAAGAAAGATGAATTGGATATCGACGAAGATCGATTCTTCCGCACCGTCGACCGGGCGATTACAGAGCACCACTCGCGCCCGTCCGGCCTTCCTCTTATCCTGGCGGCTCTATCGCAGTATCACACCCCGTTCCGCAAGATCAGCCACAACCCGTTCCTGATGCCCAACGGAATCCAGGTGGACGCCACCTCACTTGCCATCGAGCAATTACGCCAGCGCGCTTGGGAAATTAAAGAGCAGGAACTTCGCTCTCGTCTGAAAAAGCTGACCGTCGAATTTGAAGAGGCGAAAGCGAAGGGATTGGGAACCGATGATGTGGTGGCAGCCGCCAGGGCCGCGACGGACTCCCGCGTTGCATCTCTACTGGTGGAGGCGGATCGCCAGATCCAAGGGCATCTGGACCAGAACTCTGGCCGCGTTACGTTCAGCGATCTCGGAGGTCCACAATATGATGACCTGCTCGATAACCTCGCCGAACTGGTTTTGAAAAAGGGAGGACAAGTCGTGGTGGTTCCAGCAGCGGACATGCCCACAACGACGGGTCTGGCTGCCACTTTCCGCTTCTAGTGCACATTGTCATTTCGCCCGGTTCTCAGTTCTCATGCCAGCCTGCAAAATCAGGATGGGATATTCACATCCTTATTCTTCCCTTCCACGTTCATTACGTGGATTCCCTCCTGCGTTCCCTACCTGGGGAAGACTTGATCTTTTCCGGTCCTGCCGGCAGCTGAAGAATTACTCCATTCCCAAGTCCCCAGGTTTGCCCCGCAGGGATTCCGCTCCGCTCGCCCAATATCCAGAAAACACCCGAGGAGCGTAAAGTTTGCACGGCGCAGCCGCCCTGCCAAAGAGCATGTCTTTACATAACTCTTTGTTGTTTAGATATATACAGACGGCGGGCCAGTATGGCCCATTGGCGGCTGGCGTGCATATTCCCTTGGCAGTGTTGGCATTTCAAAGGGGGGAAGGTTTATGGCTGAAGAATTGGATAGCACAACGAGCAACCGAAGCATGCCGGGATGGATGCTTGCCGTGATTGCAGTCCTTGGGGTAGTGGCTCTTGTTGGGCTGGTAATCGCGCACAATGCGTCGACACAGGCCCAGGCAATGCAGCAGTCGTTTGACGGCAAAGTGAAAACGATGCAGCAGGATTTCACGACTCAAATCGCTCAGCTGCAGGCGCATCAAGCGCAGGTCGACACAGCGAACGCGGGTTTGCAGAGTGACCTGAACGTGGTGACCAAGCGGCTCCGTCTTACCCAGAGCGACCTGAAGAAGGCGCGCGAGGAGGCTCAAGCCATTCGCGCGGAAGACCAACAAAAGATTGCCGAGGTAGATGCAGCCGCCCAGACCGGACTGGCCACAAAGGCCAGCACGGACGATGTGAAGGGCGTGGACGGCAAGGTGGACGGCGTCCGCATCGACCTCACCGGTACACAGAATGACCTGAAAATGGCGCGCAGCGAACTGGGAACCCTGATCGCGCGCAATCATGAAGATGTGGATCAACTTCGCCGCCTCGGTGAGCGCGACTATATTGAGTTCACCATCTCCGCCAAGAACAAGCCCCAGAAGGTGGGGAACTTCGTGGTCGAACTGAAGGGCACCAACACGAAGAAGAAACGCTCTAACCTGTCACTGATCGTGGATGATGCCCGCATCGAAAAGAAGAATCTGCCGGTGAACGAGCCGATCTTCTTCCACCAGGGCACCGATCGACGGCCGCTGGAACTGGTCGTCAACACCGTGTCCAAAAACAAAGTCACTGGCTATATCAGCGTTCCCAAGTCTGCTGGCGCTCAAACCGCATCGAGCGACTAGCGGAACTGGACGATCCGGCTGCTGTCTTATTTCCGGATCAACTTGCAACGGCGGGCGGGGCGCGGGGGTGCCCTGTCCGCCGTTGGCGTTTGAAGGCGTGATTGCTGATTCATGGTTCTGGAAAGACCGGGTCGAAAGGCCCACTTCCCCGCGCCGCCAACTCGCGTTACACTGGTTGCCGCCTTGCTTGCCCCTCGTCATCTGATTTTTACAGCCCTGGAAAGCTCACTGGTCGACGCTCGCACGGGTTCCTATGCCGCCGCGGAGGAAGCCCTGTCGGAGCTCGAACGCCGCAAGATCCCCTGGGTCATCGTTACCTCGCGCACGCGCGCGGAAATCGAGCCGCTGCGCCGCAAACTTCAGCATGGCCAGCCCTTTATTACCGAAAACGGTGGCGGAATATTTTTCCCCGACGGCTACTTCAACGTGAAGATTCCCGGCGCCGTGCGTAACGGGCGTTATCTGTGCGTCGCCCAGGGGCGCCCCTACCAGGAAGTCTGCACCGCACTCGACGATATCGCTGAGGAATGTGGCGTAGGCGTCGCCGGCTTCCATCACATGAGCCCGCGTGAGATCGCCGACAACATTGGCGTGCGGCCGCGCGATGCCGAACTTGTGCGCAGCCGCGAATTTGACGAACCCTTCTTCTTTACTTCCGCCGATGAGCCGGCCATCGCGCGTTTCGTGGAGGCCGCCAGACAACAAGGTTTCCAGGCGCGCCGCACGGGAACGTTCTGGCATTTTTCCGCAGGGTGCGATCCCGCACGCGCGGTTCGCTCGGTCACACAACTTTTCCGGGAAGCCACCCACACCAAGCTGCGAGCCGTGGGGATTGCCGCAAACGCCGAAGACCTGCTTTGGCTCCGCGCGGTGGATCATGCGATCCTGCTCCCAGGCGGAGATTCGAATTCCGATTCTTCACGAGAGGATTCTTCAAAGAACCTGTCGCCCGGAAATGCGCCCGGACCTGCCGGTTGGAACGCAGCAATATTGAATATTATCAGCTAGTTTTAGTACTGCTATGACTCCACACGATTTCACACTGTGGTAATTCGCGGACACATTTTCGCCAACTTCCGCGGCAGCCTGCACGAATTCAAATCAACGCAATCCGCTTAAATGAAATGCGATCAAGGGATTGCAGGTGTCCGCCTTTTCCCACTTTCTTGGCCCTGCGCTTGCCATAGTATTTGCGTGCAGCGGCAGTTTGAGCATCAGTCCGACGCTGGCTATTTGAGAAAAATATATTCGTGGTCCGGTTTTTATGCCTGATAGGAGAAAATTCATGTTTCGAGCCCTTCGCACTCTTAGCGTGCCAGCCAGCGAATCGCAGCTTGGGGTAGCGCTTGCAGTAGCGGCCACCGCCATGGGCCTGATGCTCTGGGCCATCATCTGGCAGTCGAACCTTATTGTTTACCAACGCGACCTGATCCGATGGTTGTGGACCGTACACCTGGGCCACTAAGATCACACCGGCCCATAAGGTTTTTCAGAAATGATCTGACCGGCCTGATCTAACCAGGATGATTTGAAACAGTTTGTGCTCTTTCCCTACCGGGAGGATGAGCGCGGGCGGCACGAGGGACGTGCCGCCCATTTTTTTCTCCGCTCAATCCAAATACCTCGTTCATCGGCTGCTCCCCCGAAGCGAAGTCCGCATTTGCGCCCGCATTCGTGCTTCGCTCGGAGGAAAATTCGTTAACAGATCATTCTAACGGTGCGCTTGTGCGGGCAGATGCGCTGCTGCTCGTTCTTCCGGCAATGTCGCCGTGGAAAAGGTGGGGAAACATCTCCGAAACCAGGCCTCGGCCAGACAAAGGAGGTCCCCAAAAAACGAGAACGGGGAGCCTGGCGGCTCCCCGTTCCAGCACTTTTATTTTTTGCCGTCGCGGCGCAGTTTTTGCGGCCCCGGCGGCACGCACCGCGTGCGCGGTGTGATGTCATCTGTCAAGGTTCTAAGCCCGGTGGAGTCATCCTCACCTCCGTGGCTCTTGGAACCACACTTTCCTTGTACTCCTGTTGTTTTTGTTTGGCAAGGGTCGCTCCGCCATTTTCGGGTGAAAAAGATTCAAGTGAGCGGGCTTTGAAATATGCCGGAGGGCGCAATCCGTCTGGATCAATTAAGGAGGGAGAAAATAATTACTTGACGAACAGGCCTTCGCGCAACTGATCGCGCCCCACGAATGTTTTCGATGAGCGGTAGCGGCAGAATAGATTGGAAATTTCGCGGTTCTGAAACACGCGTTGCGGAACGAACGGGCAAGAAGCGGGAATCAATTCCAGATGTTGCGCGTCCAGGACGCGGTAGCGATGGAAAACTTCCGGCTTGCGTGCGTGAAAAATTGCGAAGACCACACCGCCGTCCCGAACCATCGAGGTCACTCGCGCGGCAACTCTGGTCATCAGTTCATTGTCGAGATAGTCCAGGACGTCCCACAGGAGCACCGCATCGAATGTGCCTCCCTCAAACTGCAGCGTGGATTCCAGAAAGCGTTCCGCGCGTGCCGCCGGCAGCATACCGGAGCGGTCCGCATCCGGAGCGAGTTCCTTCTTCCGCTGGTCTTCGTCGTCGAGGAACTTTTTCCAGGTCGTCAGCAAGTCGTCGGAATAAACCTTGAAGCCGCGCTCGATGAAGAAGTTGATCGTCGTTTGCCGGGCCTGCCCCATATCCAGCAAGTGGCCGCGACCGATTCCATCGAGCTGCCACAAAAATTCCTTCAATCCGTTTGACAAGCGCCCGGCGCGAGGTGCGGCCGCAGGCCTAGAATTGTTCATCTTGGCAACGGCTACCGCCGCGGCCGCTTGTGGGGAGCCGGGCGCCGAGCTGCCAGAGTGCGCTTGAGGATGTTGTCCGGATCGTAATTTACTGAAAAAACCCATCTTAGTTTGCGGCCTCGCCGCCTGCTTTTATGGTCGCGGGCTGCGGCGCCGCAGGAGTGGTTTCGGTGGTTTTTGCCGGCGTGCGAAGGTTTCGCGATTCATCCGCGCGGGCGATCTCCACTTTGCTGTGCATCTGCGCACCCTCTTCGATGGCGATGCGGATTGTCGAAATGTCACCGCGAATTTCTCCGGTGCGGCCAACTTCCACGCGCTCACGGCCACGCACCGATCCCTTCACTTTCCCTCGCACGATCACTTCGCGCGCGTCCACATCCGCCGCAATCTTGCCGTGCGGCCCGATAGTGACCCGGCCATCGGAGAGATGGATCTTGCCTTGTACTTCCCCATCGATGTACAGATCTTCACGACCGGTAATCTCACCTTTAATGACCAGCGTTGAAGTTATAACGCCGCCAGAAGGCTGTACGACTTCCGCGGTCATTCCCGCCACGTTTCGAGCGGACGGCTCTACACGGGGCGCCGGTGGTGGAACTTGGGTCGCGGGCACTGCCGGTTTAGATTCTTCTGGTTTACGCCACATGGTTTCTCCCCCAACCGAAACTCCGTGGCTACAGGCCTGGGGTGGTCAGAACGCAGCCCGGAGAGGACGGTAGAATGCGGACTATAGTACAAGGGGCTAGAACTGTAAATCGGGTGTGTTTCCAATTAGATACGGGGGAGTGGCCGAAGTCATGTAATGCTCCGGTATAGCCCGGGACGCCGGCGCGGGCATTGCGAACAGGGCTGCGGCGGCGGTTGCCGCCTAGGCCCGGTTTCGCAACTCCCATCGCGCGACAACGTAGCCGAGCAATTCATTCATGAAAAGCTTTTGTCCCTGGCGCGTTTCCCACCAGCGCGAAGGTTCAAACTGGGAGTCGTGCGCGCCGCTCACCTGTACACTGAGGTTCGAGGGAAGCACGCGCTGAAAGATAAAACGAGCGCGCCGGGCATGGTAGTTGGAGGTGACCACAAGTATGCGTTTCCAGCCGCGGCTGGCGATGAGCCCCGCGAGCGCCTCCGCCTCCTGCTGGGTATTCCCTGCCCGGTGCGAAAACTTCACAACCGATGCTTCCGGCACGCCAAACGATACCAGGTCCGCCGCCATGATTTCGGCGAGGCTGGTTTTCGGACGCAACATCCGTCCGCTTGCGACCACCACCGGCGCCATACCCGTCCGATACAACTCCGCGGCGTGAAACGCTCGATCGCCCGCGTAATTGTCGTCTCCCAGGACGATGATGGCATCGGCTTGCGCGACCGGATCGTTCACCATCCAGCTTTCGGCCGCAAAACGCATCAGCGGATGCCGGACAACGTATACAAATGCCAGAAATCCAAAGAAAAAGAGCAAAAACAGCAGACGAAAGAAGATGCCGCCGTGTTCTGGCCGCCTCACGAGTTCGGATCCAGCTTGCGGAGTTGTTTGGCCGTATCTTCGGGCATGAATGCGTTGTAATAGACTTCCTTGATGCTGTAGGACTTGCTGCGGGCCTCCACGATGGGCAGGATTTCGATGTGCCAGTGGTAGTCGTCTGCGATCGTTTTCCAGTAGGAAGACGAAGTCTCCCCCTTGGGATGAATGGTATTGGGCGAGGAATGCACAACCAGGTGGTAAGCGGGTGCAACTTGCCGGATGCGCCGCAGAATGCGCTTCAACAATACCGCCACATTGCGCCGGTTTGCGTCGGGATGCGGCCGTTCAAACAGATGATTGTGCTTGCGACTCAGCAGCCACACCTCGTACGGGACGCGCGAGGCGTAGGGGCATAGCGCGACGTAACTTCCCTGCGTGTCCACAATGCGCTTTCCCTGGCGCTCCTCCTGCTTCACGATGTCGCACAATACGCAGCGCTCCTTTTCCTGGTACCATTCCCGCGCCGCGCGCAGTTCATACAAAAGCCTGCGAGGAACAAACGTCGTCGCGGTGACCTGCGAATGCGCGTGCGAGCCTTCCTGACCGGCCAGCGACCCATAGTTCTTGTAGACGGAGACGTACTTGAACCGGCGGTCGCGCTTGAGATCCTCGATCCGTTGCTTCCAGGCCTCCATCACCATCAGGATATGGTCTTCGCTCAAGTCCTCGAACTTCTGATCGTGTCGCGGCGTCTCGATCACGATTTCGTCGGCTCCGACCGGTTGCATCATGTCGTACATGCCGTCCGCGCGGCGTTCGGGGTTGCCTTCGACGCGGTACAGGGGGTCCGGATGCGGCAGAACCTTGACTTCCCAGGACCCCTGCGGGGGAAGATGCAACAATGCGGGCTTGGAATCGATTTTCGAGGGACAAAACGGACAGCCCCCCGAGGTTTCGCAGGTATCTTCCCGATGCCCCACGACCACCCAACTGCGTGTGATGGGATCTTTACGAATTTCCATGGGCGAATTTTATGTCAGCGCGGCGGATTACAGAAGCGAACTTTGCGCCCGGTAAAGGGTAAGGGCGCTCAGAACGTGTCCGGCAAGGGCGTTTAGAAGGGACGTGCCCAGTAAGGAGCAAGGCCGCTCAGATACGTATCCGAGCGGCCGCAGGATTGGAGCGGAATCTGGAAGGCGGAAACAAGGGCTGCGGACCTTCGGACCGCGGTGAACTACCGCGTGTACCGGGCGGGCGTGGGACCTTCTTCGAGGCGGTGCCGGTCCCAGATCGCGCCTTCGCGGGAGTAGGAGGCCATTTCAAAATCCTGCGTCAACTCGAGGCAATCGGTCGGGCAGGCATCCTCGCAGAGGCCGCAGAACATGCAGCGCGAAGTATCGTAGGTAAACGTGGTGAGCACTTTGCGGCGCGTCGCGTCATCGCGATGCCAGCCGACCACGATCAAATTTTCGGGGCAGGCTAGCGCGCACAGATTGCACGAGATGCAAAGCGTCTCGCCCGTCTCCGGATTCATGTTCAGGCGCGGCGCTCCGCGATACCTCTCGGCCACCATCGGGCGCTCGAGCGGATACTGCTCGGTGTAAATATTTTTCGGATGCTGCATCCGAAAGGTCAGCTTCATCCCGTTCCAGAAATCCGCCAAAAACAGTCGCTTGAAGAAAGAATTCATGGCGCTAGTCTGTCGATGACGAGCGAGAAAGTCAAGTGGACTGTAGACGTGCGCGGGCGGCAATCGTCTATCCCGCTGGCTGGAGTGGGACAGGCTGAAGCCTGTCTGATTTCGCTTTTTTTGGCAAAGCAAAGGCACACAGGCTGAAGCCTGTGCTACTGGGTGGGTTTAGGTAGCACAGGCTTTAGCCTGTGTGGGGTGCTTTTTTTTGTGGGGCAGGGAAAAATCAAAAGGCAAAAACACACAGGCTGAAGCTTGTGCAACAAAATCCACATATTCCACATGAGCCACCCTCCAAAAGACGCATTGGATTGCGTCTATGGAAACCGCCCGGGCACGAAACTTGCAGCCCACGAGTGCCGCGGCTGCAATACAGTGATAAAATCCCGGAACGATGAGCACTCCCAGTCAACGCCCGCAGCTTCACATTCGTCCCGCCAACCAGGACGATGCCGCGTCGATGTGCGAAATTTTTAACGAGGCCGTGCAGGATCAATTGGACACATTTCAATCCGACCCGCGCTCGTTGGACGACCAGCGGTTGCTGGTGGCCGCCGCGGAGCAGGATCCGAAACATCCGATCCTGGTCGCCGATGTGCGGAACTGGCTTGCGGGCTGGGCCGCGCTTACCCCATACGACAGCCGCATCTCACTGGATGATATCGGCGAAGTAACCATCTATGTGCGCCGGTCTTTTCGCAGCTATGGCGTGGGCCGCCAACTGGTTCGCGGAATTCAGGAAGCCGCGGGAAAGCTTGGCTACAGAAAGCTTATCGGACGAATCCTGGTCGTCAACCGAGATGGATTGCTGTTGTGCCGTGCGACCGGCTGGCGCGAGGTGGGGCGCCATTTGGCGCACGCGCGCCTGAACGACACCCTGCAGGATGTGATGCTGGTAGAGTACGTGATTCCCTCTGAGCCCGTGCCGCAGACGTGATCGATTCCGAATACATGCATCTGGCCATCGAGCAGGCGCGAGCCGCCTCCCTACGGGGAGAAGTCCCCGTCGGCGCGTTGATTGTGCTGGAGGACCGGATCCTGTCGGCCGCCGGCAATCGCACCATCACGGATTGCGACCCCACGGCGCATGCGGAAATCGTGGCCCTGCGCGAAGCGGCGCATCGGATAGGCAATCACCGCCTCACGGGCGCGGCGCTCTACGTGACTATCGAGCCGTGCGCGATGTGTGCGGGAGCCCTGGTGCAAGCCCGCATCGCGCGGCTCATCTACGGCGCCGATGACGCCAAGGGCGGCGCCATTCGCACCTGCATGCAGGTGCTCGACGCCCCCGCACTCAATCATCGCGTGGAAGTTACCCCGGGAGTTCTTGCGGAAGAATCCATACAGTTGCTGCAGTCTTTTTTTGCCGCGCGCCGGTGAGCGGTCTTGGTAGGACAGGCTTCAGCCTGTCTGTTTTTCTCAGCCAACGCAGATCTAAATCTGACAGGCTGAAGCCTGTCCTACTTGTCCCTGTTCCCCGCATTCATCTTCCAGAGCATTTGCCGGAGGATGCCTTGCCAGATCACGGCGTCGCGCGCCGGCAGATTCAGGCGGCGGACGAGCCTCCGAATTCTCTGGTCGGAGTCGGCAACGCGACGCCGGGTCAGGAATCCGCTGGTGTGGAGCGCTTCGAGCAGCAGCGCGGTGATGCGTTCGACTTCGCCCGACGCGGCGGGCTCCTCTTTCTTTGGCGCCCGCGCAAATTTGGAATCGCGAACAAGCTCATAAAGGCAGACCGCCACCGCCTGCCCTAAATTCATGGAAATATTTTCATCGCACGTGGGAATGCGAATGAGCCAGTGACAGTGGCTCAGGTCATCGTTCGAAAGTCCGAATTTTTCGGAGCCGAACAACAGCGCTACGCCGCCCGCCCCCAGCCGCTTGCGGATGAGTCGCGCGCCAGTCTCCGGCCGCCGCACCGCATGCTGCAATTCCCGGTTGCGGACGGCCGTGGTTCCCACGACCAGCGAGCAATCGGCCACGGCCTGGGCCACGTTTTTGAACAACTTCGCCCCGGCAAGAATGTCCGTGGCCCCCACCGCCGAGCGCGCCTCGCGAAACGATGGCTCGAACGGGTTTACCACGCGCAGCGAACGAAATCCAAAGTTGCTCATGGCCCGCGCGGCGGCCCCCATATTGAGAGGATTGCGGGCAGACACCAATACGACGTGCAGACGGGCGAATCGAGATTTAGCGGGCAAGAGTCCCCTTTCCAGCGGGTTACAAGCCCCGGCATGGCCGCGGCGTTCAGCGCAAGAGTACGGCCAACGCCCGTATTCTACGACAGGGACACGGCGCAACGCTAAGTGCCAATGCGATACATTCTAGTCGAACTGATCCAATCAATTTAATCGAACATTCGAGCCAATTTAATTGGACATTCGAGCCACATAGGACTAACCTCGAATCGAAGCCTACTTATTAGGGTCACCAGAATTGTTGCAGGGGGACTCCAATGCATCGAATCTACGATATCTTCGAGAAATTCCCCGATGGTTCCTCACTATGGCGCGCCTGTGTTCAAGGACTGAAAAGCACACGTCTCCATTTGCAGGAATTGTCGGGAAAATCGGAAAACCGTTTCTATGCCATCGACCTGTGGAGCGGGAAAACCGTTCACCCGGAGAATGGAATGGATCTCACCGCCCCTCGAAAAGCTGAAAAACGAGGCAGATCAGCAGCCGCGTAACCACCGCGTAAACCAGGCCCCCGATCGGAATCTACAAGTTGTGTGTGCGCATTTTCAGTTGGTTCAGCGAGACTTTTTTTATTTTCCGCCGCGAATCTGAAAAATTTGACCAGGCTTGCTGCGTGGCGATCGTGGTTTGCTCATAACGCCAATAGAATATCGGCATTTCAGGAACCGAGCATGAGTCCCGAGCGCGGTGGTGTGTTGTCTGAAAAAGCACACGACCGGGAAGCATGTGGACTTCCCCCGACGGTTTTCATATCCTCGACTGGGAATTTGCCGGGGAAATTCTTCTGATTTTTCGCCCGGTCAATAAGATTCAGGAGCGATCCATATGCAGACCGCAGTGAAGGAATGCCGTTTAACGCCCCGAGAAAACCTGTCGGAACCGGTACGCATACGTCCCTGTGATTTACAGTATCCGGACGAAATTTGCCAGACCATGAACGTATCGCGCAGCGGTCTATATTTCGCGACTTCCGCCGGGCATTATTTCGTCGGCATGAATGTCATCGTGACGCTGAATTTCGGTCCCGAGGATCCCATGCACCGCGAACAAATTGGCGATGTGGTGCGCATGGAACGGCTCGATGACGACAAATGGGGAATCGCCATTCGCATCCTCATGCACGGCAATCCCGGAATTTATTCCGGAACATAACCTCTCCGAATCCCTGAGCTTCACATGGTCATGCGTTTCCGTAAGTTTCAGCGCTGGAAGGCGGAGCCGCGTGCCGGCCAGTATTTGGCGCGAAATCTCATCATCTGAATCTTCCTCCTGAACCTTATGCAGCTTGTCTCTGAATTCCGCAATCTTAAGGGCCTTTGAGCAGTCTTTTCGAATTTCCGCCGCCTGGACACTTTGCTTCTCCAAAAACGGCCATGCGGCCAAGCGCTTCCGCTTCGCGGCCTCCCGCGCCGGAAAAAGATTTCGACGAAGGGGAATTCGGTTCACTCGGAGGGGCCTCGGGTGTATAAGTTTGCCTATCTGAGGGGTCAAAACGGAAATTCCAGTTACGTGGAAACTAGAATCCCGCCGCTACCGTGCGACGAATGAAGAGGGTGCTTCATGTCAGTAAATAAGCTCCGAACTAACGTGTATGAATTCCTGGCGGCAACGATGGCGGTACTCTTTTTTGCCTTATCGGTGTCCGCTCAGATCGCTCCGCCGCGCACACTCGATGAACTCAAGCAGGAAACGCAGAGGCGCGTCGATAAGAATCTGGCCCCATGCGGGGGAATGAACTCGGAAGAGGCGCATGAGGCGCTGGCCAACATTCATAGCCTCAACCGCGACGAATGGGCCTCGGCATGGAGCGCCATCGCCGAGCGGTACGTTAAACGGGCCAAGGATGAAGAGGCCTCCGACAATAAGAAGAGTGCCCAGGAAGACTACCACATGGCATGGCGGTATTACTCCTTTGCCGCCTGGCCAGTTCTCAACTCGCCCGGAAAGGAAAAAGCGTATCAGAACGCTCTGGAGGCCTTCCACGACTACGCTCGGTTCCTCGATCCACCCCTTGAAACCGTACACATTCCCTTCGAGGGCAAGGAAATTATCGGATATTTCCGTCTGCCGAGGGATGTGCGGCCTGCGCCGCTGGTGCTCGCCATTAGCGCGCTCGATTCACGCAAGGAAAATATCGTTCTGGGAGAAGGTGACGCCTTCCTTCGCAGCGGCATCGGCTTCTTTGCGGTAGACGAGCCAGGTACGGGCCAGGCGCCCATCAAGGCGGACGTAGGGGCTGAGCGTATGTTCTCGCGCATCCTCGATTATCTGGCGACGCGGCCGCAGGTTGACAGTCATCGGATCGTCGTCCGCGGTATCAGCTGGAGTGGATATTGGGCCGCCAAGCTTGCCATTGTGGAGCGCGCTCGCCTTCGCGGCGCGGTAGCCCAGGGCGCCCCAGTGGACGAGTACTTCAGCCCCGAATGGCAGAAGCCCGGACTCAGCACGCGGGAATACCTGTTCGACTTATTCCCCGCCCGCGCCTCGGTGTACGGCGTGAAGACTCTGGACGAATTCCTCGCATATGGGCCGCGAATGTCCCTGAAAGCGGAAGATTTTCTAGGCAAGCCGTCGGCTCCCATGCTGATCCTTAACGGCGAGAAGGATACGCAAGTGCCGATTGCGGATCTTTACACTTTGCTTCGCTCCGGTGGATCGCCCAAGCAAGCGTGGGTGAACCCCAATGGCGGACATACGGGACGCTCGGCGGACTGGCCTAATTCGCGAATCTCCGCCGAAATTGTTCTGCCCTGGATCAAGGCCCAACTCGAATCTCCGATTCAGGAAAGAAACGCTCCCGCGGCCAGCTCAGGGTACTAACGAAGCCAGGAAGCCAATTACAGAGAAAAACAATTGAAGATTGAATGGCGGAGAGGGTGGGATTTGAACCCACGGTTGAGTTTCCCCAACACACGCTTTCCAAGCGTGCTCCTTAAACCGCTCGGACACCTCTCCCTGTAAAGGAAAACCTGTCAAGACTAACAGAAATTCGCGGAGAGAAGAAGATCACCTTGCCGCAATGCCAACCGTCCACGCCGTACGTGGCCATTTTTCCGCCCGATGGGGCGCCGCGAACATGGGGTGCGCGAACATGGTGCAGGCATCGCCAGGACCGCAAAACCATATCAAGCTGGCAGCGGCTGGTGCGAAGTTTCTCCGGGAGAAAGCAACGCTCAAGCCCCCAATGGACTGATTCCGCCAGTTACGCTACTCTATGTGGGCTTTAAACTTTCTAAAATATTCCGGGGTGGTGCAATCGGTAGCACACGGGCCTTTGGAGCCTGGAATCCTGGTTCGAGTCCAGGCCCCGGAACCATGACGCAATCATGATTCGAACCTGAATCAAATTCAAAAACGATGCAAAGCTTCAAAATGTATTCCTGAAAACAAAAGAGTTAGACTAACATCCAATTGCTTTTGGGTCTGGCTATCCGGCGCCGGTTGCCGGTTCCGGGGCCAAACGATTTTCGCTTCCTGACAACGATGAATACTCCCGACCTCGCTCTCGGCGTTATCTGGTACATCGTCTTCTTGTTTTCGACGACGTGCCATGAGGCGGCGCACGCGCTGGTTGCCAAGCTGGGCGGCGACAAAACCGCTGCCGAGGGCGGCCAGGTGACGCTGAACCCGATTCCGCACATCAGCCGTTCGCCGTTTGGCATGGTCGTGGTCCCCATCGTATCGTTCCTGCTAGGTGGCTGGATGATCGGATGGGCAAGCGCGCCGTTTGACCCCCAGTGGCAGCAGCGTCACCCCAGGCGTTCGGCGTGGATGGCGCTGGCGGGTCCGGCGGCAAATTTCACGCTCATGCTTCTGGCTGGAATCGCGATTCGCGTGGGAGTCGCCACGGGCAATTTTCACGCGCCTTATTCCATTACGGGCTACAGCGGTCTGGTCGCCTCCGCGCATTCCGCCGATCCGACGTTTCTGACTGCCGCGTTGAGCATTTTATTCATTCTGAATCTGCTGCTTGGCACGTTCAACTTGCTTCCCGTGCCGCCTCTGGACGGATACACCGGGATCATGCTGGCAATGCCCGAAGACTTTGCGCGACGTTACTTGAACTGGGTCCGCCACTCAGGCAGCTTCGCGCTGATTGGAATCGTGGTCGCCTGGCGGCTGTTCGATGAGATTTTCCAGCCAATATTTTTCTTCGCCATGCACGTTCTGTACGCGGGACTTCATAACATCTAGCCGGCGCGGACCTCCGCTCGATACCTCTAGCATTTGCCGTGTCTGTTTCAAAACTGCACATACGTTCCAAATTATACGCAATGCCGGCAAGCCCGCCCTGGAACTCTTGCGGCTAAATCCTTTCTCTTCATTATCTTCAATCTTTTTACCAAGTGGCCCATTGTCTGCATCAATTAACCAACAGGTGGAGGAGACCGGTTCAGATGAGTAACGCGACGACTTTTCCAGAGCCTTACCAGGTTGAAGTTTCCGGCTGGAACCTCGTCAGTAACTTTTTCGTGGAGAGGACCGAATTGATCTGGTCACAAAACGGCGAAAAAAAAGTACGTTTACGTCACGTTTTGCCGGATGAGGCGATCATTTTTGTGCGTCTTCTGATTCCGGTATCCACGGGGAGTTCGGGGCCGGTCGCCTATCGTGTGAAGAGCATGCAACCGATGGACCGCAATGGCCAGTGCGAGTTGCTTCTAACGCAAATACTCCCGCGCTCAAAAGAATCCATTGCACGTAATGTTGCATCTTATAAACAGGGAATTTTGTCAAAGATGCAGGAACCAAGTGAAGGCTCAGCGCATCTGGAAGCGGAGGAGACCATCCAATGAAACCAGAATCGATTATTGCACAAGCTCAAGACCGGCCGGCAACATGGGAAGAAATACGCCGCGCGACATCTTGCACTCCCGACCGCATTCTGGAACTTTGCTACACGCAGGGAAATTACTGCGAGGTGGATTCCGACCTTGGTGGCGTCATCCGGTATCCGGCTGAAGAATTTGAATTTTTCGCGTATCTGAGCGAACTGGACGACGCATCGGCAAACTGATGCAGACGGTGGCTATGCACGATAAAGATTCGCATTTGGAACGGCGACCGATGAAATTTGTCCAAAATGGAACGTGGTTTTGCGCTCGAAGCGCGCGCGGGATCCTGATTCAGGGCGTCCGCGCGTAAGATGAAGTTGCATAGTTTTTCCTTCACCCCGCCTAATTGATTGCTTGCCGTAGACTTACAAGATTCGGGCAGCAGCCTCACGATTCCGGTATACCCGCCTCATCCCAAACGTAATCCGGCCTGCACTGTGGCACTGCCCGTGCCCTTGATTCGCTATGAACACAATGACTGCACCCTCCAAACAAGCTCACCTGGTTCGCGGTAGTTCTGACGACGTTATGACGGTTTGTGTCCTGGACGATGAATCCAGCATGGTCGAAATGCTTCAGGAATCGCTGCGCTGCTTGGGCTACGCCTCGATTGGCACCAGTGACCCGCAATGCGCCCTTGAAATGATCGACCAGGGCCGCGTGCGAGTGGTGATGTCGGACATTAAGATGCCCGGGATGGACGGCCTGCAATTTCTCGAAAAAGCGCTGCATCGCGATCCGGGCATCTACGTGGTTCTCATGAACGGCTACTATTCCATTGACAGCGCGATTGCAGCCGTCAAGCGCGGCGCATATGACTACATCCCCAAGCCGGTAGACCGTTTGCGGCTGAAAAAGTCGATGGACGAACTGGCCGATTCGTTCAATCGTCGCAAACGCATTCGCGGCCTGCAGCAACAGCTGCTGACCGATCTGGAATTCCATGGAATTGTGGGCCGCAGCCCGGCCATGGTCGATGTGTTCGAAATGGTCCGCAAGGTGGCGCGCCATTACACCAATATCCTTTTGATTGGCGCGACCGGCACTGGAAAGGAATTGATCGCCAAGTCGATACACCAGATGAGCCCGGTGGCACAGCAGCGGTTTGCCATATGCAACTGTTCGGCTATGGTGGATACACTGCTGGAAAGCCAGCTCTTCGGCCATGTGCGCGGCTCATTTACCGGAGCCACCGATACGCGCCCCGGCGTGTTCGAATATGCCAATGGGGGCACCGTCTTCCTGGACGAAGTGGGAGAAACGTCCCTGCCCATGCAAGCCAAATTGCTCCGCGTGATCCAGAACCGCGAAATCCAGCGCGTGGGCTCGCCGGAAGTGCGGCACGTGGACGTGCGGCTCATTGCCGCGACCAATCGCGATTTGCGCGCCGAGGTCCTCGCCGGACGCTTCCGTGAGGATTTGTTCTACCGTCTCAGTACGATCCAAATTCGCGTGCCCAGCCTTTCCCAACGCATGGACGACCTTCCCCTGCTCATTCAATACTTCCTGAAAAAATACAATGAAACCTACGGCAAGCAGATTCAGGGATTGACGCGCAGAGCCCAGGCTGTGTTGCTGCAGCATAGCTGGCCGGGCAATGTGCGCGAACTCGAGAACGTCATCTCCTGCGCGTGCCTCACTTCGGTCAATGAATTCATTGACGTGGATGATTTTCCCGAAAACCTGAAAAAACCGGCCGGGCACAACGGCCTTTTCGGCGATAGCTGGCGCCCCCTCCCCCTGGAAGAGATTCGGCGCCGGCATATCCGCCGTGTCCTGGAATCGTGCCAGGGCAACCGCGTTCGCGCTGCCCAGATGCTGGGTATCGGCCGGACCAGCCTGTATCGTTTCCTCAAACGGACAGAGAAGAAAACGGGGGAAACCCCGGCTTCCTGAGTCCACATCAGAGCATTCTTAAAAGTTTATATGGAAAACTTATAAAGTAAAAACTGACCGGCGCGCTGCCGCATTGGTGTTCCACAAGCGAACAGGATGCGCTCGTTGGAACGCCATCCTGCAAGCACGTACCATAACCCACGCAGTTCGAGTGCGTGCAAATGGCTCGACGTGGCATTGTGATTGCTCCGTAATATGCATGATATCCAGAACCGGTTCATCCAACGACGTCATCACACTCCCGGGCGAACCCGCGCAGGACCGCCGAAGAGGCAAGCGGCTTTACCTCAATTTTCCAATCGAGATGAAGGGGATGGACCACAACGGCAATCCCTTTATCGAGCGTACTAAAACAGAAAACATCAGCGACATGGGCTGCCGAATTCGGACTCAAGTACATCTCAGAGCAGGTGACACGTTGGAGATTCAGCTGATCCTTCCCGAGGATATCGCCTCACCGGCGGAAGAAGCGCACAGGTTCAGGGTCATGTGGGTCGCGCGCCGCTCCAGCGGTTGGTCGGTGGGCGTTCGCATGCTTGATCCAGGAAAATTCTGGAAAGTAACTTTTCCGGTGAATCAAAAGCCGGCCGAGCCTTCCGCGAAGTAATTCCGCAAAAACCTCAAATGCCGCCCTGGCTGCAAAGGGCGCAGCCAAGAGCTTTCTTCCCCACTCTCCGCTCGAAGCAGGACCGCCATTCAGCGGCCTTCCCGTCAGAATCGCATCAATCTAATTTGTGGCTGTTTTTTCGCTATCTTTTGGGCGTCCGCTCTTCCTGGCAGGCTGGCAGAAAAGATGCGGCTGTCGATTTCCAGATCTCGGAAAAACTTTGGTAAGCTTGGCATGTCCGCTGTTTGGAAGGAGGGCTGCGTCCATGACTTGGGCCATACGGACCGCACTGTGTCTTCTCGCCCTCTTGCCGGGACACATGAACGCCCAGGTACGGTTTGCGCAGGAACCGCCTGTCCAGGCACGACAATCTGCGATTCAACCGGGGCCGGCATATCCCGATTCGCCCACCGGTTTGCGGGATTTTCTTCAGGACCTGATTGCCGCAATCAGAAATAACGACAAGCCAAAGATCGATTCTCTCTGGGGGAGCGCGATTTTGCCGAACCACGCAGAGTGGTTCGCGCAAGTCTTCGGCGAACAGGAGGGCGCGCGTTTGGAAACGAATTACGCCAGGCAGCTTGCCAACACGGCTGCCGGGCCGGGCAAGGCTTACCAGTTCGTGGCCGGTCTGGATCATCTGACCATCCAGGTCCTGCCGCTGGTGCAAGCCGCCGTGAGCCGCCCCGATTCCTGGGCGAAGCCAATCTATTTATCCATGTTATCCGTCAAAGAGAAAGAGCCGGTGCATGCGTACCGGGCGGAGGCGAAGAGCGCGTCGGAATCCAACAGCCATATGCTGGGCTATTTCTTTTACGTGGACGGAGGTTTCCGGGAGATCGACGAACTTGTTTTTGGCGCTTTGAGCGCCGCGAAAAGCTATGCGGGGCTCCCTTACATTTCCGCCCTCGAAGCCCAGATGATGTTGCTGCAAAGCGCGCAGCCGGTCGCTCCGTCCGGGGCGATCCGGCCGGGAATCTCAAACACGGTCACGCTCGACGTCATCATCGATGTGCTGGGACAAGTCCGGTCGGCCAGAATTATAAGCGGCGACCTGGTGCTTGGAAATGCGGCGCGAGCCGCTGTCCTGGGCCGGCGATACCGCCCCTACATTCAAAATGGCCGCGCCGTCGACGTGGAAACCACCGTGACGGTGACGTTCCCGTTCTGAACTCCTCCTGAACGCCTTCCGAACTCCTATTGCGCAAATCTCATTCAGCGTCAAATCTCAGCGTCAGGGCAGCAATTCCCCGCACTGCGCACCCATTTTCGTGTTTCCCGGGTTCCGGCGGCCGCTCAGCGGCCTTTGGACCGCGCCTTGAAGACCGGCTTGTGCATCAGCCACACCAGCGGCGACACCAGCACGAAGACCACTCCCAGCACGCGGAAACCGTCGAGATAACTCATCGCCGAAGCCTGTTGCAGCATCATCCGGTAGATCCCGGCCAGCGCATCTTGCCCGGCCGTCACGGCGTTGGCGCCGTGCTGCCGGAACATTTCCTGCAGCGCGGCCCGCGCGTTTGCGAACGCGCCGTCCGATCGCGCCATCTGCGCCACGAGCCGGTCCTGGTGAAACTGCGCTCGCCGCGCAACCAGCGTCGCGATGACCGATATCCCGAAGCTGGCCCCCAGGTTGCGCGAAACCGAGATCAGGCTGGTCGCGTAGCCCATCTCCTCGTCGGAAATGGGGTCAACCGTGATCGTCGAGAGCGGCACGAACGTGAACGATAGCCCCACGCCCATCACCACCTGCGGCCAGACGAAATCCCAGGCCGAAGCGTTCAGGTTGAGGTGCGAGAACATGTAAACGCCTGCCGCTGCAACCAGCAGCCCGCAAAACAGCAGCACGCGCATGTCCCAGCGCCGCCCGATCAGGAAACCCGCCAGCGGCATCATCACCAGCGTGATCAGTCCGCGCGGCGAGTTCCAGAATCCCGCCGTCACCGCCGGAAATCCCAGCAACTCCTGCATGAACAGCGGCATCAGCACGATGCTTCCGTAGAGCACCAGGCCGAGCGTGGCGGAAAGCCCCACGCCGGTGGCAAACGTGCGATGGCGGAACAGGTTGAGGTGCACCACGGGATCGCGCGTGCGCAGTTCCCAGATCACGAAGGCCGGCAGCAGGATGGCCGCCACAACTGCCAGCGCGACGATGAAATGCGAGCTGAACCAGTCCGCCTCCTGCCCTTTGTCCAGCATGATCTGCAGCGCCGCGATGCCTGTCACCAGCATCCCCATTCCCCAGTAGTCCACGCGGCGCGACCGCCGCCGGATGTAGGATGGGTCGAACACGAACGTCTGCACCAGGATCAGTGCCAGAATGCTGATGGGAATGTTGACGAAAAAGACCCAGCGCCAGGAGTAGTTCGTCGTCAGCCACCCTCCCAGCATCGGGGCGAGGATCGGCGCCACCACAATGCCCACGCCAAAAAACGCCATGGCCTGCCCGCGTTGCTCCCGTGGAAACGTTTCCAGCATGATCGCGCGGGTAATCGGCTGCAGCGTGCCGCCCATGGCCCCCTGCAGCACGCGGAAGAAAATCAGGAACGGCAGTGTGGGCGCCAGGCCACAACACACGCTGGCCACCGTGAAGCCCGTCACCGCGATCATCAGCAGCCGCTTGCGGCCGAAATAGTTCGCCAGCCACCCGGTCAGCGGCAGCAGCACGGCATTGGCAACCAGGTAGGACGTCAGCACCCAGGTGGCTTCGTTCACCGTCGCGGAAAGGCTGCCGGCAATGTAGGGCAGGCTGACGTTCACCGCCGAGGTGTCCACCAGCTCCATGATGGCGCTGGTCATGACCGCAATCGCCACAAGCCAGCGCATCAGCGCCGGGGAGCGAACCCCAAGGGCCGATGTTGTCGGGATTGCCGCCGAAGTCGACATCGCTGACTATCCTACCAGCGGCGGCAGGAAATTATTTAGTGGTTATCACGGGTGGGCGAACGGGAACGGGCTATGGGAAAACATGCGACGAAGAACAACTTCCCGGGTGGCCGATTCTTCGAGGTTTTGGAAGAGTCTGAGTTCTGATCTTCCAGTTCCATGGCGGGTGGCCCTGCCTTTGAACTTCCGGCTGTTTTTTCTCCTCCTCAAAACAAAAACCAAACCCACACCCAACCCCACACAGGCTGAAGCCTGTGCTACTAAACGCCCCCTCCGGTAGCGCAGGCTTCAGCCTGTGTGGTTTTTGGACGGGTGGCCCGGGGTTTAATTTCAGGGTGCCCCGTCCTTCAGTTTCCGAAGGGCGGGATTTTGTCGTTGTCACCCCCACGTGAACTGCAAGGCGTGAACCTCAGATCAAGAACTCCGCCCTTAAACAACGTCAAGAGCGGGGCACCCGAACACCAGTGTCATAACTAACAGTAGACGTGCGTGAGTGGTATGATGTGCCGGTGCGGCGACGCACAAAAAAATGACCCCAGGCCGGGCCACCCGTCCCAACAAACTCATTCGGATTTTTGTCTTTTTTATAAAGGCAGACAGGCTGAAGTCGAAGATCCCAAGCCGCTCGGGGCCTGTCCTACCCGCCTGACGTCAGTACCGCACAGTTACCAAACCAACGCCTGCGCCGCACGTCATCCGAATTTCGCATTCCTGAAAGCAAACAAAAAAACCTCCGACCCTCGAAAACCGCGACGGCTCGGGCACCCGAAAATTCAAATGCGTCTCAAAGGCTGTGCCACCCGCCAAACAGATCGTTGATAAGTATTCGCAACGACCGCCAGGATTCGACCAGGATTCGAATCGATCAGGCTCAAACTGCCTTCTGTAGAGTTTGGCCGCCCATGGTCTTCGTTTGAGAATTTATAAATCTGTGTTTTTTGTCCCAAAGTCAAATTCAGAGGTTCGATACGTAGCAATTTTTGCGCTGGTCGGAACGTCAGTCGTGCAGGACAATAGTCAGCAGGGACTCATTGACGTGGATATCGCCGTTGTACTGGATCAGGCCCAGTTTCCGGAACTTGTTCATGAAGTAATTCACCCTGGACCGAGTTGTGCCAATCATCTCCGCCAGCATCTCTTGCGATACTTTGGGAATTACCTTTAGAGGTTGGCCTGGTTTGGGATAGCGCGCGAGCAGCAGAAGAGTGCGTGCCAGCCGCTTTTCGGAGGAGTTAAAAAGCTGGTCTATTAAAGCTTCCTCTCCTCGTGCGTTTCGCGCCAGCATATTTGCGATGAAGCGGTCGGAAAGTTCGTGTTCCTTGCGGAGCGTCCGAGACATCTCGTCTTTTTCAATCACCAGTACAGTGGTAGGCAGAATCGCGGTCGCAGTCGTCGTGTAAACGGACTGGCCCGTTAGAGACTGTACACCGAAAAAATCACCCGGTCCCAGAATGTCCACAACAGCTTCTTTCCCGACCGTATTGACCACGGTAAGCTTCACACCGCCTTCTTGAAGGTATATGACGTGCTTTCCCGGGTCGCCCTGCGAGAAGAGGGTTTCTTTCACTCCAAACCTGGCCATCCTTCTCCCCAGGCCGGCAGAACTGAGAAATAATTGTGCATCGAAAGTATGGTGTATGTGAGATGCGTTCGAGGAGTGAAGAGGTCCTGAGTATCTGCGCTGTGGGGAAAATCCGGACATGGTACATCGTACCATGCGCTATTTTTTGTGTGCAATAGTGAACACTGCGAGGTCCCGGAACCCGAGAGTTGCCAATCCTACCATCCAAGCCGACACATGCGGGTCGGGCGGAATCGAGAGATCAATCGTGAGTGCTGACTCCTAGCGGCGGCGCAGAACTTTTCGCAACGACTGGCGCACTTCCAATCCCCCATCGTAGTGTATGAATCCCTGCTTCCTGAATCGATTCATGAACAGATTGACGCGCGGGCGCGTAGTCCCAACCATTTCCGCCAGAACTTGGTGACTCAGGACGGGAATCTCGGCAACCGCTGGGCTTCTCTTATCCAAATGCGCTAGCCGCAAAAGGACGCGCGCCAGACGTTGCTCGGCAGAAGAAGTCAGCAACTCCGAAACATGATCCTTGTACTTCTGGACGCTGGACAGCAGATAGGCGACCAAGGCATTTGAAGCCTTATTCTTTTTCCGCAGCATTTGGAGCATCTTTTTCTTCTGGATGGTGCGTACGGAGCTGGCGGTCAACGCCACGGCCGTAGACACACGAAGGGGATAGCCTGCGAGGCAAAGCTCGCCAAAAATATCACCCACCCCCAAGATGGCGGTAACTGCCGATGGCTGCTGTTTTGTTTGGGTACTGAGCCGGACCCCTCCTTCTTGAATGTAAAAGAGCGTGTAAGCAGGCGCACCTTGTTTATAAATGTTCTGTTTGTCCCGATAATGCGAGACCTTGCCGCCTAGGCTGGCTCCTGAAGAGAAACCGCCAAGACGGGTGGTCTTTCTTTTCTTGCGTTTCATAAGCCGCTTTCCTCCTCAAAATCGTGTTTAGGAATGCGAGGGTTTCCCACCAGGCGCGTCTTAGTTCGCAGCCCAACTCTCCAGAGTAACTCTGTTCGTAAGAGCTAAATTGCAACCCTTCCATTCAATCAGCCCTTTTTTTTTGAAACACGATAGAAGGCGTGTCACCGTCTCTCGCGAAGTCCCAATGACCTGAGCGATTTCCTCATGTGTCAAGGTGAGATGCGCATTGGCCGCATCATGGAATAGGCGATTACTCTCGCACCAATCGAGAAGAAATGTCGCAAGTTTTTGGCTCGCGGATCGTGAATACCCCATCACGCGCACTCCGGCGATTGCAGAACAATACGATTCACCCAACTGCATAGCCACCTGCACTGCAAGTTCACAGTGGTGCCGCATAAGATGAACCAGATATCTGCGATCGACGAAGCCAGACTGCGTCGGTTGAAACGCTTCTGCCGACGCTTCGTAGGGCTGGCTCGACAGAGTCCCAGCCAAGCCGAGCATTTCCCCTGGACCGGCAAATCTCAGAATGAGGGTTTTTCCATCCGCTGATGATGTAAAAAGCTTTACGCGGCCTGAGTAGAGAATGAATACCCCGCGGGAAGGTTGACCTTCACCGAATAAGGCTGCACCCTTTGGGTGATCGAGCGGAATCGCAAATGCTGCGAGTCTGGCAACGACTTCGGAGCAGATGTCTCTCCTCTTCCTGAGTGAACGATAAGAGCGTTCGTCGCAAGTCTCTGTAATCTTCAGTTGACGGGCTGCTGACATGGAAACACCTCACGTGAACTTGCTGTCTGATATTCGCTCGTATGGTCCGCACTGGCCGCTTCACTTTAGAACCATCTCATTTTCTACACTGTACAATATTGAACAGCCCCCCCCCTGACCGGCACAGCGTAGAATGTTTTCTCTTTAGATTTCCAAATGTAAGCCCAGGTTCAATATAGGGAGGTGGAGGATGGAAGGGGTCCCACAGGCTCTCGTAGCGGCATCTCACTTGGAATGTGGGCGGGTGCTGCTCCGCATCCTGGAAGATCTGAAAGTTAATGCCTTCGCATCGGCTATTCTGGCGGAGGTCGAGGAAGTGGGCGGGTGGCACAAGCTTTGTAGTTGAACTTTGGGTGCCCTCCCCTTCGGTTTTTGAAGGGCGGAGCCTTTGTTGTGATTCTCGTGGCTTGTATCAGCGAATGGGATCGATGCGAACCAGCCCGGATTCTTTCTTCGCGTAGAACAAAAAGCTACTCCAGGGCCAATCTCTTGGATGTGGGCGGGTGGCAGGCCCTTTGAGAAAAGGTTTTTGAGCGACTTTGATTTTCCGGGTGGCCCACGCTTGGGATTTTAAGTGTGGGGCTTTGAGTTAATCCTTCCGTCCTGCACGAAGTCGCCGGACACGCATCGCAAAGCCGAACCGAGCACAACCGATGCCCTTCTTTTACGAATCAGCAATTCTTCCTCTTGTCCCACAAACGTTTGCAAAAATAGGGGGAACAGATCACCCTTAGTGGAAATGCCCCGGCTGCGGTAGCGATGATCTGGCGGGCCCCGGATAATCTTGGTTAATCTTGGATAACCCTGGATAACCTGGATAATTTGATAAATGGAATGCATCCGGCAAAGGGAGACGCGATGGCGAAGATGATTATGCGTAAGGCCGAACCGGATATTCTGGTGGAGTCCGGCATTCCGCTCTTTTTTGAAATCGCCAATGCGGAAAGTGCCGGCTTTATGCCGCCGGGCAATCGCCTGGGCCAGGCCCTCAGAACCTATGTTCGCTCCTTGTCCGGGATGCAGAAGGAAGCCGTGGTGGTTTCTTCCCTCAGCGGCCAGGCCTGGCGGCTGGCCAGCGATGAAGGGCCCTACTTGAACGGCCACGATTCGGGGCCATGCCCGCTGTCCTTTCTGACCACGGGGATGGTGTGCTCCTATATGAACGAATTTCTCGCTCTGGCCGGGCAGCGGGGCATTGCCGTCCGAAATGTGAAATTCATTCAAGACAATTACTACACCATGGAAGGCTCGGCCGTGAATGGCACGATGATGGGCGGCGCTCTGCCGGTTGATCTTGAAATCCACGTCGAATCCGATGCCGGCCGGGACGTGTTGCAGGACCTGGCGTTCCAGGCGGTTGCCGCATCGCCGCTGAACGGGTTGATGCGCGTCAAACTCAATTCTCTTTTCACGCTGACCAGCAATGGCAAGCAAATTCCAGTCGGCCGCGTCGCTGGCTGCGGTGGCCCTTCCCTGCCGGACATGGGCGACAATTTTGCAAAACTCACGATCAGGACAGGATCGGTTCCAGTCGAAAGCCTGATTGCCAAAGTTTCGGAAGTCAAAACACTCAAGGGCGTTCCAGGCGGCGCGGCTTCCAGCCTGCAATCGAACCAGAGCCGCAAACTCCACGTCCATGGCGAATGTATTTTGCGCGAGGACGGTCTGAAGGAGATCACCCAAGTGCTGATCAGTCCCATCGGTTCGACGTTCCGCTTCCTCTCCGATGAACCGAAGGATTATGGCGGACAGGGCCGGGCGCCCGATGCGGCAACTTATATTTCCGCGGGGATCGGCTTCTGCTTCATGACCCAACTGGGCCGCCACGCCAAAATCGTTAAAAAAGATCTCTCGGAATACCGCATCGCACAGGACACGCATTTTTCACTCGGAGGCGCCTCTGGCCGTACCGGAAAGCCGGGTGCGGCCGATCCGGTGGAGACACACACCTACCTGACGACAACCGAGGGCGACGATTTCGCGCGTTCGCTGCTCGATATGGGCGAGCAGACGTGCTTCCTGCACGCCTTTTGCCGTACCGAACTCAAGACCAAGGTGAAAGTGGTTACGCGCTGATCTCGCCGCTGGGCGCGCCGAGGGGCGCGCACAAGTTCAAAATCATTCAGAGCCTATGCCGCCCGCCAAGACTTTCCTCAACATTCGCCTGTCCCAATCGTCTTGTTTTCTTATCTGAGATCGTGACCTGATACAGGCCGGGGGATTCGGCGTCATCAAACCATTGCTGTTGACACAAAGGAGCGAACTGCCATACCGTTAGCCAAAATTCCCGATTGAGATCCCGAATTTCAGCCCAAAGGAAGGAGCAATACCCATGTGGTTACGATCCAAGAGGGTCATCGCAGCTTCCGTTTCTCTTTTTTTTCTCTCAATCGTCCTGGTTGCTGATTCCCCTGTTTTCGCCAGGCAGGCCAAGCGTCCCACGACAGCGCAAGCGACGCGGCAGAAACCAAAGCTGAAGGCAATTTGGGAACCGGTGAACTATACCGAGGATTTGGAATTGACCGACGTGTATTTCCCGACGCCGGATACGGGTTGGGTGACAGGGGCAGCGGGCACCATCGTTTACACCAATGACGGAGGCAAGACTTGGAAGGCCCAACTGGGCGGTGACCCAAAAGCCACAGACCGTCCGATCATCCAATTGCGTTTCGTGGACGCGACCCACGGCTTCGCCGCACAGAGCACGGGTGTGGGCGATCACAAATTGCTCGCCACGGCAAACGGCCAGGATTGGGATCAGCCTGGAACGGTCGCGCAGCACCGCACCGACTATCAGTTCGTCAACTCTACGACCGGCTTTCAGGCTTCCGGTACGCAAATTCTTCGGACAACGGATGCGGGCAGATCGTGGCAGCCGGTATATACCTGCGCCATTAAGACCGAGATTCAGGGGCTGACGCGGGAAGTGAACTGCGAGTTTGAAAAGTTCGCCTTCCCCTCGGCAACGGTAGGCTACGCGGTGAGCCGCCGAATCGGAAATAATGTGGGCTCGGTCCTGGCGAAAACGGAAGACGGTGGCGCGACCTGGAATGCATGGATCATTGTGCCGGGTGAAGACGCTAAAGAGGCAGGTCTTGCCTTCACGGACGCCGACACCGGCATCCTTCGGACGCTGAACGGAAAACTTTTCCGTACCACGGATGGCGGGAAGACGTGGACTGGGGCCATCGGACAGGCTGAGGGAAGATTCGCGGTGAAGTTTGCGGACGCGCAAGTAGGGTGGACCATGGGTTACCGCACCATGACCTACACGACCGACGGTGGCCGGAGGTGGACATCGCGTCCCATTGGGTTCCCTGCCGGAGTGAAAGCCTTTTGCATCGTCGGGCGTGACTCCGGCTATGCGGTCGGCGAACACGGCATGGTGTACCGTTACCGCGTCGTGCCCATCGCATACACCTCAAAGGGAATGCTGGACGCGCCGATGATGCCAAGCAAATAGTCACCAAAAGTTCTCCAGGGAATGATGAGTTTCCCTTTGGCAGAAAGGACTGATTCTCCAGACAACACATTCACCAGCGAATGTCCGGCAATCAGGCAGTTATAGCCGCCTGAAAGGATAGAGTCTCTCCATTCTGCCTGTTCATGGGCGGATGGCCCGGCTTTGCAATTCTTATTTATTCTTTTTCGTCTTTCATCAGGGACGCGCACGAACCGAACGATCACGTCAAAACCCCAGACTTCCAAAACCTAAGGCCGGGGCGCGCACAAGTTCAAAATCATTCAGAGCCTGTGCCACCCGCCATTTCTCGAACTACGCAGCAAGGCCGTAGCTCAATGTCCGGCTGGCAGGGTCCAGATGTTAAGCACGCCGGTGGACGCGTGCTGATTCGCGTTTCCCTCGGGAAGGGCAATCTTGCCGTCCACCACGATGGGGCTGTTCCAGTGGCCGCTGCCGCACTTGAGCGTGGTTACCAGGGTTCCCTTCGCGGGATCGTAAATCCGCAGACCGCCGGAAGGGTCGTATACGAATAGCAACCCGTCAGCCACCAACGGACTGGTTCCTCCGTTGTTGTTCTTCCATTTCTGGACAAGCTTGCCTTTTTCAAGAGTCCAGGCGGCAGTGCCGTTACCGTCAGCCGCGAACATCCACGTCTCCGACCCATGGCGCCATACGGCGGCGGCGGTCAGCATGCGGCTGCCCGATGGGGTAGACACGGTCTGGACTTCGTGGCCCTGATGCGGTTCGGTGCCGGCGATAGCCTTAATGCTGAGCAGATGGATCTTCCCGGCCTTGCCTCCTTGCGCCAGGAAATCGCCGCCGAGCAGCACCGGCGAAGTCGATCCCAAATCGAGATCGCGGTCGTTCAGCTCGGCATTGTTTGTCGGAGTGTAGTTGCCGAGCATTTCGGTGGCATCCGGGTTGAGCTCAATAGTCGCGTCGCCCCAGCTCGTTTTGCCGTTGTAGGGGCCGTTGCCGGTGGACACGAAGATGTTTCCGCTGGAATCAATCACCGCGCCAGCACGGCCCCAAATTGCCGATTGGGTGTCACGGCAGGAGTTGGGATCGAGCAGGCCCGAACGGTTGCTGCAGAGCGAGTTCCATACGTGGAGCAGTTTTCCGGTTTGGGCGTCAAGAACCGCGACGTGACCCTGGTAGGGCGGCCGATCGCCGATATACCCGCCGGTGACGGCGACGATGTGGCCGCGAAATTCTCTGAGCGGCGAAGCGATCTTCTCGCGTACCGGCAGCAACGTGATCGCAGTCTTCCAGAGCACGTGCCCATCAGAGATCGCGAGTTTCTGCACGGTGCCATCGGGCGCCGCGGCGTAGATATTCTGGCGGTCAGGATCAGCGACAGGTGTGCTGTTGGTAATCTGCCGCGAACCTTCCCACGACGAATACTCGCGCGGGGTGTACTCCCACAGAATGGAACCATGATTAGCGTCCACCGCGATGGTTTTGCCGTAGGTGGTGGTCATAAAAAATGCATCGTGTTTAGCGCCCATCACGTTCACCCCGCGAAGATAGATCACCGAGGCGTCGACGGTACCATCCAGATGGATTTGGTGAGGGCTCAACGACGCGACATTCGCGGCGGTGATGCCGGTTACGCTGTTCGACGAACTGGAGCTGGCTTGGTCCCCTCCAAACTGAGTCCAGTCGTTTCTGCCCTGCTGTCCAAAAGTGGCCGGAGCCCCGATTCCCAACAACAGGATGCATAGCAAAGGAAGGAAAAGTCGCCGGATAGGACTGAAAGTTGCAGGCTTTTCAAAAAAAGTCATAACTAGCCTCCAAGGCGAGTATGCGCCTTAGCTCACTATTCACGCAATTGGAGCGGCTTCCGGCGACCTCGCATTTCAGAAATGAATCCATCAAAACCGAACAGTGTCATGTCTGAATGGACGCTCGCGAACGAAATTTAGCTTTTGAAATTGCTGCGCGTTGACTCCGAGCAGGTGTTGCATCGATCCATTAAGCCATTGAGATCGTCGCGTTGATCAGGCTGATCCTTTGTTTTCTCGATCTTTCTTGCGAGCATGCCACTGCTCCGCCGTGATCTCCCATATCTCTCTGAGAAAACGGCCGGAGACATATTCGCACTCCTCGGTTGCCACCAGGCGGATCCCGTTTTTCTCGGAAATGCGCCGCGATGCGATATTCGGAGCGGCCTTGGGGACGCGCGGCACCGGAAACCGCAAGACGTCAAACCAGTAATTCGTGACAGCCTCGGTGGCCTCGGTCATCAAGCCCTGGCGCTGCCACGGCAGACCCAGCCAGAAGCCGCGATTGTCGTCTTTCTCCTTGTTCATCAGGCAGATACTTCCGATCATGCACGAGGGAGAATCTTTGAATCGCAGCGTCCAGTGCCATTCCTCGCCACGCTCCACCGCCGGGAGAGCAAAATCGCGATACCACGTGAAGGCTCCGTCAGGTGGATAGGGCCACAGAACGATCTTGTTCAGATACCGTACGATCTCCCAATGCGGAAACAGAATTTGCGCTTGTTCCGCATCGGCCAGTTCCAGGGGCCGCAGCAAAAGGCGTCGTGTTTCAAGTGTGGGTGTCAAAGCCTTGCGCGTCCATGCACTCGATCAGGTTTCGCTACGTCATAAACCACAACAGCGCAGCAGTTCCCGAAACGACGGAATGCCGGCCGCCGGCATTCTGGCGCCACCGGAGTGCAAATTCCCACTTAACGGGAACCGCGGTTGTCGGGAGTATACTACTGTCACGATGGTAAGCGCTCTCGCAAGCAAGCTGCGCCGGACGCTGGCAAGAGTCATCCCGCAATGCTCCATGGTGTCTCAGGCAGTCGCCTACAATATGTTTATGTCGTTCTTTGCGATCTTATTAGTCGTGTTGAGCCTGATGAAAAGTTCTCTGGAAGGGGAACATGGCCGGGACCTGGCAATGCGCGTCTCGGCGCTGCTGCCCCCAGGCAGCTGGCAACTGGTATCCAAAACCGTGTTGCGCCCGGAAGTGAGCAGCTGGTACCTGGCGCTGTTCGGCTGGATTGGAATGCTGCTGGTAGGCACGCAGATGGTAAAACTGATCATCAAAGGGATCGGCCTGATTTATGGCGACACCGGCGGCCATTCGTTTCTGGGACGCCAGGTACGTGGCCTGCTCTTGTTCTGCATGATCAGCGTGGTGTGGTTCGGGGCCGTCGCGCTAATCGTCTTCGGCCTCCCGGCTTCACAAGGCATCATTAACGCACTGGCGAAATTTCCCCTGGCTCATGGCTTCTGGACCATTCTGCTTCCGATCTTGTTCATGATTCTGGAAACCGTTGTCCTGGCCGTGATTTATCGCTTTGCGCGACCTGAAAAAACCAGTTGGATCTCCATCCTGCCTGGCGCCGCGGTGGCGACGGTTCTGTGGTGGATACTCAATCTATTGTTTGGGATTTACGTCTGGATGACACAATTCGGGCCTGTCTACGGAGGCCTCGCCGCGGCGATCGGTTTAATGGTATGGATGGAGTTTTCGACGATGATTGTCTTTATTGGCGCGGCCTGGAACGCGGAGAATCGCGCATCCGCAACCAAGCCGATCCTGTCCGGCTCGCCAGAAGCAGGACCATGAAAAACCATCCGCGACGAAATCGCTCGATACCCGCATCGGCCGTCTGGCAATCATCAATACAACAAAACAAAAACAAGATGACCGGCAAATCGGGCAATGCATAGAACCGGCTGATGCAGTACAGTGCGCGCATGCACTTCTGGTCTATCGCGCAGATGCTGGCCCTGTTGGCGGTGGCAAACGGGACGCCGGTGATCCTGAAAGACATTCTGAGGGAACGGTTGGCAAACCCTCTCGATGCAGGCGCCAAATTTATGGATGGGCGGCCGGTCTTCGGATCATCGAAGACGTACCGGGGTATTTTTTCTTCGATTCTGGTGACGTCCGCGTGCGCTGCCCTGATCGGTCCGAGCTGGAAAATCGGGGCCCTGGTAGCGGGCGTTGCGATGGCCGGGGACTTGTTTTCCAGCTTCGTGAAGCGCCGGATGAATCTTCCCGCGGGCAGCAAGGCGACTGTCCTCGATCAGGTTCCCGAGTCTCTGTTTCCGCTGCTCGCCTGCCGGACGGCGCTGCTGCTGACGGCCCTGGATATCGCCGCGGGAGTTTTGATCTTCTTTGTCTGTGAGTTGCTTCTATCCCGCCTGCTCTATCGCTTCCACCTTCGCGACCGGCCCTATTGATTCCCTGCCGCTTCCAAAACTAACCGGGTGCAGGCGAGGAAGGGCGCCGTAAGTGATGCAGGGTAATTTCCGGCGGACAATTAAAGCGGACTGCAACGATGGACGACCCGGCGCCAGCGGACGTGTAGCCGGACATATTGTGGTATTTCCACGCTCCCGATCCCATGTGCCGGGGCAAAACCGAATCCAGGGTGATCGGAATGGACCCGGGCAGGCAGAGTTGACCCCCATGCGTGTGGCCGCTCAATATGAATTTAAAATCAGCGTGCGCCGCCTGCCGATAAACCTCCGGCGTGTGTGAGAGCAGGATGGAAAATTCGTCGTGAGGCAATCCCGAGGCCGTCTTTTCGATATTGTCAGCGCGGTAGAAATGGGCGTCATCGATTCCGGCCAGATGGATTCGTTGATTGCCGCGCACGAGCGTTTCGGACTCGTTGAGCAACATGCGAATGCCCATCTCTTCCAGGGCGGGAACCATACGGATCGTATCGTGATTGCCCAGCACGCCGTAGACCATCTCCTTGAGACGCGCGCGCACCTGAGCCACGCCTTCCAGGGCCGCGTGAAACGGACCGTAGGATGGTCCCCGATAGTCACCGGTCAGCACGCAGATGTCGTATTGAACTTCCCCGAGCAGCTCGATCAGGCGACGCATGGCGCCCGGATTCATGTCCACGTGCAAGTCGCTGAGCTGAAGGATCGTGAACCCGTCGAATTCCGGGGGAAGGTCCTGCCGCACAACATCGTTGTGCCGGATCTGAATGCGCTCGGTATTCCTGTGTCCGCGCCAGTACAATCCAGTCAGCTTCAGGCAGGATCGAATTGCAGTTTGGATAGAATACCAGTTTTCAGGGTGAAAGAAGTTGATGCCCTGGCCAAAGATCTGCGCCTCGTGATCGTTTTCAATCCCGAGGCGCTGCCGGGCGTGAACCCGGCCCAGGCGTTCTTCCAGCCTTGCCAAAATGTCCTGTTCGGTCAACAGCCCTGCTTGCTTCACCCGGTGGCCCTCGTTTGCAGCGGTTCAAGTACCCGTTAACAGCTTATACCGGATTGAAATACGTTTGCTCGAACAGATTTTTCCCTTGTGGCCAATGCGTCTGATCGGAGCCTTGTGGCGCTTTGGCTCCGCTGGATTATTTTTCACGGCCCGCTTTTCTTTTTTTCGAACAGGGCGCTGTGCTAGACTTCCCTAGCGGTCTCACCCATGTGGCGCGACTGCCGATGCGTGGAACTTCGGGCTCTGTGCGACGAAGTCCCGCGAACCCCGCCAGGCCCGGAAGGGAGCAACGGTACCGGGATCGCTTCGTGCGCCGCGGAGTACCCGAAGTTCCTCTCATCTGCAGCGCGCCGGCAGGAACTTTTCGGCGCTGAAATTCTGAACCCGCCATGGCGGGTTTCTCTGTGACCTTGCGCGAATCTCCGCGCTCCCTGTTTTGCGTTTTTGCTTTTCGATTGCAATTCGGAGAACACGGAGAAAGCGGAGAATCAGAAAGAGCGGGCTGCTAGAGCATGAGCTACCAGGTCATCGCGCGAAAATGGCGGCCGCAGACGTTTGCCGACGTGGTCGGACAGCAACACGTCACGCGAACCCTTGCCAATGCGGTGCAGTCGGGCCGCGTGGCGCATGCTTACATTTTTTCCGGCGCGCGCGGCGTGGGCAAGACGACCACGGCGCGCATTCTCGCCAAAGCCCTCAATTGCGCGAAGGGTCCCGCCGCGGAACCTTGCAACCAGTGCGACTCGTGCCGTGAAATCGGCCTGGGAAATTCCCTCGACGTGATCGAAATCGACGCGGCGTCGAACCGCGGCATCGATCAGATTCGCGAGCTGCGCGAGATGGTCCGCTACGCCCCCGCCGGCGGCCGCTACAAAGTCGTGATCCTCGACGAAGCGCACATGCTCACCGGCGAGGCTTCCAACGCCCTGCTCAAAACGCTCGAAGAACCTCCCGACAAAGTCATTTTCGTGATGGCCACCACGGAGCCGGAAAACCTCGCCGAAACGATTCGCTCGCGCTCGCAGCATTTTCATTTTCGCGCGCTGTCGTTCGCGGAAATCGTGGACGCCCTCGAACAAATCTGCGTGAAGGAAAATCTGACGGCGGAGCCCGGCGCGCTCGGCGTGATGGCGCGCGCCGCCGAAGGCAGCCTGCGCGACGCCCTCTCGCTTCTCGAACAGGCGCGCGCGTACTGCGGCGCGAACATTACCGACGCGCAGGTGCGCGAACTGCTCGGCGTCGTCCCTGAAGAAATTCTGGAGGAGCTGACCGGAGCGATCGAGACGGGATCCGCCGAACGCATCCTCTCGCTCGTGCATCGCCTGCTCGCCGAAGGGCAAAATCTTCAGCACTTCTGCCGCGAAGCCATCGGGCATTTCCGCAACTTGCTGGTCGCGCGCGTCTGCGGCGCCGATTCCGATTTGATTGCCGCGCCCGCCGACACGCGCCCACGCCTGAAACAGGCCGCCGAATCGTTCAGCGAAGAGGACCTCACGCGTTTTTTCCAGATCCTTCTCCACACCGACGACGATCTGCGCCGCAAACCCGACGCGCGACTGCATCTGGAGATGGGCCTGCTGCGCATGGTGAATGCCGCGCGACTGGCTCCGCTGGAGGAAATTCTTGCCGACCTGGAAGGCGGAACATCTTCCGGCAATACTTCCGGCAACTCTTCCGCCAGGTCTTCCCGCGGATCGTCCGCGGCGTCTGCCAGCGCTGCAGCTCGGCCGACAAGCCCGGCGCCGCCAACACCACTTTCGCCCGCGCGCAGCGCCGCGCCCGCAGCGCTTGCCGCCGCGACATCTTCCGGCAAATCTTCCGGCACTTCTTCCAGCGCCTCGCAAGCTTCCACGGCCGCGAGAATGCAACCCGTTGCGGCGCCGGCAAAGTCCGAAAATGCCGCACAGCAGCGCGCCAGTGCGAAACCCGAGCCACTTTCCAAACCACTTCCCGCCTCCGCCCCGGCTATCGCGCCCGGCGCGGTTGCCCGGACCGCCTCCGCAGGCGACGGGCTTGCGGAGGAGCAAGTCGCTTCCATCAAGGCCGCGATTGTTGCGCAGGAAAAATTTCTCGGCGAATTGATCGAGCACGCGTCGCGATGGGAAATGAGCGGCGGCGAAGTTCGATTATTTTTCCCCACCGAGAGCCGTGCGCTCGCGGAAATGTTGCAGGCTCGCGGTCCCATGGAACGGCTGCGCAACATTGCCAGCCGCATCCTCGGCCAGACGGTGCGCGTCTGTGTTAAACTGGAAGCCGTGCCGGGAGCAGGCGCAGCAACACCCTCCTCCGGCACGCGCGAGTTGCGCGCAAAGTTCGAGCAAGACCCGATCGTGCGTGCGATGATGGAACGGTTCGGCGGCCAGATTTCCGACGTGAAGCGCCGGGGCGAGGATTAGACAATGGAAGTCAAAGCACTGCAGCAAATGCTCACGCAGTTTCGGCAAATGCAGGAGAACCTGCAGAAGCAGGTGGAATCGGTCCACGTCGAAGCCTCGGCGGGCGGCGGAATGGTCACCGTCAAAATGAACGGCCAGAAGCAGGTCACCGACCTGCGCATCGATCCGGAAGTTTTTTCCGGAAAAGATCAGGAATTGCTGCAGGACCTGGTGCGCGCCGCCGTGAATGAAGCCGGACGCCGCGTGGACGAAGAACTCGCCAGCCAGATGAAAAGCCTGACCGGCTCCATTCCCGGAATGGCGGGGCTAAAAATTCCCGGATTATTTTAAGCCGCGCCCCTTGAGAATATTTTTGAAGCGGACACTGCAAGTGAAGCTGGTTCCTTCTGCCCGCCATACTCCATCACGGAAAATAATGCATGCCTGATTTCGCAGAACCCGTCGAGCGCCTGATCGACCAGCTCAAGCACCTGCCCGGAATCGGGGCCAAGACCGCGCAGCGCCTGGCGTTTCACATCCTGCGCACCGATCCGGAGAGCGCGCTGGCGCTGGCCGACGCCATTCGCGACGCCAAGCTGAACATGCGCTTCTGCTCGGTGTGCAACAACATCACCGACGCCGACCCCTGCTTCTACTGCACCAGCGCGACGCGCAATCACAAGACCATCTGCGTGGTCGAAGAGCCGCACAACATCATGGCCATCGAGAAAACGCGGCAGTACGGCGGCATGTACCATGTGCTCGGCGGGGCGCTGGCGCCATTGCGCGGCATCGGCCCCGATCAACTCCACCTGAAAAGCCTGATCGAGCGCCTCAAGGGCGGCACGGTCGAGGAAATTATCATCGCCACCAATCCCAACGCCGAAGGCGAAGCCACGGCCATGTATCTCTCCAAGCTCATCAAGCCTCTCGGCGTGCGCGTCACGCGCATCGGCGTCGGCATCCCGGTCGGCGCCGACCTGGAATACGCCGACGAAGTCACCATGATGAAGGCCATGGAAGGCCGCAGGGATTTGTAGCAGCTCCTGACGAATTGTCTGCCACAGAAAACCAGAATTGCGCTTGAAACGGCTGCAAGAATGGCAGTACATTTTCGATTGCGGTTGCCTTAACACGACCGTCACCCCTGTTCAAATCTCAGGAGGAATATCATGCATGCAAGAATGATTCAGTTGACTGTTAAACCCGGCAAGATTCAGGAATGTGTTAAGACAATTGTTGAACGAGCCCTTCCCATTCTCAAGCAGCAGCCGGGGTTTGTTGATGCGATCGCTCTAACCGCCGACACCGAGGGCGACCAGTTCGTAGGTCTCACGATCTGGAAAAGCAAAGAAGACGCTGAGCGGTATGCCAATGGCCCGGCGCGGCAGTTCCTGGAGTCGGTCAAGCCCTTGCTCCAGCAGGAACCCGCATTGCGCAGTTTCAACGTGGAGGCGTCCACGGCGCATAACATCGGCATTGGACGCGCCGCTTCCTCGGCCTAAGTTCTGCACAAGCAAAATTCTCGCACAGCCCTCGGCTCCATTTAGAAATCGGCATCACTTGCGTCGGCCGATGAAATAACCGTGAAAAAAAGCCATGGAAGGCCGCCGCGGCACAGGACAGGCCTTCTTGCCTGTCCATTGACAGACAGCGGCGCGAGCCGCTGTGTCTTTCTCGATGTTCCGGCGCTCACGCGCCGGGTCTTCACGGCCAGGGAAAATCGCCTGTCCCACCCACTCTCATTACTTTTGTACAATTCCTACTCGATGATAAAGTAGTCCCCCGTGGAAAATCAGCATTCAGAAACCGAGCAACAGAAGCGCCTGCGCGCGGTGCGCCGCGCCGTCATCAAGCTGGGCACCGGGATTGTGACCGACAGCGACGGCCAGTTCAACGCCGGGCTTCTGAAGCCCGTGGCGCGAACCATCGCCGCCTTGAAAAAGGACGGCCGGCAAATCGTGCTCGTGTCTTCGGGCGCCGTGGGCCTGGGCCTGGGACGGTTGGGGCTGCATCGCGACCGGTTGAACGACATGGTCATGCGCCAGGCGTGCGCGGCCGTGGGCCAGAGCCTGCTGATGCACGAATATGAAAATTTATTTCAGGCGCACGGCGTCCAGCTTGCCCAGGTGCTGCTGACCGAGGGAGATTTCGTCGACCGCACGCGCTATTCCAATCTGCGGGAGACGATGGAAGCGCTGCTGAAGCTTGGCGTCCTGCCCATCATCAATGAAAACGATACGGTATCGACCGCCGAACTCGATTACCTGAATATTCGCGCGGGAGAGCGCATCTTCAGCGACAATGATCGCCTGGCCGCACTGGTGATGAGCCACATCGAGGCGGACGTGCTCATACTTCTGACCGACGTGGATGGGCTGATGGAACTTGGAACGTCCGGATCGCCCTCCCCGGAAACAGGGGCGGCCGGAAGCTTGATTCCCCTGGTCGAAGAGATTTCGCCGGAACTGAAAGCCCTGGCGTTCGGCCCCTCCGAGGGCGGGCGGGGCGGGATGCTGACGAAACTCGACGCTGCGGAAATCGCCATGCAATCCGGCGGCGTGGCGGTGATCGCGAACGGCAAGAAGCCCGACACGCTGGCGCGGATTTTCGATGGCCAGTCGGTGGGCACCGTATTTTTGTCGAAGACGCGTATGGCGGGAAAGCGCCGGTGGATCGCATACGCGGCGGGAGTGCGCGGGCGCGTGATCGTCAATGCGGGCGCGCGCGAAGCGATTACGGGCGGAAAAGCGAGCCTGCTGGCTTCGGGCGTCACCGGCGTGGAAGGCGAATTCGATGCGGCGGAAGTGGTGAGCATCGTGGACGCCGAAGGGATGGAATTCGCGCGCGGCATTTCGGATTACTCGTGCGGCGACGCGAAGGGCCTTATCCGCAACGGCGCAGGCAGCCCTGCAAGCGGCGGCCGCGCCAATGGGCGTGCAACCGTCCTCGTAAAGCGCGATAATATCGTGTTAATGGATCGCAAATGAGCGTAACAAAAAATCAACTCGAATCTTCCGATGTTCACCGCACCGTGCGCCGCGCGCGCCGCGCCGCGCATGTTCTTGCGGCGCTTTCCAGCGAGCGCCGCAATGAAGCCCTGATCGCCGCGGCCAACGCGATCGAAGCGCGTTCGGCGGAAATTCTGGCCGCAAACGAAAAGGATTGCGCCGCGGCACAGCGCGCCGTGGAAGCCGGCGAAATGTCCCGCTCGATGTTCGGCAGGCTGCGGACCACCGAGCGCGGCATCGTCGAAATGGCCGCGCGCGTGCGCGAAGTGGCCGCGCTGCCCGATCCTCTTCACCGCCGCCTGACCGCCATGGAGCTGGACGACCATCTGGTTCTGTACAAGGAAACGTGCCCGCTGGGAGTGATCGGGGTGGTCTTCGAATCGCGCCCCGACGTTGTGCCGCAGATCGCCTCGCTCACGTTGAAATCGGGGAACGCCGCGTGCCTGAAAGGCGGATCCGAGGCGGCCGAAACCAACGCGGTGCTCGTCTCCATCTGGCGGGACGCCCTGTCGGCCTTCCCCGACATCCCCGTCGATTCCCTGGTGCTGTTCCACACGCGCGAGGACGTGGCGAAAATACTGACCCTGCACGAGGAGATCGACCTGATTGTGCCGCGCGGGTCCAATGGATTCGTCCGCTACGTCACCGAGCACAGCCGCATTCCCGTGCTGGGCCACGGCGAAGGCATCTGCCACGTATACGTGCATAGCGACGCCGATTTGCAGAAAGCAATCGATGTCGCGCTGGATTCGAAGGTGCAATACCCCTCGGCGTGCAACGCGCTGGAAACGTTGCTGGTCCACAAAGACATCGCCGCCAGGTTCCTGCCGCAAATGATCGCGCAATTCCGCGAGGCGGGCGTCGAGGTGCGCGGTTGCGCGCGAACGATGGAAGTCGCCGGAGAAGCGGAAGTGATTCCGGCGACCGAAGGCGACTGGAAAAAAGAATATTCCGACCTGATTGTCTCGATCAAAGTGGTGGACGGCGTCAACGAAGCCATCGACCACATCAACCGGTACGGTTCGCGCCATACCGAATCCATTGTGACCGAAAGCCACGACGTTGCGGCGCGCTTCATGGAATTCGTGGACGCCGCCGGCGTGTTTCAGAATGCTTCGACGCGATTCTCCGACGGGTTCCGGTACGGCCTGGGCGCGGAAGTCGGCATCAGCACGGGAAAACTGCACGCGCGCGGCCCCGTCGGCCTGGAAGGCCTCACCACCTACAAATACAAATTATTCGGCGAGGGACAGACCGTCGCCAGTTACAGCAAAGGCCAGCGCACGTTCAAGCACAGGTCGCTCTAGCGCGGCCATTTGAAAAGCGCGGCGCCGTTCCTGCCAAGGTTTCCGGGACAATTCAAAAATTGAATCTGGAGGAGACGTGTGGCCGGAAATCGCGCGTTCGTACAGCCCTCGGAAAAATCATGCAGACTCCAATCATCGCGCCGGCGGCATTTGCCTTGCCAGTGCCCGCACAGTCGCCGCAGCGCGAGGGAAATTACTTCTGCCCGGACGGCTACACGGCGGACGCGCCTGCGGACGCACCCCCGGAACCTCAGGCCGGATCTGTTTCCGTTAAGGAAGCCGCAAAATAACGCCGCTGGAACCACAGCGCCACGTGCACGAGCCCCAGAAGGGCGGGCACTTCGACCAGGGGACCGATGACGCCGACAAATGCCTCGCCGGAATTGAGTCCAAAGACGGCCACGGCCACGGCAATCGCCAATTCGAAATTGTTGCTCGCAGCCGTGAAGGAAAGCGTCGCTGTTTTCGAGTAATCCGCGCCCAGCCTGCGCCCCATCCAGAAACTCACCAGAAACATCACGGCAAAATAGATCGCCAGCGGCACGGCCACGCGAAGCACGTCAAGCGGCAGACGAACGATCAGGTCGCCTTTTAGGCTGAACATAACCAGAATCGTGAACAAGAGCGCGACCAGTGTCAGCGGGCTGATGCGCGGAATAAACCGCGTGCGGTACCACTGTTCCCCCTTGACGCGCAATAACGCGAAGCGCGTGAGGACTCCCGCAAGGAACGGCACGCCCAGATACAGCAAGACGCTTTGCGCAATCTGCCCGATTCCAATTTGCACGACGCTACCCTTCAATCCGAACCACGTGGGCAGCACGGTGATGAACACCCACGCGTAGATGCTGTAAAACAGGACTTGAAAGATGCTGTTGAAGGCGACCAGGCCGGCCGCGTAGTCGGTGTCCCCCGCGGCCAGCTCGTTCCAGACGATGACCATGGCAATGCACCGCGCCAACCCGATCAGGATCAGGCCGCGCATGTAAGCGGGCTCGCCGCGAAGAAAAACGATCGCCAGCAGGAACATGAAAATCGGCCCGATGACCCAGTTCTGTACGAGCGAAAGCACGAGCACGCGGCGATTCTGAAGGACCTCTCCCAGTTTTTCGTACCGCACCTTGGCCAGAGGCGGGTACATCATGATGATCAGGCCGATGGCGATGGGAATATTTGTGGTCCCCGATTGAAAGCGTTGGACAAAATCCGCCGTCTGCGGAATCCAGTGTCCGGCTGCGACGCCAATGGCCATGGCCAGAAAAATCCACAGGGTCAGGTAACGGTCCAGAAATGAGAGCCGGGCGCGCGGCAAGGGAGCGCAAACGCGGCCTTGCGCGAAGTCAGTGGCCATTGTCTCTACTCCAGCGAAAAGTGGCAGTGATTTTCATTGCTGTCCTATCCGGTCGATTTCCTTCTTGATGGCAAGCTGGCCGAGCGTGGAGAGCGGAAGGCACAAAAAGAGCGTGATCCGGCGATCCAGAATCATAAACGCCTCGCGAAACGCGCGTTCGATCTGTTCGGACGATCCCTGGACCGCGGCGGGATCGGGGACGCCCCAGTGCGCCGTCATCGGCTGGCCCGGCCACACCGGGCAGACTTCCCTTGCCGCGTTATCACACACGGTAAAAACAAAATCCATTTTCGGCGCCTCCGGTTTCGCAAATTCATCCCAACTCTTGCTGCGAAGCCCTTCGGTGGGCATGCGCGCCAGCTCAATTTGCCGCAGCGCCTCGGGACGAACGGCTCCGGAAGGATGGCTGCCCGCGCTGTACGCGACGAACGCCGGACTTCCCTTCCGGTTCAGAATGGCTTCCGCCATGATGGAGCGTGCCGAATTTCCGGTGCAAAGGAAGAGAACGTTGTAGCAATTTTCCATGGAGGTTCCTTTCGCAACGCATTTCACGCGTTCACAGGGGCTCGGGCGCACAGCATTCCGAGGCGCAGCAGGATTTTTCCGCCACCGTTATTTCCGGCAGGTTGTCTTCGAGCACGGCGAAGACTTCCCACTGGTTTCCGTCGGGATCGCGAACCCACGCCTTATCCTGCAGCGCGTAGCAGCACTCCGTTTTCATTTCATCGCGAGTGGATAATCCACGGTCCATCCACTGCCGTCGCACGGCCAGAACGTCCGCTGTCGATTCCACCTGAATGCCCAGGTGGGACAACGCGCCCTGCCCGGCGGCCGGCGCTTCATTCAACGCGAAATTCAGCGGCGGATTCACGACATCAAACTTCGCGTATCCTTCGCGGACCTTCGACGGTTCGATTCCGAAAAGTTTCCGGTAGAACGCGATGCTCGCAGGGACGTTTTTCACGTGAATCGAAAGGTGGGCTTTTAAGGCGTTCACTGTTTTCGTTGCCATGGCATCCTCCTGAACGGCGCGTAACACATACGCTTATGCGTATGTGTGGAGGATAAAGGGGATTGTATATATCTGTCAAGCCATATATACTTTTCGAGTATGCCCAGAAAAGAAAAACTCTTTGCTCTCGATCTCCTTTTCCGCGCCCTGGCCGATCCCACCCGCCTCCGCCTGCTGAACCTCATCGCCGACCGGGAAATCTGCGTCTGCTATTTCGTTGGCATCCTGGGCATCAGCCAGCCGAAGATTTCACGCCATCTGGCCTACCTGCGCCGCGCGGGAATCGTGGCGGCGCGCCGCCAGGGACGCTGGATGCACTACCGCCTGGTTATGCCGCAGGACGTGGCGGCTTCCTCAATCTTGAAGGAGACTTTGGATCATTTGCGGGAAAGGGCCGACCTGAGGAACGACCTGTCAAAACTCGACACGGCCTGTTGCCGCCCCGCTGAGTTCGAACTGCTGGCAAACGCGCCTCTCCCGTCCGTCGTATCCATCACTTCTTCCGGCTCTGCTTCCGGTCGCAGATAACGCAAGGACTAACCTGCATTTTCATGGCCGTGCGGCAATTTGGAAGTCGCACGTGTCATGCGACTGGCTGAGTGGCAGGTGCTTCATCACCGATGACAGGTGCCCTATGCATCCTCGGACCTAGATGATCAGGGATTCTAGCCCTCGAAGCTTCAGGGACTGAAGTCCACAATCGAAGGGAGGTTAATTGTCCAATGCGCCCTTCCTACAGCATGATTAGAAGGTCGGACCTCGTACGGACGGAGTTTTCCACAATGGAACACCACAATCTATTTGCCCTCTGGAAATCCGTTGCAATTCGTAGTACATTCCGCCCGTGGAAGGCGCCCAGCCCTTCATTCCCTTTAGGATATTGTGCAGAAAAGCTCCATCCGGCGTACCGGCAGGCCATGCGCTCGGACACCTGCCGAACCGCCCAGATCAGTTCCTATGTCCTATGAACCTATGAAGGTGACGGGCCCGATGCTGCGACTGTAATGGGGCGTAACTCATAGGAAATCGGGCTTGTACGCACTCGACGCGTGCCTGCAGCAATGCTAGTCTTTAGAACTCGCTGTGCGGAGTTGGTGTGGTGGAATCGAACCCTCATCAGGACCAAGAGTCACAGAAACGGCGCAGCACACGGATCGTGCAGGCCGTTCCGATAACCGTGACGGGTGTGGACGCGCTCGGGCGACCTTTCCAGGAGCGCACCTCAAGCCTGATCATTAATTGCCACGGTTGCCGATACCAATCCAGGCATTATGTCCTGAAAAACATGTGGGTTACTTTCGAAGTGCCCCATAACGAAGCAGGGCATGAGCCGCGAAGCGTGCGCGCGCGCGTTACCTGGATTCAGCGTCCACGGACGGTTCGTGAGTTATTTCAAATTGGCGTCGAACTGGAAGTCCCCGGCAACGTGTGGGGCATTGCGTTTCCGCCGGGCGATTGGTTTCCCTTCCCTGAAATAAGCCCCAACCTTGAAATTCCCCCAGCGTCTGAACAACCTGAGGCCATGCCCTCAGGTGTGGCGGACTTGATCGGGGGCGAAACTCCCGCGCCTCCCACTTCGGAAGGCGCCGAGGATAATCTTCGCGTATTGCCGCTGCCTGGCGGCACGGACGTGTCGCTACAGCTTGCGCGACAAATGGCACGTCTGGTGGCCGAGGCCAAACAACAGGTGCAGAGCACTGTCCGCGAAAGCGCCACTCGAGCCGTGGCGGGGGAGACGCGCCCGCTGCTCGCCGCGCTGCAAACCCAGTTGAAGGATGCGACTGAAAAATCGGTGGCCGCAGCCATTGCAGCGCACATGGAACGCACGCAACACGAAACACAGCAACGCCTGGAAAATGAGCGGAACGCCACCTTGGCCTCCATGCGCGCCGAGTGGACGCGCGAACTGGACCGCCGGATCACCGAAGCCCGCACGCAGATGAATACCCAGCTGGACGAAGTGGAACGTTCGCGGCGCGCGGATTTTGAGCAGCAGATTCAGAGCCAGCTGCTGGTTGCGATCGAGAAGCTGCAACGCTTGAGCGGCAGCCTGGACGCCAATGCCGGCGAAGCTCGCACCGCCATCGAGCAATTGCGGAAAGATTCCGCCGAAGCCATCGAGAATGAGAAGCGCCGCTGGCAGGATGAGATGCACCAGCGCTCCTCGGACGCGCAGGCTCGCCTGGCGCATCTGGAACAGGCCGCAAATCATCTGTCCGATCAGATCTCCAAGGCCACCTCGGCGGCCGAATTCGGCTGGCGCGGGCTTCTGGAGGCTGATCTCGCCGCTGCTAGCACCCGCTGGAACGAAAAAATGGAGACGTCTCTGGAAGAGGCGGCACGCCGAACAGCCGAACGGCTGTCCAGCAGCAGCGAAGACGCCGCGCGGCAGATCGAACAGCAACTGCAACAGCGCATCGGCGTGATCGGCGGGGAGCTTTCCCAGTTGACCGAGAAGGCGGATAGCGCTCTGGGGTCGCTGCGCGCCTCGATCGATCACGAAGCCGCCCGGGGCGAATCCACGATTTCGCAGGTGCGGCAGTCGGTCGAGCAACTGGAAACGCGGCGCGGAGAATTCAACTCGCTCCTGCAGGCCGCATCGGAGGAATGGGCGCGGCGCGGCGAGGCCCTGCTCGATGCGCAGAGCGGCGAGATGAATCGCCGCGCGGAAACCGCCGTCGCCGGAATGGCCGAGCGCCTGCAACCCCTTCTGGAAACCGCCGGGCACGAAACCATCGACCGGCTGGCCAGCGAACTCGAGCAACGCCTCTCCCCGCAGATTTCCCGGGCCACGGAAATGCTCAGCAAGTTCGCACTGGAGCGCGAACAGGCCGAAACATCACTGGCCGAACATCAGCAACGCATCTGGCAGGTGTCTGAACTCAGCGTGCAGGACACGGTGGCTCGCGGCAAGGAACTGCTGTCGCAGGTGGAAAAGGAATTCGCGGAGTCCGCCCGCACAGCATCAGCGAAATGGCTCAGCGAACTCGAATCCAAAGCGACCGAAACTACGCACAGCACCTTTGAAGCGCTCTTCAAGTCCGCCGACTGGTACGAGAAAAAAGTCCAGACACAGATGCAGACGACCCTGGAAAAAGGGCTGGATCAGGCGGCCTCGGGCATGCGGGAAAAAGCGGGAGAGTTGTCGGGCCTGTTCGCCAGCGAACTGGACCACTACAGCCGCAGTTATGTGGAACACGCGAAAAGCCAGATCCAGGAGAACGCTCACGACGCCGCCGAACGGGCCAATCAGGAAATGGCGGAAGCGGGCCAGGCGGCTGCCACCAATTTCACCGAGCGCGCCGGTCAGCTGGGCCGCGAACAATTTGATCTGTACGCATCTAAAACGAACGCCGCATTCGAGCAGAGCTCCGCTCAGTTGGAAGCGCATCTCGTGCAGGTCCGCTCGAAACTGGAAAGCGATACGCGCGCCTTTGCCGCCGAATATCAGCGCGCCATTTCACAGCATTCGCAGCAAAGCCTGACCCAGGCCAAGCAGGAGCTGGCCACCCAACTCGATCAGGCCAAGGACACCCTGCGCCAGGAAGTCCAGTCCCTCGACGGCCAGTTCCAATCCTCGATGCAGTCCCTGAGTTCGCAGGCCATGGACGAACACAAACAGCACCTCGAAACCGCTTCGAATTCCTGGCTGCTCACCACCGTCACCAAGCTCGATCAGCAGTCCGAAACCCTCATCGAGCAACTGGCCGAGAAGACCGAAAAACGCCTGAAAATGGTCTGCGGAAACGTGTTCGCCGAAATGGGTGAAACACTGCGCCAGCGTTTGGCTGGGCTTTCCGCCCCACTCGCCGAGCCCGCAGCTCCGACTTCGCCCAATCCCGACGTCAAATCCCCGGAAGAACAGCAATAAATCCAGCGCCCGGAGCGGTCCCCGGGCAATGATCCCCAATAAATTTACGGCAGGAATTCAGGCTTCATGGCTGCTGGCCGGCATCACGAACCTCGTAGGACAGGCTTCAGCCTGTCCCACGGTTGATCGAATTCCTAAGAGAAAAACCTGACAGGCTGAAGCCTGTCCTACCTAGATTTCGGTCCCACAGCCGGAAGCCTGTATAATATCCGAATGCCGAATCGTGCCTACGCGAGCCTATGGATCCGTGATTTCCGCGAGGAAAACATGCTCTCGCATTTCGAGCAATTCCTTGCCACGGTGCCGCTTGCGGCTGAGCCTCCGGGGTTCACGGGACTTACGGTTCGCGCCGTGGACTTCACGGAATCGCCGCTCGAGGAGCACGATTTGCGCGGCCACATCCTCGCACCGGCCGATATCGTCAACCTTGTCCGGGAGCATCATGCCGATGATGTTTGCTATGAAGTCGCGGCGCGGTGGGACCTGTGGATTCGCGAGATGGAAACCGCCAGCTGGAAGAAAAAGCCCGAGCGCCTGGACCTGTTTTGTTACGGCCCGCAGTACGATGGCGGGGTGTCTGCCGAATCGGGGCATTTCATGGCCCATCTCGGCTTCGAGCACCTGTTTACCGGCCACGCCGGGCTGCTGACGCCCGAAAATACGCGCGTGGCGGAACCTCAGCACCCCGACGAAGCCCGGTTCCTGATGTGGATGTCGCAACCACAAAATTTGCGCGAATATCAGCAGAAAACGAGAGAGAATATCCAGCAATTGATGGCATGGATGCGCGCCGTCGAAGAAAATATGCCCGTGGAGCGCTTGCGACTATGGTCGGAGGGAGAGGAGAATTTTGAAGCGCGTCTGGATGAAATTCTGGCTGTGCGTTAGCCTGGCCCTGACGGCTCCCGGTTTTTCGGCTCCAGGCCCGCTTTTGGCTTCAAAACCTCCCAGGCCAGCCGCGGCGCGCCATGTGAATGAGACTTTGCTGGCGGGGTTAAGGCCCGGGCGCGATACCTTTGCAATCGCGAAGAAGCGATTCAAGTCCAAGAACCTGCTGGACAGCGAGGATTCGGAAATTCGGGAATGGCGTGACAACTGTTCCGGACGAGCCATCCGGCTCGAACTCGACGCCAAGTCCGTGATCCAAAGCGTTACGATTACAACCCTGGAGCCGCAGAAGGGCGCCTGCAAAGGCCGCCTCCCGCAGTTCTTGGACCCCAAGTATTGGGTCACCGGGCTCGGCTTGCATATCGGCGAATCGCAGGATCGCGTCGTAGATTATTATGGCGAGCCGAATTCGAGCGGTCCGGCGACAAAAAGCGGCCATGAACTGGCCCTGATGTACTATCAGTTCGATTGGGCCGGCTCGGACGTGCCGCAGGTGATGGAAGTGCTCTGCGCGCGGGATACGGGGCGCGTCGTGGAGATTACCCTGGCGTATCCGAGCCTGTAGCGCGCTAAAAACAACCGATGAAGATTCGAAACTTGCGTGCGGCTCTGGCATTATTGTTCGGGGCGTCCGTGTTATGCGTGGCGGGATGCAATCCCGCGCAACCGGCGGTGTCCCCGGGCGAACGGGCGCATGCCGGGCCAACAAGCGAATTGACCGAAACGCGCAAGATTGCCGAAGCAGCGCTCGGCAAGCAGGCGGAAGTCATTGCCCACGGCGACCTTGCCAGGAACGGGTTGGAACAGGTCCTGGTGATCAATCGGTTCGCAAAATCCAGGGTCGGCGGCGCCATGGCCGCGCCTTCCTCGGCGATTTTCATTACGCGGGCCGCGGTTCTGGAAAAGAATGACGGCAAATGGTCCGAGGTGCTTCGTTGCGACGAGCACCTGAAAAATCCGCAAGGATATCTCGGGGGCACGCCCGCGGCGCGGGCCAACGGGTGGCGGCTCGAATATACCGCGGACAAAAATCTAGGTTTGGAGATGAAATTTACGCCGGCGAATCTTGACGTCGGCGAACCAGTGGCCGGCACGGGTGAGTCGGCAGGTCAGACCGTCGTTGTGCGGTGGAATAGAAAAGCGAAACGCTATCAGTCGCTCGACCGGTCTCATGAGAGGTATCTGATCGAGGCGCCCACGTTGGAAACTCCACAGTCCATTCTCAAATGAGCGCAGCGGCAAACACGTTAACGGGCTCGGGACCGAAGGCAGCGCACAAGCGCGTCTCCGGATGGGCGCACCTTGCCCGCTTGCTTCCCTACGTCGCCCGGCACAAGACCGAAGTGTCGATCGGCCTGGTCACGCAGATCGGCATGGGAATTACCGGGACCCTGCTTCCGCTGATCATTGGCGCCATCGTGGATTGCATCAAGGGCGCCGAAGCGCCGCTGGCGCAACTCGGGCGGCTGACGCAGATTTCGCTAGGCTTCCTGCTGCCGTACTACCACCCGAAAAGCGCCCAGACCCTGGTCGTGTTCTGCTCCGCGCTGATCGTCGTCTGCACGATTCAGGGAATCTTCTCCTACTGGACCCGGCAAATCCTGATCGGGCTGTCCAGAGACATCGAATACGATCTTCGGAACGACCTGCTGGATAAACTCGTGCTCATGGAGCCGGAATTCTACGTTCGCAACCGCACGGGCGAATTGATGTCGCGCTGCACGAACGATTTGAATTCGGTGCGCATGGTGCTCGGCCCGGGCATCATGTACAGCGCCAACACGTTCGCGACCATGGTGCTGGCCGTGATTCTGATGTTCTGGATTTCGGCGCGACTCAGCATGTACGTGCTGCTTCCCGTTCCCGTCGTAGCCGTGACCGTGTGGGTTTTCGGCCGCCAGATTCACGCGCTCTACGGAAAGATCCAGGCGTCGCTCGCCGTGCTTTCCGCCAAGGCGCAGGAGAACCTGGCCGGCGTGCGCGTCGTGCGGGCCTATGGCCAGGAGGAAGCGGAAATCCGCGGCTTCGACGCTCCCAACCGCGAGTACATCGACCGCAACCTGCGACTGATTTATTTCTGGAGCCTGTTCATGCCGCTGCTCCAGATGCTGATCGGGCTGGCGTTCGTGCTCGTGCTCTGGCAGGGCGGACGCCTCGTGATCATGAATCTGATCACGCTGGGCGAACTGGTCGCGTTTTATACGTTCATGACGCGCCTCATTTTTCCCATGATCGCCCTGGGATTCGTAACCAACATTTTTCAGCGCGGCGGCGCTTCCATGGGCCGGCTGAACTACATCCTCGATTCCGAGCCGCAGATCAGCGATGCCGGCGCAACTCTCGATCCCTCCACCGAGATTCGCGGGGAAATCGAGTTCCGGCACATGACCTTCACCTATCCGACCCTGCGCAGCGACACCAATGGACACAAGTCGAATGGGTCGGGCGAAGTCAATAAGCCCGTGCTCGAAGACATTTCCCTGCACGTTCCGGCAGGTTCGATCCTGGCGATCGTAGGCCCCACGGGAAGCGGGAAATCCACGCTGGCCGCGCTGCTCTCGCGGCTCTGGGAAGCGCCTCCGGGAACCCTGCTGATCGACGGGCGTCCCATCCGGGAATGGCCGCTGGAGACTTTGCGGCGGGCCGTGGGTTACGTGCCGCAGGATACTTTCCTGTTCAGCGAGACCCTTCGCGAAAACGTGGCGTTCGGAGTGGATAGCGCCACCGACGAGCAGATTCACAATGCCGCCGATGTCGCCAGCATTGCCGCGGAAATCAGCGAGTTTCCCGGACAGTATATGACGATGGTGGGCGAGCGCGGCATCACGCTTTCCGGCGGCCAGAAGCAGCGCACGGCCATCGCCCGCGCCGTGATTCGCAACCCCAAGATTTTAATACTCGACGATTCCCTTTCCAGCGTGGATACGGGAACCGAAGAACGAATTCTGCGCCGCCTGGACTCGATTTTGCGCCAGAGAACGACCGTGCTGATTTCCCACCGCGTCTCGACCGTGCAGCACGCCGACCAGATCGTGGTCCTGCGCGACGGCCGGATCGTCGAGCGCGGCACGCACGCCGAACTTCTGGCGCGCGGCGGATATTACGCGGATTTGTACCAGAAACAGTTGCTGGAAGAAGAGTTGGAACGCGAATGAGCGATTTCCGCGAAGAGGAAGCTCTAGGAAAGGCCTACGACGCAAGGCTCCTGCGGCGGCTGATAACCTATCTGCGGCCGTACCGGGTCAACGTCGTCGTCGCGGTCGTGTTGACCTTGCTGGTCGGCCCGCTGGAAGTGGTTGGCCCCTACCTCTTCGGCTACGGCGTCGATAAATACATTATTCCCGGCACGAACCATACGCTGGCCATGCCGGACGCCCTGCACGGCGTCGCCATGGTCGCTCTCGGTTTCCTTGCGGCGTTGCTGCTGAGTTTCGGAGTGCAGTACCTGCAGGTACGCATCATGCAGAACGTCGGCCAGCAGACGCTTTACGACCTGCGCAAGGAAATTTTCGAGCACATGCAGCGCCTGCCGATGAGTTTCTTCGACCGCAGCCCGGTGGGGCGCCTGGTGACGCGCGTGACCACCGACGTGGACGCGCTCAACGACCTGTTCGCCGCGGGGATCGCCGCCATGGCCAACGATGCCATCGTGCTGCTCTGCATCGGCGCGGTGATGATGGAGATGAACTGGCGGCTGGCGCTGGCCACCTTTGCCGTGCTTCCGCTGATCATGATTTCCACGTGGATGTTCCGCAACCGCGTGCGCGACGCCAACCGGCGCATCCGCACCGCCATCGCGTCCATCAACGCGTTCCTGCAGGAACACATCAGCGGCATGAGCATCGTGCAGCTGTTCAACCGGGAACAGAAATCCAAGCAGCAGTTCGCCGAATTGAATCGCATCCACATGGAAGCGTACAAGGACGCGATTTTTGCCTTCGCCGTGTTCTTTCCCGCGGTCGAATTGTTCAGTACGGCGGCGATTGCCATTGTCTTCTGGTACGGCGGATTGCGCTCCCTCACGGGCCTGGTTGACGTCGGCGTGCTGATCACGTTCATGCAGTACGCGCAGCGATTTTTCCGGCCCATTCAGGACCTGAGCGAAAAATTCAATATCCTCCAATCGGCCATGGCGGCCTGCGAACGGATTTTCAGGCTGCTGGACGAGCCTCTGCCGGCTCCTCCCGCCGAAGCCCCGCTCGCGCTTTCCAAACCGCGCGGGGATATCGAATTCCGCAACGTGTGGTTCGCTTACAACGGCGGCGCAAATCCGCGCGAAGACGACTGGGTGCTGCGCGACGTCAGTTTCCATATCGCGCCGGGACAGACCCTCGCCATCGTCGGCCACACGGGCGCGGGAAAGACGACGCTCATTCAGCTCCTGCTGCGTTTCTATGAAATCCAGCGCGGCGAAATTCTGCTCGACGGCGTGGATATTCGCCGGTACGACCCGCACCAGCTGCGGCGGCAATTCGGCATCGTGTTGCAGGACCCGTTCCTTTTTACCGGCACGCTGGAGTCGAACGTGCGTCTGGGGGACGAAGAAATCAGCGCCGCGCGCGTCGAGGCCGCCCTGCGGGAAGTAGGGCTGGGGACGCTTCTGGACACCCTGGCGGAAGGAATTCACACGAATGTCAGCGAGCGCGGCGCCATGTTTTCCGTTGGCCAGCGGCAATTGGTCAGCTTTGCGCGGGCGCTCGCTCACGATCCGCAATTCCTCATTCTGGATGAAGCCACGTCAAGCGTGGACACGAAAACCGAAGGCCTGATCCGCGAGGCGCTGGACCGCCTGCTCCAGGGACGCACGGCCATGGTGATCGCGCATCGCCTGAGCACGATTCAGCACGCCGACCGCATTCTCGTCTTCCACAAGGGAAAATTGCGCGAGCAGGGCTCGCACCAGCAATTGCTCGCCATGCGCGGGATTTACTATCGCCTGTACCAGCTCCAGTACAAGGATCAGGAGCTTCGCGCGTCTTTCGAAACTGCCGGAAGCGAGGCGGGCACTTCCCTGTCGGGAAACGATTAGACCGTTGTGTTCCACTTGCGCGAAACGATGCCTCCCACTCCTATCCTCATCTCCGCCGGCGAATCCTCCGGCGACATGTACGCCGCGCAGCTGGCCACGGCGCTGCGCGCCCGCGCCAACGTCCAGCTCTTCGGGATGGGCGGGCCGCGCATGCGCGAAGCCGGTGTCGAACTCATTGCCGACTGCTCCGAAGTCTCACTGGTGGGGATTGTCGAAATCGCGAAAAAGTATCCGGCGCTCGAGCGCGTCTGGAAGCGCCTGCTGGGGGAAGCGATCCGGCGGAAGCCGCGCCTGGCAATCCTCACCGATTTCCCCGGTTTTCACCTGCGGCTGGCGCGCGCGCTGAAGCGCCGTCATGTCCCGAGCGTCTATTTTGTATGCCCGCAATTTTGGGCCTGGCGGCCGTGGCGGGCAAACCTGGTGCGGCGGAGGTTTGTGCGCGGGCTTTGTATCTTTCCGTTCGAGCAGGAGTGGTATCGTTCGCGAGGCGTGGCGGCGGACTTCATCGGGCATCCGCTGGTAGGAAACGTGGCCGCCAAGCGCACGCGCGCCGAGTTTGCCGCGGCTTTTGGCCTCGATCCTTCCAGGCCGATCGTTACGCTGTTGCCGGGGAGCCGCGCGGGAGAAATTGCGCATCATATGCCACTCCTGATGGAGGCTTGCCAACTGATCGAACGGGAGCGCCCGGCGCAGCAAGTACAATTCGTTCTGGCATTGGCTCCGGGCGTGAGCAAGTCCCAGGTTGAGGGTTACATCCAGCATAGAGCGCATCTGCACATCGTGGAAGACGCAACCTACGATGCCCTGGGCGCGACGGATCTGGCAATCGTATCGAGCGGCACCGCAACAGTCGAAGCGGCCCTGATGAACGCGCCGATGATTGTCGTCTACCGCCTGGCGCCGCTCACGGCAGCTCTGGCTCGCTGGCTGATCCGAACACCAATGTTTGCCATGGTCAATCTGATCGCCGGCAAACCAGTGGTGCCGGAACTGGTTCAGAAAGATTTCACACCGCAGCGAGTGGCGCGGGAAGCCATCCGCCTGCTGGATTCGCCCGAATCCCGCGCGGAAATTCAGCAAGGTCTGGCCGAAGTTCGCGCCAGGCTGGGACCTCCCGGAGCCATTGACCGGGCAGCGGAAATCATCGCTGCAATGCTGACCCCGCCAGAGACGAAGTCCTAGAAAGAAACGGCCGCGCTCCAAGTAACAAACAGTGAATCTTTTTGACCGTATCGGGACTGGCAACTCTGCGGGCCAACTTGGTATCCTATTCACTTGCGTGTCCCGCGCGTTACGGAAAGGCGCCTGAGTCTGATGCTGAAACTTCGACTCCTGATGTTCCTGTTGGGCATGGCAGGCCTGGCGGCCAGTGGATTTGCGCAGTCGCCGGGACAGCCACAGGGTCCCGGGCGGCCCGTGGCGCCGGTTCAGACCGTTCCCACGCCCGCTTTCCGCGCAACCCACTACGAAATTCACGCTTCACTGGATGCTGTCGGCCAGGTAATCAATGCGCAGGCCAAGGTTGATTTCGTTGCAGACCAGGCCGGGCGAATCGTGGATGTGGAGCTGAATCCCAACCTCCGTGTGAACTCCGTCCTGGACAGCACGGGTAAACCACTGGCCTACAACCGGGATGACATTACCAGCTTGAAATTGCAGGTCACGCTCCCCGAAACGGTCCTGCCAGGCGGAAAAGTCTCGCTGCAGTTCGATTACAATGGGCCGCTTTCCAGCCGCATCCTCGATCCCGCAAAGGGAGTGCAGTACGCCTACATGGGCAAAGGGGGCGGGTATTTGCTTCTGCCCTCGCGCTGGTTCCCGCTGACGAATTTTCCGTCAAACCGGTTTACGGGCGTCTTCCAGCTGGAAGTACCCGGCTCGATGACCGTCGTGGGCACCGGCGTTTCCTCCGGCCCTCCGGTTTCGGTCACTCCCAAATCGGCGCCGGCCCCGGCGCTCGGCAACACAAATTCTGCCGCTCCCGTGTCGCCTTCCACGGCGCCGCCACCGCCATCGCTGGAAAATGAGCGCATTCTCTACACCTTCCACGTGGATCAGCCGGAGGCCGCGGGAACTTTTGTCATTTCCCCGCTGCAACTGAGCCCTGTGCGCGCGCAAGGCATGAGTTTTTCCGTGTACACGCCGCCCGCGGCTGCCGACACGGCACAGAGTTACGCGGATGCGGTTGCGCAGATTTTCGATTTCTATAATGGAGAGTTTGGCGCCTTGCCGCAACCCGGATTAACGATTGCGCAGATTCCGGACGGCACGGTAGAAGGTTTTGCGGCCCCCGGCCTGCTCCTGGTGAGCGCGCGCCAGTGGTTGAAGCAACCCAACACGCGCCTTCTGGCGGACCTGACGGCGCAACAGTGGTGGGGCAACCAGATCATGGCCGCTTCCCCGTCCGACGTGTGGATTACCGATGGCCTGGCGCGGTATTCCGAGGGGCTTTACGTGGAACAAGCTTCCGGCAAGGAAGCCCTGAACAAAGCGCTCGAGGATTTCGCCGTGGGCGCCCTGATGTTTGACGACGCGGCGCCCATCGCCGAGGCCGGAAAACTCGAGCCAGGGTCCGAGGAATATCGCGCCGTGGTGGTGAACAAAGGCGCGATGGTGTTTCATATGCTCCGCGCCGTTCTCGGCGATGCCAACTTCAGCGCCCTGCTCAAGGATTTTTATTCGCGCTATGCCGGCAAAACGGCCCGCATCCAGGACTTCGAGCAACTGGCGGAAATGCACGAGGCGCCGCCGGCGCCCACCGAATTCAAGATGAGCAACGCTGCGCCTGCCGCGCCCGAAGAAACCACCAGCCTGCGCCCATTTTTCACGCAGTGGCTGCGTTCGACGGGCGTTCCGGAATTTACTCTGGATTACGTCGTGTACCGCACCAAGAAGGGATTCCGGATCGTCGGCAAGGTAAAACAGAATCTCGATTTCTTCCGCATGAACGTCGAGATGGAAGTCCAGACCGAGGGCAATCCTGAATTCAAGACCATCACGATCGACGGAAAAGAGTCTCCCTTCACGGTCGAGACGTTCGGGCGCCCCAAGCCAAACGGCATTATCCTGGACCCGCACGACTACATCCTGAAATCGAGCCCGCGATTGCGCGTGCGCGGGATCATCGCGCGTGGCGAATCCCTCGCCGAACTGGGCCGCTACTATGACGCCATCCAACAATATCAGCGCGCCCTGGGGCTGGACCGCTCCAACGCCCTCGCCGAATTCCGCATGGGCGAGGCATTCTTCTACCAGAGAAATTACGCCGCGTCGGCGCAGTCCTTCCGGGATACGCTGGAAGCGCCCACCGATTTGACAACCGCGTGGACCGAGGTGTGGTCTCACATCTACCTGGGCAAGATTTACGATATCGCGGGCGATCGCACGCGCGCCGTCAACGAATACAGCAAGGCGAAGCAGACCGGAGACGATACCGGCGGCGCTCAGGCAACGGCGGAAAAATATTTGAAGAAAGCCTATACCGAAGGTGAGACCCAGTAGGACAGGCTGAAGCCTGTCCGGTTTCCGTTTGGCAAGGTCAATAAGTAAACAGGCTGAAGCCGCCCTGGTTTCAATCTTGCAAGGTCAATAGGCAGACAGGCTGAAGCCTGTCCTACTCAGTACCCGGACAAGCCGGTGAGGCGCGGCGGCGCGATTCCCTTGTGTTGAACCAGGACCTGGAATGTTTCTCCCAAACCTTCCGGATGAATCAGATTTTTCAGCAGCAAGCGCGCGCGCAATTTTTCAACTTCCGGTTGCCCCGCTTCATATAAGTCCGCGAATTCATTCCCACGGCCCAGGGCGACCAGAAATTGCGACTGCGTGACCAGGCCCGTGCGTTCCAGCCCCGCGCGGCGGCCACACAAATCCACCGCCGTGAAATTCACGTGCGAGGTCAGGTCCTGCGTTCCCGGCGCGTCCAGCAGATTTTCCGTCGCGACATGATTCCGGTAGGCGAGCAGCGTGCCCCGGTTGTGCCGGTCATCATACAGGGCTCGCGCTTCATGGCCATAATCGATGGTCAGGACAAAGCCTCGCCCAAGCGCCTGGCCCGCATTTTGTATCCACTGGCATGCTTGCAGGCAGACTTCGGCCTGTTGGCCTTCCTCCAGCGTTATTCCCTGCTCGTGAAAATATTTTTCCAGCTCCAGTGTGGAAGGCTCGCCAAGAACTTCGCTAAACCGGTCGCCGTCAAGAGCAACGAAAACTTCTCGCAATGCGCCGCGCTCGACGGCGACGCGGTGCGTGGGAAACGCATCCAGCAACTCATTCGAGAAAATGCAACCGACGGGAATTTTCCCGGGAACCTCGGCGGCGCTGGAAAACTTTCCCGCCGCCACATGAGGCGCCAGACGCGTAGGATGTTCCGCACGGCGCGCCGGGGAACGTTCCACGGCGACATACCTGAGCGCGGCATAAAAGGACGCAAGGTCACGCGCCGCAAAATCCAGGATATGACTCGCCAGACGCCCGCCTCCGGCTCCCGCCTCCACCACGTCAAACGGGCTGGGCGAGCCGAGAAGCCCCCACATTTCCGCGAGTTGCCGGGCCAGCAGGCGCCCGAAAATCGGGTGCACATCCACGCTGGTGTAGTAATCCCCGAAACGCCCGCCGCTGGCGCGGGAATAGTAACCATGCTCGGGATGGTAGAGACATTCGCGCATGAACTCGGCGAAATTGATGGGGCCGCCGCCGCGAATTCGCGCGGCCAGAATCGCGGCCAGGGGCGTTCCCGAATCCATCTGCGCCATCATGCGTCCTGGCGTTGCGGATTGCATGTAAACATCTCGACGATGAAATCGTGCAGGCAATCGTAAAGCTGCTTCTGAAAAATCCAGGGAAACTGCTTGCTTTCAATCTCGCGCGGACGCAGCAAAAAAACATACACATGCACTTGCGGCTCGGGCGGGGAATACCGTATTTCCACTTCGACGCCTTCGGCTGCGGGACGCGCGTCAAATGCGAACAGGGGATGTTCGTAGCGCGCAAGCTCGGCGCGAACTTTATCGGCGAGCCCGGTCACGGCCGCCCCGCCGCGGACGCATCGTCCAATTCACCGCGCGCGGCCATTTCCGCCCAGACTTTCTCAAACGCCGCAAGGGCGCCGGTATCAAACAGAACGAAATAGACTTTTTCGAGGGACGTGGGACTTTTCAAGTGCGCAACGACTTCGCGCAACATGATTTGGGCGCATTCGATCAGAGGAAATCCCGCGATGCCGGTACCGACGGCGGGAAAAGCGATCGAGCGGAGCCCCTTTTCCGACGCGATGCGCAGGGCATGCGCCGTGGAAGTGCGCAGCGCGCGCGCCGTGGTTTCTCCTCCCAGCTGCATGCTGGCCGCGTGAATCACGTAGCGGGCGCGCAGGTTGCCGCCCGTCGTGATGGCCGCGCCGCCGATGGGAACGCTGCCGATCGCGTCGCATTCCATCTGGATTGACTCGCCGCCCTTGCGGCGGATCGCTCCGGCCACCCCGCCGCCCAGTTGCAGATCGTTATTGGCGGCGTTGACGATCGCGTCGGCATCCATTTCCGTGAGATCACCCTGCAGCAGGACAATCTTTTCACTGATGTTCATGAATCCCCTTCGCCTTCCGGATTCACATTCTACTTCGCGAGATGGCTCAACGCATCCTCATCGTAACCGAGCACGAGGTCGGACCCGCGCAGCACGACCGGACGCCGGATCAGGTTCGGCTCGGCGGCCATGAGTTTCAACGCCTCATCGCGCGAGGGAGGATTCTTGCCCATGTTACGGGAGCGGTAGAGCGCGTTGCGCGTGTTCAGGAACTTGCGATGGTCGCGTTTGCCGATGAGCTGGTCGAGTTCGGCAACGCTCAAGCGGTCTTTCCCCAGATCGCGCAGTTCCAGCTCCGCCTTCTTCTCCAGCAAAGCCTTTGCTTTACGACACGTCGTGCAATTCGGTTTGTGCAGGAATTTAATTTTTGCTTTCGCCATGGTTTGCTTTCGCTCCTTAAAATCCTGACCGGATTGGCGAGCAACCGCTGGACGGCCACTGGAAAATGAATTCACAGTCGCGATTTCCGGAGGCGGCCACCGCTATCCTCCATTCGACCTGCGCAACGCGCCGCGCGGCCGGATCGCCAAATCAGATGAAGCGATCTTCAATGGGGAATAAGCGGGCCGTTGCTGCGATGCGCCGGCTGCGTTGCTGCGGGCAGGCTGCCCGGATCTACTCCTTCAATTTCGCGAGCACCTGCGCGAGCTGACGGAAGTACTTGAGCTTCGGGCCGCGGCCCGTGGCGTTTTTCGCGCTGGTCGACGGGAGCACAAACACTTGCGCGCCATACAGCCGCCCCATTTGAAGTCCCAGCTTGCAGGTACGCTGCGCGAATTTTTCGTAGGTGCCTTTCCCGTTGAAAGCAATCACTCGCGGCGCATACTGCTCCAGTTTTTGCGACAACAGGATGCGCCCTTCGGCAAACTCTTCGCGCCGCAGTTCTTCCATTCCGCGCGTGGGCCGCTTGACCAGGTCGGTCAGTCCAATGCCGAATTCGATCATGCGCTTGTCCTCGCGATGGTCGAGCAGTTCCGGCACCACGCCGGATTCATAGAGCAATGGCCAGAATTCGTTGCCGCGGCCCGCATAATAATGTCCCACACGAGCCGAACGGTCACCGGGATTGCATCCGATGATGACGAGTTTCATACCGCTACGCAGATAATCGGGGAGGGTCCGCATCTGTGATTTCCAGGTTCCTTGGTCCTCTTGAGATCAATCCGTGCTTGAACTGGCCCTTGGCTTACCCCGTCATCTAAACAAAATCAATTGTTTACATGCCAAGGGAGGAATTCAAGCGCTTGATTGTAGCATTTTGCGGCCCCTGATCGGCTTTCCATACTATGCGTGTTTCTTTGGTAAAGATTTTCGATAAATCCTGCATCGGGACGCAGTCTCAGGGCATCGGAAGAGAGTGGCGTGAGACGCCGGGCATGACGATGGAGAATTATGATATTCTGCCAAACTAGTGAGGCTGGACTATACCGGCCGCCTCAGGGAGCTTTACGGATCGTGAGCGCCACAGATCCCAAACCGCTGGCTTCCACCATCGTCCGCGATGACGAGGCGCAACTGGTGTCTGCAGCGAAAGCCGGCAACACCGCCGCCTTTGAAGAACTGGTGAACCGCTACGAACGAAAGATTTTCCGCCTGGGAATGAACATCACGCAGAACCGCGAAGATGCGGAAGACGTGATGCAGGAAGCTTTCCTGAAATCCTACACGAACCTGGACCGGTTCCAGGGCGATTCGCGCTTCTACACATGGCTGGTACGCATCGCGGTCAACCAGGCGCTGATGAAACTGCGCAAGCGCCGGCCCAATCAGTTCTCCTTGGATGAACCCCTGCATGGCGAGGATGATTCCGTGTTCCGCGAAATCGAGGATTGGGGTCCTTCCCCGGAGAAAAAATTCGCTCAGACCGAGCTCAACGACATTCTCAACACGGTTATCGGCGAACTCGACCCGATCTTTCGTGTGGTCTTCCTGCTGCGCGATGTCGAGGGCATTTCGACCGAGGATACCGCGCAAATCCTGGATATCTCTGCGGCGGCAGTCAAGTCGCGGCTCTTGCGGGCGCGGCTGAAACTCCGCCAGAAGCTGAACAGGTATTTTCGACGGAGTGAATCAAAGTGAACTGCAAGAAAGTAATCCTCGAATTGACCAGTTATCTCGACGGCGTCCTCGACACCAATGTGCGCCTCGAACTCGAACAACATCTCTCCCAGTGTACCGACTGCCGCATGGTCGTCGACACCACCCGCAAAACCATCCAGATTTTCTGCAACTCCGAACCGGTTCCCCTTCCCGAAGATGTCCGCAAACGCCTCCACACGGCGTTGCTCGACCGCTTTCGGCGAAATTCCAAGACGATTTGACGTTCCTACGCTTCGTGCTCGCCCGTCCAGCGCTTTCCGGCAAGCAGCACGCGGCGCCAGGGATCGAAAACGCGTCCATCGAGCCCCGATCACGCGGATCGTTTGCGCGCTTGCCGAGCCCCGAAATCCTTCCAGTATTCCCGGTAGTGTCTTAATTCGAAATTTATTGCTTTATGGTGTGGCATTTAGCATGCTCCGTATCCACTCTGAAATAGTCTGTTTACTGGCCCTGGCCTTAGATTCAATTGCCTTCATTTCCTCGGGAGTGACACGAATGCGGAGTGTTTCGACCTTTGCTGCTCCCTTTGGCAGAGGCGGTCGTCCAGCCTTCCTAGTTTTCTTCTGTTGGCTCAAGGCTTCTGAACTCCCTAACAATTGCTGCTTTACCTGCTGCTTTACCGGAGGCTTCCGCTAGTGCGCTGATGACTGCGATCTGCTATTCCGTCGGCAGCACGTTTGCCATGTCCGTTCTCCTTATGGCAATTACTGTACCCCACTAATTTAGGCTTGTCGATAAGTATTTGTGTGATACAGTATTTTGCAATGTGGCAGGAGATAGCCAAGGATTAACTTTAAGAAACACTTCATGAAATAAGCATACTCTGAGAATCATATAGCACAGACCAATTCCAATTAATACCAAGCCGCCAGAAAGGAAAACGTCGGCAATATGGATACCCCGCCAAGCCGTAAGACCACCACCAACCCAACAAATAAGCGCAAAGACAAAGACAATTCTCCAGAACAACCCGAGTTGCCCCGATGTATCGTCAGGTGGCTCCGAGGTTTTCATATGCATAGGGAGAAACCTAAATGGACTGATATTGCTATAGTTGCGCTTACTATCTTGGTTGCACTGACCGCTCTCGGATCGGCATGGATTTTTCAGGGACAACTTACGGAAGCCCACAAAGCACGTATTGCAGAGGAACGCGCATGGATTGCTCCGGTGAGTATGATCCTCGAAAGCGCTTTGGAAAATGGGTTGCCTGTAAGGTACCAAATTCGCATCGTCAATCCCGGCAAGGAGCCTGCACTTGGCGTTGTATGGAAGGCGACTCCGATTGGAGTTCCTTATATTCAACCTACCAGCGAACCCGATGCTAGACGAAATACCACTTGCGATGGACTTGAACCACCCCCCTCTAACGGAGTGGTTCTCTATCCTTCGACAGAGGTAAACTTTTGGGTGCCACTCGATGTTCCCGATACAACTGAAAATCGCCAACTTATCAGGGAAGTTCTGAATAAGAGCGAAAGCTTGGTGATAGACGGCTGTTTCGCCTACCGAACCGGAGGAGGAAAACACACTAGTTCGTTTAGATTTTTCTTGAGGGACATCCCAGGCAAACCTAGTTATATCCGCGACAAGGACGGCAATTTGACTCCTGCGTGGAACTTTAACGTGAACCCGACCGGAAATGAGGCAGACTAATAAAAGCACACCAAAAATCCAAATTAAGACACTGCCGTATTCCCGACCTGCTGAGACCCATTCCATGAATGGTGTAGAATAAAACGTTGCGCTTCAGGCCCCGTAGCCTGCCGCTTAAAGGACTTACATGGCATCTACAATTCGTACGATTGGTATCGCCAACGGGGGCGGAGACTGCCCGGGGCTCAACGCCGTCATTCGCGGCGCGGTACGCGCGGCGATTCTGGGACATGGCTGGAAAGTGATCGGCATCCATGATGGTTTTGACGGTCTGATCTGGCCCGATCGCACGGAGCCCCTGACGGTCGAGTCGATCGCCGGCATTTTGCCGCGCGGCGGCACGATTCTGGGCACCACGAACCGTGGAAACCCATTTCACTACGATGTCGAAGATGACGGGAAGAAGGCCACGCACGATTATTCCCTGTTGTGTTGCGAGAATGCCCGAAAACTGGGGCTGGACGCGATTGTCGTCATCGGCGGCGATGGCACGCTGACGATTGCGCGGGATCTCGGACTGCTGGGAATCCCCATCGTGGGCGTCCCCAAGACCATTGACAACGATCTCTCCGCCACCGAAGTGACATTCGGATTCGACACGGCGCTGCACGTCGCGACCGACGCCATCGACCGCCTGCACACCACGGCGGAATCGCATGGCCGCGTCATGGTGATTGAGGTCATGGGGCGCAATGCGGGATGGATTGCGCTGCATTCGGGAATCGCCGGCGGCGCCGACGTCATCCTGCTCCCGGAAATTCCCTTTACGATGGAAAACGTGTGCGAAAAGCTGCGCGAGCGCGCCGCCACGGGGAAAAAATTCTCGATGGTGGTCGTGGCGGAGGGAGTGAAGCTTCCCGTGCGGCCGTTCACTGAAAAACGTTCCCCGGCCGCGCGTCCCGTGCAGGTCAGCATCCTAATTGGCGACGCCATTCATGCGCTTTTGAGGCAGGACGTTCGCGTGACCGTCCTGGGCCACATTCAGCGCGGCGGATCGCCGAGTCCTTTCGACCGCATCCTGGCGACGCGATTCGGCGTGGAAGCCGTGGAACTGGTTGCGCGCGGAGAATTCGGGCGAATGGTTTGCCTGCGTGCCGGAGAAATTGAATCGGTCACTCTCGATGAAGCCGTTGGGGAAACGCGCCTGGTGGATCCGATGGGCAGCATGGTTCGCACCGCGCGAGCCGTTGGCATTACGTTCGGAGATCAGGAATGAAGGAAACAATTTAAATGGTCTGGCGCATCCTCCGCCGGGGAATCATTCCTCTTATTTTCGTACTGGCAGCCCTTGCCTACTGGAAACTGCATCCGGGCGCTCCGAAGTTCGTTTCGGTCGGGTATGTGGCCGAGAGTAATGTGACACTGTGGAATGCGCTGGCCCAGGTGAAGCGGCCCGTCGCGGAAATGCATTATGGGGATCGGGTGGAAATTGTGCGCGAGGTAGGAACAACGGCGGAAGTGCGCACGGCTTCGGGCACCGTTGGATGGATAACGAATTCGCACCAGATGATGGATTCCGAATTGTGGGGCCAAAGAGCCGCCTTGCTGGCCCGCGCGCAGACCATGCCCGTGCAGGCGGCCGGCTGGACCAATACCGTCAGCAATGTACACATTCAGCCCGGACGGGACGCTCGGCGCGTGTTTCAGTTCATGCGGGGGACACCGGTCGTGGTTCTGGACCGCGCTGTGGCGGACATTCCGCAGGCTTCGCAGGATGGAAAAAATCCGGCGGAGGAAGAATCGAAGCCAAAACAACAAGAGGTCTGGGACCTGGTCCTGCGTTCCGGCAACCCGTTGCCAAGCCAAGGCAATCCAGGTGCTACCCGGGCTTCCTCTTCTCCGGCAAGCCGCGCAACCAGCGACCCGGTCAGCAGTGGTCCGCGTGACCTGCAATTAGACGTTGCGGCCTCTGGCTTGCCGGCTGCCCCGATCGCCGGTTGGGTTTTGGCCCGATTTATTGCACTCGATTTGCCGGGGCCGGTGCGGGATTACGCCAGTTCCTCCGGTTTACACGTCCAGGCATGGTTCGTGTTGAATCGCGTGCCGAATGGCTCCGGCGGCGAGGCGCCGCAATATCTGGTTGCCGCAACGCGCGGCGGTGGGGACCAGCCCTGTGACTTCAACGTGCTTCGTGTGTATACGTGGGGCAAGACGCGAAAGCGATATGAAACCGCCTACACCGAGAGCAATCTCTGCGGGCACATGCCCATCCGCGTGTTGCAAGGCACGACTGGCCCGGAATTTCGTTTTGCCGAAGCAGGCAAATCCAGCGGTGAGAGAACCTACGTCATGAAGGGAACCCTGGTTCGCCGCATAATACATAAAAAACAATAAGCCCTTCGTTAAAAAAGATAAGCCCTCGGCTCGCAAGAAATCCCAGCTACTCTGGACGCCCGATCAAAATAAAATTGCGATACGCCGCAGCGCTGGTGCATGATGCGTCGGTCCCGGCGAACCGCAAAAATCCACTGGCCCATCGGAAGCAAAAGGTTGGCCGGAAACACATTGTATTGCGATTGCCGGGGAAAAATTTATGACGGATGCCGCAAAAGATCCTCGCGCGAAAATCTTGTCATTGCTCCGGTCGCCGTGGACCATCGTCATAGTGGCCCTTGCTCTTCGCCTGATTGTGATGGGTTTCGCGTACAAGGCTCAGCTGGACCCTTCGCGGGACCATTGGGCGTTTGGCTGGGAAACGGGCCGTGTCGCGCGATCGATTGCCACCGGTCATGGATTCAGCTCTCCGTATTCCGTTCCAACAGGTCCCACCGCGCTAATTCCCCCCGTGTACACCTACCTGGTCGCGTTTGTTTTCAAACTTTTCGGAATTTACACGGCGGCTTCGGCGCTCGTGCTCTTGACTCTGAACAACCTGTTTTCCTCTTTGACGTGCCTGCCCGTATATGGCATCGCCCGCCGGCTTTTCGGACCACGCTCGGCGGCCTGGGCCGGCTGGGTGTGGGCATTTTTCCCCTACTCAATCGGTCTGTCGAACAGCGTCATTTGGGAGACCTGCATGACGACGCTGCTGTTCAGTCTGGCTGTGCTGGCGACTCTATGGCTGGAAAATTCAAAACGCCTCATAGCCTGGGTGGGCTACGGGCTGCTGTGGGGGCTTCTGGGGCTTGCAAGTCCCGCCACCCTTGCCGCCCTGCCGATTCTCGGGGGATGGATCTGGATTCGGCAATGGCGGCGCGGGAGTAATTGCACGGGAGCGGCGATTGTCGCCTCCCTGATATTTTTCGCGATCACGGGTCCATGGATATGGCGCTGCAGCCGGACGTACGGAAGATTTGTCACGTTTCGCGGCAATTTCGGGCTGGAGCTTCTCGTCGGAAACAGTAACGATACAAGCAGCGCTGCGAATTGGAACATCCTGCCGGGCACCAATGAATCCGAATTGGAGAACTTTCGGCGGATGGGAGAGCCGGCCTATATGGCCGAGAAGCAGCAGGAGGCCGACGCGCTGATCCGGAGACAACCCCTCCGCTATGCCGGCCTGACCTTGCGGCGTGTGCTGAACACGTGGACTGGAATCTGGAAGTTTCCTCCCGGTCTAACGCTGGACGAAACGGGACTGCTGAATGTTCTGATGTACAGCGCGATTTCGCTTCTGGCTTTTGCCGGAATGCGCCGGGCGATTCTGGATCGCCGGGAGGCCGCTTATCCGCTCATGCTGGTCGTTCTTATTTTTCCGGCGACCTATTACCTGACCCATTCGGACCTGGGTTTTCGTCATCCCATCGATCCGATCATGGCCATTTTCCTGGTAAATGCCATTCCCTCCCTCCAACAGAAAACAAAACTTTCCTGACGCCAAGACAACCTGCGGCGCGATCACAGAATCAGAAAGGTTTTGAGCGCAAGTGGCTTCGCGTAAATCACGGGAGCGCCGGCTCCTCCTCTATGCCCGCGCCGGGGAGCGTTCGGTTCACAAGAATGCTGATGGATTCATGACCGAGAGAAAGCCATACTGAATGAACTCGCTCCCAGTCGTCACGAATCGAATCTACGGCACTGCAAAAGGAATGTTAGGAGACAGGTACCTTTATAGTACGATGTATTCCCCAGCACGCAGTGTGCATTTCGTCGCAACTTCCGGCCCATGGGTTTGAGATATTCTCAGGAAATTGAATCATGAGGCTAAGCGTCATTTCGCCCACGCTGAACGAAGCCGAGAATGTACCGCGGCTCGTGGAGCAGCTCTCCCTGGCATTGCGCGATATTGACCACGAAATTCTCATCGTAGACGACAATTCTCCGGACCTTACCTGGCGTGTTTCGCAGGACATTTCCGCCACAAATCCGCGGGTACGCACCCTGCGCCGGACGCAGAACCCGGGCCTGAGTGCCGCCGTGATCGAAGGGTTCTCCGCGGCCCATGGCGATGTGCTGGCGTGCATCGACGCCGATTTGCAGCACGATCCCTCGATCCTTCCCAGGATGCTGGATGAATTCCAAAAAGGCGCCGACGTCGCCGTGGGGAGCCGCCATGTGGACGGCGGAAGCACGGGAGAATGGGGCAGGTGGCGGCGGCTCGAGTCCTGGCTGGCTACCCGGATGGCTCGACTCCTGCTGGGAATACGATTGAAGGATCCGATGTCCGGATACTTTCTGCTTGCTCGAGAGGATTTCGATGGCGTGAAGGATGGCCTGAACGGTGAGGGCTTCAAGATTCTCCTGGAAATTCTATCAGGACTTCAGACCAGCAAAGTCAAAGAGGTCCCGTACACCTTCCGGCCCCGCTCCAAAGGTGAATCTAAACTGTCCAGCAGGGTGATTCTGCAATATTTCCGGCAAGTGTGGCGGCTATGCAGTTCGAGCCGGCATCATTCCATACGATTCTTGAAATTTGCGATTGTCGGCGGCATCGGCGTACTCATCAACCTGGTTGTGATGGCGCTGTTGCTGAAGCTGATCAGGATCGATGACTGGAGGGCATCGGCAATCGCCAGCATGGCGGCGAATGTGCAGAATTATGCCCTGCACCGCGTGTGGCCTATTGTGGCTGGAGCCCGCAAAAGTCTTTTGGGGCCAGCGGGCTATTTTTCCTACCTGCTGATGTCGGCGGCGGGCTTGGTGGTCACAACCGTATCGTACGGGGGGATCCGATGGAGCCTGGTGCATGTTCCTCTGCTTTCCTATGGCGCCGCTGCCCCGGTTTTTTACGCGGCGATGGCCTGTCAATTCGTCGCAATTCTACTGGGCATTCGCTTTAATTACGCGTTGAACCGAATGTTCGACTGGCCGGACCTCCGCCGCCTCAATTTACAAGTTCCCGCAAAGAATCCTGTGCTTCGCTGATTTTGGACCGAGCCGCCCGCCTCTTGCACAATTTGCCCTGCGTACCTGATTCGTTCCGAAACTGGCGGCTGAATTCTGCTTCCCGGAGCGCATGGTAATATCCTGAAGGACAAATTTCAGAGATTAGGGAATTTTAATTGTGCGCATGATCAAACCCGGCTCCGGTATCCGTGAATGGAAGTTATTTTTACCCTCGATGCTCGTCGCGTTTTTTCTGATTTCGTGCGGCGATCGAGTGGACCCGGCGTCCATGCCGCAAGCGCCTCCCTCGTTTGAGTTCCTGGGCGCCTGGGGAGAAAAAGCCGACGGCCCCGGCAAGTTTGACCAACCTGCCGCGTTTGCAACCGATGCGCTGGGCCGCGTTTTTTTTGCGGACCCGGGCGCCAGGTCCGTCGATAAGTTCGAATCGAAAGGGACACCCCTGCTCTCTTTCGAGGATGCGCGCCTGCGCCATGCGACAGGGATCGCGGTGGATAGCGGCGGCGCCATCTACGTCGCGGACGCCGAATCGGGGCGAGTCCTGATCTACTATCCCAACGGAACATTTCTTCGCTCCCTACGCAGCGCGCGGCAACCCCATTTTTCGGGCCCGCTTGCAATCAGCGTGGATGACCAGGGGAGCCTCTACGTGCCGGATCCCGCCGCCTCACGCGTCATGAAATTGAACAGCCACGGCCGGCTGTTAAAATCATGGCCCGCTCCACACGACGCGGCGGTGGGCGAACGGCCTTCCGCGGTCGCAACGGCGCAGGATGGTTCGGTATTTGTGGCATATTCCAACACCGGACGCATCGAGAAGTTTTCCTCCGACGGCTCCTGGATCACTTCCTGGATCGCAGGGGAAGACGCTTCCGGGCAATCGCATCGCGTCACCGGTTTGGCCGTGGACGCACAGTTTGTGTTCACCATGTCGGCCGCTTCACCGCGCATTCAGGTTTGGACGCTCGATGGTCGGCATAAGCTCGACGCCGATCTCGGCGAGCACTTCGGCGCGGCCACGATCGCCGAGCCCCAGATCGCCGTGACCCCGCATTCCGAACTGCTCGTTTTTGATCCGTCCGCGCCCCGCATCTATTGGTTTCAAATGCATCTGGAAACAAAGGAGCAAAAATGACGCTGCTGCTCAAAGAATCCGATGTTCGTTCCCTGCTGAAGATGCCGCTGGCCCTGGAAATTGTGGAGGAGTCCCTGCGCCTGCAGGGAGAGGGCAAGCTGGTCGTGCAACCCCGGCGCAGGCTGAGAGTGCCCGACAACGGGCTTCTGCACTACATGGCCGCAGCCGACCCGGTACACGGCTACCTGGGAATGAAACTGTACACAGTCGCACAAGGCGTGGCGCGATTTGTAGTGCCGCTTTTCAGCTCCAAAACGGGGGAGATGGCGGCGCTGATTGAAGCCGACGCACTGGGCCAGATTCGAACGGGCGCGGCCAGCGGCGTGGCCACAAAATATCTGGCGAATTCGAATGCGCGCGCCGCCTGCATCATCGGCACGGGTTACCAGGCGCGCACACAGCTGGAAGCGGTGGCGGCCGTGCGCCCGCTGGAACGCGTGCGCGCCTTCGGGCGCGATCCCGAGCGCCGCGCCAAATTCTGCGGGGAGATGAGCGCGAAGATCGGTGTCACCGTGGAACCGGCAAATTCCTGCGAGGAAGCGGTGCGCGGCGCGGAGATCATCATCACGGCGACTACGGCGACAAAAGTCGTTCTGGAAGGCGCCTGGCTCACGCCCGGAGTGCATATCAACGCCATGGGCGCGAATTGGCCTCAGAAACGCGAATTGGACGCCGCCGCCGTAAACCGCGCCGACATCGTCGCGGTGGACTCGGTCGAGCAGGCGCGCATGGAGGCGGGCGACCTGATTCAGGCGTTTGACGAGAAAGAGCAGCGTTGGGACGCGGTGCGCGAGTTGGGAGCAATCGTTTCGGGAACAATTCCCGGCAGGACGGGCGCAAATCAAATCACGCTGTTTAAATCCAATGGAATTGCAACGTGGGACCTGGCCGCGGCCGTGCGCGTGTTCGAACTGGCCACCGCACAGGGCATGGGTCAAACCATTCCACTGTGGGAGGCAATTGCGAAAGATTAGACATTGCGCGAGGATGAGGACGGGCAAGGATGCGAGGAAAAGCTCTGGTAGAATAACGCGCGACGGGAGACTGTAAAAAATGCAATTCCTCGAAAAACTGAAACCCCTGGGCCTGCTGGTGCTGCGCGTGGCGCTTGGCGCGAGCTTCATTTACCACGGATTTCCGAAATTGAACGATCCCGCGCATTACCTGAAAGTGTTCCCGGGCTTCGGCTTCCCCAGCTATTTCGCCTACATTTCGGGTGTGCTGGAGGTTTTTGGCGGCGGGCTTTTGCTGATCGGATTGTTCACGCGCGGCACCGCATTGCTGCTGGCGATCGAAATGGGGTTGGTGGTGGGACGCGTAAAACTTCCCTCGGTCGGCCTCTACGCCTACGGCCAATATGAGCTTCCCCTGCTGCTGGGCGTGATGGCCCTGGCGGTGGCCACCGCCGGGGCGGGCGTGATTTCGATGGACGCCTTCACGTTTGAATCCAAGCGCAAATCGGCCAAGAAATCCAAAACCAGGGATTGAACCCGCGCGGCAGGTGACACGGCTCAGGGTTTTCTCAAAACCAGGCAGCCGGCAATCATGTCGTGAAGCGCCTGCTTTTTTGCCGTGAATCCGGCAAGAAAATAACCAATCAGAACGAAGCCCGAGATTTGCTTGGCTAGATTGCGGCCCAGCGCCCGCAAAAACGTGACGCGGCGCGACTCGAGGTCGGTCACATAGAGCCGTAGAATTCTTTTACCGGGTGTGGCCTGCCAGGACGATGATTCAAAGGCCGCGCTGTAAAGCCAGAAACCGACCATGACAAAGGCCAGGGCGGCTGGCGCGGGCTGCGCCAATGGAAAGCGAATCGGCGCATGCGGATCGAAGCCAGGGAAGAAAAACGACGGATACATTCCGGCAATCAATCCGAAAGGGATGGAAATAATCAGCGAATCTAGGATATAGGCCACGGCCCGCAGCCAGAATCCCGCATACACCGGATGTGCCGGCCCCAGAGGAGATTTGGCAGGCTCCGGCGGAGTCTCCGGTATCTCCGGGATGGTTTCCGGCGGCTGGGACTCTTTGGGAACATACACCGGGCCAATTTGCTCAACGCTCAGCGGAGATCCGCAGTGAGGGCAGAAGCTGGCTCCCTCCTGAATTTCCGTACCGCATTTTTCGCAAACTGAAATCGCAATCCTCCCTGAAAAGCACAAAGAAAACTATCAGTCGATCATTCGCTTGGCAAGGCGAACCAAGAAGAGCCGGGGAGGTTTTCCTTGGAACGTCAGTAGGCGAGCAAATCGCGGATCGCCGCGGCCAGAAGGTTGCTCTGCGGCAGGATTGCATCCTCGAGCGCCGGCTGATACGCGCAGAACGTATCCATTCCCGCAACGCGGCGCACCGGGGCATCCAGCTCATCGAACAGCTGGTCGCCAATACGCGCGGCAATTTCGGCCCCATAGCCCCACGAAAGCATGTCTTCGTAGGCGACAATCACGCGATTGGTCTTTCGAACCGTTGCGGCGATGGCGTCCCAGTCAAACGGCGAAAGCGAACGGAGATCGATGATTTCCACCGAAACGCCCTCGCGTTCCAGTTGCGCCGCGGCAACTTCGGCGCGGTGCACCACGGCGCCGTAGGTGATGATACTGACGTCGGTCCCCTGGCGAACCACGCGCGCGCGACCAAACGGAATCGTATAGTCCGGCCCGGGATAGGGTGACCGGTTGTAAGGCTGTCGATACAGGTGCTTGTGTTCGAGGAACAGGACCGGATCGTCGCACCGGATCGCCGTGCGCAGCAGGCCGCAAAGATCGAGCGCGTTCGAGGGCATGACCACATGGACCCCCGGCGTGTGCGTGAACATGACTTCGCCGGATTGGCTGTGGTAGATGGCTCCGCCGGTCAGGTAACCGCCGGTGGCCACGCGAATCACCGCGGGGGCTTTGAACGCGCCGTTCGAACGCCAGCGGATCAAGGGCAGTTCGTTGCGAAGCTGCATCATCGCCGGCCAGATGTAATCGAAGAACTGAATCTCCGCCACAGGCTTCAAACCGCGCTCGGCCATGCCGACCGCGCTCCCCACAATCAGGGCCTCGGCAATCGGCGTGTTGAACACCCGCTCGGAACCGAAGTGCCGCTGCAGCCCGGTCGTGGCCTTAAAGACGCCGCCCTTCCCTTTCACCTGCTTCAGGTCTTCTTCGATGCTGCAATCGGCCACATCCTCGCCGAAGACCACAATTCGCTCATCCCGGGACATCTCGTCCAAAAGTGTGGCGGATATCATTTCCACCATGGTGCGGGGTTCGCCGGAAAACTGCGGCTCGGCTTCAAACCGGGAGGACTTTGGATCGATGTCCGGAGAATATAGGTTCGTGCGGATGGATTCCTTGGCGGGCGGGGCCGCCAAAAGAGCGTGGTCGGACGCTTCGCGAACTTCCTGATCGACTCCCGCTTCCAGCGCTTCCAGTTCCTTCTCATCCAGAAGGCCCTCGCGCACCAGGAACAGTCCAAACTTGGGGATCGGGTCGCGATGCGCCTCCTGCTGGCGCAGTTCGTGCGTCTTGTACGCCTTTTCGTCGTCCGACAGCGAATGGGAATAGGGCCGCGTGACGTGCGCATGAACCAGCGCCGGCCCTTTTCGGGCCCGGCAGTATTCGGCGGCGGTCCGGAAAACGGAATAGCTGGCAAGCGGGTCGCTGCCGTCGCACTCCTGCACATGCAGCCCCGGATAATTCGCCACCAGCTTGGAAATGCTTCCGCCGGCGGTCTGGAATTTGACCGGGACGGAAATGGCCCAGCCATTGTCCTCGATCAGGAAGAGCACGGGAACTTTCCTCAGACAGGCCGCGTTCAACGCCTCGAAGAATTCCCCTTCGCTGGTGGATCCATCCCCGCCGGAAACGTAGACAATCTCGTCCGATTGGTGGCGCACGTCGTTTCCGTGCGGCGCGCCTTGCGCCTGTTCCAAGGCGTGAGGAAAGTGCTGGAAATAAAGCGATGCTTCGGCCACGCCCACCGCCTGCGTGTATTGCATCCCTGTTGCGGACGAGCGCGGAAGTATATTCAGCCGGGGGATGCCCCAGTGGGAAGGCATCTGGCGCCCGCCGGAGTTGGGATCGTCCTGCGCCCCCACCGCCTGAAGAAACATGTCGCGGGGCGTGACGCCCAGAGCCAGGCAAAGGGCGCGATCCCGATAGTACGGATACACCCAATCGTGGCCGGGCCGCAGGCTCAGCGCCGCCGCGGCCTGCACCCCTTCATGCCCCGCCGCGCTGATCTGGAAAAACGTCTTATTCTGCCGCTTGAGCTGTATTTCGCGGTCGTCAATCCGCCGCGATAGGTACATCGTGCGGTAAATGCGAAGAAGATCCTCCCGGCTCAGGCCATGATAGCGGCCGGGGTCAATCTTCGCCGTTTTGGGGCGTGCTTGAACCGGCATCCGACTTCACCTCGGGCCGGGCAGTGCGTGCCCAGCCTGGATCTAGGCTGCATTATATCGAAAGCTGAGTGGCGTGCGAAGCGATTGACGCAAAACCTCGCCACGAAACGGACAATATGGCTGCTTCTTTTTATCATGAAATGCCAGACTTAGTGGATGAAAAAGCGGCCCCGAGGCGCTGCCGAGCAACGTCCGGCGGACCCGGTATGGTAAGCTGGCGGGCCACGGCGGGGAAAGCGTTCCGCAACTTGCGCTTCACCAGCCACGCAGCAAATCCATATTGAGGAGAACACAGTGCAGAGACACATTCGTTCCGCGGTCTTCGCGGTGGCGCTCGCCGCTATTGCCGCCATTATTATCGTCGCCACCTGGGCGCCCGGGTCGGCCCGCGCGCAGCAGCAGCCCCAGAACGTGGAGCGCAAGATACTCATGCGGCAGGACCTGTCCATGCCCGGATGGGAGGCGGTCATGATCCAGACCACCATGCAACCCGGCGGAACCGAAGGATGGCACACGCACCCCGGCACACTGGTGGAATACGTAATGCAGGGCCCATGGACGATGGAGCGCCAGGGCAAGCCAACGGCCACCTACCAGACCGGCGAGACTTTCTCGGTCGTTGAGGGACAAGTCCACCAAGCGATCAATCCCGGCAAGACCGCCGTCCGAGGTTTGGCCATACTTATCGTGGACAAGAGCAAACCCATGACGACCCAGAAGCAGTAGTGCCAAGGGGAGAAGCCTCAATGTGACGGGCTTATCGGAACGGGCCCTTTTGCTATAGCCCCAAAAGCCACCTTCCGATAAGCCGACTCCACAGGACTTGGCCGACATCCTAGTACGGCGGTACTACCCAGATTGAGTCTTGCTCGATGCCAGAGACAATGGCAATCTTGCATCGTTCTGAGTAATTCCTCTGAGCGGGTGTAGTTCAACGAGAACGGGGGCCTTCCCGGCCTCAGGTAAGGGTTCGATGCCCTTCGCCCGCTCCAATCTTGATTCCAGCCCTCGCACCTAGCTCCCACATTACGATAAGACGTGCCGGTTCAACCGGTCGATGCAACACCATCTAGTCTGTTCATCCGACACTACTTCCAGAATGAATTGACCCTTCGGGGTTGTACGTAATTAGACCTAAACAGGGATGCTTTTTCTGTGAATTAGCTTTGAGGACCATAAGACCCTTTAAACTCTAGCAAAAGGGACTGCGAGCCAAGTGTTGCGTCGACCCCTTGAGATCACCGGGATTATCGGAGACTGGGAATCGGACAATTTCCACATGACGATAAAACGACTTGGGACTCGGGGTGTTGACGATGTTGCCCAACGGGCGCCAGAGCCTATCGCCCTGCGCGGGAGAGCGATTGCCCGCCCTCGCCTCCCGTGTTACCGTGCTGTTGATTTCTTGAAGGGGTAACTATGCCCAAAATCACATTTTCAGCTCTGGTGTTATTTTGCTTCGCTTCGCTGGCGTCCTGCCTGTTGCTGGCGCAGGTCCAAAGGCCCGGGGAGTATCCGCGGGGCGAGAAGCCTTCTTCGATGATGAATTTTTTCGTGACGAGCGAGCCGATCGGCGACGGCGGCAATCTCGGCGGACTGGCCGGCGCTGATGCACATTGCCAAGCGCTCGCAACGGCCGTAGGCGCAGGAAATCGCACCTGGCACGCTTACTTGAGCACGCAGGCGCGGCCCGGCCAGCCGGCAGTGAACGCGCGCGACCGCATCGGCAAAGGTCCCTGGTACAACTTCAAGGGCGAAATGATCGCGCAGGATCTCGCGCACCTGCACGGCGATACGATGGAACTGGCGCATCGGGGAAATAATCTGAATAAGCTCACCGGGTTGACGGAAAAAGGCCAGATCGTGCCGGGCTTGTATGACTATTCCGATCCACGCGACAACGACTGGAATTACGCCAAAACCACCCGGTTTTCGACTCGGCACGAATTGCTCACCGGTACTCAGACCGATGGCACCGCGTTCACCGATAGTCAGGATCACACCTGCGATAACTGGACCAGCAACAAGAGCCCGGCTCCTGGAACGTCGAGCGGAAACCTGCGTGCTGCTGATGGCAGGCCCAACGCCCAGATCGGTTTTCCCGACCGCAATGGCGGCGGCAGCGGTTCCTGGAACTCCGCTCACGGAACCCGCGGCTGCGCCCAGGCGGACTTGACGAAAACCCACGGTATCGGCCTGTTTTACTGTTTCGCGATTAACTAGAATGGCGGAAAAGCATATGACCAAGCCACATGTTCACGTTGTCGTCTTGTGCACTTTGATGCTGGCCTCAGGCCTGATGCTGGCTCAACAGAACCGACCGAATACCCAAGGCATCACGCCGCCCCCCGGTAGCCCGACGCCGACTCCGGCTCGAATGACCTTTTTCGTCACCAGCGTCGGTCTCGGTAAAGGCGGAGACCTTGGCGGACTTGCGGGCGCCGACGCGCACTGCCAGGCCCTTGCGGCGGCTGTCGGCGCGGGCGGCCACACCTGGCACGCCTATCTCAGCACTCAGGCTCGTCCCGGACATCCCGCCGTCAACGCGCGCGACCGTATCGGCACCGGGCCTTGGTTCAACTGGTCGTTCGCGCAACTGGGGGCGCCGCAAAACGCCTTCATTTCGGCAGACCTTGCCGAACTTCACGGAGACACGCTCGTCCAGGCGCAGCGCGGCAGCAATCTATTCAAACAGTCCACAAGAAACGAGCATGGACAGGTCATTCACGGCATCGGCGATACGCCACCGATTCAGCACGAAATTCTCACGGGATCGAATTGGGACGGCCGCGCTTACACGGATAATGCCGATCATACTTGCAACAACTGGACCAGCAGCTCAAAGGGTTCCGCGCGGGTCGGCCATTCCGATCGAATCGGCAATGGCTCCTCCTGGAATTCGTCGAACGATACAAAAGGATGCAGCCAGGCGGATCTGGAAAGCACCGGCGGCGCCGGGCTTTTCTACTGCTTCGCAATTAACTGACATTCATCGGCTGACCGACGCGTTTTGAGACCTGTCTGCATCGAGTCGGGTTTTCGCCATTTTCTATCGCTCCTGGATCACAAATCTGTGGACCGCAACACAAGTCGCGCGATGCGCGCAGTCAGGGTAACCGTTCAAGCCTCATCAACTCCTGATAAACGGTGCCTGTTCAACCGGTCGATGCAACACCACCTGGTATAAATCTTTTTTAAAAAAGTGGTGTTCATGATGCAGAGACGATGGAAGCTGTCTTCGGTCCAGAGGGCCGATATGTAGAGGCGTTGGAAGGCTGGAGTCCATACCGGTGAAATCCTGCTGCCCTGCTCGGATATGAGCGGCGTCAAGGCGCGTATCACGGGCTTTATAGACTTCGCCCATTCCGCCCGCACCGATAGCGGAGAGGACTTCGTACGGGCCGAGTTTTGTGCCTGCGGATAGTGGCATGGGAAGAGTCGGCTGGGTTTACTCCACCAAAGACTCGAAAGGTAACGAAATAGGGGCCAACTCCCCGTTGACGGTAGTCCCAACGGGCAGACGCTTGGACGCCTGCGAAATTCTTGACGACTTGACGAAAGGATGCAATTACGTTACACCTTCGACTTGGTATTTTCCGACAGCATTCAAGGCTATATGTCTGATCCAAGGGATCAATTCTTCCTTTAGAGGTATGCGCAAAATGAAAAACGCAGATGAACTCCGCAACCCGAAAGAAACCAGCGAAAATACTTCCCTTCCTGCGCCGGGGATACGCAATCTCCAGCCTTCCCGGCGAGAACTGCTGCAAGTTGCTGGAGCAGCCGGCGCGGCGACGATCGCGGGGGCATTTGCGCTGAAAGCTCCGGTAGCAATGGCGCAGGGTTCGCCATCTTCAGCGTCTTCGTCAACCTCCAAAGTGAATCCTTTCAAGGATCCAAGATACGCCGAAGGCGCACGGCAGCGCATGCAACAGTTTATTCGGGAAGGCGCTGACCCGGAGGCAACAAAGTCAATCTTCGCGAAGATGACGAGTTTCGATGCCGGGCCGTGGGTGGCAGAGTGGACCAAGTTGGCCGTGCCGTTCGAGCAGAAGGGCGCCGAACTTGAGTCGCAGGGCAAGATGGATGAGGCGAACAAGGCGTATGCGAAGGCCTCCATGTATTACGGCGTTGCCAGATACCCGGTGATTAATGATCCAGCGAAACAGGCCGCCTATCGCAAGTGCGTCGAAAATTTTCGGAAGGCGATCCGGTCATGGGATCCCCCGCTTGAGATTGTGGAGATTCCCTTTGAGGGCAAGAAGATCATCGGATATTTGCGGAAGCCCAAGGGAGTGACCCGGCCTCCGGTTGTGATCAGAACCGGCGGCGTGGACGAATATAAGGAAAATCGCACCTTGAACGAGACCCTCGCGATTGGCGCGGCGGGGTTTGAGGTCGACATGCCGGGGGCCGGGGAGTGCCCAATTTTCAATAAGCCGGATTCGACGAAGCTGTACGTTGCCATCATCGATTACCTTACAACCCGCCAGGACCTGGATGCGCGGCGGATGGGATTTGTGGGAGGAAGCTACGGCGGATACTATGGCGGGAAGATGGCCTATGTGGAGCCGAAGCGGCTGAAGGCGTGCGTCGAATTCGGCGGACCGATTCACTACACCTGGCAGGCGGACTGGCTAAAATATCTGCTGAATGACGAGAAGGAATACTTCTGGCCTCTCACCGATTCCATGATCTATGCGAACGGCGTGAAGGATTACGACGAACTCGTCCGGACAGCTCCGGCAATGTCGCTGCTGGAGGAGGGCTGGCTTAGCAAACCCAATGCGCCCATGCTATGCGTCAACGGCGACAAGGATCCATGGATTTCACCCCAGGAGATCCCATTATTGCTCTCCACGGGCCAACCGAAGATGGCCCGGATCATGGCCGGCGGTAAGCACATGGGCCGCGAAAGTAAGGAGAGAGGGGCCGTCGGGGAAATGGTGAACCAGTGGCTCAAGGAGAAGCTCGCATAACCCTCTCTCTCATCCGCAAGGGCCTGGAAAGTGATGATTTCCCCATCCGACGGTTTCAGAACTGGAACCGGCCGGCAATGGATTCGCACTTGCTTCCAGCACACTTCTGTCAGTGCGCCCAACTCTTATCTTGAATAGATGGCATATTCAGGACCTGGCTTTTCGCGCTGGGCCACATTCCGAGAAGCCGACTCACGCGACTCGGCGCGAGTTGTGACGTGGTGTGGGGTCCGAGGATTACTGCCGGCTTGCCGACATTCCATACTCTAGCCTTTATTTCTCACCACGCAACCACTGGAATCATTTTCAATCTCTCCGGCGAGCCTAGAAAGCCGTTGGGATGGCTTTTGGTGGCACAGGCTTCAGCCTGTGCGCAGTTGCGATGTAAGAAGACCAAAACCGCACAGGCTGAAGCCTGTGCCACCACGCCTCTCAAGAGCATTCATCGATTCTTACAAGATCTGGAAAGGCTGCACTCAGGAGTTTGTAAGAATAGCTCGCTATCCGGCCAAAACAACTCAAAATGGGCTCTTATTGAAAACTTGCAGGATTTATGGACAGTGGCCTTACAGGGGGGGTGACAGTTTTGCCCATCACCCTGGATCTAGTTGGTTTCGGCGAGCACGAGCCGTTTCAATTCCTCAACCCAGTTGGTCACCACAATCAGGCTGTCCCGTCGCGCCGCCTTCGCGTCTTCGGGCTTCACTTCCTTGAGCATCAGAAACCGCTGGCCGTCTGGCGAGACGTCATAATTGCGGCCGCCCAGCGTGCCGGCGAATTGTCCCTGGAACAACTGTGTGGGACTCCCCGCGACAAAACCGGCTTCCGTCCGCACCGGGACCCCCATCATCGCCGCGCCGTTGCGGTAGAACAGCTCGCGCCCGCTCCGCGCCCATGCCGCCTGCGTGCCGCCGTTGGTGGAAACCTGCCAGCGGCCGCCTTCCAGATTTGGAAAAGGTCTCACGTAAATTTCGAATCGCCCCGATTCGTCCGATTCGTAGGCCAGCCAGCGGCCGTCGGGCGAAATCTGCGCGTTGCGTTCGTCATACTTGGTTTCCAGCAGCGGTTTGATGCTTCCCGCTTTTCCCCCGCTCCCCGGTGTAATGACGGAGATGTTGTCATCGTTATCTCCACCGCCCATCGCGCCCTGCACCACCAGTTGCGTGCCGTCGGGAGAAAAAGATGAGGGAAATACTTGCCGCGTCCCGACAGCGAGTTTTTCGGCGGGGCCGGTGCCATCCGCGGCCCGCCAGAATGCATCGCCAAGGGATTGGCTACGCGTCGATGAAAACGCGATCCGCCGGCCGTCGGGCGACGACACCGGGAATCGATCCAGGCCGGGGTCAAAAGTCAACCGCGTCAGCGTCGAACCCGGCACCAGTTCCATCACCAGATAATGCGTATTGCCGGATTCTTCGAGGCCGTAGATGGCTGCGATGTTGGGATGATTCAGCGCCGCGAGCATCTTGGCTTCGCGCTGAAAGCGCGCGAGTCGCTCAGGATCGCGGGCGAATTGCTCAGGCAAGACTTTGTTGCACTGAGTCAGTGCCCCGGATGACTTTCCATCATCGGGACAAGCAACTGTCCGCAGGAGTAACTCATTTTCAAAGCTGAAGGCAGGTAAACATCGCGGCGAGCGTTTCACGCCCCAGGGTGTGGTGGCTGGGGCGGAAACGCTCGGCCGCGCTGGATGACGGCGCAACCGGGGGGATAAGCGCCGGCATATTGCGAGCGCACAGCATCGCGGCAGCGAAGGTGCGCCGGCAATCTCTTCAAAAAAAATTCATTCCTGAACGGAACCTTTTCGTCGCGTACCAATCGCGCTTTCAAAGCTTCACCCGCCGTTACTGCCCCGACGCGGGTGAATCCGCAATCGAATCGGCCGAAGCAGACGATGCGGAACCCATATCCATCACGAAAAGTCCTTCGGTCGCCGACACCGCGACCAATTGGTTCCCCGCTTCGCGGGAACGCAGGGCGGAAAGCCTGCCCTCGGCGCCGGGACCCTCGATGTGTCCCCACGTCTTGCCACCGTCGCGGGAGAGGAACAATGCGCCGTTGGCTGTGGACACGACCATGGCGCCACGCAACGGCGTCAGGTCCTCGATCAACAGCTCGGAAAGTTTCGCCTGATGCCACGATTCTCCCGTATCCCGCGAGAGGAAAACTCCGTGGTCGCTTGCGAGCACGACTGAATTTTTACCCTCGGGCTGGAAATGCAGAGGTCCGCGCGGCTCGTAAGGCAGAGGGCGCGCGATCCAGGTTTTTCCGGCGTCACCGGAAATTTCCAGTTGCCGCGGGGTCATGGCCCAAACGTAGTGATTGCCGTTGCCAATGCGGACGGCACGAACCGGCGATCGCGCTGCGGACATCGTAGGCGGCGCGGGCTGAGCGGGAGTAAGCGGCACGGCCATCCAATGGAGACCCCGGTCGCGCGAAGCGAACAGGCCCTCATCTGTGGCGGCATACCAAACGTCACGGCTGAAGGCCATGTCATTCACATGGGCGCGGAACGAAACAATGGATTTCGTCATTGCCGGAGTCGCGGACGTTGCGGGCGCTTTCGAACGGGAGCGTTTCGAGCCCCGTGCGGATACCTTCTTCACGGTTACGGCTTGCCGCGTGCCGGCTGGAACTGATTTTTCGATGACTTGATTCACCGCGACCCAGGATTTTTTCGACCGGTCGTAACGCATCAGCCCGCCCGGTCCAGGGGCTGCGAACCAGCCATCGGGAGAGGCGAAAACGTGGCGCGGCGGCCCTGACTTGAGTCCCGCGGCGATTGGGGTCCACGTGCGTCCCGAGTCGCTTGTTTCGAGCACGGGTTCAAAGTTGGTCGTCAACACGACCAGTGCGCGTTCCGGATGCTGCGGATCGACGGCGGCATCGACAATGCGGCGATGCGAAAAACCCTGGTTGGAAGCGCGATATGTCTTTCCGCCATCCTCGCTCACTTCAACACCCAGCCTTTCGGTGCCGAGAATCAAGCGGTCCGAATCTTCCGGGTCAATCAACATGGAAAGGATGCTCCAGGAAGCGGGCGTAATCATGTGCCACGTCGCGCCGTCGTCGGCCGTCTTCCAAAGACCTTCGGTAGTGGCTGCGTAAACGGTCTGCGGGCGTTTCGGGTCCTGCAGGATGTGCACGGTCCGGCGCGAATCCTTCGGGATGCCCTTGAACTTGGTCCAATTGGCCCCGGCATCGGAGCTATGATAAATACCGGAACATGCGCTGGCGAAAATATGCGAGGGGTCATTCCGATCGGTCGTGATGCTCATGACATCCGAATCGTCCACCATTCCTTTGTGAATCGAGGACCAGGTCTTTCCGCCGTCGACCGTTTTCCATGGCAGGTGATAGGTGCCCGCATAGATCGTATCGGGATCGCGCGGATCAATCGCGATGGAGTCAAAATTGCGCAGGTCTTTGTTATTTTCGGGAGAGATGCGGGCCCAATGTTTTCCTGAATCCTCCGAGCGGTACACGCCGTCGGTAGCCCCGGCCACGAGCGTATCCGGATGGGAAGGCGCCGCGGCAATCGCGCGCACGGCGTGCCCGGCGAGACCGATCAGTTGCCAGGTGTGTCCCGAGTCGGAACTGCGATAGACGCCACCCCCATGGGAGCTGAGTGTCCAGCTGGTGGCGTAGATCGTGCTTGCCGAGCGCGAATCGACAAACATGGACATGATGACGTCGTCGTGATGCTCGCCAATCCGGCCGAGCAGTTCCCAATGTTCGCCTGCATCCCGCGAACCGAATACGTGGCCGTCGGAAGTGCCAAGAAACAGCGTTCCGGTGCTCCCAGGAACCGCCGCGAGGGATTGTACGTCTCCACCGGGAGGGCCTACTTGCCGCCAGGTTTGAGCGCTGACATTCAGGGATAACAGCAGGAGCGATCCAAGGACCCAGACGTTCCACGAGAGATTTCGTAACGATTTTCGGTTCGATATTCGGATCGACATTCGTAACGATAACGCTCGCATGAACAGTCCTCCGGCCCGGACTCCAGTGCTCGAATCAGACGAAAAAACTCCCGCCTACACTCCGGCACCGCGGTTTTGATTACAACTAAGAGCTTAGCGGAGCGGACGGAAAGAAAATGCTGGTCGGAAGGACAGAAACAGGACGGGGTGATTTAGCCGTCCGGATGGACAGTACCGAGAGCGCGTCCCGCCGAAATTGGCAGGCAATGTGAATCTTCCCTGGATTTTGAAGAGGCCAGTCCGCCCCCGCGCTTTGGGGGGCATAAGCAGAATTCAAACTGAGTCATATGGGAATTTTTAGCCTGGTCGTTGTTAAGGTAAAGGTATGTCGTCCTGTCCTTTGCGATTCCGGTGGACGATGTAAACAAATCCGGTACAGTGTAGAGTTTATCGGGCGGGGATTTTATCGAAGGTCAACCATTCAGGGCTGATAGCTCCTATATAATTCAATCGATGTGAGTTACAAAATCTGGTTCAGCATGATTGTTTGGCTTTCATATTGCCATATCCTCTGTGGCTGCATTTTAAATAAGTGGGGAGTGAGGCGCGATATGGGCACCTTTGCCATCAAAGCCATGGAAATCTTGGCCGTCTGGTCTTTACTATCCCTTATGACAGGGTTGGTTCTTGGTGCCCTGATCCGTAAAGCAGAGCGCATGCGCCGGGACGAGTTTTTGTCCGATCTATTCTCGACCTTGGAAATCCTGCAGTCTTCCCGATAGCAAGAAAGCCGGGCCATCCCAGCAGGGCGCCCGAACCTGCACGTTAAAATCGCCTCGAAGTCCTCAATCAGGAAGATTCAATCTAAAGAATCGAAAAGGTCGGCAGTCTTTTCGTATTCCGGGTCGCCTGAACGCACAATCTTCAATTTCGCCGATTTGAACGGCTCTTCCGCGGGAATTCGATCCAGCCATCGCTGGTGGGAAAGTTTTTCGTGGTCTGAAAAGTCGAGGCGAACAATCAATCGAATTTCCTGCTGCGGTTCGGGGAGCGAATCGGTTTGGGAGGCGTCATCGCCGCCGGATTTCGCTTTTGTCTTGGACTGGGCCTTGCCTTTGGAGGCCTCTTTCGGACCTTTCGGAACTGCTTCGGAAGGCGTCTCCTTTTTTGCCTCCGTCTCCTTGCGGTCAAATTTAAGTTGAAGCTTTTTGTCGAGGCGGAATCCCTGCTTCCAGCCGTCGGCCTTATGACGGGCTTGCTGGGCAACGTCTTCGTTGCCGCCAAAATCGAACATCAGGAAAGAGTATGCCATGCAATGAATATTGGCGGGCGCAGCCTTCCGTGTCAAGCCGCAAGGCAGGGAGCATTTTATTTTGGCATTGTCGCGGGGCGCCGATCGGTGGTATCTTCACGCAATAAGGCTGTATGCGACCGCAGCAAATTATGAGGAAATTTCTAGCCGTTGCCGCACTATTGGCGCTGCTGCTTGCCGGGGTTCCTACCCTGGCTGATGCGTTTTCCTCTCCTGATTTGCCGCCCTGCTGCAATTCCATTTATTGCCCCATGCGCCATCACCAGGCCAGCGGCCACCAAAAACAGATGAGCAACTGTGCAGCGGAGTGCAATTCCAAGGGGAACGGTTGTTCGATGAACGCGTGCGACATGTCACCGAACCCTGTCCTGGGAATCGCACCTTTTGTACTCGCGGTCCCGATGGCCGTTCATAGCCACTCGATCGCCGAACCTGCGCCGGCGTTTGTTCCCGGCTTTGTTTTCTTCCACATCAGCGTTCCATCCAGTCCTCCTCCCCGAACATTTCCAAGCTAATTCGTCCATCGTGTTTCAAATCGCAAATTCCGCCATCAGGGGGGATTTGTCCGCGCGGACAGGCTTGGACCCTCAACTCGGATAGGAGAGCGAATGACTGCGAAGCGAGCTTTGATTTCTGCCGTATTGCTGCTGGCTATGGGTTTCATCAGCCAGGTGATTGCTCCACAGCGTGTCCATGCCGATGTATTCGGCACGGTGCGCGGCATCGTACACGATCCTCAGCATAGACCCATCGAAGGCGCGGAAATAACGTTGTCGTCAAACACCCTGAACTGGAAGCGCAACACGCAATCCGACGCGAACGGCGAATTCCTGATCGATGCGGTTCCCGCGGGAGAATACACGATCGTCATTATGCATGATCAATTTCAGCCGGTTCGAAATCCGATTCTGGTCAACGTTGGCAGTGCGCCAATTCTGCACTTCGTCCTCAATCTGGCTTCCCTGGAATCCAATGTCAGTGTGACCGCCCAGGTGGAACCCACGTCGCCCGATTCGGCAAGCCCTCCCACCGACGTGACGCGACAGGAAATTGCCAGGACTCCCGGCGCCAGCAACGCAGATAGCCTTTCCATGATCACCAATTACGTTCCCGGCGCGTACATGGTGCACGACCAGCTCCACATCCGCGGCGGCCATCAGGTCACGTGGCTGGTGGATGGCGTTCCGGTTCCCAATACCAATATCGCGAGCAACGTGGGCACGCAATTTCACCCCGGCGATATCGAGACGCTCGAAGTGCAGAGAGGCGGCCTTTCCGCCGACGCCGGCGACCGCACCTACGGCGTCTTGAACGTGGTCACGCGAAACGGATTCGAGCGCGATCGCGAAGCGGATCTGACGATCAATGCCGGGGCCTTTGGCAGGACCGACGATCAATTGAGCTTCGGCGATCATACCGACCGCTTCGCCTATTACGTCAGCGCCAACGGGTACCGGACGAATCTGGGCCTCGCCCCGCCCATTGCCGACCATCTTCATGACGCAGCGAACGGGTACGGCGGCTTCGGATCGATTATCTTCAACGCCACACCCTCGGATCAACTTCGGCTGGTAACGTCGGTTCGAAACGATTTTTTTCAGGTTCCGAATGACCTGGCCGGTCAGGCCAGCGGCACCGCCGATGTGCAACGCGAGCGCGACGCTTTCGTCAACTTTTCCTGGGTTCACACCGTAAATGCGGGAATTCTTGTGACGATTTCCCCGTTCTATCATTACAACCGGGCCGGATTCGACGGCGGGCCGAACGACATGCCCGTAATCGCCACCGACCATCGCGCATCGCAATATGCCGGGGCGCAGTCAAGTCTTCAAATCGTTCGCGGAAAACATAATGCCCAGTTCGGCGTGTACGGATTCGCCGAACATGACGACTCTCTGTTCAACGTGGTTGCGAACGACAGCTCGGGAACCACCGTGCACCAGGAGCAATCTCTGAACGGCAATCTTACGGCTGTTTTCGCGGAAGACCGCTACCAGCCCTGGCAGTGGCTCACCTTGTCCGGCGGGCTGCGCCTGACGCATTTCGGCGGCTCGTTGAGCGAAAATGCCGCGAACCCCCGGCTGGGCGCCTCAATCCGAATTCCGCGCCTGGGTTGGGTGCTGCGCGCGTTTTATGGACGCTACTACCAGGCGCCGCCCCTTTCCACCATCGGAGGGCTCGGAACGCTCTTCGACCTCTCACCCGATCAGGGCTATCTGCCTCTGCACGGGGAGCGCGACGAACAGCGCGAATTCGGCCTGACCATTCCCGTTGCCGGTTGGGTGTTCGACGTTGCCAACTTCCGAACCAACGCCCGCAATTTCTTTGACCATGACGTTCTGGAAAATTCCGACATTTTCTTCCCGCTTACCATCGCCAGCGCGCGGATTCGAGGCTGGGAAGGAACGATCCGCTCGCCGAAGATCGCCGGCAGGGTGCAGTTCCACGCGGTCTATTCCTATCAGTTTGTAGAGGGTCGCGGACCGGTGACAGGAGGATTGACGGATTTCAGCTCACCCGGAAACGATTTTTATTTCCTGGACCACGATCAGCGTCACACGCTGAACGCGGGATTCGACATCTCTCTGCCCTGGGAAACCTGGATCTCTCCGGCCGTATCGTTCGGCTCGGGCTTTCTCGATGAAGACGGCCCCGCCCATCTGGCTCCGCACACCGAAGCGAATATTTCCGCCGGTAAATCATTTGGGGAGGCGTGGTCTATATCGGTGACAGCGCTCAACCTCAGCAACACGCGCTATTTGCTCGACAACAGCAATACGTTTGGCGGAACTCATTTCAACTATCCACGCCAGCTTTCCGTGCAATTGAAATACAGGTTTCACTACTAGGCCGGCCAGACTGATTTGCAGCCGCAAAAAAAGAGAGCCGCGGGTTGATCCGCGGCTCCCCTGGGGTGGTTGTTTGGGGTTATGGAATTTTCGCGCTGATCTGGGTCGAATAATCGCTCTCTGAACTATTCGCATCGACCGCGGTCACCACGTAGTAGAACGTGGTGCCGGACGTGACGTTGGTATCGGTATAGGTTGTCGAGGGAACAGGTGTGTTGGTCAGTTTGGTGTAAGGGCCGCCGGATTGCGTGCTGCGGTACGCGTTGTACCCCATCACTGTGGATGTGCTGGCCGTCCAGGACAACGCCGCGGAGTGAGTGACGGCGCTGATGCCTGTGCCGGATAGCGCGATCGCGCTGGGTGAATTTGTGGCGTTGCTGGCCACGGTGACGCTGCCGTTGACGCTGCCGGTAGATGACGGGGCAAAAGTAGCCGTCAGGGTTGCTGTCTGTCCCGGCGACAGGATGAGACCGGTGGAAACACCGCTCGCGTTGAAACCGGCGCCGGAAATGGTGACGTTGGAAATCGTGATATTGGAAGTTCCCGCGTTGGTTAATGTCACGTTCTTGGAACTGCTGCTGGATACGTTCACATTGCCGAAACTCAGGCTTGTGGAGCTGGAATTCAGCAAAAGGGCCGTGGTGCTGACGGTGAGCGTTGCGGGGCTGCTGGTGACGCTACCCGCGCTGTTGCTCACGGCCACTGTGAACTGCGCATTGTTGTCCGATGTAGTTGTCGCAGGAGTTGTGTAAGAAGAGGACGTCGCGCCGCTGATCGCCCCTCCGTTTTTCCTCCACTGGTACGCCATGGGTGAAGTGCCCGTCGCCGAAACACTAAATGTGGCGGTCTGCCCGGCCGTTACGGTCTTGCCGGACGGTTGCGTTGTGATGGATGGCGCTACCACGGAGGCATTCACCGTCAGCACCGCAGCATTGCTGTTTGCACTACCCGCGCTGTTGCTCACGTTCACCGTGAACTGCGCATTGTTGTCCGATGTGGTTGTCGCAGGAGTTGTATAAGAAGAAGACGTCGCGCCGCTGATCGCCCCTCCGTTCTTCTTCCACTGGTACGTCATAGGTGAAGTGCCGGTCGCCGCAACGTTGAATGTAGCGGTTTGGCCCGCGATGATCGTCTTGCTCGACGGTTGCGTCGTGATGGATGGAGCGACCACCCCGGTCGCGTTGACCGTAAGGGCAAGGTTGCAAACCGTGCTGCTGCCCAGGGACGAAAGCGACCCCAGGTAGGCCAGCGAAGCAACATTTGCCTGCTCGGCGCGGAATACGTAATTGGATCCAATGACTGTCTGCACGGAACCGATCATTACCGATGCCGTGTACGTATGAGCGGCAATGTTCACGTCCATGATGAAATGATAGGTCACGCCAGGTGAATACGGAATCATCGAAGCCGCCGTGTAGTTCCTGCTATTCATGGCATCGATGGTTCCTGTGTCGTTGAATCGAACAATCGCCGCCAGATCGGTGTACGCACCGGCGGGTCCAGACGAAAGGCCCATGACACTATCATTCGCCGAGGTGGAAGCCGTGCCGTCAAAGGTGACGCGGAAGCTTCCCGTCTGGGCCTGGGAGAGCGGCGTATTTGTCCATGTGTTTGACGATGTCACGCAGCCCGGAGTTTGTGAAGCCGAATTGACCGTTAGAGTCGCGGAGGCGCTGGCGGCGCTGCCTGCCCCATTGGTCACTATAACGTTGAACCGCGTTGCATTGTCCGAACTCGTGGTTGCAGGCGTCGTGTAGGTCGAGGAAGTCGCCCCGCTGATCGGCGCCCCATTCTTGGACCACTGGTACGTCATGGGCGTCGTTCCCGTTGCTGCTACGGCGAATGTCGCCGTCTGGCCGGCGGTTACTGTCTGGCTGGACGGTTGAGTCGTGATGGATGGCGCTACCACGGCGGTATTCACCGTGAGAACCGCAGCGTTGCTGGTTGCAGTACCCGCGCTGTTGCTCACGTTCACCGTGAACTGCGCATTGTTGTCCGATGTGGTTGTCGCAGGAGTTGTGTAAGAAGAGGACGTCGCGCCGCTGATCGCCCCTCCGTTCTTCTTCCACTGGTACGTCATGGGTGAAGTGCCGCTCGCCGCAACGTTGAATGTGGCGGCCTGCCCGGCGGTTACTGTCTGGCTGGACGGTTGAGTCGTGATGGATGGCGCTACCACGGAGGCATTCACCGTCAGCACCGCAGCATTGCTGGTTGCACTACCCGCGCTGTTGCTCACGTTCACCGTGAACTGCGCATTGTTGTCCGATGTGGTTGTCGCAGGAGTTGTATAAGAGGAAGACGTCGCGCCGCTGATCGCCCCTCCGTTCTTCTTCCACTGGTACGTCATGGGTGAAGTGCCGCTCGCCGCAACGTTGAATGTGGCGGCCTGCCCGGCGGTTACTGTCTGGCTGGACGGTTGAGTCGTGATGGATGGCGCTACCACGGCGGTATTCACCGTGAGGACCGCAGCGTTGCTGGTTGCACTGCCCGCGCTGTTGCTCACGTTCACCGTGAACTGCGCATTGTTGTCCGATGTGGTTGTCGCAGGAGTTGTATAAGAGGAAGACGTCGCGCCGCTGATCGACCCTCCGTTCTTCCTCCACTGGTACGCCATGGGTGAAGTGCCAGTCGCCGCAACGTTGAATGTAGCGGTTTGGCCCGCGATGATCGTCTTGCTTGACGGCTGCGTCGTGATTGTGGCAGGCTGCGTCTGCGAGGACGTACCTGTACCGCTCAAAGCGAACGAAATCAGTCGTCCGCGGCCAGCCGAAAAGGACAATGTGCCCGAGTAAGCCTGTGCGGCGGTCGGGGAAAATGTCACTGTGGCTGTCATGCTCTGGCCACGATACAAAGTGAGGGGCAAAGAAGGCCCGGAATATGAGAATTGCGGTGCGGACAAAGACACATTTAGAATCTGCATCGGCCATCTGTTATTGTTTGTAACTGTTATGGTCTGAGGCGCACTCGTCGTGCCAACCCCTTGATTGCCGAAATCGACCGAATTTGAGGACCATGAGTGTGATCTGGCGTGCGCTGGTGTTCCAAAACCGAACAGCAGCGTGGCAACGATTGCCATATTTAGAAGCTTTTGTTTGATTCCCCCGGTAGTTTTCATTTGGCTCTCCATTTCTAAGTCTTCTACCGGGTCCCAAAACTGCGCCGGCTCGTACAGTGCCGATCAGAGGGCTTCCCCCAGAAAACTCATCTCTGACCTATGCGAAGGATAAATCTCCGCAGAATCAGGCCTCGACTGGTCGAAAGGACAAAATAGGTACAGGCCCATCGCAGCACTCCAGTACGGGCCGGATATGTCCTTGTGCAAACCGAAACAAAACTGGCGGGCGGAAAAAACTTTTGTGAAATGCTGAACGCGTTGTGGTGAGAAACATTCCAGTGGGCTGGCAAGAAATCAGGATTGCGTCACGGCACGCGCCGTGCTAGCGTTAGCGAATAAAAGGCGAATGGAAAAGGAGGTCGGAAGTGCCTCAATCTCTCGCGGTGCGACGTACAAAAGATTCACTGACCGTTACGCGGGTCCATGAAATCCTCGAGCAACTCGCGGAACGCGACCGTCACGGCGAAATCCTCACCGCCGTGCGCCACATCCCGGCGCGCGATGCGAAATTCGCGCCGCTGCCGGAGTGGATTCGGACAGAACTGGCGGGGGCCTACGCCGAGAAAGGTGTCGCCGCACTCTACACGCACCAGGCGGCCGCCGCGGAGGCCGTGCACACGGGACGCAACGTCGTCGTGGTCACGCCCACAGCTTCCGGAAAAACGCTGTGTTACAACCTGCCCGTATTGAACGCCGTTCTCGAAAATCCGGATGCGCGCGCCTTATACCTGTTCCCCACCAAGGCGCTCGCGCAGGATCAGCTCGCCGAACTTCACGATCTATCCGCGCGCCTCGATCATCGGTTCGGTGTTTTTACCTACGATGGGGATACGCCCTCCGACGCGCGCAAAGCGATCCGCGAGCGGGGACACATCGTCCTATCGAACCCCGACATGCTGCACACCGGCATCCTGCCGCACCACACGCGCTGGCAACGTCTGTTTGAGAACCTGCGCTACGTCGTGCTGGACGAGCTGCACACCTACCGCGGCGTATTTGGCAGTCACCTGGCCAACGTGCTGCGGCGGCTGAGGCGCATCGCTCGCTTTTACGGGTCCGATCCGCAATTCATCTGCTCCTCGGCGACGATAGCGAATCCGGGAGAACTCGCTGCGCGCCTGGCGGAGACTGAATTTGACGTGATCGAGGAAAACGGCGCGCCGGCGGGCGAAAAATTCTTTGTCTTTTACAATCCTCCCGTCGTAAACCGATTTCTCGGCATACGGCGCAGCTATATCAACGAATCTTCGCGCGTCGCGCAGGAATTTTTGAAGCGCAACCTGCAAACCATCGTGTTTGCCAACTCGCGGCTGAACACCGAGGTGCTCCTCACGTATTTGCAGCAGGCCAATCCGATGCCGCCGGGACATTCCCCGGCGATTCGCGGCTATCGCGGCGGCTATCTGCCCGGCGAACGGCGCGAAATCGAGCACGGCCTGCGGGAAGGCCGAATCCGCGGCGTGGTTTCGACCAACGCGCTCGAACTGGGCATCGACGTTGGCTCGCTCGACGCCACGATCATGGCCGGGTACGCGGGCACGATCGCCTCCACATGGCAGCGCGCCGGCCGCGCCGGACGCCGCAGCGGAAGTTCCTGCGCGGTCCTGGTGGCCTCCTCGGCGCCGCTCGACCAGTTCATCGTGCAGCATCCGGACTATTTCTTCGGCCGCTCTCCCGAGCACGCCTTCGTGCAGCCCGACAACCTGGAAATCCTGGTGAATCATCTGAAATGCGCGGCGTTTGAACTCCCTATCGCCGCGGAGGAATCCTTCGGCGGAGTGGACGTTCCCGAACTTTGCGAACGCCTGACTGAAGCAGGGTTTCTGCATCGCACCGGAGAGCACTGGCACTGGACGCAGGAGGCGTATCCCGCGGACACGGTGAGCCTGCGATCGGTGACTTCCGACAATTTCGTGATCGTGGACACCACGCAAGGAACCGAAGTGATCGGCGAGGTCGATTTTTCGAGCGCGCTCACGACGGTGCATCCCAAGGCGATTTATCTGCACCAGGGACAGCAGTTTCACGTCGAGGCGCTGAATTTCGAGGAACGCAAGGCGTATGTGAAGCGCGTCGACGTGGATTACTACACCGACGCCATCCGCTATACGCAGGTTCGCGTGCTGGAAACGGCTGCGAGCGAACGCATCGAGTCCTCCGGCGTAGACGTCCATGCCGCGCGAACCCATGGCGACGTTCTGGTCCGGTCGCAGGTGGTTGGCTTCAAGAAGATAAAATTCTTCACCAATGAAAATGTGGGCGACGGCAAACTCGAATTGCCGGAAAACGAGATGCACACCACCGCATTCTGGCTGACGCTCGAGCGCCCACTGGTGGATTCGCTGCCGTTTTCCGTGAGCGACCGCCAGAGCGGCATGTTCGGTTTGCTCCATGCCCTGGAATCCATCGCCACACTGCTGCTGATGTGCGACACGCGCGACCTGGGCACGGCCATTGGCGAGCGCCCGCCGTCGCCCGGCTCGCAAATCGAATGGGAAGAAACGCCAGACCTGAAATCCGTCGCCACGCTCGCGGAAAAGGAATTCTTCGAGCCGAACCTCTACCTCTATGACGCGTATCCCGGGGGCATCGGATTTTCCGAACCGCTCTACCGGGCGCACAAATTGCTGCTTACTAAAACGCGCGAGTTGATCGCGGCATGCCCGTGCGAGAACGGATGCCCCTCGTGCGTGGGTCCCGTGGGAGAGCGCGCCGAACGCGCCAAAGAGGCGGCCCTGGCGATTCTGGCTTGCCTGGGCGCGTAGCACAGGCTTCAGCCTGTGTGCAGTTTTTGGCCTGAATAAAGATCAAATGAACACAGGCTAAAGCCTGTGCTATTGGTAATCTGAACCTCGGTTCTCTATTTGAGTGCAAACGACAAATTCGCGCATATCGCGGCGTTGCGGCCCGCTCGCAAGCGGGAAATCCCGGCGCCTCCCGCTCCGGACATTCCGCAGGAGAGTGACCGCATCGCGAGACTTCTTGACGGCCGGGTCCGCCGGAACCATTACGGGGAGCACTTATCGGTGCAGCAGTGGTACGCAACGCCGGAAATGTGCGTGCCGGATGCGCGTTCGCTCTCCCTGCTGCTCCCGCAGACTCTCGATGCCGCGGCATTAACGCAGTTGGCAGTGGATCCGGAACAGTGGATGTTTCTCGACACGGAAACCACCGGGCTTGCCGGCGGCACGGGAACGTATCCATTTCTCGTGGGAATTGCGTGGTGGGACGCCGGCGGGCTGCAAGTCGAACAGTTCTTCATGCGCGATCTCGATGAGGAACATTCCCTTCTGCTCGAACTGTCCGAGCGCATGGCGAAACGCCCCGTCCTGGTAACCTTCAACGGAAAAAGCTTCGACTGGCCGCTGCTGGAAACGCGCTATCGCATGACGCGGGCGATCCGGTCGATCACTCCCCCAGTGCATCTGGATTTGCTGCATCCCGCGCGCCAAATCTGGAAACTGCGACTCGGGTCCGTGCGGCTGAAGGACCTCGAGCGCCACGTTCTGGGAGGCGACGGCCGCCCGCTCGAATGGTCCCGCCACGAGGACATTGATTCTTCGCTGATCCCTCAAATGTATTTTGATTATCTGCGCGGGGGATCGGCCGAACCGCTCGCCGGAGTTTTCCGTCACAACCAGATGGACCTGCGCGGCCTGGCCGCGCTGGCGGGTAAAATATTAACGCTGCTCGATAGCGGAAATGGAATCGCGAACGCCGCGCACCCGGACACGCACGACCCGATCGAGGTTCTCGGGGTGTCTCGCATCCTTCGCCGCCGAGGCCATAGCTCTCGCGCGCGGGAACTATACGAAAGCGCGCTGCGCGCGGGACTGCCGCGGCCCGTGGAGCGGCTTGCGCAAGCCGAGTTGGCTCACATCGCGAAGCGGGAACTCGACTACACGCGCGCCGCTTCCCTCTGGAACGAATTGCGCAAAGCTCCGAAACCTGCGAAACGCAGCAAAGCCGCCATCCTGCGGGAGGATGCGGAAAAAGGTCTTGCAGCGGCCATCCAGGCCGCCGAGCAGCTGGCCATTTATTACGAGCATCGCGAGAAACAGCCGCGCCGCGCCGCCGAACTGGTTCGCACCGCAATCGCTGAGTTGCGCGACGCGCGCCATAATGAAGGGATCGCGCCGGCTCGCGCCGTCAAGATGGAATCGCGCCTCGCTCACCGGCTGGCGCGCCTGGAGCGCCGCTGCGCGGCCGGGGCATCCCCTGAACTTCTTCGTGCGACCCGGTAACTTCCGAAGGTGCGGAGGAAATTATGTTTCTCGGACATTTTGGCGTCGCGCTTGCCGCAAAAAAAGCGGCGCCGAAGACTTCTCTGGGCACGTTGGTCCTTGCCGCGCAATTTGCGGATATCCTGTGGCCCGTGCTGCTGCTCGCCGGGATCGAGCACGTCCGCATCGTGCCGGGACTTCTGGCCGCCTCGCCGCTGGATTTCACATCGTATCCAATTTCACACAGCCTCGTGGCGCAATTGGGCTGGGGCGCCATTTTGGGTATCGCCTATTTCCTTCTCCGGGGAAATAGCAAGGGCGCGCTTCTGGTAGGCGCGCTGGTTCCCACACACTGGGTGCTCGATTTCATCGCGCATCGGCCGGATATGCCGATTTACCCCGGTGGGCCAAAATTCGGACTGGGAATGTGGAATTCGCTGCCTCTGACGATTCTGGTGGAGTATTTGCTGTTCGCGGCGGGGATAGCGATCTATCTCATCGCAACTCGCGCGAAAGATCGCGCAGGAAATTTAGCTTTGTGGTCGCTGCTTGGACTGCTTGCCGTACTCTACGCTGCCTCCCTGGTTGGCCCGCCTCCCCCGAGTGTGCGCGTGCTCGCTTTCAGCGCGCTGGCGATCTGGCTCACGGTGCCATGGGCCGCATGGGCGGACCGGCACCGGCGATCACGTTGGGAGGGACCGGAAGCATAGTCACATCGACGTGCGGGCGATTCGGCTTGACCGGTATGGCCGGTCCGGCGGGCCAGTTCATTCGCTTGGTGAGGCCGTCGAAAACGGCGCGAGTCCCGCCTTCCAGAATAAGGCAATCGGTCCCCAGGCAGCGCAGGAAAACGCCGTCTTCCGGCGTATCGAAGGAGAAGAAGTTGGGCCGCCGCATCAGATTCGTGCGCGTGCCGTACTTCAATTCAAGCAATTCGCTGTAGGCGCCGAAAAAGCGGGCTGCGTCGGCATCGCTTGCCAGGCGCACGCGAAACACCAGCATCGTGCGCTTGTCTTTCTGATTTTCCAGCAGGGCGTAGCGATCTCCGGACCACGTCGCCGCCAGATTCGTTGCGCGGTCCTTATCCAGAAATTGCTTGAAGATTTCCAGCAGCCCGAATTCCCCCATAAGGTTTTCATCGAGCTTTTTCCAGTCCGCGGAAACCAGGCCCACGGTCTCGGGAAGGGTGACTTTTGAGGGCACGACGTTTTGCAGGTACATCTCCGGATGCATGATCTGCTGCGTTGATACGGGAGGATTCTCGAATACCTTGTGAAAATCCGGCCATCCGTTCCACGCTTTGAGGACCTGCTGGGTGAACCGGGTGCCGGCAGTGTAGGGGAAAAGCAGTTCGTCCTGCAGGACCTTCGGCGCTTTTGCAAGCTCCGGGCTGCTGTCCTTGTCCCCCATGAGCAGGGAGGGATCAAAATCGCCAAGATCGCGGATGCTCCCCTTGCCGCGCAGCTGGTAATCAATCATGGCGGCCATGGCGGAACCCTCGAGCACCGCGTCGCGGGCCAGTTCGGCATCATCGTTCGGCTTTGCCGCGTCGCTCCACTTGTCGATGTGATAATGCTGGTCCTGCAACGCGTGCGTCAGCTCATGCGCCATCACCATGCGCTCATCGGCGGGAGAGGTCCAATCGGCGATAAAGAATTCCTGGCTTTCCGGATCGTAGAGCCCGGCAATCTGTTCGGTGAGCACCTTCACGAGTGTCTGTTCGAGGGGATAGTCCTTCGGGAGCAGGCCAAACTTCTCCATGGTTTTCTGATCGGCGTAGCGCTTGTCCGCGTCCTTGTCCTCATTCATTTTCCGCAGAAGGTAAGCCTTAATTTCCTCGCGTGAGCGGATGCTCTTCTTCAGCGGGGAAAGGATCGGCAGGGAAATCAGCTTGCTCATCTCGGCGAGCACTTCATCGGCGGCCTGCAGAAAATCGGCGCTTTGCGCGGAGGCAGGCAGTGGCAACGGGGCCGGTGGCGCAGCCTGCTGCGCCCTCGCCCCAAGCGCCACAAAAAGTATGGCCATCAGTCCCGCAGAAATACGCTTCACGCGATCCCGTCCTTTTCCCGCAAGCAAGACCTACTTCACATTAGCATTTTGATGGGGGTTGCGGGAAAAGGGATGTCATCCACCTAGGGGATGTCGCCAATGCTTCCGGAGCCGGCCAGAATTCCGCAAACTATTTCGCCGCGGGCTTGGGGACGGGGAGATCGGCGGTTTCCACTCGCTTCCATTCACCGCCCTGGTAACGATAAACGTCGCGCGTCATCTTCAGGCATTGAGAGGGATGATCCTGGTCCGGCTCGCCGCAATAGGTGATATGGAATCCGCTTGCGTCGGATTCATAATTTGACTCCTGCAGCAAATCCGAAGTCCAAAGCGGCACCGCGGCATGTCCATCAAACCGCCAGGCGGAAAACAACCCCGTCGACAGATCATCGGTGCGGCCGGCCACGGTGACAAAGACCGCGTCCGAGGTGGACACGGGCACGAGTTCAATGTCGCTGTCGAGAAAATCCTTTCGCGTGAAATGGTCGATCCGCGCGGCCAAGGCGTACCGGCCAGTCCCGCCGGCATAAATTCGGACGGCTGCAGGCCCGCCAAGCCCAAAATTGACAACCAACGCATACGCGACGGGGTTTCCGCCAAGTTTTACCAGGCGGTAATTTTCGCCCACGGGTGGAACGCGGGACGTCAGCCCCGCCAGTCGCTGGTTTGCGGCATCCAGGTCCGGCGACGCGGAAAGATTCAAGACGGGAATCGCAATGGAATCCAGATAGGCGAGGGCTTTCTCTTGCTGCGGCTCAATTCCCGCGCCGCCGTCGAGCCTCTCGCTGGAAAGTTCCGCGGACAGCTTCTTGAATTCCGCAACAGGGTCGCCGCCATTCTGGGCTCGCAAACGCAGCGATAACGGGAACAGACCGAGCAGAATGACGCCAGCGAAGGCTGCGAGGATGGACTTGGCACTCCGCCCTGACGGAGCGACAATACGGCGCGGAAAAAAAATAGAGTTCATTTCTTCTTAGACTCTAATACACTAAATGAGGTGGCCGCAACTAGCCAGGGGACATTCACGGCCCGAAAATCCGGTTTTCGTTCCAAATCACTATTCACAAAAACGGATAAGCACCGCACCTTTTCTTTGAAAACTTCAATTAGAAGATGCGGCCCGCAAGAACAAACGACTGATCATTTAATAAGGTAATAGGGTTCAATAGAGTTCCAGAACTTCACCGTTCTGAAAGCGTAACAGAAAGGTAAGCTGAACCATGGCGATACACAGCTTGAGCCATCCAGGCGAACTCCCCAGGCCGGACATGCAACCGGGCGCGCGCCTTCGCAGAGCCCGTGAGCGCCTCGGACTGACCTACCGGGATGTAGAGCGGGCCAGCTATGAATTGGCCTGCCAGCGCGGGCGCCCCGACTTTATTGTTCACTTGAGCCGCCTCGCGGACATCGAGAACCGGGACGTAACTCCCAGTCTCTACAAGCTTTATGCTCTAGCGGTGATCTATCACCTGGACCCCAAGGAAGTTTGCCAGTGGTACGAAGTACCTTTTGAAGGCCACTTCTCCGATGGCATCCATCTGAGTGCGCCGAATACCCATGTGGCTGCCGGGCCGGCCAGCATGCGCCTCCCCATACGCTTTGATCCGGCATTCGATCCAAGTCGCACGGAATTTCTGACGCGAATGGTGGAACGGTGGGGGGATCTGGAAGGCACCCTGTTTAATCAACCCTCTCGGCATTTATACGGGTACGTGGGTCTGGATGACCGGAGAATGCACCCCTTGCTGCGCCCCGGGAGCCTGGTCCTGGTCGATCCCAAGTTGCAGCAAGTTCAGAATTCGGGATGGACCAATGAGTATGAGCGTCCGATTTATTTCATTGAACTGCGCGAGGGATTCAGGTGCTGCTGGTGCCGCTGCGAGGCGGGACAGCTGATGCTGGTACCTCACCCTTTATCTTCTTGTGCGCCGGAGGTTTACCGCTTTCCTGAAGAAGCGGAAATCGTGGGTCAGGTGGTGGGAATCGCCACGAGGACAGGCCCTTAGCCCTTAATTCGATCGTCTGGCTGAAAATACTTCCAATAAAGCTGCCATATTGGAACAGAACAAATCGCTCAAATAATCTGGAAGTTTTTGAGGGCACATCGCCTGGTAATCGGGGTTTTCGCGCCAACCGTCAATCACATTCCAGACGTTGTCCCCAGCAGCGTTCAGGCAATTGCGCAAATCCCGCTCCTGGTCCCTCAGCGGGGTCTCCAAAATCCTCGAAAACAGCTCTTCATGGCAGTGCTCCAGCGCTTGCTGGACGGAAGCCTCGGAATACACGTCCCTTAGGCCTTCATGCATATATTGGCCCGTGCCGGGGTCTTTCAGAGAACTGACGTAGTAAAGCCGCCCAAAATCACTGGGAATGACCGATAACGTCCGTGAGGTGAAGTCCTCAATCACAGAACGATTTTGATGGAAGTGCTCCAAACTCTCCACAATCTCACCTGTTCCGATTTCTGAACTTTTTACCCTAAAACCGACAAGAACAAAAGCCTTTGCGTTATTAAAGGTGGCGACTCGGGAGGGTCATCCACCATGAAAAAGATTCTCACTCTAACGTGCTCTGCGGTTTTCGCACTGACGATGCTACTCCCCGTTGCACGTCAAGTCAACGCTGCATCGGTTAACCAAACTCACTCGCCCCTTCGTCAGGGCGGCGCACCCATGCCGCCGCCACCTCATGGCGGAGGCTAGATTCCAGGTCCGGGCCAAGTGAGTGTATAGCACGTATTACCGAATGTTTATAAGATTCTCGTGCTATAATTTGCCAGCTTGGCCCGGGCAATGACTCATTACGAACTGCTGTTATTTTTCTTGGTTGTGGGATTCGAAGCCGCCCTCTGCTGGCTGGTGTATGCCAGACATTTGCAGAGGCGCCTGCCGATGTTTGCGGTTTACGCAAGCACCATCCTGATCAGCAACCTCATCTATGGTTTGGTATTTTGGCATTTCGGATTTCGAACCCCCATATCCTACTACGCCAATTGGACTGCATTCGGTTTGGCCATGCTCGTAAGGAGTTCCGCGATCGTGGAGTTATGCCAGCACCGATTGCAGGCGTATCGGGGCATCTGGACGATTGCCTGGCGCATCCTGGTTGTCATGGCCCTATTTTTTGTTGTCCACGGGGCTTTGGATGCATGGGGCCAACCGAATTGGTTTGCGACATACGCGCTGACCATCGAGCGGGACATCGACGTTGCCTCCCTCATCATCCTGCTGACAATGCTGGTGATCGGCGACTACTACGATCTTCCGATTGATACGCTTGAAAAATGGATTGCGGTGGGATTCTGTATTTTCTGCGCCGTGGAAGTCGTGAATAGTACGGTGCTGCGGGATATGTTTACGAAGTATGTGCTTTTGCAAGCCTCGATGGGACCTCAAATCGAGCGAGTGAATCAAATGTGGAACACAATTCAAGTGTCTGCTTCTCTGGTTTGTTTCAGCGTCTGGGGCTATGCTCTTCGCAAGCCGCTGCCTGAACCGGCCGTTAGCCCCGCGCTGCTGCCCGGTCGCATCTATCAAACAGTGTCTCCGGCTGTAAATCTTCGCATGCGAGAGCTCAACGACCGCCTGCTGGAGATGCTGAAACCATGAGCGAGGTTGGGATTTACATTCTTCTTGCGCTGGCCTTCGCCACCCTGTTGCTGTGGCTCCTGCGCCCGCGACGCGCTCCTCTGGGGCAGGGCCATGCATCTATTGGCCAGGCGTTCGAGAGCATCAGTCCAAATCATTACCTCTACCTTCCACAAATCCGTCAGGCCCTCTCCGCTGCGGACGACCAATATTTGCGTGAAATGGCGCCTCCCCATGTTGCGCAGCGGGCGCTACGCGAGCGGCGCGCGATTGCACGGCGCTTTCTTTCCGGACTGCATGAGGATTTCTCAAAGCTCGAGCGATTGGCGCGAATGGTGGCGGCTCTTTCTCCGGCGATCAGCAAGAAACAGGAAGGCGAACGCCTGCTGTTGGGCTTGCAATTTCGCATGCTGTACGCGCTGGTATGGATCCGGCTTTCCATGGGCCCGGTACCCCTGCGACAGATCGAGCATCTGACAGGGCTGGTGGGGCGTCTTGCGCTGTCCATGCAGCAGGCCATTGCGGAGATCAATGCGCTCTCGGCCGGCCAGCTTGCTCGCGGCGTCAACGCCTGAGTGCGGGGACATCCTTATGCGCTGAGCGCCCACTGAATCATCTTCAGAAATTCATCGATTTACGTTCCATTCCATAACCACCAAACCAAACGTCTTGGCTTCGAGCAGCCGCACGATCTTGAGGGAAGCAAGCCGCTGGAAAGAGACTGTTTGCAAACTTAGCACGTTCGTTCTTTACCCGCCAACTAGCCCTTGGCGGGCCTGCGCCCTGCCGTATAATGAAAAATATCGAGGCATTAATTGACTAAGGTAAAAATTCTGATTGTCGATGACGAAGAAGCGATCCGGGAGGTTGTTTCGACCCTTCTCGAAGTCCAGAGTTACGAGTGCACCTCGGTCAGCAACGGACGCCTGGCCCAGGAATACCTTAAAAAGCATCCGGTGGATCTGGTCCTGAGCGACATGGTCATGCCGGAAATGGACGGCCTCAGCCTGGTCGAGTGGCTGCGCAAGACCGATCCGGATGTCCCGGTCGTCATGGTTACAGCCATGCACGACATCTCGACAGCTCTGGAAGCCATCCGGCGGGGCGCGTACGACTATATCCTCAAGCCCTTCGAAAAAGATCAGCTCTATTTAGCCGTACGGCGGGCGCTGGAACACCGCCGCCTGGTGCTGGAAAACCGCAATTACCAGCGCAACCTGGAAAAACTTGTGGAAGAGCGCACCGCACAGCTCCAGGGCGCCCTGGAACAGCTCGAGCAGTCTTACGATGACACGCTGGAGGCTCTGGGCGGAGCATTGGACTTGAAAGATGCGGAAACCGAAGGCCACTGCAAGCGCGTGACCGCATTCACCATCGCCATCGCGAAAGCGATACCTGTGGACCCGGCCCTGCTTCCCCAAATTGCTCGCGCCGCGTTTCTCCACGACATCGGAAAGATGGCGATCCCGGATCAAATCCTGCGCAAGCCCGGCCCGCTCACCGCGGAAGAACGCGATATCATGCGCACGCATTGCGAAATCGGATACAACATGGTGATTCGTATCCCGTTCTTGAGGGAGGCCGCTGAAATCGTCCTTTCTCACCAGGAGTATTTCGACGGGACAGGTTACCCGCGCGGGCTGCGAGGCGATCAGATCCCCCTGGGGGCGCGCATTTTCGCTGTCGCCGATGCACTCGACGCCATGATCTCCGACCGTGTCTACCGGAAAGCCCTGTCCATCACACACGCCCGGAACGAAATCCTGCGGTGCTCGGGAACGCAATTCGACCCGGAAATCGTCGCGGTGTTTCTGGCCATGCCGGCAACCCTGTGGAACGATTTGCGCGAGAATCTCGGCAAGCCGTACCAACTGTCTCAGCTGAAAGCCAGCTAGCCCGTCTTGCGCGCGCCCAAACTCCATTTTTCCGGGGGCCTTGCGAAAATTGCCGTACCCTTGTACTATCCTGCCGAACAAGGACAAACCCATGGCACTGGTAGCGATCAAGACAGCTTCGATCACGGGATATTGCGACTGCATCCACGGATGTTATGAGTTGGCCAGTCTGCGCGACGAAGATACAGGCAAAGCCTTTTGCCCCCGCTGCGCAAAGGAACATCTGGAAATGAATGTGGGTATCGGGTTGCCGCAGCCCGCGCCTTCCAAGGTTTCCGCGAACTCTGGCGCCCCGGCATCGATTCCGCAAATTCCTCCTTCGGCCGACCCTCCGGGCCGGCTCCGCTAAGCACGCAACTTCCCGGCCCGTTCGGATGATGTCGTTTGCCCGCTCACAGTGCCGCTCCTGGCAAAGTTTTTTTGATCCATACTTTTGAATCCATGCTTCCGATCGATCCTGGCCGGTTGCCGGGATATCAAGGACCGAATGCGCGCGCGAATCCCCGTTAGTGGCATAATAGGTACGTTCCCCCCGGATGGTTCAATGCAGAAGACAGCCACATACGACATATTCATGGATGGAACCTGTTCGTTCTGCCAATGGACGCGCGAGATTGTCGAACCGTATGATTCAGGCAAGCATCTGCGATTTCTGGACTACAACGATTCAACGGTGGCCGCGCAGGCTCCTTTTCCACGAGGCGAACTGGACCGCGAAATGCACGTTCGAACGCCGGAAGGCTCGTGGCTGAAGGGATTCGAAGCCTGGTTGGCGCTGCTTCGCGTCATGCCGAAGCTCGCATGGCTCGGCAAAATCGGCGGCTTGCCTCCCATCCGTTGGCTGGGCCCATCCCTGTACGGATTTATCGCTCGCCACCGTTACAGCCTCCCTGGAGCGCCCGCGCGCTGCTCGAGCGACACCTGCGCGATTCCCGAGCACCCGCCGAAGTGACCCACGCACGCGTGCCGCGTGATACCATATTTGCGCCGTGAAGCCTCTAAAAAACTTCCAGGACGACTCCCATCTCCCATGACCGCGCCGGCACATAATTCCGCAGATGCCATTCCCATGCTCGATTTGCAGGCGCAGTTTGCAACCATCGCCCCGGAAATTCGAAGCGCCGTAGAGGACGTTTTGAAGTCGCAGCAGTTTGTTCTGGGGCCGCAAGGCGAATCGCTCGAACAGGAAATCGCGAAGCTATGCGGGACATCTAACGGCATCGGTGTGGCCTCGGGAACCGAAGCCCTCGAAATCGGGCTGCATGCCTGCGGCGTGGGCGCCGGGAATGAAGTCATCGTGCCGGCGTTCACTTTTATCGCGACGGGCAGCGCCGTCAGCGCGCTCGGCGCACACCCCGTATTTGCGGATATTGAACCCCACACCTTCAACCTCGACCCGGAGCAGATCGAGGCGCGGATCACACCGAGAACGCGCGCGATTGTCGCCGTCCACTTGTTCGGACTCCCGGCGGATATGGCCCCAATCCTTGCCGTCGCCGCCAAGCACGGCATTCCCGTGATCGAAGATAACGCGCAATCGCTGGGCGCGAGCTACCAGGGCCGCAGGACCGGCTCGATGGGCCGCCTCGGCTGTTTAAGCTTTTATCCCAGCAAGAATCTGGGTGCGTATGGCGACGCCGGCATGATCGTCACCAGTGACGAAAAGCTGGCCCAGCGGCTGCGTACGCTCCGCAATCACGGCCAGACCGGACGCTACCTGAGCATGGAGCGCGGGTGGAACAGCCGGCTGGACGAATTGCAGGCCGCGATCCTGCGGGTAAAGTTGCGGCATCTGTCCGGCTGGACGGCGGCACGCCAGGCGCACGCGCGGCTCTACGATTCGCTGTTGAAGGACTTACCCGGCATTACCCTGCCTCGCGTGCCCGCAGGGAGCGAGCATGTCTACTACCTCTATACCATTCGTGTGAATGAGCGAATCGCGGAACGCCCGGGCAGCAGCGGCACGGCCAGCCGCCATAGCGATGAAACGCGCAGCGACATCGTTCAGAAACGTCTGGCCGAGCACGGCGTCGCGAGCACAGTCTATTACCCGGTACCGCTTCATCTCCAGCCACTGTACGCCGCACTGGGAGGCAAGCCGGGCGATTTCCGAATCAGCGAGCGCGCGTCGCGCGAAGCTCTCTCGATTCCACTGTATCCCGAGCTCACACGAGCGCAGATCGAACGCGTCGCCGCAGCGCTTCGAGAAGCCTTGTCCGACTGATCCGCGTTTCTCACTGCCGTATTTATATGATTGTTTTCGCTGGAGGTTTGGGAAGCAGGACAGCTTTTTGCCATTTGCCCGCCGAGTTCTGGATTTCTGTCCCGGCACAGGCGCGACGCGCGGCAGCGGGTGCGGCTCGCATGCCGCCAGGTGAGCGTGAGACCCGGCGGAACTACGCTGCCGTGGAAGCGGATCTGCGGTACAGCATGAACATCACACCCAGAAAGATGACCACGGCAGGCGTCAGAAGAGCCAAAATTCCGAGGTCCAGCGCATGCTGACCGGATGCACCTAAATTGGCAGCCGTCGTGTAACAAAGTGCGCAGCCTTGCGCGTGCGCGGCGCTCGCCGAACCCAGCATCGTGAGAATGGCTGCCAACGCAAATTTTGATCGCATTCGGCCTTCCTCCTGTAACACTCGAATGTTTGCTCGAATGATCCTACCACTTCTCCACTTAATGCGGGCGCATTTGAAGCAACCGGAACGCCTCCGGAAAGAAAAAAATCAACATCATGGAAATGCAGAACAGCATCGCCGGAACCAGCCATAGCACCAAGGTGAACTTCTCAAATTTCAGGTGCATGAAATAAGACATGATCAGCGCGGCCTTGACGATTGACAGGCCGACCAGAATCGACAGCATCAGCGTGGGCTGCAATTCCTCGTAAGCCAGGAATACCTCGAGGCCGGTGATCCCGACCAGGCCCATCCAAACCGCCAGATTTGTTCCTACGCTGGCCCCCGCGTGGGGCGCTTCCGCATACGCCTGTGTGTGCATCGTCTGTTCTTCTCCCGTAGTTACGCGATTCGAGATACAAGACTCGATATACGCGACTAGTATTTCACCGACATCAGGTAAATCAGCGGGAACACAAACATCCAGACCAGGTCCACAAAGTGCCAGTACAAGCCGTTCACTTCGACATCCTCGGCAGAAAATTTTCCGCGGCCGTAGCCCGTCGCGACGACGCCGAGATAGATGACGCCGATCAGGACGTGCGTCATGTGCATCCCGGTGATGCCGAAAAAGACGGCGCCAAACAGCGGCGTGCCCCACGGGTTGTGAGTGATCGTGGCGCCTTCTTCGATCAGATGAAACCATTCCCGCAAGTGCAGGGCCATGAACGTCAGCCCGCCGGCCATCGTGGCCACCATCCACAGCACGGTGGCCTTGCGGTTGTTGCGCTGCGAGGCCATCACCGCCATGACCATCGTCAACGAACTCGCCAGCAGCACGACCGTCATCGCCGTCGAGAAAATAATGGCGGGATTCATAGGGAATGGCCGGGGCCAGTCCGGATTCGCGATCCGGGAATAGCTGTAGGTGATCAGCAGGGCCGAGAACGTCAGCGTATCGGAAACGATAAACAACCACATTCCCAGTTTCTTCGAACCCATCGCAAACGGAGACGCCCCGCCCGACCATGCCGAATCAAGCGCCGCGTCGGTCTTTACGTCATGCACGGTTCACCGTCCCAGAGTCAGAAGTACGAGCAGGAAAATCCACAGCCCATCCATGAAGTGCCAGTAAATCGATGTCAGTTCCGCGGCCGTGGCCTGCGAAATGCGCGAGCGCTTCCACGGACGGAACATCACGTAAAACAATGCGAAAATCCCCCCCGCCAGGTGCGCGCCGTGCGCCGCGGTCAGCACATAGAAAAAACTGCTGCTGGGATTGGTCGAAAGCAGCATGCCCGCGGCGGCAAGCTGGCGCCAGGCAACGACCTGCCCCGCAAGGAAAAGCAATCCGAAACCGGTGGTCACCAACCACCAGGACCGGAATGCGTCATGCTCGCCGCGCTCCAGTTTTTTTCGCGCCACCACGATGGTGGCGCTGCTGGTGAGCAGAATCAAAGTATTGAACCAGACCACCGGCGGCATCGGCGTGCGCTGCCAATCGGTGCCCAGGCCCTTGCGCACAATGTAGGAACTGGCCAGGGCCATGAAAAACATCACAATGGCCGCCAGGCCCAGCTGCAGCGCCGTGAAGTAGGCGCGCCGCGGGACCCGGTGCAACGGGCTGGAAGATCCGCCATCGTCGTCACCGCCGGCGGGCGTGCCTGTCCCGCCGCCGTGACCGGCGTCTATAATCTCGATGTCTTCCGTAACTGATCCAGGCATGGTTTACCCTTGAAACAGCTATGCTTTGCGAACCAGGTCCGGCGCGAGGTGCTGCGGAATGTAATCGTCCGCCGCTCCCGGCACGCTGAATTCATACGGCCCGTGATAGACCACCGGCTCGGCGCCGCCGAAATTGTCAAAAGGAGGGGGCGAGGAGATCGACCATTCCAGCGTCGTCGCATGCCAGGGATTCTCTTCCTTGGCTTCCCTCCCCTTAAACAGGCTCCACAAGAGGTTGAACAGGAAGATCAACTGCGCTCCGACCGTGATGAACGCCACGATGGTGATGAACACGTGCACGGGCTGCAGTTTCTGCAGGTACGGCCCCGCGGTCATCTCGGAATAGCGCCGCGGGTTTCCGGCGAGCCCCAGAAAGTGCATGGGCATGAATATGGCGTATACCCCAACAAACGTGATCCAGAAATGGACCTTGCCGACCCCTTCATGCAGGAAGCGGCCAAACATCTTCGGAAACCAGAAATAGAGCCCGGCAAACATTCCGAAGATCGCGGCAACCCCCATGATCAGGTGAAAGTGCGCGACGACGAAGTACCCGTCATGCAGATACAGGTCCAGCGCAGGCTGCGCCAGAAACAAGCCCGAAAGCCCACCGCTCACAAACAGCGAGACGAAGCCCAGGGCGAATAGCATCGCGCAATTGAACGTAATTTTCCCGCCCCACAGCGTCCCCAGCCAGTTGAACGTCTTGATCGCCGAGGGGACGCCGATCACCATCGTGAGCATCGAAAATGCAAACGCCGAGTACGGGCTCATCCCGCTGACAAACATGTGGTGGCCCCAGACGCAGAAGCCCAGGAAACCGATGCCGCAGATCGCGCCGACCATCGCCCGGTAACCAAAAACGGGCTTACGGGAAAAAGTGGAGAGCAGATGCGATGTCACACCCATTCCGGGGAGAATCGCGATATACACTTCCGGGTGTCCGAAAAACCAGAATAAATGCTGCCACAGAAGCGGTGAGCCGCCTTTATGCCAGGTGATGACCTGGTCGGTCACCACGAGACCTCCGGGAATAAAGAAACTGGTGCCCGCAACGCGATCGAGCAATAGCAGGATGCACGCCGCCAGAAGAACGCCAAACGCCAGCAGACCCAGAATTGCGGTTACAAACCAGGTCCAGCACGTTAGCGGCAAACGTCCCAGCGTCATTCCCTTCGCGCGGAGATCAATCAGCGTAGTGATGAAATTGAGAGCGCCCATCAGCGACGCGCCACAGAAGATCGCCAGACCGATGATCCATAACGTTTCTCCCGCTCCCTGCCCGGGTCCGACAATCTCGCCGAGCGCGCTCAACGGGGGATAGGACGTCCAACCGCCGATGGGCGCGCCGCCGGTCACAAAAAACGCGGCAATCATCACGAGCAGCGACACCAAGGTGGTCCAGAACGACAGCATGTTGAGCACGGGAAACGCCATGTCCGCCGCGCCGATCTGGATGGGCAGGAAATAATTGCCGAAGCCGGACTGCGGCGCCGTGGTGAGCACCATGAAGACCATGATCGTGCCGTGCATGGTCATCAATGCCAGGTATTGCTCCGGTGTCATCAGGCCGCCCTTGAAGAAGAACCATTTCGTGGCCGGCCAGGCCAAATGCAGACGCATCAGCAGAGACAGCGCCATACCAAAGAACACGGAAAACAAGGCAAGAGTCAGATACTGAATGCCAATCACCTTGTGATCAATGCTGAACACATACTTCCGGATGAAACCGGTCGGAGGTTGGTGATGGCCGTGACCGCCGCCGTTTTCGTGTGTCACCATCGGGCCTCTCCTCGGGGTCTTTGGGTTCGCCGGAAATACTGGCCGGCAATTGTTTCCGTTTGGGCCTTTTCTACTGGTTCGCCGCTTCCTGTTCCCTCAACCAATTCTCATAATCCGGTTCGGACATCACGGTCAGCATGCTGTGCATGCGATAGTGTCCCAGGCCGCACAGTTCGGCGCACACCACTTCGTAGGAGCCGATAACCGTGGGTGTGAAGTGCATGTGAATTTCCATGCCCGGAACGGCATCCTGTTTCAACCGGAGTTCGCGCACGAAAAAGCTGTGCGTGACGTCCTGCGAGCGGATGATGAGCTCGATCTGACGGTTGACGGGAACGGCGATGACGGGCACGACCAGATCGTCTCTCGACGCGGGATCGCTGGGATCCAGACCGATCGGGTTGCCCGTGGAGGCGCTCACCAGTTCGGGGTTTACGCGGCCGAATTTTCCATCGGGGCCGGGATAGCGGAAGTTCCACGCGAATTGCTGTGCGGTGATTTCAATCGGCAGGGCCCCCGGCGCGGCGCCCATGAAGTGCACTTGCGCCCAGGCGTTTCGCGCATACAAGCCCAGGCCGACAAACAAAATGACGGTCGCAAGCGTCCACACGATCTCCATCGTATTGTTGCCTTCGAAATAGCGTACCTTCTGCCCGCGATCGCGAAATTTAAAGACGGCATAGGCGAGGCCAAATTGCGCGAGCACGAAAACGATGCCCGTAATCACGAACGTGCGCGCAAACTGGCCGTCGATCTCGTGGCCCACGGCGGTAATGGCCGGCGGGAACCACCAGATCTTTGCGATGAAAATGTAAACCGTAGCGGCGGTCATCAGCACGAGAAAAACAGCCAAGGCGAGTGCAACAGAAGTCGAACCACGTTCCGTAGGTCTTCTCAGCATCGTCATCGCTCCAGGGTTGTTGGGGGGGCCCGTTTGCTTCGGCTCGAAAGTTCGACTCCATTTTCGCGCCGGACGAAACCGATCTCTGTTACCTGTGCGGCACATCATATACATCCCCGGAAGAATTTCAACCATCTTTCTTTGGTCGAGCAAAATAAAAGGATGGACGGTGGCTGGGCTTCAGTCAAGGGGCGTAAGATAGATGGCAGCCACAGAACAGGGGGGCTGATGAACAGCTTACGGAAGGCCAGTGTGTTTTGTACCGTGGTTCTTGCGGGGCTTGCGGTATTGGCGGTTCCCAGCCATGCCCAGATGGAAAGCCCGCCGGCCAACGCGGCGTGCAAGTTTGCCGACGGCAAGACCATTACCGTGAATTATTCCAGTCCGCGCATGCGAGGACGCAAGATCTTCGGCGGCCTGGTGCCGTATGGCGAAGTCTGGCGCGCCGGAGCCAACCAGGCCACGACATTCGTGACCCAGGCGGACGTCGTCGTGGGCGGCAAGAGCGTGCCCGCAGGCAGCTATACCCTTTTCACCCTGCCAACGCCAAGCAAATGGACGTTGATCGTCAGCAAGCGGACCGGGGAATGGGGAATTCCCTACCCCGGCGAGAAAGATGATTTTGCCCGGATGGAAATGAAAGTTTCGAAGCGGCCTGCGCCTTTGGAGAACTTCACGATTTCATTCGCCCAGGCCGGTGCGAGGTGCACGTTGCAGATGGATTGGGAAACAACGCGCGCAGCCATCGATATTTCAGAGAAGAAATAAAATTCCGGAATTTCAGAGACAAATGAAATAACAGAGGTTTCCCGCGGCCACCCCCCGGTGGGGCGCAACCCTTGCCATTTACCCGGCCACGCGGATGCTTCGTGGCGCACAGTCTTGCCGCTTGCGCCGCAGGGCTGCCGGGTTCTGAATCTTCAGCGTGAAATCCGGCTCAGGGAGCCATATCTATATCGAAAATCAGTCCTTGCCGTGCGCGGTGGCGGCAGGCTGGCCGGCATCGCTTTCGGATTCTTCCTGGATGTCGCTTTCCCATTCGACGTTGATTCCGCGGCGCACGCTTTCCGAAGCGGCGCAAAGGCCTTCGTGATGTTCCAGGGCGCGCTCGACGCTGGCGCGCTTATCCTTGGGAACCTTGATGCGATAGCGCAGCTTGATGTTCGTGAGAATCATCTTGCCGTCGATTTCCTCTATCCGACCTTCGGCTTCTGTCAGCAGCTTGCCGGAATCCGCCTGCAATCCGCGCGCCTCCATGGCGCCGGCCACCGTTCCGGTCATGCAGCCGCCCACGGCCGCGACAATATAGTCCAGCGTGGACGCCATCGGCTCGTCCGGTATACGCTTGAAGTACCGAGCAATGCCGCCGTGAACTCCCATGCGAATAGCGCCGGGAAATCCTTCAATTTCGGCGCTCTTGATCTTGCTCTGTCCGGGTTCCCTAACGACTTTCACTTTCGAGGTGTGCAGCAGCTTTGCCATGACTCCTCTTTTCCACAAAAATTGTCTACGAAAATATGGATCGTAAATTAAGCCAGCGCTTCCAGTAAATCAACCACGGAAAACGCCTGTGCCGCTTTCACCGACACTGCGAACAGTTTACGCGGGTCCATTTCGTATGACACGGAAAATTCGCCGCCCCGAAAAAGTTGTTCGGAAAAACTCCGAATGTCCGCGTCGCATGCTTCGCGGGTCGCATCGGTATTCGGAGCAAGCAGGCGGTCATTGATGCTGACTTCCACATCCCGTCCACTGAAGCGAAGTTTCCCCTGCAGACGAGGATCCGCCTCCAACCGCTGGAAAGCCGTCAGGGCCGCGCGCGCCGCCTGCTTCAGGCGGTCGAGGTTACTGCCCTCCAGAGCCGCCTTGCGGTTGTAGCGGACACCCAGGCGGTTGTCCGTATTGTCCACGCTGTAGTTGCCCTCGTGCCCGACCAGAACCACGCCCGGGCCCGCTGGAACGTGGCGATAATCGGCAACATCGAGCAGCAACTCACCCGCGGCCTGGTCTTGAATCCAGCCGTGAAACACGGGAATCAGCGGCTCGAGGTCGATCTCTGTCGGATTCTGGACGAAAAATTTCACGTTGACGTGCTGCAGTTGCATGCTCTGGCATCCCTGTGTGTTCAAGTTGGTCAGACGATCACCGGCGACCCGATTCGATTGTAGCAACTGTGCGCAGCGTCAATGAAAAGTTGAGCTTCATCGATGAGGTAACGGGCTGAATCGGCCGTGTAGGGCTCGTTGGCATTCTGATGAGCGGCAAAAAGGTACTCGGCAAATTTTCCGCCCGCAAACGGATCAAAGAATTTCCGCGTGTCGTAGTAGCGCGTCCGGAATTCGTCGACCACCTGAGCCGGATCGTCCTGGACGATGGGTGATTCGATCTGCACAAGGGCTTTGGCGGCCCGCAACATCGAACGGTATGCCGTCGAACCCGCCTGCTTCACCTGGCCGCTCTCCCAAGCGACCTGCGCCTCAAATAATTCCCGTTCGGCGGCGGCCAGATCAAAATCAGTCGCGGACACAACGGCACCGGCGCATTCGCCGATTCCCATGTCCGACAAACCGTATTCCCGCGGGTCCCCCCAGTCACTGAAGAAAGAACGATCCGAGGAATCGGACGGCAGGCGCGCCAGGTCCTCCAGAATTTTCTTGAGTTCCACCTTGCCGATTCGCGCGATGTAATCCTTGAAGCTCTCTCCCTTATTGCGATTGGCGGCATAGCGGTCCGTCAGCCGGGAAACGGCTTCGGGAATATTTTTGGACGGAATCGCAATGACCGGAAGGCCGTAGGAATTTCCATTGTTCTCCCACTGGCCGCCCAGAACCACCTGGAAGTGGGGAACCGCATAACCCGCCATCTTGCGGCTGACACCGTAAAAACCAAGGTCGGCCACATGATGCTGGCCGCAACTGTTGAAGCACCCGCTGATCTTGATGTGCAGATCTTCCACGGACTGGTCCATCTGAAAACTTTTCTCGGACAATTGCTTGCGCAGTTCCGCCGCCAGACCGCGCGAAGAGGAAATCCCGAGTTTGCACGTGTCCGTCCCCGGGCAGGTGGCCACATCGATGATGGTGCCCGCCCCGGGCGCTGCGAGCCCCGCAGTTTCCAGTGCTTTGTGAACTTCGACCAGGTCGGTCTGGCTGATCCAGCGAAGGATGATGTTTTGTTCCACCGTTGTGCGAACCGTTTCTTTCGTGAAGCGGCGCGCAATATCGGCGAGGGCGCGCAGTTGGTTCGCGGTGATGTCACCCAGGGGCAGCGCGATGGTAACCACCGCGTACCCTTCCTGCCTCTGTGGCCGGACGTTGTTCTTGACCCAGCGCTGAAAAGTTTCCGTGCCCAGCAAAGGCGGCTTGCCGGCGGGCCGCAGCGGCGACTCCTGCAATTCCTCGGCCCCCTTCACGAATTCGGTCCATCGCGGGTCGGCGGGCAGTGTTTTGCGTTCCTGCAGAACCAATTCCTTGAATTTCTCAATCCCCAGGTCCTGAATGAGAAACTTGATTCGGGCCCGGCTGCGATTTTTTTTCTCGCCGAGTCTCGTGAAAACCCGTGCGATCGCCTGCGTCAGAGGCAGCAACTCTTCCGGGGGAACAAATTCATCGAATAATTTCGCATGGTACGGAACGGCGCCGAGTCCGCCACCGACATAGGTTTCAAATCCGCGCTTTTCCCTTCCATTCTCATTTCGCGTGACGGCGATCATGCCCACATCGTGCAGGCTCGTGAGGCCGCAGGCATGTTGCGAGCAGCCACTGAAGGCCGGCTTGAACTTTCTGCCGAAGTTCTGGCAGTCGGGATGCCCGAGCAGGAACTTGGACATGGCGTGCGAATACGGGGTCACATCGAAGACTTCGTCCGGGCACACGCCCGCATAGGGGCAGGCGGTAACGTTGCGGATCGAATTTCCGCAGGCCTCGCGCGTCGTGATATTCGCGGCAGCCAGGCGGCGCATCAGGCTGGGGGTATCGTCAATGTGTATGTAGTGAAGCTGAAAATCCTGGCGCGTGGTCACGTGCGCGATGCCGTCGGAGTATTCCTCAGCCAAATCCGCCATCGTCTCCAGCTGTCCGGCGTTCAGTCCCCCTGCGGGAATCTTGATGCGCTGCATTCCCGGGGCATCCCACATCGTGCTCGGCCCCTTGGTTAATTCCCCGGAAGGATACGGAATTTGTTGCACCGTTTTGCCGTTGTGTCTTTGCCCATTGTCATAACGCTGGCCGTAAATCCCCTTGCGAAGCCGCGTTTCGGCGAATAAACGCTCGTCAATCTTGCCCTGCTTTCGCAGGGCGACTTCCGTTTCGAAAATATCGATTTCGCGGGCCAGATGCTCGGGCATCTTTCCCGAAAGCTTCTCCGCCCACTGTGCATTCGAAACCTTCATTTAATGTGGCCTCCCAAAGACCGCGTGCCCGAATACAGGCGAGAGCGATGCAACCGTTCCCCCCATCCTGCTGCCCGGCCGTTATGCCATTCTCGGAACGAGGATAAATCGCCGGTGCGTTCCCTGAAAATGAAAAAAAACCCACCATCGGGTCCATCACCGAGGTGGGTTGCTTGCGCTTCGTTCTTTTAAATCCCTATCGCGCGTTCACCCCACACACCGGCGCACTGTCGCTACAACAACAGATGCAGGCGCCGATGGTGCTCATGCGTTTCACGGAAAAAATTATATCATAAAGTGGCCGTTCCGCCCCAAGTGTTTCGGGAGGGAACGGCCAGATCCCCGGCCGGAAGACTACACTGATCAAACTGATTAAGGAGTTCAGCGCCTGTCGGAATCAGGATGGTCGTGGCGCCAATTCCAATAGTCTCTCTGCTCGCCCTGATTGAGTCTGTTGTATGGGCGGTATTGCTGGTGACGATCGTTCCAATATCTCCGGTACGCCCGGTCTTCTCGACGGTCCCAGCGATGATAATCGCGGTGATATCCATCGTAGACCCGCACACGGCCGGCGCAACCCGAACTCGCGACGGCAAGAAGGAAACTCACGGCCAGCAATGTTGAGCCAAGGATACGTTTAATTCGGAGCATGGTGGTCACCTCCAGAGGTTCGCAGGTTGTTGAGCGTTCATGGCATCATGGTCGTGGCGACTCCGGGCCCCGGGACAGCCGGGCAATCCGGCACAAGGGAAGAGCCCATGAGCGTTTGCCTCTAATCCTTAACAAATATGCTGTCAACCACCCTCTTTTAACAAACATTCTTTCCATTTCCATCTCTGTTTCTTTTTCTATTTCTTTGATGCTCCGCTCCACCTTTCAGGCTGCAAGCAGCCATGAGCAGCAAACACGGTGGACCCTACACAGTGAACTGTTGCAAGCGAAGTACCAAGCGCGCTAAAACGTTCGCAATCCGAATAATTGGCGCATTCCCAATGGATTAGCAAGCATTGTTTTCAGTAGCGCTCTCCATGCGGGGCATGAACGCTGAGATGCTTTTTTACATACCATTCAAAGTCAGCATTTTCGCGGCGGAGCATTTTTTGAAACTTTCATTTGGGAGTGACCAAAGAGAACAATCTGGCATCCAACCTGATTACCAGCCTGCCCGCCGCGGCATGACTTTGTGCGTCTCTTTCACGGCGGCGAATGCGAGTTCAAAATCTTCTTGGGGGACATCCATGGTTCGAAAATTGTTGATCTTGATGGGGCTGGTCTTGTTCATTTCACTGTCGGCGCACGCACAGGATCGCGTGGAATTATTTGGCGGGTACAGCTACGAGCGCTATGGCGGCTCGCCAGGACGCAACGTCAACGGGTGGGAGATCGCGGGACAATATAAATTTGAGAACTGGATTGGCGCCGTGGCGGACCTGGACGCGCATTACGGCTTGCCCTCCAACCTTGATAACCGCACGGTGAATTTCATGGTCGGTCCGCAGATTTCCTTTCCAGGGCCCATCTCCCCGTTCGTTCATGTCTTGGTCGGGGTCGGGCACATCCGATCGGGCAGTTCGGATACTTCGTTGGCCACGGCCATCGGCGGCGGGATCGACATGCGGATCTTCCCGGCATTGTCCTGGCGAGTGATTCAGGCGGATGAAGTGATCACGCGGTTTTTCGGGGGGACGCAGCGCAACGCGCGGCTTTCCACCGGGCTGGTGATCCGTTTCTGAGCGGGACTAAGTGCGCGAGGTAACGTAATGGTCCGGATTGCAGCTCTTCCGGAGAAGCCGCAGGCGGGCGCACGCCGCTTCCAGCGCGGCGCAGAGTTCTTCGACACCCTTGGTTTCGTTTGTGACCTTGCCGGCATCGAGATCGGTGATCACTTCAAGGCAAAGATTCGCCGTGCGGCGAATGCGCTCCGCGACCAGCAGCGAGGTAACTTCATTTTCGTCGCGTCCGTGCAATTGCCGCTCGCGCAATTGCTGGACCGCGAGAGAAGCCGTGCGAATGTAATCGACCGTATCGCGAAATTCATTGAGCAAGCGGGGGTCGATGCCCTCGGCGCGAAGCGATTTTTCGAGTTTTTGCAATTCGACGCTGGTTTTCTTCATCTGCAGGCTTACGCCCCAAAAACTCTCGCTGGCACTGACCAGTTCCACGATGATGCCTTGCGAGACGCCCTCCCTGGTGTTCGGAGTCGCGAGCACGCGCGCCTCGGCCGTCTCCGCCGAGAGAAAATTGGTGAGGGTGATCCTGCTCCCCATTTCCGGATAGATGGACATTTCCAGCAGGCCGCCATTCGCGTTCACCTGCTTGGCGAAAGCCTGTGCCTTTATCGATATTCCGTCGGGACCACGCCAACTGACCTCGATCGGAACCGATACGAGGAACCGTGTGCTTCTTCTGCGTTCCGCCTTGGAGCCGTCCGGGCTGGTTCCGCGCTTTGCCATGGTTTAAATTTTCCTTCCCTGCCCTGTTTCTTTTTGCAGCCTTCCGCGTGCTATCCATACCCAATACTTAGTGTCCAAGCGGAGCTTAGGCCCATGCCGGGCAATTTACTACTGTACACAGGGACAGGAACCGCGTTGTGCAGCAAGGAGATAGCAGGACGGCCGGAGGATACGCGTGATACTCGGACAGGAAACAGGGATCGCCCGTCTTATTTTATCGATTGGCCTATCGATGTGGCCTATGGATCTATCGATTCGCCGGGCGCCGCAGCGTCCACGGTGACATGCGCGGGGATCGGGCGATAGCCGCTGCGCGTGCGAATACGGTATTTTCGCGCCTTGGCTTTGGCAAGTTTCACGGTGATGGCGCGCCATCCGCGATTCGGGTTGGGTTGCGGATAGTAGCTGAGATAATACAAATGGGCCAGGTCATCCCGGATCGAAGCGAAGGCATCGCGCTGGTCCTTCCAGTTCTTCGCAAAATAAGCTTCACCACCCGTGCTCGCCGACATGCGCCCGAAAACAGCCGAGGAAGCAGGATCCAGCTTGGCCTTGCGTGTGCTCACCATGTAAATCGGGATTCCTTCCGATTGCGCCAACTCGTCGACATCTTCCGGGGCGACCATGCTGGAATTATCCGGGCCGTTGGAAAAAACGACGATCACTTTTCTGCCGGAATACTGGGCAGCGTCCTTCAACGTCATCAGAAGCGCGTTATAGAGCGCGGAATCATCCCCATTGACCGTCGACCGCACGCCACGCAAGATTTTCGAACGGTCCTGGGTGAGCGATGCGGCTCGATAAAAATTGCGGCTGTAGGAATAGAACGCCACCCGGTAGGGATGATCGAGGGAACGGACAAATTCCGCGATGGCGTCCTGCGCAAACACAAAGCCCCGGTCACGGAACATATAATTGCTGGTGTCAAAAAGGATAAAGACATTGGAGCCGCTCACGTTGGACGCGATTCGTTCCGGCGATTCCGATCGTGTGCCGCCGCGCAGCGCAGCCTCCGGACGGCGCTGCGCGGTGGAACCGGGCTCCACAGCCTTGGAGGATTCGGCGGCGCGGACGTCCTGCCGGCCTCCGTTTCCTACTTCGAAAGTGGCAATGGTTTGCGGAATGCCGTCCTCGGAGATTACGAAGTCAGAAGGACGCAGGCCGGTCACGTAGTTTCCTTTGTTGTCGGTCACGGCCACGTTCAACTGCACCAGGTTGACGACAACACGAATGACGCTATTGCCGTTCTCCGGGTCGCGATCCTGTGCCTGCATCCAAACGGCAAAGCTGCATAGGGAAATCAGAACCGCCATCAGGCTCATCACGTATCGTTTTGCCATAAACCCCTCGACTCCTTAAAAAACCGTCACCGGGCCGCGCGGTGTGTCTCCGAATCCGCGGCAGGCGACCTGGAAATTCGATCGGCTGCCAAAAAAATCATTACTGCCCTGCAGCAGGGCCGCCTTTGTCCCCCAAGGCAATCTTGCGCTGGCGGAACTCATCTCCGGTTTGCCGCATGGCGCGCAGCACCGCGGGCCAATCTTCCTCATACGTTGCGAATGTTTGTTCGACCATGCGGCGAGTCAATTGGGGAACGAGCTGGTTCAGCATGATGGGCGAATACCCCATTTCGTCGGCCAAGCGGGCCCAGTACAAGTTGTTGGAATCCCAAGATTCGGCAAGCAATCGGCTGGAGTATTCCATAAAGGACGGAGGGGGTTTCAGATTCATCAGTTCGCGCGCGTAGTTCTGCGCCAGCGCGGGATGAGGCACGCCAAAATCCACCGACAACCGGCGCAAACTGGTTTCCTCCGGCAGGCGCGCCGCCAGTTCATTCAGTTCCCTTCCGGCTTTCCCCCAACTGTCATTTTCGCCGGAAAATCGGCTGCGGAATTGGGCTGCCAGATAAAACGTCTCCGCCGGCGACACCTGCTCCAGCGCCCCTCGTTGATTTCCGGACCGCAGGGCCAGATCCATCTCTTCCAACCTCCGCGGCAGCATGCGATTGGAGAGGATCGCCACGACCGTCTGGCGAAGTTTCTCATCGTTCGCGGCGGATGCAAGAAGCTCCTCCCCTGCGCGCTGGTAGAGCGCGACGGCATGCAACTCATTCCGCGTCACGCCCCACCATCTCGGCAGAACCGCGCTGGTCACAAGATCCGGAACCAGATCCTCCCAAATGAGGGACTGCACATTCCTGGGCACGATGAAATTCTGCTCCACACTCGCAAGAACGTAGGGTAAATCGGCCAGGGACCCGATCAGATGCGCGCCGCCGCTAGCCGTCCAGCCGCGGCCGAACAAGCGCGAGGTGCGCCAGGTCTGTTCGCCGGCGGTCGCCACTTCGCCCGAATATTCGCCGCCCGAAAAATCGTGCGACCGCACAAAAATCGGGTTGTGGTGCAGCATCTGCGCGCCCGGCGGCTCATAATACGCGTAGTTGAGCCCCACCAGGGTGTCCCTCAGAAAAGGTGTGAGCAGCCCGCGGGCCCGCCGCAAATCCGCCGGACTCCCCGGGGACCGGATGACCCTGGTCAAATCCGTCCGCATCTGCAGGACGATGTGAGGATTGCTATAAAGTCCGGCGGCGAATTCGGTGCGCTCCCGGTTTGTAAACATCGGCTTGGGCATCTCAAATTCCCGCAGTTCCCTGGAAAGGGGAAGCAGCGTTTCCGAAACGTCGTCGCCCATGGCCATTTGATTGAGCCCATCGCCCAGCGCGAGGAGAGTGTCGAGGGAGACGAGGCGCTGATCATCCATCACCTGGCGCATTTTGCCCGCAATCTCGGATCGCATTTGCCGCCCTTGCCTGGTGGTTTGATCAGGCCCCGCAAGCAAAGCTAAAAATTGGTCTTGCGAAATAGTGGACCTGCCGGTTGCAGCGCGCACCAGTTCGGTAAACGCCGCTTTCCCGGCATCGAAGACTTGCGCCGATGTACGAGGAGAGGCGAACGGGTTGACGACTTTTTGCCAGGAATTGTTCAAAGCCGCTGCCGGAATTTCACGCTGCCGGGCCAGGATTTGCCAAAGTCCGATGTTGGCTTGAAACAGGCCCAGGGCATCCGACCGGACCAGGTGATCTGGAATTCGATCCAGATTCTCGGCAACCGTCAGGAAGCGGGTGATCGAAGCATCATTGAGCTGATGAAATTCAGCAAAAGTTGGATACTGGTCGCCAAAGCGCGAATATTTTTCGGCCAGCAGGCGCGCCGTCCGGCCTGTCAAACGCCGCCCGGGAGTCCGTCCGCGGTCGATTTCACTCAGCGACAAATAAATGTACAGAGGCCCTTCCATCGAAAACTCGCGGGAAATTCCGAACATCCCCTCCACGAGTTGATCCGGATTGCTCCAATTGCGGGCTCGGCTACCCCACTCACGAATGACCTTGGAATGGGTCTTGCGTCGCATGATTTCCTTCCAAACGTCCAAATTCCCGGGAACGTGCGGTTGGCCGTTCCGATCCAGTTGCAGCCGCGTCACGAGCAGAAACAGGCCCTGGTCCGGACGGAAGGTATGTCGGGTGGGTTTCGGAGATGTATTCTTTCCGCGGAACGCTTCATAAAAACGCCGCAAACGGCGGGGGGCGGCGAAGTAAGCCTGGTGTTCCGGATCCACGCGCGACAATGCGTCGAAATAAGCCCCCAGCCAACCATCATCCTTGGAAATCAGGCGAGCCACGAATTCCGCGGGCGAACTGGGATTGGCTCCGACCAGATTTCTCCAGGCGGATTGCGAAGCCGGTCCGCCCGGAATCAGGACTCGTCCGTTGCGCACACTGATGTGGCTGCCGTAGAAATCCAGAACCGGGGCGTCTGCAATCAGCTTCTTCACCCCCAGCGAGTGCCGCAAGAAAAGAGCCGTTTCGGTATCCATGCGGGACAGCGCGAAATAAAGACGAGCCATCGATGGATCGCGCAAAAGGGCGTCAACAAGCCCCCACTTCGCTTCCTTTTCGTTCAACAACCAGTCTTTTTCCGTGAACTGTACGGGAACGGTCGTGGAGGAAAATGGCGTTTCAAAAGGCTTGCCGCTTCGCAGCGACTCTTCCAGACTCGCCAGAGGAAATCCGGAATCAATCGTAAGAAACGCCTTGTTCGCATTGGCGGTTTCCAGGGCTGCGTCCGGCCCGCAGGGCTGCCGCAACCGGTAGCCGAGAATTGAGAGAAGCGGCTTGGCTTGCTCGCAACTGGAAACATGGATGACGCCCTGCGGCCCCGCCAGCGCCTCCAATTCTCGCGCCTGATTCAGGTACGAATTCACGAGCAACAAAAATTCCGTCGGTTTGCCCTTCTGGTAGCCCCGCTTGAACACATTGAGCGCCAGCAGGGGTAAGATTTCGTCAGGGGAGACTTCCCGGCTGATCGCTGCCATCCGCAAGAAGGGACGCAGGGGACCGGGAATGACGACTTCATCGGCGGGGCCCGACGCGATGGAGTCAGACGGTTGGGACCCGCTGGTTGCTTTCCGGCCGGAAGTTTCCGGAGAGCCAGGAGCGGCAGCCCCCGGGGCGCTGCCGCACATCATTCCAAACGCGCACAAAAACCCTGTCAGGAAAAAAACGGGCAGGCGAAGATGAGATTTCATAGCCAATGGCCTCCATCAACAATTGCGAGCCGTTGCGAACAATTGCGGATGATGAATGAACAAGTCCTCGGCAACGTCGAGGAATAAAGACATCCATCCCTGCCGACGCAACCTCCATTTGGCCCATCCAGACTGGAAGACCCGAAAAAGAACTGAAAAGTGATCCACCCAGCCCGGCGTCCGATCTTTGCATGTACTTCTTCGTGCCTAGAGCCCCGATTCTCCTCCGACGAGTGTCTCCTGAGGATGCGAAAGAGGGATCATCCTTTGGATCACAGTCTATCCGACTCGATGCTGCCACGTGAATCGCGGTGCGGCGCGCCCACGGGAACGCCAATCAGGAAAATTCCGCTCGCATCTTGAAAAATGGCAGGGCTGTTCCCCTGGATTCTCGATGCGGGGGTTCTCCGATCTCGGCAAGCCACGTTCATGAATTGCGTCCACTAAAGGTATTGCTACAGACAAGCGCCGCTGGTCCGCATAACGCCAGCAAGGCGTGCCCCCCGGGGCGGGGGGATGGGGCAAATGTACACGAGATGCGACTTGCGATCAACAGAATCGAAAACGCGGGAGAGGCATTGCCGGGGAGGCATTTACATCGACTCGGATCATCTCGGGTCAGCCCGAATCGGCTCGCATTAACTCATATCAACTTGCGTCAGCTCGCGCCAACTTGCGTCAACACAGCAACGCCGCCGATGAAAATCACTCAAACGGCAGGCCCACATAGTTCTCGGCAAGCGCCTGCAAGGCTCCATGCGAGCCGATCACAAATTTGAGATCGGCCAGATGAAGCTTCGCAAAAAAATCCTCATGATCGAAACGATGCAGCATCGATGTCATCCACCAGGAGAAGCGCTGCGCCTTCCAGACGCGTCCCAGGCACGATTCGGAGTAGCCATCCAACAAATCGCTTCGCCCGGTCCGGTAGAACGCTTCGAGGGCTTTCCCCAGGAAGTGCACGTCCCCGGCGGCCAGGTTGAGTCCCTTCGCTCCGGTGGGCGGCACAATATGCGCGGCATCGCCGAGCAGGAAGAGCCGGCCATATTGCATCGGTTCGATTACGAAGCTGCGCATTCCCGTGACGCCCTTTTGCAGGATCGGCCCTTCCTTCAGGGTCCAGGCATCGTTTGACTTGAGGCGCAACTGAAGTTCCTTCCAAATGCGGTCGTCAGGCCACTGGTTGATATCTTCGTCGGGCTTGCACTGCAGATACAGCCGGGAAATTTCAGGGGTGCGCATGCTGAGCAAGGCAAAGCCCCTTTCGCTCCTAGAATAAATCAGTTCATCGGAGGAAGGAGCCACCTGAGCAAGAATCCCGAGCCACGCGAACTGGTACACATGCTCAAAAACCTTCAGCACGCCCGCAGGGACCGACGGGCGGCACACGCCGTGAAATCCGTCGCACCCGGCGATGAAGTCGCACTCAATTTTCTGGGCTTCGCCATCGTGCTCGAAGCGGATGCTGGGAGTGGATGTCTTCATGTCATGAACCGTCACATTCTTGACCTCGAACAGGATCTGGCCGCCGGCGGCCAGGCGCGCGGCGATCAAATCCTTCACCAGTTCGTGCTGCGAATAGACGGTAATGAATTTTCCTCCGGTCAGTTCCGGAAAATTGATGTGGTAATCGCGGCCGTAAATCCTGAAATAAATGCCGTGATGGAACAGGGCCTCCCGCATCATGCGCTCGCCAAGACCCAGCGCATTGATCATGTTCACGGTGACGTGTTCCAGCACACCGGCGCGGATCCGGTTTTCGCAATACTCGCGCGTGCGATCCTCGAGAATGATCGATTCGATGCCGTGCTGATGAAGCACGTGCGAAAGCAAAAGTCCGGCCGGGCCCGCGCCTACGATTCCTACTTGCGTGCGCATATACGGCGCTCCTTTGGGAGATTGGTTCGTATTCTAGTTAAACTGATCCGGACATTTCAAAAACTAAATCAAAATCGTTCCCGGCTCGTTCTGAAACCTATCCTTTACCGATTGCGGTATGGTTTTGCTCACCAGCTTTTCCGGATCTTCCGGCGACCGCGCCGTCCAGACGCGCTTCTCGAATCCTTCGGCAGCCAGCACGCCCCCTTTGAGCAGTTCGTGATGCACGGAGAAACTGGAGCGGCCCCATTCGCTCACCGACGACCGTATGGTGACAAAATCGCCGAACGTGGAAGGCATGAGAAAGCGCGCGCGCGCCTCCACCAGGGGGATGCCGACAATCTCATACTCCTTGAGCATCCGCGCTTTTTGCAGGCCGGCCTTATCGAACAGGGCGCCGGTAGCCGCATCAAAATATTCAAAGTAGCGGGGGAAATAGACAATCCTGGCCGGGTCGCAGTCTCCCCACTCGATCTGAATTTCCCGTACGTTGATCAACATGTTGTACTCTCGGCGATGTTTTTGTTAAAGCGGTTCACGATTCCCCGCCCCGCTCCAGGCGGCTCACAACAATTTCGGCAATATCCAGAATCGCGATGTCGTCGCGTTTGGCGCGCCCCGCCGCATCGCGAAGCATGATAGGACAATAGGGACATGCCACGGCGATGGTGGACGCCTTGGTTTCCGCAAGTTGTGCGAACCTTTTCTGGTTTACCCGCTCGACCCCCGGCTCGCGGCGATCGTCCGTGATAAACAGCTGCGCTCCGCCGGCCCCGCAGCAATACGTATTCTGGCCATGATGCGCCGCTTCGGTGACGGAAATTCCGCAACGTTCCAGAATCTCCCTGGGCTGCTCGGTGATTCCCCGCCCCCTGGCCAGGTAGCACGGGTCATGGATCGTCACGGACTGGGAAGAGGGCGCGAGGCGAAGTTTCGGCAGAAGCTGCTCGATGAGTTCCGAATGGTGGACGACGCGAATGCCCTTGTCGGCGTACGCGCCGATCTGCCGGTAATCGTGATCCAGCATTGTCGTGCAATGCGGGTCGCACGAAACGATTTTCTTCGCCCCGTGCTGGGATAGCGTTTCCGTCAGCTCCTCCGACAGTTGCAGGTAAAGATATTCGTTGCCGGCCCTGCGCGCAGGCTCTCCGCAGCAGGATTCGCGCGGCAACACGCCCCAGGAAACGCCGGCAGCATCGAGAATCCGCTTCATCGCCAGAGCCACTTCCTGGCCGTGCGGATCAAAGCTCAAGCCGCAACCGAGCCAGAACAACCATTCCTGCTTCCCATCATAAATCGGAAACTTTTTGGCTTCGATAAACTTGGACCGCGTGTCCTGCGAAATTCCCCACGGGTTGTGCGGCGCGCGCTCCATCGTCGTGAACAGTTTCACGACTTTGTCGTTCGAGACGCGGCCCTCGCTGACCAATCCGCGCCGCAGGTCCAGAATCTTGCGTCCCACGTGCTCGATCCCGACCGGGCAAACATACTCGCAGGCGCCGCAGGACAAACACTGAAACAAGTCCTGTTCCTCGATCCATACCGTGCCGGCGCGTTTTTCCTCCGAGGTTCCGGCGATCATGTCGCCGCCGTGAAGCAGGCCATGCTGCATATCCAGAATAATTTGCTTGGGGCTGAGCGACCCGCCAATCTGATTTGCCGGACAAAATTGCGTGCAGCGCCCGCACTCCACGCAGGCGTTGACGTCGAGCACGTCCTTCCACCGCAAATCCTTGAAGTGCACCATGCCCAGATCTTCGCCGTCATCGCGCAGGGCGCGCACCTTGCTCGTCGTTTCCGGGCGGAAGAAAACGGCAAATGGACCAAGCATCAGATGCAGATGCTTGGACTGCGGAATGACGGCGAGAAGGATAAAGAACGAGAACGTGTGAACCCACCAGTTCACTTTCCACTCCAGGCTCGGCGCGGCAAGCACGCGCCACTCGAGCAGGTAGGTCACCATCAGCAGGGCGATCAGAAATGCGACAAGTCCCGAGGTCGCTGAGAGTTTTCCCAGCGCTTCAGGCCGCATCACGAACCGCCGGTAGGAGAGGGCCACAATTCCAACCAGCACCGCAACCGCCCACATGGCGACAAACGCGGCGTAGAAGCCCGATCCGTCATCCGCATGCTCGAACCCGAGAATGCCCAGCGAAAGGTGCTTCGCGCTCACGTATCCGAACGCGATAAAACCCCAAAAGACCAGGGCATGAAAAAATCCGGCTGCGGGTCGATCCCGCATGACGCGCGACTGCAGGATGACTTCCGAGAAAACCCGCCAAAGCCGGTTCCCCAGGTTCCCGGAAGGAATTTCCCGGGGCTTTGGAAAGTGGACGAAGAGCCGAACATAGAGCGCCCTGCAGAAAATCCAGATGCTGCCGGAGGCCAGCGCGAGAAACACTCCGACCCGCCCGGCATCGGCGGGACCGGCCACAACAGCAAGCGGCGGCAAAAAGGCGTTCACGTATTTCTCCTAAGCGACCTGGGAAAGACCAACCCATCTTACTAAGATTAAAACTTCACGGCAGAAAACTTTGCCATTCCGCGCCGGCAGCCGCATCCATTCTGTTTTAATCCGCTTTCATGGATTCTCACTGGCCGGGCGCAATGCCGGTCCGCATTCCTCTTGCGCGGCGAGGCAGCCCGCCGGACATGTGAGTGCGACTTATACTATGTACGGTGAAACAAGTGCAGCGAAAGAAGGGGAAAGAAACCAACTTCTGAGAAAACAGGCCGGGCACACTCCTCGGCACTGGGCAATTGCCCGAAGATCTCGATGTCCATATGGGAGCGAGAACCGCGAGGATCGATGCCGCCTACTGCGCCGGGAAATCTTGCGGGGGAGAAGATACTTGCGAAGGCGCAGCGCCCGCCAGCGCGTGTTTCTGTTTGCGGCGCGCGAATCGCAATCGCAACCGGTCCATGTAGAGGTACACGACGGGAGTCGTATACAGGGTCAGCATCTGGCTCACAATCAATCCGCCGACGATGCTGATTCCCAGAGGGCGCCGCAACTCTGAACCTGTTCCGGTCCCCAGCGCCAACGGCAATCCACCCAGCAGCGCGCACATCGTGGTCATCATGATCGGCCGGAATCTCATCAGGCAAGCCTTGTAAATCGCCTCCTCGGGGGCTATGCGCTCCTTGCGCTCGGCATCCAGAGCAAAATCGATCATCATGATCGCGTTCTTCTTGACGATTCCGATCAGCAGGATAATCCCGATCAGCGCAATGACGGTCAACTCGGTCCGGAAGATTAGCAACGCCAGAAGGGCTCCCACACCGGCGGAAGGCAGGGTCGACAGGATCGTCAGCGGATGAATGTAGCTTTCGTACAGCATCCCGAGCACGAGATATACGGTCAGCACCGCTGCCAGAATCAGCCAGGGCATAGTCGCCAAAGAGTCCTGAAAGGCCTGCGCAGTGCCCTGAAAACGGGGATGGATGCCTGACGGCAATCGTATCTGGAGCATGGCTGCCTCAATCTCACGTACCGCATCCCCCAGAGAAACCCCTTCCGCCAGATTGAAGGAGATCGTAATTGCCGGGAACTGGCCCTGATGGTTCACTTGCAATGTCGAAGTCTTGCGTTCGAAATGGGAGAATGTGCTGAGCGGCACCTGCGTGCCGTTCGCCGATCGCACGTAGAGCCGCTGCAGGGCGTCAGGACTCTGCTGGAAACGGGGATCGACTTCCATCACGACGTGATATTGGTTCATTTCCGCATAAATCGTGGAGACTTGCCGCTGGCCGAAGGCGTCGTACAGCGTGTTATCGATGACGCGCTGGCGAATTCCAAGCCTGGACGCGGTATCGCGGTCGACAACCAGGCTGGCTTGCAAGCCTCGATCCTGTTGGTCGGATGAGACGTCGCGCAACCCCGGCAACTTTCGCAGGGCCGCGAGGACCTGCGGCGCCCACGTTTCCAGCTCTGTCACATCCTCACCTTGCAGCGTGTATTGAAATTCAGAGTTGCTCGACCGGCCGCCGGTTCTCACATCCTGGATGGCCCGCAAGAATAACCTGGCGCCCGGAACAACCGCGAGTTTCGGCCGCAGCCGCGCAATAATCTGAGCCGTGTTGGTCTTGCGCTCTTCCAGGGGTTTCAGCTCGATCCTGACCTGGCCGGTATTCGCCGAGCCGCCGCCGGTATAAACGGATACGGCCTTGATGGCCGGGTCGCGCTGCAAGATATCCATGTACTGTTTCATCTTGCTTTCCATCGAGACAAACGAAGTGTCTTCGGCCCCCACGATCATTCCGAACATCCGCCCGGTATCCTGCTGGGGGAAGAAACCCTTGGGGATCACGATGTACAAGTAGATGCTCAGGCAGATCGTAGCGCCGGTCAGGGCCAGCATGAACGGCTGGTGCCGCAGAACCCACCGCAGCCCCGTCGCATACGTATCGACCGCCCACTGGAACACTCGTTCGCTCGCCAGATACAGCCTGCCGTGTTTTATTTTCGACATGGGTTTCAGAAAGCGGGAACACATCATGGGAGTCGTGGTCAGCGAAACACATAAAGACACAGCAATCGCCGTGCTCAATGTCACCGCAAACTCCCGGAATAAACGCCCGACGATGCCCCCCATCAATAAAATGGGAATGAACACGGCAACCAGGCTGGTGCTCATGGAAAGAACGGTGAAGCCGATCTCGCGGGACCCTTTCAGCGCCGCTTCAATGGGAGAGTCCCCGGCTTCCAGGTACCGCGAAATGTTTTCAATGACGACGATCGCATCGTCCACGACGAAACCGGTGGCAATTGCCAGGGCCAGAAGCGACAGGTTATCGATGCTGTAGCCCAGTAAATACATCACGCCGAACGTTCCGATCAATGAGAGAGGCACGGCGATACTGGGAATGACGGTGGCCCAGAGGTTGCGCAAAAACAGAAATATAACCATCACCACCAGAACCACGGTCAGAAGCAGCGTGAACTGGATCTCCTTGACCGAAGCCCGTATGGTGACCGTTTTGTCTCCGACAACTTCCAATGCGATGGAGGGAGGAATGGAATCGCGGAGTTCCGGCAATATGGATTTGATGCGGTCTACGGTCTGGATGATGTTGGCGCCGGGCTGCCGAAAAATAATCAGCGTAACCGCGGGTTTGCCGTTGGTGTATCCCATGTTCCGCGCATCGACGATTCCCTCGGTCACCTTTGCAACGTCCCTCAACCGGACCGGGGCGCCGTGCCGGTAAGCGATGATCAGCGGACCGTAGAGACTGGCGTCCGGCAATTGATCGGAAGCCGCCAGGGTCCATCGCGAGGTCTGGTTGGAGATCGATCCTTTGGGAGAGTTGACGTTTGCCGCCCGCAAGGACGCACGAACGTCCTCCAACCCGATTCCGTAACCCGCGAGCGCCATCGGATTCAGGTCCACGCGTACGGCCGGCTGCGCCGAGCCGCCGATAAACACCTGGCCCACACCGTTTACCTGGGAAATTTTCTGCGCAACGATTGAATCTGCAATGTCGTACACCTTCCCGTGCGGAACCACATCCGAAATCAAGGCCATCATCAGGATGGGCGCGTCGGTCGGATCGCTCATCCTGAATCTCGGCAGGCTCGGCATGTCCGCGGGCAACTGTCCGGCAGCCGCATTGATGGCGGCCTGCACATCCCGCGCCGCCGCGTCAATGTTCCGGTTCAAATCAAATTGCAGGGTGATCCGCGTGGAACCGAACTGACTGGTCGAAGTCATTTCGGTGATACCGGCGATCCGCCCGAACTGGCGCTCCAGAGGCGTGGCCACCGCCGATGCTAATGTTTCGGGACTTCCTCCGGGCAAATTTGCGCGAACATTGATTGTGGGGAAATCGACCTGAGGGAGGGGCGCTACCGGGAGAAAATGGTAGGCAATTCCGCCGGCCAGCAGAATCGCGGCAGTGAGTAGGGATGTCCCAATCGGCCGGTGTATGAATGGCCTTGAAATATGCATGCCTAAATTCGCATCCTGAAAAGGTTCTAACTGTTATTATACGTATTTAAATCTTCCGGGGTTTCAGATAATTAGTCTACGGAAGCAGACCCTGAGGGAAGCACGGCGGACGGGCCTTCGAATCCGTCTGAGAACTCGAAATTGAGGATTTTTGGCCTCTTTCCCAAAGCTATCCCCCACCCCCCCTTCGATTTGGGTAAAATGGATATTTATTCGAAGGGGACTTGAAATCATGAATCCAAAATCGCTAGTTTGCTATCACATGCATGTCTGCAGAACTCGTTGAGTGAGGGCCATATGTCCGGTTCCAAATTGAATGTCGAAGAGGCCGTGCGCGATCGTTATGCTCAGGGGGCCAAGAGTGTAGACCCGGGACTGTGTTGCCCGACGGCCTATGATCCCGCCCTGCTGGCCGCGATTCCAGACGAAGTTCTGGCATGCGATTACGGATGCGGAGATCCGACTCGCTACTTGCGGCCGGGCGATCGGGTCCTGGACCTGGGTTCGGGCTCCGGAAAGATCTGTTTCCTCGCCAGCCAGGTTGTGGGGCCGGCCGGACAGGTCATCGGCGTCGATATGAATGACGATATGCTCGCCCTGGCGCGCCGCAACGCCCCGGAAGTCGCGCGGCGCATCGGTTACGATAATGTCGAGTTTCGCAAGGGAAAGATCCAGGACCTCAAACTGGATCTTTCGATTCTGGATGAATGGCTGCAGCGTCATCCCGTCCGCACGGCGGAAGAACTCAGCCGGCTGGAGGAGGGCCTGAGCGAATGGAGATCCAGCCGACCCTTGATTCCCAGCGAGTCGGTGGACGTGGTCGTTTCCAACTGCGTTCTGAACCTGGTGCGGCCTGAGGACAAACTTCAGCTGTTCGCGGAACTTTTTCGTGTTCTGGCGCGAGGCGGTCGCGCGGTGATTTCGGATATCGTGAGCGATGAAGATGTGCCTTCGATTTTGCAGCAGGACCCGGAACTCTGGACCGGGTGCATTTCCGGCGCATTTCGCGAGGACCTTTTTCTGGCAGCGTTCGAACAGGCGGGTTTCTACGGAATCCATATTTTGGAGCGACAGCAGGAACCGTGGCGTACCGTGGAAGGCATCGAGTTTCGGAGCATGACCGTGGCGGCCTACAAGGGGAAGCAAGGCCCGTGCCGCGACCAGAAGCACGCCGTGATGTATCGCGGACCGTTTCGCCAGGTGGAAGATGACGACGGGCATGTGCTGAGTCGCGGCGTTCGTACCGCCGTCTGCGAGAAGACATTTCATATCTATTCGCGTGAGCCCTACCAATCGCACTTCGATCTGATTGAGCCCCGGATACCGGTTCCCCTGGAGGATGCGCCTCCCTTCCCGTGCACTAGCGGCTCGCTTCGCAGGGATCCCAAAGAGACCAAGGGCGAGGACTACCGGTTGACCAGCGAGGCGCGACCTGATGCCTGCGGACCGAATGGGTCCGGGAGCTGTTGCGATGGCGACTGAGTGCGATAACACCCTGCGCATCATCGGCGCGCCAGGTTCCGGGAGCCTGGAGTTCACCAGCAAACTGGCCGAGCATGGATTGGCCCCATTGGTTCGCAACGAAGTGAAGACGCTGCAAATCAATGTGGGCAAACTCTGCAACCAGGCCTGCCAGCATTGCCACGTGGACGCGGGGCCCAAACGCATCGAGATCATGGCGTCCCATGTTGCCGACCGTGTGCTCCAGATCCTGGCGGCAAGTCCGGCAATCGATACCGTCGATATCACCGGCGGGGCTCCCGAGCTGAACCCGAATTTCCGCCGCCTGGTCGAGCAGTCGGTCAAGCTCGGCCGGCATGTGATAGACCGTTGCAACTTGACCGTGCTTTTTGAAACCGGGATGGAAAACCTACCGGAATTTCTGGCCGCGCATCAGGTGGAGATCACAGCAAGCTTGCCGTGCTATACCGAAGAGAACGTCGACAAGCAGCGGGGCCACGGCGCATTTGAAAAAAGCATTCGGGCGCTCCAGATCTTGAACGGGATCGGTTATGGAATGCCCGGCTCAGCCCTGGCGCTCAATCTGGTTTTCAATCCCATCGGCGCGTACATGCCCGGGCCGCAGGAGCAGCTCGAAGCGGAGTACCACCAACACCTGCGCGACGAATTTGGCGTGGAGTTTCACCGGCTTTTCACTCTCACCAACATGCCCATTTCTCGGTTTGCCGAGTTCCTGCGGAACACCGGCGGCTACGAATCCTACATGGAGTTGCTGGCGAGCCACTGGAACGCGAACACGGTCCCGGACCTGATGTGCAGGTCTCTGGTGAGCGTGGGGTGGGACGGCAAGCTGTATGACTGCGACTTCAACCAGATGCTGGAGATTCCCGCGGCTGGCCAGGCTGCCCAGCCAACGATCTGGGACCTCTCGAGCTTCGCCGACTGGGAGGGACGCCCTATCGCCACCGCTCGCCACTGTTTCGGCTGCACGGCCGGAGCGGGATCGAGTTGCAAAGGCGCCCTGCAGTGAATTTCTCGTTGGTCCTGGTCGCGATTGCCGGAGGGTTCATCGCCTACCTGAACGGCTCGAACGACGTGTCGAAAGGGATCGCCACGTTAGTCGGAAGCGGCGTGACCGATTATCGCCGTGCCATCCTGTGGGGAACCGTGTGCACGGGCGCCGGAACCTTCGCTGGCGCTCTGGCAGCGCAAGCCATGGTGGAAACTTTTGGGGACGGCTTCCTGTCAAAAGGAATCGCACCCACATTTGCCGCGGCGCTGGCGACAGTCCTGGGAGCGGCAGCCTGTGTGGCCCTGGCGACCCGGACGAGCATGCCCGTTTCCACGACGCATGCGATTGTCGGCTCCCTTGCAGGGGTTGCCGTAATCGCCCACGGAATCGGGGGATTCCAATGGGCCGCCGTGACGGATCGGATCGCGCTTCCGCTCCTGCTGAGTCCTGTTCTGGCCCTGGCATTATCCGGCATCGCGATTTGTTTTCTCCGAAACGCCCAGGATCGTTTTGGGGAGCGGGCGAATTGCCTGTGCGCGGATTATGAACCCGCCCCAGTTTTGGTGACGGTCGAACCGCAACATGCGGCCGTGCAGATGACTTCGCTCCCGCAAGTGCATTTCGTCACGGGTAGCGCCGAATCCTGCAACGCGCAGCGGCCGTTCTCGCTCCGATTGACGACGGTGCACTTGCACTGGGTCTCCAGCGGGGCAACCAGCTTTGCGCGCGGCATGAACGATGCGCCGAAGATGGTGGCGCTGCTTCTGGTTGCGTCCACGCTGCGCAGCGGCATAGCGTTCCGAACGACAGCCTTTATGATCGTGGGAATGGGAATGATGGCCGGAAGCTGGATCGCGGGGCGGCGGATCACAAACGTATTGGCGGAAAAAATCACGCCCATGAATGACTGGGAGGGATTGATTGCCAATGTGGTGACGACCTTGCTCGTCGCTCCCGGCGCCATGCTCGGTCTGCCCATGTCGACAACGCACGTTTCGACCGGCTCCATCATGGGCGTTGGCCTGCACAGAAGGATGAATTGGAGAACCGTCCGGGAAATGACGCTGGCCTGGGTGGTCACACTGCCGGTCGCCGGCTTGCTCGGGGCGTTGCTCTACTCGGCTCTGCATTTCATTCGCGCTTGAGCTCGTCTCATCCTTGCAATGCAAGAATGCAAAGGAAATCCCGGCCCCCGGAAGTTCAGGGGCAGTTCAGAGGCAGAAATCCAGGTTTTCAAGCTATCATGATGTCGCGGCCGAAGCGGAGGCCTCCGGCCATGCCGGGGCCGCGTACCACAAACACAAATAGGATTCAAGAAACGGCTACCTAAATCTCCGACATGAAATCAAAAAAGCGAATTTTCATTGCCCTTGCACTGGTGGCTGCCGTGATTGCCGCGGCGCGTATTTTCCCGCTGGCCACGTGGATATCCGAATTTATCGGGTGGGTCCGGGGCGCCGGAAGTTTGGGCATGCTGTTTTACTTCCTGTTCTACTCGGTCGGCGTGGTCGCATTTTTTCCCGGCTCGCTGCTCACGCTGGGCGCCGGGTTTTTGTACGGGCCGTTCCTGGGAACGCTGCTGGTCTCGCCGGCCAGCGTAGCTGGAGCGACGATGGCGTTTCTGGTGGGGCGTTTTGTCGCGCGGGACTGGGTGGCGCACAAGATTGCGGCGAACCCGAAATTCGCCGCGGTGGACGAGGCCATTGGAACGCGCGGATTTTATATTGTGTTGCTGCTTCGCCTCTCGCCGGTCTTCCCGTTCACACTGCTCAACTATACCCTCGGCCTGACGCGGGTGAAGCTGCGCGACTACGTACTCGCATCTTTTATCGGCATGCTTCCCGGCACGTTTCTGTATGTGTACCTCGGCTCGCTGATTACCAACGCGGCGCAACTGTTAAGCGGGCAGCGGCCTTCGGGCGGCGCCTGGGGGCAGGCGTTCTTCATCTTTGGCCTTGTCGCCACGGCGGTGGTGACGTGGCTGATCACGCGGATCGCGCGCCGCGCCCTGGACCGCGCACTTACAAGCACGAGCGTGACGCAGACTCCCACGACGCCACCAACAACGCCTCCTACGACGGCGGAGCCGCTATGACCAATGGACCATTCATCTCTCCGGACGACGAATTTAACCGCGCCCTGGTGGCGAACGTTCATCCCGCGGATTGGAAAAATCCCGTTCCGAAAGGCCGCTACAACCTGGTCGTCATCGGCGCCGGTGTCGCCGGGCTGGTATCCGCGGCGGGCGCTGCCGCTCTGGGCGCGCGTGTCGCGTTGATCGAAAGGCACCTGATGGGCGGCGATTGCACAAACTTTGGCTGTGTGCCGTCGAAGGCGCTGATCCGTTCGGCGCGCGCGGCGCACGCGCTGGTTGAAGCCCCGGAGTTTGGCGTAAACGCCGAAGGCGCGGGAAGCGTGGATTTTCCCGGCGTGATGCAGCGCATGCGGCGGCTGCGCGCGCAGATCTCCGTGATCGATTCCGCAGAGCGTTTTTCGAACCTTGGCGTAGACATCTATCTGGGCGACGCCAGATTTACCGGCAGAAAAGAAATCGAAGTCGCCGGCGCGAAACTCGCTTTTTCGAAAGCCGTGATCGCGACGGGATCGCGCGCCGCCGTGCTGCCCATCCCGGGCCTGAAGGAAACGGGATTCCTGACCAACGAGACGGTTTTCTCGCTGGAACGGCTGCCCAAGACGCTGCTGGTCATCGGCTCGGGCCCCATCGGGTGCGAGATGGCCCAGACGTTTCGCCGCCTGGGCAGCAACGTCACCATGATTACCGATGTCATGGTGCTTCTGCCGAATGACGACCCGGACGCCGGCCGTATCGTCAAACAATCCTTCGAACGCGAAGAGATCGGCATGGTGTTTGGAACGAAAATCCTTCGCGCCGAAAGAACGAGCGAGGGCAAGTCCCTGATTTTCGATCGCGGGCAAGGGGAAGAACGCGTAAGCGCGGAAGAAATCATTCTGGCCGCCGGACGCCGCCCATATCTGGATGGGCTGGGCCTGGAAGTCGCGGGCGTGAACACGGAAAAAGGCCATGTGCGCGTGGACGACCACCTTCGCACCAGTAATTCCGACATCTATGCCGCAGGAGACGTCTGCTCCATCTACAAATTCACGCACGCCGCCGAGGCCATGGCTCGCATTGCACTGCAAAACGCGCTGTTCTTCGGCCGCAAGAAGGTGAGCGACCTGTCCATTCCGTGGTGCACCTACACCGCCCCGGAAGTCGCGCACGTGGGCATGTCCTACAGCGAAGCGCAGAAGCGGAAGGCGGAGATTGACACCTTCACCCGGGAACTCGCGGAAACCGACCGCGCCATTTTGGACGGAGAAACCGAAGGCTTCGTGCGCATTCATGTGGACAAGCGCAGCGGCAGGCTGGTGGGCGCGACGATGGTTGGCGCCCATGCGGGCGAAAGCATCGGCGAAGCTGTGCTGGCCATGAAGCAGCGCCTGAAGGTCGGAGATCTGAGCGGTGTCATTCATCCTTATCCCACGCAGGCCGAGGCGCTCAAGCGAGCCGCCGATCTGCAATTGCGTTCCCGGTTGAGTCCCCGCATCCGTCGAATCTTTGAGAAATATTTTGCCTTCCGGAGGTAGCGTGGAGCGGCCAGGTTGTATCTGCGTTTTCGCCAAGCCTCCCGAACCGGGTATCGCAAAAACGCGCCTGGCTGCCGTTGCGGGCGCGAAAGGCGCCGCGGCACTTGCCGAAGCGTTTCTGCAGGACATCTGGGCCACAGTGCAATACATCCCGTGGGCCCGCCCGGTGATTGCCTCCACCGCTCCGCTTTCCTCATCGGTTCTGGGAATCTCACCGGAAGTGTGGTTGCAGGGCGAAGGTGACCTCGGCGCGCGCGTGGAGCGAATTCTCCGGCGCGCGCTTTCCGAATCGGAATTCGGGGTCGCGCTGGGAGCCGACAGCCCCGGCCTGCCTCTGCGCTTACTGGAACAGGCGCGCGACGCAATGCGCGAGGCGGATGCGGCCATCGGCCCTTGCGAAGATGGCGGATTCTATCTTCTCGCCTTGCGGCAGTGCCCTGCCGGACTGCTCGACGGGATCACCTGGAGCGCCGCAAGCACTTTCCAGCAGGTCGTGTCGCGTTTGCGGGATGCCGGCTTGCGTGTTTCGGTCCTTGACCCGTGGTTCGACGTAGACCGCCCGGAAGATCTCCCGAAACTGCGCGAAAAGCTCGCCTCCGGCGAAATTCATGCCGCGGCAACAAAAAAAACGTTCGAAGAATTGTTCGGGGGACTGTTCGAAGCGGGGGCGGCCCCGGGCGATCTGAAAATTTCCGTGGTCCTGCCGGTTCTGAACGAGCGTGAAGGGCTTCCGCGAACGATTGCCCATTTGCGATCCGAGCCCTGGGTCCACGAAATCATCGTGGCCGACGCAGGCAGCACCGATGGCACGCGCGAATGGCTCCAGCAACAGGAACAGTTGATTGTCCTGGACGCTCACCGCGGAAAGGGCCCGCAGATCAACGCGGGCGCAAGCGTTGCGACGGGAAACGTTCTGCTGTTTCTTCACGCCGATAGCCTGCTGCCCTCGGACGCGGGGAAACAGATCCGGAAAATTCTCGACGCCGAAAAAAACGCGGGCGGATGTTTTTGCGTGCGTTTTGCCGAGACACGGCCGCGGTCCTTGCGGCTCGTGTCCGCAGGAATCAATCTGCGCACGCGCCGGACCCGCACGGCTACCGGAGATCAGGCGATATTCGTCCGCAGGGACGTGTTCGAACGCGCCGGGGGCTGCCCGGACTGGCCTCTTTTCGAAGACGTGGAGTTGGTTCGCCGGATCAAGAAATGCGGGGCGTTCGGCGTTGTCCGATCCGCGGTGACGATCTCACCCCGCCGCTACATTCGTCACGGCATCCTAAAGACCGCGTGTCTGATTTATGGCCTGCGCCTTGCCTTCTGGGCCGGCGTGTCTCCGTTCATGTTGAAAAAGTGGTTTGACGACGGGCACTCTCATCCCGAAGCGCCCGCGCCCGGTTCGTCGACCAGCGCGCGGTAGCCGAGCGCATGCGCGCGTCTACGCGTTTCGAGGGGCGTGCGGATTGAGTCTTGCAAGGCGAGCGCGATCAGGGCGTTTCGGAAAAATCCACGATCAGCGGGTCAGCGACGGGGCGCAGCAGCAATGCAAGTGCGGCTATCACGATGCGCTTTTGCAATTCCGCGTCGTGCGGCGCGCCAAGCGGATAACCGAGCGGCCGGTCCACAGCCAGCGCTCGCGGCGGCTGGACGCGCTGCGTCAATTGGCGCAACAACGTGATGGACACGGTCGGTATGCCTGACTTTTCAATGGCGCTCTGTATCAGCCCCACGGACTGATGGCATAGCGGTCAAACGGGGGTCAACAGTACGGCGTCCACGCGGTCCTCAGAGAGCCTGCGCACGATTTCCGGGGCGGTGATTTTCACCAGGCGGCCCGGCGCGGAGATGGAGCCCATCAGGCTGAAATGCCGCGGGGCCACGCTGCCGATGCGTCCCTCTGCGGCCAGTTCGCGCAGGCGATCGAGCGGGAGGGCCAGGTTCTTGTCGCGATCAATGCCTGTGTGATCGAACGCGTCGCTTTTGTGAGCGATCCCCAACGATGGCAAGTCCGTGTCCGCGGGAATCTCCCGGAACGAATAATCGCCACCGCGAATCGATTCATCGAATGGCTGCTGATCCGGACGAAAAAAAGCTGCGGTGGTCACCACGGCGATTTGCGACTGGGAGAGCGGCTTACCCAGAGTGGCGCCGGGACGCCAGTCCAGTTGCCGGTACCGGTAGGTTCCCATGTAGAAGCGGTTACGGAATTTGAGGTCGGAAAGCTTAGCCATGGGTTCGCACTCCGGTTATCCATTTCCACGATACCACACCGGTAGCGCCGCGCATCCTGAGTCATACGGCTGCCAGCACCGATTTTTCCCCGTTGCATCCGTCGCCGGAGGTGATACTATGCGTTTCGTCCCATACAATTTGTTGCACATGTGGCTCGAGATCAATTCTCGACTCTAAACCCGGCGAGGCCGCAATGAACGGAACAAAAGATAGATTGCCACTGGCTCTGCTCGTCCTTCGACTCGGAGTCTTTCTGGTTCTGATTCTGTGGACGATGGGCAAGTTCCTCAATCCTGACGAATCCATCAGCATTTTCTCGGGATACTACGGCTTGCAACTGGGCCGGACAATGATTTTCGTGCTGGGCGCGCTGGAACTGGTAGTCGTCCTGGCATTCCTGCTGGGCATACAAAAGCGCATCAGCCGCGCCGTGGTGATGGCCATGGTCGGCACGACGGTGCTGTTTCCGGGGCGGCTTTACTTCCACCCGTACATGGACCACATCCTGCTCTTCTTCGCGTTCTGGACGATGCTGGCGGGGTGCTACGCACTGTATTCGCTGCGCGAGTACGATGTGATGTGGACGCTGCCTTCCGCCCCTCCCGCGCCTTCTTCCGGCGAAAGCCGCGAAGTTCGCCTGGCGCGTGCGCTGTTCTTGCTTCGTGTTTCGGTGGCGATTGCGCTCGGCATGTGGTGCGCCGGGAAATTCATCAATCCGACGCAGACGACCAGAATCCTCAACGGCTTCTATTCCATCCCGGGCGTGAGTTTTGTGGGCGCCTACGGCATCGGCATTTTGCAGGCGGTGTTGATTCTGGCGTTCGTGCTGGGCATCGCCAAGCGATTGAGCTATGGGCTGGTGATGCTGTCGCACATCCCGGCGGTGCTGGCGCCAATGGCACAGTACATCCACCCGTTCCGAGGACACGTTCTCCTGTTCCTGGGAGCGTTCCCGATGTTATCCGCATGCTTTGCGGTTTATTATTTGCGCGAGCACGACACGCTGTGCGTGGTTTCTTCAGGTCACGCCCAGCAAACAAACACGATGGGCGGAAGCGCCGTAGAGGCTGCTTCCAGCGGACACTAGGAGAAGACCGTGCGCAAATCCACGATCGCAGCAATTGTTGTGGCAGCGGTGATGTTCCTTTATTTCGCCAACCTGTCCTCCAGGGCCACGGAAGTCGAACGCCAGCAAGGGCCGGCGCTGATTGCCCTCGTCCAGAGTCAATTTGAACCCTCTCCAAAAGTTCTGGCGATGAAACCGGTCGGCGACCCGGTGTGGAAAGCCACCGTAAACGCAGTGGACTGTAAATTTCAACGGCCGCAAATCAAGAATTGCTGGGAAATCTACTTTGGAACCAATGTCGTGGGCCCGGATATGAACGGCCGATCGCCGGGCAAAGTCGAGGCGAATTTCATCGTCGACGCCGACGCCATGCGGATCGTGGGTCCTGCCCCGCGCGGCGGTATTATGATTCGAAAAGGTGGACGCGACGGCGCGGCGGGCGCCGAACACACCGGGCAGCCCGGTGAAAAGCCCGAGGAGTAGGTTTTTACAAGCAGGTTTTCGCGGGGCGGCGAACCGCAAGACAACCGAATGCACCCGGCCTGAAGCAGCATGTCGCACAGTCCTTCAGGACCCATTCCAGCGCATCCTCAGTCAACAATCCTGGACCAAATCCTGGACCAAATCATAAAAATGGCGGCTCGATAAAAACGCAGCTGATTCCGCAGGCCCGTTATTTGTGCCGGATGTCTTCGGGGGCGCGTTGCCGGTCCAAGGGCAGGATCTGCAAATGCCACTGCACGGGGACCGAGGTCGGAAGATAACAGATCTTGCTGTCGCAGGCTTGATATTCAAGTTTCCCGGTAATCGTGATTGTTTTTCCTTCCGTACCCAGCGAGTTGCTGAAGGCCGCCGCGGAGTTCACCAGGAAATCCTGGCTGATGCGGAAGGCGCCCTCGAAAACAGGGACGCGCTCCTGGATCGCCGGCAGGTAGAGTATTTTGGAGCGTGGATAGACGGCCGGCAGGAGCTGCACTTCCGGCATCGGGTCAATCTGCAGGTTGATCGGTTTGTAGCCTTTCGTTCCCGGCGCATACACGTGGACATCCGGCGGAAGCCGCACTTCCGCAGTCAGGGTTAAACGGCTTCCGGGAAAGCCGGTGCGGTCGGACTGCCCGACCTTGAGCTGCAGGTGCGGAGCCTGAACGTCGCTCGAGACTTCTTCGCCCAGTTCCGGAAAGAGTTTCGCAATCACGCTGTTTCCGGTAAACCGCTGCCGGTACTTCGCCTCGAAAAACTTTTCCCGAATCACGCCACGCGTATCGATGAAAAAATATCCGGGGCGCGCCATGCCCTTGAACTGCCCGGTGGCCTCGGAGTTCAAAACCTGATACGCGCGAATGATTTTGGAATCCGGGTCGGCCAGCAAGGGGAAATCGATTTTGCGGCGGTCCGCGAAAGATTTCAGTATAGCTACGGTGTCATAGCTGATCGCCGCGAGCTTTATTCCCTGCTTCTCGAATCTTGCTTTGGCGTTTTGCAGCTGGACCAGCTGCCCTTTGCAGTAGGGTCACCAGTCCGCGGAACGAAACAGCAGCAGAATCGTTCCGTGCGGCCCCTTCAGGCTTTCCAGCGTTTGTTCCCGGCCAAATTGATCGCGGGCTGCAAAGGCAGGCGCTTTTCGCCCGACAGGGAGCCCGAACGAAGTGAGCAGTTTGAGGGAAGCGACTCGAATCGTATTCTCCTCAAGGACTCCGCGCAGCGTTACACTGTCGCCCAGATGCCCCGCGGCCCGGGCTTGCGGTTCAACATCGTAAATTTTCCGGGTGGTGTCGTCATAAAACGCCAACTTCGCGCCCTGAATCTTCTCGGTGCACTTGGGGGCTTCGGCAAAGGCTTCCTCGGAGCTGCAACCGCTGTTAATGATGATTCCGGACCAAGATTCAGAATTCGTCATGGGTTTCTGACCAGCCAGGGCGAGATGGGAGGTGAAAACGAGTGCCACCGCAATCATCCATGGGCGCTTGGTCATGCTCCACTCGCTGCGAATCACTGGCCACCTCGCGTTTGGATTGCGTTCGACCTGCCCGCAGTATACCCGCGCCTGCCTTCCAGAGTCTATTGCTCTTCCGCGGAATCGAGTGACCTGCGAAAACGGGCGAACCGAGCGTACAACTCATCCTCAAGTGTTGTACCATTTCCGTTTACGAGCCCATGGACTTCGGTCCGTGAGAGAAGCCTCGGGCTCTGAAATGAGACGATCGGATCGCCTGGCCGGATGGCTTCAAGCGCCGCGGCGCATTTAAGATCCTCCCGAATGGGAAAACAATTTATATCAGGCTCCCCATCGGCGAATTTTTCGGAGAGTGACGCGTGCCTGGTGGCCGTCGCGGCCTTCAAAGCCGTTGTCCCGGCACTTCGTGCCGGGGGGCAGGTTCGATTC
>CAVVDG010000002.1:0-114695 GCA_963746945.1 Terriglobia bacterium | reverse complement strand
TACCCTCTCCGCCAATGTTTTGTGAAAATGTTTTTTCGTTCCGCAACCCCGCGAAAGGAGGTGATTGCGCATGTCACGCGAGCAGATACGAAAGCTGACGGCACTTTCCTCCTGCGCGGGTTGAGCAGCCAAACTCAGCCAGCAGGCTCTGGCGCAGGTTCTGCGCCAGCTACCGATCATGAAAAGTCGAAATCTGCTAGTCGGCGCGGCCACGGGAGATGACGCCGGGGTGTATCGAATCGGCCCTGACCGCGCGCTCGTGCAAACGACGGATTTCTTCACGCCCATCGTGGACGATCCCTACGCCTTCGGCCAGATTGCCGCGGCAAACGCGATGTCCGATATTTATGCCATGGGCGGCCGACCGCTGACCGCGCTGAACCTGGTGGGCATCCCGACCGGCCTGGTGACGCTCGACACGGTGAACCGGATCCTGCGCGGCGGCGCAACAAAGATTAAAGAGGCGAAATGCGTCCTCCTGGGCGGCCACAGCATCCGCAATCCGGAACCGATTTACGGCCTGGCCGTCACCGGCATCGTTTCGCCGCGCCGCATGTTGACCAACGCCAAGGCACGGCCCGGCGACCTGCTGGTCCTCACCAAACCGCTGGGCACGGGCATCATCACCACGGGCATCAAGCGCGAACGGACGAAACGTTCGCTGGAACGCAAAGCTATTGCCATCATGTCGCGCCTCAACTCGGCCGGGCCTGAACTTGCCGAGCGCGGACTAGTCAAGGCCGCCGTGGATGTGACGGGTTTCGGGCTGCTCGGCCATCTCGGCGCGATGTGCCGCGCAAGCCATGTCGGGGCAGAGATTGCCGCGGACAATCTGCCTGTGATCAGCAATGAAGTCTTCGATCTGATTGCGGAGGATTGCATCCCCGCCGGCAGCCGTGACAATCTCGCCTACGCCAGCCGGTTCACCGAATGGGGCCGAACCTCGAACATGCAGAAGACGCTGTTGTGCGATGCCCAAACCAGTGGCGGTCTGTTACTGTGTGTCCCGCCAAAGAAATTGAAAGCGGTTTTGAGCTGGCTGACGCGCCTGCAGACGCCCTGCGCCGCCGTCATCGGCCGCATCGTCCGGCCGTCCAAACCTTCGTCCAGAACAAAGATCAGGGTGGGCCCATGAAGCGCTCTTCCCTGCGGGCTATCCCGGCCGTGGAAACAATCCTGGTTGCGCTGGGCGAAACAGGGCTGCCACGCCCCACCGTCGTCGCGGTTGTTCGCCGCGAACTCGCGGCACTGCGCAAACAGAAACACATTCCAGACTTCGCCGCCGTGCTCGCTCGTATTCGCGAAAACCTCGGCACGTTGTCCGCCTCCCGCATCCGGCCGGTCATCAACGGCACAGGGATTCTGGTTCACACCAATTTCGGCCGCGCTCCGCTGGGGCCGGCCGTCATCGAAAACCTATCGAACATTGGTTCGCATTACAACAACCTGGAATACGGGCTCACCGAAGGCGGGCGCGGCGCGCGTGGCGCATACCTCGAGCACAATCTCGCGTTGCTGTGCGGTTCCGAAGCCGCCACCGTGGTCAACAACAACGCGGCCGCTCTGGTCCTTATCCTTCGACACCTTTGCCGGTGCGATGCCACGGTGCCGAGCCGGCGCGGGCGAAACATCGCACAGCAGGCGTCGCGGCAGAAGAACGAAGTCATCATCTCGCGCGGCGAACTGATCCAGATTGGAGGCGGGTTTCGGATTCCCGAAATCCTCGAGGCCAGCGGAGCGCGGCTGCGCGAAGTGGGCACAACCAACAGGACGTCGCTTTCCGATTACGCCCGCGCGGTAACGCCGCAGACCGCCCTGATCCTGAAAGTGCATCACAGCAATTTTTTTATGGATGGCTTCGTTGCGTCGCCGCTAACGAAAGACCTCGCGGTGCTGGCACACAAGCGGCGCGTCCCTTTTGTCGAAGATCTTGGAAGCGGTGCGATGATCGAAACTCAAACCATCGCCGGCCTGGAACACGAACCTACGCCCGCCGAGGTGCTGCGCCACGGAGTCGACTTGGTCTGCTTCAGCGGCGACAAGCTTTTTGGCGGCCCGCAGGCGGGCCTGATTGCGGGCAAAGCGAAACTGGTGGCCGCGCTCAAGCGCGATCCTTTTTTTCGCGCGCTGCGTTGCGACAAATTGATTCTTTCGGCGCTGGAAACCGTTGTGGACAGTTATTTGCGCCGGGAGGGCGCCGCATCTTCGCACGAGTCGCCGCGTCTGCTCACCGACGTTCCCGTACTCAAAATGCTGCACACACCCAATGACGAGCTGCGTTTGCGCGCGGAAACAATCATCGCGGCGCTGCACGGGCTCCCGCTGAAAGCCAGCGTGGGCGCGGGCCGCGCGCAGATTGGCGGCGGCACACTGCCGCGGTCGGCAATCGCCTCGATCACGCTCGATCTGGCTCACCACACGTTGAAACCGCAGGAGGTTGCCGCGCGTTTGCGGGAACATGCCGTGCCGGTGGTTGGCTATATCGCGCGCGACAAGTTCAAGCTCGACCTGCGTACTGTTTTCCCGAAGCAGGATGCGGAATTGGTCGGCGCGCTCCGGGCATTGGCCGAATCGCGCAAGCTGTGATAAACCATTCAGCGTCTTCCTCGGTTGGCACCGGTTGGCCCGGTTGGCGCGCCGGATGCAACTTCAGCTTCCGCCGCGAGAAAAGCGAATGGCATCCGACACCCGACATTTCATCCTCGCCACCGCAGGCCATGTCGACCACGGCAAAAGCGCGCTCATCCAGGCGCTAACCGGGACCGATCCGGACCGCCTGCCCGAAGAGAAATCGCGCGGCATTACCATCGATCTTGGGTTCGCGCATCTGGAACTGGCGTCCCCCACGCCGCCACATGCTTCGTTCCTGCTGGGCATTGTCGATGTGCCGGGGCACGAAGATTTCGTGAAGAATATGGTCGCGGGTGTCGGCTCAATCGATCTGGCATTGCTGGTGGTCGCAGCTGACGACGGGTGGATGCCGCAAACCGAAGAACACCTGCAGATTCTCACCTACCTGGGTGTGCGCCGCGCCGTGGTCGCGCTGACCAAAATTGATCTGGCGCAGGACGAAGAGGGCGCGGTCGCAGGGGTCCGTGAAAAATTGCGGGGCACACACTTCGTCGATGCGCCCATTGTTCCGACATCTGTCGTCAGCGGACACGGCCTTGACGATTTGAAAGCGGCTCTGAGCCGCGTTCTGGCCGATACGCCTTTGCCGGCGGATATCGGAAAGCCACGGCTGCCGGTGGATCGCGTTTTCAAATTACAGGGAATCGGCACCGTCGTCACGGGCACGCTGACCGGCGGCACACTCAGCCGCGGACAAACGGTCGTGATCCAGCCGTCGGGGAAAAAGGCGCGGATTCGCAATATCCAGTCGCACAAACATGACGTGCAGGCCAGCGGTCCCGGAACGCGAACCGCCCTCAATCTTCCCGACCTGAATGCGCTGGGAGACGTTCGCCGAGGCCAGACGCTGACGCTCGATGCGCTTGGCAGGCCTGCGAGATTCGTCGATGTGCTGTTGGAAATATCGGCAAGGGCGAGCCGCCCCCTCAAAGAGGGTTCCCGCGTGCGCATTCATCACGGCAGCGGCAATGTGACTGCGCACGTGGCGTTTTACGAAACCAAACGTCTGGAGACCGGTGAACGCGCGCTGGCGCAATTGCGGTTGGAGGCGCCCACGTATGCTTTTGCCGGCGATCGTTTCATCGTGCGCGACTGGGCCGAGCAAAATACGCTGGCGGGCGGCATCGTGCTCGATCCGGACGCCCGCCGGCAATTTTTCCGCAGCGCAGCCCGGCTGCGGTTCCTCCATGAACGCGCGCGATCGCCCGACAACGCCCTGTCTTTTGTGGCCTCACAAATCGCGCGCGACGCCGGGGCGCGTAAGTCGCAATTGCTGTTGCAGTCGCGATTCAGCGCCGGCGCCATTTCCGAATGCGTATCGCGGCTCGTCGCCGAAGGCAAGATCGTTCTTGCCGGGGATCGCATCTTCGACGCTGCGAAATTGGAGGCGATGCGACGCCGCGCGGCCGACGCGATTGACGCACATCATCGCGCGCATCCCGAGCAGATGGGCGTGTCGCTCACGGACCTGCGAACGGCTTTCCAGGCGGAGTTTCCGGCTGCGGACCTGTTCGACGCGTTCCTGGAAGGTTTGTGCGCGCGCGATTTTGTGCGCGCTGGCGCCGTGATTCGCCGCGCATCGCACAGGCCCGCGTTGTCGAAACAGCTGGAAGCGGCAGGAGCGAAGCTGCGTGCCGCTCTGGCGGCAAAACCGTTCGATCCCCCATCGCGCAAGGAACTCGCGCCCGATCCCATCTCGCAACAGGCTTTGCGTTTTTTGATTGAGACAGGCGAGGCTGTGGAGATCAACGCGGAAGTGGCCATGGCCGCCGAGGGCGTACGGCGCGCCACCGAGCTGATTCGCCAGTTCATTCGCGAGCACGGCCCCGCGACGGTGAGCGAGTTGCGGCAAACGCTGGGCAGCAGCCGGCGTGTTACCCTCCCGCTGCTGGAACGCCTGGACCGCGATGGAATTACGCTGCGCCAGGATGAACGGCGCGCCCTGCGCCGGTAGATTCACATTTCCTTTCCAACTTCGAGGACGGCCATCTTCACGAGCCTTTCCGCCCTGGCGAACCCGCTGGACTTGGCGGACCTGGCCATGCCAGGGGTGCGGACGGGTGTGATAGGCATCACACGCCCGTGTGCATTATTTCACAGACTCAGATGTCCCAAGACGGTACAAAGATAATGGCTCCACCTTCCGCCGACAATCTGGGCAAAGGGGGAATTCCCAGGGACCAAGTAACAAGGAAGTGTAAGGAGATCACAAATGAAACGACTTACAGTTGTGGCGATGCTTTTCGCTTCTTTCCTGTTGACGTTGGCGCTTGCACCCAAGGCCAACGCCGATCAATATGACAAGAAAAGCGTAATCACGTTCACCGAGCCCTTCGAGGTTCCGGGCGTGGATCCTCAGATCCTGCCGGCCGGCACGTATGTTTTCAAGCTCGTGGACTCCATGTCCGACCGGAACATCGTCCGAATTTTCAATGAGGACGAAACGCACGTCTTTACCACGATTCTTGCAATCGACAATTTCCGCCTGAAACCGACGGCCAACAGCGTAATGACCTTCGAAGAACGAGGCGAGGGCCAACCGCAAGCGATTAAGGCCTGGTTCTATCCCGACGAGGCTTGGGGCCAGGAATTCGTATACTCAAAGAAACGGGCGATCGAACTGGCCAAGATTGTCAAAGAACCCGTCCTTGAGATATCTACTGAACCGGCCACTTTGCCCGTGGCAACGCTGAGAAGCGTACCACTCGCAGCGGTCCAACCATCCGGTGAAGAGGTTCCAGTAGCTACTGTCGCCGAGGCACCGCCGGCGGCGGAAAAAACCGTAGTTGCCGAAAACCTGCCCCAGACTGCCAGCCCATTGCCGCTGTACGGGCTCATTGGACTGCTTTCGCTCGGCGCAGGTTTTGCGCTCCTTATCGTTACGAAACGAGCAGCGTAAATCAACAGAGCTGCCGTATGGATCGTGGGGGCAGGTGAGTTTTGACCTGCCCTCACGGCAGGCAGGATTCGAGGTCCGGGGGCTACCGGTCAGAATCTGCAGGACGCCGGTAAATTGCAGAGACGGGCAGCGGGTAAGGCTCATGGCACGATACACAGTTAACAATCATCTCTTGTTCTCAATCGCTCTCCTGATCGCTCTGCCGTGCGTTGCCTTTTCCAGACAAGACTTGCAGCCCCCACCTTCGCAGGAGTCCGGATACGCGATTCGCAGCAGTGTGGATTTGGTTGTTTTGCGGGCGACCGTGCGGGACCGGCATGGCGCTCCGGTCGCAGGATTGCGCAAGCAAGATTTTCAGGTCTTTGAAGACAATGTTCTTCAACCGATCGAATCGTTCAGCCACGAAGACGTTCCGGTCACGGTCGGTCTGGTGATCGACAATAGTGGAAGCATGCGAAGCAAGCGCGCCGACGTGATTGACGCCGCCCTGGCATTTGCACGCTCCAGCAACCCGGAAGATCAGGTGTTCGTCGTCAATTTCAATGAGCATGTTTCCATGGGCCTCCCCAGCGATGTGCCGTTCACCGGCAACCAGGCGCAATTGGAACTGGCCCTGTCCAAAAGCAAGGCAGACGGCATGACGGCGCTTTACGACGCCGTGGCGGCGGGCCTGGAGCAACTGAAGCGGGGCAAATGGGACAAGAAAGTGCTGGTCGTCATCAGCGACGGGGGCGACAACGCCAGCCGGTACAGCCTCGATCAGATCATGTCCATGGTGAACCAGTCGAGCGCAAGCATCTACACGCTGGGGATCTTTGATCAAAGTGATGAGGACCGGAATCCGCACGTGCTCCAGCAACTGTCAAAAGCCTCCGGTGGCGAGGCGCTGTTTCCGAAGTCTCTGAGCGAAGTGCTTCCGCTTTGCGAGCAGATCGCAAGGGACATCCGCAATCAGTACACGATCACCTATGAGCCGACCAACACGAAAGCGGACGGAACCTACCGGACGATCGAAGTGAAGGCGCGGGCAATGCCGCACCGCGGACGCCTGGTGGTCAGCACCCGCGCCGGTTATACCGCGCCCTTAAAACGTTCTGCTCCGGCGAACGGCAACCTGGGACGTCAGCCATGAAGCTCACCATAAAACGCGGAGCCCCTGCTGCGCGGCAAGCCGGCGTCCTGCTGCGATGGAGCAGGAACATCTTTCTTGTGGCCGGTGTGCTGCTCTTGGGCTACTGCGGGTATGTGCTGCTCGACGCGAAACTCTACCAGGCCGATCAGGCCCGCCATTTTGAACAAGAGATAAAAGATTTCAGGCCGGCCGCCGCCGGCAAGCCTGGGGTTCGCGAGATGTCCTTTCATCCCGCTGCCGCGGGTGTTCTGGGAGAGATCGAAATCACGAGAATCGGCGTAGCCGCGATGATCATGGAGGGCGTGGATAACCGGACTCTGCGGCGGGCCGTGGGGCACGTACCCGGAACGCCGCTGCCCGGAGAGATCGGGAATGTCGCGATCGCGGGGCACCGGGACACATTTTTCCGGGCGCTGCGCAATGTCCGCCAGGGCGACGAAATTACTTTAAAGACCCTCGGTGGTTCCTACCGTTACCGCGTGAGTTCCACGCAAGTGGTTGAACCCGACGATACGCAAGTGCTGAACAATTCGGCCGACGACATTCTGACCCTGGTGACGTGTTACCCGTTCTATTTCGTGGGGCCCGCACCAAAACGATTTATTGTCCGCGCACATAGAATTCTCCCGTGAAGCAGGACGTCCCGTTATCCGGGCCTCTTATGGCCTCCAGTGGCCTCATATGAAATGACGCCGGAGCATCCAAATTCAAGATCGTTCCGACAAAGCCTGGCGGCCACACACCCAGTTCGCAATCGACGACGTCAGTGACGGCGCTGCAATCACCAGACTGGCGAGCCGCAATCAAACATGAGAGAATGACCAAGCCGCGGCAGTGGCGGAACTGGCAGACGCACCAGCTTGAGGGGCTGGCGGTAGCAATACCGTGGAGGTTCGAATCCTCTCTGCCGCACCACCTTCTCGCACAGTTATTGTGGGTTTGAACGACTTCCGCTGCGATTCTCCAAGCTTCGCGGCAGGCGAAGACCCTCAGTTGTGATGGGATGCAATGATACGATTGACGATGATCCTACCCGCTGTCGGGCAGCCCCTGACAAAACCATAGAATGGTCCGAAGTCTTTCGTAGCCATCAAACCGGCCATGTAGAGTCCTGGGATGCTAGTCTGAAAGTCTTCGTCCAGAACTGGGAATCCTTCGTTTGTCCGGAGGGTTGGCACAATGCTTTTCTTGGAAAGATAAGGCACGTTCGCGATATTGACCTGATAGCCAGTCGCCAGGAGGATTTGATCCACAGACAGGGCACGTCCATTACTGAGCTGAGCTACCGCTCTGCCGTCATCCCCCTCATGACACGCGTGGAGACTGCAGTGAGGCCAGAGTTTGATCTGTTCCTTGTTGATTCTCGGCGCCAACCACGGTTCAAGTTTTTGCCGGCCCTCGGCCCAGAATCTTCCCTCGATTGCCGATCGCTCGTCCACTGGCAGATTCCGATACCACCCTCGAACACTTAATGTGAGATCCATCATCGCGTCCACCCACGTCCATTCCGATGGTTCAAATCGTGGAGTATCGTGACGATAAACCAAATGTATTTCCTCAGCGCCCATCTCGGCGATTAACGCTGCCCCCTCAAACGCGCTTTGTCGACCCCCTACGATCAGGCACCGTTTTCCACGCAACGAATCGAATTCCACTAGATCGCAGGTGTGGGCGTAGCGACCGGGAGGGATGATGCTGGCTAGGCTCTCTGGAACATTCTTGAAATATCGGAAGCCAGGAGCGACCAAGACATTCTCCGCCAGGATACGGCTGCCATCATTCAGGATGGCTTCAAGCTGATGTTCGGAACGCCTCAGTTCTTGCACCAGGGACGGCATAATACGAAGACCGACACGATCGACAAACCAGCGGCCATATTCTCGATACAACTCCACGGGAATCGGATCCGCATCTTCTTCCTTCAGGCCTTTGAATTCAAGAAAAGCCCTGAAGGTGTGGACGCCCAGGGGATCCATGTGCCAGTTTGGGCCTGACCGGAGAAACATCCCCTTGGGCATGTGAGCGTTCCAAAAATCCATGGGCTTTCCAAGGATGAGAAAGTCCATCCCCCGATGTTTCGCATAAGCTGCCGTGGCCAGTCCGTACGGTCCAGAGCCAACAATGAGTAGGTGTGTTTTCTTCACAATCGCCCGGTCGGAGTTTATGTTACCGGATTCTACAGGTTGTTTAGCCGTTGTGTTAATCAACCTGAATAGATAGTGGTCCTGATGAGCTTATTATGAAGCGCACGCGACCCAGGCGGCAAGCGTTCTCGCACCTGGCTGATTAGATGATGTTGTCGGCTCCCTTCTTCCGAGACCTAGTCCTTAGCGTTACCAAGTCTACTCGGAAGGAGGAACCGACAACGTCATCTAATCGGCCCATCGACCGGGTGAGCTGGCACGACTTCTCGGGACTTGACTCACCGCGAGAACTATGTTCATAGAAAATAATCGCTTTCTTGCTAGACTCCCTGCAGATGAGACGTTCGCGAAAATACCGACCGGGGGTTCAGTTGCTGATAGTTGGGCTATTGGGGTTGCTGGTAGCCGTGCCGGTCTACTTTTGGTCAAAGAAAATGAATGCGGTCCCCCTGGAAATTCCACTTTCGCTTTCGGCCGGGCACATTCAGTCGCCAGATTTCACGACCCACGTCAGTATTCCATACAATGTTGACATTGCATTCGACACAACCAAGATCCCTCTTTCGGAACTTGACTGTCTTATCGGCACCAATCTGGAAACAGTAGAGCCGTGCACCAATCAGCCCGCAATTTTGAATGTCAAATGGACGCTCATAAGTGGCGATAGACCGGTGGCAACCGGATCTTCGACTGACGCAGTAGGGGCGGGTTACAGCTACCACAAGACAGCTCGTCATCTTGGGAATTTTCATTCTGAGAGCGGCCGGCAATATAGGCTTGACCTTGACGTTCTCGGTGATGGTGCGCGATTGAATGTGGCTAGACCGAAACTAGAGATCACACCACTCCTTGTATCCTACGAAGGCAGGTTCTTGCTGACCGCACTGGAACTGCTCGTTTCGGCGATTTGCGTGACCGCCGGTTGCATCATCGCCCTGATTTCGATTCTTCGTGGAAGGCGTTTGGGCAAATTGCCAAACGATAACAGCACATAACGACAGACTTAATTCCAATAGGGCCTGATAAACGGGGTGGTCTCAATGGGTCGTTGCAGCACTTGCTTGAAGTTAACGCGCAGCAATTTCAAAGACTAAATTTCGTTTGCGAGCGTCAATTCAAACAAAACCCTGCCCTGTTTAGGACTAATTGAGTACAGGCTGACGGATCGGTTCTCTATGAGAAGGATTGTCGGATCAACCGATTAGATGGTGTTGCGTCGACCAATTGAGCTGGCACGTCTTATCGGTAACTGACTCTTGCTACAGCCCCAATCTCGGAACGAACACACCGAATGCCTTACTTCGATGGCGCCGGAGCAGGTGTTGCCGGGGTCGAGGCCGGAGCCGCAGGCGCCGGAGCTACAGGGGCCGGGGCTGTTGGGGCAGGGGCCGCACCCTTTTCCTTGGAAAATTGTTGCAATACCGAGTTGCCTGACGCAGCCATCGTATTCTGGTGCATCGTCAGCGCCATGGACGTCAGCATGAACATAACGGCGCACCACGTGGTGGCCTTGGAAAGGAACGTCGCAGCACCACGCGGACCAAATGCCGTCTGGCTGCCCGCACCGCCGAATGCGCCGGCCAGGTCCGCCGCTTCACCGCTCTGGAGCATGATCACGACAATCAAAAGGCCGCAGATGACCACGTGCAAAGTGACCAGCATGACATAGAATTTCCAGCCCACTGCGAGCAGGCCTAATCCCACCGCCAACGAAATTGCCCATTTCACTTCTTTCGGCATTGCTTTTCCTACCCTTCAAAAATTAACGATGGAGGCAAACGCCTCGGGATTCAGACTTGCGCCGCCTACCAGCGCGCCGTCAATTTCCACCTGAGCCATCAATCCCTTTACGTTGTCGGGTTTGACGCTGCCGCCATAGAGGATGCGCAGCCCAGCGGCGCGCTCGGGCGAAAAACTCAACGCTGCCTGGCTCCGCAGGAATAGGTGCGCCTTGGCCGCCATTTCCGCCGTCGCCGTGCGGCCCGTGCCAATCGCCCATACTGGCTCGTACGCAAGAATGATACGCGAGAACTCGGCACCGGTCAACGCGGCTACACCGCCGCGGAATTGGCGCGCGAGGACCTCTTCTTCCTTGCCGCCTTCCCGCTCGGCAAGGGTTTCGCCAACGCACAAAATCGGCGTCAGCCCCGCCGCCAGCGCCGCCTTGACCTTCCAGTTGGCGCTCTCGTCGGTCTCACCGAAGAATTGGCGCCGCTCGGAATGCGCGATGATCACGGCCCGGCACCCCGCATCCACCAGCATGGCGGCGGAGACTTCTCCGGTAAACGCCCCCTCGGGCTCCCCATGCATATCCTGCGCCGCGATCGAAATCGCCGTTCCCTTCACCGATTCCACCGCGGCTGGGATTGCGGTGAATGGCGGCGCGACGATGATGTCGCAGTGCGTCGAGGCGGACACCAGCGGCCCGAGCGCCGCAAAATACGCGCGCGCCTCCGCCTGCGTCTTGTACATCTTCCAATTTCCCGCGATCACCGGTCGCCGCATCGCGCCTCTTCTCTTGCTGATTTTCTCCGCGCCCCCGGCAGGATAAATTTCCGCCTGTCGTGAGTCTGGCGCATCAGAAATTCAAACCGGACAGGCTGAAGCCTGTCCCGCAAACAATTTCAAGGCTTGTCCGTCAGGGCTTCGACGCCCGGCAATTTTCCGCCGCCCAGAAACTCCAACGACGCGCCGCCACCGGTCGAAATGTGCGAAACCTTGTCCGCAAGCCCCGCCGCGTGGATTGCGGCGACCGAGTCTCCCCCGCCGACAATGGATGTCGCGCCCTGGGCCGTGGCCGCGGCCACCGCGCGCGCAATTTCCAGCGTGCCTTTGGCAAATGCCGGCATCTCGAACACGCCCATCGGACCGTTCCATACGATCGTCCTGGCGCGGGCAATCTCCGCGCCGAATTTCGCGACCGTTTCCGGGCCGATGTCGAGCCCCATCCAGCCGTCCGGGGTGGCCTTCACGCTGGTTGTCTGCGTCCTGGTGTCCGCCTTGAATTCCGCGCCCAGCACATGATCGGTTGGCAGCAGCAGCCGGAAATTGCGCTGCCTGGCTTCGGCTATTAATTTGCGCGCGAGATCCAGCTTGTCCGTTTCGACCAGCGACTTCCCGATGGGCAGTCCCTCCGACTTCAAAAACGTATAGGCCATCCCGCCGCCAATCAGCATTGCGTCGGCGACTTTCATCAGGTTTTCGACCACTCCGATCTTGTCGGAAACTTTTGCGCCGCCAAGAATGGCCACGAACGGGCGCTCGGGATTCGACAGCGCCTTGCCCAGATAGGCCAGTTCGCGTTCCATCAGCAATCCGGCGGCGGCCTGCTTCACGAAGCGCGTAATTCCCACAACCGACGCGTGCGCGCGATGCGCCGACCCGAAAGCGTCGCAAACAAACAGCCCGTCGCACAATGCCGCCAGTTGGCGGGAGAAATTCTCGTCGTTGGCTTCTTCCTCGGGATGGTAGCGAACGTTTTCCAGCAGAAGCACGCCGCTGTTGGCTAACGCGCGGCTCTTGGCTTCCGCTTCCGAGCCCACGCAATCGGCCGAGAACTCCACCGAAGCGCCCAAAAGTTCCGCAAGCTTCGCCGCCACCGGTTTCAAGCTGTATTTCGGATCGGGTTTGCCTTTGGGCCGGCCCAGATGGGACGCCAGCACGAGCCGCGCCCCGTGCGAGAGGGCAAATTCCAGCGTGGGCAGCGTTTCACGAATGCGCGTGTCGTCGGCGACGCCTCCATCATTCAGGGGAACATTGAAATCCACGCGGACAAATACGCGCTTGCCGGAAAGGTCCAGGTCTCGAATCGAAAGTTTGTTCATGATTTAAGGTAGAAACCGCACACGAAATCGGGTTATCGGCGCAACCGCGATCACAGCCCGTGGATGATGATTCACGAGTCGCCGGCTGCAAATCACAAGTTGCTCATGCCACGCTACAGCTTCGACGCCACCATCTGGATCAAATCCCGGCAGCGGCTGGAATATCCCCACTCATTGTCATACCACGCCAGTACCTTCGCGCAATTGGCGCCCACGACGCGCGTGAAGCCGGAATCCAGGATGGACGAATGCGGATTGCCGCGAAAATCGATGGAAACCAGCTGCTCATCCGTATATTCGAGAATGTTTTTCATCGGGCCGTCCGCCGCGCGTTTAAATGCCGCGTTGATGGCCTCGACCGTAACAGGCTTGTCGGTAAACGCGGTGAGGTCCACAACGCTCACGTTAGGCGTGGGCACGCGAATCGCGTAGCCGTCCAGCTTTCCCTTCAATTCCGGGATGACCAGGTGCAGCGCCTTGGCCGCTCCGGTCGATGTGGGAATCATCGAAAGCGCGGCTGCGCGCGCGCGCCGCAGATCCTTGTGTGGCAGGTCGAGCAGTTTCTGGTCGTTCGTGTACGAGTGGATCGTGGTCATCGCGCCGTAATTGATTCCAAACGTGTCCTGAATCACTTTCGCGACGGGAGCCAGGCAGTTTGTGGTGCAAGACGCGTTCGAAATGACATGGTGCTTTGCAGGGTCGTACATTTTGTCGTTCACGCCGAGAACCACGGTCAGGTCTTCGCCTGACGCCGGCGCCGAGATAATCACCTTTTTCACCGTGCCGCGCTTGTGCTTGCCGGCATCGGCCGCCTTGGTGAACAAGCCCGTCGACTCGATGACGATCTCCGCGCCCATCGACGTCCAGTCAATCTCTCCCGGATCTCTTGTCTTGAACACGCGGAAACTCTTGCCATCCACCGCGATGGAATCTTCCGTGTGGGTCACTTTCTGGTGCAGGTTTCCCAGCACGGAGTCATATTTCAGCAAGTGCGCCAGCGTCTTCGAGTCGGTGACGTCATTCACCGCGACGAACTCGATCGCGGCATTTCCCAGCGACGCGCGCATGATGTTCCGCCCGATGCGGCCAAATCCGTTGATCCCTACTTTGATCGGCATGAATCCTCCGAAAGAATGAATAACACAGTCATACTTCAATACGTTACCGCAAGACGAGCCCGTTTGCGCGCAAATGCAGCCTGGCGCCCCCCTCCGGATGTCGACCTTACCGCTTACCGAATGAGGGATTTTGCAACGCGCTGACGCCCTCGCATGGCTGACTCGACAGAGAGAATTCGCCTCGCGCTCCGCTCCGCCCGGCACGCGATCTCAAAATGCTAGGGTGGACACGATGAAAAGTCAAAAGGATTCGCCCATGGATTTCTTCGCGGTTGGGGCGCAGCCTCAGTTTTGCGAGTGTTTCGCCAGGACGGCCTGGAGCGCGCCGAGTCTGCCATCGATTTTGCCGATGCGCAGCCCCAGAATCTTCGCGATCAGGGGATACACGTCCACGTTCTCGAATGGTTTGACGGTGACCCCCGCCCGGATATCCGGACCGGCCGCGTAGAAAATTGCTTTCATCCTGGGCATCTGCCGTGGATCAAACCCGTGCCCGCCGCGGGCAGGCATCCTGGCACCGCCGTTCGAATTTGGATCATGCGCCACGATCGAATAGGGTCCGGTTGGCACGACCACCGGGTCGCCAGCGCGCGGATTCGAATTGAAGTGCAGGTGCGCCGGCACATGGGCGAGGCGGTACACCTTGAATTTGTCACTCGCGCCCAGAAGCGAATGATAGGCTTTCTCCGCATCCGCTTCCGAATTCGCGTAGAGCAAAGAACCCGAAGTTTTGAACTGAGACAGGTCAGCCCATTTGTCGAGAATCACCCAACCGCCCTGCATATTTTCCATTCCGTGATCGGAAACGACAATCAAGTCTACCGGCAAACCCGAGGCGGCAATCCCGGCGGATAGTTTTCCCATCATTTCGTCTACCTGCCGGACCGCCTCGGCTGTTTCCGGCGAGTCCGGACCAGTGGCGTGGCCCGCATGATCCGTGTCCGCGTAGTACAGGGTGATGAAATGGGGCCTTTTTGCCGGTGGAAGCAGCAGCCACTGAAGCACTTGCTCGACGCGTTTCTCGTCGGGAAACTTGTCATCGTAGGGAACATAGTAACTGGGCCGTTTGCCTTGAATCTCCGCCTCCGAACCCGGCCAGAAAAAGGTCGCAGCGCGCATGCCCTGCTTTTCCGCCAGTACCCACAGAGGCGTCCCGCCATACCAGCTTCCGTCTGTGGAAGATTTCGGGTCCCAGTATATAAATTGTTTTTTTCGCGCGGGGTCGTAAAAACTGTTGGCCACGATGCCGTGGTGTTCGGGGTAGAGGCCGGTCACGATCGTATAATGGTTTGGAAAGGTCAGCGAGGGGTACATGGGAATCATTCCGTTCGGCGCACTGGCCCCTCGCGCAGCCATCGCCAGCAGATTTCTGGCGCCGTATTTCTTTGCGTAGTCGAATCGAAATCCATCCAGAGAAACCAGCACGACATAGTGTTTTGCCTGCTGCGCCGCCGTATTGGGCGCATTCGGTACCTCGACGACCGGGTTGACGGATTGCGCGGCGCAAACGGTCGCCGCCAGGATCAGAACCAGCAGAGCGAACCACGCAGGTGTGCAAATTCGGCGCGGACGGAGATTCATAAGCTCTTTACCATGCGGATGCGATTCGGTAGGACAGGCTTCAGCCCGTCCAGTTTAAATTCACAAATTCAAAAGGCAGACAGGCTGAAGCCTGTCCTACCAAGAAACGCTCTTCCTCCAACAGAAGTAAAATTGAAACGATGAACTTTTGTAAACGGTCATGCGTTCTGGGGACTATTTTGGAAACTGCTCTATCTGGATGACTTTATCGCCCACAAATTTCACGAAAATTGTTTTCGCCGGTGGCGTGCCGTAAATCCAGTCTTCCTCTTCGTTGCCATTCGGCTCTTTTTCGCGGACCTTGCGGTCCGGCCGGCCCATGGCTGCCAGGACCATCTCATGGGTCATCCCCACGGCGGGCCGTTTATCCTTGATGGCGTTCTGTATATCCGGGGGCAGAGTATCCACCCATTGCACGGCCGCCGAATGCTCTTTCGAAAAATCGAGCAGGACGGAAAGATATCCCTTCAATTGATCGGGGGTCATGTCGGGCAGCGGCTTGTCAAAATCCAGATACAGCGTCGCCCCCACATTAGTATCCACAGCGGTGTCCGGCTCTGAGACCGTCATCGTGGGCAGTCCGCCAATTTCCATGTGAATGTGGTCGCGCCAACTCTTGTTGCCGTGTCCACCGCCGTTGATATCCACGATGATCTGTCGATCCTTGAATTGGAGGCCGGTAATTTGCGCCTTATCGCCGGGATTGATGGCCGCGCCGGATGATCCGACGGCCATTCGCAATTGGTTTTCGTTCAGAGGGGCGCCGGCCTTCAGATGGAAGCCTTTCTTTCCCGCAGGGATGGGTTCCAGGAGGCGCACGAACTCACCATCCACGAACCGGACGAGCGACAGGCGAGACATCGGCTGCAAAGGTTTATTTGCTGCCTTGGCACGCGGGGCGGGATTGTCAGGAGCGTTGTTTCGTGCGGATTGGTTCTGGCCGCCGGCTTGCGACATGTCCGGCAATACAGGGAGATTTTCGCCCGGGGGAATTTCCGCGGGCCCGCTGGGAGGCCGCATGTGAATGACTCCGGACACATCCGCGCTCAACAATAGAGCAGCGGTGGCCATCATGGATCCCAGCCGGAGCATTGAACACCTTCTATGCCAATTTTAACACCAATCCCCGGTTGGCCGCCATCGCCGGCTTGCAGCGAGGGCGGCCCGCAGCGCGTCATCGCGCAGATCACTTCCATTAGATCCTACATCTTCGAAACGCCGAACCCATCCACCTGCACTTCGAGGTGGTGATTGATGCGAAGGCCATAGATGCCGTCGGTTTTCGCGGCGGCACCGGTCTTAGGCAACGAGGTCACCACTGTGCCGTTGATGGCAAAATCAATCTTGTCCGGCTTTACGCGAACTTCGAGCTCGTTGACCGAACTCCCGTTGGCGCCTGGTTTCTTCACCGCAGCGTTCTCAGTTTTGGGGAACACGCTTTGCGTGGACGCGTCGCCGGTCCGGCGTTTGACCAGAAATGTGCCGTCATCGGTGATCAGGAAGTAGAGGTAATTTTGCGCGGCGCCTTCCAGGCCGCTGCCGCCGAAAAGGAGGCCGTAATACTCGTCGTGGCCGGAGTCCTTGATCAGCGTGAATTTCCCTTTGAGGGTGTAACTCCCCGTCGCGACATTTGCGGGGTTCCAGTAAACGGCCGCCTTCGGATTGGTGGCGCGGAAACCTGAACCACTCGTGACAAAGGTGCTGGCACCCGCGGCGTCCGGGTCCGAAGCGTTCATACTGCGATCGACGCGCATCTTCCAGCCCTTGGGGCCCTGTGCGAACAACGGCGCGGCGGCGAGCAACACAGTCGCCACAATTGCAACTCGAAGCTTCATCGGATTGCCTCCTAATCAAATTCAGTCCCAGCCTACCTCAGATTCTCCGCCAACTTCATCTGGCCGGGAAGCGTTAATTTCGTGGTTCACCCGGTTGCGCCCGGAGATTGTGGTGGGACGAATCCGCAATGTCTCTCGGGCGCCTCGCGCCCGGCTTCTACGGTGTCGTGCGGACCTGCACTCCTTCACGGTCAATCCGGAAGGGCAACGGCGTTGCGCCGGCGGAAACGATGGCGGCTTCGACGCGCGCGCGCGATTCCGGCTCAACCAGGAGCGCGAGGCATCCCCCGCCGCCGGCGCCGCACACTTTCCCGCCCAGCGCGCCTTGCCGCCGCGCGGACGAAATCACGCGGTCAATCAGCGGCGTCGAGATCGAGCGAAGATTGCGGCGTCGAAATTCCCATTCCTCGCGCACCAGGCGGCCGACTTCGACCCATTGATTCTGTTCCAGGGCCGAGCGCACCTGCCGGGCTACGGCCGCGATTTTTTCAAGATTTGCAGCCACGCGGCGGTCGCCGTCGATGTGCTTCTTGAAGATTTCCCAGTTATTGATGCCGTGCCGCCGCGGCTTGCCCGTGTAGCACAGCACCAGTCGCCGCTCGAGTTCGCCGAGATCGCAGCCAATGGCCTCGCGACGCTCGCCTCCTGGCGCAAGAACGATGGCCGCGGCGCCGCCAAATGTCGGAGGATAATGGTCCTGCGTGCCAGTGGGAACACGGATGACAATGGCTTCGACGTCCCGGCTGATGTGTATCCAGTTTTCGCGGCGCAATCCGGCGCCGGCCAGACGGTCGAGCGCCCCGCAAATCGCCACAGCCATGGCGGACGAGCCTCCGATCCCCGCTCCGGCAGGAGCTTCGGAATCCGTCGTCAGCGTGAAACCCATTGACGGGCGGAAAAAGCGCACCAGCTCGGCCAGCAGCGGCAGCTTAAACCGGCGCGCGCGACACAGGGCATCGAGGGAGGCGAACGATTCCCGGCGACGGGTGTCGCGGGAAATCAGCACAATGCGACGCGAGGCTTCCCGCGCAGTTTCGATAGTGCAGGAGGCGTACCGGCTGATCGCGCAATTCACCGTCACCGACCCTTCGTGAAACAGATACAGCGGCCAGATGTCCAGCGTTCCTCCGGCCAGATCAATCCGCGTCGGCGCCTTCGACTCGATTCTCACTTTGACTTGCTCTCCTTCTCCCGTTAGCCTTTTACCGCACGCGGATACCGCAGCGCCGCGCAAATCATATCAGATGAACACGCAGAAGCAGTCCGGCACGCGAACGCGCGATGGGGTGCTTGCACGATTCCTGCTTGGCTTTGACGGCGATTCCCTGCCCGCTCCACTCACCGGCTACCTCGCGCAAGGCCTTGCGGGTGTGGTGATTTACCAGCGCAATTTCTCGAGCGTAGAAGGCCTTCGCGAACTCACCACTGCCATCCGACGCGCGGCCGCGCGGCCCGTGCTCATCGGCATCGACCAGGAGGGCGGAACGCGCTTTGCGCTGAAGCAGCCTTTCACGCCGTGGCCCTCGGCCGCCGAACTTGGCCGCGCGGGCAATCGGGAATGGGTGGAACACCAGGCGCAAGCCATGGCAGTGGAACTTCGCGCCGCAGGATGCAATCTGAATTTTGCGCCGATGCTCGACCTGCACGTAATTCCGGAGAGCCCCGTCACGAAGGACAGAAGTTTTGGCGCCGATCCGCGTCACGTCGCAGAAATGGGCGTGGCGTTTGCCCGGGGAATGAGGGCCGGTGGGGTGCTACCCTGCGCGAAACATTTTCCGGGCCACGGCGACACAGCGGTCGACCCACATTTGGATTTGCCCGTCTTTACGGGCACGATGCAACGCCTGGAGTCCACAGAACTGGTGCCCTTCGCGGCCGCGGCCGGCGCCGGCATTCCGTTGATGATGACCGCGCACATTCTGCTGCCCCGGATCGATCCGCAAAACCCCGCGTCTCTTTCGCGCGTGATCCTGGATGGCATCTTGCGGCGGCAAATGAATTTTGGCGGCGTAATCCTGGCCGACGATCTCGGCATGGGCGCCATCGCCAGGCGATACGCGCCGGGAGAGGCCGCCGTGCGGACGCTGCTTGCCGGCACCGACATTGCGATGCTGTGTCATGACTGGTCCGCCGTGGCGCCGGCGGTTTCAGCCGTCAGAAAAGCGCGAGAGGCGGGCAAGTTCGACGAATCCGATTGGCGGGCGTCGCTGGACCGCATCGAACGCGTTTGCGCGCAAGCCGAATCGTCCGACCCGCAACCCCCGCTCGAAATCATCGGATGCGGCGAGCATCGCGCGCTGGCCATGAAAATCCGGGCCCAGCCGCGATGATTTCTGAAGGTATCAGCGAACGCGGCGCCTGAAAACTTCAACTGCAATCAGCGAGTACCAGCGTCATTTGGTGGGCTTGCGAGTTTGTCCGGCGGGAGACGCGGCGCCTTGCTTCTTTCCGGCTTCGATTTTTTCGTGCGCCAGTTGCGGCTCAAAGCAGCGACGGCACCGCGGCTCGTACATGCCCGTCGCGCCGACCACGATCAGATCCTCGGAAGCAACCAGGCGCTGCGTATGCACGGCCGGATTGCCGCATTGCACGCAAATGGCGAGCAGTTTGGTGATCTCCTCGGCAACGGCCAGCAGCCGGGGCATGGGATCGAACGGACGCCCCAGGAAATCGGTGTCGAGCCCGGTAACGATCACGCGTTTGCCCACATTGGCCATTTGCAGGCAAACGTCAATCAGCCCTTCGCCCAGAAACTGGCCCTCGTCGATGCCCACAACCTCGGTCCGTGGCTGCACTTTCTCGAGCACTTCTCCCGCGTTTCGAACGACCTCGGAAGGAAGTTCCAAGCCGGAGTGGGACACAATGTCCGAGTGGGCGTAGCGCTGGTCGATGAGGGGCTTGAAAATCTGCACCCGCCGCCGCGCAATTTCGGCGCGCCTCAGTCGCCGGATCAATTCCTCGCTTTTCCCCGAAAACATGGGGCCCACGATAACTTCGATCCAGCCCATGTTCCCCTTGACGGTGTCCACTGTAATCCTGCCTTCCGTGGGGCCTGCCGGCTCAGACTAGCATATTGCGGCGCGAAAATTTCTGCCGACGCTACTCGCGCGCATAGATCGAAGGATTGAAAAATTTAGCAAACGCGGCCAGTACGGCAATCCGAAACGCGTCCTGCCGGGTGACCAGGTTGCTCGTCAGCACCCCCCAGGCGCCCTGCGCATTGCGGATATCTTTCCCGCCTGCCCGCTGGTCAATCGCCGCGCTGAGTTCGACGCCCTCATCGAGCACTTGGGCAGCGAGAGTTTCGGGCAGTTCTATGCCTCCGGAACGTCCAAACGCCCCCGCGCCCGAACCGTCCAGCACGTACGCCCAACTCTCGAGAAACACAATGCGCCGCCGCTTTTCGGGTCCGGACGCTTTCTCGCCGATCACGTCCAGTCCGCCTTCCAGGCCGATGAAGTATGCCCAGGGCTCGTCGCGCTGTCGCCCAAGCCTTGCCAGGGCCTCCGCGCGATTGCGCGCCCCCGCCATCGATTCCTGGCGGGAACTTGGCGTATGGCCCACGCCGCTGGGGACGTCCACGCCCACGACTTCATACGAGGCGCTGGGATCCAGAATGGACCCCATCGCCGAAAGCGCCGCTTTCACGCCTTCCAGCTTCGGCGCACGCAGGCTTCCCACGGCCACAGGAACGGTTTTCGGTTGCGCGACTTTCATGCCCGCCATAGGGGCGCTTGCTTTTCCTTGCCATAGCGTTCGAGAAGGAATTTTTTTAGTTCTTCGACGTTCGGGATAACGCGGTCGGCACAGGCCAGCATCCACGCGCTGATTTCGTCCGTGCTGGCCTCGGTCACCAGGTATACGGGAATCCCCTGGCGGTAGGCAAAGGTCAGTTCGGAGGAGGTTCCTCCGCTGGTCGCGGCCGCGCCATCACCGCTCAAATAGCAGATGACGTAGTCGGCCTTGTTTTGGATGATATCGAGATCGAACTGGATGATCTTGCGGACAACGCGGCGGAAACGCTCGACGTCGGTTTCTTTCCATTCCCGGAAGTGGGCCACTTCCTCGTCGGTCAGGCTTTTCCTCTCGTCCTCGGCGGGATCGTAAACGCGGTGTCCCAATTCGTTGTGCAGGAAGGGCGTGAGTTTGCGGCGCCACATCTTGCCGCCGTCCGCCGCAAATTCAATCGGGCCACACAAATATGCAAGCATGAAAAATAGAAGGACCTGCCCGCGAAGGAATGGAGCGGCCGATGGGACTCGAACCCACGCCTGGACCTTGGCAAGGTCCCGTACTACCCCTATACTACGGCCGCCCGAAACACAAAAACTCTAGCACGACGGCGCTGCGGCGGCAAGTTCGGATCGAAAGTTCCATTGGCAGTCCCTGGCGCAGCACCTAGCAATGTTGAAAAAAACGATGGGGGGAGTGGAGGAAACCCGGAATGGGGCCTCAAATTCAGTCTGGCGCGGGATCGAAAGTTCTTGAGGACAATTTTGAGCGCGATCAAATAACCTGCAGCACTCGAGCGGTCTTTACCACGGGCGATTTCCGCTGCCGTTCGGCAAATTTGGTAGCTTTCATGCGGTCGGTATACACGCGGGCAAAACGCTCGCCGTCTTTGTAGAAAACCGTGACTTGCCAGTGCTTGTGCTTGCGCCGCTTGTCTTTCCCGAGTTTGGTCCGTTTTCGCGCACTTTTCTTTTTTGGCATGGTATCCACTATCTCAACCGGCGAACATACGCGCAAGTACCGGTTCGAGCATTGTTTTTTCGGCAATAGATCTACGGCTTATTGGCATCCTGGATGACATCGAACAAGCTACGTTACTCCAAGATTCCACCCACGGGGTCAACGAAAACCTCCGAGAGGTAGCAGTGCAACAACCTCCGCCAAGCTTTTGGCCGGCGCGCACCGGTTGGACGGCAAAGCGGTCCTTACCCTAATTCAAATGACACCGATCAGGAATTTGGAATCGCCCTCCCCGATGCGGCGGCGTCTAATTGTTCGTGGAATTGTTCGTGGAAATTTGCATGCCACCTGGACGCGCGCGGCGTGAGAACACTGATTTCCGGATTGCACCGGGGGAAACCTGGAGGTCTTTATTAGGCGGTATAATCAATCCTTTTTGCGTCCCGTGCATCATATCTACTTGGGTAAAAGAACCCAGGCAACATCCAGCAGTGGAAGAAAGGGTTAGAGGTATGGTCCTTCGAATGACAAATACAGCGACAATTGAAAACCCACGGGGATACGCGGACCACACGGTCAGAGACCTGCAGCATGTGTTGACCGACGGGGCCGAGGCGCAGCGTGACCCGCTTCGTGAACATTTTTACCAAATTGAAGGCAACAAGGGCACGTTTTATATTCATATTTCGCCGGTTACCGGAAATGTAATCCTGCTGGCCAAATGGTTGCGCCGACCCCTAAATTGCTGCCTCGATCCAGAGCACGTGGTCGCGTAAGCGGCCCTTAATTCCACGGATCCCACGCCCTCATAATAGACTCAACCCATTATTTTTCTGTAGTTTACATGGCTTTCGTCAAACAGCCAACAGGGGTTCCTAAATTAGGCTTCCCTCGGAGCGCAGTTCACCATATACTGGCCGCCGGAAAATCCAGGTGTGAGGTGCCCAGCTCCGGATTCGCCAATCTTTGCCCTTACGGCCTTTATGTGCCAGATGCACGGGGTCTGGGGCCTTGCCAGCGATTGGAGGATTCTTTAGTGGTGGACCTTCTGAAGGGTGTCCTTAGGTGAAAGAGCAGCCCCCAGCGATACTGGCAACAGGCGCTAAGCGGCGAAGCACCCGTATCGCCCATGCGGTTCCGATCGTGATTGCATGGCAAGCTCCTAAAGATAAGCCATTTATCGAAGAAGCGGCAACGCTGTCCGTCAATTGCCATGGATGCCGCTATTTCTCCAGGTACCGGCCCAGGAAAAATTCCCGGCTGACAATTCAACTTATTGTATCGAAAGAAGATAACAATAGTCTCAGGGAGCCGTATCCGGCTCGCGTGGCGTGGGTAAGAAAATCTAAGCGCTTGGATGGATCTTATCAAGTAGGCATCGAATTCGACACCCCGCACAATCTCTGGCAGGTCCATGATCCGCCGGAGGATTGGGATTGCTTCACGCAGGCTACACCTGAAAATCCCGCGGCTCTTCTCGCGGAAGTCGATCGGCTGCTAGGCTTCGTCCAGGCAGGGGCACACTACCAGTTGCTGGACGTTCAAGCCCAAGCGGACCGCGCGGAGGTTAAGCGCAGGTTTTACCATCTGGCGCGGCGTTTCCACCCCGACCGCCATATGGATCAACCCGAGTGGACTCCGCGCCTTCTGGTTCTGATGGAGGCGTTAACGACCGCTTACAAGGTCCTCTCGGACGACGAAAAGAAGAGGCAGTACGATTCACAACTGGCCCGCAACCCGGACCAGAATCTAGGGGAGTCGAAACGGCTGGTCGGGGAATGGTTGGAGAAAGCTGGGGAATGCTTAGCGGAACGCAACTATATTGGTTCCATTCTCTGGCTGCGCCGGGTGATCGAGAATGATCCGCATTCAGCGAACTACCGCACCATGCTCGGACAGAGCCTGGCCCAGGTTCCCGAATACCGGCGCGAAGCGGTCGAACAATTTGAGAAAGCCATCGAACTGGACCCCAGAAATCTCGCGGCGCATCTTTGCTACGCACAGATGCTGGAGCAACTGAGGCTCCCGTGGCGTGCGCGTCCCCACTACATGCGGGTACTGGAGCTCGACAAGAGCCATCGGGTAGCGCGCGAACGCCTGAACCATCTGAGCGCCGCCCCACGCCCGATATCGCGTTCCTCCCTGCTGGGCCGGTTCACTGGCCGCCGCTGACAACCATTCTTGCAGACTTTCGCAAGAGAGCCGCTGGCGCAAGGGTGTTCCGCGGCGCACACGAAGCCTCCACGCACGCCTCAGTAAACTTTCTCACAAACCAATCAGTAGTCTTCTTTGGCTTTCTTTTTGTACGGGCTCTGGGAGGGTTTGGGCGAGTGCCGACCGCGGTAGTCATCCAGTTCTTCGTCCGTGATCTGGAAATGCGAGTTCGCAGGATGGTTGGCGTCCGCGGCGAGTTCTTTGCGAAGCCGCAAGGAACAGATGTCCGGAGCGTCCTGAAATCGCGCGCGCCGGCAGTTGAACGCGGCGTTCGCAATGGTCAGCGTGAATTCACGGGGTTCCGCCTTGTCTTCACGAACCGAAAACATGTATTCGCGGACAAGGGGACGCACTTCATAGCCAACAAACTGGACAATGAGGCTATCGCTCATGACGTGGCCGGAGCGGGAGGCGTTTCGAGAACAGCGGGGGCAACGGTGACCGTAGCCTTCTTCTTGCGCTTCGCACGGGAGCGCTTGGGGGGAGTGCCTTCGGCCGGTTCAACAACCATGATGCTGGTAACGAACTTCTTCGGTCCATGCAGGTCAAAATCTATGGACGTGCGTTCAGAATCCGAGTCGGTTACGACTCCCAATCCATATTGAAAATGCTTGATATAAAGACCTTCAGCGAGGGCTTTCAAGATACCGCCTCCTTCTGCTTGCTAAACAAAAAAATGGGGCGACACGGCGGTCGCCGTCTCGCCCCAATTCATTACAGGCTGGTGACGTTCGCTGCCTGCAGGCCCTTGGGGCCGGAGGTAACTTCGAACTCAACCGCTTGCCCTTCGTTCAGCGATTTATATCCGTCCGCCTGAATTGCTGAGAAATGGACGAAGATATCCTCGCCGGACTGGCGCTGGATGAATCCGAATCCCTTGCTGGCATTGAACCACTTAACTGTTCCTTGTTCTTTCACGGTATTTCCTTCTTTACTGTTTTAAGCTATTTGGTGCTTCTCGACCGCCTCCAGCCGTACAACAAAAAGGGGGCTGCAAGTTTGTACTTGCAGCCCCTTTAATCGAATCTAAAGGTTTTACAAGAGCAACAAACGCAACTGCAGGGTATCATATATTTGGATACCCACCTAACAAATTCGGCGCGTATGCACAGCCCTGCAGGCGCCCTCCACCTCCCCCGGTTACCCATTGCGATGCTTGAAGAATTCCACCTGGCGGAGGCGTTTTTTGGCTTCTTCCTTCGTCCTATAAGGACCGCCCAGATTCTTTCCCTTGCTGGAAACCACTTTGTACCCGCCTTTTACCTTCACAATCATGTCAAGCCTCCCGGACGGAAACGGAACGTGAGATCACAGGAAGACCCATCTATTCAATATCATATAGCAGTTTGCAAAAAATGGGCGTCTGAAGGGCCTGGCAGCAAGAACCTCTGCAAATCGCCCGACGGCGAAGTAGTTCGCATTCCTTTTCTTCCGGGACGTCTCAGAGCCGCCGTTGCAGGGCAACTTCCAATTCGTGCTGACGATCCGCAGAAAGCTTTTCGCCTTTTTGGGTGACGTAGAACACGTCGGTGGCCGTCCCACCCTCGGTGGCGATCAGACCCACGTCGATATTCAGACCGAGTTCGGCGAACGTGGAACTGATTTCGTAGAGAAGACCGGGGCGGTCCAGAGTGACGATCTCCACGACGGTGCTATGGGAAGAGCAATCATTGTCCAGGTGAATTCGCGTATCCACGCGAACTTTCGGAGGACGCTTGGTCGGCTGGAATTTGTGCTTCATCAGGTCGGCCACATCGAGTTCACCGGAAATCGCCGCCGCCAACTGCTGCTTCAGCCGGGACGCCTCTGACGGATTGTGGTCCAGCGTGCGGAACCGGTCGGAGAAACGCAGCACATCCAATACGATTCCGTTCTTGTTCGCGCAGGCATCCGCTTTCAGAATATTCATGCCCCAAGAAGAAATGGTTCCGGCAATTTTGGAGAAAAGGAACGGACGGTCGGTGGTCACCAGCACCAGTTCGTAGTATTCGTCCCGTTTGGTGATGCTGATTTCCGCCACGGAATGGCCCAGCCGGCGGTACATCCTGTAATGAGCGGAGATTTCCGCCGAGGAATGCGTCAGCAAATAGCGTTTCGGAAAGCCGTCCAGAAAATTCCGAAATGACTCCGATTCGGTGGCGTCTTCGCCGGTCGGAATCAGACGCTCGAGTTGATCGGTGTCTTCCCCGGCGAGATACAGGCGCTGGTCATCCACTGAGCGGTTCAGATAATTTTCCGTGGCGGCGTAGAGCTGCCACAGCATCTCCGCCTTCCACGGAGTCAGCGCTTCCGGATTCACGGCCTTGATGTCGGCATAGGTGAACAGCGTGAGCAGCTTCAATCGTTCGATGGTCCCGACGGACTGCGCAAAATCATGCACCGCTTCGGGATCAAAGATGTCCCGACGCATCAGCGTCGCGGACATTTTCAAATGGCTGCCGATCAGAAAGTGTACTGTTTCCCGCTCCAGGGAATCCAGCCGCAGATGCTCGAAAATGCCCTCCACCGCGACCAGGCTGCCTTCCACATGGCTCTCGAAGGGCATGCCTTTGCCAACATCATGGAACAACAACGACAGGTACAGCAGTTCCGGATGCTCGAGGGACGTCAGAATGTCCAAAAACCTGCGATTCAATCCGCCCTTCCCCGCGGCCAGGGCTAGGTTGTGCAAGTTCTCGATGGTCACCAGAGAATGTTCGTCCACGGTATAGCGGTGGTAATAGTCGCGGATCACCAGGGAATCGATCGCCTGAAATTCCTGAAACAGCAGAATCAGGAACCCCAGGCGGTGCATCGCGCGCAGCGAGGCCGCCGCATAGGGCAATACCAGAATCCTGCGCAGATGCTCCCAAAGGTCAGCCGTGGTGGCGACCCACTTCTTCATCCGCGGCAGCGCCGCCGTCACCGTGTTTTCCGTTTCGGCGGTCAGCTTGAGATTGTGCTGCGCAACCATCTCAAACAGCCGGAACATCACTTCGGGATCCTCTACCGAACCGGTTTTTTTCAACGAAATACGCCCGTCGACAACCGTAAATTCCGAATTCGACAGGGGCGATCGGCGCAACGACACAAGGCGGGACCACACCGTTTTGGATCGGGGAACTTCGTCCAACAGGACGGCCAACCGATCGATCGCGCGCGCATGGCGGAAATAATCCCTCATCCACTCGTTCGGGGAAGCAACGCGCCCTCCCTGAAGGCCGATCCCTTTGGACGCGGCCTCCGATTGCATTTCGTAGGTCAAACCGTTCAGGTCGCGCCCCTGCCGGTAATGAAGAAAACAGCGTACGGAAATAAGAAAGTCGATGGCCTTGATGGCGTCGGAACGCAGCGTGGGCGGCAGCAGTTCATTCGCCTGCTTCCATTCGCGGGACCTCTTCATTTCCGCGATCTGCGCCAGCCAGCAGGCCACCTGATAGTCCCGCAGGCCCCCCGGACCGTCCTTGATATTGGGCTCCAGATGAAAAATGGTTTGCCCGTATTTTTCATGCCTGGAGCGCGCCAAACCGATGAGTTCCTGCATCAGGTTCTGGGATTCCCGCGTGATCATGCCGGGCAGGACGCGGGTTCGGAGGCGCTGGTAGAGATGTTCATCGCCGCAAATGTAGTGGCAGTCGAGAAGGGAAATATTGAATTCGATGTTGCCGCGGTGCAGCTTTCCGCATTCGGCAAGGGTGCGCGTCGTGGGACTCACGCGAAGATGCAAATCCCAGAGAGACTGGCTCAGCGGGGCGATAATTTTGCTGCTGAGATATTCTCCCTGGCCCTCCTTCTCATACAGAAACAGGAGATCGATGTCCGAGTACGGAAACAGCGCACGCCGCCCATATCCGCCCATGGCAGCGATGCAAAACCCATCGATCCGCTCACCCGTACCGGTCAGTTCGTTCCACAACTCGATGACCGCAGAATCAATCAACGCCGTGCGGTCTCGGATGGCCGCTTTTCCATCGCCCGAGCCTTCGAATTGCTTTCGAATTCTCGCTGATTCCTCAGCGTACACGTCCTGCAATGTAGAAATGCGACGATCGACCTTCATATCAGGCCCACCAGGCCCCCCACAACTTTTTCGGCTCAAATACCGGCCGCATCCAGTGCCACTGCCGCTCCCAGATTTCCTGAAAGCAAAGATCAAATTCCATGCCGTCTAGAGAGCCGTTACTCCGCGCTCCTGGTTGCGAATGCGAATCGCCTGATCCACTTTGTAGAGGAAAATCTTCCCGTCGCCGATCTTGCCGGTCGATGCGTTCTGCAGAATGGCATCGACCGCGGCATCCACCAGATTATCCGGGATGACGATTTCAATCTTGATCTTCGGCAGCAGATCCACTGTGTATTCGCGCCCGCGATAGACTTCCGTGTGTCCTTTTTGCCGGCCGTGTCCCCGCACATCGGAAATGGTCATTCCCCCAATACCCAACTCCGTCAGCACTTCTTTGACCGCTTCAAATCGGGACGGCTGAATGATCGCTTCAAGCTTCGTCATCATTTTCTTATCCTCAGGCAGTAACCGCAGATTCAATTCCTCGCTGCGCCCTGGCAGCGTCCTACACTATATGGCTATTCTACCCGGCAATACCACAATTGTAGCGCTGCCGGGTGCGCACAATAAACCGGGGCGACCAGGCGCCCGGCGGCCCGGTTCTACGAATCGTCTGGGTACACATGCATCCGCAATGGCGATGATCGTATTGAAACCTGTATTGCGGGGAATCGCTTGCCCTTGTAGGCCACTCTACTCTACTGCAACTTCACCGCGCTCACTGCCACTTCTCAAATTGGTAAGCGGGCCGGAAAAACGGGACAGAAAACGGAAGAGAGGGCGAAGCCGATCTGCCCTCTCTCCCGTTCCCGTTGGTCTGCGCCATCCCTTCAGAAAGCGCGTTGCTGTGATGCGAGTTGTGACTTCCTCTCCGACAGCCAAACCACGCCAGAGGTTACTTGGCGTTGCTGCTGTCGAACGAGAGGATCAGGCCAATTTCGGCTGTGTTCTGGTAATTCACAGGTGTCGAGAAATTGGATAGGGGAAATGCCGGCGTGCTTGCTTGATCATGCCGGTACTCGAAACGAGCCATCAGGTAACTGGCGATCGTTCGCGAGTAAGTGGCTGTGAATTCGCTGACATGCGTATGAGCCGGCAACCCGGTCGTGAAGCCGTCATGGTCATAGTAGTATTCGTATCGTCCGGCCAAGTAGTTGTTGTCGTTTATCGCATACTTCGCGTACGCGGCTATGCCGGTCCAATAAACCGGGTCCGAGAGTGTCCACGGGGTGGTTCCAAAGTCGGTGACGGTCCGGTCGCCGCGGCCATAGTCAAAGTTGGCCATGAGCGACAATTTGGACGTCGGGTTGATGGTCAGTACGGCATCCCAAGTTTGGCGAAATGCGCTGTTGACGCTGATCGGCAAAGTGTGTGCGACATTTGGTCCGAAAGAGTTTCGGGAGGTTTCCGGTCCGATCAGGTAGCTGACGGCATAGCCCACCTTGTCGGACGGGGCACCGGAGAAGGCAAACCCGTACGTCTTTCCTGAGTTGTTTTCATAGATGTTGTTCCAACCATTCACCAGGAAGCCGGTCAGAGAATACTTGTCGTTGAACGCGTATTTCGCCCGGAGTCCAAAATGGTAGAACGGAATAGCGTAACCAAACAAAATGCCGCGTGAATAGTTCCAGTTGTCTTTCGACTCGATCAATTCAGCGCCCATGGGAGTCACAAATTTTCCAAAATCAATTTGCAGCCCACTCCCTACGGGAGCCAGGTAAGAGACATAGGCTTCTTTCAGATACTGGGCGAAGCCTGATCCTGCGGGATCAAAAGAGTTCACGACGTTCATCGCATCGCCAAATCCCAAAGCGACGTGATAGCCGGTACGGCCCGCCGGACCGCTTGCATCCGGTGCTTTGTCCATCGTGAGTTCGACCATGTTCAAGCTGATGGCCCGATCATTGAAATCAAATACGCGGAAGTTCGAGCCTGGAAAATGGTTTGGAGCGCCCTGGTTCGGGTGGTTGAAGTTTAACTGGTAGTAACCGTCCACAAAACCGCTGAACGTCGTGGGACCGAGCAAACTGGCGATCGTGGTCTTTTCTGCCTGCGCTGCCGGAGCAGGCGCCGGCGCCGGAGCAGCCGCTTCTTCAGTCTTCTTTGCCGACAGCTCCGTCTTCAATTCCGATAGCTCCGCTTCCAGAGCTTCAATGCGACGATCCAAATCCGCTGGACTTGACGCCGCGGGAGTGGCTGGCGGTGCCGCAGGACTCGACATGCTCGCTTCGCTTCCGCCACCGGCCCCGCCGGCTGCCATAAGACTTTGCGCTTTACTGGCTGGCGCCCCTAGCACCGCCAGCCCCATTGCCAACATTCCTACGCACACCCCATATGTCTTCTTCATATGATGAGCGACTCCTTTTCCGCTGGAAGGCCACTAACTCGCAGCCTCCGTCCAGCAAATGAAACTTAGCGGCGCGGCGCGTTTCCGTCCAATTCATACTTTTTCTTCCAGCAATCAGGAATGTGTACGCGACAATACGAATCGTCTCCATTCATAAAAGAGATAGCTCCCGTCAGGCTAGGAACACGTCGACGGGAGTGTATTGTTTTTCTTAAAGGGCACGCCCGCCCGGGATGATTCGTTTCGTGCTTCGAACTTCACACAGGACCCTTCGGCCCATGCATCTTCTAATAATAATTTTTTCAATCCATATTCCGGGGGGCACCAAATTGCGGCCCACTTCCGCAGAAAAAAGAGCTAATCTCTTACCGGGGAGTTCATCCATGCGCGTGTTTCGTGAAGTTCTTGTTTCAGCCCTGGGAGTGACCCTGCTGGCGCTGAGTGCGGTGCCGTATTTCGCGAAAAAAGTCCCGGCGGCGCAAGAAAAATCGGACGCAGGCCGGTCCTACGAGATTGCCGGACGGGTCCTGGCGAGAGAGCGCGTTCCCGTTGCCGGTGCAAAGCCCGCTGCGCCGCAAATGCCTGCGCACCGCGACCACACGCCCAAGCATGGCGGGACATTCTTCATGGCCATGGATTACAAACACCACTTGGAAGGAGTCCTGATTCCGCCGGCGACTTTCCGGGTGTACCTCTATGATGACCATACGAAACCCCTTCAGGCGCAGGAAACCAGGAAAACCAGCGGCACCGTACAAATAGGAAATTCCGTGAACGCGCCAAAGATTACACTCGGCCCGGGAAAGAGAAGTGATGCGCTGGAGGCTCGTCTGGGGAAAGGCGTGAAATTTCCAGTCAAACTCACTCTCCTGCTTCACCTGCCCGGAATGGCGCCGAATGCCAAACCGGAATTATTTAATTTCACGTTCACTCACTTTTCCGATGAAAGCGCCGGCAAAGGCTGCGGTTCGATGCCGAACATGCCGAGCATGTCGGACAAGGGCTGCTGATTCAGCCCGACAATTTCGATCTCCAAGCCGTTCGGGAGAAACATTTCCATGAGACGTGTCCCTGCAAAATGGATTGTGGCAGGCGTCGCTACGGTTCTAATCCTGATTCAATTCATACACCCGCGTCGGACCAACCCTCCCGTAATTCCTTCGCGTAGTCTGCAGGCCCACATGGAAGTGCCCGCCCCGGTGCAAGCCATTTTGAAGCGTTCCTGCTACGACTGCCATTCCAGCGCCACGGTGTGGCCCTGGTACAGCCATGTGGCGCCCATTTCCTGGATGATCGCCAACGACGTGAATACGGCAAGAGACCACATCAATTTTCAGGATTGGGATGCGCAGATCGACGCGAAAGAAGCAAAGGAACATCTGGGATTGGTCTGCAAACTCATTCGGGACGGAAGCATGCCCCCGGCCAGCTACCGCATCATGCATAAGGAATCGTATCTTTCCGCGCAGGATACAAATGTGGTTTGTGCGTGGTCACAGAAGGTTGGCACGACCGATGATTCCGGCAAGAAAAAAGCGGACTAGCCGGATTTGCCGCGCATCGCCAGGATGGTTCCCGTTCCCCGCCTATTCCCCGCTCTATTCATACAGCAGGATTGCGACACGGTATCCGACGGGTCCCGTCTTGCCGGGATTGGAACAGGCGCCCACAATGGCGGAGTGATAGCGGCCGGAATCAATCCTTTTATTGAGAATGCCGGGCAGGCCCCGCAGATCGGGTGTCGCGTAGTGCAACACGAAGGAAGGGGCGCTGCTTCCGACGTACCCGTTGTCCAGAACGCAGGACCGGCGCGCGTCGGTACGATCGATCCGCAGGCGCAGGCCGCGCGATTGCAGCTGTGCGCCGACGATTCCCTCTTGCTCCCGCAGAGTCAGATTTCCAGTCTCCAGCGAAAAATCTTCCGCGGCAAACAGGACGCCATTGCCTGCAGCCACGGCAATGCCCACCGAATCCAGTTGCGGGTCGAGCAGGTTGGCGCGGTGGGGCGGCGACTTCATCCACGCCTCGTGGATGGCTTCGAGGGTCGGACCTTCGGCCACATTTTCCGCCAGAGAACTGAAACGCACGCCCGCTTGCCGGGCGCGGTCCGCCAGGCCCGGTTCCCCAGGAAGCTGGTGCGACAGCGTGTTTTGCCGCGCCATCCGCGATGCATGCTGGCGCGCCATATCCGCCAGCGCCGTACTCCACCGCAGCGGCGGAATCCCGCGAGCCACTCGTTCCTTGTTGGCCGATTGCAATAATGTCTGCTCGGCAGTGCCGGCCCGGCCCTGCGGACGGGCCGATAGCCCGGGCCAGGCGGCCATCGCAAACAATACAACGGCGGAAACAAGAGCTGCCTTCAAACCGAATCCCTCTCTTTTTCTTTTAACACGGCGCGGCCCGACAGGACGCTGTCCACCCCTCGGGTCAGGTAACGCATAGGACATTCAGCCATCCCAGCGCGAAAGCGGGCCTGCGATTCTCGAAGCAGAAAGGCGCCGGAAGATATTATGATGTGTACAGGAGAAAAACGGACCTCATGGAACCTGCTCTGGTGGATTTGAAAAATGTACGCGTGATTCGTGGCGACAACGTTGCGCTCGATGATTTCAGCCTGCGCATCGCGGCGGGCGAACATGTCGCGATTCTGGGACCGAACGGCTGCGGGAAGTCCACGCTCATCAAAACGATTACGCGCGAATGTTATCCCATCCTCCGGGAGGGCTCCTCCATGACGATTCTGGGGCAACAGCGCTGGAACATTTTCGAACTGCGCTCGATCCTCGGCATCGTTTCCAACGACTTGATGCAGGACGTCACGGGGGAAACCAGCGGGCGCGAGGTGGTCCTGTCCGGATTTTTCAGCAGCACGCGCGTTTTCGATCATCAAACCGTGGAACCCGAACAACGCAAGCGCGCCGATGACGTGCTCGCGCGGCTCGGCGTGACGCACCTGGCCGACCGCGCCGTCGCCGAAATGTCCTCCGGCGAAGCCAAGCGCATCCTGATTGCGCGAGCCCTTGTGCACGAACCGAAAACGCTGCTCTTTGACGAACCAAGCAACAGCCTGGACGTTTACGCGCAGCACGGCCTGCGGGAATCGATGCGCGCGCTGGCCCAGTCCGGAATCGGCATCGTACTGGTGACGCACCATCTCTCCGACGTGATCCCGGAAATCGACCGCGTCGTTTTGATGACCAAGGGAAAGATTCAGGCCGACGGGAGAAAACAGGATTTGCTGGAACCGGAACAAATTTCGCGCCTGTTTGGGATCCGCGTGGACATCACCCGGCGCGACGGCTATTACCACCTGTGGTAGGACAGGCTTCAGCCTGTTTTCTTTTGACTTTTGCCAATACGGAGAAAATCAAAACCAGACAGGCTCCAGCCTGTCCTACTTAAACTGAATAGGAGATGCTGTCGTCGGAAGCGGTGTTCGCCGCGCCATCACCGGAAGCGGCCGTGGTGGCAGTTTCTCCATACGATTTTGCGCCCCGGCGCATGGCCACAACGCCGGTGCGCACCATTTCGATGATCCCGAAGGGGCGCAGGACTTCGACCAAGCCGTCGATTTTGGCCTCCGGACCGGTGATTTCAATCGTCAATGATTCCGGACCGACATCCACGACGCGCGCGCGAAATACGTTGACCAGTTCGAGCACGTCGGAACGCGTGCCGTGCGCCGCGGAGACCTTGATCATGGCCAGGTCCCGGGAAATCGACGACTTCCCCGTGATGTTCTCGACGAACAGGACGTTGACCAGCTTGTAGAGGTTCGCCTCGACGCGCAACGCCTGATCGCGGTCGGCATCGACCACAATCGTCATGCGCGAAACTTCCCGCTTTTCCGTGCGGCCCACGGTGAGCGAATCAATGTTGAATGCGCGGCGCCGGAACAGCGAGGCCACGCGCGTCAACACGCCCGGTTTATTCTCGACGTACACAACAAATGTATTCAGCATGGGTTTCTCACACGTCCCCCGCGGTTTCTTCGAGCGGGTTTGGCCGCCGAATCATTTCGTGCAGCGCCGCGCCCGCCGCGACCATCGGGTACACCGAATCTTCCCGCTCCACCTGGAAATCGATGAGCACGGGCCCCTTGTGTTGGCGCGTCATTTCGACCGTCGGCACCACCTGCGCGCGCTGGTTGACGGCGATGGAGCGAATTCCGTAGGCCTCCCCCAGCTTCACGAAGTTGGGGCTGAGCAGCGGCGTGGCCTCGTAGTTGCGGTCGTAGAAAAATTCCTGCCACTGGCGCACCATGCCCAGGTACCCGTTGTTGATGATGGCGATGTTGACCTTCAGGTTTTCCTGCACCATCGTCGCCAGCTCGCACATGGTCATTTGAAAGCCGCCGTCACCTACGATGGCCCAGACTTCGGCTTCGGGCCGCGCGGCCTTCACGCCAATCGCCGCGGGCAAGGCAAATCCCATCGTGCCCAGGCCGCCCGAGGTGATCAGGGTGCGCGGCTCCTCGTGCTTGAAATATTGCGCTTCCCACATCTGGTGCTGTCCCACGTCGGTAACGATAATCGCGTCCTTGCCGAGGGTTTCGCGCCACAGATCGTTGATCACATGCGCGGCGTAGAGGTGGCCGTTGTCGGGAAGATTCTGAATGTCGCGCACCGAGGAATCGCCCTTCAACCGGTCGATGTAGGCGAGCCAGTCGTGGTGGTCCTGCGATTTCAGTTTCGGCAGCAGTTCGCGCAGCACGGCCTTCAAATCGCCGGCCAGCGCGACGTCCACCTTCACGTTCTTGTTGATTTCCGCGCGATCGATCTCGATATGGATTTTCTTCGCGTCGGGCGCATACGTCTTCAGATTGCCCGTCACGCGATCGTCGAAACGCATACCGAACGCGATCAGCAGGTCCGCTTCCTGAATCGTGGTGTTCAGCCAGGCTTCCCCGTGCATGCCCATCATCCCCAGACTCAGCGGATGCGATGCCGGGAAAGCGCCCAGCCCGAGCAGCGTGAGACCCACGGGAATATTGGCGCGCTCGGCGAAGGTGCGCACTTCCTCCATCGCCCCGGAAAGAATGATGCCGTGGCCCGCCAGGATCACAGGCCGCTTGGCGCTATGGATCAGGTCCAGGGCCTGCTTGTACTCCGCCGGCGTGGGAGAAAGCTCGGGGCGATATCCGGGAAGCTGCGGCGTGACGGTTTTCCCGTCGAAATCGCATGTGGACTGTTGCGCGTCCTTGGTGATATCCACCAGGACGGGCCCCGGACGGCCGGAACTGGCCACATAGAATGCCTCGGAAATCGTTCGCGCAACCTGGTCGGCGTGCGTCACCAGATAATTGTGTTTGGTGATGGGCAGCGTCACACCCGTAATGTCCGTCTCCTGGAACGCATCGGAGCCGATCAGCTTGCTGCCAACCTGTCCGGTAATGCACACGATGGGCGAGGAATCCAGCATCGCCGTGGCGATTCCGGTGACCATGTTGGTGGCACCCGGTCCGGAAGTGGCAACAGCCACTCCCACTCGTCCCGAAGCCCGCGCGTAGCCATCGGCCATGTGCGTCGCGCCCTGTTCGTGGCGGACCAGTACGTGATGAATATTGCTGTATTTCAGCGCGTCATAGGCAGGCAGGATCGCGCCGCCGGGATATCCGAATACCGTGGTCACGCCCTGTTGTTCCAGACATTCCCATAGAATTTGCGCGCCTGTTTTTATCATAAAAGTATCCGCCCAGAACGGTTTCGGTCATCCCTGGTTTCAGGGCCCTAGATCCAAGGCCCGAGTTCCAGGAAATGGCCTGGAAGCCTAACCGAATCAAGAAATAGCGGGACAGGCCCATCCCATGGCTCCGCCCGCAAGAGTAACGCCATCTATTATACAGGAGAATAGAAATAATGCGTCTGTCCGATACGGCTACCTTGCCGGAGCGCGAGGGATTCCCCGCCGGCGCTTCAACTTACATTGCTCCAATCCAGAATCACTTTTCCCGCGTCCCCCGTGCGCATGACCTCAAACCCCTTCTCGAAATCGCGCCAGAAAAAGCGGTGCGTGATGACGGGAGAAATGTCCAGGCCGGATTCGATCATGACGGTCATCTTGTACCAGGTCTCGAACATTTCGCGGCCGTAGATGCCCTTGATCGTCAGCATGTTGAAGATGACCCGGCTCCAGTCGATGGCGATTTCCCGGGACGGAATTCCCAGCATGGCAATTTTTCCGCCGTGACACATATTTTCAAGCATTTCACGGAATGCCTCGGGTGAACCCGACATTTCCAGGCCGACATCGAAGCCTTCCTGCATGCCCAGGCGCTTTTGTACGTCCGCCAGGCGCTCGGAGCGCGAATCGACGGTGACCGGGATGCCTGCTTTTTGCGCCAGTTTCAGGCGGTTAGGATTTACATCGGTGATCACGACGTAGCGCGCGCCGGAAAATTTCGCGATCGCCGCCGCCATGATCCCGATCGGCCCGGCGCCGGTAACCAGAACGTCCTCTCCCAGAACGGGGAATGACAGCGCCGTGTGGACGGCATTTCCGAAGGGATCGAAAATTGCCGCAATCTCGTGCGGGATGGGGCGCGTGTGCTTCCAGACGTTCATCATCGGCAAAACAATATATTCGGCGAACGCGCCCGCGCGGTTTACTCCGACGCCCTGCGTGTGCGCGCACAGATGCCGCCGCCCGGCCAGACAATTGCGGCAACGCCCGCAGACCACGTGCCCTTCCCCGCTGACCAGGTCTCCGGGATGAAGGTCGGCTACGTTCGATCCAACCTCCACGATTTCTCCGCAAAATTCATGGCCAATCACCAGCGGAACATGAATTGTGGATTGAGCCCAGGCGTCCCACTCGTAAATGTGCAGGTCGGTGCCGCAAATGCCGGTGGACAGGACGCGGATCTTCACGTCATTGATGCCGGGTTCCGGCTCGGAAACATTTTCGAGCCACAATCCCCGGTCGGCACGGCTTTTGACGAGGGCTTTCATTCGAATGATTTGCGCTGCGCCTGCTTCAATCCTAAAACCGCCGCCCGGCTTTTTTCTGGCCGGAACTACGAGGGGAACCGCGAGCGGCGGAAAACATCTAAGTATCGCAGGTTCCCCGCTGTTCCATTGATGAAACATTCGTGACTGTGATTATTCAATCAGGTCGGCGGGGAGCCGAGTGCCTGCGCGCGCTCACAACATAAGTTTCCCCCTTCCAGACGCAGGCGGAGGACGCGCCCGCACCTATCCTGCCCGGGACACAGGAATTCGACGACCAAAACGATCGTCTGCTCCGAATTCAGGTTTGGGGAGAGTAAAACTAAGAAGGGAGGAGGGCCGAGTGTGGGTGTTCACTCGGCCCCGGAGTGGTCAGGATTACTATCTGCTCATGTATGAGGATAGGGGCGAAGAGGATTTCTGTCCAATTCATCGTTTTGATGTGAAGTATCAGAAATCGACGTCAGGGAACAGAACCGCTGCAACGCGAAGAATATAAGAGCGAGACCCTGCAAATCTTGCGAACGGGATTGCCTGGGTGGCGGAACTTTCCGCAGACACGAAGCCAGGCGGTGATTTCGTTTTCAATTCATGGAAGGCGACTTGAAACCCAGCACGGTTCGAAAGAGAATTTCGACGTCGGACAGGAACGTGCGCGCCCGAAAATATTTCAGCGACATTTCCAGTTTACTGGGCAGGATTTGCGTGACGTACTGTTCCTCGATCGGGCCTTCGCGAAACATTTGAACTTCGTTGCGGAATTGGAGGGAAGCCGGATCCGTAATTCCCGGCGGAACCTGCAGGAGCACCCCATATTCGCGGGGGAATAACGCCACAAACCGCTCGTGCTGGGGCCGCGTCCCTACCAACTGCATTTCCCCCTTCAACACGTTGAACAGCTGCGGCAGTTCATCCAGCTTGTATTTCCTCAGGAAACGCCCCACGCGCGTGACGCGCGTGTCCGCCGGCGCCGTCAGCGGGCTGGTTTCCACCGAATCGGGAATCATGCTCCTGAATTTGAGCAGGCGAAACCGTTCGAGTCCTTTGCCGACGCGAAGTTGCGAATAAAACACCGGTCCCCCGTCATCCAGCTTGATCGCCAAGGCGATGAACGCAAATAGGGGGGCCAGAATCGCGAGACCTGCAATGGCGCAAATGAGGTCGAACGCGCCTCGCAAGACCGCGTGAAATGAAAGAAAAACCGGTGGCCGGAGGGAATGTTTCGTGCGCTCCGCAATTCCCGCTTCCGCGAGGCGCGTGTGGGGAAATGTACCGATATTTTTTTGCATGGAGGATTTCCTTTCACAGTGCGGCTTCACCTTGTCATTGCCGTCAGGACTTTCCGGACTGGGGAGGGGCGACCCCGGGGTGCGGGCCGGTACGAGACCGCCAGGAGAAAACCTAATCCGTAGGAAAGGTGATAGGTCGCGAAAACGATGGGAAAGACGGGCAGGAATTTCCACCCGCGTCTTTTGGCGGCGCGAACCGAAGCGAGCAAGGACGCGGCGAAATACGAGCCCGCCAGGGCAGCCAGGCTGGACAGAAAAATGTTTCGCCATTGCACCAGGCCGCCAAAATTCGCAGAGGCAGCCAGAAGAAGAAGCAACAGGGCGGCCAGCAGGCACGTACCCGGCACCAGATTTCTCAAACTGGCGGACTTGCGATGCTTGCGCATCACGGAAACTTTCCAGTAGCCATACTGAAAATATTGACGGAACAGCCCGGAAAGACTGGCTCTGGGCCGATACCAGAAAGTGATTTTGGGCGACTGCCACGCCGTACCTCCACTCCCGAGAAGCCGCGCGTTCCATTCGGAGTCTTGGCTTCGGACAAGGTTTTCGTCAAACAGGCCGATGCGTTCCAACGTGGATTTGCGCCAGCAACCGTACATCACGGTGTCCACCGGGCCCTGGTAGCGAGGGTCGCGAAACTTGGCCCCGCCGGTGGCAAATGGCGTGTGGAAGCCGTGCGCGATGGCCTGCGCAATATACCCGTCGGCACACGTCAATGCCGGGCCGCCCACATTGTCGGCATTGGTTTCACCGAGCACCTCGACGCAGGAATCCACGTAGTCCTGCGCGTAGATCGAGTGGGCATCCATGCGGATGATGATCTCTCCCCGGGCTTCGCGGATCGCCCGGTTCAGCCCCGTGGATACGATTTTTTCGGGATTGTCGAGAACCCGGATGGCCGCACATCTGCTTTGCATTTCGCCGAGAACCTGCCGCGTTCCATCGTCGCTCATGCCATCGGCGATCAGAACTTCCATTTCGATCCGGCCAAGCCGCTGGCGAAGAACGGAATCGAGAAACTCGCGGATGTGTCGAATTTCATTCCGGCAAGGGACAATCACGGAAACCTGAATCGCCTGGCTTCGCGGCATGGACACGATCCTTTCCCGCAGTCGGATGTGACTTCACAACAAATATCTTTTCCTGGAAAATTTCCGGGGGCATTTCCGGGGACATTTCAGAAAGCTAGGGCTGGGACTAGGAATGTTGCGCGAATGGCACGCAGGCCAGCGCGCGAACCTCATTTTCCGCAAGCGCCGGTTCATTTCTTTCGCATATGCCAACGACCGCCATGGCCAGCGACAGCGCAATGGTCGGCAGCTTTTCCCAGTAGAGAGTGGCCAAGCCCAGGCTATCGAGACTCATGGCAAACATCAGCGCCAGGATCAAAGCCCCCTGGTGCTGAAATCGCGAATTTCCGTAAAGAATCCATCCGGCGCGGACAAATTGAAAAATGGAAGCGAGAAACAGAATCAGGCCGCCCAAACCCAACTCCAGCCAGACCGTCAGGTAAGCGTCATGCGCGCGGCCCTGGCTTCCGATCAGGGTTAAGTAAGGCCATTCCTGTCCAAATCCCTGGCCCAGGAAGGGTTGCGCTCGAATGGCACGCAACGCCATGCTCCACCTGTCAAACCGGTGGCTGAAACCTTCTCCAGTGGTCACATTCACGATGGTGGCGTCTTTCATCAGTTGAGGGTCCCGTGCATGCAGATAGAGCATGGCGCAGAAGCACGCCGCGGCGAACACCAGGACCCATTTCCGGCGGCGCGTCATGCAGAGAAACAGGATGAATCCCGCCGCAATGCTCAGGCTCGTGCCGCGCACAAATACGAGCGCGGGCAGGAGCGCGAATCCCACGGCAAGGCAGGGCCAGAGAATTCTGCTCGCCAGCGTTTTTGAAAACACGATCCCGCCCAGGCCGGCGCCGAATACGAGCAATAGGGCTGCCTGGCCGATCGTGTTCGGATTCCATGTGCTGAATGTGGCGGCGGTCTTCAATTGCTCAAAATGCGCAAAATCAATCGATGAACTTGCGTCGAGATGCAGACGAATTTGGATCGCGACGGCAACGCCGGCGCACATCAGCCCGGTAAGAAAAAACCGGAGGCGCCTTCCCGTTTGCACAAGCCGCGGAAGAACAAGGACAATGACGGCGCATCCGGCCATTTTTGCGGTCTCGTATCCCCGAATCGGCGTTCCCCGGTCTGCTTGCACAGCCAGGGATACCAGGCAGGCCGAGAAGAAGAGCGCCAGCCCAATGAATATGTTCTTCTGCCGCGGGGACAGCCGGGCCGGCGTCCAGAGAATTGTGCGCGCCAGAAAGAGTAGGATCAGGACGTCGTCCACACGAATATGGATCGTGGTGCCCAGAGGCAAGGCAACGTCGGGAAATCCGAGCGCGAATGCATACAGGAACAGTCCGTACTCGACCCTGGTCCAGAGAATTCCCACGGCGATCAGGGCTGCCGCGCCGATTTCAAGCCAAAGTATCGGAGTAAGAACCATGATTATTTTCTCCCCGCCGCCCGTTGCGGCTGAGACGATTGCCGGACAGCCTCGATGCGCGATTGTTTATGAATGACGCGCGCGGGGACCCCGCCGGCCATCGAATACGGCGGAACGTCATGCGTCGCAACGGAATTGGCCGCGAGAACAGCGCCGCGCCCGATGACGACTCCCTTCGTGACGGTTGCGTGGGCTGCGATCCATGCCCCCCGGCCAATGCGAATCGGGGCAAGACGGCTCGGGCCAAACCGGTAAGATCCGTCGATCCGGGTGTGGTCTCCGCTGACCAGAACGCTGTACGGCGCGAGCTGCACCTCTTCCTCCAAGACGATTCCTCCCACCGCGTGCAACCAGCAACCCATCGCGATGTACACGTCGCTGCCGATTGCAAGGCGATTGGAAAAATTGATGTTCACCCGCCGCGCAATCTGGAAATTTCTGCCGCAGGATTGGAACGCGGGTCTCAGAAGGAATCCGCGAACGCGCATCACAGGGCGCAAATCCGGCAACCAGGAAGTCGCCAAGGTGATGAGGTGGAACCAAAGATATTTAAGCAATCGCATGTTCGGCAACCCTACGCCTGCCTCGCCGGCGCTGGTTCCGCGGAGACCTTCGTATTCAGTTCGCCAAGCACAGCGGTAATCAATCGATTCAGCGTTTGCCTGCGCGCCGCAAGCAATCCATGGCGAATCAGCGACCGGCGCAACGCGGCGTCGCCGATTACGCGTTCCATGGCTCGCGCCAATGCCCGCGCATCCTTGGCAGGGACGAGCAACGCATCGTATCCTTCCGTAACGGTTGTCGGCACTCCCCCAACCGTTGTGGAAATGCAGGGCAAGCCGTTGGCCCGAGCCTCGACCAGGACGTGGGGCGTTCCCTCGGAAAGCGTGGGAAGAACGAAGAGATCCGCCGCGCGCATGCGGTCGAATAGCGGTTTGCCGTTCGGCACGTAGCCCGTCCAGTGAATACGGTCGCCCAGGCCTCGCGCGGAGACGATTTCGTCCAGTTTCCTGCAGTAGTTCGGAAATTCACGCGGACCCACAATTTCCAGCTCCCACGGCACATCCGCGTTGAGCTGCGACACGGCCTCCAGCAGGTATTCGACGCCCTTCTCCGGACGCAGGAAGCCGACAAAAAGGATATGCACGGCCGGGCCCTGGCACGTATCGATGCGGGAAAAGAACTCGTCCTCCCGAATCGTGCTCGAAGCAATCTCTGTCGTTCTGGGAGAGGCGTGAGCGCGAGCCAGCGCGCGGCCGTTGCAAATCAATGCCCCCTTGGTGAGCCACCGTCCAAGCCGGGTGAACAGCCGATCCTGGTATGCATAGAGCAAGGCGAAGGCGTCCCACACGGGTCCTTTTCTGACGCTGGTCCGCAGCAGCGTGACGGGATCGGTGACGATCCAGTGGCAAATCGGCTTGCGAAATAACGCAGCGCACAAATACAGCATCGCGGTGTAGGGGCACATTCCCCGGACGAAGAGAACGTCCGACCGGCGGCACGTTCGAATGTAAGCGCAAACGATTCCGAAAAAGTGCGGCAGCGATCCAGCGGTTGAATGCCAGAACGGCTGGGCAATGAATTCCAGGTTTGCGGCGTCGAGCGGTGAATCGGCCGGCGCGGGAGGAGAGGCATGCGCGACGCGCGTGCAGATATAGACTTTTTGATAGTGCCTGGCCAGGGCGTCGGCGACGCGGCCTGAGGCGGCCTGCATATAAACCTCCCCCGCGCTCAAAAACGCGCGAACCGGGGTCACATACCCGAGCTTCTGGTTCATCGTCATACGCAGTAGAAAGCGCTCAAGCCGGGGATCGCAAAACTCGCAAGCGCAAAGCGGCCACCTGCCGGCAAAGAATTCTGATGTCCCTCACGCCATAGGGCCAGAAGCGCAGCGGAGAAATCCGCAACCAGTTCGACGCCGCGGCGACCAGTACGATCACCTGTGTGCACGCCCCCAGCGCCACCGCCCAGGCCATGCCCATCAGCCCGAATCGTTTCAGGAACAACCCCGCAGCCAGGGCCAGCACGCCGGTTCCCAACAACTGGCTCAGCAGCCCCGGGTGAGGGCGTCCCGCGCCGCGCAATCCTTGATTCAGGATGTTGCTCGACGTGGTCAGCGAGGCTGCCAGAGCCAGAACTACGGCGGGACCAATGGCCTGGGAAAAATTAATGCCGAATAGAGGCACTACAACAAACGGGATCAGGCAGGCCAGGCCCAGACCCAACCCGGATGAAATCAATGTGGACTGACGAAACGTTTCCGTCAGAAATTGCGTCTGGCTGCCTGTGTTTTTTTCATTGGAAACGATGGCAAAGGAGGTGATTCCCAATGCCTCGCCCAGCGAAGACTGCGCCCTGCCCAAGGCCGAAGCCACGACATAGATTCCGACGGCTTCCGCGCTCATCCAGCCGATCACCAGAATTTTGTCGATTTGCAGCGTCAATAAATTGCCGGCCGTGGCCCAGAAATACGGCAGCCCGGAACGCAGCAGGCGCCGACAGTCCGCCAGGTGCAATTTGCCCCGGGCAAAGCAACTCTTCTGAATCCAGAGACGCAAAAGCGCGGTAAACAATTGGCTCGCCAGGAAAGCCCACACGAACCAGCGCACCTCGGCCATTCCCGCCGTCCAGATCGTGCAGATCAGAATCAGATAAGAGATAAAAAATGAAACCCGGACAAAGTTAAACCGCCACCAGCGCATCCGGCCCTGATCGACGGCCAGAAGAACCTGGTTCAATATATCCATGGGAATCAGCAGCAGGGAAAGACGCGCAAGAGAAAGCAGATTGCCCCGATCCGAAGGCAGCAGAAAAGGAATCAGAAAATAGCCAAGAAGAAAATACAGGGACGCGGCGGCTAATCCGACCGCCACTGCGCTGCAAAGCCGGTCGGATTCGTGTTCCGGATCGTTTGCGACCTCCCGCGCCAGCGCCCAATTGCAGCCCATCAATCCCAGGTTGCTGAAAATCACAGGCCACAACATCACCGTGGCGAGTTCTCCCCTTGCGGTGGGACCCAGCAGCCGCGCGGTTGTAATTCCAGTGATCAGGCCGCATCCCTGAATCGCCAGACTGGTGAAGAACGTGCCGAAATTGGCTCTGGAAAAAATCATGCAGCAAACGGTGAAATGCTAAGGGACGCGCTCAGGATACTTTTACAGAGGGGACGTAGTCGTCTTTCGGAACGCCGTAGGCGTACTGCGAATAATCGGTGAAGCGGACGTCCAGATGATTCAAGACGACGCCGAGCAGATTGGCGCCGGCCGCACGCGCCTGCGATTCCGCATGCCGGACGACTTGCCGGGGCGTTTCTCCGCACTTCACGACAAGCACGGTTGCTTCCACCATGCTCGCCAGGATGCGGCTGTCCACAACGTTGAGCAGCGGTGGGGAGTCCAGCACGACAAAGCTGTACGCCTGCGCCGCCTCCTGAATCAGTTTCCGCATGCCATCGGAGGAAAGAAGTTCCGCCGGATTCGATGGGGGTTCCCCGCTGAGCAGGACATCGAGGCCGCTCACAGCCGTCTGGCACACCATGTCCTGCCAGTTTCCCCGGCCGGCCAGATAGCCGCTCAGGTGCGGTCCTGTCTGGGGGAAGTGTTTGTGAACCCCCGGGCGGCGCAGGTCCGCGTCCACCAACAGAACGCGCCGGCCGAGTTGTGCCAGGGAAACGGCAAGGTTTGTGGCAATCAAGGTTCTTCCCTCTCCGGTTTGCGCGCTGGTCACCAGAACGGAATGAGCGGAACGGCTCGCGCTGGAAAGAATCACGGAAGTTCGAAGCCCGCGAAACGCCTCCATCAAGATGGGGCTGTCGTGAATTTCCGGATCATGTCGATTCCGGCTGATGATCAGGGCCCTGCGCCCGGCCGTCTTCGGATCGGTGAGGTGGAGCGTGTAGCCGCGGTCCTTGCCGGCCCCATTGGAATGCATTTTCCTGCGCAGAGATTCGAACGAGGGGATAAAGGCCAGGGCGGGCAGGCGCAAGAAATGATCCACGTCCTCTGCGCCCCGGATGGTCTGATCGAGATGTTCCAGCAGCAGAGCGGCGCAAACGCCCAGTCCCAAACCCAACAGGGCCGCCAGGCCCAGGTTCAGCGGCACATTTGGCGCAACCGGCCGGTAGGAAGCCCTTCCCGGATCGACGACGCGGATGTTGCTTGCCTTCAGGCCTGCGGAGACGCCCGCTTCCTTGAGGCGTTGCAACAAACCATCGTACATGCCCTTGTTGCTGTCGACATCGCGTTTGAGAATTCCGTACTGCACGGATTTTTCGGCGATCGCGTTCGCCTGCTTTTGCTTTTTCTCAAACGCCTGCTGCAGCAGTTTTTCCTGCTTCACCGAGGCGAAATATTCATCGTTGATTTTCTGCACGGCGCGCCGGCGCTCCCGTGCGAGGGAGGCCTGAATTTCCGTGATCTGGCTCTGGATCTGCATGACGCGAGGGTAGTCATCGGTGAACGTTGTGGCCAGTTGCGCGCGCTCCCGCTGCAGGTCCGCGAGACGTATGCTGAGGTCCTGCAACAATTTGTTCTCAAACACGCCGGGCAGCGATCCGGAATCGCCCGATTGCGTCAGGCGATACAAGGATTCCTTCTGGTATCTGGCAGCCTGGGCACGGGTCAGTTCCTGCTGCAGTTCTCGAAGACTTTGATCCACGATGCTTTCCGATGTGCCCTTGTCCGTTTCCAGAATCAGAAGGCCGTTGTCGGCGGCGTATTTCTGCAGGCCGTTTTCCGATTGCTCCAGCTTCGTTTTCAGATCCAGCAGTTGCTGGGACAGCCACTCGGAAGCCTTTTGCGTGGCATCCCAGCGCGCCTCCAGATTTTTCCGCACGTAATCGGCGCTGAGAGCGTTGACGACCCTGGCCGCCAGGTTCGGGTCCAGCGAGTCAAAGCTAATCTCCACCGCGCGGCTGCGCCGGACCGGCTTGATGTCCAGCCGGTCCTGAAAACGCGCGAGCACCGTTTCCCGGAAAGTGGGGTAACGCCCGCTCAGGCCCTTCTTCAATCCGACGGTTTGCAGCGCGGCTCGCAGCGCGTTGCTCCAGGGCCAGACATGTGCCGCCGGACGAAATTCCGCCACTTTGTCCAGGCCCAGCTCATCGATGACGCGTTCGGCCAGATCATCGCTATTCAGAACCTTATATTGCGTTTCCAGATACGCATCGGAGACTTCATCGAGTTGAAAAAGTTCCTGAGGCGTGACGAGGCTGGGATTTTCCCGGTCAATTTCAAGCAGCGCCCTGGCGCGGTAGACAGGCTTTTGGCTGAGCGTGGCGATCAGCACCACTCCGAATAAAACGCAAAATGCGGTCCAGACAATCCAGCGGCGCTTGCGGATGATCCTCCAGAGTGCGACAAGATCGGGAGGCTTTTCCGTGTCCGCTACAGGAGTCGGAGCAAGGAACGTCCGGCGGCGTTCCACCAGAACGCCGGGCCGCTTGTAGAGTTCGATCGTTTGGGGGTCCGGGCCCTCTTCCGGCATTCCTTCACCTCCGATAAATCACCACACCGGTGGCCGTGGACAGAACGGCTTCCATACCCCGATAGAAAGCGCTTTTTGCCGAACTGTCCGGAATGAAAACAATATCTTTGGGCTGGAGCAGAGGATCCGGCGCCTTGCTGCCGAGAATTTTGCCGAGATCCACCGGAATTTCTACGCGTCTCTGCGTTTTCAGATCCGTTCGGATGATCCGCGCCTGACTTTTCGCGGATGTTCGCGTCAGCCCCTCGGCCAGAGCGAGGGCCTGCAGCACGGAGATATTTTCATTGCTCTTCAGGGTAAATCCGCCCGGCTTCTTGACCTCTCCGACGACGTACACGATGCCGGCGCGCGTCACCTTCACAATGTCACCGGGATAGACGGGAGCATTGAGGGCGGGATTGGCGGACTCTAGCAGACCCTTGAGGTTGATTTCCTCGATTTTGGTTTGGCTTGCCTGCGTGGATGAGTTCGCCCCGCTGGACCGAACAACCTGGGCGCCAGTTCCCTGCGCGGAGACCGGCACGTAGGAGTTGCCCGCTCCGGAAGAAGCCGCGCCACGCACGATCAATACGGTGTCGCCCGCATCGTCGGCCAGCCCTTGAGCCATCGAGAGCATCTCGATCACCGTCTTGGTGCCTCGAATCTGAAAGACCCCGGGCATTTTCACCGCGCCGACAACGGAGACCGGATGGCTCTGCACTTCACGAACGAAAACGCCGACATGAGGATCCTTCATGTACGTCCGGCGCAGCAACTCCTCCAGCACCGACTCCAGCCCTTGCGGAGTCAGCCCGGCGGCTTTTACGGGCCCCAGCAATTGCATGGAAATTTCTCCGTTCGCCGAGACACGCGACGTGCTGTTCATTTCGGGGGCTTCAAAAACCGTGATGTCCAGCAGATCGTCGGGGCCAATGCGATATTGGCCGTCCGCAGACTGCGATTTCCCCGCAAGTTGCTTGCGCGTCTGTTCCAAACGCTGGTTGAGTTCCTGCGCGGTTTGTTCCTGGGAAGAATTCCGGCCCGCCGCAGGGCTCTGCGCTTGCGCCGGCAGCACAGCAAGAAACACTCCGATCCACAGGAGAACATGCGCCCCCGAAAATAATCCAGCGAAGGGGATTCCTCTTGCGGCCGACGACTGAAGGACATCATCTAGGGTGTGTGAATTCATGAGCGATGTTTTCAGGCTGCACATTCAGGCGGGAATCGATGCGGGCCGCATGCTACGGAATATGGACCGATTCTTTCGATGCTGGAGAGGTCAATTTCAACTGCGGCGGACCTACCCAACATTTCCATGGAAACGACGAAACGGGAAACTCCCTTTTTTCGGATCAGAATCCCTTCGATTCCAAACAGCGGGCCGGCCTTGACCCTGACGCGCTCCCCGTTTTGCAGAAACGGAAAGGGATCGGCCGGGAAGGGACCTTCAACGATTCTCCGCACCGCGTCAATCTGCTCCTCGGGAACAATCGCCGGGCGGCCGGACCACCCCACAATATGGATGATTCCCGGAGTGCCAAGGATTTCAAGTTCGCGATCCAAACGTCCGCGGATAAATACATAGGACGGAAACAGCGGCAACCTGAGGCGTTTGGAGCGGTCCCTCCAGCGGTGCATCGCACTGTAAAGGGGGAGAAAAACATCATACCCTTTTCGCGAAAGCGTCTCGGCGACGCGTTTCTCATGCTGATGGCGCGTATACAAGGCGTGCCAGTAGCGTTCGGCGCATGATTCCTGAATTTCCATTGTTTTTTCTCCCAATCGTATGCAGCTTCGCCCTGTGACTCCCATTTGGAATTCGCTTGAAACTTTCAATTCAGGCTGCCGCCGCATGAACAGTCAAGCGGGTACCCCGGTTTGCGGTCCGGCTCCCCCGTGCGACGCTTTGCGCCTTAGTGCGTATTCAATTCCACGGATGCGCCCAATCCCCAAGTCCAGGGATCAAGCAGCGCATTTTGACCCGTCACCACAATCCAGTGCTGGTCATTCTCCCGCACGACCGCGAATCCATTTTCTTTCCGGCCGTCGCGCCGATGCTCGACGCGAAGCACTCGAGCCTCCCCTTTGATGCGGATTTCTTTGAATCCCATCAGAGAGGAAAGAAGAATCTCCACGTGCACGGGAGTATCAACGGGCGGGCAGGTGGGACTCTGAATAAATGCGCCCGGCACGCTGACATCGCGGGTGATTCCTTCGGCGCGCAACCGCGTGTGATGCACGCTGCCCCAGGAAAATAATGCCGAGGCATCCAGCCGGTACCGTTTTTCTTTTCTCATTTCCATCGGCAAACCCAGCGTGCGCGATCCCCTGTTGTTTCCGGTTGCATAGGTGCGGGCACGCCATCGAATTTAGGCGAACGATAAACGTTCGTGGAAATCCGCACAACGGGCAGCCTGCCCGCCCCTCCGCTCTGGACGAATCCCCGGCAAGGCAACAGACGCGCGCCCTTGCCGTATGGGGGCGATTTACCCTGTACGCAGCGCTCCGGCCAGCGAGCACGGATGCCCCACGCGCCAGCTATCGCTTCAGTAATAGATGCCGGTATTGGTGTTAAGTCTATTTTATTCCATGGCCTGACACGTTTCGTGACATTCTCATGCAATACATCTTGATTGATATACCTGTTGGGTATACACTCCGCATTGAAACTCCCTCCTAGCGGGGTACGCGATGGGCCATCTGCAGCAGCCGGTCAACGAAAGCATTCGTATCCTCATCGCCGAGGCAGACCGTTTGAGCGCGCATCTGATCGCGGAAGGACTCGCGCGCGGAGGGCACGACATCAGCGTCGTCGCCGTTTCCAATAGTTCCGCAGAAGCCATCGGCGAACTCGAAAAAAAACAGCCGGACATTGCCCTGATCAACGCTCATCTGGATGACGGGCCGCTCACCGGATACCAGGTACTGCAGCACGTGCAGTGTTTATCGCACAAAACAGCCATCATCATGATGATCCCCGAGACGGAACGCGACCTGGTCATCGATGCGTTTCGCGGGGGCGCACGAGGTGTGTTCTGCCGCATTCAATCCCTCAAGCAACTCTTGAAATGTATCCGGATCGTGCATAACGGGCAGGTTTGGGCCGACAATCAAAATCTTCAGTTCATTCTGGAATTCCTCACCCAGCACAAGCCCTTGCGCATGGTCAAACCGGGCGGAGGAATCAGCCGCTTGACGCCGCGCGAGGCGGAGGTGGTTCAACTGCTCTCAGACAGCATGAGCACACGGGAGATCAGTCTTAAATTGCATGTCAGCGAGCACACCATTCGAAATTACCTGAGCAATATCTACAACAAGCTGGGGGTTTCCAGCCGCGTGGAACTAGCCCTGTACGCCGTCACCCGCGAAGACATGAATCCTTCGCCCCGTGACTAGCGCGGCAGGCCATGCGCCGGCGCCGCGCCGCTTGCTCCTCCTCATTTTGCCTGTTCGAAATCCTTCGAAAACCGATACCATATCGCGTGGATCTGCTTGAAAAATCCTGGCGCGGCTTGCTTGCTGCGCGCGAAAATAGAATCGAACACCGAATAAAACACCCGACCAGGACAAACAGGAGAGAAATGACGATGACCGAAGCCACTCGCTACGAGCGCGGACTGTCAAAATTACTGGAAATTTACGGAGAGCAGGGAAAAAATCTTCTTACTTCCCTGGAAACAATTGCCCCGGACCTGGGCCGCTATATCGTCGAATTCGCCTTCGGAGATATCCATTGCCGTCCCGGGCTGGACATGAAATCACGGGAGATTGCCACGGTCGCCGCGCTCACCGCGCTGGGTACGGCAGCCCCGCAGCTCCGCGCGCACATCCACGCCGCATTGACGATGGGGTGTTCCGAACAAGAGGTGATCGAGGTCATCATGCAGATGGCGTTGTATGCGGGGTTTCCGGCAACGTTGAATGGAATTCAGGCCGCCAAGGAAGTATTCGCCGAAAGATCCGGAAAGAAATAGATATCGGCATTTTTTCACGAGCATCTTTCGCGTCCACACGCATCCACGAAAGCTTTTGCGCGATCGCCCGTTCCGGCTCCGGCACAGTGATATGATTTCCGCGTGTTTGACGGAGATAGCATCCGGCTCGGGACATCCGCCTTCACCGCCGCGGGCTGGCCGGGAAGCTTTTACCCTGCCGGGCTGCCCGAACGTGAATACCTGAGCTACTACGCCACGCGGTTTGACACCGTCGAGGTGGACAGCACCTTCTACCGCACCCCTGCCCTTTCCACGGTCAAAGGCTGGTATTCGAAAACGCCTGAAGAATTCCTGTTCGCAGCGAAGGTTCCGCGAACGATCACTCACGAAAAGGTTTTGCGGGATTGCGACGTGGAACTGTCTCAGTTCCTGCAGGTCATGGATGCGCTGGGCGAGAAACTTGGCCCCTTACTGTTCCAGTTCGGCTATTTCAATAAGAAGGCCTTCGCGGGGGTGAACGATTTCCTCGACCGGCTGGTTCCGTTCCTGGAAAAGCTCCCCAAAAATTACAGATTTGCGGTGGAGATTCGGAACCGGACATGGCTGGTGCCGCAGCTGGTCGAGGCGCTGCGTTCCCACGGAGTCGCGCTGGCCCTGATCGATCAATCCTGGATGCCTCGGCCCGCGCAATGGTTCGAAAAATTCGATCCCATTACCGCGGACTTCACGTACGTGCGCTGGCTGGGAGACAGGAAAGGGATCGAGGAGCGGACAAAAACCTGGGACAAAATCATCGTGGATCGCAGCAGCGACCTCGCCGAATGGGTCAGGCTCTTGAAGAGGGTTCAGAAGCGGCGAATCCAGATTCTTGCATTCGCCAACAATCATTATGCCGGCCACGGGCCCGCGACCCTGGAAATGTTCCGCCAGATCTGGAACGCGGGACCCAAACCAGGCCGCATTCCCTCTTCCGGATTGGCAACCGGAAACCTTTTCGACTGACGATGCGCCCGGACCAAACGCAAAACAGGAAAATGCGCATCTTTCCACGCATCTCGACGCGGCCCTGCTCGTCTTTCCGAAGGAAAGCCAAGGGCCGGGCAGTGGACACGCGTATCATCCAAAAGCCCGGCCCCGGTATACAGAGCACACCCGGCATCAGGACCGGATTGCGGCGAAGAGATTGGACGTTGCGCTACTTGAGCAGGCCAGAGACGGCGGCCAGACCCGCCGCGGCACAGCCTTCGTCCTTGTCGGCTCCGGGAGCCCCGCCCACGCCAATAGCACCGATGGTTTCACCATCCACTTTGATGGGGAGACCGCCGCCCACAGCGAAGATGCCCTGAATGATGCGGGCCGGCGACATGTTCGCCATGGCCTTCTGCATCTCGGATGAGGGCCGCCGGTAGGTGAGCGCGGTGAAGGCTTTCTGTTTGCTCACGGTGAAGTTGACCTCTCCGCTGCCGTCGTCCCGAATGGCAGCCTTGTCCAGGCCGCTGGCGTCAATCACGTGCACGCTGACGTGGTAATTTTCCGAGCGGCACTTGGCAATCGCCGCCTGAGCCATGGTGACGGCCATATCGGCGGAAATGGCTTTTTGCGTGATCAGCCCCTTGTTTTGCGAAAGTGCGGTCATGGAACTCGCCGCGACAAAAAAGACGACCGCCACAGCGATTGCAGCAAACCGGTTACGTGACATATCGAATGCCTCCATGTGTCGATGTCGAGGGAACGTTCCTCCCCTTGTGGTTGCGTATTCTACCCCGAGAAAGAGCGCGATGCGAGGCTGCGGACATCGGCGGCAGTGGATTAATTTTTTGTTGCTGTGGGGTCCCGGAGGGCCGCTTTCTGACGAAAATTTTGTCGCAGCCGCGCCGTCACAGGTGTACCATACTGCCGACTTTTGCAGGTTAATCCGTAAATTCCTGAATAGGGGAACTCGTGTATAAGATCGCATTTCTTGTCGGGGCCTTGCTGGCCGGATTTTCCAGCCCACAAGCAACCACTTCCCCCGCCCCATCGAAAACGCTGGATTATCAGGTTTTTAAGACAAAGATAGAACCCATCTTCCTGAAAAAGCGTCCGGGCCACGCGCGATGCGTCTCCTGCCATGTGTTCAATAACGTGGCGTTGCACCTGGTCCCGCTCTCACCCGGGGCCACCATGTGGAACGAAGAGCAGTCACGCAAAAACTTTCAGCTGATCCATCGCGTGGCATTCCCCGGGAATCTGCAGAGCCCCCTGCTGATTCATCCGCTGCTGCAGTCGGCCGGCGGCGATTTCTTTCACAGTGGAGGCAAGCACTTCAATTCGCAGAAGGACCCGGAGTGGCTGACCATCAAGGAATGGATCCTCGGGGAATCGGCAAAGACGGCAAAGAAATAGGCGGCAAGAAAATTGTTTTGCTCGATGGTATCTGGTCGGGAGGAGTTCAAGGCAATGGCAAACAAAAAAATATCCCTCAGGATTCTTACGATGGCAGCCGGAATCGCGCTCTGCATATTGTCCGCGAAGGCCGCGCCGAACAAGGTGGTGCGCATCCTTCAAACCAACAGCGCCGGCGACAACGTCGACATTATTGATCCAGCCACCAACAAAGTCGTGGGAGTAATCAATGGGATTGAAGTGAACCACGGGGTTGCGGCGTCACCGGACGGCACACGGATCTACGTCAGCGATGAAGCGATGAGCACGCTCGATGTCGCTGACGCCAAAACGTTCGAGGTGACCAAGCGGATCCCCCTCAGCGGTCACCCCAATAACATCACCGTGACACCGGATGGAAGCAAGGTCTACGTCGCGATCCGGCAGGAACCCGGCGCCGTCGACGTGATCGATACCCATTCGCTGCAGAAAGTCAAAACCATCCCGACCCATGGCGGAATTCACAACCCGTACACGACCCCGGACGGCAAGTTCGTGGTGGCCGGCTCGATCAGCGCAAAGTTGATCAATGTGATTGACACGGCGACCGACACGATCGCCTGGACGCTGCAAATGGATCGCGGCGTGCGTCCCATGGCAATCTCGGCCAATCCCGATGGATCCACTAAAGATATTTTTGTTCAGATGAGCGATTTTAATGGGTTTGCGGTCGTGGATTTTGCAACTCACAAGGAAATTAAACGCATTCAAAATCCCGCCTTGCCGCCCGGCAGACTGCCCGTTCCGGTAGGCGCTACGCCGGATCATCCCGGACAGTCGGCGCAGGGCGGTTCCGATGCCTCTCACGGCATGGTGATCACCCCGGACGGGAAAACGCTGGTCGTGGACAGCAGGCTGAACGACGCCATTTACCTATACTCGCTCCCCGATGTAAAACTGGCGGGAACTGTTTTTCTGACCGGCAAGGGCGCCGCCTGGGTGACCGTTACCCCCGACGGGAAGATGGCCTACGTGGCCAACGCCGTGACCAATGATGTTTCGGCAGTCGATCTCAAGGCCATGAAAGAGGTTGCGCGTATCCCGGTCGGCTACGTGCCGAAACGAAATGCCACTGGCCTTCTGGTGGAATAATATTGTTGCGCGCATCGCCCGGCAACGCAGGTTCGGCCGCTTGCCGCATCGTCTGACACATCTTTGGAGGGAACTTCCTGCATGCGGGCGCATCGCAGGGCGGTCCCGATCCCGATTCCTATCTTAAACTAGGTTATTTCACAGGAGGCTTCCGTGCGCCAGGTGAAGAGGACATTATTTTATTCCTGCCTATTGGGCATGGTGTGCCTGTTTCTGGCGGCATGGCCATGGCAGGCGAACGGCCAGGACCGAACCTCCAACGTGACGGTCTATGAAGGGGCGCGCCTGATTACAGGCGACGGTAGCGCGCCCATCGAGAACTCCGCTTTCGTCGTGGTGAACAACCAGTTCACGCAAGTCGGCCGGCGGGGCCGGGTGCAAATCCCGGCCGGGGCGGCGCACGTCGACCTGACGGGTAAGACCGTCATGCCGACCATGACCGATCTCCACGGCCACTTCGGTTTCCAGCATGTGGCCGAAGGAACAATGTCCAAGACATTCTTCACGCGCGAAAATCTCCTCGACCACATGGAGCGTCTCGCGTACTACGGCGTGGGCGCAGCTGTTGGCGTAGGCGACCTGGAAGACCGCTCGGACATGCACGGCGGGCGCACGAATTGGGGGACCGTGCCGTTGCAGGTGCGAGGCGAGGCTTTTCCCAACGCGGCGCTGTTTTTTACCGCGGGCACCGGAATCGCCTGGCCCGGCTCCGGAGCACAGGGGGACCCCTCCCGAACCGACGTATCTTATCCGGTGACGACGGTCGAGCAGGCTCGCGCCGCCGTGGACGACTATGTCCGCATGAAACCCGCATTCATTAAAATCTGGGTGGACGACAGGGGCGGAACCAAGAAAACGCTGACGCCGGAGCTGTATCGCGCCATCATCCAGGAAGCGCACAAATTTAACGTTCCCGTCGGCGTGCACAACGTCACGCTCGCCAATGCCAAGGAGTTGATGCGCGCGGGCGTTGAGGGCTGGCTGCACGTTCCGGTTCGCGGCGGCCAGGCGGTGGACGACGAATTGATCGCCATCGTGAAGCAGCGCATCGCCACGAACAATCGGCCAAACATCTGGATGACGCCGGCGCTGATCACGGCCTGGATGAATACGTATGGTGGTACGCGGCCCGCCTTCCTCGACGACCCGCTGCTGCGGGACACCTATTCCCGCGAGCAGATCGACAAGTACTGGGGCAACCCGCTCAAGAAAATGACGCCGGACGAGGTCCGGCGCGTCCGTAAAGAATTTGCTCTGGAAGGCCGCAATGTCATGAAACTCCGGGCGGCGGGAATGACTGTTATTTCAGGCACCGACACCGGGCAAAGCCGGTTCTTTATCGGCTATTTCACTCATCTGGATCTGGAGAGCATGGTGGCGATCGGGATGACGCCGTCCGAGGCTATTGTCGCGGCAACGCGCGACGGGGCGCGGATGGCGCACGTCAATTCCGGAATGGTCGCCCCCGGCAAAAGCGCGGATTTCATTGTCCTTGACGCCAATCCCCTGGAAAACATTTCGAACACGCGCCGCATTAATAAGGTATATCTGCGCGGGCAGGAAGTGGACCGCGCGGCCCTCAAAGCCAAGTGGCAGGCGGCCATGAAGGCCGGAACGAAGTAGACGGCACCCGATAAACCGTGGGCGATATATCGTAAGAATGGCTAATCCAGAGGGTTGCCTGGCCCAATCAGGCGGCCACGGCCAGGTAGTGCCATTTGCCATCCGAGGCCTTGAGCTGGAGGACCTTGCCCTGATCGGTGTAAAGGAAATAGTTTCCGTCCGGAAGTCGCCCCGCGCCCCCCTCGAAGTCTACCGAGCACTTGGCCCACTGCATTTGGTGCGTTCCCCGACCTTGCTTCGGAGCGGCTTCCACAACATGGATGCCGTAGCGCACCTGGTAGGCAATTCCCGTTAGGCGAGTCGGCACGAGCCGCCCGCGACCGTGTTGTTTTTTACTTGTCATATTTGATTAGACGCGCAAAGTGACAGAAAGTTGCAGCCGGCGGGCGCCAAAGCCTTGCGGGTTGTTAAGGGTGGAGTGGAGGGGGTAGGCCGCGCAGGGGCATCCGTATTCGTGACGTACTTGGGGGGGTACTCCCCTCCCTCATGCGAGCCGAGGCGACAAGGCCCGGGCCGTTTGACGACAAGACCCACGCGCTACAGTTTCCGCTAGAGCGTTCTATGGAAAGCTTTATGGGAATATTTTAAGGAACAATGAAAATCGTCGTAAGTAACTGAATCCAAATGGACTATTTGTTGAACCGGGTAGGACTCGAACTTACAACCCGCTGATTCAGAGACCGTCCAAAGGCAATTGAGACTGTGTGCGATGGCTCGCTATCACGTTGATTCTCCGCGCCTGTACAGGCGAATTGCTTCCCTGCCCAGCTACTACAGTCTGCTATCGTTTAGATATGGAGTGGGTACAAAATGGGGCACAGTCGAGCCCTAGTGCGGGGCACTGGATGGTGAAGCGGGAAGGTGAAGCGTCAGCCAGGCCGCAAGGCGCCACTTGCCACTTTGCTGGACCCAGACTTCGGAAAACAAGTTATGTCCATCGCCTATCTGCTTGCCCATATTGGTTCCTTGGATGTGGACGTGCCCTTCAACGATCACGGTGGAACCGTAATCGCGCGCGTGAACGTCGCTCAAGTCGAGCAAACCATAACCGTGTGAACCGGTTTTCATGCCTTCCAGGAATTGCGCTTCGGACTGTACCACCCCGTTCGCGTGGGTATTAGTGTACCCGTCGGCCAGGACGCTTTGGACAAAGGCGACATCCGGCTTTACCTCGGCGGCCATTAGCTGCTCATTCAGCTTGAGAACCTGTTCGATGTTTGCGTCCGCAGCGGGCCGCGATGACTTGGCCGATACCTGGCAGTACGAAGTAACGGGGACGAGCGCAAGCGCAATGAAGGCAGCAAGAACTGAAAGGCGTCTCATGGAATCCGGCCCTCCTCACTGATTCAATGGCGACTTTTATCATACCTGGACACGGGCGTAAAGGTTCAACACCTGAGCCGATGCACCACTGGGAAGTCGCCTGGGAAAGCGCACGCAAGGTGGCAATGGTTTCCTGCCGCTTCCACGAACTACGGCACAGGTTTATCTCCCAGCAGGCCGAGCCTTGAGCTTCAGACTCTACTGTCATGGCTCGCGCCGGGCACGTCTCCCGCGCCGTGATGGAACGCCATTTACATATCAGGATAGAAGCAAAGCGCCGGGCCGTGGATGACCTCAGCGGAACCGATTTTGAGCCGGGCGTGGCACGGAATTGGGCATTCCGTTCTGTTTCGGAGAAATTCGAAGAGGCTATCTTATTGAAAGTAGATGGTGAACCGGGTAGGACTCGAACCTACAACCCGCTGATCAAGATCCCGTAGAAGGAAAACTAAGGTGAAGCGTGATAGTTTGCTATGGCGTTGATTCCCCGCGCCAATAGTGGTGATGCTCACACTCACCCGGCTGCAATCCTTTACGATTGTCTTTAACGGGGGTGGGCACAAAATCGAGCACAGTCCCCATCGCCATGGCCATGGCCATGAGCTAGTTGGCCCTAAATTTAATTTTTCGTCCGTAACTCCCTGCCTGACCCGCGATTTTCTTCACCGATTTATCCCAATTGCCGAACGATAATTCGAGCCCGATAAACACGCGGTCAGGTATTCGCGTCATGTCCTGAACGATGAGCAGCAGCACGCCCTGTCGGCGGGGCGCGGCCTCCTGTGTCTGCTCCTGGGGGACCGCGCGGAACCAGCCAGTCGCCGTACGCACACGTTGGAAATAGTCATCGTGTCACTCGGCGTAGCGATGACCAGCCACATCCCAACCGGAATCGCTGAAGAGTTCATCTCGCAGTGTTCCCGCATCGCGCAGGGAAAGAGACATCCATTGCCCGAAGTTGGGGACTCTCGTACCGGCGGCATCCCCGGGAGTGCCACTCCGTCGTGGTAGGAATGCATGACCCAGAAGTTTTCTCCCTCGAAAGAAGCAAGAGGGCCTATGTCGAGTATTGTTCTGCTCTCTGAGCATCCCGGATGGAGTCCAGGACGAATCGCGATTTTGCCGATTCGTTAGTAGCTCGAGAAATGCAGCGTCAGCGTCTTTTCGAGTGATCCAGATTTCCCCGTAACGACCACGGTGTGCAGGTGTCCTACGGGGCCGCCGCCGATTTGGCAACCCACAATGAACAGCATGAACAGCAAGACAATACAAAGCATCGGGAATCGCACCCGCACTTGCCATTTCCGGCGGCCCGCCGCAATCAACATCATCATGAATGAAACAACAACCCCGACAGGGACGATGGGCCGCCAACCGCCGCTTGCGGGAAATAGCAGTCGGGGTCCAACGGTTGCGGCGTATGTGATCGAGACGTCCGCCATAGCCGTTGCGGATGCATCACTCAAATTCACCGTGGTGGGAGAAATCGAACAGCTGACGCCGGCCAATTGAACCACAAGCGTACAGCTAAGATCCACGGAACCATTGAAGCCGTTTATACCGTTCACCGCGATCGCGTACACAACCGTTTGACCTCTGAAAATATCCTGCGTTGGAGGGGTAGCACCGAAATTAAAGTCGCCGGTAATCGGTGTAAATGTCGCCGTGACGCTTTGGGCTGCGTTCATCGTCACCGTGCATATACCGGTGCCGTTACAGCCTCCACCGCTCCAACCCCCAAATTCCGAACCGGATGCAGCAACAGCCGTAAGTTGCACGATGGCACCGTTGCCATATGTTGCGTTTGCGGTGTTGCACGACGGGCCGCAATTGATGCCTGGCCGATCACTGGTTACCGATCCCGTCCCGGTACCCGCTTTGTTCAGGGTAAGGGTTTGATCGGTTCCAAAGGTCCCATTCACGGTTGTGCTCGCGCTCATGGTCACCACGCAGTCGCCAAATCCAGTACAGCCGCCGCTCCAGCCGACGAAGGAATTGCCCGCGACGGGTGCAGGTGTCAGAGTCACCATGCTGCCGCCATCGAAGGACGCCATACACGCGGAGCCATCTGGACAATTGATGCCGGGCGGCGAACTGGTCACGTTGCCCGAACCGGTTACGTTCACAGTCAAATCGAATGTGACGTGCCCAAACGTGGCCGTCACGGAGCGGTCAGCAGTCATATCGAGAATGCAACTACCGATGCCTGAACAGTCGCCTCCCCAGCCATCGAACGAACTTCCTGCGTCGGCAGCCGCCGCCAGGGTCACTTGCGTTCCGCCGGCAAAAGTAGCCACGCAAGTTGGTCCGGTCGATCCGCAATTGATATCGGCGAACGTGCTGGTCACGTTGCCGCTTCCGGTGCCCAGGATATTGACACCGACCGTGTAGAACTGCACCCTCGCGACTCCCGTGGCATTGTAGGCAAAGCTGCCAATCAGGGTGGCAGTGCCTGTGGTCGTCATCTGTAGCAGCCGCGTGGTTGTGGGAGGGTAGCCCGATCCGAGATCGTCCACCCAAAGAAATGTCGTGCCCGACGTGTACAACAAAGCTGTGGCCTCTGAGATAGTCGCGCCCAGGATTGGAATATTCGTGGGCAATGTGGCCGGCGATGCTGGGTCCAGGGACTCGAAAACCATGGTCGCAGGGGGTGGATTGAGCCCGCTCTCATTCGTTCCGGATGCATGATAGATGAGATGATCGGTCGAGTTGTAGGCGATGGCCTCGCCGTCGTCTCCATTCCCCAGCGCGACAAGCAGAGTGTCCACGCCGGTCGACTTGTTCAGAATGAACAAACTCGAGGGATTCTGCGAAGATCCGTCTCCGGTTACTGCATAGAGGGTTCCGTCTGAACCAAAGGTGATATCCGCGAAGGAGCGGGACAAGATCCCGATCTCTGTGGCCTCTCCCGTAACCGGATTGATGATTACCAAAGAACGCGGAGCCGGGCTTCCGGGCGTTAATGGGGCATACTCGACCAGCGCATACAGCTTTTGCGTGGTCGGATCGCCGGCCAAACCCGTAGCGCCGGTTACCGTCTTTCCGGAAACGAGGATGTGGACACTCGATATCGTTGCTGCGGTGCTCGGGTCGATTTCCCGCAACAGATCACTGGCCCGATCCACGGTGTAATACTTGAGCGGTGCTGCGGGAGCAGCGGGGCTCGATACGGGCAGTGCTAAGAAAAGACACAGTAGACAAACAGCTCCAGCGAATCTGCATTTTAGTAGGCACATGTCCTGTCACCTCTTCTGCAGTAAAGGTGGCTGCCATAAATATCGCCACTTGCTCGCGCGGGAACCCGAAACTAACTCCACCGCTGAGTTGGGCGCTGGGGAGGCACCCACCTGGTACTCAAACGGCCGAGCGGAGTCTATACGAAAGTTGTGACTGAGTGAACAAAAATCTAGTGGGAGATCAGGACTCAAGCACACGCGCCGGTACGCCCTTGGCGATGTTCACACAATACAAGAAGCAGATGGCGCTGGAATCAAAAGCGAGCAATCTAACGGGCTTGGGCGATCCTTTTGAGATATACCGTTCAATCGAAAATCCGAAATGTGGACGGCTTGGACAGTTCTTCCGATAACATACTTGCTTAAGCGCATCGTACACCTCTCCCCACTTACCGCAATGGATTGTCACGAGCGATGGAAAGATCATTCGTGCGTTATGAAAAGCAGGGAGTCTGCATGTCCCACTATCTCTTCTGAAGTGACTTCGGACAGGGCGGACCCTTGGATCGAAAGACTGCAAGACCCAGACGATAAGCGGCTTCTCCTCCAAGACTTTGTCCTATAGAATCCCACCGTCGAATAAGGAGGAAGACATGAGATTTTCAACGAGATTCTGCTTCCTGCTGGTCGCCATTTCAATATCGGTGAGTCTTCTACATGGAGCTGATCTAAGCGGGAGCTACGTTGGAGAATCAGAAGCATCGGTTAGCCTCACAGTAAAGGAATCACCTGATGGACAGATCACCGGCACCATGTCCGAAGGCGGCAAGAGCCTCCCTGTGAAGGGCCGGCGCAAGGGTACCGGCTTTGCCGGAACCATAGGCCTCCCCGGCCAAGCGCAGGCTTTCACTGCAACCACGGAAGAAGACAGGATCGTCCTTACGATCAGCGGCGAAACTATTGTGTTTAAAAAAAGGGGGACGACCACCACCGCAAAGAGCACTGCGGCTGTGAAGAATTCTCCGCATCCCACCGCCGCTGGCCTTCAGAATTCAGGCAAGGGGCAGCGCAACGTGGTGATTAACGGAAAGCGGTTGTCCGATAAAGAAATTCGTGACACCGAACTGAAATACCATATTCGTATTCCTGACGCAGACTATTGGTACGATCGCATGCTTGGCGCTTGGGGAGTTCATGGAAGCCCCACGTTGGGCTTCATTGCCCCTAATATAGATCTGGGCGGTGGCACGCTGGCGGCCGACGCTTCTGGCGGTGGGACGAACATCTTCGTCAACGGGCGCGCTCTACATCCCTTGGACGTGCTAGCGCTGCAGCAGATCACCGGTCCCATTCTGCCTGGACGCTACTTCATTACCGCACAAGGATTGGCAGGTTTCGAAGGTGGCCCTCCATTGTGGAATCTAGCAGCTATGGTTGCGCAAGCACAGCGCGGCGGGGGCAGCAACACTTGGCAATCGCGCATCACTGGTGCCAGTGGTTTTTCCGACGGCACTACCGGTGCCGTATTCCTGCCGAATGGCGGCATTGTAAGCACGGGGCAATAGCCCGGCTGCATGTCACTGGGGCGACTCGCACTTGATTTGGCTGACGTTCTCCAATCCGATAGGCGTAGGCTTGCCACCCTTCCCGCTAGGTCATGGATCGGCCCTCGGCAGTCGCGCGGGCTCGAATCTACGTCATACGTTTATCTCCCGGCTGGCCGAGCCTCGGGCTTCAGACTCTACTGTCATGGCTCGCGCCGGGCACGTCTCCCGCGCCGTGATGAAACGCCATTCACATATCAGGATAGAAGCAAAGCGCCGGCCCGTGGACAAACTGAGCGGAACCGATTTTGACTCGGGTGTGGCACAAAATTGCGCACAGTATTTTGTTTCGGAGAATCCCGACGAAGCTAAGTTATTGAAAGTAGATGGTGAACCGGGTAGGACTCGAACCTACAACCCGCTGATTAAGAGTCAGCTGCTCTACCATTGAGCTACCGGTCCACGAACTTTTTATTTTACCACGACTCAATCATTTTCCAGGCGGTCTGCGCGGCGCTAAAAAAAATAAGCAGTCCTGAAGTTTCGGCCATGGATCGTGATGCAGCGCGCAGGCTTCGGGCCGATTACGCATTTCCCCGTGAAAGTTCCCGTTGCCGGCCCGTTACCGGCGCAGCTTTTCGGCGATTTCCTGGGCCACTTGTTTCGCGCGCGCCAGGTCGCCCGGCTCCAAAGAGATCGCGGCCACCCGCGGGTGTCCGCCGCCGCCATAGTGTTCCGCCAGGCTTGCCAGATTATCTTCGGCAGCATCCGGATTCCAGGGATTCGAGCCCAGCGAGACTTTCGACCGCGTCGGAGTCTTCAGGACGCTGACCGAATAGCGCGCGTGCGGATGCAGCATGTACGGGATGAACTTGTTGTAGCCTTCCAGGTCCAGGTCGCTCAGGTCGAAAAAGATCACGCCGCCGCGAACCTCGGTGCGTTCCCGCATCATGTCGATTGACTTGTGATGCCGCTCGAGCAGCGGCCCAAGATGCCGCGCGACGATCGGGAGCTGGATCATCTCCGCCAGGGAGCGCTGGGACAGATCCGGAATGATTTTCGGCACCAGGCCGTCTTCCGGCGCGGCCTCAATCACCAGCGCGAGCTGCGTGGCCGGCTCGGTCAGTGCCACGGCCGATTCCGGCGTGGGGTATTGCGCGCCGTCGATGATGTCGCCCCAATGGATCAATTCGGCCAGGGGTTTGATGTCGAAGCCGAATTTCGCGCTGGTCACGTCCGCCAGCAGCTTGGTGCAGGATTTGTATTCGGGATTGTAGAACTTGTGGCCGCTGCGATCCTGGCGGAAGTGCTCGGCGTCAGCGGGCGTCAGGAACGCGCTCTGGTGATGGTCAAACCACCAGGTCACGCGCGGCGAACTGGAATACTTGAAATCGACGATGACGTTCTCATCCCCGTCGAAAAGGCCCTCGACGAAGGGCTGCCGCGCCTGGTGCGTCATGCCCGTGAAGTGAAACTCCGAGCCGGGCTGGATGCGCTCGCGAAAAAAACGATAGAAGACAGCCGCCGACGCCGCACCATCGAAGCATCGGTCGTGAAAGCACAAACGAACTTTGACCGGGTCTGCCACTGTCGGTTTACGCTCCATTCCACAAAAAAATACAACATCGCCGGATGCGAATCCACCGCGGCGATCGGCCCGTTGAAGTAACGGAAAGCCTTAAACGATGGCCGGGAGCGGCAAGAATGTCAAGACGAAAAGGACAAACCAATAGACAAAAATATTTTAGAACAAAACACGGAATGCGATTTGCAATGCGGAGGGGCCCAGCCCATGTCTCGAATGAATGATGCTGAAACATGGGGGATCACTTCCGCCTCAGAATCAGGATTGGCCGGCGAAGCTCTTCGCGATTCCCGCCGCTACCGGCACTTCATACTTTTCACCCTGGTAAGCCTTCACCATGAGCAGAATCCACAGAATAAACGCGACGAGACTAATCAGGCCATATAGCGCGGCCCCCATCCCGAATGCGCCGAATCCGCCCATCATCATGATCCCGGCTCCAAACACGATCCCGATCACAAGGTTGAGGACATGCAGCCCGCCGAACACAACGATGGACTGCGCCGCGTGAAATCGCACGTAGGGCCTCTTGTCGATCAGAAAAAAAATGATCCCGGTAACCCACCCGAGCACGTAACACAACAGTCCGGCAACATTCTCCGCCATACCCGGTTGCGCGCTTTGCGATGTCTGTGTCACTTGTCCTCCTGTCTGTGCCTGCCCGCACTTCGTGCAGAATGCCGCGTCCGCCGCCACTTCACTGCCGCACTTGCCGCAAAAAGCCATTGCGTGTTTTCCCTCCGAAAGTTGTTAAGGAAAGACCAGCCCCACATAACGCGAACGCTATCACCGTTGACCGCCGCGCACAAGTGCGACTGTCGAAAACTCCGGGACGGTTCATGAATACGCAGTGAAACCGGAAAAACCCTCATTCCGCTCCAGATACGACCGTACGAAATTCATCGCAAGGCGCGAGGCGCCGCGCAAATCACAGGCACGCAACGTGCCTCCCGGCGCCATTTCCATTATGAAACACTGTTTACTTATGTTTCATAATGAGTCATCCATACTATTTTGTTCACAATTATACAGACGCGCGAAAGCTGGATTTGCGATCATGGCCGCTGAAATGTCGAATTCACAAATAAAAAGAAAGCTTCAGATTGCTTTGACAGGAGACGCACATGCGGATACGCGGCGTTAATCGATTTTCACTTTTGGCATTCCTACTGCTTGCTTTTGTTTCCGGCTGCGGTCGAGAGCAGGCCCAGAGTACGCTGCCTCCTACAGTCGTATCCGTCACCCCGTTGGACGGGGCCGTGGATGTACTCCTCAACACCACCGTCACCGCGACGTTCAGTTCGGTGATGGCGCCTGCAACGATCAACACGGCGACCTTTACAGTGACAGGGCCGGGCGCCACGGCCGTAGCAGGAGCGGTCAGCTATTCCGGGAGCACCGCCACGTTTACGCCGACGGTTTCTCTTCCGGCCTTCACTTTATTTGTCGCCACGATTACCACAGGAGCGACAGATCCCACCGGCAGCGCGCTCGCGGCTGACTATACCTGGAGCTTTACGACCGGCGCGCCCACGGTGATTTCGACGGCTCCTGCGGATGCAGCCGCCGCAGTGGCCATCAACACCACTGTCACCGCCACGTTCAGCACGGTGATGGATGCCGCAACGATCGATACAACCACGTTCACGCTCACCGGGCCGGGACCTACCTCTATCGCCGGAGCGGTGACCTACTCGGGTTCGACGGCGACGTTCACGCCCACGGCCATCCTCACCGCCGACACTGTATATACCGCCACGATTACGACGGGCGCGCAAGATACAGGGGCCAATGCGCTGGCGGCTGACTATGTGTGGACCTTCACAACCGACGTGCCACCCACCGTCGTCTCCACCGTTCCTGCGGATGCAGCCACCGCGGTGGCCATCAACGCCGCGGTCACCGCGACGTTCAGCCGGGCGATGAATGCCGCAACGATCGATGCAACCACGTTCACGCTCACCGCGCCGGGACCCACCTCTATCGCCGGGGCGGTTACCTACTCCGGTTCGACAGCGACGTTCACGCCCACGGCGATTCTCGCCGCCGATACTATATATACCGCCACGATTACCACCGGCGCGGAAGATCCGACCGGCAGCACACTGGCAGCCGACTATGTGTGGACCTTCACAACCGACGTGCCACCGACCGTCGTCTCCACCGTTCCGGTGGACACAGCCTCCGGGGTTGCCGTCAACGCCGCGGTCACGGCGACCTTCAGCAGGGCCATGGACGCGAACACCGTCACTACCGCGACACTCACGCTCACCGGACCCGGCGTCACACCGGTAGCCGGCGGAGTCCTGCTGGTCGGCACCACCGCAACCTTCACGCCCGGCGCCGCTCTTGCCTTCAATACTTTATACACAGCCACGGTTACCACCGGTGCGACTGACCTGACAGGCAGCGCACTGGCAACTGATTTCGTGTGGACCTTCACGACCGAGGCACAGCCCAATGTGACTTCCACAAACCCCGCCAGCGCCGCGACGAATGTCCCCGTCAACCAAAAAATCACGGCAACTTTTAACCAACCGATGGACCCTGCCACGATCACGGCCGCGGGAACGTTCGCCGTGGTTGTCACCTCCGGCGGGGCAGCCGTCTCCGGCGCGGTCACCTACGATGCCGCGAGCAACACGGCCATCTTCACCCCTGCCGCTGCTCTGACGGACAGCACTCAATTTACCGCCACCGTAACGACCGCGGCACAAGGCACGAATGGCCAAGCCCTGGCGAGCGATTATGTCTGGAGCTTCACGACAGGCACGCTCGTCTCCGCCACGGCGCCATTGGTGGACTCCACCAATCCTGCCGATGTCGCCACACTGGTGCCCCTGAACCAGAAAATTACCGCCACCTTCAGCAAGGCCATGGACCCTGCAACGATTTCAGCCGCAGGGACCTTCACCGTGGAGGAAACCGTAGGAGGCGCCGCCGTTCCAGGCGCTGTCACTTACGATCCGGCCAGCCGCACGGTCGTGTTTACGCCAACCGCTGATCTCACGGCCGCCACTGACTATACGGCGACGATTACAACCGCAGCTCAGGATCTGGCCGGCAATGCCCTGATCGCAGGCACCGTCGCGAACCCGTGGACATTCACGACCGGCGCGGTATCGAACAGCACCGCTCCAACCATAACCCTGACCAATCCGGCTGACGGGGACGTCAATGTACCCATAGATAAGACCATCAGCGCCACTTTCAGCGCGCCGATGGATCCCACAACCATCAACAATGGAAGCTTCACCGTGGCGGTCGCAGCTGACGGAACCCCGGTCGAGGGAACCGTTACCTATGACGCGGCAAACCAGATTGCGACGTTTACGCCTTCCATAAACCTCGACATTAGCACCGAATATACGGCCACCATTGCCGATACGGTCACGGATCAGACAGGCATCGCTCTGGGAGCCGGGGCTGCTCCGAATCCGTGGAACTTCACGACGGGCACAGTGGCCGGCGGAGCAAGTCCGGCGACCATCGACCTGGGCAGCGCCGCCAGTTTCGCGGTGATGGCAACATCCTCGATCAGTAGCCCGGGCGCCGTGCAGATCAATGGAGACGTTGGGTTGGCTCCCGGCACTTCGCAGGGCATCCCGCCGGCGCAAGTGAACGGGACAATTCATATAAACGATCCTGCCATCACGCAGGCCCAGGCCGATTTGCTGGCGGCGTATAACGACGCTGTAAGCCGGTCGGCAAATCTTGTAACTGTGTCTGGAGATTTAGGCGGGAATACTTACACGCCGGGTCTCTATTGGAGTTCATCCTCACTATTGATCACCGGCAACGTCACTCTCGACGCACAGGGTGATCCCAATGCGGTCTTCATCATCCAGATGGGGACCACGCTCACCACGGCCCCAGGATCTCAAGTGATCCTGGCCGGCGGCGCCAAGGCCAGCAACATATTCTGGCAAGTTGGCAGTTCCGCAACCATCGATACCACCTCCATCTTCAAGGGGAACGTACTGGCCTCGGTCTCCATCACGCTGAATACCGGCTCAGTGGTGGAAGGCAGGATGTTTGCCGGGTCGGACGGAACCCCCTCAGGCACGGTCACGGCAGGGGGTACCTCCATTACGGTGCCTGCTCCTTAAGGAAGGCGCGAGGCAATTCGGTGTACGCACGGGATGTTACGGCACGAACAAGCACGATCGCTGGGAAGCGGGGTCTTTGCATCTCGCTTCCCAGCGAGCAGGCACAACTCAGGAGGCAACAATGAGATTGGGAACCAGGACGCTGGCCATGGCGGCATTTGCTTTCTTACTCGTGCCCGCGCTATCCGCGAACAACAACACTTCGCCAACTCCCAAGGCCGCGGATGAGCCCGCGAATTCGGCTGTCGCACCACGCGCGGCCACTTCGCCGGCCAGCGCGGAGAAAGCACCCGACCCGGCGAACCCATCACCGCAATCGGCCCAAGGCGCGGGATCGTCAAACATCTCGGGAACAGCGCGCGGGAGAGGCTCAACGGGCAGTGACGACGTTACCCCGAGGGCTGAATTGTTTCTGGGCTATTCCTACTTGAGGGGTGCGCCGCGCAACGTTGGCAATCGCATCGTCGAGTTGAATGGCGGCACCGCTTCCCTGGCCTACAATTTCAACGACTGGTTCGGCCTGGCCGCCGATTTCGGCGGCTACGCGGATTCGCGCCTTATCCTGAACGGCCCCGGCAGCGCCTCTCGCGAAGTGCATTCCGAAGGGAAAGTTTTCACTTTCCTGGTTGGGCCGCAGCTTTCTTACCGGAAATACAGGCGGCTTACGCCGTTCGCGCAAGTTCTGGTGGGAGTCGCCCACGCCTCCGACGTCACAATCGATGGTTGTACGGGAGTGCCGGGTTGCACGGCGCTGCCATCGGAGACGGCGTTTGCGCTGGCAGCGGGCGGCGGGCTGGACCTCAACTTATCCCGGCATTTCGCCATCCGGCTTTTGCAGGCCGAATACGTGATGACGTATTTCAATGATGTCTCTGCCGGTGCGACGGGAAGGTCGCGGCAAAACGATGTGCGCCTCTCGGCGGGTATCGTCTTCCGCTTCGGTGGCAGCCAACCCCCGCCCCCGGTGAACCACCCGCCCATGGCCTCCTGTTCAGCCGACAAGACCATTGTGTATGCCGGGTCCGGCGAAAGCGTTACGTTCACCGGAACCGCCAGCGATCCGGATAACGATTCGCTCAATTACTCCTGGTCGGCCAGCGGCGGGCGCGTCGAAGGCAGTGGACCACAGGTTCGCTGGCTCTCGGACGGCGCGCCTGTGGGCGTCTATACGGTAACCCTGCGCGTGGACGACGGCATGAACGGAACGGCGGATTGTTCGGGCGAAGTTCGCGTCGAAGCGATGGCGAACCGCGAACCCACGCTCAGCTGCTCGGTGGACCGCTCAGCAGTCTTCGCTGGCGAACGCGTGCACATTACAGGCGTCGCCAGCGATCCCGATGGCGATCAGCTCACCTACACCTGGCGCGCCAATTCCGGACAGGTCCTTGGCACCGGGTCGGCGGTGGACTGGGATTCCACGGGCCTGGCTCCCGGCAGTTACACCATCACAGGACGCGTGGATGATGGCCGGGGCGGCGCAGCGGATTGCTCGTCTACGGTCGAAGTGAAGGCTGCGCCTCCGCCGCCGATGGCCAGCAAGATCAACGAGTGCGCTTTCGGTAGGCCGATGAGCACGCGCATCGACAACGTCTGCAAGCGCATTCTGGACGACGTCGCGCTGAGGCTGCAGAACGAGCCGCGCGCCACCGCCGTCATCATCGGCTATTCGGATCCCCAGGAACGTAATTCCGAAAAAATCGCCGCGGACCGCAGCAACAACGCGGTGGAGTACCTGGGCGAAAAAGGAATCGACGCTTCCCGGATCACAACCCGTACCGGCGCAGGCAATCCCGGTGAAACCGATAACCGCCGCGATGACATCATCTGGGTACCCGAGGGCGCAACCTACTAGCCCCGGACCCGCAACCCATCACCGGGCTCCGTGGGTCCCCGATTCAGGGCGCGCACGGAGCCCGTTTTTTTTGTGCTTGCGGCGATTCCCCGAAAACGTGGACCCGGGCGGGTGGACCCGGATGAGTGGAAGCGGGTGGGTGTGAAAATGACCGGAAATTTATTCTTTGGTTGTGCTGCCCGCCGCGAGCGGCTGCGCGAAGCGCCGGGTCAATCTTGCGAGTGCGCTTGCGAACGCCTCTGCCAATTTTTTCGCAAATACGCCTACACGTGTGAGCCTCTTCAGGCGCGAGGAAAACCCGAACGATCTTGAAATGCAAACCGCGGGACAATGGCAATGCGGTCCCGATGTTATACTGTCCGGCAACGCGGAAGTGGCGGAATTGGCAGACGCGCCAGCCTTAGGAGCTGGTGGCCGAAAGGCCGTAGGGGTTCGAGTCCCTTCTTCCGCACCACATTTTATTTCCCTGCAGGCAACAGGGCGGCTTCTTCGATGATGGCGCGGGCCTCGGCCGGGCTGACCTGACCGGGCCAGCGAATGATCTTCACAATGGCGAAGGACGCGGGCAAGAACGTGGCCCAAAAAATCGGGTAGCGGTAGCGCGCTTCAAATTGAACCAGATAATGGACCAGCGGGTATAGGAACAACGTCGACGCCAATAGCAATGCCGCGCGGCGACGCTCCCGGTACATCCAGATTAGCCCGGGGAAAGACAGGATGGTCAGTATTCCCATGGGTATCGAGTAGCGGAAGCTGCCGAGGTACGGAAACCAGAAACGAACGAAGCGCCGCGCCGTGAGCCAGGCAAATGCGCGCGGATTCGACGTAATCCAGCCCATCGCCTGCCTCATCCGGTCGCGATTGAATTGAACTTCGCCTTTATCGATGATCTCTCCCGCGATGGCGGCATTGCCGTTGGGATGCGTGCGCATGTGGCAGCCGGATTGAATGTTTTCCAGCAGGGTGGGCCCGGCGCATGAATTGTTCGACGTGGAAAGTTCCAGGCCCAGATTGTCGCGAATGAAAAAGACCGCATGGAATTGCTGGTAGTTGCGGATGAGCCAGGGCAGGCACGCCAGGGCCGCGCCTGCCACTACAACGGCCATGGCGCGACGCGCTCGCGACAGCATCTCAGGCGAATTCCCGATTGCCGCAACGAGCGGCCAGGCAAGCAGCAACAGCACGCATTCGGGATTGGCCAGAATGGCGGCGCCCCATAGGACTCCCAGTAGGAGGGAATGCCGCCAATCCCGCGGCCTCTTGAAATAGGGAAGCGTCAGCACACACAAAACGATCATCAATCCGCCGGTAAACAGCGATTCCCATTCCGGCAGGACGCGGTAGGGCTGGACCACGACGCTCAACGCCGCGGCGATCACCCCCGGCAACACGCCGAGGCCGAGGCGATCCGACAGGATCGGCAACAATGCCAGTTGCAAGGCGAGAAAACCGATATTCAGCGCCCATAAGACCTTCTCTCCGGTCCATCCGATTCCGAACAGCTTCCCGACCAGGGCATAGAGCAGCACGTAGGCCGGCGCCACGTGCGCGGTTGGGCCCGTGGGAAACGAGAAAAAAGGATGGGCGAAGCTTCCCTCTTTCACCACGCTGAGCGCCACCCGTGTGAGTTCGGCCCCATGTGTCAAATCCGGCAAAGTCGATTTTCCTTGCGGCGAAACCGCATAGATCAACGAGCTGGCTGCGAAAATGAGGATCGCAAGACGAGTGGTGGAAAGATTGCGGCCGATCTGTCTCCATGGAAGCGGGTTCATTGGTTCGCCCTGCAAGAGTTTCCCGGGCGTCTGCGCGAACTTCCTGTTTCGAAAGGCCATGTGGCATTGCCCACGCTGTTTGCCGCAGAACCGGTCCTTCTGCAGTCTAGAAAACGCTTGCGGAAGGCGCAATCGTTCCGAAGGGCGCCATCGCGTATTGATACCGGGGGATATTTCCCTTCAAAGTGGGGACGAGGCTCCAGCGAGCCAGTGCGAGAACCCGGTTTTAATCCGTGTAGCGCCCGCCTTCAGGCGGACATGCGCTCGCGTCCAGAATGCCAGCCGGAAGGGTGGCGCTACAAAAACCCTCAATTCCGAGTTCTCACACAGTGCTGCTCCCGAGTGAGTTGACGCCGAAGGTGGATTCCCCTATACTTTGTTTTCGTTGTATCCCGCTTGCAGTTCTTTCCCGTTTCCTTTTTTCCGGACCGAGAAGCGGCAAAGAGTAGAACCACGGGCGTGTGAGCGGTTCTGGACCTAATTCGATATCCTAAAAAAACAGCGTAACCCGGGAATGCGAAGACCCAACCATGAGTGAAGCAACCTGCCGGCGCGAGCTTGAGCTCGAAATTCCCGCGGAAAATGTGCAGAAAGCGGTGGAACGCGTGGCAAAGGAATTTGCCCGCGTGGCGCGCGTGCCGGGATTCCGTCCCGGGAAAGCGCCGGTCACGCTGATCCGCCGCCGGTTCGCCGACGACATCAAGAGCGAAGTGCTGCAATCGCTGGTGCCGGAGCAGATTGAGCGCGCGATCACCGAAAACAAGATGGTGCCGGTCACGCAGCCGCAAATCGACAAAGTGGACTTCTCCGAGAGCGGTCCGGTGAAATTCCGCGCGAGCTTTGAAGTGCTGCCCGAATTCGAGCTGGGACAATATAAGGACCTCGAAGTGGAGGTCGAAGACCTGAAGATCGAAGATGCGGACGTCGACAAGGCCATCGAGGAGTTGCGCGACCGCGCCGCCACTTTTGTTCCCGTCGAAGGACGCGTGATCGGCGACGGCGATTACGCCCAGCTCAAGCTGAAGGGCGTTCCGGCTGGCGGCGGCGAAACCGCTGGAGGCCGAAAGCGTGCTCTGCCACGTGGGCGGCGAAGAAACCATGGACGCCTTTCAACGAACATCTGCGCGGCGCGAATACCGGCGACCACAAGAATTTCGACGTGACCTATCCCGCCGATTATCCCGATCCCAAGCTGCAGGGAAAGACGTACACCTATGCCGTCGAAGTGCTGGGCATCAAGGAAAAGAAGCGGCCCGAGCTTGACCGATGATTTCGCGAAGGACCTTGGCGAGGGGCAAACCCTCGAGGAATTGCGCGCGAAGGTGCGTGAGAACATGGAAGCGGAGCGAACCCATCGCCTGAACGAACAGACGCGGGAGAAACTGCTCGCGGAAATCGTGAAGTCGCATGACTTCCCCGTGCCGGAAGCCCTCGTGGAGCACCAGATGGATTCGCGCCTGGAGCGCACTGTGCGCTCGCTGGCCGCACAGGGAGTCGACCCCCGCGCGGTCAATGTGGACTGGGTGGCTCTGCGCAGCCGTCAAAAGGACCGCTCGGTCGAGGATGTAAAGGCCGAACTGCTGCTCGACCGCATCGCCACCGCCGAAAACATCGATGTGAGCGAAGAAGACATGGAAAAAGAAATTGAAGCACTCGCGCAACGCAGTGGCGAATCCGCTACAGCCGTTCGCGCGAACTTGACAAGGCAAGGTGCGCTCGATAGGATTAAATCTAAGCTCCGGAGTGAAAAAACTCTGGACTGGCTCTGCCGAAATTCCCGGACCCGGACAAAAACTGAGGAGAAATAGGGCGGCTCCGGCCGGGATCCTCCGCGCACCCTAAAAAAAACCAATGAACCATACAGACGATCCGACGCCGCGCGCACGACTCTGGTTCCCATGGTCGTCGAACAAACCAACCGGGGAGAGCGGGCATACGATATTTATTCCCGCCTGCTCAAAGACCATATTATTTTTATCGGGACGCCGATTGACGACCACGTCGCCAATCTGGTCACCGCGCAGCTGCTGTTCCTGGAAGCGGAAGACCCCGAGAAAGATATCTCGCTCTATATCAATTCGCCGGGCGGATCGATCACGGCAGGCATGGCCATTTATGACACCATGCAGTTCGTGCGGCCCGATCGTCGTCACGATCTGCGTCGGGCAGGCCGCGTCGATTGCCGCGCTGCTGCTGACCGCGGGGGCGCCGAAAAAGCGCTTTTCCCTGCCCAACTCGCGCATTCTGATTCACCAGCCGTGGATGTCGGGCTTGTCCGGCCAGGCCACCGATATTGATATCCACGCGAAGGAAATCCTGCGCATGCGCACGGTCATCAATGGCCTGCTGGCGCAGCACAGCGGACATGATCTCGGAAAGCCTGGAAAAAGACGTCGAGCGCGATTTCATCATGTCCGCGGAGCAAGCCAAGGAATACGGGCTGATCGACGAGATTATTACCAAGCACAAGTAGCGCGTTCCAAAAAGTTAGTAGACGATATGACGCGCCATGGTGTACGGAAGCTGTAAAGGGGCCTAGAATAACCCGCGCGGCAGGAAACTGAGCCCGCTGTCCGCCGGAGGGCATCACACCTTTGAAAAAACTCAGCACTGACGAACCGCTGCGATGTTCCTTCTGCCATAAAACGCAGGAGCAGGTCGAGAAGCTGATCAGCTCGCCCTCGGACTACCCGCGCGCCTATATCTGCAACGAATGCGTGAACGTCTGCGACCAGATCCTCGAGGAAGAAAAGCGGGAACAGACCAGTCCGGTGAACAAGCGGCTTCCGCGCCCCCCGGAAATCAAGGCGTTTCTGGATGGCTATGTGATCGGCCAGGACAACACAAAAAAGAAGCTGGCCGTCGCGGTCTACAACCATTACAAGCGGATTTTTCTGAATCGCCAGCCGGGCGACGTGGAATTGACCAAGTCCAATATTCATCCTGATCGGCCCGACCGGAACCGGCAAAACGCTGCTGGCGCAAACGCTCTCGCGCATGCTGGATGTTCCCTTCGCCATCGTGGACGCCACGACCCTCACCGAAGCGGGCTACGTCGGCGAAGACGTCGAGAACATCATCTTGAAGCTGCTGCAGGCGGCCGACGGAGACGTCGCCAAGGCGCAGCAAGGCATCATCTATATCGACGAGATCGACAAGATTTCCAAGAAGGACGAAAACCCCTCGATCACGCGGGATGTTTCCGGCGAAGGCGTGCAGCAGGCCCTGCTGAAGATTCTGGAAGGCACGACTGCAAATGTGCCGCCGCAGGGCGGCCGCAAGCACCCGCACCAGGAATTCACGCCCGTCGATACGACGAACATTCTGTTCATCTGCGGCGGGGCGTTCGTGGGCCTGGAGAAAACGATTGAACAGCGCATCGGGCAGAAATCGCTCGGCTTTCATACCGACGCGCAGCCTTCCACAGCCCAGCGCCGCAATATCGAACTGCTGGGCCAGGTGCAGCCCACGCGACTTGATCCGCTACGGCCTGATCCCTGAATTCGTGGGCCGCCTGCCGGTGATCGGCGTCCTGGGCGACCTGGACAAGAGCGCGCTGATGCAGCATTCTGACGCAACCTAAGAACGCGCTCATCCGTCAGTACCAGAGACTGTTCGAATTTGAGAACGTGCGGCTGCGGTTCGCCGATGACGCGCTGGAAACCGTTGCGGAACTGGCCTTGCAACGCAAAGTGGGCGCCCGCGGACTTCGCATGATTCTCGAAGATCTGATGCTCGAGCTGATGTACCACCTGCCCGCGCAACGCAAACTCCGCGAATTCGTCGTGACGGCGGAAATGGTTCGCAGCCGCGAAATCAACTGGTCGCTGCTGGAAAAAGCCGGGTAAATCGAGTGCGGAAGCGCCGTGGCGGATCGCCCGCCAAACAGCGCCCGGGAGAAAGAGGCAAGACCTCAAGACCTAAGAATGGCTCAAAGAGCCGTAGAGAGTCACGGACCCCATGTTCAACCGAGAGAAAACTGAATTGAAGCGCGTGCCGATGATGCCGGTGCGCGATCTCGTCATCTTCCCCCAGATGATGAATCCATTCATCGTGGGCCGGGAGAGTTCCCTGCGCGCGCTCGAGGAAGCCCTGGCCACCGACAAGAAGATTTTCCTTGCCACGCAGCACGACGCTTCGGTGGACGACCCCAAGCCGGAAGAAATCTATACCGTGGGAACGCTGGCCAATATTGTGCAAAGTGTCCGCTTGCCCGACGGGAACCTGCGCGTGCTGGTCGAAGGCGTCGAACGGGCCAAGGTCATGCAGGTCACCACGGACGAGGGCTTTTTCCGCGCGGCCCTGAAAGTGGTTCCCAACAAGGCCGAGCCTTCCCCGCAGATCGAGCAGGCCGTGACAAAGGTTACGGGCCTGTTCGAACAATACGTCAAGCTCTCGCAAAGCCTGAATTACGACACCATGATCGCCGCGACGCGCGTGGACGACGCCGCGAAGCTTTCCGACACCATCGCCTCCAACCTGCAGATCCCGGTCGAGGAAAAGCAGGAACTGCTGGAAAATTTCGATCCGCTGGACCGGCTGATGCGCGTGGGGGAAATCCTCGAGAGCGAGATCGAGAAGCTCAACGTCGACCGCAACATCAATACGCGCGTGAAGCGCCAGATGGAGCGCGCCCAGAAAGAGTACTACCTCAACGAAAAATTGAAGGCCATCCACAAGGAACTCGGCCGCGGCGAGAAGAACGAGCTGGAAGAGCTGAAAAAGAAGATCGACGCCGCCGGCATGCCCAAGGAAACACACGAAAAGGCGGTCCAGGAACTGAAGCGGCTGGAAATGATGCCGCCGATGTCCGCGGAGTCCACCGTAAGCCGAAATTACCTGGACTGGCTGCTGGCCGTGCCCTGGAAGAAAAAATCGAAGGAGATCCGGGACATCGCGCTCGCCGAGCGCATCCTCGAGGAAGATCATTACGGCCTGGAAAAAGTCAAAGAGCGCATCCTGGAATTCCTGGCGGTGCGGCAACTGGTGAAGAATCCCCGCGGCTCGATTCTCTGCTTCGTCGGCCCTCCGGGCGTGGGCAAAACGTCTCTGGCTATGTCCATCGGACGCGCCACGGGACGCAAGTTCGTGCGCGTCTCCCTGGGCGGCGTGCGGGATGAGGCCGAAATCCGCGGCCACCGGCGCACCTACATCGGCGCGCTGCCCGGCCAGATCATCCAGATGATGAAGAAGGCGGGAACCGTCAACCCGATTTTCGTGCTCGACGAAGTGGACAAGATGTCCACCGACTTCCGCGGCGACCCTTCGGCGGCGCTGATGGAAGTGCTCGACCCCGAACTGAATCACGCCTTCACCGACCACTATCTCGACGTGGAATACGATCTCTCGAAAGTCATGTTCGTCTGCACGGCCAACGTGATGCACACGATTCCCCAGCCCCTGCAGGACCGCATGGAGATTCTGCGGATTCCGGGCTACACGGAAGTCGAAAAGGCGCAAATCGCCATACGCTTCCTGGTGAAAAAAGCCCTCGAGTCCACGGGCTTGACCGCATCCAACATCACCTTCAGCGACGAGGCCATCACGCACATCATCCGGCATTACACGCACGAAGCCGGTGTGCGCAGCCTGGAGCGCGAAATTTCCAATATCTGCCGCAAGGTCGCGCGGCGCGTGGTGAAGGAAGGCAAACAATATTCGATCGCCATCACGCCCGATAACATCAGCGAATTCCTGGGCGTCATCAAGTACCGCGAAATCTGGAACGAGAAGAAGAATGAAATCGGCCTGGCCACCGGTCTGGCGTGGACCGAAGTCGGGGGCTCGGTGCTTTCCACCGAAGCCACGATTATGCAGGGCAAGGGCCGGCTGACGTTGACCGGCAAACTCGGCGACGTCATGCAGGAATCGGCCCAGGCGGCCATGAGTTATGTGAGGTCCCGCACGGCGAATTTCGGACTGCCACGAGATTTCTACCGGCATATCGACATTCACGTGCACGTTCCGGAGGGCGCGATCCCCAAGGACGGCCCCTCGGCGGGAATCACCATCGCCACCACCATCGTGAGCGCGCTCACGCGCACCCCCATCCGATGCGATGTGGCCATGACGGGCGAAATCACACTGCGCGGCAAGGTGCTGCCGATCGGCGGCATGAAGGAAAAATTGCTGGCGGCCCACCGCATGGGCATGCGCACCGTGATTCTGCCGAAAGACAATGAAAAGGATTTAGCTGAAATTCCAGCCGAAATTCAGGCCGGGCTCACCATGCGTTTCGTCGAAAATATGGACGAGGTCCTGGAAATCGCGCTGGAGCGCCCCCCGGAGCCCGTAACACACGACGCAACTCCGGAAGTGGCGGCAAAGTTCGAAACGGAAGCCGAGAGCGATCAAGAATTAACCAACTGAGGGAAACCTCAGCACTTCCGCCCCGAAAAATGGCATCAGAACCGGCAACAGAAGGTGTCTTCGGGATACGGAACGCCCGGCAGTGCTTCGTATTGACAGAAACTTTGAATTCCAGTTTGGCTACCCCGGTCGGAAAACAGACTTTGACCTGCCCGGAGACCGCCGATTAGGACAATCCCGGCCTGAACTCCAGGCTTATCTTTGAACAATATGAAGGAAATGAAAACGATGAGCATTAGTCTTGCAGAACTGAAAGAGAAAAATATCACCGACCTGGCGAAGATCGCCAAGGATCTGGCCATCCCGGGCGCCAGCGGCATGCGCAAGCAGGAGCTGATTTTCCAGATCTTGCGCGCCCAGACCGAAAAGAATGGACTGATCTTCTCGGAAGGCGTTTTGGAATGCCTGCCCGATGGGTTTGGATTCCTGCGCGCGCCGGAATACAACTATCTTCCCGGCCCCGACGACATTTACGTTTCGCCGTCGCAAATCCGGAAGTTCGATCTGCGGACCGGCGACACGGTCTCGGGGCAAGTTCGTCCTCCCAAGGATGGCGAGCGCTATTTCGCCCTGATCAAGGTCGAAGCCGTCAATTTCGAAGACCCTGAGGTCGCGCGCAACAAGATCTTCTTCGACAACCTGACGCCGCTGTATCCGCAGGGACGCCTCAAAATGGAAACGACCCGTGAAAATCTCACGGGCCGCGTCCTGGACCTGCTCTGCCCGGTCGGCAAAGGGCAGCGCGGGCTGATCGTGGCGCCGCCGCGCACCGGAAAAACCATGATGTTGCAGGCCTTCGCGAACTCGATTACCACGAACCATCCCGAAGTCGCGTTGATTGTCCTGCTCATTGACGAGCGGCCGGAAGAAGTGACCGACATGCAGCGCACGGTGAAGGGCGAAGTCATCAGCTCCACCTTCGACGAACCGCCGCAACGCCACATTCAGGTGGCCGAAATGGTGCTCGAAAAGGCCAAGCGCCTGGTGGAACACAAGCGCGACGTCGTGATCCTGCTCGACTCGGTTACGCGTCTGGCGCGCGCTTACAACGCCGTTACCCCGCCCTCGGGCAAAGTGCTCTCCGGCGGTATCGACGCCAACGCATTGCAGCGCCCACGTCGCTTCTTCGCCGCCGCGCGGAACGTCGAAGAGGGTGGCTCGCTCACCATCATCGCCACCGCGCTCATCGATACCGGCAGCCGCATGGATGACGTGATTTTCGAAGAGTTCAAGGGCACAGGCAACATGGAAATCAACCTCGACCGGCGCCTGGTGGATAAGCGCATCTTCCCGGCAATCGACATCAACCGTTCCGGCACTCGAAAAGAAGAGTTGCTAATGCCCCCCGACGAACTGAACCGCGTTTGGGTGCTGCGCAAGGTGCTGAACCCTCTTTCCCCTGTCGAAGCCATGGAGTTGCTCTGCGGACGGCTTTCAAAATCGAAATCGAACGCCGAGTTTCTCGCTTCCATGTCCAGCCCGACTTAATTCTCAATTCTCACAATTTCTCATATCGATCCTGAACGCCCCCAGCCGGCAGGGCAGGCATCAGCCTGTCTGCATTTCGCGGGCTGTGCGGCACGCGGCCCGGACACGGGGCAAAACGCAGGCGGGACGCCGCGCCACCAAACGGCACGGACCATCATGTCAGCGGAATTCTTGCAGGATGGAGCATTCAGGAATACGAAAACAGGTTTTCACGAAGCGCGAACTGCCGGACACCGGTCACGTGTCACCGGTCACCGCAACTGTGACTCTGCCGCAAGCTTCTCTTTTTCTTTCGCCAGCAGCACAATGACGCGCGCGGTTTCCTCGGCATCCATCGCGGTGTTATCGACAAGGACTGCGTCGGCGGCGCGTACCAGCGGCGACATTTCGCGTTCGCGGTCGCGGCGGTCGCGTTCGTGCAGCCCGGCCAGCACGCTCAGGGGATCGCACTCTTCGCCTTTATTCTTCAACTCCTGCCAGCGGCGGCCGGCGCGAACTTCCGGCGACGCATCCAGATAAATTTTCAAGCCGGCATGGGGAAAAACGACCGAACCGATGTCGCGTCCTTCCATGACCACGCCGCCCTGCTCTCCCGCGCGGCGCTGCTCGGCCACCATCGGATGGCGCACGCCGGGAATCACCGCGACCACCGACGCCGCGTGGGATACTTCCGTGGTGCGAATGCAGTCGGTAATGTCCTCGCCATCGAGTAGCACGCGCTGTTTCCCGTCACGCGGCACCAGGTCAATTCGCACGCGGCTCGCCAGCGCCGCAAGCTGCTCGGGCGAATCCAGCGGAATATGCTCGCACAACGCCTTCCACCCGATCGCGCGATACATCGCGCCGCTGTCCAGGTGCGTGTAGCCCAGCATTTCGGCCACGCGCCGCGCCACCGTGCTCTTGCCCGACCCCACCGGCCCGTCAATCGCGATAATGAGCTTGTTCGTCAATTTCAATGGGTTCGTCCGAATCTTATAAGGTCAAGGTTAAATGCGCTTGAAGGCGCGTTCAATTTCGCGCACCGAGTAGCGCAGAACGATCGGCCGCCCGTGCGGGCAGCTCATGGGCGCTTCGGTCTTCGCGAGTTCGGCCAGCAGCCATTCCATTTTTTTCAGGTCGAGCGGCATGTTCACCTTGATCGCCGCATGACAGGAAGTTGACGCCGCAATCTTCGCCTGCAGCGTGTCCATCGAAACGGCGGCATTCTCGCGTTCGGTGCCGTCGAGAATTTCCATCAGCAGCCGCTCGGCGTCCGCGGTGGCGATTCCGGCCGGCGCGGCGTGAATCGCCACGCTGCGCGGACCCATTTGCGCCACTTCGAAGCCGTTGGCGGTCAGTTCCTCGGCGATGCGCTCGAAAATCACGAGCTGCCGCGGGGAAAGCTCCACCAGCAGCGGCACCAGCATGCGCTGGCCGGTGAGCTGGCCTTCGCGGCGCGCGCGCAGATGCTGTTCGAACAGAACGCGCTCGTGCGCCACGTGCTGATCGATGATCCACAGCCCTTCCCCGTTTACGGCCACGATGAAACTGGAATTCACCTGTCCCAGCGGCTTGAGTTCGTCCAGACTTTCCGCGCTCGCCGGGCGATCCCCCGTCCCGGACGCTTCCGCCGCGCGAAACGCCATCGCCGCAGCATCCACGGAAATTTGAGCCGCTTCCGGTCCCGCATTCTCCGAGCCGGTCCCGATCCCGCTTTCGAACTGGAATCGTTGCGGCTCCGGCCGCAGCGGCGCTCCGGTCAATTCGAAATCGCCGCCCGTAGTGGAAATCGGCGCGGCGCCGGTCGAGGCCCCCAGGTTCATCGGGGGAATGACGGCGCGCGGCAAGCCTGCATTTCCGCTGCCTGCGCCCGCGGCGGCCATCGCGGCGGCGCCGCCTTCCTGGTTTTCGGCGGCCGCGCCGCTCGAGGAACCGCCGGGAAAACTGGGAATAGGGCGCGCGCGCGACAGCGCCTGCCGGATCGAATCGCGCGTGAAATCATGAACAAATTGCGGATGCCGGAACCGCACCTCGATTTTCGCGGGGTGCACGTTCACGTCAACTTCCTCGGCGGGCAAATCGAGAAATAAAAGCACGGCCGGGAAAACCGAAGGCGGCAGGACATTGCGGTACGCCTCGTGAATCGCGTGCAGGATCAGGCGGTCGCGAACCAGGCGCTTGTTCACGAAAACATAAATTCCGTTGCGGTTGCTGCGCTGCACCTCGGGTCGCGAACCGAATCCGCGCACGACAATCTCCGCGGCGCGCTCCTCCGGGGCCAGTTCGGTTTCGGTGATAGAGGCGCGCATGGGAGAAGACACGGGCAGAATCTCGAACAGCTCGTCGAGCGCCTGCCGGCCAAATACCTGGTAAACGCGGTCGGCCATTGTCTCCACCGCCGTGGCGTGGATGATTTCCTGGGTCGGGGTTTTCAAGACGAATTGCTTGCCGGGATGCGCGAGCGCGTAATGCGTGACGAGTGAAGCGATGTGCCCCAGTTCGGTGGTCTCCGACTTCAGGAAGCTTCGCCGCGCGGGCACGCAGTAAAAAAGATCGGCCACGCTGATCGTCGTCCCCGGGGGAAGCCCTTCCGGCTTGACGCCCACCAGCTTGCCGCCGGCAAATTCGATGCGAGTGCCGTCTTCTTCCTCCGTCGCGCGCGTTTGCAGCAGCAGGCGCGAAACCGCCGCGATCGAGGGCAGCGCCTCGCCGCGAAATCCGAGCGTCGCGATCGAGAGCAGATCGTCGGCCGTGCGCAGCTTCGACGTCGCGTGGCGCTCGAACGCCAGCAGCGCATCGTCGTGCGCCATGCCGGTGCCGTCGTCGATCACGCGAATCATGCGCTTGCCGCCCGATTCCACTTCGACGCGAATTGATTTCGCGCCCGCATCGAGCGCGTTCTCGAGCAGCTCCTTGACCACCGAAGCGGGCCTCTCCACCACCTCGCCCGCAGCGATCTTGTTCGCGACGTTTTCCGGAAGTATGCGTATGCGCGTCATTTCAGTTAGCGGTAGCGCCGCCCTTGCAGGCGGCACCCCGGCCTCACAGCGATGCCCGCCTGAAGGCGGGCGCTACACGAATTATTTTCCCTATTCTACTTCTTCTCGGCCGGCTTCAGCTGGATGCCGAGCATATCGAGCTGATCCGCATCCACATCGGAGGGCGCATCGGCCATCAAATCCTGCGCCTTTGCCGTTTTCGGAAACGCGATGACCTCGCGAATCGACTTCTCGCCCGCCAGCAGCGCCACCACGCGGTCAAGGCCCAGTGCAATGCCGCCGTGGGGAGGCGTGCCGTAGGTGAGCGCGTCGAGGAAGAATCCGAAGCGGTTGCGCCGCTGCTCCTCGCTGAGACCCAGCGCCTTGAACACGCGGTCCTGCAACTCCTGCTGGTGAATTCGAATGCTGCCCGAGCCCAGTTCGACGCCGTTCAGCACCAGGTCGTAGCCTTTTGAACGCATGGACAGGCGCACCGCGTCGGAGGCGTCCTCGAGTTTCGAAGCGTCTTCCTCAACGATCCCGGTGAAGGGATGCTGCGCGCTGACCACCGCCTTTTCCGTGGAGTTCCACTCGAACAGGGCGAAGCCCGTGATCCACGTAAATTCCCAGCGGTCCTTGGGGATCAGTTTCAATTGCTCCGCGAGCAGCAAACGCAATTGCCCCGCGATCAGCGCGGCGGCATCGGTGCCGGGAATCTGTTCCCTGGCCGTGACGGCGACAATAAGGTCGCCCGGCTTGGCTTCGGCAACCGCGGCGATTTTCTTGAGCGCATCGGCGCCGAGATTTTTCTCCAGCGGCGAAGTGACGCCTTCGGCGGCGACTTTGATCGTGTAGACGCCGCGCGCGCCCATCGATTTCGCCTTTTCGGCGATCTCATCGAGCTGTTTGCGCGAAAATGTGGCCGCACCGGGGGCGACCAGCGCCTGTACGGAGCCGTCAATGTGCATCGTTTCCCGCGCGGGCGCGAAATGTTCAGTTACGTCGCGCAGTTCCATGCCGAAGCGCAGGTCAGGCTTGTCCGAGCCGTAGCGCCGGATCGCATCCCTGTATTCCATGCGCTGGAACGGCGCTTTCACGGCAATGCCGGCCACCGCGCAGGCGCGCACCATTACCGTTTCAATCACATGGAAAATGGCATCCTGCGTGGGGAATGACATCTCCAAATCGAGTTGCGTGAATTCAGGCTGGCGATCGGCGCGCAGATCTTCGTCGCGAAAGCATTTGACGATCTGGAAGTAGCGGTCCATTCCGCCGATCATCAGAATCTGTTTGAAAATTTGCGGCGACTGCGGCAACGCGTAGAACTGGCCGGGATGCACACGGCTGGGCACCAGGTAGTCGCGCGCGCCTTCGGGCGTCGAGCGCGTGAGCACGGGCGTTTCGATTTCGTAGAAGCCCATTTCGTCCATGGCCTTGCGGATTTCGAGAAACACGCGATGGCGCAGGGCAAGATTCTGCCGTGGCTGCGTGCGCCGCAAGTCGAGATAGCGGTAGCGCAGGCGCGTCTCTTCGTTCGCGGCCAGTTCATCCTCGACCACGAAGGGCGGGGTTTTCGCCGTGTTCAGAATGCGCAGCTCGCTGGCGATGATTTCCACTTCGCCCGAGGCCAGATCGGGATTCGGCTTCTGCCGCTTCACCACGCGCCCCGTGACGGCGACGACAAATTCCGAACGCAATTCCTCGGCGCGGGCGTGCGCGGCGGCGTGCTGCTCCTTGTTGAAAACAATCTGCGCCAGGCCCGAGCGGTCGCGCAGATCGATGAAGATCAAATTGCCAAGGTCGCGCCGTTTGTGGACCCAGCCCATCAGGACGACTTCTTTGCCTTCGTCGGTTGCGCGGAGATTGCCGCAATAGTGCGTGCGTTGCAGAGTTTCGAGTGAATCGAGCACGGATTTTTCTGTCCCTTCCGATCTAGTTTAGTGAGCAGGCGATATCAAGGCGCAATATAATTTCGAATAACCTGCAGCGCCCATTGCGCCCGGTAGGACAGGCTTCAGTCTGTCTTCTGCTGACTTCTGCCGGCGCCGCAAAGATCAAAACAAGACAGGCTGAAGCCTGTCCTACTTACCCCCGTCGGCACGCAAATAGGCGAATAGTTCGGCCTCGCCAAGCTTCTGCTGCGTGCCGTCGGATAGGCGCTTCACCGCCACGACTCCCGCGGCGAGTTCATCTTCACCCAGAATCACGGCGTGGCGCGCCTTCAGCCGGTCCGCAAGTCCCAGCGATTTCCCGAATTTCAGTTCAACGGCGGGCAGCTCAACGGCAAACCCGGCATCGCGCAGACGCCTCGCGAGGCCAATTGCCGCAGTCTGCGGCGCCGCGCCAAACCACGCGAGGTACACGTCCAGGCCGCCTGGTTCGCCGCCCGCCCCGGCTTCCTGCAGGGAAAGCGCCAGCCGGTCGGTACCGATGGCGAATCCGATTCCCTTTGTCGTGGCGGGGCCGCCCAGCAGTTCCACCAGCCCGTCGTAGCGCCCACCGCCGCACACCGCGTTCTGCGAACCGAGGCCCGGCGCGGTAATTTCAAACGTGGTGCGCATGTAATAGTCGAGGCCGCGCACCAGGCGCCAGTTTTCCTGGTACGCGATTTTGCGCAGCGCAAGTTGCCGCTTCACTTCGCCGTAATGCGTGCGGCATTCTTCGCACAGGTTTTCCGCAATGCGCGGCAGCTTCTCGATAATGCCCTGCTCGCTTTCCAGTTTTGAATCGAGCACGCGCAACGGATTGGTTTCGATGCGGCGCTGACTGTCCGCACCCAACTGCTCGCGCACTTTTTGTAGTTCCGCGCGCAATTTTTCCACGTAGGCCGGGCGGCACTGCTTGCAGCCGATGGAATTGACGCTCAGGACCGCGCCCTTGAGCTGCACGCGCTCGAAAAATACGAGCAGCATTTCGATTACTTCGGCGTCGATCCCCGGCGCGTCCGAGGAACCCAGCACCTCCGCGCCAATCTGATAGAACTGTCGGTAGCGCCCCTTCTGCGGCCTCTCCCGGCGGAACATCGGCCCCATGTAATACAGCTTTACGCTGCCTGGCTGGACTTGCATCCCGTGCTCGATGTAGGCGCGGACAACCGAGGCTGTTGCCTCGGGACGCAACGAAATTGAAGAATCATCCCGGTCCTGGAAGGAGTACATTTCCTTGGAAACGATGTCCGTTTCCTGGCCGACGGATCGCGCAAACAGGTCAGTTTGCTCGAAAATCGGCAAACGAATTTCGGCGAATCCGAATGTGCCGAACACATCGCGCGCGGCCTGCTCGACGCGGTTCCACAGCGCCGACTCCGGCGGGAGAATGTCGCGGACGCCTTTGATGGCCTGGAATTTGACTTTATCTGCCAATGGAAAATCCTGTGAATCGGCCGGGACCAGTAGCACAGGCTTTAGCCTGTGTGGGGTATGCCCTGCCCAGGCGGAATGCACACAGACTGAAGTCTGTGCTACCTGAAGATCCACAACGCGGCACCCGGTCGCGCATTTGCTTTTTTCCGTGCTTCATACGGTTGGAAAGGTTTACGCCTTTCCGGCCTCCGCCTTATACGTCTCGGAATATTCGACATACCGCGCGGCGTAGGCCTCGATGCTCGCCTGATCTTCCGGCGTGAGCGCGCGGCGGAACTTTCCGGGATGCCCCATGAACAGGCTTCCGGGCGGCACGACGGTGCCCTCGGGAACCAGAGTGCCCGCAGCAACTATCGAGCCTGCACCGATTTTCGCGCCGTTCAGCAGCACCGAACCCATGCCGATCAGAACGCGCGATTCGATTGTGCAGCCGTGCAGGATCGCTCCGTGGCCGACGGTAACTTCATCGCCCAACACGAGAGGATGCGTATCCTTCATCACGTGCAGCACCGAGCCGTCCTGAATGTTGGTGCGCGAACCGATGCGAATCCAGTTCACATCGCCGCGAATTACCACGCACGGCCAGACACTTGAAAGTTCGCCAATCGTGACGTCTCCGATGATGACGGCTTGCGGATCAATGTACGCCGACGCCGGGATTTTCGGCATCCTGCCGCGATAGCTGCGAATCATGCATGCACCTCGATGATGATGAAACAAGTGAAGCTAACACACGCGCTCACGGCTGACAAGAAATGCGGCTTGGTAGGACAGGCTTCAGCCTGTCTGTTCTTGGTTCAAGAACAAAAGCAGACAGGTTGAAGCCTGTCCTACTTCAATCGATTTCGACGACGGAACCGCGTGCGGCGGCGGGCTTCGCGTCCAGCCGCGCGGCGACAGCGCGCGCCATCGCGTAAATGCTCTTCGCGCCGGGGGCATCCTCGCCCAACAGGGCGACCGGTTTCCCGGTATCGCCGCCAATGCGGATCTGCGGATCGATTTCGATCTCGCCAAGCAGCGGCACGCCGTAGGTATCGGCAATGCGGCGTCCCTCTCCGTGGCCGAAGACATCGATTTTCCCCTGGCAATGCGGGCAGCTGAAGTAGCTCATGTTCTCGACGATGCCGAGGATATCCACATTCACCTGGCGAAACATTTCCATGGCCTTGCGAACATCGGCCAGCGCGACCGTTGACGGCGTGGTGACCAGCACGGCCCCGGTGACGGGCACAATCTGGATCAAGGAAAGTTGCACATCGCCGGTTCCCGGGGGAAGGTCCACGATTAAGTAATCCAGTTTGCCCCACACGACGCTGCGCAGGAATTGCTGCATGACGCTGTGCAACATCGGTCCGCGCCAGATCATCGGTTTATCGCCCGGATTGAGCAAGCCCATCGAGATCATCTTCAGGCCCTGCACCTGAACGGGAAGTATTTCACGCTCGCTGAGCGCCTGCGGCTGCTCGTCGGTCCCCAGCATGATCGGCACGTTGGGGCCGTACACGTCCGCATCGAGTAGGCCGACCGAGGCCCCCAGGCGATTGAGCGCCAGGGCCAGATTCACGGCCACCGTGGTCTTGCCGACGCCGCCCTTTCCGCTGGCGACGGCAACAAGGTTCTTCACGCCCTCGATCGGCAATTTGGGAGGCGGAGGCATCGGAGCTGGCGGCATGTTCAATTTCTCCTGGATCGATAGAATCTATATTTGCGTGCTTCACAGCCTCTCATTTTGAACGAGAAAAGGACGTACGTCCACTGGGGCCGCCAAATACAGGCCCGCCCCGGCGGCGACAAAAGTCGCACCACTGAATGAGCCACTGGTTGAGAATGATAAAAATATTTCCGGCCGCCTCCCCGCCACAAACGTCTTGCCAATTGCAGTGATCCGTTATATATACGCATCCTGCTGCGCGCTTATCCCTAGCACGCCAACGGCACTGCAAATCGGCGAAGAACCTCATGGCCCAAACACGCCACGCTGTTCTAACCAGGGGCAAACGGGGAGTTTCGGCTGCTCCGCCGGTTCAGATGGAGAGTCTTTTCGGAGGAATTGCATGAAAAAAATTGGTTTGATGTTATTGATGCTGGTAATCGGTGTGACGGTCGGTATCAAGATTTCCGGCAAGCTGTCACCGGTCGAGGGGCAGGATAAGCCCGGAACCGGGTTCGCAGCCGTCCCAGGTTTGTCGGGCGGGGAAGATCTGACCGGTGCCTACGACGTTGTGCGGAACTGGCCGCAGGACATCAGCACTCTGCCGGGTAATGAGAAGTGGACCTATGGCGCAGGCGAAAGCGTCTACGCCGAAAGCCCGAATCGCATCTATGCTCTCTACCGCGGTGAAATTCCGAAGATGAAGGAGCCCAAACAGATGCTGCTGCCGCAAGCCGGCCCCAGCATCAGTTTCCCGGTCGCAGGCTTTTGGCGCGATGCCACCAGGGCCTCGCTGCCCGGAACAGGCGGCACCGATCAGGACACCAGCGAATGGCTGACGTCCTGGGAAGGAAAATCCCCCGACCTTGGAATCAAGGGTCCTCCCTACCGCGTGCTGGGCAGGGACGCAAAGTGGGAGAACTGCCTGGTCATATACGATGGCAGCGGAAAAATCATCGATGTCTGGAAGAAGTGGGACAAGCTTTTCCGTCGGCCTCACTCCATCTACATCAGCCCCTACGATCCGGATAAAAACGTGTGGGTGGTGGACGACAACATGGACGTCATCTACCGGTTCACGCATGATGGCAGCGAACTGCTGCAGACGATCGGAACCCCGACCGTCCCCGGCGCGGACGCCAATCACTTCAACCGTCCGACGTACATGGATTGGCTGCCCGATGGCACCTTCTTCGTCTCCGACGGCTACACGGGAACGCGCGTTGCCAAGTTCGACAAAAACGGGAAATTCCTCATGCAGTGGGGCAAGAAGGGCGGCCCGCGCCACGCGGGCGATGGCATCCCCGTCGAAACGCGTCCCGGCTACTTCAGCAACGTACACGGGATTGCAATTGACCCGAAAACCCATCACGTTTTCGTGAACGATCGCAACAACCACCGCATCCAGGTATTCGATGAAAACGGCAAGTATCTCTACGAATGGCACATCAACACCAATCCTTCCAGCCTTCACTTGCTCTACATCGGATCCGGAAGCACGATCTGGACCTTTGACCGCACCACCAACAAAATGATCGAGTACGACCTGCAAGGCCACCTGCTGTACACATGGGGAAGCATGGGACCCTATCCGGGCTTCCTCTGGGGCGTACACGGTGTGAATGTGGACCGGGACGGCAATCTGTACGTCGCGGAAGTGGACTCAGGACGCATACAGAAGTTCACGCCGAGACCAGGGGCCAATCCCAAGTTTCTGCTTGCCAAGCCGGTCACTCCGGTCTGGAAGTAGGACCGTAACATAGCAGAGGGCTGAGGCGGCCGCGATTTGCTGCGGCCACCTCAGCCCTTCGTTTTTTTTTCAGACTCCGCACCCAAGCCAATGAATTGCCAGTGGCCTCATAACTGCCCTTGTGGATCGAAGCCCCGGCGAAAAGCAACACCCGATCAGGTGTTTTTGACCCCTGTCGGTGTGAGAACTCGACCTTGGTCATTGCAGACGCCCGGCTTCAGCCGGGCATCTGCTTGGTTCAAAAAATGCCACGCTGAGGGTTGGTGCTACAAAAACCCTTAATTTCGAGTTCTCACACAGACTCTGAACCTCGAACCTGCTGGATAAATTCAGCCACACCGGTAACGGCCACAAATCAGGAAACCCTCGCGTTGCCTCCGCTTTGCACGGCGGTTGCCGGACAGGGTACAATGAGCTTTTGTGCATGCGCACGGGAAGGGCGTCCCGCTATTACGGGCCCCATCTCCAGCGCAGGGCCACCGAGCCCGCCGGAGCAGGAAACCTATTCCGAAGGACACTGAAGGATTATGATGCGAGTCGATGACATGGTCGACAAGGTCGTTGCCCGGTTCATCGGAACCAAGCACGAGCGCGACCTCAAACAGATCCAGCCGCTGGTGAACGCAATCAACGCGCTCGCGCCGGAGTTTGAGCAACTGAGCGATAGTCAGCTTCTGGAGAAGACCGAACAACTCCGCGCGCAGGTGAAGGCACGCCTCGGCGACATCTCCCTCGACGATTCTCAATATCAGGAACGATGCAAGGCGGCGCTCGAACCGGCCCTGGTGCCCGCATTCGCCCTGGTGCGGGAAGTGGGCCGCCGGAAACTCGGGATGCGCCATTTCGACGTGCAATTGATCGGCGGCATCGTGCTGCACGCGGGAAAAATCGCGGAAATGAAAACGGGCGAAGGCAAGACGCTGGTCGCCACGCTTCCCGCATTTCTCAACGCCCTCACCGGACGCGGCGTGCACATCGTCACGGTCAACGATTACCTGGCCCGGCGCGACGCGGAATGGATGAGCCCGATTTATCGCTCGCTAGGGCTCACCGTCGGCGTGATCGTCCACGATCTGAGCGACCCGGAACGCCGCGCGGCCTACGGCGCGGACATCACCTACGGCACGAACAACGAATTCGGTTTCGATTATCTTCGCGACAACATGAAGTACGATCTGGCCGATTGCGTGCAGCGCGGGCACCACTTCGCCATCGTCGACGAGGTGGACTCCATCCTGATCGACGAGGCGCGCACCCCGCTCATCATTTCCGGCCCCTCCGAGGAATCCACCGACAAGTACTACCGCATCGACAAGATCATTCCGAAATTGATTCAGGATATCGATTACATCGTCGAAGAAAAACACAGGACGGCAACGCTGACCGAAGAAGGCGTCAGCAAGTGCGAAAAATTGCTGGGTTTCGGCAACATGTACGACCCGCAGAACATGGAAACGATTCACCACGTCTATCAGGCGCTCCGGGCGCACTCGCTGTACAAGCGCGACGTCGAATACGTCGTCAAAAACGGCGAAGTCATCATCATCGATGAGTTCACCGGCCGCGAAATGCCCGGAAGGAGATGGTCGGACGGCCTGCACCAGGCCGTGGAAGCCAAGGAAGGCGTCAAAATCGAACGGGAAACGCAGACGTTCGCCACGGTCACCTTCCAGAATTACTTCCGCATGTACAAAAAACTTTCCGGCATGACCGGAACGGCGGAAACCGAGGCCACCGAGTTCAACAAGATTTACAAGCTGGACGTTTCCCTGATTCCCACCAACCGCCCGCTCCGCCGGGAGGAGTTTTCCGATGTCGTCTACCGCACGGCAGGGGAAAAATACGAAGCCGTGGTCAACGGCATCCTGCAGGAGGACAACAGCCTAGCGCACGGCATCCGCCAGATTCATGAATCGGGCCAGCCGGTGCTGGTCGGAACGATTTCCATCGAAAAATCCGAGCACCTGGCGAACCTGCTGAAAAAAGCGGGCATCCCCCACCAGGTGTTGAACGCCAAGCAGCATGAGCGCGAAGCCAAGGTCATCGCCCAGGCCGGACGCAAGGGAGCGGTCACGGTTTCAACGAACATGGCCGGCCGCGGCACAGACATTCTGCTCGGCGGCAATCCCGAAGCGATGACGCGCGATCACTGCCTGCGCGAAAAACTCGCCATTCCCTACATCGCCGCGCCGGCGGTGATCGGCGGGGATGGCGCGGAAGCAAGCACCGCGCCGAACATGGTTCTGTTCCAGCAGGAAGGAAAAATATTTCAGGTTCCCGCGGATCAGTGGAAGCCCATTTACGATGAATACGCGGCGCAATGCCGCACCGAACGGGACGAAGTCATCGCCCTGGGCGGCCTGCATATCCTGGGCACCGAGCGCCATGAATCCCGCCGCATCGATAACCAGTTGCGCGGGCGCGCCGGCCGCCAGGGCGACCCCGGATCCTCGCGTTTTTTCCTCTCGCTTGAGGACGACCTGCTTCGCGTCTTCGGCGGCGAGCGCGTGAAAGCGCTGATGTTCCGCCTGGGCATGACCGAAGGGGTGCCCATCGAATCCAAGCTGATTTCACGCCGCATTGAGAACGCGCAAATGGCCGTCGAGGCGCAGAACTTCGAGGCGCGCAAACATCTGCTCGAATACGACGATGTGATGAACAAGCAGCGCGAAACGATTTACTCGATTCGCCGCTCCGCCCTCGAAGGGAAGGAACAGAGGGAATACGCGATGGGCATCGCGGAAGATATCGCCGAGGAACTCGTGGAAACGTTCTGCCCGCGCAACGAGCATCCGGAAAAATGGAATGTCACGCAGTTTGCCGCCGAAGTGCTGGGGCAATACGGCATCGACCTGAAGGCTGTCGGAATCGAAGACCCGACCCTGATGAGCCATGACGAACTGGCGAACACGCTGGTCGAGCGCGTCAAGGAACGCTACACCGAGAAGGAAAAATTGTTCGGGGCGGAGATGATGCGCTGGCTTGAGCGCCGCATAATCCTGGACATCGTCGACACGCAGTGGAAAGACCACCTGCTCACCCTCGACCACTTGAAGGAAGGCATCGGCCTGCGCGGCTACGGCCAGAAGGATCCGCTGGTCGAGTTCAAGAAGGAAGCCTTCATTCTTTTTGAAGATATGATGGGGCGTATCGACACCGAAACCGTGCGTTACCTCTTCCTGGTTCAGCCCGCACGGCCCGAAGATGAGGCCCGTGAAATCGAGCGTCGCCAGCGCAGGCTGCAACAGGAAATGCAGTTCCAGGCCGGCCCCGCACAAGCCGAAGAGCCCAAGCCCGTGCGCGCCGGAGCCAAAGTGGGCCGAAACGAGCCTTGCCCATGCGGTAGCGGAAAGAAATACAAGAAGTGCCACGGTGCAGCGGCTTAATCGCTGCTTCCTTCCACAGCTTCATCCCGCAAAAGATCGACTCCTCAATGCATGCACCGTTGTGGCGGCAAAAAAAACCGGCTTTTGACGATCCGTCATCGCCAAAAGCCGGCCACAAGAACCGAGTTGTTCTGTTCCTTAGAAGTTAAAGACCAGGCCCGAACCAAATGAATAGTTCTTTTCGATTGTGGGGCCGAAGCGCGACCCAAGGAAATCCCCTTGAACGCGCCAAGATACGCGGTCGTTAATCTTAAAGTCCAATCCTCCGCCGGCCATAACCAACGGGTCGCTCTTGGCACCCAGTGTGGCCGTTTGTGTAAAGCGAAAACGTTCGTAGCCCACAAGGGCATGGAACCAGGGCTCGATTTGGCTGCTGTTGGGCACAGCCACGTGCACACCACCACCGATAAAGAATGATTTCGCAACAAGATTCGGCGTTGTTCCCGTGTGTCCGAATCCTTCGGAAGCCATCCCTTCCAGGCCAAACCAGTTCGTCAAGTACCGCGTGACGTCGGTATGCAATCCGAATGTGTGCCAGTCATAACCCAGGACTTTGTAATGTTGGTACTGGAAACCGACTTCAAGTTGCCAAGCTTGCCGATTTGACGGAGACAGCGCAGCGGGAGAGGCAGGCTCGCCCGCGGGACTGCTGGCATCGAATGCCGCCGTGGATTCCTGCGCGGCCGCTGTCAGCGAAAAGCACAAAAGTGCCCCGCATAGGACTAATAACTTACGCATTTGGATGACCCTCCTCGCATCCCAAGGTGCGAATGTATTTCCTCATCCATCTTCGCTTCGCAAGTTGAACATGTCTATGTAAAAGCTTGTGAGAGTTTTCCGGCAAGTTAATAGGCGGTACCAAACACTCGCGGGCTTCTGTTTCCAATCCATAACCAGATCAGGATGATAAAGTGTAAGGGAATTTGAACGCAGAAACAGCTGGTCCACACCGCGAATTTGCAGAGCCACAGTGCGCTACTCATCCTACCCACCCTGGGAAGATTTTATCCATTTTTAATGAATAGAGTTCCTTTCGCCCTTTCCAAAGGGCATGCAAGCTGAGCAAAACGAGGGAGGTAGCTTGTCCGGTGATGGCAAGGGGCGTGCTCTCTAATCTTTAACGCTCTGAGGGTGACCGAGGTGTAGCACATGACGACTCCCAGCCGTAAATGCCTTATCCAGGGTTGCAGGGTCGAAGTTCCGAAAGGATTTAGCGAAAGAGGTTTTTGTCTTGACCACTATCTGGCTGATGCCTCCGAGAAACTCGATGTAGCCACGGAACGCTTTCGCTGCGGGCAGCTTGCCGATGATGAGACGATTGAATGGCTGCAGGTTGAATCGAATTTCATTGTGGAAACGATAGACAATGAAACCTTGAACCTGGACACGAATCAGCGGGCCAAATTACTGGAATTGTTGTTGGGCATGAAGAATTTAAACGAATACGCTCGCCACTTTGTTGCGGTGGGCAGGCATACCACATAAATAAAATAATGGGTTATCGAAACAGAACGCATACGGACTCCTTTTTGCTTGTCTGTGCTGTTGTGCCGGTCCAAACTAATGGCGTGGGTGGAGGCAATGAGCGGCGTTGCAGCTCCGATAGCCAACCGACTCGTCAATGCACGCAACCTAGCAGGTGCGTTTCCGACCCCCTCTGAGACCCGGTCCATGGCAAAAAAAACGATGGCAGGCAGCAGGGAAAACGAACCATCGCCATCCACGCGCTTCGATGTGGCGCTGGCGGCCGATATCAAGTCCATTTCGCCCGTCGTGGATTGGGTGATGCGATTGGTCAAAAATTTGGACTATGCCTCCGGCAAGGAGTTCGAAATCGAAATGGCATTGCGCGAGGCGCTGGCAAACGCGATCCTGCATGGCTGTAAGCAGGACCCAGACAAGCACATTGAGTGTTCGGTGACAGGCGATAAGGACCGCGGAATTCTGATCGTGGTGCGTGACCCGGGCCAAGGCTTCGACCACGAGGCGATTCCCTCTCCCACCGAGGACGACAACATATTTTCCGACCACGGCCGCGGGATTTATTTGATCCACAAACTGATGGACGAAGTGAAATATCACCGCAACGGCAGTGAAATTCACATGCGCAAGTACTGACAAACCTTCCAACCTAAATTTCCAAGAAAACCCTACGCTCGCCCGCTGGCAAGCCCGTAAACGCGAAACCCACGGTCCCAGCGACCGCCGCGCCGCAAGACGCCGGCAGATACCATTGTCTTCCTCCATCTCCGCGAAAAAAAAGCAGGCGAATGCACTTCCGCGGGGGTGCATGGTATAAAGGATGTGCGCGGCTGTAGCTCAGCTGGATAGAGCGCGTGCCTCCGAAGCACGAGGTCGGGCGTTCGAGTCGCCCCAGCCGCACCACTGATTTCTCATTTGATCGCCCCATTGATCGAATGATCGAAACATTTTCGTTCACGGGCAAATACGATTCCGCGCATCCCGATTTCCTCTCCTCGGGTTATAATCGCCGCGTTCTCACATTCTTGACAGATCACCAGCCTGGAGGAAAACATGCGTCATCGCATCGTCGCTGTTACGCTTTCTGCAGCCGCCGCAATTGCCGTGATTTCAGGATTGCTGCTTGCAGCGAGGTTGCGTCCGGCACAGGCCCAATCGAAGGCGGATATGAGCTTCGCCGCCGTGCCGTCCCAGCGAGGCGGCCAGGATGTAACAGGTCCCTATGACGTTGTCGCGGATTGGCCCAAGCCGCTGAATAAACTACCCGGCCACGAGAAGTGGACCTGGGGCGCGGTCGAAAGCGTTTTTGCCGAAAGCCCCAATCGCGTCTTCATCCTGGAACGCGGCGAAATACCCACGATGACCCGGCCTCCGGAAGTGCCTTACCCGGCAGTCGGCCCGGGCATTTCCTTCCCAGTAGCGCAACTGCCGTTCCGCAATGCCTCGGTCGGTCCGGTCACCTCCGCCGGGAATCCGGTGTGGCACGGGAAACTTGGTGTGGACGCCCGATGGGAAGATTGCGTGGTGGTCGTGGATGCCGCCGGAAACATCACGGAGCGGTGGACGCAGTGGGACTCCATGCTCAAGCGGCCGCACTTCATCACCATCAATCCCTATGATCCTGAAAAGCACGTGTGGATCGTCGACGATCAGGGACATGCCGTATACGAATTCACGAACGATGGAAAGAAACTCGTAAAGACCCTGGGAACTCCCAACGTGCCCGGAGACGACGACAAGCATTTCAACCGTCCCACATTTATCAACTGGCTGCCCGACGGCACTATGTTCGTGACCGATGGATACGGGAACACGCGCGTCGTGAAGTTCGATAAGAATGGAAAATATCTGATGTCCTGGGGCAAGCGGGCTAAACCCCCGAATGACACGCGCCCGGGATATTTCGACGCGGTTCACGGCGTCATTTATGACACGCAGACCAAACGCCTTTATGTGACCGACAGGTCGGACCGGCGAATCGAGGAATTCGACGTGAACGGCAAGTACCTGGACCAGTGGAGCACGGGCAAGCCCTCCACACCGCAGGTCCTGTATCTTTCGGCCGACCGGCATATCTGGATTGCGGACGGCACCACTTCAAAAATCATCAAATTCGATATGGACGGACATTTCCTGTATTCCTGGGGCAGCCAGGGCAACTGGCCCGGCGCCATGTGGAACGTGCACGGCATGAGCGTGGACCAGGACGGCAATCTGTATCTGGCCGAAGTGAATAACGGCCGCGCAGAAAAGTTCCATCCGCGCCCCGGAGCCAATCCCGCGCTGATGGTCGGCCAGCGCGTCTTTGCAGCCTGGCACTGAGTTTTCCCGGCGCCGGTTACCGGAGGGGGCCGCGGAAGGCGCACATAAAGCAATCCCCAATCGTTGCTCCGCAACGATTGGGGCGCCCGTTCGAACAAACGGCTTATATCCTTTGCCAGGTCAGAACACAAAATACCCGCATGAACTTCTTGCGTGCATTTCTCAGCACGGCTCCATTGCCATGCCGGTTAATTCATCGTGAATGTAACCTCCACCCGCAGGTCAATTGGCGTTGGTTCGCCGTCGAGAATCGTCGGTGCGTACTTCCTTTTGGACACTGCCTCCATCGCCGCGGGAATCAGCAGCGGGTGGCCGCTCAGCGCGTGCATGGACGTGACATTTCCATGTTCGTCGATGATGGCTTCGATCACTACCACCCCTCCGATACGCGACATTTTCGCCAGAGCCGGATAGATCGGGGCAGGGCCGAACAGTAAACGCGGCGGCTTCACGTCGCCTCCCACACGGACAGGCGCCTTCGGCCCTTCCGCGACGGGCACCACGGGTGCAGGTCCATTCCTCAGCGTTCCCCCGAGAACCCCTCCCAGCACGCCGCCAATCTGCCCTCCGGGAATTCCACCGGGCACTCCTCCGGGGACCCCTGTGATAGCTGCATCGGGAAGCGCATCGCCGGGCGTGGTCGCAATTTTCCGCGGAATGAAGGACGGCGCCGTCAGTTTACCGGCCACATACACGCGAACCGGAGCGGTTTTCACAGCACGCGGCCGGGAAGAAGTGAGCGGCGGGGGAGGCGGAGCCGCCGGTGGAGCGATGGGCTCAGCCAGAATCGTCAGATTCAGCCTCTGCACATCGAGTGCGTTGGTGAAAAATAGCGGCAGAATGACAAGCACGCCCAAGACGGCCACATGGACGACGAGAGAAATCAGCCAGTCCAACGGGCTGCGCCTCTGGTGTCCCGAACTTTCCTCCAGCATGGCTTCCGCGAATACCTCATGCAACGGCTCGATCTTTGGAGGAGACAAAACAATGTGCGGCCTCTCATGAACCTTTGGCTGGACTTCTCCAGCAAACAGAATATGTTGGTTTTGCACGGCCTCACCTCCGAATTTCCCGGGTATTCGCAGGGAACGCGCAAAGGATGCTCGTCAGGACCGACCAAACTGTTCTTGCCATTGGCATAGCTCCCTCTTGCAGCGCCTTCAGTATGAATGGCACGCAAAAAAGGGGCGATGACTGTCGTCACATTCCAATGTGACGATAGTCACAATCTCAACTGGGGGTTGGCCTTTAGCGCTGGAGGATGGACACCGGGGAAGTGGAATTTCTAGGTCGCGCGCGCCAAGTCCTTGATGTGACGTGCAAGTTTTTCGATTGTTTCCGCCCTGCGGACCAGGGAAACCGACAGAACATCGGTTTGATCCGTCTTATCCGCTTCCTGCTTCAATTCCTTGGACAATTCGAGCAAGAGATTGGCGTCTTTTCTCAGGTTTTTCTGATTCTTTTTGAGTCGCTCCCTCGGGTCGGGCGGCGGCAGGTCCGGCATGTTATCCTCCGACCCGCTGGCGTCGGGAAAGCGAGGAAATGTGCTGGGCGGCATACGTCGCTGAGCCGCCATCAACAGGGGGCTCATTCCAGTCAAGGTCATAGCGAAAACCGAAAAGAAAGACCTGCGTCCGGTATTCATGGGCTCCTCCTGTTTTTGCACATCCGGCGAGCAACCTGCAATTCCCTGCGGATGCGCGGGTGCTATAATCACACCCGCATATTATGGCTCTAAACGTATTCCAATGGACGGATTTCGCGGTGGGACACGGGATACGGCTGCTCAGCATCCTGCTGATCGCCTTGATCCTGAATCGCCTTCTGCGCACCGTCACGCGTCGTCTGATCCCGATGGGTGGCAAGGATAGCCCTGGACGAATCGCGCGCATGCACGAACAGCAGGTGAGAACACTGGCAGGGCTTTTGTACAGCGCCGGAACAGCTGTGATCCTGATCGGCGCGATCCTGACCGCCCTTCCCGAACTCGGCTTCAACATCACCCCCATCGCCGCTGTCGCTGGGCTCGCGAGTCTTGCATTTGGTTTCGGCGCGCAACACCTGGTTCGCGACCTCATCAACGGTTTTTTCGTCATCGTCGAGGATCAATATATCGTGGGCGAAACGGTGCGGATCGGCACGGTCGTGGGACGCGTTGAACACATCACGCTGCGCCGCACGGTGATTCGTGATCTCCAGGGCGCAGTGGTCAGTATTCCCAATGGTCAGATACTCCAGGTGGCAAACCTCAGCCGGGATTGGAGCCAGGTGTATGTGGAGGTAGCCATTGCGCGGGAGGGCTCTTGCGATGCGGCTCTCGCGGCACTGGAACAAGTAGCCACCGAACTTCGCAGCGACGCCGCCTGGTCACCTGTCCTGGTGGACGGCCCGCGCGTGCTGGGGATTGAATCGTTCGGCGCGGCCGGCGCGACGCTCCGATTGCAGCTTCGAACCGTTACCGGCCGGCAGGACGATACCGCGCGCGAGATGCGCCGCCGGATACAAAATCGATTCGAACAGGATGGTATTCAGTGGGGCGGGGTGCAGCGCGTGGAAATTGTGGGCAAGGAAGAACTTCAAAGTTCGCCTGTGCGTTCGGACGTTTGAAAACATCCACTGACAAAGTTTGTTACGAACCCCGCGGCCCAAGCGGGGAAACTTCCAGGGCTGGCCGGTGCGCCTCTTCATGTTCGGTCGCGCCGGCGATCACCGTGCGGTTGCGGCCTTCTTCCTTGGCGCGATAAAGCGCCGCGTCAGCCATCTGCAATATCTGATTCGCCGTATCTTCCGGCCAATCTCCCGAAGCGGCTCCCCCGACGCTCATGGTGATGTTCAGGCGGCCCATGTCTGTCTCGATGGGTACCTCGAAGATGGTTTTGCGCAAATGCTCCGCCTTGTCCTGGGTTTCGGTCCTGTTGCAGCCGGGAAGCAGGACCACGAACTCCTCGCCACCGTAGCGGCCCACGGCGTCATAGGGCCGGATGTCCGACTGCATTCTCCTGGTCACTTCGCGCAGCACTGTGTCGCCCACAAGATGCCCGTAGGTGTCATTGATGGACTTGAAACGATCCAGGTCCGCGATCAGAACGCCCAGCGAGAGCCCTTCGCGGCTAGACCTGATAATCTCGCGGTCCAGGGTTTCCAGGATGGCGCCGCGATTCCAGACTCCGGTCAGCGTGTCATGCGTGGCCTTGAATCGCATCGCCTCGCGGGCCTGCACGAGGTTGTCTTCCAGATCGAGCAGGCGCGATCCCACTCGAATCCTGGCCCTCAATTCCTGGGGATGGTACGGCTTGGTCAGGTAATCGTCGGCGCCGGCTTCCAGGCCCTCTACAACACTCTCCTTGGCGTCTTTGGCCGTTATCAGAAGTATGTACGTATAGGGTATGGGCCGCTGTTTCCGCATTTCCCGGCACACATCGACGCCGTTTTGTCCCGGCATCATCCAATCCAGCAAGGCCATGCGCGGCGCGTCCGGCGATTTCAGCGCTTCCCATGCGGCATTGCCGTCTTCGACCGAGATGACGTCATAGCCCCACTTGACGAGCAGCCCTTGCAGCATACGGCGCGAAACCGGCTCGTCGTCGGCAATCAGAATCTTCATTTCGGAACTCCCTGGCACAGCTCCGCAAGCAGCGGAAGCAAGCGCTTCACGGAACTTTCTAGTTTAGTTAGATAATATTCTGCGGCCTTCCCCACGCCATTTCTTGCACTCATTTCCAGCCGCGAGGCGCTGGCCGCAGTAACCTGCGCGGACAGATTGCTTGCCGCGCCTTTCATGGAATGTGCGGACCGCTCCAGCGCGGACATGTCACCGAGTTGAAGGGCGTTGCGCATGGCAGCGAGCAGGCGGGGCGCATCCTCCATAAACAAATGGACGATTTCGGCAAGCAACTCGCTGTCTCCCTCCACCCGTTCCAGCAGGGACGCACGGTCGAGTTGCTCGCCGGATTCCAGCGAACGAGGTGTCATCCTCCTGTTTCGCTTGGCTTCTGCCAGGCATCGCTCAATTTCAGCAAAAAGATCACGTGGATGAATCGGCTTTGAAATGTAGCCGTCCATTCCGCCCTCGAGACATCGTTCTTTGTCTCCCCTCATTGCGTGTGCGGTCATCGCAATGATGGGAATATGCTTGCCGGTGGTTTTTTCGCGCTCACGGATGGCGGCCGTGGCCTCCATCCCGTCCATTTCCGGCATCTGAATGTCCATCAGCACAACGTCAAATCCGCGAGCGCCAGCGTTCTCCAGGGCGTCGAGTGCTTCCCTGCCATTGCCGGCCAGAACCGGATGATGGCCCGCCTTTTCGAGCAGGCGGATCGCCAGCTTCTGGTTCACGGCATTGTCTTCGGCAAGCAGAATATGGAGTGGTTCTATAATTACTGTTTCCGGAACCGGCGCCGTAGTTTCCATCAGGCGTTCCTCGGCCACGCGCACCCCTAAGACAGACAAAATTGCGTCCAGCAATTCAGACTGGCCGATGGGTTTTGTAAGGACGATGTCGACACCCAGTTCGCGGCAGCGCGCGGCGTCCGCCATGTAACGGTCCGCGGAAAGCATCAGAATCACGAAGTCCGCCAGTTGAGGATTGTCGCGAATTCGCTTCGCCAGCGAGAATCCGTCAAGCCCCGGCATCTGCGCATCCAGCAATACGATTGGGAATTTCCGGCATTCGCGATGCGCCGTTTCCATGACTTTCAGCGCTTCCGCGCCGCTCCCGGCCAATACAGGCCGCATGCGCCAATGGGCCAGCATTTCCCCGAGAATTTCCCGCGTCACGCCATTGTCATCCACCAGGAGAATATCCAACCCGGATAAGGCTTCCTCCGCAATCCGTTCATTTTTTGAAGCAGGCGCGGCTCCCGGCAGGAATACAGCCGTAAAGTGAAACGTGCTGCCTTTGCCGGCCCGGCTTTCCACCCACATGCGGCCGCCCATCAGTTCCACAAGCTGGCGCGAGATCGTCAGACCCAGGCCCGTTCCTCCAAAACGTCGCGTCGTCGAACTGTCCACCTGAGCAAAGGATTCGAAAATGACCTGCTGTTTTTCCGGGGGAATGCCGATTCCCGTATCGGAAACGGAAAAATGCATATAAACGCCATCGCTCGACGGTTTTTCGAGTTCCGCATCGACAATGATGTTTCCCTGCTCGGTAAATTTTATTGCGTTGCCCACCAGATTCACGATCAACTGCCGCAGGCGCGTCGGATCCCCGACGACGGTCCGCGGCACGTCGGGCGACACGCGCACGGCCAGTTCCAGCTGCTTCTTGCCCGCCCGCATGGCCAGCGTCTTGAGGGTGTCCCGCAACACGTCGCGAATCTCGAATTCGGTCGTTTCCAGTTCGAGCTTTCCTGCTTCAATCTTCGAAAAGTCCAAAATGTCGTTGATCACGTGAAGCAGACTGTTCGCCGACGACTTCACCAGGCTGAGATAATCTCGCTGTTCGGAAGTCAGAACTGTATCCAAAGCCAGGTCCGTCATCCCGATAATTCCGTTCATTGGCGTGCGAATTTCATGGCTCATGTTGGCCAAAAAGTCGCTCTTGGAGTGGTTGGCCGCTTCGGCGGATTCCTTGGCCTCAAGCAGCGCCGCTTCGGCGCGCTTGCGGTCAGTGATGTCCAGAAACGTGACCACGGCTCCGACATATTTTCTCTCCTTGCGAATCGGATAGGCCCAATACTCCGCTGGGAAACTGCTGCCATCGCCACGCCAGAACATTTCATTATCCGAGTGGTTGCCTTCGCCCTCGTGGAGGGGGCCCGCAATATTACAATCCTGCTCGCGGCAAGGGGTTCCATCGCCGCGCGTATGGTGCACGAGCCGATGCATGTTCTTGCCCAGAAGGTCTTCCGGCTTCTGGTAGCCCAGCAAGCGCAACGTGGCGGGATTGCAGAACGTGCACAGACCTTCGCGATCGATCCCGTAAATCGCTTCCGCCGTGGAATCCAGCAGCAGCCGGATTCTGCCCTCACTTTCATGCAACGCTTCCTGGACGCGCTGCCGGTCGGCAATTTCCTGTTCCAGCTCGGTCGTGCGCTCCTCGACGCGCTGCTCCAAATCGTCGCGGGCATGTTGCAATTCCATGTCCCGGCTCTGGATCTGCTCCAGCATCTGGTTGAAGCCGTCGATGAGCACGCCGACTTCGTCTTCCGAGTGCTTGCTCGCCCGAATGGAATAATCCCTGGTCCCAGTCACCATTTTTGCGGTCCACGCCAGTTCCAGGATCGGGTCGGAAATCGGCCCCTGCAATCGCGCCGCCGTGCCGTAGGCGCCCACCGAAACCACGGCGATAATCAGGCCGAAGAAGAGCAGATAACTCTCCAGCAACTGGTGGTATTCGACGGCGTCCTCCTCAATGAACACGCTTCCGATTTTTTCTCCGTCCAAAATGATTTTCTGAAAGATCAACACTCGATCCGAGGTCATTCGGCTGGAATCGTTTTCCACAGGGGGTGGCGAGGAGGCCTCATGATTCTGCATGTTTTTATGATAGACAGCGAAGGCTTTGCCGTCCGCGTCGTAGATGCACGCCAACAGGATATGCGGCTTGCCGGCAAGGGCCTGCAGGATGTCCTTGGCGGAAATGGGGTCCTTGAAGGCCAGCGCCGCCGCGCTGTTGGTTCCCATGACGTTCGCCAGCGCGCTCAGGTCCTCTATGTGCTCCTTTTTGAAGTGGTACAGCCCATATTCCGCGAAGGCGATTCCCGCCACGCACAGCGCGACGAACGTATTGATCATGATCACCAGGGTGATCTTGCGGCGCAGCGAAAGTTTGCGGGTCCATTGCATTTCAGTTGTTCCCGCCGCGTTCGGCTGACGTAACCGTGCGCGCCAAGGCCAGCAGTTTCGAGCTGATCTTCAGCCGCTCCCGCACTGCGGCGCCCACGTCAATAGCCAGCCGCACACGGCTGTTTTCCATCACAAACTGGATCATCCCGCCGAATTTGACAAAATCGTCCATGTCCGCGACGGTCAGGACGCTGGAACCCTGCAGATTCGCAAGAATGGACGGCAGGCGTTTTTTTTCCGATGGGCTGATGAACAGGATGTGGCAGCCGCGCGCATCTTCGGCGGATTGGAATATCTTTACCTGCAATTCGCGTCCCTGCACGGTTTTGCCCGCAACAAGCTGGCTTAAGTCTTCGCCGATGGGATTGTCTCCCAGGACTCCGATCACCCAGCGTTTCTGCGAATTCTGGGGTGGATCGTTGGGCCAATCGACAAATTTCAGAAAGTTAAACAGGTAAGCGGCCTTGACCTGATATTCCGTGGGCGCTTGTTGCGCGTACATCGTCCTCGGCACCGGCATCCAGGCTCCCGCCAGGAGCAGAACCGCGCAGGCCAGCCGCGTGCCGGTGCTCCTTGATCCGCTTCGCTCCTCGCGGAAGACCGTCATGCATAAAGTCGTCAGGAAGGAAATCTTTCGCATAACTGTCCATTCGCCCTGCACCGCATCACCACATACTTGCGCTGTTTTCCATCCGTTCCGGTTTCGTTTCACTCCCACCCGGGCGAACGCCCGGCGCTTGCGCGGCGAAAATCAAAACCCCTCAATGAAACAAGGTCCGTAATTGCATGCCAGATTGTTTCTTCCCCCGGGAGCGAACCGTATCTTTCCGAAATCGGCTCTCTTCAGCTTTCGCCTATCTTCACCGCGTTCCGACGACGCGCGCCAGGCTCAGCAACCTGGAACTTATTTTCAGCTTGGCTTTACGGGCCGCGTCTACGTTGATGGCGAATCGCACGTGATCGTTCTCCGATAAAAACTGAATCATGCCTCCTGCGTCGAGAAAACCGCTCATATCCGCAACCGTCAGCACGCTGGCCCCGCGCAGGCCAGCAAAAATTTGCGGCAGATGCTTCCTCTCCGATGTGTTGATGTACAGGATTTGAGCCTCGCGCAAATCTTCCCCCTCACGGTATTCACGAATCACCAGGTCGCGCCCCTGGACGGTTTTTCCGATCACGACCTGTGGCAACGAGCGTCCAAAAGGGTCTCCGCCGACGATCCCGATCACAATGGGCGCAAGCGAATCCGCAAAGGTGTGTTCCGGCCATTCGACGAACTTTAGAAAATTGAACAGGTAGGCGGCTTTGACCTGATATTCGGGCAGAGAAACCTGCGCGGATGCGCCCCGAGGCGCTGCAAGGTGCAGGCATGCCAGCACAATCGCAATTCCGGCGATCCGCCGCCAACGCAAGCGTATTGGACGATTTGCAACGCGCGCTACTTCGCGGTGGAGTTCAGTCCGCATGACATTTAAACTTCCCCCTCAACTTTGCGCACAACCCGCTCCTGGTCCGGTTTTTCAATGATGCCCGGCCTGGAATCCTCAAATTCCTCATGGCCGCCTTTCAACCGTTCCGGCCAAACAGAATGATGGCTTCCGCCTTCCATCCTTATTCCGCGAGCCTCTGGTGCCGGCTCGAACAATAGAACTCCCTAAGAAAATCTTCTTCTCAGCGGTCGCCGAACGGGAGCGGTCATATCGAATGAAATCATGTCGCCCTGTAAACCACCCGCCATTTCGGCTAGGGGTTCCCGTGCACACGGTCCCGGTTCGATTCCCACGTCAGCTTGAAGCTAACTGACCGGCGAACTTCTCCCCCGCTGAAATACTGTGGAATCGCTTCCAGGTGCCGGGCTTGTTGCAGGTTTCTCCCCCACACCGAGAACGTAAATCCACGGAACGTCGAGGACATGCCCACGTCCACGCGGTTGATGGGCGGGATCCCGTTCGGGACCGCATCGTAGTAGTAATAGGCGGCATCGAGGTTTAGATGCTGCGTCAAATCGAGCCTGGACTGAAAGTTTACCTGATGCGCCGGGTTGGAGGCCTCGGCCGCATATGTGACCGCCGCAGCGGAGTTGCCGCGGAGTTCGGTAATTCCCGTTGACAATGTCCAGCGGCGGACGGGGGTGTACTTCAGGGAAAGCTCCAGGCCATGGCTTTGGCCACCACCCACATTCCCTAATAGCACTGGCACGTCTACATAGAAGGGCGACGGATTGACAATCCCGGCCCCCGGAGCGTTGCCACCGAGCAGGTGTGCATATTGGTTGTAGTAGGCCGCAACATCCAGCGAGAACTTCTCTTTCCAGGCATACCGAAATCCCAGTTCGTACGCATGCAGCACTTCGGATTTCATCGCCGGATCGCCTCTGATGAGAAGAAAAGTCAGCGGGGGAGGCGCGGGATTGATCTGCGCGACGCGGAAGCGTAGATCGGATTCCAAGCGCGTGGGGGTCCGCACAGCGCGCGAGAACGCCGCCCAGAACGTGTATTGCTTCCCCGGCGTCCACACGGCCCTGATCTGCGGCTGGTATTCAAATCCCGTGTAGTCATTATGTTCAAATTTCGATCCGGCAATCAACCGGACTTTGTCCGGTACCAGAGCGATGTCGTATTGCAGGAATCCGCTATAGGTGGTGTCTCGCCGGACCGGAGGCGAAAAGCCGAACGTAAAGTCATTGATCCATGTTTGTCCGGTAGTCATGACCGACCCACCCCAGGTCAGCGATTGCCGGCTCGAAAACGAATAATTGTGCTGGAATTCGATGTCGCAGAGGTTTCTGGATTCATTGGCCAAGTCCCCGCTTCGCCCCGACCAATCGCAGTACGCCAGAACGTCCGTGGCGGAACGGTCGTTAAACGTGTGCTTCCAGCGGCCCAGCACATGGCCACCCTTCACCACGCCGCTGGAATCCACTAGCTCGACAACCGGCGAGGTCGGCGCAGCAACTCCGACAACGGTGCGAACCCGCCCCGAATAGCCCTGCCCATCAAATGTGATTGCGTCCTTCCCGGAAGCCTGCCAGTCCAATCGCGCCCCGCCCTGTGAAATGCTCCACGCATCGTAGTTCTCCGCCCCGCTCGCATTCACGGTTGGCCGCCAATCGTTGCTGGTCCCATAGATGCGGTATGTAAAGTTTCCTCCGATTTTTCCGCCATACCGCACGCGGGCCGCGTAGCCTTCATTCACTCCCGCGGAAGTTGAACCCAGCAAACCCTGAGTTTTCGCGGATTCTTTCGTGATGATGTTGATCACGCCGTTCACCGCGTTCGCGCCCCACAGCGTGCCGCCCGGCCCGCGAATCACCTCGATGCGGTCGATATCCTCCAGGGGCGGATCCTGCACATCCCAATACACGCCGCCAAACGTCGGCGTATACACAAGCCTGCCGTCGATGAGCACCAGCATCTTGTCGTTGTATGTCCCGGAAAAGCCGCGTGCCGCCACGATCCAGACATTCGCGCTTTGCTGGACCACGTACAATCCCGGCACCGTCCGCAGAGCGTCCGGAACCGACGAAAACCCGCCGCGCCGGATGTCTTCTCCGGTGATCACGAAAATGGCCGCCGGGGCCGCGAACAGGTTCTCCTCCTTCTTCGACGCGGACGTCACCCTGAGGTTCATAAGGTCTTCCAGCTTCATCGAAGTCAAATCCATGGTCTGCGGCGTCTCCCCATCGGCCAGCGCCACCTGCTTGCCGGACTGCTGCGCCGGCAAGCCAGTCGAGAAAACGCAGAATGCGAGCAAACAAAGAAACACCCTCATGGTTTGTTCCCCTCAAGAATCTCTGTCACATTTTTCATGGGTGTCAGGCTGCCAGTGAGGAAGGCAGTTCCGTGCATCCCCAACGCACTGATGCACACAGCTCGCCATTCGGGACGCCCTCGAATGTGGCTTACTCGCTTATTTTCAATCGATTGGAAGGTTGGAAATCACTGGCGATTCGGCGCAGGATAGATCTGGACCAAAATGAACCGCCTCAGACCCAAATGCGGCGTGGCCGCCGGACAGGTCCGGAGTCGAATTGCGCTTCGCTCGCCGGTTAATACCGTTTCGCGCGCTGGCCCACTGCTTCCAGCGAAGCGGAAGCTCCGGCCATCACCTGTTCGGGCGACAGGGCGGTAAACTTTCCGGCGCGCTTCAGTATGCGGCCATCGACCACCACCGTATCCACGTTGGCAGGTTCGGCGGCTTCGACGAGCATGCGCGCGGGATCGGTGAACACCCCCATGGTGATCACGTCGGTCCGCACGGTGATCAGGTCGGCGCGTTTGCCGGGCGTCAGCGAACCCACCAGATGATCGATGCCCAGAGCGCGTGCTCCGTTGATCGTCGCGAATTCGAGGGCGCGCCGCGCGGAGAGCTTGAATTCACTGAAGGCCTTGGCGTTTTCGGCGTTCCGCAGCAGCTTCAGGACTCCAAACAGGTGCGCGTTTCCCGTGAGCGGCACGCTGTCCGCGGATACGCAGACGTTGACGCCGGCATCGGAAAAATCGCATGCCTTGGTAAGACCGTATCCAATGCGCATTTCCGATCCCGGAGAAACGCTGATCGATGAACCCGCATCCGCCACCATTTTCATCTCAGCGGGAGAGGCCGACAGAACGTGGATGAGCAGGAGGTCCTTGCCAAGAAAGTTTCCCCTGGCAAGGGCTTCGACCCATCCCGGCGGCGAGTTTTCCGGGGCGCTTAAATGCAGGGAGACAGGGATGCCCAGCCGGCGCGCCGTCTCGATTTCCTTCCGGGCCGTTTCCAATCTGCCCGGAGAAACCGGCGATGCCACACTGCCCACGCCGCCCCAGATAAATCCCAGAGCGATCAGCCCGCCGCTTGCGAATTTCGCCCAGTCAGCATGCAGCTTTTGAAGATCCGCCAGATCACGGGGATGTTCCGGCGGCATTCCCCGGTACGCGCCGTAGGACCACCGGGCACGCACGCCCACTTCGCTGAGCGCGCGGATGTCAGCGACGGCGTAATCATGGCTGCGGACGTTGTGGCACTCATCGTTCACCGTCGTCGTTCCCGAGTAGATGGCTTCGGCCGCGGCCAGGCGCGTTGCGTGGTACATGTCCTCGGGATGCATCGCCTCGCCGTAGGCTGTCGTCATCGGGAAATATCCGTGTTCCGGCTTGTCGCCGGCCATCGAGCGGAGATAGGTGGTCCACATATGCCAGTGGGTGTCGATCAGGCCGGGAAGCACGATGCAGCGGCGAGCGTCGATCAGTGCGGCGCCCGGTGCCTTAATCTTCTTGCCGACGGCGATGATTTCACCGTTTCTCACGTGCACGTCGCCGTCCGCAATATCACCGAGCGACGGGTCCATGGTCAGGACGTAGCCGTTGCGCAACACGAATTCACCGCGCGCTGGCAATGCGCTCGCCGCGCCGGTTCCCGTCAAGTTGTTCGCAGTTCCGCGCTTGCCGATTCGCGCCCGCATAGCTCGCTCCTTGCGCAGGGAATGAGAACCGCGATTATGGCAAGAGATGCGGCCCCTCAGTTAAATATTCTGCAAGGGCCGGATGAGGCAGATACCAACTGCACTCCGGCGCGATGGCCGGAAGGCAATGCGTTGGCGCGCAGACAGAGATGTGCTGGCGTTCTATCGCAGACGGATACGAAGCCGGTGGCCAATCCGAATACGCGTGCGGCGCCCCATCGAATTTTCACGTTGCAGGGCGCGTACCGAGGTATGGTAACGCCTCGCAATCCCGCTGAGGGTTTCCCCGCGTCGGATCCGATGCACGACGTAGCGGCGCCGGGGCGGAAGCTGGCGAACACGGAGCACCATGCCCGGCTCCACGCGCTGGTCCCACAAGAAATTGTCCCGCACGATCGTCCAGGGATCCACCCGGTGCCGCTTGGCAATCGACGCTAGAGTGTCCCGGGAGGTTACACGGTAGGTTACAAATTTGGCGGAGGCATCGAGTGGAACCTCCAGCATCGTGCCGGGCGCCAGAGACTCGAGCGGCTGGAGCCCATTGGCCTGGCGAAATGCGTCCGGATTCACGCCCAGGGCGAATGCCAGACTGATCACATTGTCACCGAGCCGCGCTCGGTAGTACAGAGTGTCATCGTCACCGACCGCCAGCAGACCCGGCCTCGGATCGAGCGGGTAAACAATATGGGAGCCCGGCCGAAGGGTGCGCGCGGCCAGGAAAGGGTTATAGAGCCGCAGCTGCGCCAGGGACAGATTCAGCCGCCGTGAGAGACGCCACCAGCTGTCGCCCCGCCGCACCGTTTCGATGCCCAACTTTTTCGCGTTTCTCCGAACCAATGGCCCGTACTTTTCCAGCACTTCCCTGTAATTCGCGACGCCCCTGACGTATTGCTGTGTTTCCATCGGCATCACCCGGCCTCGCGCCACCCGCGTCGGCCCTCCGTTGTAGGCGGCCAGCACGCGCTCCTCGCCATCGAAACGCCGTGCGAGGTTCCCGAGATACTTGATGCCTGCCTCAATGTTCGATCGCACACGCATCGAGCGGAAGGTGGTGGGCATGACCTGGAAATAGCCTCGCGCGCCTGCCATGGACCTTAAGTTGGCGTTGCCCCCGGACTCGTACATGCAAACCGCGCGAGCCAGGCTGAGATCCACTTCGTACTTGCGGGAATACGCTTCAATGCTTCGCTCAATGAGCATCACTTTGCGGTACATCCCCAAAAACGACGGCGACAACTGTTTGGCGGAAACCGAAGAGGCCTCACTGTGCTGTTGTCCGGCCGCGCTCTCCGAAGTCTCGCATGCAGCCGGAGCGCTAACCAGCGCCACTGCCATCACTAAGAAAAGAAAATTGCGAATGCCTCGCCTTCCTGCACAGGTCTCAGTCATCGCGTGAGCCTCCTTCCTGTATTGCGCTGATATGCCACGGTTCAGACTCGTGGCGCGCCGGACTGGAACATGTCACTGTGTCGCCCCCACACGCCGAAAGCCAGGCGTCAAGGAACTCATGGACGCCTTCCGGAGGCTTGACCCAGTGGTCCGCCGCCGTTTTCCGAAACTCTTTTCGTACCAGAACGCCCAGGTCCTGCGCGCGCAGGGCCTTGAATGCCTCTTCGTCCGGTTCGTCGTCCCCCAGATAGGCAGCCACACTGTTCCGGGTAGCCTCTTCGAGAGTCTGGAGAACCGCAGTGGCTTTGGTGTAGGTGGCCACGCGAAGTTCGAACCCTCCATCGAATTTCACCAGTCGCAATGCGTTGCGTCCCGCCTCCTCGGAAAAAACCGCAAGAACGGTTTCCGCATCCCTTCTTGCGATGCTGGGAGGCAATCCCCGCCAATGCAGGGCCATCGAGCCGGGCTTCTGTTCCAGACAACACTCGATATCCATGGTCTTGAGCCTGGCTTTCACATGGGCCAATCTCTGCAACTGGGCGATTCTCAGGGGCAACTGTTCGTAATCGCCATCCGGGCGTAATCGCTCCACCCCTTGCGCGCCCCAAATTTCCGGAACAGGCCGAAGCGGAATCATGCGGCGCAGATTCCGGGCTCTGCGGCCGGTCACAAAGATCAACCTCGTGTTCGTTTCGTCAATCAGTTTTTGAAGCAACTCGCTGATTTGCGGATACGCAATGGCGTTTCCAGGTTCCGGATGGAAGGGCGCAATCGTCCCGTCATAGTCTAAAAACAGGAACCGCTCTGAGGCGCGCGACAACCGGTCGAAAAAATCGGCCGTCAATTTGTGGCGCTTCGACGATGGCATCTTTTCCCTCCTGGGCCTTCCCGGGCACTTGGGATTAGTCGCAACGGACCGCGATCCGAAAACAATGAATAAATGAATAAGGGTCGTGCAGGGGTTGGCAGGGATCAGCAGAGACAAACGCAGAATAATGCCTGAAGATCACATCTCCGATACACAGGAGTCCATCGCAGGCCGGTCCGGCCGGCGATGCCGTATTCCAGGACAGTGAACGAGAGAGTTCCGGAAACGACGGAAATCCAGAGACAGAAACAGATCAGAACGGCCAGCGCCGCCCGGAATGCGCGCAGCGCAGAGGGCGCCAGATCCAACGATGGGGCGACCGCCACGTAAAGGATCGACACCACCAGGATGACGGCGAGAAGCCAGCAGATCCGACGAAGCAAAATGTTTCTAGGTCGTGACATGAGAGCCTGTTGAGCTGTTATAATATCGCCTTACGATATAAATGGCCATAGAGAAACGGTGGGCTGTTTCACGTCAGTAAGTATGGGATCAACACGAGGGGCAATCCTCGCAAGGCCGTCCGGCAGCTGCGCAAGTCCGGGGCCGGATCAAGCGATGCCAGTGGGGGAGGCGAAGAATGTCGATTGCCGAGTTTCTTGGGCTGCATAAAAGAAAAATCGAGCATCCCGGATCGAGTCCCGAGTCCGACACCGTCCGCAAGATCGTGGCGGCTCTGGACCAGATGGATCCCGACAGGGCCCGGTACATCGCTTCGTTCGCGTTCATCCTTTGCCGCGTGGCGCGCGCGGATTTGAACATCACACAACCCGAATTGCGCGCCATTGAACGGATCCTGATGGAACGGGGCAATCTGCCCGAGGAACAGGCCATTCTGGCGACCCAGATGGCCAAGACGCAAAGCATCTTCTTTGGCGGAACGGAAAATTTCCTGGTGACGCGGGAGTTCAACCGCATCGCCACCCGGGAGCAAAAACTGGCTCTGCTGGATTGCCTGTTCTCGGTTTCAGCGGTGGACCAGATCTCCACGGTCGAAGAAACCGAAATCAGCAAGATCTGTTCGGAACTGCAACTCAGCCACGATGATTATATTTCGATGCTTTCCGCGTACCGGGAATATCGCGCGGTGCTGAAGAAGCCGGCCCAACCCGCTTCGTAAGCTCTCCCCACACATTGGTCGTATTTGCAAATTAAGAATGGGCAAAGCAGGATCGTACCCCGGCCGTCCTCATCGCGCTTCAATTCAAAATCACTCAAAGACCGCGCTACCCGCCCGACAGTAGAAATCGCAATGGAAAATTTGGAGGCGCGGGTCGGATTTGAACCGACGAATGGAGGTTTTGCAGACCTCTCCCTTAGGCCTCTTGGGTACCGCGCCGGAGTTAAGAAGTATAGCGAAACTGCGGTGCACTTGTCAGTGGCCGAACCGGACAAAGAGGTTTTCACCTGCGGCACACGGCAGCCCGATTTTTACTCTGTCCAGGAAAAGTCGCATACCCTGGCCTGAATTTGGGGATCGCGGGCCGAGCGTCGCCCTAAACCTCTAGACTATTTTAGCCTATGGTCTAAACAATGGTCTGAACCAAGGTCCAAACTATGGCGTGAGAACGACTTGCGCGTCACGAATGAACCGGGCGGACTCCTCCGGGGGCGTGGGACAAATGTAGAAACCCGTGCCCCATTCAAATCCAGCCACTTTCGTGAGCTTCGGTATGATCTCGATATGCCAGTGGTAATGCTCGTTGATCTCTTCGCCGATCGGCGAGGTGTGAATCATCATGTTATACGCCGGGCGGTCGAGCACCGCGTCCAGACGCGCCAGATTGTCCTTCAGTACTGCCGCGAGGCCCGCGAACATCCGGGGCTGATCATTTTCAAAGGAAGAGCCATGCGGTTTCGGCAGGATCCACATCTCGAAGGGAAAGCGCGGCGCGTAAGGGGCCAGCGTCACGAACAGTTCGGTCTGGCTGATTACGCGCACGCTAGATTCGGTTTCCTGCCGGATGATGTCGCAGAAAATGCAGCGCTCCTTTTCGAAGTAATAGTGGCGCGCGCTGTCCACTTCCTCGCGCACGCGCTTGGGAACAATCGGCAGGGCGATCAATTGCGAATGCGGGTGCTCCAGCGAAGCCCCGGCCGCTTCCCCATGGTTCTTGAAAATCAGGATGTAGCGAAAGCGTTTGTCGTTTTTCAGATCGAGCATGCGTTCCCGGAACGCCCACAGGACGTCCTCAATCTGTTTCGCCGACATCGTCGCCAGCGTGGCGCCGTGGTCGGGCGTCTCAATGATCACCTCGTGCGCACCGATGCCGTTCATCCGGTCGAAAAGGCCAATCCCTTCGCGGTCCAGATCCCCTTCGATCCCCAGAGCGGGAAACTTGTTGGGCACTACGCGCACCTGCCACCCCGGCGTATTCGGGCCGCTGCCGTTCCGCCCGTACTGGAGCAACTCAGGCGGCGTTTTCGATTCATTGCCGTGACAAAACGGGCAGACGCCGATCCCCTTGATTTCCACGCTCTCGCGCAAAAAATCCGAAGGCCGCTTGGCTCGATCGGTCGAAATGATGACCCATCGTCCAATGATGGGGTCCTTCCTCAACTCGGGCAATGATTCCTCCTGGCCTGGAAAACGACGTTGACAAACAACCAGCCCGCCACAAAACGGCCTATTTTAAGTCTGGGCGGCGCGCAAAGTCTTGCCAAACACGCACAATTTTCATTTTGCGGCAAAAGCGCCTTTGTGAAGGCGCACGACAGGGCTCCGGCCGGGCAAGGCTTCAATCGCAAGGATATCAAATCGGAACGGGATTTTCTCGGTGCGGTATTCGCGCAGGAACTGCCGGGCCATTCGCGAAAGAAGCCGCTGTTTCTCGAGCGTCACCGCGTCTTCGGGAGAACCAAACTCATCGCGAGGAGTGGTGCGCGTCTTCACTTCGACAAATGCGATCGTTGCGCCATCATATCCAACCAGATCGATTTCACCTTTCATGCCGCGACAAACAAAGTTCCGCGCGATCATGACGTATCCGTTGCGGCGCAGGTACCAGTAGGCGTACGTCTCGCCGCGCACGCCGGTTCGCCGCGCACGGCGCCCGGCTGCGGCGCGCGTCGGCGGCACGGACGAATCCGCGAGGCCTTTTCGTGCGGCCCAGTTCACCAGACCAAACATGGCGCGCGCAACGATTGGCGTAAAGTCTCCCTCTCCGGCACTACATTGGCGTTTTGCCGGTACGAGTCTTATTTCGATTTCCTCTGCGCCCTCTGTGTTCTCCGTATTGAAATCCTTTTCGTAATTTGAGCAAAGCTATCAACACAGAAGACACGCAGGGCGCAAAGAACGACAGACCCGGCACCCTTGCAATGCTACGCGGACGCTTCGACTTCGCGGATACATTCCCCGAGCGTCCGCGCGGCGAAATCGGCCTGTTCCTGGTCGATCATCAAGGGCGGCGCAATGCGAATCGTGTTTTCGCCCGCCCCCAGCAGGAGCAACCCTTTCTCAAACGCGCGGTTCACGATGGCGTCGCGAAATTCGCCCGCGCGCTCCTTGGTCTTCTGGTCTCGCACGATCTCGACGCCGATCATCAGCCCTATGCCGCGCACATCGCCTACGATTTTGTGCCGCGCGGGCCAGTCCGCCATGCGGCCCAACAGAAATTCGCCGACGCGCCGCGCGTTCTCGATGTACTGCGTCTCCAGCAAATCCATGGTCGCCAGCGCCGCGGCAACGCACACCGGATTCCCGCCGAAGGTCGAGGCGTGCGCCCCGGGTTTCCAGTCCATCAAGCTCGCGCGCGCAATCGTCGCGGAAAGCGGCATGCCCGAGGCAATGCCCTTGGCCACGCACAAAATGTCCGGCTCGATCCCTGCATGATCCCCGGCCCACCACTTTCCCGTGCGCCCCATGCCGCTCTGCACCTCGTCGCAAACCAGAAGAATCCCGTGCTTCCGGCAGATGCGCTGCAATTCCAGCAGAAATTCCTTCGACGCGGGCATGTATCCGCCTTCGCCCTGAATCGGCTCGACGAACACCGCCGCCACCTCCTGCGGATCGACAAGGCGTTTGAAAATTTCACTCTCCAGAAACGTGGCGGCCTCCACGCATGTGCATGGCGAAGGATTGCCGTAGGGACAACGATAGGAATTCGGATAGGGAATGTGAAATACGCCGGCCAGCAGCGTGCCGAATCCTTTTCGCTGCACGGCCTTGGAGGCGGTGAGTGAAAGCGATCCGAGCGTGCGGCCGTGAAAGCAGCCGTGAAACGCGATGATTTTGTCGCGCCGCGTGTGGTAACGCGCCAGTTTGATGGCTGCCTCGACGGCTTCGGTGCCGGAGTTGCCGAAATATACCTTCTTCGCTTCCTTGCCGGGAGCAAC
>CAVVDG010000001.1:0-146060 GCA_963746945.1 Terriglobia bacterium | reverse complement strand
AACGGTCATGCGCAATGCCTCTTCGTCTTCCACAAAAAGAACGTTACCACGCATGCGGAGTCACCCTGCTCCTGGCGAGTTCATCCCGTAAGAAACAAGCTTCGGCCTGCTAAGTAATTTCGCCGCATCCACAACTCCAAAATCAGGACACTATTGCCGACCCATATTCCCGGACACCATGCTGTTCTCGCAAAGCGCCAGCCTCGCTACAGTAACATAGCCTTCCGGGACGTTGAGGGTTTCCATTTCGATGGCGCGTTCAATCGTAGGTTCGATTCTACGGGCGCGATCTACCGGTTTCGCATGCATCTTCTCAAGCCTGCGCACACGCAACTTCAGTGAAATATCGGGGGCGAAAAATCGAAGGCGAAAAATCGGGCGCCTGCAGGTTGATCCCGGCGACTTGCTCCGGGCTTGACAGTTTGATTTCGACCCCCCTATCCTGATGGCCTTGAAAATAGCGATCAGTTCCGACCACGCCGGCTTTGAATATAAAGAGAGAATAAAAATATTATTGGCCGGGCTCGGCCACGAGGTGACCGATTTCGGCACGTTCAGCGCGGAGCCGGTGGACTATCCGCTGTTCATACGTCCCGCGGCGGAAGCGGTGGCCCGGGGCGAGTGCGAGCGCGGGATTGTGCTGGGCGGTTCGGGAAACGGCGAGGCCATGGTCGCCAACAAAGTTCACGGCATCCGTTGCGCCCTGTGCTGGAATCTTCAAACGGCACGGCTGGCGCGGGAACACAATGACAGCAACGTTCTTTCCCTGGGCCAGCGAATGATTTCGGAAGAATTGGCGCTGGAGATCGTGAAAGTGTGGTTGGCCACTCCATTTGCCGGAGGGCGCCACGCCAGGCGCATCGCACTGATCGAATAAAATTTTAAAAATTCGAAAAATTCAAGAACCGGTCTTCCAATGGGGCAGGGAAAAGCTTCCGTGAGGCGAGGAGCTTTCTTCACTTATACGGCAGGGTATTCGGAGCGTCGCATGCGCCGAAGACTGGAAGACCATCCCCGCCTATTTAAAGCCTATTAAGAAACGATTTCGCCTGTATAGCGCGTTGTGGACAACATCGAGCCGCCCGCGCCATGCGTAGTCAGCAAGGCAACGCATGGCGCGGGCGCGCAGAATCGCAAAAAACAGGGCTGCCTACTGCCCCATCTCAAGAACCGAAAACGTGCCGGGAATTCGCGGCGGTCTCGGGTTCGGGTTTTCCGGTGTGGGGGCCGGACGCGGTCCGAAATCCGAGACAGCCAGGTAGACCCTGCCGGTCTTGTGGTCGAGAGCCATGGTCCTGGCTCCCACCTGTGTCTTCGCGTCGTCGACCAGGGAATATTGATCCGGGGTGTCCTCATGGAAGACCCAGAGGTCGCCGTCGCCGCCGGTGGAAACGTAGATCAAGCCCTTTTCCGCATCAAATTCGAGGGCATCCACGCCCCGTCCTATGGGGTGCGACGCGACAATCTTTCCGGTGTCGCTATTCACGACGGCCATGAGCCCACTGCGGCAGCCGATGAAAATACGGTGATGGGCGCGGTCCATATCCATGCTGCTGGGTCCTCCGCATGGTTCGGTGGACCATTTTTCCATCACTTTGAAACCCTTCACGTCCAGCTTCAGCAGCGTATTGCGATCCTGCAGGTTCAGGAACACATGGCCTTCATAATCGGCGGCCAGATGCTCGGTCCTGCCGCCCAGATTGTCGATGGTGCCGGCGATTTTGCCGGTTTTTGCATCGATGCCCGTGAGGCGCTTGCTGCCACGGTCGGCGGTAAATATGCGTTTGGTGCCGCGATCGTAAATAATACCGTTCGGGTCGTCGCCCACGCGCACTTTGCCGATCACGGCGAGCGTTTTGAGATTGAAAATCGTTACCGAGCCGGGGTCGCTGGCGCTGATGAATCCGCGTCCAAATTCGGCGGCGATGGCGGCGCCGTGCGTATCCTCCCCGCCCGGAACTGTTCCGACGATCGCTCCCGTATCCAGATTGAGCACGACGATCTCGGTGCCATGCGACACATACAGCCGTCGCCCGCCGCTATCCGCCGCCACGTAATCCCACCCGCCATCGCCGGGGATGGGAATTTTCTTCAATAGATGATACGAGCCTGCCGCAGCCAGCGCCGATGCGAGCATGCCGAACATCGCAATCCACAGTAACAAAAACTCCGAAAGAAGTTTGTTTTTTCATTTTTCCTCTTTGACAGGAGTACTTGGGAGCGCCGGTTCAAAGCGGCAATCCGTGTGCAGGGATTCTAATCGACCGGAGGCAATTTGGAAACATCCCATCCACCGACGACGCTCGCTTCTTGTCATACTCCGGTTTTGTCACACCCCGTATTGTCACACCCTCAGATGCGAGAGTAGGAAAGTTCGTTACAAATAATGATGGATGAGGAAGGAAATATCCCCGGTTGCGTGGCGCAACTATCCCGGTGACAATTGAAAGATGGTATCGAAAAACAGGCCCAGAACGTGCCGGACGTCGCTCTCCGGCAGCGTCTTGGGGTCCACCAGATGCTCGAGCAACAGGCCCTGGGCGACCGCTCCCAGGCAGGTCGAGGCCGCGGGATTGTCAATGGGGAGGGTATGGCCCAGCGGACGCAATAATTCGGAAATCAATTCGCCGAACGACGCGCGGATGCGGCGGTGGCGGTTGCGCAGCCGCGCATGGGCTTCCGGGTGGCGCAGCGCGAAGAGCTTGAATTCCAGGGAAATCAGGACCAGCCGGCGATCACTGGCGAGTTCCGCATAATGCTTGCGGAGGGCGACGAGTTTTTCCATCGGACCTTCCTGCTGGCCGAGGGCTGCGGTGATGGAATCGATTCGTTCCCGAACCCATTCCTCGAACAGGGCAAAGAAGATGTCTTCCTTGCTCTTGAAATGGGCATAAAAAGCGCCGCGCGTGTAGCCAGCGCCCGCGGCGATGTCTTCCAGGCGGGCCGCCTCGAAACCGTCCCGGGTAAAAATGCGTTTGGAGGCGGCCAGCAGCTTGCGTCTGGTGACCTCGGCGCGCCCGGCTTGCCGGGAGGGAAGGCGGCTGCCCCTGGCAGCGCGCGGACGACCCTTTTTGGAGCGGTGCGCGGGCAAGGAAACCGCCTTCATGCCGCCCGCCCGCTATGCTTGACATTATACATACGTGTATGTATCTTAACTCGGGGCCCTCGGCCCTGCAAGCTTTATCATCATGAGATCGGACAGCCGTCCGGCCTCCCGCCGGGATGATCGCAGCGGGAGGGGATGAAGGCAACAGGCAAGTCCCGAAGAATCGAGTGGTCCTCATGCGATATTCGTGGTTCTATTTCCTTTTCCTGGCTTCCAGCGCGCTGCTGCTGGTTGTTCCCGGATACGCGCAATCCGGCGCGTTCCAGGGCAGCGTGCATTCCAGCGTTCCCCCGGATCAGCCGCTTTCGCTGTCCCTGAACGACGCGCTGGAGAGAGGCCTCCGTTATAATCTGGGCGCGATTACCTCGCAGCAGTCCTTGCGGCAGGCCCAGGGAGAAAGCCTGGCCGCCCGCAGCGCGCTGCTGCCAAACCTGAGCGGCAACCTGCGCGAAATCGTTCAGCAAAACGATCTGGCCGTCTATGGCTTCAAGTTCAATCTTCCACCCAGTTTTGGAGTTTCCTTTCCGAGTATCGTGGGCCCTTATAATTATTTCGACTTACGCGGTTTTCTGACGCAACGGTTGGCGGATGTGCAGGCGGTCCGGACGTATCAGTCCGCCCGCGCCGCGCAGCGCGCCGCCGATCTGTCCGTCGCGGACGCGCGGGAGATGGTGGTCTACGTCGTGACCGCCGGATACCTGCGCGTGCTTGCCGAATCGGCTCGCGTGGATTCCGCGAAGGTGCAGGTGGAGAGCGCCCAGGCGATTTATCAACAGGCGTCTGACCGCTTCGACTCCGGTCTGAGCGCTAAAATTGACGTGACGCGAAGCCAGGTGGAACTGCAAACGCAGCAGCAGCGGCTGACCGCCGAACAAGCCGAATTTGCGAAGCAAAAAATCGCCCTGGCGCGACTGATCGGCGTGCCTCCGGGACAACAGTTGATTTTGACCGACAAGTTGCCCTACGCTCCTCTGGAAAATCTCACCCTGGAGCAGGCCATTGTGCTGGCATCGCAAAACCGGTCGGATCTGAAGGCTGCGGAAGCGCAAGTGCATGCGGCGGAACTGGCGCGCAAAGCGGCTAGTGCCGAGCGGTATCCGACGCTCGGCATCGGCGCGGATTACGGAGTCATCGGGATCAACCCGGCATCTTCACACGGCACGTTTTCCGTGACCGGCGAACTGCGGTTTCCCCTCTGGCAGGGAGGCCGCGTTCGTGGCGACATCGAGCAGGCCGACGCGGTCCTGAAGCGCCGCCGCGCCGAATATGACAATCTGCGGGCCAAAGTGGAAGCCGAGGTCAGAACCGCCTACCTGGATCTGACTTCCGCCGCGGAACAGGTTCGCGTGTCACAAAGCCGGCGCGCGCTTGCCGAAGACGAACTCACGCAGGCCAGGGATCGCTTCGCCTCCGGTGTTGCTGATACCGTGGAGGTCGTACAAGCCCAGGAAATGGTGTCCAGCGCGGAGCAGGATTATATCGAGAGCCTGAACGCGCACAATCTGGCCAAAGCCGGCGTGGCGCGGGCCACGGGCCAGGCCGAAAAAATCATTCGAACTCTTCTGAGGAGTCAATAATCATGGCTGTGGACCCACTGCAACAATCTGGAGCGTCGCGGCCTGAGCCGTCTCCCGCAGGGAATTCCGGGGAGGCGCCAGCGGGCCGGGGGAAACGCAGGAGCCTGACGCTCGCGGCGATTGTCTGCTCCTTGCTCGTGATCGGAGCGTTGGCCTTCTGGCTCTATTCCAGGACGTATGAATCCACCGACGATGCTCAAGTGGACGGCCACATCAACGGAATTTCCTCGCGAATCGACGGGGTGGTCATGGCGGTTCACGGGGAAGAGAACCAGTCGGTCCAGGCCGGGCAACTGCTGGTCGAGCTCGACCCGAGCGGCTTTCAGGTCGCGCTAGATCGGGCGAAGGCGGAACTTCTGAAAGCGCAAGCCGAGGTTCGGGCGGAGAATCCGAATCTTCCGATTGCCAGGAGCACCTCGCAGACCAGCATTTCGACCAGCCAGTCCGAAGTCATGAACGCCGAAGCGGGCGTCGCGGCGGCCGAGCGGGACCAGGCGGCAGCGATGTCCCGTTTGCAGGAAGTCGAGGCGAATAACGCCAAGGCGCAGGCCGACGTGGAGCGGTACAAATCGCTTGTGGATAAGAACGAAGTTTCGCGGTCGCAGTATGAAGGGGTGGTTGCGACGGCCAAAGCGCTGGCCGCCGCGGTCGATTCGGCGCGTTCTTCCAGTGAGGCCGCGCAAAAGGTTGTGGAGCAGCGCCGCGCCCAGCTCGATCAGGCGCGCAGCCGGATGACCCTCGCCAATGTAACCGCGCCGGATCAGATTGCGATTTCCAAAGCCAATCTGCAGTCCAGGCAGGCCGATGTGCTGGCGATGCAGGCTCAGGTGGCCCGCGCGCAGCTGGATCTCGGCTATTGCAAGATCGTTTCACCGGTCGCCGGGGTAATCACCAAGCGCTCGGTGGAAGTCGGCGAGCACGTGAGCAAGGGGCAAACGCTGTTCACCGTTGCCGATCTTGGCAATCTGTGGGTGACGGCAAACTTCAAGGAAAACCAACTGAAACAGATGCACGTGGGGCAATCGGTGACCGTCTCGGTCGATGCCTTTGGCCAGGACTTCGACGGCACGGTCGAAGCGATGCCGGGCGCCACCGGTTCGGTCATGAGTTTGTTGCCTCCGGAGAACGCCACGGGAAATTACGTCAAAGTCGTGCAGCGCCTGCCGGTACGCATCCGGCTGAAGCCCGGGCAGCAGGGGCTCGACCGTTTGCGGCCCGGCATGTCCGTGGTTCCCAAAGTCTGGTTGAAGTAGTAGAGGACGCTGTCCCTTGCGGTCCCGCGGGATCGCGCACGGCAAGCCCGGAATGCATCCTCGGTTGATCGGGGGCTGATCACATTGGCGGTAGGCGCCAGGTTTCGGCCAAGTCTCGAGTTGAGCCCGATCGCTTCCGGGACTTCTCCGCTCCCGATCGTTCCCCCGGCCATCAGCTGGCCGACACACCGGCCAGCGCGGGGAATTGCACCCGAACATCCGGGCGCACGCCACGGGGCACGCGCCCGGGATCGCCACATGCAACCGCAGCCATTCGGTTATAGTGAACGTGTCGCGGTTCGCGTGAGCCGCAAACGGGAAAGCACGCGAGAACAGGAGTTTCGTTGCATCCCTTCATCCATCTGGGTCCGGTAACGCTGGGCACCTACGGTTTGATGGTTGCCGTCGGATTGATCTGCGCGTTTTTCATTCTTCGCGCTGATTTTGCGCGGCGCGGAGTTTCCGCCGACGCCGAAGCGATTATCGGAATTACGGGTCTGGCCGGCCTGGCTGGCGCACGGCTTTATCATTTGTTGGAAAGCCCGGCGGAATTCTTTGCCGATCCGTGGCCGCAGCTATTCAGCACGATGGGTTTTGCCTATTTCGGAGCGGTGATTGGAGGATTCATCGCCCTGATGTTCCTGGCCAGGCGATTTCGCATCATGCCCCTGCTCATGCTGGACGTCGCCGCGCCCGCGGCGGCACTGGGTTACGGGATTGGGCGCATCGGTTGCCTGCTCTCCGGCGATGGAGATTACGGCATCCCCACGTCACTGCCTTGGGGCATGAGTTTTCCCAACGGCATCGTGCCCACCACCGAGCGGGTTCATCCCACGCCGATTTATGAGTTTCTCGCGGCCCTGGTAATTTTCTGGTTTCTTTGGAAGCTGGGAGCGCGCGGGTTGAAAAAACGCGCGCCCAACGGAATTGTCTTTGCCGCGTATCTGGTGCTGACCGGCATTGCCAGATTTCTGGTGGAGATCATTCGCATCAATCCGCGGTCCTTTTATGGGCTTACGAACGCGCAGGCGGCCAGTGTTGTCTCGGTCATTGCCGGAATCGTTCTGTTCGCGGTCTGCCGGCGGACGCCTGCCTCGCCGCGCCGCGCTTGACGGCGGCGTTCGGCTCGCATAGTGTCAGTCTACACGGAAGCGATTCCAAGTTTCGCGAACCTGGCCGGGGAGGTGAAAACATGGGGCGCCCCATCGGAGTTACAATTCTCGGCACACTGATGATTGCCGCGGGCATCGGATTCGCTGCCGCGGGTTTCATCTTTTTCTTCATGGGATCGACGGGAGCGACGGCCACCGCGACCACAAGCGGATCCGCAGCCGTCTTGCTGGCGGCACTGGGGGCTGCTGCAGGGGTTATTTTTCTGCTTTTTGGAGGATTGCACATTGTCCTGGCGGTCGGGATTCTCAAAATGCTGAATATCGCGCGCGTTTTTACGATTTTTTTGTTTGTGCTGATCGGGGCGGGAGCCTTGCTGGGATTGATCGCAACCCTGTTGAGTTACAGCCACATGGCGCTGGCGTGGAATATTTCACTGCTGATCATGGACGCGCTGGCGCTTTGGTATTTGCTGCTGCCAAAAACCAAGGAAGCCTTCAACGCCTGAGATTTGCGTTTGCGTCGGCGATTGCAGGGCATGATAATTGTTAAGCTACGGAAACATTACACCGTCACGTCACCCTGCCACGTTACGATGGGCGCTGGGCCGGCCAGGGAATGAGAGAATGCAATGCCTCCACAGATCAAGACCACAGTCGTCGGCAGCTATCCGCTTCCTTCCTGGCTGGTCGGGAGCACGTCGCGCCTGGTTCTCCGCGACGCCGTGATGGCCGTCCTGAAAACGCAGGAACTGGCCGGGCTGGACCTGATCTCCGACGGGGAACTCATGCGATTCGATCCCAGCCATCCAGAAACCAACGGCATGGTGGATTATTTCGCCTCGCAGATGGATGGCATTCGAAAGGAGTTCACCCTTTCGGATTTCGATCGTTTCCGAACCGATCGTGCGTCCGGATACCGGCTGCTCACGGCGGGGATGGCCGTGGGCAAGATTCAGGAGGGCACGCTCAACCTCCCGCGCGATTATGAGTTTGTCCGCGCGTTGACGAAGCTTCCCCTCAAATTCACCTGTACGGGCCCCCACATGCTGTCCCGGGTTCTCACCAACTGTTATTACAACGACGTGGCCGATCTGGCGATGGATCTGGCGGAGGTTCTTCGCCGCCAGGTCGAACTGATCGAGGCGGATGTGGTGCAGATCGACGAGGCATGTATTGTCGGATTTCCTCAAGATGCCCCGTGGGCGGCTGAGGCAATCAACCACGTGCTGGACGGCGTCTTGAATGAAACAGCCGTTCACATCTGCTTCGGCAATTACGGGGGCCAGTCGATGTTGCGGGGATTCTGGCGGGATCTGATCCCATTCCTGAATTCGCTGCGTGTGGACCATCTGGTGCTGGAGTTTGCCCGGCGGGGATACGAGGAACTGCCATTTTTTTCCGAGTTGGATCCGAAAATTCGCCTGGGCATCGGCCTGCTCGACATCAAAGACAACGAAGTGGAGAGCCCGGAACTGATTGCGTCGCGCATCGAACATGTTGTGAAAACGCTCGGGCCGGAGCGGCTTCGGTACGTTCATCCCGATTGCGGATTCTGGATGTTGCAGCGGAGCGTCGCGGATCGCAAGATGCGCGCGCTGGTGGAGGGAAGAAATCTGTTCGAAGGACGCTTGTGATGAAACGCCTGGCAAACGGGGCTGCGCCTATGGCTGAGGGCAAGCTCACCGAAGACGACAAGGCAGCGGTACGAGCGGCTTTATTTCATCATCTGGCCGGAATGGTGATGATTCCGACGGTAAAGGCGCTGCTCGACCGCAAGGTCTTCGATCTTTTTGGCCGTTTGTCCAACCAGGTGGAACTTGAACAAGTCGTGGAGCACACCCACGGCAACCCGGGATACTTGCGTGTGGCTTTCCGCCTCCTGATTTCCTGCGGATGGATGAAGGAACAATCCGGAAAGACCGGCGGCAACAGAATCTACTCGCTGACGGACAAGGGCGCGATCGCAATCAGAATTGCTTCGGTTTTTTGCGGTGAAGTAGTCTCCTTCCTCCCCAAGACGATTTTTCTGGAAGATTTTTTGTTTGGAAAATCCGATGAGGCCGTTCTTCCGTCGCTGGAAACGCTCGTTCAGCGGGCCAAGGGGCATTGGGGGTTAAACGGGGGGCTAAACGCGGGCGAAAATCTCCTCGATGCGGAGGTGGACCGGCAAGTCTACCAATATCTTGACGGCATCTTGGTGGGACCGGCCATGGTGTCCCTGGCCCGGGGTGGAGTTTTGGACAAGCTGGCGCAAGGGCCGCTTCTGCTGGACACTCTGCCGGGCAACCGAGCAAGTCTTGGATTGGTGTTCGACCTGCTAATGGCGCAGGGATGGGTCGTGCGCGATCAGAATCGTATTTCCCTTACGCCGCCAGGAAGCTATGCCGTCCGGATCGCGACCTCCTATGGCGTTACCGTATCGTATCTGCCGCTTTTCAATGTTGTCGACACACTTCTTTTCGGGAATCCGCGCATTCCGCGGGTTGATGAGAGCGGTACCGAACTGCTGGTCAACCGGGGCATGAACGTCTGGGGCAGTGGTGGCGCTCATAAGACGTATTTCAAGAAAGTGGACGAAATTATCGTTGAGATCTTTAACCGTCCGCTCGATCAGCAGCCGCAGGGCATCTGCGATATGGGCTGTGGCGACGGCACGCTACTCGAGCACCTGTACGGCGTGATCCAGACTCGAACCTCCCGGGGGACGATGCTCGACCAGCATCCACTGCTGATCGTCGGAGCGGATTTCAATAAAGTTGCACGCCGCGTCACCAAGCAAAGATTGCGAAAGGCCGGTATCCCGACACATTTTGTGATTGCCGGTGATATTAACCGTCCGGCCCAATTGGCCAGCGATCTTGAGGCGCTTGGCTATGACGGGCATAACCTGCTTCATGTCCGTTCGTTTCTGGATCACAATCGGCCGTATCTGCGGCCGGCGAATTATGTCCGGGGAACAAGGAAAGGACGATCCAGCGGGGCATTCGCGTATCTGGGAGAAGAGATTCCAGCAGACGAACTGGAAGAAAACCTGGTGCGCCACCTGCGTCGCTGGGCGCCCTACGTGGGACGCTTCGGCCTGCTCGTCCTCGAACTGCATACCTTGCCGCCGGAAGTCACCGCCGCGAATCTGGAAAAGACCCCTGCGGTGGCCTACGATGGAACGCATGGATTCTCGGATCAATACCTGGTGGAACTGCCGGTATTCCTGGATTGTGCCCGCGAAGCCGGATTGCAGACCGATCCGCGGTATCAATGCCGATTTCCGCCTTCCGATCTAGCCACGGTCAGCATCAATTTCTTTACCGCCTTGACCCCCTCAATTTGATCCGGTTGTTTCTCCGGAAGCGTCAGAGCAGCGGTACCGCCGCGGCGTCCTGGCGATTTTCCTGCTTCGCCCGGTGCGAGGCGTCAGTTGCACTGCGGGGTCATTGCAGACCCGGCTCGCCCGGTTTGTTTGTTTTCAATTCGGCCTTGCCGGAAGTGTCCACCATTTCCACGGGGCCATATTTTTCCATGATCACCTTGATTTTGCCGGCGTCGCCGACGGCCACCAGCTGCATTGTGGCTGGATTGATGTATTTTTTTGCCACGCGCTGCACGTCTTCCGGGGTGATCGCGGAAATTTTCGCGGGGTACTTGTCCCAGTAATCGGCGGGGAAGTTGTAAGCCTTCCTGGTGATCGCATAGCCGATCAACTGTTGCGGCGATTCCAGCGACAGCGCAAAGTGCGCGACGACGGAACGCTTGGCGGCGTCCAGCTCGTCTTCCGGCACCTTCTGGTCGCGAATGCGGTTTAATTCTTTCAGAAATTCCGTCATCGCTCCTTCGGTGACTCCCGTGCGCAGCGCCCCGCCCGCCGTCCACGGACCGGCATATTTTCTGGCAACGATGTGGCTATAGACGCCGTAGGTGTAACCCTTTTCTTCGCGGAGATTCAGGAACAGGCGGCTTGCCGGGCTTGCGCCCAGCACTTCGTTCAGCACAACCATGGCCGGGTAGTCCGGATCGTTTCGCTTGATGGCGAGGTTGCCCATCAACAATGTGGTTTGCACCGATCCGGGGCGGTCCACCAGATACACCTTTCTCTTGGTTGCAGGAGGCGGGCCTGGCGGGAATTTTACCGACGCGCGCGTGCGCTTCCATGGCTTCATCCATTGGCGCAGCTTGGGGATGAGCGTGGCGGCGCTAACGTCTCCCGAGATCGCCAGGATTGTGTTTTGGGGCGTGTAATGCCGTTTATGCCAGTCCGCCAGCAACGCCGGGGTCAAGGCGTCCAGCGATTCCGGAGTGGCCGTCACAACGGCTGCCGGGTACGAGCCGTACAAGGCGCGGCTCAACGCCTGATCCGCCAAAAAATTGGGCTGCGAACGTTGCTGCAGAAGAGCGGGCTTCGCGCGGGACTTGTATTGCGCCAGTTCCTCGGCGGGAAAGCTCGGGTGAAGCAGCACGTCGGTCGTCAGCGAAAACCACTGTTCGAAAGTATCCGAAAGGCCCGAAGCGTATACCACCGCGGAACCCGACCCGAACCTCGCGAAGGCGAACAGGTTTGCGCCTAGCGAGTCGATTTGCTCGGCAATCTGCTTGCTCGACCGGGTTTTGGTGCCTTCGTCCAGCAGTCGCGCCGTCGCTCCCGCCAGGCCGGGCAGTTTTGCCGGCTCATAAAGCGCGCCCGCGCCGTTGATGTCAAATTCCACGGCGACGAGCGGGAAGCGGTGGTCCTCGAGAATCATCACATGGATTCCGTTGGGCAAAACCGTTTCCACGGGTCGCGGCAGCGTCACTTTCAGAATTTGTTTTGATACCGGCGCGCGATTCAGCCGCACCACCTTGCTGGCGGGGGTGGATTTATCCTGGGCCGATTCGCCCTGGCTCCAGGCCGGCGCCGCCAGGGCGGCGGTAAGGGCCAGAGCCGTTGCCGTGCGCAATAGGAATTTCATGGCTGTGTTGCATCTCATTTGAATTTCCTCTAGGCCCTTACCGGGCTGCCGGCGCGGCTTCCGCCTGAGCTTTGGGAATTGTCAGCACGACGGTGCGCTCGGCCGGCTCCAGATATTTCCGCGCCACGCGCTGAATGTCGGCCGGAGTGACTTCGCTGTAATTGGTGAGCACTGTATTGACCAGGCCCGGATCGTGGAAATACACGGCGTACCGGCCGAGCATGCGCGCGCGATTGAGCGTGTTGGTGAGCGATTCGGCTTGCGACAGCCTGTCCTGCGTGCGTATCTTTTCCATTTCTTCCGGGGTCACTCCGTCCTTCTTCACCTGGTCGAGTTCTTCGTAAATCAGTTTCTCGACCTCTCCGGAATTCTCGCCGGGCCGTAACAGGGCGGAAGCCTGAAACAGCGCCGGTCCGCGCCGCAGATCGATTCCCCCGCCAACTTGCAGGGCCACCGCCTTTTCTTTCACCAGTTTTTGATACAGCCGGGAAGAGGAGCCACGGAACAGGATATCGCCGAGCATGTCCAGCGCGTACCAGTCCGGCGTATTTGCAGGGACGGTTTTATAGACGATATCGAGGCGGGGCAAGCGCGCGAACGAATCCTCAATCTGCGTCCTGCGCTCGGCGGTTTGCGCGGGCTCGGTCATATCCACGGGCGGCGGGGCGGGCTGCGCGGGGATGTCCCCGAAGTATTTCCTGATCTTCGCAAGCGCTTCCGGTGTTTTGAAATCTCCCACCAGGGCCAGGACCGCATTGTTGGGCGCGTAATACGTTTTGAAAAATTGCGCCACGTCGGCAAGGCTCGCGGCATTCAGGTCCGCCATGGACCCCATGGTGGAATGCTTGTACGCGAAATTGTCGTAGGCCAGGTTTTCGATGGCTTCATCGGTTTTTCCGTAGGGCTGGTTATCCATGCGCAGGCGCCGCTCTTCCTGAACCGTTTTGCGCTGGTTATCGAGATTGGCCTGCGTGATGTGGAGCGCCCGCATGCGGTCGGACTCCAGGAACAGCGCCAGATCCAACTGGTTGGCCGGAAGCCGCTCGTAATAGTTGGTCGAGTCGTCGCTGGTCGTGCCGTTCACATCGCCGCCGTTGACCTGCACCAGGATCAGGTGTTCGCCCTTGCCCACATTTTCCGAGCCTTGAAACATCATGTGTTCGAACAGGTGCGCGAATCCGGTGTGTCCCGGCAGCTCATTGCGCGATCCCACGTCATAGGTCACGCAGAGCGATACGGTCGGCGCGGCATGGTCCTCCGAGAGCACGACGCGCAAACCGTTTTTCAGCGTGTATTGCTGAATGGGAATCTGAACTTCCCGGGCGGCGGCGGTTTCGGCCCGTGCCGGACGGCTTCGCGGCGCCGCCGCGGCCGTGAAGGCCGCGACTGCCAGCGTGAGAGCCAGCCCGGCGGTCGACAGAAATCTGAAACGCTTCATGTTGTGCTCCGACCCAGCGTATTTTCCATTTACACCAAAACTCTATCCTACTTTCAATGGACGGGCGCCGACAGCAAAAGTTTGCCGCCGGGTTCGCAATCCCGCGAAGCCAGCTTCGAGGCCGCTGATTGTACGATTCGTTCCAAGTTGCGATGTGACCTTGCAGGGAACCGTCGCATCCAATCGCTCGCAGAGGTAAACTCTTACCCCCATGGAAAACCTGGAAAAGGCTCCTGGCGGATACGCCATAGAAGTTTCTTCCCTGACGCGCCGGTTTGGTTCGCTCGTGGCAGTCAACCAGCTGGCTTTTTCCTGCGCCGCCGGGGCGACATTCGGATTGCTGGGACCCAACGGCGCGGGCAAGAGCACGCTCATCAAAATGCTGACGACATTGCTGCCTCCCAGCGAGGGTACGGCGAAGATCGCCGGCTTCGATCTGGTGCAGCATCCCGAGGCGGTGCGCAGGAAGATCGGATACGTTTCGCAGATGCTCTCGGCCGACGGGGATCTGACCGGTTACGAGAACCTGTTGATTTCCGCGAAGATGTACGGCATTCCACGAGCCGAACGGCTGCGCCGGATTGCCCAGGCCCTGGAATTCATGGACCTGGCGCACGCGGGAAGCAAGCTGGTGCGCCAATATTCCGGCGGGATGATCCGGCGGCTGGAAATTGCGCAATCCATGCTGCACCGCCCCAGCGTTCTGTTCATGGACGAGCCGTCGGTGGGCCTGGATCCCTCCGCGAAGCGCTCGGTCTGGGAGCGCATTCGCGACCTGCGCCGCGAATTCGGCACGACGATCCTGATGACCACGCACGACATGGAAGAAGCCGATCAGCTTTGCGACACCGTGGCCGTCATGCATCGAGGTGTGCTGGCCGCCATGGACGCGCCGGCGGCACTGAAGGCGCAAGTGGGAAGCGGCGCATCGCTCGATGACGTATTCATCCATTTCACCGGAGCCACGATTTCCGAAGGAGGAGAACTGAGGGATGCGGCTCGCACACGACTCACATCACAACGTCTGGGCTGAGGCGTTTCCCGGCGCCAATTATCTGCGCCAGACCCTAGCCGTGGCGGAAGCGGACATCCGCAAGCTCATTCACGATCCCGTCGAGTTGTTCACGCGCATGGTGCAGCCCGTTCTCTGGCTGTTGATTTTCGGCCAGGTGTTTAACCGCACGCGGGCGATCCCCACCGGCGGAATCAGCTATCTGGATTTCATGGCCCCCGGCATCCTCGCGCAAAGCGTCCTGTTTGGCGCTATTTTTTACGGAATTTCGCTGATTTGGGAAAAGGATCTGGGCATCGTCCAGAAATTCCTGGTCAGTCCCGCCCCGCGCAGCACGCTGGTGCTGGGAAGAGCCATTTCCTCGACGGCGCGCGCCTTGTGCCAGATGATTTTTGTGTATCTGTTGTCGTACCTGCTGCACATTCAGCTTCGCTTCGAGGTTGTCGCGCTGGCCGGAGTCGTGCTGGCCGTGATGCTGGGCGCGGCAATTTTCTCGACGTTTTCGCTGATCGTGGCGTGCCTGGTGAAATCGCGCGAGCGGTTCATGGGGATCGGGCAGGTTCTCACGATGCCGTTATTCTTTGCCAGCAACGCGATCTACCCGCTGAGCCTGATGCCGTCGTGGCTGCGCGCCGTGTCCAAGATCAATCCTCTCTCCTACCAGGTGGACGCCCTGCGCACGCTGATGATCCGGGGCAGCGCCACTTCGTTCGGTCTGCGCTGGGACTTCCTGATGCAATTTATCGCTTTTGCCGTGCTCGTGACGATAGCGACAAAACTCTATCCCGCCATCGTTACGTAGCAAATTGGCAAAAAAAACCGCATTGGCCGTCGTTCCGAACGAAGTGAAGAATCCCTCTTCGATTTAAATCCAGGGGAAAAGGGATTTTCCGGCACGCCGCCCTCCGCCCGGCCAAAAATTCAATTCAGAAATTAAGTTTCAGCGCCAGCTGAATCACGCGGGGATCGCCCGCGGACGTGATCGTGCCAAAGGCCGGGCTTCCCAACGTGGTGTTCGGCGCGCCCAGCGGCGGCGTGTTCGTCAGATTGAAAATCTCCGTGCGGAAATCCACGCTCCTGCCCTCCCCGACTTGCGTGCGCTTGATGAAAGCGATGTCCGCGTCGCGGTACGCGGGCCCGCGCACCGGATTGCGCGAGCAGGTGCCGAGTGTGAACACGGGCGCCGCCTGAAACGCGCTCACGTTGAAAAATTCCGATGTGCTTCTTTGCGACGCGGGAAGCGCCGTATCGGCGACGCAATTCGGCCGTTGCGCGGCAAATCCGGCAAACGCGTTGAAGTTGGTCGTCTGGGTGATGGCCCGGGGAAGGCCCGAATCGAGGGAAACAATTCCCGCGACCTGCCAGCCGCTGGCCAGGGTTCCCATCGCGCCTTGCGGATGCAGCCTGTGGCCGGGGCCCACGGGCAGATCGTAGGTGTAACTGATCACGGCGACATTGGGAATGTCCCCCGTGGAGACATCGCGCTCGAGTCTGCGATTAAAGCTGTCCGCCACGGGATAGTTGGCCACCGATCCGAGGCCGATGGAGGCATTGAACACCGACGATGCGTCGTCGATGAGTTTTGAATGCGTGTAGCTGGCCAGCAGCGTCGAGCCATGGGAGAAACGCTTTTCCAGCTTGACCTGCACCGCGTTGTAACTCGAGTTTCCGATGTTGTTGCGATACAGAATCACATTTTGAAATTCGGGATAGGGTTTCAACAGTTGCGCTTGCGAAATGGTCGGCCCGTTCAGCGACGGATTCGAGGGAATTTGTCCGGCAAACGGGTTGGCCACCGGTTGCTGCAGGCTGCTGCCCATGGCGAGCTGCGCGGCCGTGAGCTGGTTCAGGTTGTAGTCGGGCACTCCCAGATGCGTGGCTTTCGATCCGGTATAGGCAATCTCAAACGACAGGTTATGCGTCAGTTCGCGCTGGATCGCCAGATTCCACTGCTGGACGTACCCGGAACCCAGCGTCCGGTCGGCGGAATACACGCTCAGCCCCAGGCCCGCGTTCGGCGTCAGAGGGATGGGCTGCACGGTGGGTCCGTTGGCCAGGACAAATGCGGGCGTCGTGTTATTCAGATTCGATTGCGTGACGGCCTGCACGAATGGAAACGCCGGAGTCGTAAAAGGCGTCGTGATTCCGGACTGATCGAAGAACACGACCCCGTACCCGGAGCGTATGACGGTTTTATCCGACAGGCGAAAAGCCACGCCGAGCCGAGGCCCCAGATTTTTCCAGTGCAGCGTCCGGGCCGAACGCGGAAAACCATTTTGGCCTAAGTATTGGAGCTGCCGGGTCTGCAAATTAAAAACCGCGCCCTGGTTGTCCGCTTCGGTGGAAGGAAAATTCAGCGTGTAGCGGACGCCGGCGGTCAAAGTCAGGCGGCTTGTCGCTTTCCAGTTGTCTTGAAAAAACCATTCCTGAAACCACGCGCGCGGCCGCAGCACCTTCTGTTGCAGATCGATCGAAAACGATTGCACCTGGCCCAGCAAAAAGCTGGCGAGGGAGTTTCCCGTGTTCGTCGCGCCGGTCACTCCCGAAGGATTCGTGAAATTCGTGAACAGCGCGCTGAACGAAAATGAGCCGGTCGGCGAAGGCGGCTGAATCACATCGAGGCGCGAGATGCGGTTGTCCACGCCAAAACGAATCGCGTGCCGCCCGTGAACGTACGAAGCGGTATCCGCGATTTCCGAGACGTCGGTCCGAAAAATGGAATTCACGTTGGCTTGCGGACCCAGCTGCTCGAAGCCGCTGACCTGGAATGTCGGCAGTTCGCTGTTGAAGGCCCCATTGGTCGGGATCCCCGGCAGACCCAGGCCCTGCGAGGGAGTTTGGCTGAGCAGCAGCCCCGTGCGGTTCACCGAGCGGCGCGTGTACCCCGCGCGAACCTCATTGGTGAACGTCGGCGAAAAAGTGTGCAGGTAATTCGAAGCGAACGACTGGCCCAGCGTGCTTTGCGGGCCCGTGGAGGCGCCCGTCGTCACGTTTCCGTAACCATCCGGCAACGGCGTCACCGGTTGCGTGAAATCCCTGGCGTAGGAGTAGCGTCCAAAGACCTGATCCCTGCCTGAAAACCGGTGATCGATGCGCACGTCGAACTGATCCTGGGTGTCCGGCTCGGTGCCGGCGCGGGTGAAATTGTTGGCGGCGCCCGAAGCGGTTGGCTGCGGATAGAGGCTGAGCAGCGCGGCCGCCACGGGATCAAAACTGTTCACCGGAATCAGATTTCCCGCGTACGCGAGATGGTCCGAGGGCCGAAAAATCATTCCCTGGCGCACCTGCACGGTATTTCCGTTGGTATCGGTCGTGGTGAGCGGCGGGTTGCCCGCCGCTGTGGTCGTCACCGCGCCGGAAGGTGTGACGTAGTAAGGATCGGAGAGAAGCGCGGAAAAATCGCCGCCGCGTTCGGCCTGCGTGGGTACCGTCGACGTCACGACGCGGCCGATCCGTTGCCGCGTGCCCTGGTAATCCACGAAAAAAAATGTTTTGTCCCGCACGATCGGCCCGCCCGCGACGAATCCAAACTGATTTCTGCGAAATTCGGGCTTGTGCGGGTTTGCCGCCGTCGCCGGCGCAAACAAGTTGCGCGCGTTCAGCGCTTCATTGCGCAGAAATTCAAATGCCGTGCCGTGGAATTCATTGGTGCCCGATTTTGTCGTGAGGTTGATCACGCCGCCGTTGAATCGCCCGAATTCCGCCGAGGCGTCGTTGGTCTGCAGATTGAATTCCTGAATCGCGTCGATGATGGGAACAAACGCAATTTGCCCCGGCTCGGGCTGCAATACGGAAATGCCGTCATACATGTATTCATTGGTGCGCGGGCGGCTGCCGTTGAGCCTTGGCAAGGGGGAAGCCGACGTCGGCGGCAGGGCCACGCCCGCCGCAAGTCCGGCGAGATTCACGAAATTGCGGCCGTTGAGCGGCAGCGCCGCGATGGTCTGGCTGCCAATCACCTGGCCTACCGTGGCGGATTCGGTGCGCAACGGGGAAGCGTCCGCCGTCACGGTCACGTTCTCCGAAATGCTGCCCACCACGAGGATCACGTCGACGTGAACGCGTTCGCCGGTCGAAACGTTGATATTTTCCTGCATGAATCGCTTGAAGCCGCCGGCCTGGACGGCCAGCGCATAGCGTCCCGGCTTCAAGCCTGAGAAGACATAAACTCCCCCGCTTGTGGTTGTAGAGGTGTAGGTGAGGCCTGTTTGAGACTGTGTGAGCGTAAGGTGAACGTTGGGAACAAGGCCCGCCGAATTGTCGCGCACTTCACCGGTCAACTCGCCGCTTCCGGCCTGGGCCAGCAATCCGGATGGCCGCGCGAGCGCGATCAGCAATACACAAAAGAGCAGATGCGCGAAACCGGGTCGCCATTTCGAATTCATTTCGAATACCTTTACCTTTGCCCTTTCCTTTTTTCTTTTTCGGGCCGGCATGGAAGCCGCCAACCGTGTTTCGTGCGGGCATGTCAGATGGACGATTTAATACAAGTAAGACCGTTATGTCAAATCGACTCAATACGAATAAAAACGATGCGGTTTGGTGCGGGTTTGCGGGAAGGAAATCGAGTACGGGGAGAAGGGGGGAGGGATACCTTGCCCGGGGTCGCGCAGAGGATTCAGGAGATGGTCGCGGCTCTTAACCCCTTACTGGTTCTTGAAAATGCTGCCGTTCTTCATCACGAACGATACCTTGCGCACGGCCTGGATATCGTCCAGCGGATTTTCCGGCGCGGCCACGATGTCGGCGGCGAGGCCCGGCTGGATCGCGCCGCGCTGCTGATCGACGCCGAGCAGGCGGGCCGCGTTGATGGTCATAGCCCGCAAGATATCTTTCGCGGGCACGCCCGCTTCCACCCAGGAATCGACATATTCTGCGGCCTGTGTCCCGCGCGTTTCTCCGGGCACGTAGACGAACGCGTCGGTCCCGAACGCCATGGTCACGCCGATGCGGTAGGCGCGCCTCAGCCGGTCCACGAACACGGCATGCAATTTCGGGAATCCATTTGCGCGCGCGGCGCTCTCGGTAAAATCCGTTCCGACCAGCACCACGTGATTCTTCTTCGCAAGTTCCAGGTCGGCGTCGGTCATCATCTGGCCGTGCTCGATGGAATCCACGCCCGCCTCGGCGGCGTTGTGCGCGCCGGCTTCGGTCCAGCAATGCGCGGCGAGTTTCAGCCCGTCGCGATGCGCTTCCGCGACCATGTAGCGAATGTCATCCACGCTGTAAATATATTTCTGGTCGTCCACGACAATCTTGATCACCAGCGCGCCATAATGAATATTTTCCCGGATGGCCTTGAGCATTTCATCGTGCGTGTCGGCGAAGGCGTACTCCGGAGTTCCCAGATCGCGCTTCTCCGGCTGCAGGTGAAATTGACCGCCGTAGGGCGCGATAATGCGCCCGGCATTGATCATAGTGGGGCCGGGCACCAGGCCGCGATCGATCGCTTCGCGCAATGCCGTATCCCCGTAGTTGCCCGAGTTGCCCACGTCGCGGACCGTGGTGAAGCCCGCGGCCAGCATGTCCCGCGCGTTGGCGACGCCTTCAATGGCGCGGTAGGGAGTGGGGTCCAGCAGCGTAGTGAAAAAGTAGTTGTTGCCGTCGCGCTCTCTCTTGACGGTCATGCAGAGATGCGTGTGCGCGTCGAACATTCCCGGGAAGACCGTGGACTTTGACAGGTCAATCACCGTGGCATCCGCCGGGATGCGGATATCGGGGCCGACCGCTTCGATTTTCTTCCCGCGCACCAGGATAATCTGATTGGTTTCGGTCGTCCCTTTTTCCGGGTCCACCAGTTTGCCAGCCTTGATCGCGTACAGGCGCTCGGGTCCCGGCAGCGGGTATTGCGCGGCCGTGTTCGACACGATGCCGGACGCCAAAATCAGTGACAGCAGGAGGAAGAAAGACAGAATCGTTCGCGTGCGCATTCGTGGCTCCTTAAGCGAGTGGGAGCAAATGTTGCCAGAAATTGAATTCGATGGGAAGCGGCGGATCAGCGGAGCGAGTTTGATGCGTTACGCGCGCCCGGGTATGGCCGCTTTGATGTCCACTCGAAGATATTCATACATCTGATCGGTGACGTTTTCGCCCATGTGCTCGGACTGCGAACCGTCGGCCCATAAGACGACTCCGGCCTTGTGGTGGGCCTCTCCGGTCGAGCCATCTTCTCGGGTCTGATGCAGGTTCTGGTCCGTCATGAAAATGATTACCGACCCCAGGGGATGGTTGTGCATCTTGACTTTGTCATGGGCGGGAATACGGCAGCGGATCACCCGGACGTACTCGTTTTCAAATTCCAGGTGGTAGTGCTCCGGGTCCATGACCGTGCACTCGTGGGACATGTCCACACCCGGCACCTGCGGCGCGGGATTGGAACTCTGTGCGGCCTGCAGGGCCATGGCCGTTCCCATGGCGGCCGCGGCGAGGGAAGCGCCCGCCCCTGCTTTCACCAGTTCACGTCGATTCAGTTTTCGGGCCACGGCCATCCTCCCAAACAGAAAAAATTCAGAAAAAAAACCTCGATTCCGTTTTGTGCGGGCGGAGCCGGATCGCGTGCCGTGCCCGGAGCGGCGCTCTACAGCATTTGCCGCAGGACGTACGGCAGAATGCCCCCGTGGCGGTAATAGTTAACTTCCTCGGGCGTATCGGCGCGCGCCACCGTCTGGAACACGATTTCCTTGCCGTGCTGATCGCGCGCGTGGACTTCGACCGTCTTGCCCGGCGCGAGTTTTGCGATGCCTTCGATCGTAAACTCCTCGAACCCGGTCAGGCCGAGCGATTGCGCCGTTTCGCCCGCGCGATATTGCAGCGGGAGGACGCCCATGCCCAGCAAATTGCTGCGGTGAATGCGTTCGTAGCTTTCCGCGATCACCGCGCGCACGCCGAGCAGCAGCGTGCCCTTGGCCGCCCAGTCACGCGAAGACCCTGAACCGTATTCTTTGCCGCCGAGCACGATCAGCGGTACGCCCTCTTTTTGATAGCTCATTGCCGCGTCGTAGATCGACATTTTCTCGCCATCGGGCACATGCACGGTCCAGCCGCCTTCGGTTCCCGGCGCAAGCTGATTGCGCAACCGGATATTTGCGAACGTGCCGCGCATCATCACTTCGTGATTGCCGCGGCGCGCCCCGTAGGAATTGAAATCCGCGGGTTTGACGCCCTGCTCGATCAGCCATTTCCCTGCCGGGGTGTCCACGCCAATCGAGCCCGCGGGCGAGATGTGATCGGTCGTAATGCTGTTGCCCAGCAACGCCAGCACGCGCGCGTTCCGGATATCGGTGAGCGGCGGAGGCGTCTTCGAAATTTTTTCAAAGAACGGGGGATTCTTGATGTAAGTGGACTTGGCGTCCCAGGCGTAGAGATCGCCTTCGGGGACTTGCAGACCCTTCCAGTGGGCGTCGCCTTCGAACACTTCGCCGTACTCTTTGCGATACATTGCGGTGGTCACGGTTGCGCGCACGGTGGATTCGATCTCCTGCGGGGTTGGCCAAATGTCCCGCAGGAATACCGGTTTGCCGTTCTTGTCGTTGCCGAGCGATTCGGAGGCCATATCAAAATCCATTTTGCCGGCGAGCGCGTAGGCCACGACCAACGGCGGGGAAGCCAGGTAATTCGCCCGCACCAGCGGATGGATGCGGCCCTCGAAATTGCGGTTTCCGCTCAGCACCGAGACCGCGACCAGGCTGTTGTCCTTGATGGCCGCACCGATATGCTCTTCGAGCGGGCCACTATTGCCGATGCACGTGGTGCAGCCGTAGCCGACGAGCTGAAAGCCGAGCTGGTCGAGATATTTTCCCAGGCCCGCGGCTTCCAGATAATCGGTCACGACTTTCGAGCCGGGCGCCAGGCTGGTCTTCACCCAGGGCTTGCTGCGCAGGCCGCGCTCAATCGCTTTCTTTGCCAGCAGGCCCGCTCCCAGCATCAGGGACGGGTTCGAAGTGTTCGTGCAACTGGTGATCGCGGCAATCACGACCGAGCCGTTGGAAAGCTCGAACTGGTCGCCATTGTTTTTCACCGCGACGTGTTTTTGCTCGGTCCCCTCCATCGTTTTTTCAAACGACGCTTTCGACTGCCGCAGCGGCACGCGATCTTGCGGGCGCTTCGGGCCCGCCAGGGCCGGTTCGACGCTGGCCAGATCCAGTTCCAGCTTATCCGAGTAGATCGGGTCCGGCGTGGCGTCTGTGCGGAAGATGCCTTGCGCCTTCGTGTATTCCTCGACCAGGCGAACGCGCGCGGCGTCGCGGCCGGTGAAGCGCAGATAGGCCAGCGTTTCGCTGTCCACGGGGAAGAAGCCCATGGTGGCGCCATATTCGGGGGCCATGTTGGCGATGGTTGCGCGATCCGGAAGGCTCAGGCTCGAAAGCCCCGTGCCGTAAAACTCAACGAATTTTCCGACCACGCCTTTCTTGCGCAGCATCTGCGTGACGATCAGCACCAGGTCGGTTGCCGTCGCGCCTTCAGGCAGGCGCCCGTGCAGCTTGAAGCCGACCACTTCCGGGATCAGCAGGGAAAGAGGCTGACCGAGCATGGCGGCTTCCGCCTCGATGCCGCCGACGCCCCAGCCAAACACGCCGAGGGAGTTGACCATCGTGGTGTGTGAATCCGTGCCGACCAGCGAATCGGGGAACGCAAATGACTTGCCGTCCACGGCGGCGTCAAACACGACGCGCGCGAGGTATTCCAGGTTCACTTGGTGGCAGATGCCAGTGTCCGGAGGAACAACTTTAAAGTTGTCCATGGCTTCCTGCCCCCAGCGCAGGAAGGCGTAGCGCTCGACGTTGCGGTGGAATTCAAGTTCCGCATTGAAGGCGAAGGCCATGTCGGAGCCGGATTTGTCCACCTGCACGGAGTGGTCAATCACAAGCTCGGCAGGCAGCAGGGGATTGACCTTTTTCGGGTCGCCGCCCAGTTCGCGGAACGCTTCGCGCATCGCGGCCAGATCAACCACGGCGGGTACGCCGGTGAAGTCCTGCAGCAGCACGCGCGCGGGCATGAAGGAAATTTCTTTCTGCGCCGCCGAATTCGGTTCCCACGCCGCCAGCGCTTCGATATCCTGCGGGTGAACGAATCGCCCGTCTTCCTGGCGCAGCAGGTTTTCCAGCAGCACGCGCAGCGAGAAGGGAAGCTTCGCGGGATGGCCCACGCCCTTTTTCTCCAGCGCGCTCAATTTGAAAATTTCGTAATTTTTTCCGTCAACCGGCAGCGTTTCGCGCGTGCCGAACGAATTCTTGGATACTGGGGACATTCTCCTGTTGTTCCTTTCTCAATTTTTGCAGGGACAATATCATAACTCATCCTGGGGTTCCGCGCAGCTTGCGAGTCCAGGCGCGTTGCGATAAATTTTATACTCGGGAAAGCGGCACAGGGTCGCGGCACAGGGTTCGCGGCTTTGCGAGCCGTGCGTGAAGGCGGGCCGTCGGCGATAGCGGCACCACCTGTGTTATGATCGCCAACGATCCTCTACCTATCAGGAGGTTTGTATGAAACTTTCGATCCTTGCAGCAATCGTTGTTTCCTGCGTGTTTGCCATTTCCACAGGCACGCATGCCCAGGAAGCGCCAAAAGTTCACAACATGACCGGATGTTTGCGGGCGGGACCCACAGCCGGAACCTACATGCTCACCGACCTGGCAAAGGGACCCAAGACGGTGGGAATCGTATCGTCGACGGTGAACATGGCCCCGCACATCGGACATAAGGTGGAAATTACCGGAACGGCAGTGCCCGAAGCCGAAGCGATGAAGGAAAACAAGAACGTTCCGAAGGCCCCGCACTACATGAAGGTAACCGCGATGAAGCATATCTCTGCTACCTGTCCATAAATTTGGGCGTACCGCTATCAGAGAGTTCGGGCGGAGAGGGCGGCATCGATAACTTGTGCATTTGGGGTGTCGCCTGGTAGGCACAAGAATTGAATTCTGATTCCTCTCCTCCGAGCTTATGGCTGCGGGCCGGCAGCTGAGAAAAAAACGGCGATGCTTTCCTTGGTCATCTTCCTTCCTGGAAGGAGCCGAGGGACGGTCGCCATTCGGGATCTTTGAACGGGATCACTGAAAACGCTCAGCAAAAACGCTCAGAGAAAACCAGACAGAGAAGGCTGGCTCCTCGGTCTGAACCGTATTTAAATTCCCTCAAGGCGAGCGCCAGCCCAGCCCGCGCCCGCTTGAAACCGCATCTGCAATTCTCAAGGCCGGATGAACATCGTACTCATCTCAACGTATGAACTTGGCAGGCAGCCATTCGGTTTGGCATCGCCCGCGGCCTGGCTTCGCGCCCGCGCGCATGAGGTCGCCTGCCTCGATCTGACCCGGCAATCGCTCGATGAGGGCGCGATTGGTCCGGCGGATTTGATCGCCTTTTATGTGCCCATGCACACGGCCACACGGCTTGCCGCGGGACTCATCACTTCTGTTCGGGGAATGAATCCACACGCGCATCTCTGCTTTTATGGCCTCTACGCTCCCGTGAACGAAGAATACCTGCGCGGCCTCGGCGTGGGTACGATTCTGGGCGGGGAATTCGAGCAGGGTCTGGCAAGTCTCGCGGATCGCCTGCAGCAGGCCGCGGAAAATCAAAATGGCGGCGCGGCGCAGCCGGAGCCGGTGATTTCGCTTGAGCGGCAGAAATTTCTTGTGCCTGACCGCGCGGGAATGCCGGAGCTTGGCAGGTACGCGCGCGTCGTGATGCCCGGCGGGGAACGCCGCATTGCGGGGTCGACCGAAGCGACGCGCGGATGCAAGCACCTTTGCCGGCACTGTCCGATTGTGCCCGTGTACAACGGCGCATTTCGCGTGGTCGAGCGCGACGTTGTGCTGGAGGATATCCGCCGTCAGGTGGCGGCCGGGGCGCAGCACATAACGTTTGGCGACCCGGATTTCTTTAATGGCCCCGCGCACGCCCTTCCCATCGTCGAAGCGATGCACCGCGAATTTCCGGAACTCACCTACGACGTGACGATCAAAATCGAGCACTTGCGCAGGCACGACGATCATCTGGCAACCCTGCGCGATACCGGATGCCTGTTCGTGATCAGCGCGGTCGAATCGGTGGACGATGTTGTGCTCGAAAAGTTCGATAAAGGACACACGCGCGCCGATTTCCGCGCCGTCGCCGCAAGGTTCCGGGAATTGGGCATGACGCTGTTGCCCACGTTCGTGCCTTTCACGCCGTGGACCACGCTTGAGGGATATATCGATCTGCTGGACGTGATCGCGCAGGAAGATTTGCGCGAGAATGTCGCCCCCATTCAACTCGCGATCCGCCTGCTGATTCCGGCGGGCTCGCTCCTGCTGGATTTGCCGGAGATGCGCGTCATGGTGGGGCCGTTTGATTCCGCGGCGCTTGTGTATCCGTGGAAGCACGAAGACGCCCGCGTAGACGCTCTGGCGCGCGTCGTTTCCGACCTCGTGCAGCGGGGCGATGCGCTCAAATTGTCGCGGACAGAAATATTTTGGCATATTCGGCGGGCGGCGATGGCGGCCGCCGGGATTCGCGCGCCGCGGGACTCGGCTCCCCCCGTAGCGCAAGCCGCGCCGGTACCTTATCTGGACGAGCCCTGGTATTGTTGCGCCGAGCCCATGAACGATCAGCTTGTGTCCATCGGAAAAGTGAAGGAAGCGGTCCCCAAGGCGGACCAGTTTGTTTAGGCCCGTTTAGGCCCGTTTAGGCCCGTTTAGGCCCGCTTAGAGGCGAGTACCAGCATCAGGCATACATCCACCGCATGAGCCGTATCCTCATCCTCGCGAGCAAGCTGGGTTACCAGACGCGCAGCTTTGCCGAAACGGCGCGCGCGCTGGGCGTGGAAGTCGTGTTCGCCAGCGACCGCTGCGACCAGCTCGAAGATCCCTGGTCGGACGGCGCCATGGCCGTGCGTTTCGACCGGCCGGAGGATGCCGCGCGGCGCATCGTTCAACAATCCCTGGTGCGTCCGCTGGACGGGCTGATCGCGCTGGGCGATCGTCCGGCGGCCTCCGCCGCTTTCGTGGCCCGCGCCATCCGGATTCCGTACAACTCGCCCGCGGCGGTCGAAAATTGCCGCAGTAAATTGCGCCAGCGGGAAGTGCTGCGCGAGGCGGGCCTGCCAGTGCCGGGGTTTTTCTGCTTCCGCCTCGATAAGCGCGTGGAGAAAATTCTTCCGCGCGTGCATTTCCCGTGCGTCGTCAAACCTTTGCGGCTGGCGGCGAGCCAGGGCGTGATCCGCGCCAACAATCCCGAGGAGTTTCAAGCGGCCGTGGAGCGCATCCAGTCTCTCCTGAACTCTCCCGAAATTCAGGCCACGCGCGAAGGGGAACTCGACCGCGTGCTTGTCGAGCGGTACATTCCGGGCGCGGAAGTTGCCGTCGAAGGATTATTGACGCGAGGGAAGTTGCGGACGCTGGCGATCTTCGACAAGCCCGACGCGCTGGAAGGGCCGTACTTCGAGGAAACCATCTACGTCACGCCGTCTCGGCAGCCGGAGGAGATGCAGGAACGCATCGCGGACTGCGCTGCGGCAACAGTTCGCGCCCTGGGACTCACGCATGGACCGGTGCATGCCGAATTCCGGGTGAACGAGCAGGGTCCGTGGGTGCTCGAAGTATCGCCAAGGCCCATTGGCGGCCTGTGTTCGCGCGCGCTGCGTTTTGGCCCGCAGCTGATTCCGCTGGAGGAATTGCTCGTGCGCCATGCGATGGGATTGCCGGACAGCGATCTGGACCGGGAAAGCGAGGCCTCCGGCGTCATGATGGTTCCGGTGCCGAAAACGGGGGTCCTGGAGGGCGTCGAGGGAGTGGAAAAAGCCCGCGCGACGCCGCATGTGGACGGGGTAGAGATTACGGCCCGCCTGCACGACTTCATCGCGGCGTGGCCGGAGGGATCGACCTATCTTGGATTTATTTTCGCGAGAGCGAAATCGCCCGAGGAAGTGGAGGCAACGCTCCGCCTTGCGCACAGCGTTCTAAAATTCGAAATGATCGAACGATTGCCGGTCGAGCATCCGGTAACCGGAACGCTGCCGCCCGCGGGGACGCCGGATTAACCCTTGGCCTTTGGCGGAACGTATTCCGCGGGAAGTTTTGCGCCTTCGCCGAAGAAAAACTGGTCCATTTGCTCTTCCATGATCTTCTGCGATTGCGGGTCGAGTGGATTCAAGCGGTACTCGTTCATCAGCATCTTCGAGTGTTCGATCCACAGCTTCCACGCGTCTTTGGACACATTCTCGTAGACTTTCTTGCCCAGTTCGCCCTTCCAGGGAACCCGGTCCAGACCAGGAAGATCTTTGCCGAATTTCACGCAATGTACGATTCGTTCGCCCGGCTTTTGGGGTTCACCGGAAGCCTCTGGTTTTGTGGGCCCGCTGGAATCATCCGCCATCTGCATCCTCCCTCGAACTGATTCAAGAATTGAGCTATCGTGTCCCTCCTACGATACTGCAAGATTCAATGAAATCCAAACCGGCCGGGGCCGGAAAGCCCGGCGCAGGATTTTAGAAAATGATTTTGGAACATTGCACCTCTTGAAATCCAGGTTCGCTTACAATAATCGGGTCGCGCGTTTGGCTGGTAGGGGGGCGCAATGCAGGATGTGACAGCGCTGTTCTGGGATGTCGGCGGAGTCATTCTGTCGAACGGTTGGGATCGCACCGCCCGTCTGGCGGCGTCGGACAAGTTCGGCCTGGATTGGGAAGAGTTGCAGGACCGGCATGAACTCGCGAGCCCCGCATTTGAAACGGGAAAAATCACCCTCGATATGTACCTGGAGCGAATCATTTTTTACCGCAAACGCGCCTTCACGCGGGAGGAATTTACCGCTTTCATGTTCGCGCAATCGGTCGAGCATCCGGAAACGCGAGCGATCCTTTCGGCCGTGGCCGCGTCGGGCAAGTATCTGCTTTCGACCATCAATAACGAGCCGATGGAGCTGAACGAATACCGGATCCGGCAGTTTCAGCTGCGGCGGGAATTCAAAGCCTTTTTCAGTTCCTGCTACCTGGGCATCCGGAAGCCGGATGAAGGAATCTATAAGCTGGCTCTGGAAGTGACCCAGCGCCGGCCCGAGGAATGTATGTTTATTGACGACCGCGAACTGAATCTGGAGTGCGCGCAACAGTTGCGGATGCGCACGATTCATTTTCAAAACGCGGCGCAGTTGCGGCGGGAATTAGCGGCGTGCGGCGTGGCGATCGCGGAATAGTCATCGGGAGGATCAGATGGAACTCGGCATGGTTGGCCTGGGCCGCATGGGCGCGAACATGGCGGAGCGCCTGGTGCGGGCAGGACATCGCGTCGTAGGTTACGACCGCGATGCAGGCGCCGTGGCGCGTGTGGTGTCCGCCGGAGGCGGAGGCGCGGATTCCCTTACCGGTCTGGCCGGCAGCCTCGGCAAACCTCGAGCCATCTGGATCATGGTTCCATCGGGCGCGCCGGTGGATGAAACCCTGGCCGCGCTTACGCCGCATCTTTCCGAGGGCGACATCCTGATTGACGGCGGAAACAGCAATTACAAGGATACGCAGCGCCGGGCCGTGTCGTTGAAAGGCTGCGGATTTCAGTTCGTGGACGTCGGCACCAGCGGCGGGATCTGGGGGCTGACGGAAGGATATTCGATGATGGTGGGCGGGGATAACAGCGCGGTCGAAAGCCTGCGCCCGCTGCTGGAAACTCTGGCGCCCGCCAAGGATAAGGGCTGGGGGCATGTGGGCCCGTCCGGCGCGGGACATTTTGTGAAGATGGTGCACAATGGTATCGAATACGGAATGATGCAGGCGTACGCGGAAGGCTTCGCGATCCTGAAGAAGAAAGGCGAATTCGCGCTCGATCTGCATCAGGTCTCGGAAGTCTGGCGGACGGGAAGCGTGGTGCGGTCCTGGCTGCTGGACCTGCTCAGCATCGCGCTGAAGGAAAATCCCGAGATGTCCGGGATTGCGCCGTATGTTTCGGATTCGGGAGAAGGGCGCTGGACCGTGGCCGAGGCCGTGGATATGGATGTTCCCGCGCCGGTGATCACGCTGGCGCTGTTGCAGCGGCTGACCTCGCGCGACACCGAATCGTATTCCGATAAACTGCTGGCGGCCATGAGGAACCAGTTCGGCGGCCATGCGATCAAGCCGGAAGCAAAAAAATGAGGACCCCGTCATGACCCCAACCGGAAACGAAGCAGCCGAGCCTACCATGGACAGCTCCATGATCCCCGCCGATCCGTGCACGATCGTCATCTTCGGCGCTTCCGGTGATCTTTCGCGCAGGAAGCTGGTGCCCGCGTTATACGGTTTGGCGGCGCAGAATTGCCTGGCGCGGCGGTTTGCAATCATCGGGTTCGCGCGCACACATATGACGGACGAGGCATTTCAGCAGTCGGCCATCGATTCGGTAAAAAAGTTTACTGATGGCGGCGCGGCGACGGACCAAGGGTGCAAGGATTTTGCCGGCGCGCTCGCCTACGTGGCGGGGGAATACAATCAGCCGGCGGCGTTTGAGAAGCTCAAGCAGCGGCTCGAGGAACTCGACCACGCGCATAAGCTCAACGGGAATCGGCTGTTTTACCTGGCCACCCCGCCGGACGTGTATCCGGTAATTATCGAGCAGCTCGACAAGGCCGGGCTCGCCAGGCATTCCAACGGGAAATCCTGGGTGCGCATCATTATCGAAAAGCCTTACGGCCGGGACCTGGCCTCGGCGAAGAAGCTGAACCAGATTGTGCTCAAAACTTTTGACGAGTCGCAGGTTTACCGCATCGATCACTATCTGGGTAAAGATACGGTGCAGAACCTGTTGGTGCTGCGGTTTGGAAATGGAATCTTCGAACCGCTCTGGAACCGGAATTTCGTGGACCACGTGCAGATTACCGCGGCGGAAACGCTCGGCGTCGAGCAGCGCGCGGCCTTCTACGAAACCGCGGGCGCCACCCGGGACATGATTCAGAGCCATGTCCTGCAATTGACTTCGCTGGTGGCCATGGAGCCTCCCGCCGCGTTTGACGCCACGGCCGTGCGCAACGAAAAGATCAAAGTCCTGCAGTCGATCCGGCCATTCACCGAAGAAACCATCGCCACCGACATCGTGCGCGGGCAATACGGCCCGGGTAGCTCGCCGAGAAATTCTTCCATGCTGGCGGGGTATCGGGAAGAGCCGGGCGTCGCGAAGGACTCGGGCACGGAAACCTATGTCGCCGCGAAATTGCAGATCGACAACTGGAGGTGGGCGGGAGTCCCTTTTTACTTGCGTACCGGCAAACGCCTGCCAAGCCGCGTGAGCGAAATTGCGATCCAGTTCCGGCGCGCGCCGCATCTGGTGTTTCGAGGGCAGGATTTGTCCACGAATACGCTCGTGCTGAATGTGCAGCCCGATGAAGGAATCTCAATTTCGTTTCACGCGAAACGCCCGGGCCAGGCGATGAAGTTGAAAACCGTGACGATGGACTTCAGCTATCAGAAGGAATTTGGCGCGGGCGAACGAAGCGCGTACCTGACGCTGATCAACGATTGCATGCGCGGCGACGCGACGCTGTTTGACCGCGCCGATGGCGTGGAATCGGCCTGGGCGCTGGTGAATCCCATCCTCGACTGGTTTCAGGCGAAAAAACCGAACTTTCCAAACTATGCGGCGGGCACCTGGGGCCCGCACGAATCGGATGTACTTCTGGAGCGTGATGGCCGACACTGGCGGAATTCGTAAACGCATGCCGCGGGAGATTCTCCCCGGTGTGCATGTGTACCCCAATCCCGAAGAGGTCGCGTGGGGCGCGGCGCGGCTGTTCGTGGACTATGCGTGGCAGTCGATTGCGAAGTACGGGCAGTTCATGGTCGCGCTGTCCGGGGGAAACACTCCGCGCAGGTTGTACGAAATTCTTGCCTCCAGCCAATTTCGAGGGCAAGTGGACTGGGCCAAGGTCCACGTCTTCTGGAGCGACGAGCGCGCGGTTTCCCCCACAAACCTGCAGAGCAACTACGGGATGGCCCGGCGCGAACTCCTGCTGCGCGTTCCAATCCCGCAGGCCAACGTGCACCGCATGGAAGCCGAGAAGCCGAATATCGGCCGCGCGGCCCACGAATACGAGGAAATCCTCCGAAAACATCTGGAACTCGACAGCCAGGGCTTTCCGCGTTTCCACTTGATCCTGCTGGGCATGGGGACCGAAGGCCACACCGCGTCGCTGTTTCCCGGCACCCGCGTGACGCGCCAAACTTCGCGTTGGGTCAGCACGCCGATGGTTGCGAAGCTGAATGCGCGGCGCATGACGCTGACGCTTCCCGTACTGGATGCCGCGCTGCGCGTGGTTTTTCTGGTCGAAGGTTCGGAGAAAGCGGAAATTCTGCATGCCGTCCTGCAAACGAAACCCGATCCGCCGTATCCGGCTCAGCTGGTTCAGCCTCGCGAAAACGGGGTGAAACTTTTCCTGGTCGATCAAGCCGCCGCCGCGCTGCTCGAAACCGGCGACTCGCAATCGAAAGCGCCGGCCGGAAATGCCGCGGGATCGGTTCCCAGAAAGCCGAGGCAGGGTTCATGATTCTGGCCGGCGACATTGGCGGAACGAAATGCAATCTGGCGCTCTACGAGCACCGCCCGGACGGTTACGAGAAAGTCGTCAAGCACCGCTTCGCAAGCCGTGAATTCGCCACCTTCGAAGAGGTCATCGGTCAATTCCTGCTCGAAACACGGAAAGAAACCAGGAATGCGGGTGCGGGAGCGATCGAGGCGGCGGGATTTGGCGTCGCCGGTCCGGTCATCGGCCATCGCGTCAAAGCAACCAACCTGCCGTGGGTCGTCGATGGCGCGGCGCTGGCAAAACTTCTGGATACCGATCATGTTGTCCTGCTGAATGATCTGGAAGCAACCGCGCACAGCCTGGCATTGCTGCCGCCATCGGAAATTTCAACTCTGAATCGCGGAGTGCCTGCGCCGCAATCCACCGAGGCTCTGCTCGCGGCGGGAACGGGTTTGGGCGAGGCCATCCTGTTCTGGGACGGCACCCAGCATGTGGTTGCCAGTTCCGAGGGAGGACACGCCGACTTTGCGCCGCGCAACGAACGTGAAATTGAGTTGTTGCGCCATATGAAGAAGCACCATGAGTTCGTGAGTGTGGAACTGATCCTTTCGGGCAGGGGATTTTTTACGATCCACGAATTTCTTGACGCAGCCGTTAGGCATCCATCCTTCGACGACCCGGAATCGGACGCGGCGCCCGAAATCACTCAACTGGCGCTTGCGGGGAAGTGCCCGGTCTGCGTTGAGACGCTCGACATGTGGGTCTCCATGTACGGCGCCGAAGCAGGAAACCTGGCGCTGAAAGTTCTCGCCCGTGGCGGTGTCTGGATCGCCGGAGGAATCGCCGTCAAGATCCGCGAGAAAATGGAAGACGGGACGTTTTTCCGGGCCTTTTGCGAAAAGGAGAAATTTGCACCCCTGCTGGCGCAAATCCCGATTTTCATGGTCTTGAACGAGGAAGCGCCGCTGATTGGCGCAATGTCGCGGGCGAGGCGGGCGGCGCAACTCGGCGCGGCCGCCAAACCGTCAGCCTGAAATGTCTATCGTCATTCCTGCCTTTTTATGAGGTTCCTGCGTTCGTAACGCGCCCCACGGCATGAATGTCAATGGTGACCTTGTCGCTGACCCGCAAAATGAATGTGCTCGGATTCTTGAGGCCCCACCGGATGAATGGAATGATGAAGCGGGCCGCGATTTGCAATTGTTGCCCTTCCGGCTGGACATCGACGGGAATCGTTATGTCGTGATCCTGTCCATGCAGACGCAGTTGGCCTGCAATCAACACTCTGGATGGAATGTTCAGTGTGAGCGCGCCCGTCATTTGCCTCGGCGTGAAAATAATTTCCGGAAACCGGTCGCTTTCGAGGATTTCGCGATGCATTCTGCGATCGCGGACGCCGTTGCCGCTCTCCCCGCTGGCGGCGTCCACGATAATGACACCACGGACCGCGCCGGTCGCCGGGTCAAACCGGATGGTGCCGCTTTTCAGTTTGAAATTTCCGTGAACCGTATGGAAAGTGGTGCCGAGGGTGAATTCAATTCTTGTTTGTGCCGGGTCGAGCTGCGCGGCCCTTACCTGCGGGTACGATACGGGAACGAACACAAGCAAGGCCGGCGCAGCGATCAGCGCAAACAGGAATCGGCCGCGGAAAAATCGGATATTCGCCTTCCAGGCGGATGTGGACTCTATGCCCACAACAACTTCCATCCGAAATCGGCCATTTCGCCCACGCCGATCGAGGAAAGCGGGAGTGTCCCGGAATGCACGGAAAGCAATTTTGAAAACAGATTCGGTGAATTCGCAAACAGGCGAAGGGTTCTCCGGCGAAGCTGGTTGTTCGCCTCCATCAGGAGCATCAGCCGGGACATGGCCACCGGCGCGGCCGCGATCTTGCGGTGGCAGGACTCGTATCGCTCCAGGTTCCCTTGCCTGAGCGCTTCCCCCAATTGAATCGCATGCTGGAACGCCATGCTCAGCCCGTGACCCGCAATGGCGTCCACCGTGCCCGAGGCGTCGCCGGCCAGCGCGATGCAACCCTGGGTCACGGCCGGAAATATGCGCAACGATGTAGTGTCCCCCAATTCGTCCGTCGTCGGGGCCGCGCCGAGCAGTTTTTCCGCAAGGGCGGGGAATCGAGGCAACGCCTGCTCCAGCCTCATCTGCGGATCGCGAGAGAACACGGCGACGCCCACTTCCTGTTCGCCGGTGGGCGTCACATACATCTGGCAGCCTTCAGCCCAATGGACTTCGACGGTATTGGCCCAGGGACGCACCTGAAAGTGCCTGCGGAAGCCGAATCGTTTTGCGCGAACTTTACGTTTATCAAGCCCCGCCCATTTCCGGACAGCCGAATTCTGCCCGTCGGCCCCGACCAGCCACGCGTACGGAATACGTCTTTCCGTTGTGATTACAAAGTCGGAATCGACGTGGACGACTTCCGCGCCCCAATGGAATTCCACGCCGGCGCGTATCGCGCGATCCAGGAGAAGCCAATGCAGGCGGGTGCGCCGGAGAGCAAAACCGGTTCCGCCCGCAAATTCGGCGCGCGCGGAAGATTCCTCGTCCTCAAAACGGATTCCGGCGAAAGGAACGGCCCCGGCGGCATCCAGATGGATACCCAGGGCGGCCAGCGCGGCGACGCCGTGCGGCAGGATGCCTTCGCCGCATGGCTTGTCCAGCGGGGGCATGCGCGCGTCCAGGACCGTGGCGCGGAATCCATTCTGGCTGGCCGCAATGGCCGCGGCGATCCCCGCGGGTCCCGCTCCGATGATGACGACCTCTGCGCGTGCGGTCATGCTAGATTTTCCTGCCGGGCTCATCAGATGCCCGGTTTCACCGTGAAGTTGTACTCATCGCGCGTTCGCGGGGTAACGGAAATGGGAAATGGACGGGGGGCCCCCTGCGGCGGGTGTTTCGGCCGTCACGATTCGTGAAGCAGAGTGATGCGCGCCTTTTTCAAATTTTTGCGTTTTTCCGAATCGACTTTGGGATAGCGGAGATTCAGTTCATCCAGCGCATCGATGATGGCCTCCGCAACCACGAGCCGCGTGAACCATTTATGGTCCGCCGGCACGACGTACCAGGGCGCTGTTCTGGTGCTAGTCCGGCCGATCATCTCCTGGTACGCCCGCATATACTGGTTCCAGTGCCGCCGCTCCAATACGTCGCCGGCGGAGAATTTCCAGTGTTTTTCCGGTTCGTCGAGCCGTTCCAGAAACCGTTTCTTCTGCTCTTTCCGCGAAACATTCAGAAAAAATTTCAGAATCGCAATGCCATTCCTCGACAGATACTTTTCATGCGCGTTGATATCCTCGAAACGTTCCCGCCAGACTTTATTCGAGACCAGCCGCGCCGGCATCTTTTCCCGGGCCAGAATTTCCGGGTGCACTCGCACCACCAGAACTTCCTCGTAATAGGAACGGTTGAAAATGCCGATCTTTCCGCGTTCCGGGAGAAATCGCATGGTCCGCCATAGAAAATCGTGGTCCAGTTCCTCCGCCGACGGCGCCTTGAACGAAGTGACCTGGCAACCCTGCGGATTGATTCCGGACATGACGTGTTTGATGGTGCTGTCTTTTCCGGCAGCATCCATGGCCTGCAGGATGATGAGGATGGCCCAGCGGTCCTGCGCGTAAAGTTTCTCCTGCAATTCCGCGAGGCGGGCAATGCCGTGCTCCAGCGTTTTTTGCGCGTGCTCTTTGGATTTCAATCCGAGCGTCTCGGCGGGATCGAAGTTTTTCAGGCGGAAATGGGCCCCTCCACCGGCAACGCGGAAAGGCTTCGCGAATTTGCGGAGTTTCATGGTTGCCTCACATTTTTTCCCGATGGCCCCAATCAGATCGAGGGGCTCGCGCGCATCACCGTTGCTTTGCCGGAAGCCGCACTATGAGCCCGTCCCATTCATCCTTCATTTTGATCTGGCAGCTCAAGCGGCTGTTGGGCCGGGGTCCTTCCGCGGCGATGCTCAGCATGAACTTCTCATTTTCCAGGGGCTCGGGAATACGGCTGAAAAAATCGGGATCCACGTAGACGTGGCAGGTCGCGCACATGCAATTGCCGCCGCACTCGCCGAGAATCCCCTCGACGCGGTGCTGCAGCGCAGCCTGCATCACCGATGTTCCGGCGGGCACGTCAATGGTTCGCGAAGTCCCGCCCGGTAAAAGATAAGTAACGCTGGGCATCAACCATCCTTGTTGTTTCGTCCGCGGCTCACAATCGCGGCCACCAGTGTAAATGGCTCCGAGGAATTCTGTCGAGCGATCCAATTCCTTCAGCTCAATTTGCCAAACTGCAATGATACCGATGACGGTCGAGGCAATGGTGTCCTGGAAAGTCAGAAGCAGGGGATTCTGAATTTCCCGGATTCACGCGGAGGGCAGCCTGCTGGTCCAGAATTTTAGATGGCGTTTCGGGCCGGTGTTACGGTTTGGTGTTGCGATCCGATCTTATTACGGCGTGCCCCAGACTTTCCGGGCGGTTTCCACAACCAGTTCGAGTTTTTTCCACTGCTGGTCCATCGAAATCAGGTTCCCGGCCGCCACGGAAGCGAAACCGCATTGCGGGCTGAGCGCGAGGTTTTCCATGGGCACGAATTTCGCCGCTTCGTCGATTCGCCGCCGAAGGTCGTCCTGCGATTCCAGGTTCGGCTCCTTGGAGGTGACCAGTCCCAGCACGACGCTCTTGCCCCGCGGCACAAGTCGCAGCGGCTCGAACCCGCCGGAGCGGCCGGTGTCATATTCGAGCAGGAATCGATCCACAAGGAGCGATCCGAAAAGTTTTTCGGCGATGGAGTCGTAGCCGCCCTCGGTGTACCAACGGCTTCTGCTGTTTCCCCGGCAGATGTGCAAGGCGAGCGTAACGCCGCCGCGCGGAACGTCGCGCAACGCCGCATTGTCTCCGGCAATCGCATCTTCCAGTTCCTTGTCCGGGTCGATCCCCGCCCGGCGCATGTTCGCGCGCTGCCGCGGGTCAAGGTAATGCGAGTAATAGGGAGCGTCGAATTGAATGTACTGCACGCCTTCCGATACCAGCCATTGCACGTCGTCGTGAACAATCGCCACCAGATCCTTGAGCAGATCGCCGCGCGTCGGATAGAACGGATCGGTGGTGCCCGCCCTATAGCTGGTGATCATGAAGTTGGAGGGCGCGGGAAGCGTAACTTTGAACGGCCCTTTCGCGTTTTTTTTCAAAAAGGGAACTTCATGGCCCGTCATTTTCCGGACCTTTTGCAGCTTTGCGCCGACGGTATGCGCCGTGCTCCCCTCCATGCCCCCGCCGGGTCCCTTCCATTCCAGCGCCACGCGCTCGGGAACGAATCCGTTCACGGCGTCCGCCATGTCGGTGAGCCACGAGTCGCGGCGCATTTCTCCGTCGGTGACGATGCTCAATCCCAACTGGGCTTGCTTTTCCAGGACTTGAAGGATGGCTTGGTCTTCCAGGGTTCGCAGTTCTTGCAGGTTGAGCCGGCCTGCGGGATGGGCCGATCGGGCTCGCAACAGTTCCGGCGGACGAAGCAAACTGCCCACGTGCTCAGCGCGAAACGTTGCGGCCATACGTGATGGACCCCCTCTCTTGGGCGCTCTCATTGCTTACAGCGTCTTGGGGAACTTGTGTCCACACAGTAGCGAAGGCGGATGCACACGTCAAGAGAAGGCGCGCACGGATGGGCGAACTTGCCGCGTCGAATCAGGCCAATTTTCGCGCAAGCTCATCGAGCCAGACGTCGAGGGTGGATCGCTGCTCGGCGGTGGGCTTTGTGAAGACGACGCCCATGCCGAAACCCGCATGCGAGTAGATGACCCGGCCGGAAAATTCACACGAACTGCAGCCATAGTGAATGCGGAAACGGAATTCGGAGCCTTTGGGCAACGGGTTGAGCGTGTCCAGGTAACACCCGCAGGCGCTCAACTCCGAGACACGCGCATGGCTGCCGCCGCCGATGAGTTCCGCATCGGCGATAAACGCGAAGCGCGGGGTGGTTCGCGGTACATCGTAGAATGTTTCCTTCACGGTATGCCTCACTGGGTCCGGAACGTTACCGAGAATCTGTAGCCCCATTCTACGCAGGGTGGAAGGGCAACAATCACTCGTCCGCGAAAAATTGCGAAAGAGCCATCTGGCCTTTGGTACAGGCAGGGCAAAGACCGGCGATTCCGGCGAGCCCGCAAACTGCGTGAAGACGATTCCTCCGGTTGATGAAGTTGTAGGGGGGCTGCACGCATGCTAAGATTCCGAAGGTTCAGGGTGCAATAAACTACAGGAGTGTTCAAATGAAATCAATTGTACGGATTTTTTCTCTGGCAGCCATCGCCCTGTTTGCGGTGGGGGTGCAGGCGCAGATGAGGCCTACGCAGACGTTTGATACGTCGGCCGGTCCGGTGAAAATCACGCCGGTATACCATGCCTCGGTGGAGATCGAAGCGGGCGGCAAGGTCATCATCCTTGATCCTGCCAAGCCTGCCGTGTTCACGGGACTTCCGCAGGCTGATCTGATTCTGATCACGGACATCCACGGCGACCACATGGACCCCGCGCTGATCAAGACGGTGAGCAAGGCGGGAACGGAAATTATGGCTCCCCCGGCAGTGGTGAAGACGGTGACGACGGCCATGCCGATTTCCAACGGCGAAACAAAAACGTGGGGCGCCTGGACGATTGAAGCGATTCCCATGTACAACCTGACCCGGGGTCCCAAGCCCGGTCAGCTGTTTCACCCCAAAGGGCGCGGTAACGGGTACGTGCTCACCTATGGCGGCAAGCGCTTCTATTTTTCGGGCGACACCGCGAACACTCCGGAAATGCGCGCCCTCAAGAACATTGACGTGGCGTTTGTTTGCATGAATCTGCCTTACACCATGCCTCCGGAAGAAGCAGCCGAAGCCGTCAAGGCGTTTCATCCGAAGGTCGTGATTCCGTACCACTACCGGGGACAGGACACCACCGTGTTCAAGAAGGCCCTAGAGGGCACGGGAATCGATGTGCGCCTGCTTGACTTTTATCCGAAGGCTTAACCGCACGACCGCGCTTTGCCGCGGATCGTGTGGAACAATGGTTTGGGCTTTACGGGCTTGACCGGCGGGATCGAGGGAAGACAATCTTCGATCCCGCCGTTTTTTTTGGCGATCGCCCCGACGGATCCGGCCGGAAATAAATCGAGGTTATTTCTTCTTGGCCGGGGGAGCCTGGGCAGGTTTCATAGCGGCTGCGTTTTTTCGCAAGTCGGCGATTCGCGCCGGGTCCAGTTCATAGAGCGTCGGTCCGTCTTCTCTCTTCGCGATGTAGTTGGCGCCGGTTTTCGCAATGTCCACTTTTTCCACGCGCTTGCCGCCCCGCGAGGTGGCCACAATTTTGATCGTGGGGTCTGAGAATCCGGATGTCACAAATTTCGTGGCGGTCAACGTGCGGACGACGCGGAGAAAGTCCTGCACGCTCAGCGGGTCCATCTTTTTGCCTTCCCCCGACCAATAGTCCTCGCCGCTGTGCGTCAGGTAATACGCCTTGGGCCCGTCGTGCATTTCCACTTTGTCCGGATCTTCGGCCGCGAAATCGAACAATCTGTGTTCGCGGAATTCCTCGAGATTCTGGGCCACATCCTTGCCAAGATCGTTCGAAACCTTGTACGCGCCATTCATGGCCGTGGTCTTGGCGTAGTAGGCATTTCCGTTCTTGCGAACTTGCAGCTCCTGCGTGCCTGACGCATCGGTCGCCTTCACGGTTGCCACCGGCGTCCCCGAGGCAAACAAAGACGCGGCCTTGTTCATTTCCGCCGTCGGTGTGCTGGGATCCATGTCGGCTTCTTTCAGTTTTTCCATCACGCCCTCGAGTTTCGAGGTGTCCCCGCGCATTTGTTTGGGAATGCGAACGGTCCATTGGCCGTCGTCGGAGCCGAACGTGAGGTTGAGTTTCGGATTGGTGATTTGCACGCTGGTGATGTTTTCGAAATCGACCGGGAGCAGGCGTTTGTCCCGCAGGTCCGTGAGGTTTTTGTCGAATTCCGTTTTGGTGGCGGCGGCGACGGAAAACAGGCGCGGATCGCCGGAAAGCATCACGTAAGCGGAATCGCCGGTGGGTGTGTTGTCGCCAAACCGAAGCGTCTGCGTCTTGCCGTCCTTTTCGGTGACGGAAACGGTGACGGCGGGATCGGCCAGGCCGAAGGGTTTCAGGTCGCCGGCTTTTTCCTCGATCAGCGTGGCGGAATCCATGGGGGAAAGCGCGTAGAGCATGGGCGAAACCACGTTCTCATCGGCAATCAGCGTTTTGGGCGACGTGATTTTCCAGTGGTCCGGCCCCACTCGGTTCAGAACGACGTCGCCTTCGCCCTGTTTCTTGATTTCCAGCTTGTTGATGTCATCCCGCGTGAGGGAAATGATTTTTGTGGTCGCATCGGTTTTTGCGCTGGTGTCCGCCGGCTTGTGGTGGTTGGACCAGTAAAGCGTCGCGGCCAGCGCGGCAAGCACGACGGCGGCTGCGATAAGTTGTCGCATTTTCATCATAATATTTTCAGCGGTGAATGAAGTTTTCCCGGCGTTCCCGCTACCTTCTCCGCCACCAGACCGACAGTCCCATCAGAAGCAGCGCGGCCGGCAGGAGAAACTGAGTGCTGAGCCGTACCCAGGCAAATTGAGACTGCGTCATGGTGATCTTGCGGTTTTCCGGAGGTTTCGGGCGGATGGAAATCAGGTCTTCGTCCGAGGAAAGCCAGTTCATCGCGTTCAAAGCAAGATCGCTGTTTCCATTGAAGTTGAGAAACGAATTGGCGGCCCACATGGAACTGCCGACGACCACAAAGCGGCCCTCTGAATCTTTCTTGCCGGTCGCATAGCTGCCCGCAGCGGCGATCGTCAGTGGACCCCTCTGATTGCTGGGGTCGTTCGGATTGACGTTGGGTGAATCCAGCTTGGAAGTCGCAAAGGTCGATGCGGAGGATTCGAACAGTTTTTGCACCTTCGTCTTATCCGTATTCTTGACGGTCATCGATCGCGAAAGCGGGAAGCCGGTCGCTGTGCCCTTCATGTCGTCCACGATCGGTTGCGATTCGTAGGCGGAGACGAGGGCGATCTGGGGACCCACGCCCATCAATTGGCCCACGGGATTCATATCCAGGAGCAGGTTGTTTTTCAGCGTGACGCCCCAACTTTGCAGAAGGCTTGCCAGGGCATTGTTGTCCGCGGTGGGGCGCCCGATCTTCAGCGGCGGGTCGAGCAGGAACATCGCCCGGCCGCCCTGCTCGACGTACTTCTTGATCGCGTCCACTTCCGGCTGCTGGTAGTCGTTCTTGGGGCCGCCCACCACCACCACCGTGCAGTCCGCGGGGACTTCGGGCTTTTCGAGCAGGCTGATGGTCTTGGTCTGATAGTCGTCCTTGCCCAGATCATCCTTCAGGTGCGAATAGCCGTTGCGGTCGGTGTCGTCCAGGCGATGTTCGCCGCTACCGGAAACAAAGCAAACGGTGCGCGTATTGTTTTTCAGGTCGCGGATGATCGCGCCGGTAACGTCTTCCTCAGTCAAGCTCTTGGCTTCATTCTTTTTCGTGCCGACTTGCACGATCGTGGTTCCGTACTTGGTGATGCCGGCGGCGCGGGCTGCTTGGGGGTCCTTGTCGGGATTGATGTAATCCACGTGGATGCGCGTCGAAAGAGTCGTGTAGCGGTCCAGCAGGTCCTTTGCGGTTTGGAAGTTGCTGTTCTTGTCGTAATAGGTGATGGTCGTCGGCTGCGAGATTCCTTTTACAATTTTCGCGGTCTGCTCGGACAGGCTGTAGCGCTTGTTCGAGGTCGAGTCATAAGACTTGTTGTAGCGATCGCCCAGAATATTGGCCACCGAAACGATGCCCAGGATCACGAGAATATAAAGCGTTACATACACCGCGTACTTGGTTTGCCTTGCCTGGATCCAACGGCTGTTCACTTACGACCTCCAACGCAGGGATTCCATCGAACGCGCGGTAAAAAACAGGCCCAGGAAGATCACCGTCGCGTCAAAGATCACATCTCTTGAATCGATTACGCCTTTGGCAAACGAATCGAAGTGCGTGATCACGCACATATAGGAAAGCACCTGGGCCCACGTGGCGTTATTGTACTCGCTGACCCAGCCCAGCACCCACAGCAACAGGCAGACCGCGAACGTCACGGCGCCGGCGATGATCTGATTCCGCGTGAGCGAGGAAATAAACGTTCCGATGGCCAGCAACCCGCCGGCCTGCAGCAGAAGGCCCAGGAATCCGATGGCCACTGGCTTCCAATCGGGGTTGCCGTACCGGAAAAGGAAAACGAAGTCGAGCACGGTCGTCAGCAGCATGAGCCGCATACATCAGAAGCGCCGCCAGCCATTTTCCCACGATCACTTCGGAGTCCCGGATGGGAGAAGTGGTGAGCAGTTCGATGGTGCCGCTGCGTTTTTCCTCGGCAAACAGGCGCATGGTGATCAGGGGTATGAAAAACAGGCCGATTACGTTGAGGTTGGCAAGCAGGGGCCGCACGACCTGCTCGTTGACATTCATGGTAAACGGTTCACCTTGCATCTGGGCTTCCATGGCCACGTTCACGACATAGCCCAGCGAGTTCCAGAAGAAGAACCCGAAAATGACGGCAAACAGGACGAGCAGGATATAAGCGACCGGAGAAACGAAATAACTGCGGAGTTCCTTGCGGCAAATGATCCAGATATTCTTCATGATTGGTTTTGTCCCCCTGCCGCGACGCCTTCCAGTTCGGCGGGCGCTTCCGATCCGGTAAGCTGGAGGAAGATTTCTTCCAGGCTGATCGCGGCGGCGCGCAGCTCATTCAGGTCCCAGCCGGATTCGACGACCGCGCGCGCGATTTCGCCGCGAATGGAGCGGTCCTTGCTTCCCTCGACTTCAAAAATCACGCGTTTCTGGCCGTCGGCCTTGGAGATAACCCGGCTGACTCCCGCGACTTGCTCCAGTTTGTGTTGCACCGCGGCGGGATCCAGGCTGCCGTTGCGGCCGGCAACTTCAACCAGCACCGATTCTCCGGAGCGCGCGCGGTTTTGCAGATTGCTCACCGAGTCGGTGGCCACGATCTTGCCCTTGTTGATGATAATGACCTGCTCGCAGGTCTGGCTGACCTCGGGAAGAATATGCGTGCTCAAGATGATGGTGTGATCGCCGGCCAGGCTCTTGATGAGGTCTCGCGTCTCATTGATCTGTTTTGGATCCAGCCCCGCCGTCGGTTCATCCAGGATCAGCACGTCGGGATTGTGGATGATGGATTGAGCCAGGCCGACGCGCTGTCGGTAGCCCTTGGAAAGCTTTCCGATGATCTTGTTCCGGACGTCCGCGACCGAGCAGCGCTCGCAGGAATAGCCCACGCGCGTGCGGAGTTCCGCCCCGGAAAGCCCCTTGAGCCGGCCCACGAAGGTCAAATACTCGCCGACGCGCATTTCCGGATAAACTGGCGGCGTTTCCGGCAGGTATCCGATGTGTTTCTTGACTTCCAGGGGCTGTTCGAGGATATCGAAGCCCGCCACGGTCGCCGAACCGCCCGAGGGCGTCAAAAAGCACGTGAGCATGCGCATCGTAGTGGTCTTGCCGGCGCCGTTAGGTCCAAGAAAACCAACGATTTGCCCCCGTTCGACTTCAAATGAGATGTGGTCTACGGCAGTATTGTGGGCGTACCTTTTTGTAAGGCCTTTGACAGTAATCATAGGGTTTCTCTTTCAGACAGACGCATACAAATTAAAAATGGCACCACATCCGTAAATTTTTTTTCGAAAACCAATCTTAAGAACCAATGTGGCCCAATGTCAATGCTCACCGGTGGAAAGTGAGTCGAGCGGATACAGTGAATCGTCGTTGCAGAGAGAGTGTCTTACGGTTTTGCAAGAAGAGCCAGCACATTTATATATGTAAATATGCCAGGCGCCTGCCCGGGAACTTCAATTGGAACTCTGCTCGGGTATCTCGTTTCCGGCTTGCTCGGATCGTGAAGCATTTTCCTGCTCGGCCGAATCGATCTCCTGCAGCAATTGCCAGTCATTGCGGAGTTCATCGCCGGATATTCTCGGAGAGCGGCTGCGGGACAATGCTTGCCGCAGACGCGCCAGCATCAGCCCTCTTTGCAGCGTTGCCGGAACGTCGTCGCGAGGCAGGTCCTGCCGGGTAACGCCCATTTCAACCTCATCCCCTCCGTACGATGCAGCCAGTACCGGACGGCCGGAATCATCCAGCTGCGGTTGCGCCTTCTGCTGGAACTCCCGCCAGCTGGCTCGGTCGCCCTTGGCGTCGCCATCCCCATGGGCATTCTGTTCCGATTCCAGGTCCTCGCGGTAGCTTTGACGCTCGTCGTCCGACGGCGGCGCCTCCGGACTGCCATGGATGTTAAAAACCACCGCGTTTCGCGCGGGGTGGAAACGGTCTCCGAACAAATAGGCCCCCGCGACGCCGCCCGCGACGATAGGGTGGAATACCGCCAGCGGAAGAATATATTTTTTCGCGCGAACAACCGATTCGAGCACGCCGCGTACCGGCTTGCTGCGTTTCATCGTGCCGGGCACCTGCGGAAATACGATCCGCGTGAATTTCAAATCCGGATGATGTTTGCTGTACTTGACCAGCGACTTGGCGGCGTGTTTGGGAGTCATGACTTCCAGGTCCGTGATGGCCCTTCTCGAGATGGCCTTGGGATAGTAGAAGTTCACGACCTCATGGACGAAATCGGCGCAGTTGCGGGATAGGACCTTGTAGGACGCGCGGTTCGGGCGGGAATTGAGCCATTGGATCAGCGCGTCATCCTGCGCTGCCGTGGTCTCGATCTGGAAGCCGTAGCTGGTGCGGTTATACGATGACCCGACGAGCTGGACCCAGTCGCCCTTCGGGGCGTCTCCGGAAGCTGTGTCGGGCGCCAATTCTTCCAGATGGGCGCGCCGGTACTGGTCCCTGAGAAACGCGACAAGCTTCTGGTTCGCTGACAGAGGGACATCCTCCGGTTTGTCGACGGCATACAGGTAGGGAATCAGCGGAATCGCAATCCAGTCATATCCCGCGATCCGGTTGTAGCGGCTGATGACCACGCCGCGCTCTCCCGGTCCGCAGCGGCGCAGATGAATAGGGGTAGCCGCGCAGACGTGCGTCAGATAAACGGCAGTATGGCCGATCCCGGCCAGAGCGCCATCGTAGCTGTAGGGCTCTTCCAGAAGCACCGTCACCCCGGCGCTCGCCTGCGTCGCAAATCCAATCAACACGCAGAACAGCACGCCCCATCTTGAAAGTTTCATGCCTGGCCGCATGCCAACCCCTGAGTTTGCACCCCTATTATGAACCCCAATGCAGGGTAAAGAGTTGCTTTCTGTTTTCTGTCCGATACCCCCGGTCGTCAGGACCTTTGGAAACCGGACGCCTCGTGCAGTTTAACCCCGGCGCCTGCCAGGGGGCGGAATGACAGTCGAGTGGGTTGCTTTTCCTGCAATCGGTTGCGCATGTGAAATTGCGAAGGATTCTCGTTTCGCGCGTTCTGTTTACTGTCTCGGAATCGTTTCCGATGGAATTGTCCACCGTTGTGCAGGCCAGTGTATGCTGTGGATGGAGGGATTTCGTGCGCGCATGGCTTCGTTTCTGGACCGTTTTCTTCGTATTGGTCGTATTGACGTCCACCATTCTGCCAGGCTGTTCCCGCGATCCCAAGGTTCGCGAGCAGAAATATTTTGCCAGCGGCATGAGCTATTTCCAGAAGGGCCTCTATCGCGAGGCCGCCATCGAGTTCCAAAACGCCATCCAGATCGATCCAGACTTCGCTGATGCGCACTACCAGTTGGGGCAGTGTTACCTGAAGCAATCGCAGCTGCAGGGCGCGTTTCAGGAGTTGAGCCGCACAGTGGAGCTGGATCCCAAAAATGTGAACGCTCTCACCGACCTGGCGAAAATTTTGCTTGCCGCACGGAAATTCCAAGAGGCGCATGACCGGTCCGCCGCGGCCCTGCAACTGCAGCCGAGTAATTTTGATGCGGCAATCCTATTGTCCGAAGCGGATCTGGGACTGGGACACCTGGATCTGGCTACGGAAGAAGCGCAGAAGGCGATTCAGATGTCACCCGGGCGTCCCGAGGGCTATTCCACTCTGGGAGCGCTCCAAATGCGCGGCAACAAGCCCAGTGACGCCGAGGCCAGTTTTCAGAAATCGCTTTCGATCGATTCAAAGTTCCTTCCCGGACACCTTGGTCTAGCGGAGACGTACATCGCGCAGAAGCGCTGGGCCGATGCGGAGCGGCAGTACAACTCCGCCATCGCCACCAATCCGACCGATCCTGCTCCGCGGGCGGAGTTGGCGCGCTTCTATCTTTCGCAAGGCCGCAAAGCCGATGCGGAACGTACGCTGAGCGATGCCAAGCAGGCTCTTGCCAATAATCCAAAGGGTTATCGTATGCTGGGCGATTTCTACCTGCAAACAGGTCAGCTCGAAAAAGCCCTGTCCGAATTTGCGGCCCTTTCTCAGGCGCACCCCAAAGACCTGTCCGTCCGCAAGACCTACATCCAGGTTTTGATCCGGCAGGGCAAGGCGGATGAGGCCAAGAAACTCAACGATCAGATTCTGAAACAGGACCCGGGCGATGTGGAGGCCCAGGTTACCAGCGCTCGATTTATGATCCGCAACGGGCATCCCGACGATGCCATACCGATTCTGCGAGAAGCCATCAAGAACGATGCGCAGAACCCGAATGCCCATTTTGAACTGGGCGTTGCGTACGACCAGGCGGGGGAACCCGATCTGGCGCAGAGCGAATGGCAGACTACCTTGCGTCTGGCGCCCGGGTTGGTGGGCGCGCAGCGCGCGCTGGCTTCGATGGCGCTACGGCGAGGCGATTGGGACCTGCTGGCCAAGAGCGCGGACCAACTGATGAAATACGAGCCGACCGCCGCGGAGGGGTATGTCGATCGCGGCACGGAGCGATTGGCGCGCAAAGACATGGCCGTGGCGGAGATCTATTTCAACAAGGCCATGCAGGTGGCTCCTGGCGACGCCGCTGCCTACACGCGGCTTGGGGAATTGCGAGCGGCGCAGAACCGCCCCGGCGACGCGGGGAAACTGTTCCAACAAGCGCTCGACCGGGACCCAAACTCGGTGGAGGCGCTGCGGGGTCTTGTGAGCGCGGAGCTACAGCAGAAGCAGCCGGAAAAGGCCCGAGCCGCAGTCGATGCGCAGATTGCCCGGTCGCCGAACAACAGCGGCTTCTATCTCCTGCAGGCCCAACTGCTGCTGGCGGCGAAGGATTCAGCTCGCGCGGAAACGGCGCTGCAGAAGGCCGTGGATCGGGATGCCAGCAACATTCAGGCGATTATGCTCATGGTGCAATTGCAGATTCAAAAAGGGTCGCTGGATCAGGCCATCGCCAGCTATCAGAAAGCGATCGAGAAGAATCCACGCGCGGTGCCCCTGTATGTTGCCAAGGGATCGCTGGAGGAAAGCCGGGGCAACTGGCAGGAGGCGGAAAAGCTGTACCGGCAAGCATTGCAGGTGCAGCCCAATTACCCGGTAGCGGCGAACAATCTGGCTTCAGTTTTGCTGGACCATGGCGGGGACAAAAGCGTCGCACTCACGATGGCGCAGACCGCGCGGCGGGGCTTGCCGGACGACCCGCACTCGGCGGACACGCTCGGCTGGGCCTACTATAACGAAGGCGTCTACAGTTCGGCGATTGACCTGTTCCGGCAAGCCGTAAAAGCTATTCCGCAAAGTCCCACCTACCACTACCATCTCGGGCTGGCTTACCTGAAGAATGGCGATTCGTCCCATGCCCGGGAGGAACTGCGACGAGCGCTGCAGTTGAAACCGGCGCCGGGACAAGCGGTCGAAATTCGCAAGGCGCTCGGCGAAAATGCCGGGGGCTGAGGGATTCCATGGCAACGCCCACCACACCGATGCGCCGTACGATCTGGTTTGCCGCCTACGTGGCGGCGTGCCTGCTGGCTTTCTGGGTCCCGCTGCGCAGCCTGGTGCAACTTGCCCTTTCCTCTGACACGTACTCCCACATCTTGATCGTTCCTTTCGTCAGCATTTTTCTGGTGTTTATCGAGCGCGATAAAGTGTTCCAGACACTGCGCCGCAGCGCTTCGTCCGCCGCCATACTGTTCTTTGCCGGCGTTTTGCTCGGCGCGCTGGGCTGGAAAGCAGCGGCCATTTTTCCCGGAAGCGATTGGTTGGCCCTGGTCATTCTGGGCTTATTGTGTCTGCTCTGGGCCGGCTTCCTGTTTTTCTATGGGACGCCGGCTTTTGCTGCCGGACTCTTCCCCCTGCTGTTCCTGCTGCTGATGCTGCCTGTGCCCGTTTATCTTCTGGATCGCTTCATCGTCTGGTTGCAAAACGGCTCGGCGGACGTAGCGGGGTGGTTTTTTCATTTGAGTGGCACCCCGGTTCTGCGTGAAGGACTGATTTTTGTGTTGCCGAATGTCTCCATTGAAGTGGCAAAAGAATGCAGCGGCATTCGGTCCACACAAGCGCTGCTGATCACGTGCCTGCTGGCGGGGCATCTGTTTCTGCGAACGAATTGGCGCCGCACGGCCCTGCTGGTTGCCGCCGTGCCGGTGTTGATCATCAAGAATGGAATACGCATTGCGACGCTCACCTTGCTGGCCGTACACGTTGATCCCAGCTTCCTCACCGGCCGATTGCATCGCGATGGAGGATTCCTGTTTTTCATACTGGGTATGCTGATTTTGCTGCCCCTGTTCCTGTGGTTCCAGAGGTCGGAGGCGGTGCTGCTGCGTCAAAGCAATTTTGTTGCTCGCGATGCCTCTCCCGACACCCCGCAAGGCTGATATCGCGCCATTGGCCGAAGTACAAGTAGGACAGGCTTTAGCCTGTCTGCCTTTGTTTTTGAGAAAAGCAAAATCGGTCAGGCTGAAGCCTATCCCACTAATGCTGCTAATCCGCTGCGCCAATGCAGGGTTGTGCTTCTGTGTTTGCGGGCGCCCTGTCCTCGACGCTTTTCGAGGCCAGGGTTTTCGATTGGATTTCTGCTGTCTGGCCGATGATCCAGGTCAAGAAGATCAGATCAGAACCCCAGCCTTCAAAAAACGGAAGATTGTGACACTCGAAAATTCAAAATCACTTCTTAAAGCTCGGGCCACCCGGAAGTTCAAAATCGTCTAAAGGGTGCGCCACCCGCCATGTCTCCGGGTTGGACCAGGGAAAACTGGCGCGCCCGGAGGGATTCGAACCCCCGACCCTCTGCTTAGAAGGCAGACGCTCTTTCCAACTGAGCTACGGGCGCGTGATTTGCTACTGCAATCCTATCATTGACTTATCTCGCGTTGCACTTGTTCCGCTGCAGGTGCTGTTCCTTCACTGCGCCCAGTTTTGCGCCCATCCAGTTTGGACATAGCAGCGAAAACAGCATCGTCCGCGGAGCAAAAAAGAGGCTCGCTGCTACTTCCAGCTTGATGGAAGAAGCAGCGAGCCTCCAGGGAGGTGCGAAGGAACTAAGCCTCTTGGCGAAACGCCGCGAGCTTGCGCCTCGGTAATGCAAAAAGGCCGAAGAGCCCGATTGCCAATAGCGCGAGCGTCCCGGGTTCCGGCGTCGCGACCGGTGAAGTGTTGATGGTCAGAGTGGAAGCACCCAGGCGGATATATCCCCAATCCGTCTGGTCGATTGAAAGATCGAGCGGCCCTATAAGTGAGGCGAATTGGGCGGATGTGAAATTGTAGTTGAATGGAGTCGGCGCTTGGGTAGCCCAGCAGGCGTCCGTACAACTGCCAACGTTCACGCCGTTAACAAAGACGTCCAGGGATGTCGTGGAGGAAACTGTCGTGTTTCCAAAGGTGCTACTGAAGGAAGCACTGGTAATGGCTTGGCCGGCTGGCACCGAGAACGGAAGAGGAGTACCGGTAGTAGGGGCGCCCGCATCAATGGAGGGATAAGGTGGTGTGTAGCTGTAGTCATAGTAAGTACCATTCACCTCGTCCCAATTGTATGTGAAGGTGTCGGCCTTTGAGAGCGATGGAAGCAACAAAACTGCAACCAAGGCCAGGGAAATTGTTACTAAGTTACGACGCATATTGAATACCCCCAATTGATTTTTAAAATTAGGGGTGAATGCCACCCCCCCTCAGTTCACCAATCAGGGGTGCAATTTGATGGCAAATCATGCAATAAATTTCATTTTTAGCGAAATTATAAAATTCTAATAATCAATAACTTATCGACAGGGGGTAAAAACTCCCCGAATCAGGGCCCGAATTGAGGGGTAACTGTTTTCCCTCATTGAGTACTGCAGGAACAAACGTGGGCATTAATCTCTTGTCCCTCGGCGAAACCTCTATGCACAGCCCCAAGCGCGCAACTGGGCAAAAAAATAGAGACTCGTTGCTACTTCCAGCTTGATGGAAGTAGCAGCGAGCCTCCAGGAAGGTGCGAAGGAACTAAGCCTCTTGGCGAAACGCCGCGAGTTTGCGCCTCGGCAATGCAAAAAGGCCGAAGACCCCGATTGCCAATAGCGCGAGCGTCCCGGGTTCCGGCGTCGCGACCGGTGAAGTGTTGATGGTCAGAGTGGAAGCACCCAGGCGGATATATCCCCAATCCGTCTGGTCGATTGAAAGATCGAGCGGCCCTATAAGTGAGGCGAATTGGGCGGATGTGAAATTGTAGTTGAATGGAGTCGGCGCTTGGGTAGCCCAGCAGGCGTCCGTGCAACTGCCAACGTTCACGCCGTTAACAAAGACGTCCAGGGATGTCGTGGAGGAAACTGTCGTGTTTCCAAAGGTGCTACTGAAGGAAGCACTGGTAATGGCTTGGCCGGCTGGCACCGAAAACGGAAGAGGAGCACCGGTAGTAGGGGCACCCGCATCAATGGAGGGATACGGTGGTGTGTAGCTTGAGTCATAGTAAGCACCATTCACCTCGTCCCAATTGTATGCGAAGGTGTCAGCCTTCGAGAGCGAAGGAAGCAACAAAACTGCAACCAAGGCCAGGGAAATTGTTACTAAACTACGACGCATATTAAATGCCCCCAATCTTTCCTTTTGAGCTAGGGGTGAGTACAGACCCCACCCTCGATTCATCAATCGGATGTGCAATTTGATGGCAAATGACGCACAAAAGTTCACTTTCAAGGAGATTATAAAGTTCTAATAATCAATGACTTATATGCGGGTGGCAAAAACTGCCCAAATGAGGCCCCAAATCGATGCGCAACGTTTTTCACTAATTGTGAAATGTAGGAGTAAACGTGGGCATTAGCTCATTGCCTCGCAGGCCGGGGTTTCCGCCCTGGAGAAAAGCTTCGTCGGATCAAGGGTTTTTGATCTCTGAAATTTCAGGGGAAACTTCAGGGGACTGTTCCCTCTGACCCTGTTCCTGAACATGCGCGCAGCACTCGGAATCATTTTTCCTCCGAAGTGGTCTACAATCTGGGAGTGTGCGGAAAAACAAATTCTCGCCCGTTTTATGGGATGTCTCACGGCATGTTGTTTTCGATGCAGGGACGGCCATCATGAATAAAATCTCGATCTTCCTCCTGACCGGCTTGTTTTTCTGTTCTTCCGCGGTTGTCCAGGGACAACAGGCTGAGGCACCGGACCCGCAGACAGAAAATCAGGCGGGTGCGAGCCTGGCGCGGAATACCTTGAATTCCTGTTCCACCGAGCAGTTGATGAATTTCCAGATGAATCACGAAGGGGAAGCGGAGCGCGAGATACCTGTCTGGCATTTGCCCGGAAGTACGGCCTTTTTTTATGAGGCGGGCATGACGATTGACGCTGATGGCGCGCCCAACGCCTATCATCCCGACAACACAGGTCTGGACGACCTTGCGAATGCGGGCGAGCCGGGTTCCTGGCCAGGCCTGGCCAAGGATTCCGACGGCGAACCGTTTGTCCAGGGGCCCGGCGACCCCTTTCCCGGCTATTACGTTTCGGAGACGGCGCTCGCCGACCGGTCCTTGCCGGTGAACGATCCCGCGCGCTACGTTGACGCCACGAAAATTCCATATATCGTGCTGCCCGGCGGCTTCGCGCGACAGATGGGGGCGCGCCCCGGAGATTTTTCCGTCGTTCTGAATCAGCGAAACGGCAAAATTTCCTACGCGATTTTTGGGGATATCGGCCCCGCGGACCGAATGGGCGAAGGCTCGGTGGCGCTGGCCGAAAACCTGGGAATTCGTTCCGACGCGCGCAACGGCGGCGCGCGGGGAGAGATCCTTTACCTTGTGTTTCCTGGTTCCGGGAACAGGCAGCCCCGCCCGGTCGAGGAAATCAATTCCCAAGCGGAAAAATTGTTGCAGGACTGGGGCGGCCCGATTCAATTGACGGCCTGCACGGACCAGCAACCCGGCCCTCGGTTTGAAGGGAACCGAGGGGCAAATTGAAAGACTTCTCGAAGAATGGAGAGATTCCATGAAGGAAATGAAGGAAAAAATATTGCGGGAGCATCTGATCAGCCTTCTTTCCGGCGGCAACGCACATGTGGATTGGAAAGGCGCGTTGGCTGGCATTCCGCCGAAGCTGAGGGGAGTTTGCCCCGCGGGAATGCCGTATTCCATTTGGGAATTGTTCGAGCACATGCGGATTGCACAGTGGGACATCCTGGAATTTTCGCGCGATGCAAAACACGTGTCGCGGGCAGAAATGCCAATATCGCTGCTATGACGAGGAGCTTGCGCATTGGACCACCTCGCATGTGCAAACCTGTGTATACCTTCGGGTGCCGGATCATATCTCGCTCCCGATTCCCGAACTAGAAGGAATAAGCCGGGATTCTCGTTTTGGCTTTCCGTGCCGAATCAAATACAGCCATTCTTCCTGAGCATGACGATCATCGCATCTTCGACTTCAAGGGCTTCAAGTCGCCGCGCATTGGGATCTTTTGCAGCCCTTTTGGCATCAAAACCCCTGCGTCATCGCCAGATCAATCCCAGATTTATTCATTCCCAAAGATTTTTATCGTCGGAGGGGACTTCCGTGAAAAGTTTCTGAACCTGTGCGGCGAGATCGCTCCGTCCCTCATCTATCAGGACTTTCTGCGCACTAAATCAGTTCATAGACATATTCGAACTGGTCATCACTCACCATTTTATCGAATCCGTATTTCCATCGCCCGCACCATATTGGGAAGAAGTAGAACCGCCGACACGAAGGCGGCGACCAGAAATTTATTGAACCGGTTCATGAAACCTCCTGCCTGTCCTGCTGCCGCCCGTCGTATTTCAGGCCATTGGGGAAGATACCGATTATTTCTGTATTTCTGAAGGCGACCGGAGAGTCCATACAAGGAGGTGCCAGAGGGTACCAGTACTTCGTTTGTGATCCAACAGGCTAAATGGCTGAGTGTTCAATATTGAACAGACCAGATTTCCTCACTGTTACACATTATGCCCAATTTTGGGGAGATACATCTGCTGCCACCCAGCAGCACGGAGAGAGAAAATGAAGCGTCTAACGGTTCGAATGAGAACGTTGAGAGGTTTGGTTTCAAGATTAGCCCCAATCGTCACACTTACCGCGGTGTTTATCGCGGTTCCATTCCACACAGCACGTGCTCAGGTCGCGCCATCACTTGGGACGGCGCAAAGTTTCGCGGTGCTGGGTGGCTCGGCGGTGACGAATACAGGCCCGACCGTTGTAACTGGAGATCTGGGTGTGAGCCCAGGCACTGCGGTTACTGGATTTCCTCCTGGGACAGTGGCTGCGGGAACGATATATTCAGCGGATGCGGTCGCGCTCCAGGCTCAGAGCGATACCACCACTGCCTATGGGGACTTGGCCGGGCAGGCGTGCACGACTACCTTTGGCGTTCCGACGGATCTCGTTGGACAGACGCTGGTGCCCGGGGTCTATTGCTTTTCGTCATCGGGTTCATTAACAGGCACGCTGACGCTGAACGCCCAAGGCAACCCCAATGCGGTCTGGGTGTTCAAGACAGGGAGCACGTTCATTACAGGAAGCAACGCGAGTGTGGTGTTAATTAATGGCGCGCAAAATTGCAATGTTTTCTGGCAAGTCGGCAGTTCCGCGACTCTCGGTAGCGGCACTACCTTTGTAGGCAATATACTAGCCCTCACTAGCATTACCCTTAATACGAACGCACTTTTATCCGGTAGGGCCCTGGCGCGAAATGGCGCTGTGACGATGGATTCCAACGTTGTCGCTGTCTCGGCGTGCGCCGTGCCGCCGATTACGCCTATCCCACCGACGGTCGGCAAGGCCTTCAGTCCAGCCACCATCAACGCGGGCGGTAACTCGAACCTCACCATTACTCTAAGCAACGCTGACACATCAAATGCCACTCTGTCTGCGCCGCTCACGGACACATTGCCCAGTGGCGTGGTAGTGGCCAGTGGTGGTCAAAGCAACACTTGCGGAGGGACACTGACGGCCGTGGTGGGAGGCTCGACCGTAACCTTGACGGGAGCTTCGATCCCGGCCAACGGTTCATGTACGGTGTCGGTACCCGTGACCGCGGCTAGCGGTGGTAACTACATCAACTCGATAGCCGCCGGCGCGTTGCAGACCAACAACGGCAACAATGCCGCCCCGGCCATCGCGACCTTGACCGTCAATACCCCTGCACTTATCCCACCGACGGTCGGCAAGGCCTTCAGTCCAGCCACCATCAACGCGGGCGGTAACTCGACCCTCACCATTACTCTAAGCAACACTGACACATCAAATGCCACTCTGTCTGCGCCGCTCACGGACACATTGCCCAGTGGCGTGGTAGTGGCCAGTGGTGGTCAAAGCAACACTTGCGGAGGGACACTGACGGCCGTGGTGGGAGGCTCGACCGTGACCTTGACGGGAGCTTCGATCCCGGCCAGCGGCTCATGTATGCTGTCGGTACCCGTGACCGCGGCTAGCGGTGGTAACTACATCAACTCGATAGCCGCCGGCGCGTTGCAGACCGACAACGGCAACAATGCCGCCCCGGCCATCGCGACCTTGACCGTCAATACCCCTGCACTTATTGCGCCGACGGTTGGCAAGGCCTTCAGTCCAGCCACCATCAACGCGGGCGGTAACTCGAACCTCACCATTACTCTAAGCAACACTGACACATCAAATGCCACTCTGTCTGCGCCGCTCACGGACACATTGCCCAGTGGCGTGGTAGTGGCCAGTGGTGGTCAAAGCAACACTTGCGGAGGGACACTGACGGCCGTGGTGGGAGGCTCGACCGTGACCTTGACGGGAGCTTCGATCCCGGCCAGCGGCTCATGTATGCTGTCGGTACCCGTGACTGCGGCTAGCGGTGGTAACTACATCAACTCGATAGCCGCCGGCGCGTTGCAGACCAACAACGGCAACAATGCCGCCCCGGCCATCGCGACCTTGACTGTTATTTCTCCGACGGCCGTAGCGCTCGGCAAGACTTTCGATGCCGCCACCATCAATGCAGGCGGTAACTCGACCCTAGCCATTACCCTGAACAACGTTGGCCCAATCGCCACTTTGTCTGCACCGCTCACAGACACACTGCCCAGCGGCGTGGTCGTCGCCAGTGGCAGTCAAGTCAACGGTTGTGGTGGAACGCTCACGGCCGTTGTGGGGGGCTCGACCGTGACCTTGACGGGAGCTTCGATCCCGGCCAACGACTCATGTACGGTAACGGTACCCGTAACTGCCCCAGTTGCGGGCAACTACTTTAACTCGCTGCCTCCCGGTGCCTTGCAGACCAGCAACGGCAACAATGCCCTCCCAGCCGTCGCGACTTTGACCGTGACCGCTTCCGTGATCATCACCCCCACGCTGAGCAAGTCCTTTAGCCCGGTGACTATCAACGCGGGCGGTGAGTCACTCCTTACCATTACCTTGACCAATCCCAACGGCACACCCGCCATCGTGACTGCGCCGCTTATCGACTACTTGCCCAGCGGCGTGGTGACGTCCGGCAGAGCTCGCAACACCTGTCAGGGGATGCCCTCTGTTGGCGGCTCGACGGTGACCTTGACAGGAGGCTCGATCCCGGCCAATAGCTACTGCACGCTGACGGTGTACGTGACCGCGGCGAGCGGGGGCACCTACACCAACACGCTGGCTGTCGGCGCGTTGCAGACCAGCAACGGCAACAATGCCGCTCCAGCCGTGGCGACCCTGAACGTGACCCCCCCCGTGAACATCGCGCCCACGCTGAGTAAGTCTTTCAGCCCATCCACCATCTATACGGACGGGACCTCGACTCTGACCATTACCTTGAGCAACCCTAACAACACGGTTGCCACGCAGAGCGGGTCACTCATCGACAACTTGCCCAGCGGCGTGCGGATAGCCTGGATGCCTTACGCCAGCAACACGTGCGGCGGGACGCTCACGGCCACTGCAGGCGGCTCAAAGGTGACCTTGACCGGGGGGTCGATCCCGGCCAATAGCTACTGCACGCTGACGGTGAAGGTAACCGCAAACTACAAGGGCACCTACGTCAACACGCTGCCTGCCGGCGCGTTGTATACCGACAAAGGCAACAACGCCGTCGCGGCCGTCGCGACCTTGACTGTTAAGGAGAAGCGGTGGCGTCGTCGCCATTAGCGAGCTAGAACTCGCGTGTCACCACTCTAGGAAGACGATTTCTGGAGTGGTGACACGCCTTTTCGCTTGAAATACAGAGTTCAGGTTGAGTATTTCTTGGCTTGGCCTGAAAAGTGGCTCGGGAATCCATCATCGGCGTGGGGTGGGGTGAAATGCTTGTCGGACGGCGCGCACGTGCGGTGTACTCTTCCGGCATCAGGTATCTTAGTGAGCCGTGTGGCCATGCGGTGTTGTAATCAACTCGCCAGGGTTCGATTACCTGCCATGCGTACTGGAGAGTCCATGAACCAGTTCTCGTTCAAGCATTCAACCCAAAACTTTCCGTTGACGCTCTGCGCGTTCAGGTCCAACGCTTCCTGCGCCACGATCTTCATTCAACCGTCCATTCTCTTCCTCTAGCTGACGGAGCGAGCGGGTATCGCTCGCTTTCAGACCTCCGCACTTCGCCTTCCGGTGGTGCAACGTATCTTCTCTTCACTGATGCTGATTCGCCGGCAGAGGTCCTTCATAAGGCCACCTGCCTTCGCCTCGTTCAACAGCCCAGCGATCTTCTGTTTACTACTAATAAATATGGCATTTCTCCTCTTCCGGACCAGATTTCGAGGAGAATGTCACTGGAAATGGACATTTAGTAACTTTGTTGGGAAAACGGATGGAGTACGAGGGGTAATGAAGTGGGTCTTACCGTACGCTTAGTACTTTTAATAAGTCACGTTAGAAGCTGTTCCATAACCATCGTGAAATCTATAACTAACGGAGTCTATGCAACGCCTCCTAAATCCAAAGACCTGCGTTTGCTGTCGCGAAGCTCCTCCCGTGATTGGCCTCTGAAGTGCTCAGAGGTGTGTGCATTTGAGACACAGCCTATCGAGGAGGAACAATGCCTACCCTGCGTAAGTTACTGTTGTTCAGTTGTTTTGTTCTGGTGTTTGGTATAACCAATGCTAAAGCCGATAGCGTCAACATGTCGGGAAGTGGTGTCTGGGGGGTAAACACACCCTCCACGACTTACAGCACCGATGGTGCAACCTGGTCGTTCTCTGTCGATCTGCTGAATCCCCTAACGGATGCGACGCTGGATAACGTTCTCGGGGGTTATGTGACCCAGCAGTTTTCCAGCTTCTCATATTTTCTGAATGGCACAATGGTAGCTACCACTCCCGATCTCTTGGGAGTCGAGTTGTTTCCGAGCGGGAATCTCGGAGGATTGGATCTGATTTTTGGGGACCACTCGGTCAGCTTCTACGGCGACCAACTGTACAACGGTACGGCTCCAACGTTGAACCTGCTGCTCGGTTCCTATTCAGTGACCTCCGCTATCGACAACGTAGACGCTACGGGTTCTGGTTCTATAAACATCAATACTGCCCCTGTTGCGACTCCCGAACCCGCCAGCTGGCTACTTCTGGGAATAGGGCTGTTCAGTCTGTTGATCATGAGTCGGAGATTTCAACCTAGCAGACTGACTTCGATGTAGGGTCGGCTGGTTTTGTAAGCAGGCGGCATGGACAATCCAGGTAGCCATGGCAGTCTCCGCCGTGGCTACCCGCCCTCCAGTTGGGGGCCTGGATTGCTTCGTGACAGTCTACGGGTTCAATGATGGGTTCGGGTGGGAGGCTGACCTGCACTGTTTTCGAACGGCTCATAGTACGCCTTCTGCCGCGCAAACCATCTCACCCGCAAGCATACATCCCGCAGCTTGCCGTGAAAACTCTCCACGCCCCCGTTCCGCATCGGCCAAGCGCGTTGGACTGGCTCATCACTTCCAGCTTCAAAAAGCAGTTAGCTGGTCCGCACGCGTTGTTACCGAGCAAGTGAACGAAAAGGGTTCGCAAGATGGCGCTGGACCTCCTGGTCCGGTATCAGGAACGCGGCAACAGCGCCCTCGAGATCTACCAAGACAAGAATTGTGGCTTCAACATGGACGCCGCGTTTCAGTCGTTGCTGAGCCGATCCGAGGTGCTGCCCGTCAATCTTCCAGAACTGAAGTGTTATCTCCTGGAATACCCCACTGCCATGGGGCCGAAAGTCGAGTCTTTTTTCTATGCGCTACGTTGACGCCACGAAAATTCCATATATCGTGCTGCCCGGCGGCTTCGCGCGACAGATGGGGGCGCGCCCCGGAGATTTCTCCGTCGTTCTGAATCAGCGAAACGGCAAAATTTCCTACGCGATTTTTGGGGATATCGGCCCCGCGGACCGAATGGGCGAAGGCTCGGTGGCGCTGGCCGAAAACCTGGGAATTCGTTCCGACGCGCGCAACGGAGGCGCGCGGGGAGAGATCCTTTACCTTGTGTTTCCTGGTTCCGGGAACAGGCAGCCCCGCCCGGTCGAGGAAATCAATTCCCAAGCGGAAAAATTGTTGCAGGACTGGGGCGGCCCGATTCAATTGACGGCCTGCACGGACCAGCAACCCGGCCCTCGGTTTGAAGGGAACCGAGGGGCAAATTGAAAGACTTCTCGAAGAATGGAGAGATTCCATGAAGGAAATGAAGGAAAAAATATTGCGGGAGCATCTGGTCAGCCTTCTTTCCGGCGGCAACGCACATGTGGATTGGAAAGGCGCGTTGGCCGGCATTCCGCCGAAGCTGAGGGGAGTTTGCCCCGCGGGAATGCCGTATTCCATTTGGGAATTGTTCGAGCACATGCGGATTGCACAGTGGGACATCCTGGAATTTTCGCGCGATGCAAAACACGTGTCGCCGGATTGGCCCGCCGGATACTGGCCCGCGTCTCAGGCGCCGCCGAATACAAGGGCCTGGGACAATAGCCTGAAATCGTTCGCGCGGGATCTTGCCGCGATGAAAAAACTCATCGCGAATCCCAAGACGGACCTGTTCGCGAAAATTCCTCACGGTACAGGACAGACGATTCTGCGCGAGGCTCTTCTTTTGGCCGATCACAACGCCTATCATGTGGGCCAGGTTGTCGCCGTGCGGCGCCTGCTCGGGAACTGGAAACCGGATTAGCGTTGCTGCGGGGGCCGGGAAGTTCCATCGAAATCCCGGGCCGATCATTTCCGTTATAAAAAAACACTACCTTTTCCCCGCTTCCTGCGTCTTTACGTTTGTAAGCGTCCGAGGGCTCGCACGAATTCCGCGTCCCAGCCTTCCCCGTATTCGATCATTCCCTCGGCTGCAAAATTCATAGCGATGAAGGGAGATTTATTTATCATGTCTCGACGTTTCTACCTACCATTTCTGGCCCTTGCAGTCGTATCCGTACTGACGATTCCCGTGTGGGCCAAACCGAATGCAAAGCCCTCCCTCAGCACAACCATTACCTTCGATTCGGCTCTCAAGCTGGCCAATCAGACACTGGCGCCCGGCAAATACCGGCTGGTAGCCCAACAAAACGACGCCAAGTTCGAATTGAACGGCAAAACCGTCGCCGATGTGCCCTGCACGATGAAAACGCTTCCCAAAAAGTCGCAGCACACGGAATTATTCACGGATCCCAACAACCGATTAACGCAAATTAAAGTTTCTGGAAAGACGGAGGCGCTTGAATTCGGTTCCTGATGCCGGGAGGCCCGTCATCTACTGACTGCGCGGGCGCTCTGCTGCCAGTGGCAGCGGCGCCCGCGAAGTCTTTCCCCGCGCTTCAGCGCGGGCCCGTCATGTGGTAGAGCTTCATTGCGTTGTCGCGCAGCACCATGCGCGCGATCTGGTTGGCTCGCGGCAGGCTGATTTCGCCGTCATGGATCATGCCGGTCAGCGCGATGGCCAGCGCCCGCCGCGCGGTTTCCGTGGTCTGCCAGCCGATCTCTTCCCAGTCATATGCACCGCTCCCGGGATACAAATCCGTTCCGAATAATATTTTTTCCGGATACCACTCGATCCAGTCGCGCAGCACTTCGGCCAGACGGTGCGGCGAAAGCAGCCAGGTTTGTTCGGAAAGATCCGTATACACGTTCGGCTTCATCAGTAGATACGAAACCTCGCGCGGGAAGGGGCCCGCGCCGCCGTGCAGCAATACGAATGTCGTCTTGCGAAGCCGCACGTCATTGAGCACCGACTCAAGCAGCAGCGGATTCGAGCCGTTCAAATAGAAATAGCCGCCGCATCCGGCGCCCGTATGAATGTGCACCGGCAATCCCAGGCGGCCCGCTTCCGCCGCAATATACCGGAACAGATAATCCTGCAGGCGCTTGTAACCGTTCTTTGGCGGCGCGCCGGCGCCCACGTACTTCGCATAAATCGCGGCCGCATCCTGCTCGGTGGCAGGTTCGAAATCGAGAGACCTCAGATAGGCGGCTTCGAATTTGATCGCCACGGCTCCACTTTGCTTCTGGCGCTCAAGTTCCGGGGTCACCACGCGGGCCGTGTATTCGGCCAGTGTCGGCGGCAGCGCCACATTGCCGAGCTCTTTGCGGTAGCGCGCGAGCAGCATGTCTTCCCGCCCGAAGAAAAATGTTCTGTCGGGGGTTTCAGCGGCCAAGGCTTTGTTATCGAGAGGAAATAAAAGGGCGTCGTCGAACGGAACCCACCGGAACCGCGGCGTGTCGAGCCCGCGTCCCATGGCCACGCGGTTGGCAAGCTCGGTCTCGATGCCGAGCCTGTCCAGCACCCAGGCGGGATAGTGGTCGCCCTGCTCCTGGCGAACGCGCTGCTTGGTCGCAAGCAGTTCGCGGACATGGTCCTCGCTCTTGTCGTTGTAGGGGTACGCCCACAGGGCCTTCCACGCGGCCATGTATTGCGGATTCATGGGGCGTGTCATCGTGTTTGGCGCGGTCGGTTCCAGCGGATCACAAGGCAGCGCGTCGAATTCATCGTCGCGTTCGCCCGCGCCGGTCACGCGCGGCGGGTGGGAGTGATTGTCAATCGCGCGAATCTTTTGAATCTCCACCATCAACGCCCGGTCGGGCGCCTGCGCCCGCGCCAGGGTTGCAGCGGCCAGTAAAATGAGAATCATGCCCGAAAATTTCATTGTGATCGCCTCAGAATTTATTTTAGATATGCACTCAGCCACCCGGAAAACATTCCGTACCAGAGCCGGCTGTTCTGCGGTTTCAGGATCCAGTGACCTTCATCGGGATAGACCACTAATTTGGACGGCACGCCCTGCCGCTGCAGCGCGGTGAAAAATTCCAGGCTCTGCGTGTAGGGTACGCGGTAATCCAGTTCGCCGGAGATCACCAGGGTAGGGGTCTTGAATTTTCCCAAGTCGCCCGCATAGGTGCTGGGCGACCATTTCCGGTAGCTTTCCGGATTCGTCCACGGCGTTCCCGCCATGTCATGCTCTTCGAACCAGAGTTCCTCGGTCGCGCCGTACATGCTCACCTTGTCGTACACGCCCGCGTGGCTGATCAGCGCCTTGAACCGGTCGGTGTGAGTGGCAATCCAGTCGATCATGTAGCCGCCGTAGGAGCCGCCCGCCGCGGCCAGTCGGTTTCGGTCGACGAATGAATACGTTGCCAGGACGTAATCCACGCCCTTCATCAGGTCTTCGTAGACGCGCCCGCCCCAATCGTCCGTGATTTCGTCGGTGAATTTCTGCCCGTATCCGATGGAACCGCGCGGATTGATCATGACGGCGACATAGCCCGGCGCCGCGAACAATTCCTCATTCCACCGGTAGCCCCAGGAATCGTTCCACAAACTCTGCGGGCCGCCGTGGATCAGCAGCAGCAGCGGATATTTTTTTCCGGCGTCGAAATGCGGCGGGCGAATCAGCATTCCTTGAACGCGAGTGCCGCCCGAGCCTTCGTACCAGAACGGCTCGGGGGGATTCAAATCGATTGAGGCGAGGCGCGCGTCATTGTGATGCGAAAGCTGTCGCGCGGGCCCGCCATCGGCGGGCGCGGTAATAAAAACTTCGGCGGGCGCCGTCAGGCTCGAACGCAGGAACGCCAGCGCTCTGCCATCGGCCGAGATGGAAATGTCTGCGTTAAATGTGTCCTTCAGAATTTCGTGAGGAGCGCCTCCGGTCGCCGCGATGGCGTAGACGGGTTGCTCCACTTCGTTTAAAGCCGTGAAGTAAATTTGTTTATTGTCCGGCGACCAGACGATTTCGTCCACATCGCGATCGAACGATGGGGCGAGTTCGGTCTCCGCGCCGCTCGCACGATCATGCAGCATGAGCCGCCACCGGTCGCTCTCGTACCCCGGCGTTTTTTGAGAGTGATAGGCGATAAAGCGCCCGTCCGGCGAGTACGCCGGGTGGCCGTCGAAGCCGGGATTGGTGGTCATGCGCTTGGCTGGGCCGCCTTTGACGGAGAGCAGGAAGAGGTCGCCGTTCGTGCTGATGGCTTCGGGCCGGTCGGTTACCGCCGTGAAGCAGATTTCCTTGCTGTCGGGAGAAAATGCGAAATCGTCCGCGTCGCCCCGCTCTTCGGGAGGCACGTCGTAGTCCGCCCCGGCCGTCAGATCCCGAGGTTTGCCGCCATTTGCCGCCACGAGGAAGAGATGGCTGCGCTTGCCGTCGTTCCAATGTACCCAGTGCCGGAAGAGCAAGTGGTCGTAAATGCGCGCCTTGACCCTGCTCTTTTCCGCGGCGTAGTCACGCGAACGGTTGCAGGCATCGCTGGAGCAATCCGGAAAGACGCGCGAAGTGAAGGCGATCGACTTCCCGTCGGGGGACCACTTTTCGTTGTCCGCGCCGGTCGAAAGGGAAGTGAGCTTTGCCGCGTTCCCTCCCTGCAATGGCAGGACGTAAATCTGCGGCATCCCGTCGCGGCTGGACAGGAAGGCGATTTTTTTTCCGTCCGGCGACCATTGCGGGCGCGAATCATGGCCGGTCCTGGTCAACTGGCGCGGCCGGCTTCCCGGCGTCGTGGAGACAATCCAGATATCGCGCGCGACGCGGTTTATTTCCATTTCCGCCATGCCGGCGGTATAGGCCACGAAACGGCCGTCGGGAGAAATCTGCGGCTCACTGAGGCGTTGCATGGCCATCAAGTCATTGAACGTCATGGCATGTTTCGGCGGAGTTTGTGCCGGCAGGGAGCAGGCGCAGGCGAGCAGCAGAAACAGCAATGAGCGTGGCCCGGGTTTGAGACTCATGGATCGCCTTTCCGCGGCCCGATGCGATTGGTTTTGGGAAAGCGCGGCGCGAGAAAACAATTGGCGATTGTTTCCCGCCTCACGGGCGCATTTTCTCACCGTTTTTCCAGAAAAAGCGAGGGAATCGAGATCTGTATCTTGCAGATCCCGGCGCCGGGAAAAACCGCTATCGTGGAAACGGAGCCAAGGGCAATGGCCTTCCCGCCGGCAACGGTGTCCTGGCCACGTTCATGATCATTCCCAGCATGGAGTAATAGCCGCACAAGCCGGTCATATCGATTACGCCCTGCTCGTGGAATCGATTCACCGCCCGCGCGTAGGTGGGATCGCTCACGCTCTGGTTCCGCTGCAGTTCATCGCAGAAGTCATAGACAATTTCATGGTCCGCGGACATGCCCGCGGGCCGGCGGCCTTCGGCAATCGCCGCGATGATCTCCGGCTTCACTCCGGCCTTGGCGGCGATGCCGGCATGCGAATCCCACTCGAATTGCTGCGTCCATCGGCGTGCCGTCAGCAGAATGATGAACTCGCTGATGTTCGGCCCCAGCTTGGTGTTGAAACGGAGATATGCGCCCATTTTCTGCAGGCGGCTCATCAATTCCGGGCTTCGCAGCAGCGGAATGAAAGGCCCGACCAGGGTTTTCCGCGGGCCCGAGGTCAATTCCTCAGCGGCCTTCTTTTGCGCGTCCGTCATTTGATCCATGGGAATCGGCGGCATGCGGTCCGGCGCCATGTCGGCAGCTGCAGCGCCGGCAGCGGCCGCTGCGGCGGCAGGCAAGCCGAGCCCGAGCAGGGAAGTTCCGGCCAGCGTTGCCGCTCCGCCCAGGAACTCGCGCCGCTCGACGAGCGTTTTCTCATTTGCATTTGTGAGTTCATTCGATTCTTTCACGGGGTTCACCCTTTCCCTATCGATCCATGCGGGCCTGCCAATGCTCTCTTCGCGGGATGCACGGGCATTATATGCGGCGAATTTTAGATTTCAAATGAACTGTAAGTTCCGTTCTCTTATCCGGCGGCGTCACGATATTTGCGACTCCAAACGAATTATCGCGTGGTCATCCGGGAGGATGATGCGGATTTCCTTGCGCCACGATTGGGACTCTTTCTTGAATGGGAAGTCCCTGCGCGCATCTCTTTGGGAACCGGAACCTCGACCGTGACGCGCGTCCCTTTTCCCGGCTCGCTTTGGATGTCGAATCGCGCCCCGATTTCCGCCGTGCGGTCTTGCATAATTGTGACACCGAAGCTGGTGGCGCGACGATCCGCCGCCAGGTTGAATCCTTTTCCGTCGTCTTGAATCCTCAAGGTCACTAATTTCTCACCGTAATCTAATTTCACGCGCAGTTCGTGTGCTTTCCCATGCCGCATGGCATTCTGGAGCGCTTCCTGGGCGATCCGCAGGAGATTCTCCTCGATTCTTGGTGGTAACGGAAAGTACTTGCCATTTACTGTCAGACTGGCGCGGGATGACCATGCCAGCTTGAGGCCGTCAACGAGATGGTTCAATGCCGAGGGGAGATCCGCGTGATCGAGCAGCGGCGAACGCATGGACAAAAGTGAGCGGCGCGCCTCCACCAAACTTCCACGGGCCAAGTCGCGCGCCGTCACGATGCGCTTTCTTGTCTCTCCGGCGCTCTTGGGCAGAGCTTGTTCGGCGCCCTCCAGTTGAAGCACGATACCCACCAGTCCTTGTGCCAGGTTATCGTGGATGTCGCGCGCCAGACGGTTGCGCTCTGCCAAAACGGCCGCGCGCTTTCCCTCCTGCTCCAATCGCTTATATTCGGTGAGGTCCCGGACCACGGCCATGGATCGCACCGGATTCCCGCCAAGGTCGCGCATCATATTCACGGTTACCTCGACCCAAAAGACGGTGCCATCCTTGCGGACATAGCGCTTCTCGGTCTGATAGTGCGGAATCTCGCCTCTTCCGAGAGCTGAATATCCTTCGAAGGTCCTTTCGCGGTCCTCGGGATGCGTGATTTCCGTGAATGAGAGACTTAGTAATTCCGCTTCGCTGTAGCCGGCCATATCACAGAAGCAACGATTCACGCGCAGCATGCGTCCAGTGAGCGGATCTGCCTGGACCATGCCAACCGAGGAGATTTCGAAAGCGGAGCGGAGTTCTTCCTCGCTGCGGCGCAGAGCCTCTTCGGTCTTCTTGCGCTCGGTAACATTGACCCAATAACCGACCAGTTCCATCGGATTGCCTGCTTCGTCTACTACGATGTGCATTTCATCGTGCATCCACCGGTAGCTTCCGTCCTTGTGCTGGAATCGATATTCATATTCATGAATCTGGCGGCTGTCTGCGAAAAAGCGCATCAGATCGGCAAGCACGCGGTCTTTATCTTCCGGGTGAACGTGATCGATCCAAAAAGAGGGATCGTTTGTAAAGTCGGCCGGTTGATAGCCCAATTGAACCGTAACGTTCGCGGAAATGAACGTCGCGGCGTAATTACCCGAGCATTTGGCGGAGTAAATTACGGCAGGAGTGCTCGAAATCAGGAAATCCAGCCGTGCCTTGCTCTCACGCAGTGCTTCCTCTGCCTGTTTGAGTCCGGTGATGTCGGTATGGGTGCCCAGCATTCGGAGAGGTCGCCCGTTTTGATCCCTGGAAACGATACGTCCAATGGAGAGAATCCATTTCCAGTCCCCTGATTTCGTCCTCTGACGAAACTCCGTCTCAAAAGTTGGAATGTTCCCATGGAGATAGGCCAGATAGGTGAAATAGACCCTGTCGCGATCTTCGGGATGCAGGCGCTCAACCCAACGCGAATTGGTTTCCTGAAAAGTGGCCGGGTCGTACCCTAACATGAGGGCGTATTGTGGATTGACTTCGACCTTGCCCGTTGTCACATCGAGGTCATACAACCCTTGGCTGGCGGCGGTGAGCGCCAGTCGAAGCCGCTCTTCGCTTAACCGCAGGGCTTTGACGCCTTCCTTGCTCGGTTTAGCTTTTTTGCGTGCTCTCATTGGGAAGGTTCCGACGAATACGAATTGACTCGTATTCTATGCTTTCCTTCCTCCCTTGGGCAATGCCAAGAAGGTTTTCCGGGGCTCCCGGCCCCGGGCCGCTATCAACCGCCTCATTGCCCCTCGTGATGCTCATCACAGCAACCAGACAGACGCTCGGTGTAAAAGTTCATCCGGGCGAAAGACAGGCTGTGATCACGTCCGTCGGGACGAGGATGGCGGGTAACGGCCCATAAAGAATGGAAACAGGGAGTTTTTTGTCTCCTCGATTCAAATACATATGGCGAGCTGGGAACACTTTTCACATGGTTCGGACATTGGCGTTCGCGGGATCGGAAGCTCCGTGGAAGAGGCCTTCGAACAGGCAGCGGTAGCGCTTACGGCTGTGGTAGCCGACGTTGCCACCGTTGAGCAGCAAGAAAGGATCGAGGTTCGTTGCGAAGCCCCGGACATGGAACTCCTGCTGGTTGACTGGCTCAACGCTATCATCTACGAAATGGCGGTCAGGAAGATGCTGTTTGGTGGGTTTCGAATCGCTTTGGCTGGCTGCTCACTGACAGGCACGCTTGCCGGTGAAAAAGTGGATCCAGAGCGCCATCGAGTTGCCGTCGAAGCAAAAGGGGCAACGGTCACCGCATTGCGAGTCCATCGTGACCAGGACGGCCAATGGCTCGCGCAATGCGTCATTGATGTCTAGAGAGATGTTGAAAAGGGTGCGCGGGAGTATCGATGAACCCACAATCTCTTCTGCGTTATTCGGATTTTGAATGGCGGATCCAGCCCACGGGTCAGATGCGGGTGCCGGCCATCCTGTACGCCGACGAGCAGTTGATCACAGAGATGGACGAAAAGGTGCGCGAGCAGCTCACGAACGTCGCCACTTTGCCTGGAATACAGCGCGCGGCGTATGCAATGCCGGACGCCCACTGGGGCTACGGATTTCCGATCGGCGGCGTTGCGGCGTTTGATCCGAATGAGGGAGGCGTGATTTCTGCAGGGGGTGTCGGATTTGATATTTCCTGCGGAGTGCGTGCCCTGCAAACCACGCTCACTGCCAAGGATTTGGAACCCCAAAAGACGGACCTTGCCGAGGCCTTATTCAGAAGCGTTCCCGCCGGGGTTGGCAGCACCGGCGCGATCCGCCTCAACGAACAGGAAATGGACAACATGCTTTCCGGCGGCGCGCAGTGGGCCGTGCAGCAAGGATACGGAAACCCGGAAGACCTGGATCGCATGGAAGAGCGCGGACGAGCGGCTGGCGCCAAGCCCGCCTGCGTTTCGCGCGAGGCCAAGAAGCGCCAGCACGAGGAGATGGGAACCCTGGGTTCAGGCAATCACTATCTGGAAGTCCAGCGCGTCGCGCACATTTTCGACGCTGCTGCGGCCGAAGCGATGGAACTGCACGAAAACGATATCGTCGTGAGCATCCATTGCGGATCGCGTGGCCTCGGCCATCAGGTCGGAACCGACTATCTGAAGAGCATGGTCATTCGGGGTTATCGGCCCATTCCAGATCGTGAACTCGCCTGTGCGCCGATTCACTCCGATCTGGGGCAACAGTATCTGGGCGCAATGCACGCCGCCACCAATTGCGCTCTCGCCAATCGGCAAATGATTACTCATCTTGTGCGCGGCGCCTTTGCACAGGTTCTGCCGGGCGCCGAACTCACTTTGTTGTACGACGTGTCTCACAACACCTGCAAGATGGAGCAACATGGTGTCGATGGCGCCCGGCGAGAGCTATTCGTGCATCGCAAGGGCGCGACTCGCAGCTTCGGGCCGGGGCATCCCGATCTGCCGCCGTCCCTGCAGGCCGTGGGACAGCCGGTGTTGATCGGCGGCACGATGGGAACCGAATCTTACGTCCTGGCCGGCACGGGCGAGAGCGAAAAATTGTCGTTCTCTTCGGCCTGCCACGGTGCAGGACGTGCGATGAGTCGCACCCAGGCAAAAAAGCGCTGGCAAGGGCGCCAACTGATCGACGAACTCCGCGAACGTGGAGTTTTGATTCGCACCCGGTCTTTTCGCGGTGTCGCAGAAGAGGCGCCGGGCGCCTACAAAGATGTCAACGCCGTCGCGGAAGCCGCCGAGCACGCAAAATTGGCGCGGAGAGTCGCCCGCCTCGTGCCCGTAATTTGTGTCAAAGGCTGATTCCCATCGAGTAGCGCCACGGAGCGGTAAGACCCCGTACTGCGTCAGTTTCAGCTGCTCCCTGAATTCTTTGCCTGGAGAACATGCGTATAATGCGCTCTGCGAGCCGAGTTCCAAAAGTTTGCTTACAGGCCCCCGAACGTTCGGGATCGAGAAGTGTCATGAAAACCAGACGATCCGCGAAGACGAAGACAAGGAAATCGACAACCCCCTCGACCCCTCGGGCGGGCAAGAAGAAACCGAACCAGGACGACTCATTTCCGGTGGTGGGGATCGGGGCGTCCGCAGGGGGACTGGACTCCTTCGAACGTCTGCTCCGGACCTTGCCTGCCAATACCGGTATGGCGTTTGTCCTCGTGCAGCATCTCGATCCAACGCATGAAAGTCGGCTGACGGAAATCCTCTCCCGGTCCACCAAAATGACTGTGGCCGAAGCAAGGGAAGGAATGCGTGTCGAAGCGAACAGGGTGTACGTGATTCCGCCAAACATGAACATGCTCATTTCGGACAGGGTCTTGCATCTGGAGCCTCGCCAGACTTCCGAGGCCCGGTACATGCCCGTGGACTTGTTTTTCAGCTCGCTCGCGGTTGCGCAGAAAAATAAAGCCATTGGAGTGATCTTGTCCGGGACGGCTTCCGATGGCACCGCAGGGATGAAGGCCATTAAAGTCGAAGGCGGCATCACGTTTGCGCAAGATTCGGCCTCCGCGAAATATTTCGGCATGCCGCAAAGCGCCATTGCAGCCGGAGCCGTGGACTTTGTCCTGCCGCCGGAAGAGATTGCCCGGCACCTGGCACGCCTCAAGAATCACCCCTATGTCCGGTCAACCCATGCCAGGGGAGCCGAACCAGGTTTCGGGACGAAAACAGAAAGTTCCATTCAGCAACTCTTTCGCCTGCTGAAGAAATCGTTTGGCGTGGACTTCAGCGGTTACAAATTTTCGACGATCAACCGCCGGATCAACCGCCGCATGGCGCTGCAAGCAACCGAAAGCCTCGAAGATTATCTGCGCACCGTTCGCAAGAAGCCTGACGAACTGCGCGCCTTGTTTCAGGACATGTTCATCGGAGTCACCGAATTTTTCCGCGATCCCGGCATGTTCAAGGCCCTGGCGAAAACCGTGTATCCGGCGATACTCAAGAAGCGTCCCGCGGATTTGCCCATTCGCATCTGGGTGCCGGGTTGTTCCACCGGCGAGGAAGTGTATTCGATTGCCATTTCCTTGCTGGAGTTTCTGGGCAGACGGGCCCCCAGTGTTTCCATTCAGATCTTCGGCACGGACGTGAACGAGGAGGCAATCCAAAAGGCGCGGGCCGGACGTTACGGAAAGGATATCGCAGCCAGGATGAGCCGCGCCCGGCTCAATCGATTTTTTGCCCACACCGACAGCAGCTTCCAGATCAGTAAAGTGGTTCGCGACCTGTGTGTTTTCGCCAAGCACGATATTATCCAGGATCCGCCTTTTACCCATCTGGATCTTCTGAGCTGCCGCAACCTGCTGATTTACCTGAGCTCGGATTCCCAGCGGAAATTGATGCCGTTATTTCACTACGCCTTGAAACCTGACGGCTTTCTCGTGCTGGGCTCGGCGGAAATAGTTTCGGGATTTGAGGAGCTATTCTCCCTGAGAGACCGGAAACACAAATTTTATGCAAGAAGGGCCGTGGGGCGCTCCTCTCACTTCGAACTTCCTGCCGGACGCCACCTCGACGCGTGGCCTGCGAAACCTGCCGGGGAAATCCCGGTTTTGCGGAGCGACTTCGATCTGCAGAAGGATTTGGCCGACAACCTCATTCTGAATCAGTACGGCCCGCCGGCTGTGCTGGTCAATGAAGCTTGGGAAATTCTGCATTTCCGCGGGCATACCGGCCGTTACCTGGAGCCCGCTCCGGGCATTGCCAGCGTGAACCTGCTGAAGATGGCCCGTGAAGGCTTGCTCCAGGGCCTTCGGGCGGCTTTAGACGCTGCCCGTAAAAAAGGTGTGGCGGCAAGTCAGCATGGCTTGAGGGTGGAGGTTGGTGGCCGGGAGAGGGTTGTAGACATTCAAGTTGTGCCAATCAAAATCCCCGGCTCGAAGAAACGCGCTTTCCTAGTCTTGTTTGACGATGTTACCCCGAACATCCAGAGCGTTGCGAGGACGGTTGCGCCGCGAAAAAGAGCCGCGCAAGGCGCCGGTGCGGATATCCGCATCGTAAAGCTCAAACAGGAGCTGGCGGCAACGAAGGCTTATCTGCAATCCTCGATAGAAGGCCAGGAAGCCAACAATGAAGAACTTCGCTCCCTCAACGAGGAAATGATGTCCGCGAACGAAGAATTGCGGAGCACAACGGAAGAGCTCGAGACTTCCAATGAGGAGTTACAATCGGCCAACGAAGTGCTGACGACTCTGAATGAAGAGCTCCAGAACCGGAACCGGGAAATCAACCAGGCCAATAACGACATTCTGAACCTGCTCGGCAGCATGAACCTGACGATGCTCCTACTGGACCGGGACTTGCGCATCAGGCGGTTCACCCCCACCGCCCAGAGCGTGCTGAACCTTCTCCCCTCCGATCTGGGCCGTTCCCTCGCCGAGGTATCCTTTCCTATTGTTATCCCGGATTTAAAACGACACATCTTGGAAACGATGGACACCCTTACGCCCATGATTACCGACGTAGATGGTCTAAACGGTCATCGGTATGAATTACAAATTCACCCCTATGTGACCGCCGAAAAGCGGATCGAAGGCGCCGTGATCGGCTTGGTTGATATTTCTGAGATGACCGAACGCATCGCCGAGCTGGCGGCGGCGCGCGCGAGTCTGCAAAGTGAACATGTCAGGCGCACGGGTGCGCAAGAAGTCGCGCGTGCAGGGGAGGAGCGCTTTCGAACCATTGCGGATTCCATGCCCGAATTGGTCTCGTTTGTCGATGCGGAGCAGCGCTACCAATTCAACAACAAAAGTTATGAAAAGTGGTACGGCATCCCCACCGAAAACTATAAAGGGCGTCCGGTCCGGGAAGTGCTTGGTGAGTCACTTTACGCGACCGTCCAGCCCTATATCGAGAATGCCCTGGCTGGCCAGGCGACCAGCTACGAGGGTTACATGATGCACGAACAAATCGGGCGACGGTTTGTGCACGTTGATTACATACCGCGCAAGGACGAGGACGGAAAAGTTGACGGCTTTTATGTGTTGGTCCGGGACTTGACGGAGCTAAAAGACTCGGAGGGGCAGTTTCGAGCCTTCGTGGAGAACGCACCCCAGACTATCCTGATTCACGATGCCAATGGGAAGATTGCTGTTGTAAACTCCCAGGCGGTAAGCATGTTTGGATATTCCCGCCAGGAATTGATTGGCCAGCCGGTCGAAATGTTGATGCCAGCCCGTTTTCGAAATTCTCATGTCGGCCACCGGAAGGCATACATGCGGAACCCCGCGGTTCGCCCAATGGGTATTGGGCTGGAACTCTCGGCATTGCGCAAAGACGGTTCTGAATTCCCAGTCGAAATCAGTTTGAGCCCGGTGGAAACGGCGAAAGGTGTGCTTGTATCGAGTACCATTGTCGATATCACAGAGCGCAAGAAACTCGCGGAACGGACTCGCTGGGCGACGGTCCTGGAGGAGCGCGCCCGCATGGCCAGGGATATTCACGATACTTTGGCCCAGGGATTCACAGGGATCATTTTAAATCTGGAAGCAATCGAAGAGGCTTCCGCAGGCCTGCCGGAAGAAATTAGAAGGCGCATCGCTCGTGCGCGGGATGTGGCCCGATCCAGTCTGGAGGAAGCGCGCCGGTCCGTTTTGGCACTGGCGAGTCCCTTGCCGATGAACGGTGACTTGGCAGGTTCCATTCACGAATTGGTGGACCGCCTCCGCTTGGCCACAAAGATACGCATGGAATTTTCGACCCGGGGAACCGCAGTGCATCTGGTCCCACCCGTCGGGGAAAACCTGCTGCGCATTGCCCAACAGGCAGTGGACAATTCATTGCAGCATGCCCATGCCACGTCTATTGGTATAGACCTCATCTTCGGTGAAAAAGAAGTTCGGCTCCGGATCAAAGATGATGGGCGAGGATTCAACATGAAGAAGGCACATGGCGGGATGGGACTCATTGGCATGCGGGAACGCGCAAGCATGATCGGCGGGAAGTTTAAACTGCACAGCAGGTCCGGACAAGGCACACGAATTGAAGTTACGGTTCCCATCTCCCGCGCGTAACTGCTGGAGGCTTTCCGATGAAGAAGAAAAAAAACAATCCGGCCTGCGGCAAGCCGATTCGGATCGTTCTCGCGGACGATCACCCGGTGGTGCGTGAAGGGCTGGCGGCCCTGATTAAGTCTCAGCCGGATATGAAGGTAGTGAGCGAGGCGGCGAATGGTGTGCAGGTGGTTCAGCAGTTTCTACTTCATCGCCCCGACGTGGTCTTGTTGGATCTGCGCATGCCGGAAATGAACGGCATAGAAGCGACCCGGGCGATTCTCAAACGGGAGCCCAGCGCCGTGGTCATCGTGCTCAGCACGTACAAGGGCGACGAAGACGTCTACCAGGCGTTCAGAGCGGGGGCAAAGGCATACCTTCTGAAAGATTGCCGGCGGGAAGAACTCGTGAACTCCATACGGACAGCCCACCTTGGGCAAGCCGACCTGTCGCCGCTGGTCTCGACGCAACTGGCGGCCGGAATCATGCATGAGCGGCTGACGCAACGCGAGGAGGAAATCTTAAAGCTCGTGGTGGCCGGCAAAAGCAATAAGGAGATCGGAGCGTTGCTGGATGTTACCGAAGGCACGGTCAAGGTCCACATGAGCCACATGTTCAAGAAACTCGGGGCCAGTGGCCGCACCGAGGCTATTCGAATCTCCCTGGAGCGGGGATTGGTTCATATAACTAATTAATAATTATTCATACTATAAATAGCCGGCGCCCCGTAGTCAATATTCGGTATGGGGTTCGGCATGGGCGAGCCGGAGCGATTTCCGCCCCATCGTGTATATTACTTTCGTGGTACTTTTCACCCCCCCTTCCTGTGAATTGAGTCTCCGAACACTTTCACGCTATCTTCGTTTTGCGCCTTGAATTTCCCCGGCGCATTTCGAATTGAGGTTGCACATTGCTGGCTTCATCCTGACCCGCCAAATGTCAGCCGACCGGAAAGTCCAGATGGAGGACACACCAATGACTGCGCAAACCGCAACGGCAATGCAAACGGCAACAAAAGGATCGGGGCCTGTAAAACAACGCCCCGCCGATCTGTTCGAACAATTCAACGGCATTTTTGACTCGATCGCCCGGAGGGCGTTCGATATTAGCAATGGCGGGTGGTTCGGACGCGACCTGGACAATTGGCTCCGCGCCGAACAGGAAGTGTTGCACGCGCTGCCGCTGGAAATGACCGAGTCCGACAGCAACTTTACCGTAAAGGCCGAACTGCCCGGTTTCACTGCCAAGGAAGTCGAGATCAACGTGGAACCGCGCTGCCTGAAGATCGCCGGGAAACGGGAAACCAGGGAAGAAGAGAAGAAAGGCAACAAGATCATTCGATCCGAATGGTCCGCCGATCAGGTCTTGCGTGCGGTTGATTTGCCCGCAGATGTGGACACCGCCAAGGTCAATGCGACTCTGAAAGACGGCATTCTTACGATCGAACTCCCTAAAGCTGCGCACGCCAAGGCCGTACACATCGAACCCAAGGCGTCCTGAAATTTGGCGGGGACAGCATAGGCTGCGGTGCTCACAGTAAATTTTTCCCAGAGAAGGTTCGGCGGATTTTTGGTTTTTCCCGGCGGTCGGTCGGAGGTTGGCAGTTCCTTCAAACCAAGGCTGATTCGGCGGAAAGGATGCTCCCAATGGCTACTCCAAACGTCGTGGTGGTTTCTGAAAGCCTGGAAGTTCAACAAGCCTTTGCCAGTATCTTGGGGCAGCGGGGGATCGCTCCCATTGTGGCGTCAACCGCTGCGGAAGCAGATGCGATTCTGAGGCGCCATGCCGTGTCCCTGATCTTTTGCTCGGATGAGCTGCAAGGGGGCGGAGTCGAAGGCCTTATTCGGCATTGCTTGCAGCTACCGAACCATGTGCCGGTCGTCGTGGTTTCCCGTTTGGACGATTGCGGGCGTTATCTCAACTTTCTGCAAGGTGGTGCGTTTGATTATGTCCTTTATCCGCTGCGCCAGGATGAAATCGAGCATATCCTGCGGAACGCGTTGAGGGAGTTTTACTTCAAGAAAGTGGAGCAGGCGGTTTCTGTCAGGTAGCGACGCGAGGGCCGGCACTGGTGAGTGTGGATATGCAGGGACGGGAGTTCCTGGCGTTCCGAAATCCGAAGCGTGCCAGGGGAACGAGTTGTCTGTGCGAGGGGCAGGTACCGGAATTGTCTTGTGCGTGGGCACAATTTCCCGCAAAGCCCCTGGCCAGACGAAAGAACCTAAAATTGAACCGGAAGGAACCCCATGCGAACACCCTACGGCTTCGAGATGAGTGAGAGCTGTCCGACATGCAAGTTCCGCAGAAAGGGTTTTTTCTGCCAGCTTTCTCCAGCCGAATTGAAAGATTTTGACGCGGTGAAGTTTGTTTCCGCCTATCCGCCGGGCGCATTTCTATTTGTCGAACAGCAGAAGCCGAGGGGAATCTATGTGCTCTGCGAGGGGCAGGTAAAGCTTTCCATCAGTTCCAGAGAAGGTAAGACGCTGGTCCTGAACATTGCTCAACCCGGTGACGTTCTCGGTCTATTCTCCGCTTTATCCGGCAGCTCTTATGAAGCGACAGCCACGGCGTTGCGGCCCTGCCAGGTCGCATTCGTTTCCAGCGAGAATTTTCAGCAGTATCTCCAAAAGCACCCCGATGTCTATCAGCGTGTGGCCAAGCATATGGGCGAGCAATACAGGAGCGCTTGCGAACAGCTGGGCATGATTGGCCTGGGCTCTTCGATCCTGAAGAGAGTGGCCAAGTTTCTGCTGCATTGGTCTGCTGACCGGGGGGCGGCACAGGACGGGATGCAATTCACGCTGCCGCTGGGACATGAGCAGATGGCCGAATATGTAGGGACCACGCGCGAATCGGTAACACGAGCGCTGGGAGAATTCAGAAACCTGGGTCTCATCGAAGGCTGCGGCAGCACCCTGCGGATACCCGACCGGCTGGCCCTGGAAGAGCTTCGCGCCGTCCAGGCGAGCCCACACCACGAGAACCCACAGGAGGCGAATTCCCGCATGGGCCGCTTGGCACCGATCCGGCAGCGCCTTCGGGAAATCCGGCATTCGCTGTCGAAACAGGGTGCGGGCAGACGAAAGACCGCATGAACCGGCCCGTTCGAACAGACCGGCATTTCACCTTTCTCAGAGGAAACGAACATGGCCATGAAAGTTCGGGAGGTGATGACGAAATCTCCATTCTATTGCAGTGCGGATGCAAGCCTCGGAGCGGCTGCTGAAATAATGTGGAACCACAACTGTGGATTCCTTCCTGTCCTCAGTCCTCAACATAGAGTCGTTGGTGTAATTACCGACCGTGATATGTGCATTGCTATGGCCACCAGAGATCGCTTGCCAGGCCAGGTGCCGGTGCGGGAGTTTTTTGCTGTGGATATCTATTCGTGCCAGCCGGATGACGATGTCTCGATCGCGATGAAAACGATGGTCGACAAGATGGTTCGCCGCTTAGTGGTCGTGGATGCCGATGGAAAGCTCGAGGGAGTTCTTTCTGTGGACGACATCGTTCTGCGCGCGGGCCCGCAAGCGGGCGGTTCGCTTTCCCCGGAAAATATTTTGAGCACTCTGAAGCAGCTATACGATTCACAACTTCACCAAACGCGGAACAAGGCTGCACACTCGTGAATGTGGGGGTCACATGAAATCTGCAGTGCCTTACCGGACGAGTTGTATCCAGATCAACCGCGCAACTGTCACTGAAACGGGCGATTGCCAGAAATCAACCGAGCAACCGGGGGGACGATGATACCGAAAGTGCTGCTCATTGGTGAAACCCTTCAGGGCTCCTCGTACCTGGCAAGGCGTATGCATGCACGGGAATGTGCATGCAGCTTTGCGACGTCTTATCCGCAAGCCTGCTCGTTGCTGAAGTCCCAGGGTTTCGACCTGGTGCTCAGCCCGATGAGGTTGCGCGACGCCAGCTTCTTTTCCCTGATGGACTTGCTCGATGGGTCGGGCGTTACGCTGTTCTATTTCCATGCGGTGGAAGAGAGTTGCTGGTGGATGCCCGCTCTTCGGAACGGGAAAAGGTGTTTTGGATCGTCCGCATTTCGTCCCAACGCGTTTGCCTGTGTGCTCGACCAAGCCATTGCGGAGATGCGCCTGGATCGGCGCGTGGTGGATATTGCGAAGCCATCGCCGGCCCGCCAATCCGTTTCGCCGGTCGTTGTGGCGCCCTCTTCGCGCCGGAAATTACAGCCTGCAGGCCCCTTGCATGCCGTGACTTCGGCGCTGGCGAAACATACGGCTGTGGGATAATCGACAGGAAAAGCTCAGCGGAAAGAATTGCGCCCTCGGTGAAGAGCCGTGTCCGGTGAGCGCGTTCAGGATTTCATCGCTTGCCCCCCTCGATGTTCCGAATTGCCCATGGTTTCTCTCGTTTCGCTTGGTGATTCCGGTCACAGCATCCCAGCCACTAATTGTGAAACCTTAGAAGCGGAGAAGAAGGCATGTGGAAGTTCCTGAAGATCTTTTGCATGGCCCGGGATGGAACGGTAAATCAGCGAAACCAGGATGAGCCCGGGATCTTTCCGATCAGCGCCGTTCCATGCGCGCCCTTACTGGTTCTTGCACCTGACACCCTGGAGATTCCGCGGTTCGCTCAAGGGTAGGGAACTGGAGAGCTGAACCTTAGGGCAAAGATTTTTGCTGAAGGAGCCGACGATGACTACACCTGCCAGACAACCGGATTCCAGTTTGCAACACGCCAGGGAGCAGGCTCTGCTGCTCTGGTTTAAAGAGTTTGGAATTGCCGATGTCCCTATCGTGGGCGGCAAGAACGCCTCGCTTGGCGAAATGATCCAGCACCTCGAACCCAAAGGCATTCGCATCCCCAACGGATTTGCCACGACCGCGCACGCCTACCGGCACTTTCTGGAAGCGAACGGGCTGGATTCGAAATTGCATAAACTCTTCGCCGGTCTTTCCGTTGAGAATCTCAAGCAATTGCGCGACGTGGGAAGCCAGGCGCGCGCGATGGTTCTGGAGGCTGCGTTCCCGGAAGATCTGGAACATGCCATCCGCAACGCCTACGCGCGCCTGTGCGAACAGTACGGCCCGAATACGGATGTGGCCATCCGGTCCAGCGCCACGGCGGAAGATTTGCCGGACGCCAGTTTCGCCGGGCAGCACGAAACGTATTTGAACGTGCATGGCGTGAACGCTGTTCTCGAAGCATGCAAGAAATGTTTCGCATCGATCTTTACGGACCGGGCCTTTTCTTACCGCCAGACGCACGGTTTCGATCATCTCAGCATCGCCCTGTCCATCGGCGTGCAGAAGATGGTGCGTTCGGACCTGGCCTGTTCGGGCGTGATGTTCTCGATCGACACCGAAACCGGCTTTACCAATGCCGTGCTCATCAATGCCTCCTACGGCCTGGGCGAGAATATCGTTCAGGGCGCCGTGAATCCCGATGAGTTCATGGTGTTCAAGCCCACCCTGAAGCAGGGATTCCGTCCGATCCTTTCGAAAATAGTGGGCACGAAGGAAACCAAACTCATCTACGACGTGGGCGGCTCGAAATCGACCAAGAACGTTCCCGTTCCGCCGAGCGAGAGGAAGAAATTGGCGCTCAACGATGAGGAAATTCTGGAACTGGCGCGATGGGCCAGCGTGATTGAGGATCACTATTCCGAGGTGAACGGCAGGCACACCCCCATGGACATGGAATGGGCGAAGGACGGAATTACGGGACAGCTATTCATCGTGCAGGCGCGTCCGGAAACGGTGCAATCGCAAAAGAAGAAACTGGTTCTCCGGACCTACCGGTTGAAATCGACGGGGAAGGAGCTGGTCAGAGGGCATAGCGTGGGCGAGTCCATCGGCTCGGGCAAAGCGCGGCTTATTCTGGACGCGCAACGCATGGGCGAATTCCAGAACGGAGAAATTCTTGTGACCGATAAGACCGATCCCGACTGGGAACCCATCATGAAAAAAGCTTCCGCCATCGTGACCAATCAGGGCGGGCGCACCTGCCACGCCGCGATCATCGCCCGCGAACTGGGCATTCCGGCCATTGTCGGAAGCGAGAATGCGACAGGGGTGCTGAAAACCGGCCAGGAGATTACCGTCTCGTGCGCGGAAGGCGATGTCGGCCGCGTGTATGACGGCATTCTGCCGTTCGAGGTTTCCGAACAGTCTCTCGATCAGCTTCCCAGGCCGCACACGCAGATTCTGATCAACATCGGAAATCCCGAAGATGCGTTCAGCCTCTCAGGCATTCCCACGGACGGCGTCGGACTGGCGCGGCTGGAATTCATCATCGCCAATCACATTCAGGCGCACCCGATGGCTCTGGTCCATTTCGATCAATTGACCGATCCGCAGGTGAAGGCGCAATTGGCCGAACTTTCCTCGCTTTACGACGATAAGCCTCAATACTTTGTGGACAAACTGGCGCAAGGCGTCGCCATGATTGCCGCCGCCTTTTATCCCAAGCCGGTGATTGTGCGCCTTTCGGATTTCAAGACGAACGAATACGCCCATCTGCTCGGGGGACAGCAGTTCGAACCTCTGGAAGACAATCCGATGATTGGCTGGCGCGGGGCCTCGCGCTATTACCACGATCGTTACCGCGAAGGATTCGCCCTGGAATGCCGCGCCATGAAGAAGGTGCGTGAGGAAATGGGTCTGACAAACGTGATCCTTATGATTCCGTTCTGCCGGACGGTCGATGAGGGACGCGCGGTGCTGGCCGAGATGGCCAAACACGGCCTGGAGCGCGGCAAGAAGGGGCTGGAAGTGTATGTGATGTGCGAGATTCCGAGCAACGTCATCCTGGCCGATGATTTTTTTCAAATCTTCGATGGTTTCTCCATCGGCTCGAATGATCTGACCCAGCTCACACTGGGTTTGGACCGGGATTCACAGATGCTTGCCGCACTGTTTGACGAGCGCAATGAGGCCGTCAAGCGCATGATTCGCCTTGCCATCGAAGCAGCGAAAAGAAATTCGAAGAAAATCGGCATTTGCGGACAAGCGCCCAGCGACTACCCCGAGTTCGCAAGGTTCCTGGTGGAGCAGGGAATCGACTCCATCAGCCTCAATCCGGATTCCGTATTGAAGACGCTTGTGGACGTAGCGAAGACGGAACAGACATTGAAGTCGCGCGGGAAGGTGGCCTAGCGCCCGGTCACCCGGAATCAGAAGATTTCTGGCGATTCTTGCCGGGCAGGGCATTTTTTATGTGGCTCGCACGTGGGATGCTGGTCCTGGCGGCGGCCGCGCCGGCCGAATTCGAGGAGGTTCATGAAGAAAATCGCGGTCGTGACAAGTGGAGGCGACGCCCCGGGTATCAACGCCGCAGTTCGAGCGGTCGTGCGGACGGCCATTCACAAGGGATGGGAGGCCTTCGGCGTCCGCCACGGTTATTTTGGGCTTGCCGATGATGACTTCGTATCTTTGGGCCGTCGAGACGTCGGCGGAATCATTGAACGGGGCGGAACGATGCTGGGCAGCAGGCGATACCCTGAATTCAAGGCCGAGGAAACACAACAGAAGGCCTTACGATTGCTCCGCCAACGGGAGATCGAGGCGCTCATCGTGATTGGCGGCGATGGGTCGCAGGCCGGTGCTTTTTCCCTTTCACAAAAGGGGTTCCCGGTTGTGGGGATTGCCTCCACGATTGACAACGACCTGTTTGGTTCTGAGATCACTATAGGCGTGGACACCGCCCTGAATGTCGCTTTGGAAGCGATCGACCGCGTTAAGGTAACCGCTTCCTCGCACGAGCGGGCATTTCTGGTGGAAGTCATGGGCCGCCATTGCGGTTACCTCGCGCTCATCTCCGGCATCGCCGGGGGAGCCGAATGTATCGTCCTTCCCGAGGTGCGCACTGATCCGGAGGCCGTGGCCTGCGATATGCGCGCCGCCTATAAGCACGGGAAAAAGCATGCAATCGTGGTTGTCGCCGAAGGAGCCGTCTATAACGCCGAAACTCTCGCTCATTATTTCCAGGAGCATCGTGAGCGGCTTGGCTTTGAATTGCGCATCGTGAAATTGGGACACGTGCAGCGCGGCGGGACGCCGGGCGTTTTCGACCGGCTACTGGCCACCCGGCTGGGCGCGGCGGCCACCGAGTGCATTGCCCGCAGCGAGTTTGGTGTGCTCGTGGGACTGGTCAAGGACGAGATCGCAATCACGCCCCTGGCACAAGTGGTCGGCAGGAAAAAGACGCTCGACCCGCACCTGTTCAGTTTGGCGCGCATTCTCGCGGAATAGATTGCGTTTTCTCATTGGCCACCCGGTGGCTGAGTGGTTTGCAGGTCGGGAAGACAGGTCAAGCAGCAAGTTGTGAGGGATTTTCGGTGGAGGGAGGCTACTTCACAGGAACCGGGGCTGATGTTTGGGCGGATGGTTTGATCAGGCGCTTGAATGTTTCGGCATCCAGCGTCTCGCGCTGCAGAAGTTCCCCGGCGACCAGATCAACCTGGGCGCGGTGCTGCTCCAGGATGTGCTTCGAGTCCGCGTATGCCGCGTCCAGAATCTTTTTCACCTCCACGTCGATTTCGCGCGCGGTCTGCTCGCTGCAATCGCGTTGCGCCAATCCGTCGCTCGGGGCGGTCAGAAAGGCCTCATGGCGTTGAGCGCAGTGAACCAGGCCCACCGATTCCCCCATCCCATACATGCACACCATCTGGCGGGCAATCACCGTGGCGTGTTCCAGGTCATTCTCCGCGCCCGTGGTGATTTCACCGAACACAATCTCTTCGGCGGCCCTTCCACCCAGCATGCCCCTGATTTTGTCGATTAATTCCGCGCGGCTCACCAGGTACTGGTCAGTCTCCGGAAGTTGCAGGGTATACCCCAGCGCCGCGCGACCTCTGGGAACGATGCTGATCTTGCGAACCTCGTCGGCATGCTTGCTGTAAGCCGCCACGATGGCGTGGCCGACTTCGTGATAGGCGACTCGCCGTTTGTCTTCCGCGGTAAGACGCCGGCTCTTGCGTTCCGGGCCGGCCACGACTTTTTCCACGGCTTCTTCAAAGTCTTTCTGTCCGATCGTCTTTCCGTTATGTCGCGCCGCGAGCAGGGCGGCCTCATTGATGACGTTGGCTAAATCGGCGCCGGAAAAGCCCGGAGTTTCCTGAGCAATCTTGCGCAGGTCAACCTCCGGCGCGATAGGCTTGCCGCGGGCGTGAAGCTTGAGAATCGCATCGCGTCCTTCCAGGTCCGGGGCATCCAGCACGACTTGCCGGTCGAAGCGGCCGGGCCGCAACAGCGCGCGGTCCAAAACGTCGGGCCGGTTGGTGGCCGCCAGGACCACCACGCCGATGTTGGCTTCGAAGCCATCCAATCCGACCAGCAACTGATTGAGCGTTTGCTCCCTTTCGTCGTTCACGGAGCCGATATGCACGCCGCGCTGCCGCCCGACGGCGTCCAGCTCGTCGATAAACACAATGCAGGGCGCGTGTCCTTTGGCTTGCTGAAACAGGTCGCGGACGCGCGCGGCGCCGACACCGACAAACATTTCCACAAATTCACTGCCGCTGATGGAGAAGAACGGCACTTTTGCTTCCCCGGCAACCGCTCGTGCCAGCAGGGTCTTCCCCGTGCCCGGCGGTCCGACCAGCAGGATGCCCTTCGGAATTTTCGCGCCCAATGACTGGTAGCGTTCGGGAGACTTCAGGAACGACACGACTTCCTGCAGTTCGTACTTCGCTTCTTCGCAACCTGCCACATCGTTGAAGGTGACCTTGATGTCCGTATCCGCGACCAGTTTTGCGCCGCTCGATCCAAAGCTCATGACCGACTGGCCGATTCCTCGCATCCTTCGAGCCAGGAATTGCCATAGCAAAAACATCAATCCCAAAGGAAGGATCCAAAACCATAAGATCTGCGACATAAAGCCGGGCCGGACACCGGTGAACTTCACGCCCGATTTTTGCAAGTCACGCACCAGGTCGGGATCGTCCACGCGCACGGTACGAAAGGCGAATGTTTTCGGGGTAGTGGGCGGGCTCTGTGCTCGTTTGGTTTCTGCCGGGGACCCAGGCGCACTGGGAGTTTTTCCCGCGGATGTTTTGGCAGATTCCTCCGAAGTCGGACTTGTAGCTGGTGTCTCCGGTTTTGCGGCAGGTTGCGCACCTTGAGAAGTGGCGGCTGGGCGCGGTCGAATTGTGCCCTCGATTTCAGTTTCTTTGACCGAGCACTCAACCACTTCGCCGTGCTGGACATAGTCCTTAAACTGGCTGTAAGGAATCGTCTGGTAGGCCACTTGCTGTCCGGCTTCCTGCCAGATCCAGAGTGTGGCGAGCATCAAGATCGTGTACCAGAAGAACGAGCGCCATTGGGATGGCGGCCACCCTTCCGTATTCTTTCCCGTTTTCTTTCGAGGAGTCGATAGGGGCGATTTCATTTTGCTTCCACTTGCTTTCACCAAGGCTCTGCATGTTTGTGCCATCGCCGGCAGCCAGAGCCTAGGCCAAAACCACGGCTAAACACATTGTAACCCTCCGGGCCCGCCGTCAGGGAGTGTGTCGAAAGATATAGAACTGCCTCAAACCAAAGGCCGATTGAACTTCCAGGCTGGACGTGCCAGCTTGTTAGGGACGCTCTTTTTAGCAGTGATTGATTTGATTTTAAGGGCTTCGGAATAGTTAAATGGTTGATGGGAATTCGAGGAATGGGCGGCGGCGATGGGGCCTGGGAGAAACGGGCGATCCGCCGTTCCGCAAGGGAGTATTTTTAAGGAAACATAAGGATAGAAATACAAGATGTTCCGCCACAGCATACCGATTGGGCGAATCTTTGGTATCTCCATTGACCTTGACTATTCCTGGTTTCTGATCTTCGGCCTGCTCTCGTGGATTCTGGCCGTCAGCTACTATCCGGCCCAGTTGCAGAATTGGAGCACCGCTGGATATTGGCTGCTGGGCGGTGTAACGGCGGTCATGTTGTTCGTGAGTGTATTGATTCACGAACTGAGCCATTCCGTAGTCGCCAAGGGGTTCGGGCTTTCGGTTCCTCGCATCACGCTGTTCATCTTTGGAGGGATCTCCGAGATTGCGGCGGAACCCCCCAGCGCCGCCGCTGAATTCTGGATCGCGATCGTCGGCCCGGTCACGAGTTTCGCATTGGCCGCCTTTTTCTGGGAAATCGAACCGCTTCTCGTCTTTTCACAACCCCTGCTCGAATTGACGAAGTACCTGGCTTTGCTGAATCTGGTCCTCGGCGGATTCAACCTGATCCCGGGCTTTCCCCTGGATGGGGGGCGCGTATTACGGGCTATCGTGTGGCGGATCACGGGCAAGTACCAGCAGGCCACCACCACGGCCGCCGCCACGGGGCGTTTTTTTGGTTTTTTTCTGATCTTTTTTGGCGTTTGGCAGGCGTTGGGTGGAAATTTCTTTAATGGACTGTGGATTGCTTTTATCGGTTGGTTCCTGGAGAGCGCCGCGGGAAGCCAGCTGCAAATGGCGGTTTTAAAAAGTCTGCTCAGCGGGCACACCGTGCTGGATGCCATGAAGAGCGATTTCCCGAAGGTGTCGGGCGAGGTCACCCTGCAGGAACTTGTGGACCAATACGTTTTAACCCGCGGCGAGCGAAACTTCGTGGTAAATGGCGCGGACAGCCATTCCGGGATGGTCACGCTGGCGGCGATACGGGCCGTGCCGCGCTCGGCATGGCCAACGACTTCGGCGTCCCAGGCCATGGTTCCGTTTCAAATGCTCGCGGCCACGCGTTCGGATGCGATGCTGTGGCCCGTGCTGGAGAAGATGGGGCGCGACGGAGTCGATCAGTTGCCTGTGGTGGATGGAAATAAGATTGTGGGAATACTTTCGCGCGAAGACATTCTTCACTACCTGCGCGTCCTGCAGGTTTTCAATAAGAGATAGAGGCGCATGGTGGAAGGCGCGGCGAAGATCAATGTGAAGGAGGAGATACATGAGCGTTCAGGATAGAAAAGTTCCATACGGATGGTTGCTGTTGGTCGTGGCCGCACTGGTGGCTGGAGGTCTTGTTCGTGCCGGAATCATATCCTTGCCGGGACACTCGGTTTTAGGAGCAGAGAAAGTCACCTTACAGGTCGCGAAAGACACCTCACCCATCAGCCTTGCGAATTTCAAGAATGGTTTTGCATCCGTGATCGACCCGGTGCTGCCCGCAGTGGTGAACATTTCATCCACAAAGGTCGTGAAGCGGCAGTTCAACATGCCGGATTTCTATAATGACCCGCTGTTCCGCCAATTCTTCGGCAATCAGTTTGGTCCCCCTTCATCCGGCCCACAGACCGAACGTGAGTACAGCCTCGGGTCGGGAGTCATCGTCAATCCCGACGGCTATATTTTAACGAACAACCACGTTGTGTCGGGGGCGTCGGATGTCGAGGTCTTCACGCAGGACCGGAAAAAATATAAAGCGAAAATCATCGGCACCGATCCAAGGACAGATATTGCTGTATTGAAGATCGATGCCACCGGGCTTCCGGTCCTGACGCTGGGTGATTCGTCGAAGCTGAAAGTCGGCGATCTCGTGTTTGCCATCGGTGATCCGTTCGGCATCGGCGAGACGGCCACGACCGGAATCGTGAGCGCCACGGGGCGCGCCCTGGGGGGCGCCATTGAGCGCTATGAAGACTTCATCCAAACCGATGCCGCCATCAATCCGGGCAATTCCGGCGGCGCCCTGATCGAATTGCACGGCCACCTGATCGGGATCAACACCGCCATCATTTCCGGCGGCGGAGGCGGAAATCAAGGCGTGGGCTTTGCCATCCCGATCAACATGGCGCGAAATATCATGGATCAAATTGTCGACCACGGAAAGGTGACCCGCGGCTTCCTGGGCGTCACCATTCAGGCTGTCGATCCCGACATGGCCAAAGCGTTTGGTCTGAGCCGCGGTGGCGGCGCACTGGTCGGCGATGTCAAAGCAGACAGTCCGGCCGCGAAGGCGGGAATCCAGAGAGGGGACGTCATACTGGAGCTGAACGGGAAAAGCGTCAATGGCCCGGATGATTTGAGCGTTCGCGTTTCGGAATTGGCTCCGGGTACGGTGGCCCACCTGAAAGTGTTTCGTAACGGCCAGGCGCGAGATATCGACGTGACCCTCGGTGAGAATCTGGAAAAGGGCCAAGCGCCGCAGGGCAGCGAAAATGTGGGAACTGCCTTGAAAGGAGTGCAGGTTCAGAATCTGACACCCGATCTTGCCCAGCAGTTGGGCTTGCCGATGTCTTCGGCGGGTGTTGTCGTCACCCAGATTGACCGGTCGAGCGCGGCAGCGGCGGCTGGAATCCGGCGTGGTGACGTGATTCAAGAAGTCAATCGCAAGCCAGTCCGCAACGTGGATCAATATGAACAAGCGATAGCTGGAACCGGCAACCAGCCCGTACTATTGCTGGTGAGTCGAGATGGAACCACACATTTCGTTGTCGTTCAGCCTCAATGAGCGGCCCGATGTGACCTGAAGCTTAGAGTGACCTGAAGCTTAGAACTTGTGGAGGGGCGACCTGGCCATCGCAAAGCAGGAGTCCCGGCGCGCGGTGTGACTGCTGTGTGGCCGCAATGTGCCCGCAGTATGTATGCCCGCAGTTCGTATAGTTGTGTGGACGCCGTACGGACACGACCGCGGTTTCAAGCAAGCGCGACGACAAGCGCGACGAAATAAATAAGTGTTTGAAGAAGTGTTGGGGTGAGCGACGGGGTTTGAACCCGCGACCCTCGGTGCCACAGACCGATGCTCTACCGGGTGAGCTACGCTCACCACAGAACGAGTACACACAGTTTAGGCCACATTCGGTTTGCGGCAAAGCGTGGACGGCGCGGCAGCTGACTGCTTTACAATTTTGCAACCGCATGATATTCCGTCGTTCGCAGTGGTGTGATCATTTCTCGTCTCGTGGAGATAACAATGAAATCGACGCCCGCCAGGTTTTTTTTCCAAATTGCCGGTTTTGCCATCCTTCTCGCAGGCATTTTGTACGTGTTGCCGCAGCGGGCCCTTGCCGACCAGATTCCACCCGGTTGGGAAGCCAGCAATATGAAGCCGATAGGCTATAGCGATTTGGGCGGCCACGAGGCGTTCAAGATGGCCATCAAACATGTGGGCGATCACTGGTATCTCTACATGGGCCATTTTGTGCAGAACGGGTGGAGCATCATCGATGTGACTGACCCCACCAACCCGAAGGAGATTAAGACCATTCCCGGCCCGGGGCCTACTTTCACGACCCAGGTGGACCTGCACGGCAATCTCATGATCACGGCGCTGCAGGACCGCAAGGGCTACGGTGGCGACCCGAATAAGAAGGTCAACGAAGGCGTCCTGATCTGGGATATCACCGATCCACTGAACCCCGAGCAGGTCGCGTGGTGGAAGACGGGCGCTACCGGCACTCACCGCAACGGCTACCCCGGCGGCAAATACGCGTATCTGTCCGCGGGCATGCCCGGCTACAAAGGACAGATCCTGGTGATTCTCGATGTCAGCGATCCCGCCCATCCAAAAGAAGCAGGACGCTGGTGGATGCCGGGCCAGAAGGAAGGCGAGCCGCCCTTGCCGGGGCCCATGTATGGGCTTCACGGCCCGGCCGTGGTCGTAGGAAACACCGTCTACATGGGGTACAGCCCCGACGTAATCATCCTCGACATCAGCGACGTTTCCAAACCAAAATTGATTGGAAAGCTCACCATCAGCCCTCCGTTCGGCACGAACATTCCCGTGCATGACGTGATGCCCATCCCCGGCAGGGACTTGCTCTTCGCGCATGCAGAGGGTACCGGGGGAGGCGACTCTCCCAACGGCGCGCCGGCCTGCACGGGCGCGTTGTTCCTGACGGGACTTGTCGACATCAAAGATCCAAGCAAGCCGAAACTTATTTCCACGTTTCCTACCCCGGTTCCCCCCGCGGATGCGCCCTACACCGATTTCTGCGACAAGGGCGGGCGGTTTGGGCCGCACAATACGAATATCCTGCAGCACAACCCGGACGTGGAAAAGCAGGGCAACCTGATTTACCTGACCTACTTCAACGCCGGCCTGCGCGTGTATGACATCAAGGATGCGCGCCTGCCGAAGGAAGTGGGATGGTTCATCCCCCCCACGCCCACCGTGCGCCGCATGCCGGCTCCGTACGACAAGCTGGTCAGCCAGACCGAGGATGTGCTGGTCGACACCCGCGGCAACATATACATCAGCAATAAACAGTGGGGATTGTTTATTCTACGGTATACAGGACCGGACGAGCCCGCGCCGACGGCCAAATAGGGCAGGCTTCCGAATCCGCGGGAGCGCTCGCGAACCTGCCAGCGGCTATGGGGGCTGCGGAAAAACTTAAAATGCCGAATTGGCAGGTATATTTCTGCGGGCTTCGAAGTCGCGCCCTGCCATGATCTGGCCGTTGCTCCGCAGGCCCTTCCGCCTGTTTGGCTTGCGCTCGCTCTTGTGCGACACCAATGGCCGGATCACGAATAAACAGTGGAGGAATTTGGGGTGAGCGACGGGGTTTGAACCCGCGACCCTCGGTGCCACAGACCGATGCTCTACCAGCTGAGCTACGCTCACCACAGAACGAGTACACACAGTTTAGGCCACATTCGGTTTCCAGTAAAGTGGTGACCACACCGCTTGTTTGGTTCGCCTTGGTTGTACACCCGTATTCGTAGGACAGGCTTCAGCCAGTCTGTTTTTTTTTGTCTCCGTAGCAGCGATAAAAGATCAAAAGCAGACAGGCTGAAGCCTGTCCGACTGGCCCGTATCGAAAATCTCTGCCTTCCTGTTCAATCGGCTGAACATGACGTTGCGCTTGCAGCGAAACGGTTTCATGGTATTATCTTGCGCGTTGACTCGCTGGGTGTGTATGCGAGTGTGCGTTCATGGCAGGCCTTCGCAATTCCTTTCCGGCACGGGGATCGCGGGATAGTCTAATTCGAGCGCAATTTGTATAATGTAGGGAGTTGGGCATGGCCCGCGGCTTAGCCAGGACTTGCGGCGCGAGATTTGCCGCGCAAACGCGATTTTATTGCCATACTCTTAATTTTGGTACGTCATTCTAGATCAAACACGAAAGGATGTTTCACTCACAACTATGGATACTCGATTCATTGGTCAGCCACATTCCTGGGACCCGCGCCGCCTCTACAGCCAGACAGGTGCGGATTGGCAATATCGGGTCGATTTCGATCGGTTGCGTAAAGAACGTCTGGAGAAGCTGCGCGCTTCGATGAAGGCGCATGACCTTGGCGCGCTGGTGCTGTTTGCCGGAGCGAACATTCGTTACGCTACGGCGTCGTACCAGGGCAACTGGAAATACAACATCAACATTCGCTACGCGGTGGTCACGCACACCGGCGATCCCGTGCTGTTTGAGACGGCGGGGTCGGACCTGCACTGCGCGGAAATCGACCTGCCCTGGATGGAAGGGAATATTCGTCCCGCCATCACCTGGCAATGGGCCGAAGGCGCCGTGCCGTACATGGCCGATCGCATGGCCGAGAGCGTTATGGACGTCCTGAAAGAGCATGGCGTGACCAAGGAGCGCATCGGGATCGACAACTTTGACATGCCGGCGCTCGAAGCGTTCCAGAAGACGGGGCTCAAAATCGTCAACGGCTGGCCGGCGGTATCGGCGGCGCGCGTGGTGAAGACGATTGATGAAATCGAACTGCTCAAGCAGGCCTCCAGCATCGGCGACGCCGCCATGTGGAAGATCAAGTACGAATGGCTGAAGCCGGGCGTGCGCGAACGTGAAATCGAAGCCAAGGTGCACGAGTTCATGCTGGAGCGCGGCTGCGAAATCATTTACGACATCATCGTGGCCTCGGGCGGAAACACCAGCCCGTACCGGCGCTGGGCAACCGACAAGCTGATCCGCCAGGGCGACCTGCTGATTGTGGACATCAACGCGGTCGGGCCGTCGGGCTACTTCATCGACTTCGTGCGCTGCTTCAAGTGCGGCGGGGCGCAGGGAATGAAGATGACCCCGAAGGAAATCGACCTGTACAAGGAAGTCTACGATTCGATGTACGCGGGTATCGAACAGCTGAAACCGGGCAACACCACCGCGGACGTCGCCAAGGCTTTCCCGGAATACGACGACGACAAGTTCGGTACCGTGACGCTGCAGCAGTTCGCGCACAGTATCGGCATCACGCTGTACGAAGGCATGTGGATGTCCCGGGCGTATTCGCTCAAGTACCCGGCCGAGATCAAGGAAAACATGTACTTCGCGATCGAAACCTTCGCCGGACACCCGGGCTTGCAACAGACCTGCCGTCTCGAGGAAAACGTTCTCGTGACCGGTAAGGGCCCCGTCGTGTTTACATTGATGGAACATATGGAAGAGGCCATAAAGCGATAACCATGGCCCAACGACTCGTAGCCGTTTCTGATTCCGTGTTTCCAAACCTGGACCTGGCCCGCGCCGTCGTGTCGCGGGTCGGGGCCGAGTTGCGCATGGCGGCCCAGCCGACGCCGGAGAAAATCATGGAAGTGTCGCGCGAAGCCGATGCCCTGCTCGTCACCTACGCGAAAATTACGGCGGACATGATCGGCCAAATGAAGCGCTGCCGGATCATCTCGCGCTTCGGCATCGGTGTGGACAACGTGGACCTGGCCGCGGCGACCGCTGCCGGGATCGTTGTAACCAAGGTTCCCGACTATTGCATCGATGAAGTGTCCGACCACGCGATGGCGCTGTTGCTGTCCCTGGTCAGGAAAATTCCGTTTTCCAGCGTGCGGGCGCACGCGGGGCGCTGGGAGATGCCGGCGGTGGTGCCGATTCACCGGCTTCGGGGCACGACCCTGGGCCTTGCCGGTTTTGGAAGGATTCCGCAACTGGTGGCGCCGAAGGCGAAATCGTTCGGGCTGCGCGTGATTACGTTCGATCCTTATGTGCCGCAAAGCGTTCTGGACCAGGCGGGTGTGGAGCGTGTCGAGTTCGACCAGCTGCTGAGCCAGTCCGACTACATTTCCGTTCACACGCCGCTGATGCCGGAAACGCATCATTTGTTTAATGCGGAAGTATTCCGTAAAATGAAGCATGGGGCGCTGATTGTGAACACGTCGCGCGGGCCCGTGGTGGATGAAGCGGCGCTGGCTGCTGCGCTGGACGCGGGACAACTGGCGGGCGCGGCGCTCGACGTGCTGGAGCAGGAGCCGCCGACCAGTTCGCCGCTGTTTGGCCGCGATAACGTGATCCTTACGCCGCATACAAGCTTTTATTCCGTCGAAGCACTCGAGGACTTGCAGACCAAGGCGGCGGAAGAGGTGGTTCGCGTGCTTTCCGGCGAGCCGCCCCGCAATCCCGTGAATCCCGAAGCGCTGAAGACGGCGCGCAACTAGATTTCAATTTCTTGGAGGGTGTCATCATGTCGAAACAACCGTGGAAAACAGATAAATGGTTCGTGAGCCCTTGGAATTTCGATCCCGCCGTGAGCGGCGACTTTCATTTCGCCAAACAGATCAAGTTTCATGACATCACGCTGCGCGACGGCGAGCAGCAGACCGGCGTAATTTTCACCAAGGACGACAAGATTCGCATCGCCGAAGGTCTGGCGGAAGCCGGCGTGCAGCGCATCGAGGCGGGCATGCCCGTGGTGTCGCCCAGCGACGAAGCGGCCATCAAGGAAATCGTGAAGCGCAATCTGGGTCCGCAGATTTTCGCTTTTTCGCGCTGCATGGTGGACGACGTGAAGCGCGCGGTGGATTGCGGCGTTTCCGGCATCGTGATGGAGGTGCCGTCGAGCGAGCACATCATCAAGTACGCCTATAAATGGCCCCTGGAAAAGGCCATCGACCTCTCCATCGAATCGACGAAATTCGCGCACGAGCAGGGACTGGAAGTCGTGTTTTTCCCCATCGACTTCACGCGCGCGGAAATGAATTGGGTGCTGGACCTGATTTTGCGCGTGGCCACCGAAGGACACATGGATGCCCTGGCGCTGGTCGACACGTTCGGCGTGCTCTCGCCCCATGCCATTCAGTACCTGGTGCGGTCGGTGAAGAAGCGCATCAACAAGCGCCTGGAAGCCCACTTCCACATGGATTTCGGAATGGGCGTGGCCAACACGATCATGGCGCTGGCGGAAGGCGTCGAGGTGGTCCATTCGACCGTGCTCGGCATCGGCGAGCGCGCCGGCAACACGCCCATGGAAGAGACGGCCATGGCGCTGCTCACTCTCTATGGTATCGATACCGGCCTGAAGTACGACAAGCTCTACGGCCTGGCGAAGCTGGTGCAGCAACTTTCCGGCCATGCCGTCGCTTCCAACCGGCCCGTGGTCGGCGATGCGCTCTTCCAGATCGAGTCCGGCATCATCGCCAGCTGGTTCCAGAACTGCGGCGGCGATAATCCGACCGAGCTTTTCCCGTTCCATTGGGATGTGGTCGGCCAGGCACCCGCATCGGTGGTGTACGGAAAGGGCAGCGGCATCGATTCGGTGAAGGCGGGATTGCGAAAGCTCGGCGTCACGTTCACCGAAGAAGAGGCCATGCGCGTTGTGGTCGCCGTGAAGGAGTTCTCGCTTCGCACCAAGCGCTTGCTGACCGAAGCGGAATTCAACACCGTCGTCAGCACAACGCTGCCGAACAAAGCTCCGAAAGGCGTTAAGACCGCGGTCTGACGGTCTGCAACCCTATATGAAGGCAATGGTTCTCAGGGCCCCGGAGAAACTGCGGGCCGACGAAGTTGATCGGCCCAAACCGGGCCCCGGTCAGGTATTGGTCCGCGTAACCAACGCCGGCATCTGCGGCACCGACCTGAAAATCTTCAAGGGCGCAATTCCGGTTCACTACCCGCGGATCATGGGTCACGAGATGATCGGCGAACTGGTGGAGGGAGGCGACGACCTCATCCACAACGGGGATCGCGTCATCGTCGATCCCGCGATTTACTGCGGCATGTGCTTCAATTGCCGAGCCGGCCAGACCAGCCTGTGTCCCCATGGCTCGCTGCTGGGGCGCGATGATGAAGGGGGTTTCGCGGATTACCTTGCGGCCCCGCGCAGCCACATCTATTCCTTGCCGGATTCCATTGACAACAAGACGGCCCCGCTGATTCAGGTGGTCACGACGTGCATGCACGCCCACCGGCTGGCGGGCACCTTTCCCGGAAAGGCCGTTGTTGTTGTAGGGCTCGGCGTGACCGGTCAGGTTCACATTCAACTGGCCAAGGCTTGGGGAGCGTATCCCGTGATCGGGATCACGCGCAGCGCGTGGAAGAGAAGCCTTGCGGAAAAACTCGGTGCGGACTTGACCTTGCCCAGCGGCGCGGACGCCGTGAAGGGCGTCATGGATGCAACCGGAGGCGAGGGCGCCGATCTGGTCATCGAATCCACAGGAATCATGTCGGCGCTGGCCGGCGGGATTTCCATGGCGCGCCTGGGGGCCACGCTCGTGATGTTTGGAGTCACGGCAGCCACGCAGGCCACCTTGCCTTTTTATCAGATGTATTATAAAGAACTGAAAATCGTGAACACGCGCGCGGCGAAGAGCGAGGATTTCCCCGCTTCGATTGATCTTGTGGCGCGTGGCGTTCTCAAGCTCGGGCCCCTGGTCACTCACGTCATCCCGCTGCAGGATTTGGAAAGGGCGATCGGGATGCTGGAGTCGGACGAAGACGAGCGCATGAAAATCATCATGGAAAATGCCGGCTGATGGCGCGGCAGGCAAACTCCCGGCGGGTGTGCCGGGCCTTGCGTTGAAGAAATGGAAGGCGGAGTTCCGGCAGATCCGAATCTGAGGGATACAGCCGCTTGGTCCGCGTCCTTTTCCAGGTTCTGAACGTACAGCAGGCAGGAAGTCACTCTCTGTGAGAAACGGGAGGATAAGACAATTCAGGACCAACCAGCCGTAACCCCAGAAACTCCTGCGGAAAACCAGTCCGGGGCGCGTGGCGTTGCCATCGCGATGTATTGTGTGCTGCTCGCGGCATACTCCCTGATGGCGGCGGACCGCTACCTTTTTCCGTACCTCAATTCCGACGTGCGCAAGGAATTCAATTTTTCCGTTCCGACCGTCGGCCTGCTCTCCACAATTTTCACTTTAGGGCTGGGTCTGGGCGGGTTGCCCACCGGCTTCCTGCTTTCGCGGTACTCGCGCAAGACCGTGCTACTGATCGGCATCGCCATCTTCTCCGGCGCGACGATGCTGACAACGGTGGCCACGGGCTTTTGGACCATGCTGTTCATCCTGGCGGCTACGGGAATTGGAATGGCCATGTTGGCCACGTCCATGTTTGCGCTTGCGGCAAGCTACTTCATCAAGTACCGGGCCGCCGCGATCGGTTCGGTCAATTTTTGTTACGGCATTGGCGGCTTCTATGCGCCCCTGCTGGCGGGCGCTTTTCTGGTTTCCTACAAGACCTGGCGCGCCCCCATGCTGGCCTTCGGGCTGTTCGGCTTTGTCATGTTTTTTCTCATTCTGCTGACGGTTCGCCCCTGGTTCAGCGAGACGCACCGCACCGTGGAGGCCCGGGGGAAAACCGGCGGGGCGCCCACGCTGTGGAACCGGAACTCCGTGATTCTGACGGCGTTGAGCATGATCCACGGCCTCAGCATGTACGGCTTTTTGGGCATGTACACGCTTTACCTGAGGGATAGCCTCCACTATCCGCCCGTTGCCGCGGCAGAGGTCATCGGATTTTTCGGTATCGGCGCCCTAGGGTCGGTGATTTTCGGCTGGGTGGGCGACCGCTTGCCGCCCCGCATGATTCTTTGCGGGGCCTTTCTTTGCAGCGCGGTGTTGGGATATATGTTTTTCCATGGATGGTCGTCATCCCCTATGGCCGCGCGAATCATGACCTGCGCCTACGGGGTCATTGCAAGCTCCATCCTGTACGTCAATCTCGCCGGCTACCACGTAAAGGCTGTGCAGGGCAGTCAGGCCAGCCGCGCCTCAGGCATGTTCGTGACGAGCCTGTACGGTGCAGCTGCGTTTGCCGGCTATCTGATGGGCTGGCTCGAAGCGGGCCACGGCTGGGCGGTGGCCGGGCTGGTTCAGATGTCCATCTTGTCCGTGTTGGGGGCCATTCTGGCCCTGACTTTGCGCCCCAAGGAAATGTCTCTCTAGGCAAACCGGTGGCGGGGGATATAACCCGGCGCAGGCCGTATTGATTTCCTATTCCAAGGACCACCGAGTAGCGCGCTGCTGAATTCACCGGCATCGAGTCTGGCGAAACCTTTGGCACTATCCGACAAATCGCAACGCGCGGCGATCCTTTGCGGCTGCATCCTCGCATTCGCCTATTCCGCCAATTACACCAATCACGCCCCTCTGATACCCGCGCTGCGGCACGACTTCGGTTTCAATCAGGCCCTAGCCGGGTTGCTGACCACCGGCATCTTCGCCACTCACGCCGGCATGCAGATTCCGGGAGGCCATCTGGTCGACCGCCTGGGCGCCAAGCGCGTGCTTCTGTGCGCCCTGCTTTGGGTGGCGCTGGGCAACCTCGGCATGGCGTTTGCCGCTGCGTATTGGCAATTGCTTGCCTGCAAGATCTTCACCGGGCTTGGAACCGGCGTGTGTTTTGTGGGCGGCGCGCGCTACGTCCATGCGGCGGCGGCTGGGCCGCGGATGAATCTGGCGCAGGGACTTTTTGGCGGGTCCGTCCAGATGGGCGCGGGGTTCGTGATTCTGGCCGTGCCCAGGCTGTACCTGTTGGCCGGATGGCGCGCGACATTTCTGGTGTCCGGCGCAATGGCGATCGTGGCAGCGGTCATCTGGACGGTTGGTGCGCCAGACGTCTCCTCCGGAGCGTCCTTGCCGGGCCGCTTTCAAGACCTGCTGTTCGCCCCGCAGCTCTGGATCCTGGGGCTCTTTCAGATGTGCACTTTCGGCCTCTCCCTGGTTGTGGGTTCGTGGGTGGTTGTTGTGTTGACCAAGGTCATGAAGATCCCCGTGACTCGGGCCGGACTGATCGGTTCGCTGGTCCTGCTGCTGGGCATCGTATCGCGGCCACTGGGAGGCATGCTTCGCCGGTATCTGGGGATTCGTCCGCTGATCGGCGGCAGCCTCCTGATGATCGCGGCGGGGTGTTTCGTGTTTGTGTCCTCCTCGGTCTCATTGGCGGGCGCTTTGACCGGAGTCGTGCTGATCGGCATGGGTGTCGGGCTGCCATACGCGGCGATGTTCTCGCGTGCCGGCGCGCTGTTTCCCGGCCGCGCCGGAGCGGCGATGGGACTGGTCAATATGCTGGGCATTATCATGATTCTCGGTGGTGCTCCGCTGGTGGGACACCTGGCCGACTTATCCGGCAATTTCAGGACAAGCTTCATCGTGCTCGGCGGATTCTCGCTACTCTCGTGCGCGGCCGTTCCTCTGATCCACCGCGAGGAACCGGTGGCAGGCGCATAATCGCTCAAAACCCCTGGCCTTACGGCGGTGTCCTGCAGAAGCCATTCACTGGGAGCGCTCCCGGTGGATGGCCTTCTTTTTTGGAGAAGGGAAGCGGCCACTTGATCTATTTCTCATTCGTGCCCATTCGTGCCCATTTGGGGCACCACCCCTCAGCAAATTTTGTTCTCATGTCCTTTATATTCCGATATACTGGCGCCACGGACTGAGTTGGGATTTGGGTTGGGGAGCGTTTTGGGTCCCTTTCGCAGGGGGCTCAGGCAACTATTTCTAAAGGCCGCGCTTCACATGAGTCTCATGGGTGCAAAGTGGGTGCAAAGAAAGATAGTCCGGCTGTAAACCGCGCATTTGATATCCTGGAGGCGATTTCCGGTCGAAATTCTGGTCTGACCAACGCCTATATTGCCCGACGTCTGGGTATTCCAAAAAGTTCAGCGAGTTCCATCCTGCATGTTTTGCAGGAGCGCGGATACGTGTGCCGGCACCCGGAAAGTGGGCGGTACAAGCTCGGGTCGAACGTTCTCACGCTTGGCCGGAAAGTTCTGGAAACTTCCGATATCCGGGATTTGGCGCTTCCTTTCATGCGGTCCCTGGTCGATCAGATCGACCTGACGTGCCACATTGCGATTTTGGGCCAGCATGAAGCCGTGCATCTGGAAAAAGTCGTGGCCCGCAGATCTTTCAGGCAGGACATGTCGCGGTCTGTCGGTGAAAGCGTACCGTTGCATACCTCCAGCGTCGGGAAAGCGTTGCTTGCCTGGTGGCCTCGATCCACCGTGACGTCATTTTTCCCGGACGCGCACCTGGATAAATTCGGGCCCAGAACGATCACCACGATGCCGCGACTGTTGGCGAAGCTGGACGAAGTTCGCAAGCAGGGTTACGCGCTGGATGATGAAGAATGCCGGTCGGGATGGCGTTGCGTGGGCGCCCCCATTTTCGATCCGCTGGGCAGATCGACGGTTGCCATCTGTCTTACCGGAACCGTGTCGGAACTTAACGATGCAAGCCTGGCGACCACAGCCACCGCCGTGAAGGAAGCCGCGCAGCGAATTTCCCGCCTGCTGGCCATGGAGAATGTCCAGTTCGCGATGTAACCGCTGTTTTCCGCTCTTATGGGGCGCCCTCATTACCGGGAGATTACCCGGGGGATTACCAGGGCGGCGCAGAATTCCCAACCCACCTGAAGGTTAACGTGCAGCCGCCGTTGCAGGACTTTTCCCCCGCGCCATTTTGCGTGCCATCAGGAGCAGCAATTTCCGGTCGCTTTCGCTTGTGCGGCTGAGGAGTTGGCGAAATTTTTCCAGCAATCGCGCATCCTTGCCCGACGTGCCCCATGCAAGGTCCGTGGCGCTCTTGCGCTTGTAAATATGAGGCATGGGTGGCGGGGCTTCGCCGTCGTAAAACAGCTGGTAGAGGGGAACTCCCAGTGCGCGGGCAAATTTCTCAATGGTTTCAAAGGAAGGAACGGTGTGCCCGTTCTCGACACGGGAGATATAGCAACGGAGCAAACCCGTACGCTTTTCAATTTCTCCCTGCGAGAGATTCTTTTCCTCACGAAGCGCTCGCAAACGATCTCCGATAATCATTTTGTGCTTTCCTTTCGAGCCTGAGTTTGTGAAGTTCCAATCCAATGTCGGACAGATTTAATTGGTGTTGCATCGCCGTAGCCACACATAAAGACGAAGCTATCAACTGCGAGATTCAATATTCTGTGCCGGCCGTTACATGGCAGTGTGATGGGCATCACATCGGTTTGGAGAGAGCACTGGTTCGCCATTTCTATCGAGTGCGCCGGAAGGGGGTCAATTTCCCTGCATTGGGAGAGGGGCCGGAGCTGCGGTATTGGGCGATGCGGGAACGTGCAAATTCCGCCCAGGGTCCATTGGGTTCGTAACGCACGTACAGGGACAAGTGACGCATGGCGCTCTGCCGTTGGCCGCGCTTCTCGTAGGCCAGCGCCAGATTCAAATGCGCATCTGCCAGGCCCGGCGCGATCTCTACCGAGCGCAACAGATGTTTCATGGCGTCCTCGTGCCGGTCCAGTTGCTGGAAAACGCAGCCAAGATTGAATTCGGCCAGCGCGTTGTTCGGCTCAAACTCGATGGCGATTGCAAACTGCTTGCGGGCCTCCTCCATCCGGCCCAGCTGATACAGTGTTGTTCCAAGATTGATGTGCGCTTCGACCCAATCCGGCGCTGCTTCCACGGCTTTGCGATAGGCTCGCGCAGCTTCGTCCAGGGATTCGGAATCTGAATCGCAGGACATGCCCAACTCAAACCACTCTTCCGCCGACCGCGACGCCATGGCATGTATCTTCCTGGCCAGTTCCGAAATCTCGAAATTCAAAACGAATTGCCCGGTCAGCGGTTCGTAAGGCTGAGCCTGTTTCTCAGGTGGAGTGACAACCACCTGCTTTCCATTGGTCGAAATCCGCAGCATGGAAATGGGAGCTGGCGCCGATCCTAATTCAGCCTGCAGAGCGGTCACCGCCCGGCGAATCCGTCTTGCCGGAATCCGGCGGATTGCGAGTCGCTTGATCGTTTCGAGTGCGACCAGGTCCGAAAAATTGAAAAACCGTTCTCCCCAGCGGCTGCGGGGTAGAACCAGGCGCAGGCGAACCCAGTAGTTCAGCTCGCGCCGGGTGATCCCCATCATGCGTTCGACTTCACTGCGCGTGTAACGATGATCCAATCCCGACACTCCCCCAGAACGTTCCCAAATCGTCCCCCATTATCGCTCCAAATCGCGATACGCAAGCGGAAAATTATGAGGACCGCCGGATCAGCACGGAAAACGCCGGGCAGGGGGAGTTGCCGGAAAGGAACGCACGGCTTGTACATGGGAACATCTTTGTTAGCCATTCTTGTTAGACTGTTCATCGTTCGAGTGTTCTCTCACCGAATCTATGCAACCTCACGCAGCAGAGCGGCGCCACCTGGAGCGGCAAATCGTTTACGCGCGACCTGTTTTCATGGTCCTGGCGCTGGTGGATTTGTTGCAGCGGCCTCCTGCGCAGCGCGGCTCGCACGCTGTCCTGTTCGTCACGGTCTACCTGATGGCGGCCTTGCTACTGGTGCTACTGCAGGATTTGCAATGGACCGGAGAATGGGCGCTGCCGCTTCTGTTCGACATCGCGGCACTGGCTGTGTTCCTTATACTTTCCCGCTCCGTTGTGGCGTTCTGGTTCGTTTACCTGTTCGTTGCTCTGGCCGCCGGAGTAAAATGGGGTATGCGCCGCTCCGTGCTTCTTGCCGGTGCGGTCACCTTCGCGCTCGTGGTTCGAACCGCCTTGAACGGCCCTCTTCTCTGGGAACAGATGCTTTCCTGGATCGCCCTTTCCACAGGGACATTTGCCGCAGGCGCGGGAATGTCGTTTCTGAGCAGCCGCCAGCGGGATCATGCGGCCCAGCAGGAGTTTCTCGCGCGGCTCACAGGTCTGCTGGAAGTGGACCGCGGCATGGCGGAATCCTTGCGGCTCATTCTGACCGAGCTGGTGAGCGCCTTCGACTGTGACGAAGCGGTTCTGGCGTTTCGTGACCTGGACATCGAGCGCATATTTGTTTGGAGGTTCCGCGCCGGCGACGACTCGCGGCTGACACCGGAAAACCTTCCCGTAACGCGCAGCGATGGCTTCCTGCTGGACCATCCCGATGCCAGCGTGTGCTGGAATCAACTGGACGGTCCCGGCGACGGCTTTGGCTGGAACCGCAACAATGGTCGCCGCCTGAAGGAACTGCCGCGCTTGCCCGGACCCATGCGGAAGGAACTGGGATGGAGTTCGGCTCTGGGCGTAACGCTGGATTTAGCCGGGCAACCCGTTGGCCGTCTCATGCTTGGCAATGGCCACCGCCGGTTCCTTTACCGGGATCTTCAGTGGTTCGAAAGGATCGTCAGGCATCTTGGACAGCCGCTGCAGAATCTGTTCCTGCTTCGCCATATCCGGGCCCACGCGATTGAAGGGGAGCGTAGCCGCATTTCCCGTGATATTCACGACGGTATTCTGCAGACCCTCCTGAGCGTGGATATTCAGCTCGATGTCCTAAGACGCAAGGTGCCTTCCGATCCCGAACAGGCTGTCGGAGCGCTCTCCTCCCTGCAACAAACGGTTCGCAATGAGACCGATGAACTGCGCCGGATGGTGACCGATATGCGTCCTCTCCGCGTGCAAAGCGCAGATTTAGTGGACTTAATGAGGGGTTTTGCCGAACGCTTCCGCAACGAATCCGGCTTGGGGCTGGACCTGCTCATTGATGCCGCCGAGTTGCAAATACCGGACCGCATCTGCCGGGACCTATTTCAGATCTACAGAGAATCGTTACATAATGTGAAAAAACATGCTCATGCTTCCCACGTCGTGGTAAAACTATGGCAGAATGAGAGTCAAGTCGTCCTTGTTGTGGACGATAACGGGGAGGGCTTCAGCTTCGCGGGGCGTTTTAATGGCGATGAATTAGACCGCTTGAGGCTGGGGCCGATTTCAATTAAGGAGCGTACGCGCAGCGTTGGTGGTGTTCTGACCGTGGAATCCACTCCAGGGCATGGCGCACGTTTGACCGTCGAGGTTCCCCTCGGCTGATATGGCCAAAAATACCAAACAACAAATTCGAGTCCTGATGGCGGATGACCACGCCATCTTTCGTGAAGGTCTGCGCAAGCTGCTGGATGGCGACGATGAGATCACCATCGTCGGCGAAGCCTCCAACGGCAATGATTGCATCAAGATGCTCGCCAAGCTCAAGCCCGATATTCTTCTGCTCGATTTGCGCATGCCCGACAAGGATGGTCTTGCCGTTCTGGAAGAGGTCAATTTTGACCAGTTGCCGACGCGCGTGGTCGTTTTGACCGCTGCCGAGGATGACCGGGACGTGGTGCGCGCCATGCGTTTGGGTGCGCGCGGCGTTGTATTGAAGCAGTCCGCCACGGACCTGCTCGTGCGCAGCATCCACAAGGTCCATAGCGGCGAAATCTGGCTCGACAATCACATGACTGCCGAAGTCATGAAGGCGTTTTCGAAATCCTCCGATGGCGGGCCACGCCGCGAGAAACCCCTGCTCAGCGACCGGGAAAAAGAAATCGTGCAACTGGTCGCGCAGGGCTACCGCAACAAGGAAATCGGCGAAAAGCTGTTCATCAGCGAGCAGACGGTCAAGAACCACCTGCATAACATCTTCGATAAACTGGGTGTTTCCGACCGCCTGGAACTTGCCCTGTACGCCATTCACCACCGCCTGATTGATCAGGCATAGCCCCTGCTCCGCGCGTCCCTGCGGTCGTTTATTTTCCCTGTCCTTGCCTCCTAGTACCTGGGTACCAAATTTACGCCTTCAGAATCGGGACTTCCGCGCTATTGAGGACTTCCTCCCCGAACCGTAATCTCGCTTACATGAATGACAGCAGGAAGGACCCGGAGGGTGACATTATGACAGCCGAAGAGCGGAGAACCACACAACGGTTTCAGATTCGGCTACCTATGGTCGTTCGTTGGACCAGCGGTTCAGCGATCGGGGAAGCTTCGACTGAATCCAGAGATGTGAGTTCGCGAGGGGTTTACTTCTTCTTGCCGAAGGAGGTCACCAATGGTTCTCCCGTGGAGATCCTGCTGACGCTGCCTCATGAAATCACTCTGGCTGGCCCCGTTAAGGTTCGGTGTCTCGGCCGCGTCAAGCGCGCGGAGACGGACGAACCCGGCCGTGTCGGTGTGGTAGCGCAAATCGAACGATACGAATTCCTGCGCGGCGACGAACACGCCGCGTAGAACGAGTCTTGCCCGCCACCTGCGGAGGCGGACAGGAAGAACCGGGACGCTCCGGCCCCTCAGCTGAGCGTCCCGGTTAATTTTTTTTGGTATGTTTCGTCCTCTCCGGGAATTTCTCGTGAAAACGATTTCTGTCCTTGGCGGATGTGACCGGTGGAAGGCACGCCTTTTCGATTGAAGTGGCATTTGAAGCGGCAATATAGCGGCAACTCACCGATTTTCACGAATCACGAGTTACCAATCATCCGTCATTCGTCACCCATCACATTTCACATCACTCGTACCGCAGCGCCTCCACCGGATCCAGTTGCGCGGCGCGTGATGCCGGATAAATGCCCGACGCCAGGCTGACGCAAATCGCGAATCCAATTGCGCCCACCACCAGCCACCACGGCACCGACCAGATGTTCGGCGCATTCATGCCCTGGCGTTTCAGATAGATCGTGGTGCCAAACTGAATCGCCCGGCCAATTCCCCAACCAAGCACCACGCCAAAAATTCCCCCTACCAATCCCATCACGCCCGCCTCGGCGAAGAAAAGTTGCCGGACGTCCCGGTTCGCCGCTCCCAGTGCTTTCAGCACTCCGATTTCCCGGCGCCGCTCGAGAATCGCCATCACCAGGGTATTGATGATTCCCAGTGACGCGACGGCCAGCGCCAGGCTGCCGAAAATTGCCAGGAATAAATCGAAGATCGCAAAAAATGTGCGCAGGTTGCGCGTGACGTCAATCAGCGAAAATGCCGAAAATCCCATGTGCGCGACGCTGGACTCGATCTGCGCCACCGCTTCCGGGCTGCTTGCGCGGACATTCAACGCCGCATAGCGCTTGCCCACCGCAGTTGCCGCACGCGACATATTTCTCAGGTCCGCGCGTTCCACGACCTGCAAATTTTCGGCCACTTCCAGCGGCAGATAGATTCCCGCATTATTGAAGCCGACACGGCCGCCTCCGGAATCCGACGCGGGAGTCACGCCGACCACCAGGAATTTCTTCTCGCTCGGAACAATGGAAAAGCCCATGGCCTCTTCATCGGGGCTCACGGCCTCGTTCGGCGCATCCGAGGCAACCTGCTGGGAAGGCGGCGGAAGCGTCTGCCGCTGCGCGAATCGCAATGTGATTTCCTGCCCGAGCAGGGAAGCAGGCGCTTGCCCGGCGTCCAGCAGGCGTTTGGCCATGTCCCCCTGAACGATCGCTTCTTGCGCATTGGGGGCGGAAAAAAATTTCCCGGTCATTCCGTCCAATATGCCGCTGGATTGCGAGGATTGCGCCAGTCCCGATACCATCACCAACTGGCTGTTCGGCTCATGCCGCGCTTCGGCGGTGAAACGCACTTCCGGATTCACTTCCAGAACATTGGGCAGCGCGGCGATTTCCTTGCGGGCCGCATCGTCCAGTTCGCGCGGGGGCATCTGATCCTCGGCGTCGCGGGCGGTGTTCCGCTGGCGGCCCCGGCCGAAGGGAACGTTTTGCCGCGGCCGCACGGATACGATATCGAACAATCCGGCGCGCGCAACGGAGTGATCGACCAGCTGTTGCAGCCCCACACCGAGTGAAAGCAGCGCCACCAGCGAGGCCACGCCGACTGCAATGCCGAGGGTCGTCAAGGAATTGCGAAGCACGGCTTCGCGCAAATTGCGAGCGGCGAGCTCGGTAAGATCCCTGATTTTCATCGCAGGCGCTCCTCGCGGATGATGGCGCCATCCGACAGTGTGACGATCCGGTCGGCATACCGTTCGGCGAGCGCGCGTTCGTGCGTGACCATGATAATCGTCCTGCCGGGACCGGAGGGCGGCCGGTGGATCTCGGCCATCAGATTCATGACTTCTTCCCCTGTTTTGCTGTCGAGATTGCCGGTGGGCTCATCGGCAAGCAGAATCATGGGCCGGTTGACCAGGGCGCGCGCAATCGCGCCGCGCTGCTGTTCTCCGCCGGATAACTCGGTGGGGCGGTGCTTGGCGCGCGCCGATAGACCCACGCGTTCCAGCGCCTCGCGCACGCGGCCGGGCCGCTCGCCTCGCGGAACTTCCGCCAGGCGCAGCGGCAATTCCACATTTTCCTCCAGGGTCATTCGCGGCAGTAATTGGAAGGATTGAAAGACGATGCCAATTGTCTGGTTGCGATGGGAGGCCAGCTCCTCGGCCGACATCGTGGCCAAATCGCGCCCCTGGGCGAAAATGGCGCCCGAGGTAAGCCGGTCGAGCCCTGCCATCAGATTGAGCAAAGTGGACTTGCCCGATCCGCTCGCCCCCAGTAACGCCAAAAACTCTCCGGCGCCCACATCGAGCGTAATCTGTTCCACGGCGCGGATGGTGGCCTCGCCCATCTTGTAATGGCGTGTCGCGCGATCGGCACGGATCGCAAAACCATTTGAACCAGCAGGATTTTCATGCACAGTCATATTACGCAGGATATCACGCAAATGTTTCATCGTCGATTTTGGCGTCGCGCGGCCAGCTTTTTGCGGCCCTGGTCCGGTCTCGAGCCGGCTTTCAGTGGTAACGTTCCACGCGTGCCGAATCGAATTGCGGCGCGAGGATTGACTTTTCCGAAGCGGAAAACCGGTTCTCGCTGGCGGCCAAGGCCGGTGAGCCTTACTCTTAGGGGTAGCGTACAGAGAGCGATATGGCCACCGATTACATCATTCGGCTCAAGTGTCCTTACGGGGACCAGGAACAGGTGTTGGTCCTGGAGAACCGGAAAGAGACTCTGAAGCAGATCCTCGAAACCCCGTGGGATTTTGAGTGCTCCATACACGGGGTGCAACGCGAAATGCCCCTGGAAGGAAAGTACAAAAGCTTGCCGGTCAGCCCAAAGTTAACGGGGAAGGAAGCGAAGAAAACGGATCGAGCCGTGCCGAAGGTGCGCTCCAGCAAGCGCATTTCTCTACATATCCCAGTATTGGTCTCAGGTCGCGCTAAGGGAGAAAACTCCTTCCACGAAGAAGCTACCGCCTTGCTTGTGAATGCCGGTGGCGGGCTGCTGTCTCTTGACAGTGGCGTGGCCGTGGGCGATACCCTCTTCGTTACCAACAAGCAGACGCAGCGGGAACAGGAGTGCGTCGTTGCCTATCTTGGCAAGCACGTGCGCGGGAAATCGCAAGTGGGGATCGCCTTCAAGAACCCGGCTCCTCACTTCTGGAGGCTCAACCGCCGGGAATACAGGATTTCCAAGAGGATTCGGGTCACCGTCCGGGGCAACGATCGCAATGGTCACCCGTTTGTTCAACGTGTGTGTGCGGTTGATATCAGCCGGCACGGCGCGCGTGTGGAGGATATTGGACATTTGATATCGCTGGGTGAAACGATCAGGCTGAAACGTCGCTGGCAAACGGCCCTTTTCCGCGTGGTATGGATCGGAGATATCGGGACACCGCAGGCTGGTCAAGTGGGCATTATTACGTTGGAACCTAAGAAAAACATCTGGGGAATCACGCTGCCTTGAACATTCGCCTCCCTTGAGAGCCTGTGTGAGCACCCGGCCCTGCTCAATGTAGCGCCGCCCTTCAGGGAGGCATCTGTCGGATTCCGAAACGCCACCCTGAAAAGTGGCCCTGCAAAAAACCTCAATTTCGAATTTTCGCACGGACGCTGATCGCCCCAATCAATTGTCTTTCGTCGCGCGGACCGCCGAAAAAACGGACTGTACTTGTGTTCGGAAGCAGGCGGGGGTATGTTACCGCTCGATTGCGCAGTCAAAATGGAAATTTCGTACGGATGCAATCATCAAGGACGCAAATGAGCAACTCTAGCATCATCGACGTGGATTCCATTAAAGCCTTCGACATTCACGTGCACATCGAGCACGGCGGCGAAGCGTCGGCGGCGGACCAGGCCGCGAAGAAATATTTTGGAGACAGCGGCGTACTACACGATCGCCGCGCGCTGGCCGACTACTACCGCTCGCGCAAGATCGCCTGCGTCGTGTTCCCGGTGGATGAAGCCCTGAGCGGCAGACCCGTGGTATCGAATGACAGCGTCGCGGAATTTGCAGCCGCGAACTCGGATATCGCGATGGCGTTTGCCAGCATTAACCCGCATCGTGGCCGGCAGGGGGTGGATGAGGCGCGCAGACTTGTTGCCACGGGCAAGATTCACGGGCTGAAGTTGCACCCGCCCTTGCAGGAGTTTTTTCCCAATGACCGGGTCGCCTATCCCCTGTATGAAGTTTTCGCCGAAGCGCGCCTGCCAGTGCTCTTCCACACCGGCCACAGCGGGATGGGAACGGGCATGCCGGGTGGGGGTGGTGTGCGGCTGAAATACGGCCATCCGATGCCGATTGACGATGTGGCCGTCGATTTCCCCGACATGCCGATCATCATGGCCCATCCATCGTTTCCCTGGCAGGAGGAAGCCATTTCCGTTTGCCTGCACAAGCCGCAGGTGTACATCGACCTTTCCGGTTGGTCGCCGAAATATTTTTCGCCGATCCTGGTGCAGTATGCCAACACGCTCTTGAAGCACAAGGTGCTGTTTGGTTCCGACTATCCGATGATCGCCCCGGACCGCTGGCTGGCCGATTTCGAGAAGATTGATATTCGGGACGAGGTTCGGCCGCTCATCTTGAAGGAAAACGCGCTGCGGCTCCTGGGATTGCGCAAAGGCCACGAATAGGAACCTGCGCGGAGCGTGCCCGGTTAGGGCTGCATCCCGTTCCGCGACCCCTGCCCAGCAACTTCCCGGTATCGAGCGCCGCAGGGGAGTCCGCCGGAGGATCCGGTTCCTGCCGCCTGCTTCCCTTATGTGATATGTGACCCGTTTCATTTTGTGACTTCACTTTGTGAAATGATATTTCATATTGACGCGAACCGAATTGCGTCTACAATGCGCACAGGGTTCAGGGATCGCTCTCGCAAGGGCCAACTGCAGAATGGATCATTTCGCCAAATCCGGAGTTCCGCGCCTGCGTGCCACGGCGATTTCTCGAAAACGCCGGGCGGCGGGTAAACGCGATACGGGGCCCGGCTCGAGCAAGTCTTTGCGGAAAGCCATGCACATTCTTTTTCACCTGGGCCAGAACGGGCCGGATATGCGCATGGCCGAGATTGCTTCCGGCCTCCAGATGAACAAGACGACGGTCTATCGCCTGCTGAGCGCGCTGGAGAAACTGGACCTTGTGCAAAGGGATCCGGAGAGCGAGCGATACCGCCTGGGCTTGAAACTGTATGAACTGGGAACCAAGGCGGTGCGGGCCAGAACCCTGCAGAGCGAAGCGCGGCGCTACCTCAAGGAGATGGCCCGCGTCTCGAATGAGGCCGTGAGTCTGGCTGTACCCGGTGCGGGAGGCGTGGTCTGTGTGGAGCGATTTGATTCTCCCGGAACGATGATCAGTGTACGCACTCCGGTCGGCGCTCTTTTCCCGGCGCATTGCTCGGCCGCGGGAAAGGCCGTGCTCGCCTATTTGAGCGATAAGGATGTGGATGCCATCGTGGCGAGCAACGGATTGCCCCGTTATACCGTTCACACGCATACGGAAATGGGCGAGTTGAAGAACGACTTGCGGCGCATCCGGCAGCGGGGCTATGCCCTGGATGAGCAGGAACTGGAACGCGGACTGAACGGTGTCGCGGCGCCCGTATTTCTCCAGGACGCGCGTGTGATTGGAGCGGTGGGCATCGCGGGGCCCACGCAGCGTTTTCAGGGAAAAGATCTGGCGGAGAAAGTCGAGCTTGTGAAAACGGCGGCGCGCCGGATCGCGGCGAGTCTTGGCGACTGCGGCGGTTGGTTTGAAACGCAATAATGCAGCGGCGGCGCGCCGTGCATCCCGCGGACACGCGCGCCGCTGCATCGAGTTCAGATACAGCATGTCCTCCAAATAGAGAAAGGAAAAAAGAGATGCCCACACCCTATCGAGCCGACCATGTTGGAAGTTTTCTAAGACCTGCCGAGATTTTGCAGGCGCGCCAGAACCCTGCGGTGAATGCCGAACAGCTGCGCGCCATCGAGGACCGTCATATCCTGCGGGTCCTGGCGAAGCAGAAGGAGTTGGGATTCGAGATCTTCACCGACGGCGAACTCCGCCGGCGCAATTTCATGAGCGACCTTACCGATGCGGTTGAGGGATTTGACATGGGCGATTCCCTCTCGCGCACCTGGAAAGCCGGCGACGCGGGAGAGGCTCCGGTCAGCCGCGTGACCGGGATCGTGACCTCCAAGCTGCGCCAGGTGCGCCCGCTCACCGGGCACGAGCTTCCGTTCCTGAAGAAAAACAGTCCGGGCGCGATCAAGATGACGCTGCCCAGCGCCACGCAGTTTCCGGCGATCGCCTTCAAGAAAGGCGTAACGGACAAGGTCTATAAGGACCACTCCGCGCTGCTGTGGGACATCGTCGGCATTATGAAGGCGGACATTGCCAAGCTTTCCGCCGATGGCGTGAGCTACATTCAGATTGACGCCCCGCGCTACAGCTATTTCATGGACCCCAAGTGGCGCGAGTGGATTAAAACGGAGATGAAGGTCGAGCCGGACGCCATGCTCGAAGAATCCCTTCGCGCGGACAATGCCTGCTTCGAAGCGGCGCGGCGCCCGGGCGTGACCGTGGCCATTCACCTGTGCCGCGGCAATAATCGCAGCCACTGGTACGCCCAGGGCGGCTACGACGCGGTCGCGGAGAAGCTGTTCGGCACGCTGGCCGTGGACCGCTTCCTGCTCGAATACGACGACGAGCGCTCGGGAACGTTCGAACCGTTGCGCTTCGTGCCCCGCGGAAAGACCGTCGTTCTCGGCCTGATCAGCTCCAAGCTGAACAAGCTGGAAGACGGCGACGAACTCATCCAGCGGATCAAGGAAGCTTCCCAATACGTTCCCCTGGAGAACCTTGCTCTGAGCCCGCAGTGCGGCTTCGCTTCCACCATGGAAGGGAATATGCTTACCGAGGACGAACAGTGGGCCAAGCTCGCCCTGGTCGTGGAGACCGCGCGCCGCGTGTGGAGCTGAGCCTCCGCAGTGATGACCGCGATCTGCAGTGATAATGCGTTTTGCGGTGTAGCTGCAAGCGGGAGGCAATGTGGACGGGCCGCCACCGCTTCCGTTCTCACAGGAAGTTCGAGAAACAAGCCTGGTTCTTCGTTGAGCATCCCGAAAGGATGCTCAACGAATCCCAACTTGTGCATCCTTCCACTGATTGACCAATGATGTTTTGGGGGATTGAATGGCCGTAGGTGTCTCGCGCAAAGCGCGCCGGAAGAAAAAAAGCAACGATCCTGCCGCGTCGTTCGGCGCTCCGAGCAGCCCCCTCTTGCCCAGCGCGCAGATTGACGCTTTCAGCGGCGATCCCAACTTTATGATCTCGCTGGCCCGCGGCCTGGCCGTCATACAGGGCTTTTCCCATGCTACTTCTCTTCTTACCGTCTCGCAGCTCAGCCAGGTGACGGGTCTTTCCCGGGCGGCGGTTCGGCGCTGCCTTTACACGTTGAGCAAGCTGGGCCTGGCGGATTCCGAGGACGGTCGCCATTTCACCCTGTTGCCACGCATTCTCACGCTCAGTCACTCTTATATTTCTTCCATGCCTCTGGCCAAGATTGCGCAGCCGATTCTGGACCGTTTGAGCCAGGCCCTCCGCGAGTCCTGCTCAATTGCCATGCTCGACGGCTACGACGTGATCCACGTGGCCTATTCCAATGTGTCGCGCGTGCTAGCTATTGACCTCTCCATGGGCAGCCGCTTGCCGGCGATTTACACTTCGATGGGCCGGGCCCTGCTGGCCTATCTTCCGGCAAAGGAATTGGAGGCGCGTCTGGCGCACGCTGAATTTGAAATTACCTCGTACACGAAGAACTCCATCACCAGCGTCAGCAAACTGCGCCAGTCGCTTGTTTTCGTCCGGCGCAATGGCTACGCCCTGGTGGACCAGGAACTGGAGATGGGGCTGTGCGCCCTGGCGGTTCCCATTCGTAATGCAGCCGGAAAAGTGATTGCCGCGCTGAACGTCGGAACGCCTGTGCAGCGTGTGTCCGGCCAGGATTTGCTGACCAAGTTTCTTCCCCACCTGCAGGCCGCCGCGCAGGAAATCTCGATGCTCCTGAAGTAAGTGCGCGGGGGGAGGAAACCACCGCTCTATCCGCCGCTCAATTGCCCCTGTGCCGCGCGTGATGCCGTTTTCCCCAGGCGGACATCAATTCCAGGATGGGCCGCAGGCTTTGTCCATGCCGCGTGAGTGAATACTCAACCCGGGGCGGCACTTGCGCATAAATCCTGCGGCGAATGATGCCGTCCTTCTCGAGTTCCCTCAGCCGCTGTGCCAGCATCTTTTTCGTCGTCTCCGGAACCAGCTTGTGCAGCTCGCCAAACCGCCGCTTGCCGGACTGCAGATGGAACAGGATCAGGGGTTTCCATTTTCCGCCGATGATGCCGGTGGTGATGCCGACCGGACAGTTGAACTCTTCCATGGGGAGCCTCCCGGGGAACCAGGTTACTAAAAGGTGCCTACTGGCAGTAAAGAGACTTTAGCCTAAGATTCTTCGCATGGCCAGGGTGGTCCTTTGGATCGCGCTTCGGCCGGCGAACATCGGACCAGAAGCAACAATATCCATGGGAGGATTGCCATGAGCAGCAAGAAACCCGTCGTTTTGTACGGCGCCAGCGGATTTTCCGGACGCCTCGTCGCGGAATTTTTGCGCGAGTTCAACGTCCCTTTCATCGCGGCCGGCCGCAATCGCGCCAAAATCCAGGATGTAATGAATCACGTGCCGGGCATCGAGACCGCGGAGTACGAGATTGCCGAAACAGCCGGGTCGCTGGATGATCTGGTCAAGCTGTTCACCGGCGCGCGCGTCGTCTGCAATACGGTGGGGCCGTTTCTCTACCACGGTCCGCGCGTGATCGAAGCCAGCCTCAAGGCGGGATGCCACTATATGGACATCGGCGGCGAGCAGGCCTGGCACCGCACAGTGGAAGAGAACTGGGGCGAAAAGTTTGCGCGGCAGGGCCTGCTGGCTGCGCCCGGCATGGCCTACATGTCCGCGGCGAGCGACATTGCCGTGCACTTGTGTCTGGAGACCGGCGGAATCGACTCCCTGGACGTCCTTTCGATGTTCAACGGCATTCCCACGTTCGGCTCCACGCAAACGATTTTTGCGGCCATCCCCACAGACGCCTACTACCTGGAACAAAACCAATACAAGCCGTGGCCTCGCGCCGTTGCCCATGAAGTCGCCGTGCCCGCGCTGCTTCAGACGCAACTCGCCCTGCCTTGGGGCGGCTTTCCCCATCCGGTGTGGTACAAGCATCACCCGCAGGTGGCCAACGTCCGCACGCTGGGCGGGCTGCTGAACCGGCAGATCATGGAAACCGTCTTCGCCACCGAGAAACACTTCGAGGAGAATATTCGTCCCTTGCCGAAAAAGGAGCAGGAACAGAAGCTGGCGGAGATGGCGAACTCGGTGCAAGGTGGCACGCCGCCGCGGGAAAATACGCGGGAGCATCGCACCATCGACGTGGTCTACGGGCGGGGCACGACGGCGTTCGCGCAGTGCATCATGTTCGGCACCTGCTGCTACCGGCAAACCGGCCTGATGCAGGCGTACGCGGCGCACAGCCTGATGTTCGCGCCGCCGCGCAAGGCGGGTTATGCCTCGCCGTGCGCGGCCTTCGGCCATCGCGAACTGCTGAAAGCGCTGGAAAGCTATGGCCTCTCGCGGGCGCGGGTCACAGTCTGACGAATCGCGCAGCTTCGGCAGCCGGCATGAGAACGAATTGACATGCAGCGGGAATTGCATTAACAAGTTGGCATTTCCCGTGAGGGCCTGGTGAATTGACCGGCACAGGCTTCGGTCTGTGAGTTTTGTATTTGCGTGGAGGGAAAATGCACAGGCTGAAGCCTGTGCTAGGGAGGATCGCCATCGTTACCACGCTCCGAGTTCCGAAAACCGGGGGAATCCCAACCACCAAGGTGATTGTCGTCAATTGGCTGAAGCGCAAGGGGCAGAAAGTGCGGCAGGGCGAGCCACTGGTCGAGCTGCAGACCGACAAGGTGAATTACGAACTTGATTCGCCGGCCGATGGCGTTCTGCTGGAAATTGTCGCCAAACAGGATTCGGAAGTTCCGGTGGGGGATGTGCTCTGCCACATCGGTCAGCCGGGCGAGTCCGTGCCAAAGTCCTGAAACCGCAAGGAGTCAGCGATGCAGAAGAAACAGAAGAAAAAGACGCAAAAGCTCGGGAAAGAGCGGCTGATCTGGATGTACACGCAGATGTTGCGCATCCGCGAGTTCGAAGAGCGCGTCAAGCGCACCTTTGTCGAGCATCCCGGCGTGATCCGCGGCCACACGCATCTGGCCGACGGCGCCGAAGCCTCCATCGTGGGGGCGCTGGCGACGCGCCAGGAAAACGACCTGGCCATGCCCAGCTACCGCTGCCACGGCTATCCCATCGTCCTCGGCACTTCCGTGAAAAAAATGATGGCGGAAATCTACGGCCGCAAAGACGGCCTGTGCCAGGGATTTGGCGGTTCGATGCATCTGGCCGACCCGGCGCATCACTTTCCCGGCACCTCGGGCATCATCGGACAGGCCATCGCGCACGCCACCGGCGCCGCACTCACGGCGCAGGTGAAAAAGACCGGCCAGGTGATCTACTGCTTTTTCGGCGACGGCGCCAGCAAGCAGGGAGCCTTCTACGAATCACTGAACATGGCCGCCGTATGGAAGCTGCCGATCGTTTACATTCTTGAGAACAACCAGTATCAGGTCTACACCCGCGTCGAGCTGGAAGACGCCAACGCTGCGGCCGGAGATCCACTCTCCCGGAAAGCGCAGGCCTTCAGCATTCCCGGCATCACCGTGGATGGTACCGATCCGCTGAAGGTCTACGAAGCCGTCGGCAAGGCGGTGAAACGCGCCCGGGCCGGACAGGGACCCAGCCTGATCGAATCGAAATTCTACCGCTTCAGCGCACACGGCAACGCCATCACCGTGCCTCCCGTGCCCACGCAGTTCCCCGAGCACGAAGCCATCGAAACCTATGGCAGGAAGGCGGAATACGCCGCGGCCAGGGCCCGGGATCCGATCCTGCTGTTCCGCAAAAAGCTGAAGAGCAAAAAGATCTTGTCCGAACCGGTCGCCAGGGGCATCGAGGAATCCGTTTGCGCGGAGCTGGAAGCAGCCGTGCGCTTCGCGCTGGCCAGCCCCTTCCCGGAGCCCGAGGACGCCACCAAGTACGTCTACGCATAGAAAGGGAACAGCATATGCCGCGCGAAATGATGTATGCCGAAGCAATGGCCACCGCCATTACCGAAGAGATGCAGCGCGATTCCAACGTTATTTTTTATGGCCAGAATCTGGGGATGACCGACCGCGATCCCATGGTCCGGAAGTTCGGCAAGAATCGCGTCCGCATCACTCCCATTTCCGAGACCGCGGAGATGGGCATCGCCGTGGGTTCGGCCATGACCGGCCTGCGCCCGGTGGTCGAGCTGTGGATGAGCGAATTCATGCTTGTCGCCATGGGGCAACTGCTCAACGAGGCGCCGCGCCTGCGCTACATGTCCGGCGGGCAGATCAAGGTGCCGCTGGTTTTCAAGGCGGGTTACGGGTTTGCCGCGGGCTGGGCCGGCCAGCACTCCAATTGCATCTACCACACCATGATGGGCATTCCCGGCTTGAAAGTGGCGCTGCCTTCCACTCCCGCCGACGCCAAGGGACTGATGGCGGCAGCCATCCGCGACGACAATCCGGTCATGTACCTGCATCACTACATGACCATGCTGGATAAAGGCCCGGTCCCCGACGGGGATTACGTGGTTCCGTTCGGCGTGGCGGACGTAAAGCGCGCCGGAAGCGACGTCACCGTGGTGGCCACGGGATGGATGGTGACGAAGTCGCTGGCGGCGGCGGAAACGCTGGCGCAAGAGGGAATCAGCGTGGAGGTGGTCGATCCGCGCACCATCGCGCCACTGGACGTCGCGACCATCGTCAAATCCGTGAAGAAGACCGGGCGTTTGGTGCTGGTGGACCAGGCCCCGCGCCATGCCTCCATCGCGGCCATCATCGCCGGCGAAGTCGCCGAGCACGGCTTCTCGTATCTGCAGGCCCCGCCAAGGATGGTGACGGCGCTCGATACGTCGATCCCTTACAGCGCGCCGCTTGAGAAGTACGTGCTGCCCAATGAAGAAAAAATTGTCAGCGCCGTGAAGTCGCTCCTCGGCAAGTAAAAGAGCGGAGAACGATACACCAAGCCGTCTTAACAACTAGTCTTTGCGGGTCGCGGCTTTAGCCGCAGACGCTGCCGCAATTTACGGCGCGAAATTCCGAAAACCCTCCGCCCCTTCGAAAATCGCGAAGGGGCGGCCACTCGGAAATTCAAACTCACCTCAAAGGCTGTGCCACCCGCCCAAAGGCAAAAAGCAAAGGCACACAGGCTGAAGCCTGTGCTACTGGGTGGGCGGGTGGCAAACCCTTTGTCGTTTTGTCCGCTGGACGTACGCTCACGGCTGGATAATACCACTTCAGTACGTCATCGTTGAGAGACCGGTGTAGCTTTTCCGGGTGGCCGACCCTTTCGGTCTTATTGAAAGGGTCGGGGATTTGGCTTCTCTTGAGCAGCGGCGGCAATCGTCTATCCGGCTGGTTTGAGTAGGACAGGCTTCAGCCTGTCTGCCTTTGATTTTGAGAAAAGCAAAATCAGACAGGCTAAAGCCTGTCCTACTTAGGCCGGGTCACCCGCCAATCAGGAAAATTACTCCCTGGTGCGGGCATTACGGTTTCTCACGGTTTTTTCTGGTTGCCGGTTTCCGCCAGGCTTTGATGGGCCCGGAAGATCACATAATCGCGGATCGCCGCGGCGTCTTCCCTGGAAAGCTCTTTGGAAAAGGAGACCATGCCGGCCTGCTTGAGCATTCCGTCCAGCACGACGCCGAACCACGTGTCGCTTTTGAGCGTGCCGGAATAGCGCAAGTCGGGTATGACGCCGCCGCTGACGGCGACATCGCCATGGCAATTGCCGCAGTATTTCTGATACAGCCCTTCGCCTTTGCTGACCGTGGCGGCGCTGGCGGTTGCGGGCGGAGGCGTTAATGCCCGCGGCTGATACTCCGGCGCGGGAGGCAGGCTGGCCTTTCCTCCCAATTTGAACGCCAGCACGCGCGGCACGTTGACCATCCGCGGGGATTGCCGGGCGACTTCTCCTGCGGCCAGCGGCAAGACACCGCCATAGCCCGCGACTACCGCGATGTACTGCTCTCCATTCACCATGTAGGAGATGGGACCGGCGCCGATCCCGCTTTGCGCGGAAGCGGACCACAGTTTTTTCCCCGTGTCCGCGCGGAATGCCTCGAATTGGCCGTTGCCGGTCCCCTCGAAAACCAGATTGCCTGCCGTGGACAGCGCTCCGCCATTCCAGGCGCCGGGGCGGTCGGCATGCCAGACTTCCTTTTGCAGGACCGGATCCCAGGCCGTCAGGCGGCCATGAATGCTTCCCAGAATTGCCTTCTTGATGTCTGGTTCCTGCGGCATGCCCGCCGCCACGGGATCAATCGCATTGTTAAACGAGAGCGGATTGTGTTTGAACTGTTCGGCGGATTTGTATGAAAACCCCGCCTCCAGCACGGGGAAATAGACCAGGCCCGTGATCGGACTATACGACGCCGGTTGCCAGGTATGCGCTCCCCCGGGGCCGGGCGAAACGACGAAAGGTTTGTCGGCTGTCTCGTACTGCGCTTCCGGCGATTCGATCGGCCTGCCGGTCCGCAGGTCAATGCCGGTGGCCCAGGTTATCCGGGCAAAAGGCTTTGCGGACAAAAGCTTGCCTGTGGCGCGGTCCAGCACGTAGAAGAATCCGTTCTTCGGCGCGTGCAGCAGGACCTTGCGAACCTGCCCATCGATTTTCAAATCCGCCAGAATAATCTGCGCGTTGGAATCGTAGTCCCATTCATCGCCTGGATTTTCCTGATAGTGCCAGACGTATTCTCCCGTTTCCGGCCGGACAGCGATGATCGACGACGCCAGCAGATTATCCTCTCCTTGGGCATTTCGGATTTTCCGCGCCCAGGGATCGCCGTTTCCCGTGCCGAAGTACAGCAGGTCGAGTTGCGGGTCGTAGGCCATGGCGTCCCAGACCGTACCGCCCCCGCCGTTCTTCCACCACTGGCCGGTCCAGGTCTTGGCTGCCTTTTCCAGAATCGGACTTTCGAACGGTTTGGAAGGGTCTCCGGGGACGGTGTAGAAACGCCAGGCAAGATTGCCCGTGTCGGCGTCGTAGGCGGACAGGTAACCGCGCACGCCCATCTCCGCGCCGCCGTTGCCGATCAGCACTTTTCCTTTGACCACTCGAGGCGCGCCGGTGATCGTGTAGCGCACCTTCGGATCGATCGTCAGCTTCTCCCACACCGGCTTGCCCGTGGCCGCATCCAGCGCCACAAGCCGCCCGTCGAGCGTTCCCACAAAAACCTTGCCGCCCCAGACTGCCACCCCGCGATTCACGACGTCACAGCAAGCGTTTACCGCCCATTCCGGCGGCACCTTGGGATCGTAGGTCCACAGCGGCTTGCCCGTCGCCGCTTGCACCGCGACCACTCTGCTCCACGCCGTCGTGAAATACATCACGCTGTCCACGACCAGCGGCGTGGCTTCCTGGCCGCGGGGCGTTTTCAGGTCGTAATACCACGCCAGTTTCAACCGGCCGACATTCCTGTCGTTGATGGCTTTGAGTGGGCTGAATCGCTGTTCGCTGTATGTGCGGCCATGGGTCAGCCAGTTTCCGGGCTCCCGGTTGGCCTGGACGATGCGAGCGCCGTTCACGTCCGCCGGTTTTTGGTTGGTTGCCGCCTTCCGCGATTGTTGAGCCGGAAGGGAACTGGGCGCGCAGAAGATCGCCACCGCGAGAGCAAGGATGAAAGCGATCAGGGAAACTCTGTTTTGAGCCACAAATTCTCCTTACATCTCCTTACATCAGCCACAGAGTTGGATGCGCCGGGTCACAACCGCTTTGTGGCATGCGCCCGGCGAAAACGTATTCGGCAGGGGCAGAGCGTTTACTTAACGCCTTCCCTGCGTCCCGTCAAGCGACTTCTCCCAATTGCCGGCGCGCCCCGGCGCGCCGTGGTTGAGAAAATCGGCGCCGCGCGTTTCGAAATGGAATGAGCGCGCCGGTGCACGCCGATATTCGGACAGCCGCCCGATTATTGGCTTGACAATAATCGGGTCGGGTGGATATTAGGGGCACAATCTGAAGCAAACCATGTCCTGGGTGTTCTCAATTTTTGCTGACGTCGGATTCGCGGTGACAGGGGGGATTACTCATGAAAGTACGCAGGGGCTTGCTGGGTGTTCTTGCATTCGTGATCATGGTTTTCGCTGGTTCCCATATGTTGTTTGCGCAGGTCAGCGGGAGCGCCGCGCAGTTGAACGGCACGGTGCGTGACGCCAGCGGCGGTTCGGTGGCCAACGCATCGGTCACGCTCCGCGATATCAATACGAACCGGACGTACACGGCAACCACCACTGAGGCCGGCTATTACGTCCTGGCCAACCTATCACCTGGCACCTACGAGATGGTCGCGACCGCCACCGGCTTTGCCAAGACCACGCGGCCCGGCATCGTGCTCAGCGTCGGGCAGGTGGCTACGATTGACGTCGAGTTGAACGTCGCCGCGGCGGCTGGCGAGAATATCGAAGTGACCACGGAAGAGACGCCGCCGGTCGAGCCCACGCGCACCGAAATCAGCCAAGTGATTAATAGCGGGCAAATCGCCTCGCTGCCCATCAGCGGACGCCTCTTCACCGACTTCGCTCTTCTGACACCGGGTGTGACCACCGGCCGCACCAGTCTCCAGTCCACGATCACGGAGACGGAGGTGACGCGCATCTCCTTCGGCGGCATGCGTGACTTGAGCAACCTGGTCACCGTGGACGGCGCGGACACTATCAACACCGCCACCGGCTCGCAGCGCGCCACTCCGTCGCAGGAAGCGGTCAGTGAATTCCGCGTGGTGAATAACGGCTTCGGTGCCGAGCAGGGCCGCGCCATGGGCGGCATCGTCAACATCATCACCAAGTCCGGCGGCAACACCCTGCACGGCTCGGTTTACGACTACTTCCAGAACAGCGCTCTCAACGAGCACAACCTGCTGCAACAGGGAATGTTGCCCGACGGTGTGACCCCCATACCGAATACGCTGCGCCAAAACCAGTTTGGCGCCACGCTGGGCGGACCCATCCGCAAGGACAAGACTTTCTTTTTCGTGAACTATGAAGGCCAGCGCCGCGGGGAAGCGGCCATTCAGTCCCCAACCTTACTGGCAAATTTCAACCTGATCAATCAGGCCAAAGCGTTGCTCGGACTCGCTCCCGAACAGGTGAACACGCTGAAAACAGCGGATTCCGACAAGGGGTTCGTGAAGATCGACCATACGATCAACCAGGACAATCGACTCACCGTCCACTATAACGTCGAGGATGCGCGCGATTTGAATGTTCTTGTCGGCGACACGCTCGACGGCGGCGGCCTGGCCGCTTCCTCCAGCGGACATGACAACTTCCTGCGCGATCAGTCCGTGGTGGGCAACTTGTCTTCGCAGCTTTCCCCGAGCGTGCTGAATTCGCTTCTGGTGCAGTTTGCGCGGCGGCATTCCACCTTCCCGGGCGTCACCGGACAGCCGAACCTGGATCTGCCAAACCTGGTTATGATGGGCCACAACTTCGGCGTGTTCGATGCCACCTACGAAAGCCGCGCGCAGATTTCCGACTCGGTTTCCTGGGTGAAGGGGTCGCACCTGGCCAGGTTCGGCTTTGATTACAATTACTTGAACGACCACATCATTTGGCCGGGTTTCTCCCCGATGCGTATCGTCCTGCCCGGCGTCAATTGCCTGGTGGATTTCGCCAATTACGTCGGCATGCTGAACGCAGTAGACCCATCCAACTATCTGACTTCGAATTTTGCCGAGGGGCCGTGCCCCATGGCGTTGCCACCGACGGGCGATCCGGGCCTCAATGGCGGATCTCCATTCCCCGTTTCTGCTGGACCCAATCCCGGCGACATCCCCAATGGTGTAGCGGTCGCCTTTTGGCCCTCTCCTCTGGGAACCGCGGACACCTCCGTGGTCAATGGCACGATTCCTCCAGGATTTTCAATTCCGAACTCCTGGCAAAATGCCTATCCCCCGGATCAGACGCCCAACTACTTCTCGGACATCAACCACTCCTACTTCGGATTTTTTGCGCAGGATCAATGGCGCGTCACTCCCAAGCTGACCCTGAATTACGGCCTCCGCTGGGATTTTGAAAAGGGTCTGGAGCAGGAGATCAACACCAGCTACAAAGGTTTTCAGCCCAGGGTCGGCCTGGCCTATTCGCCCGACTCGCACACGGTCATCCGCGCCGGCTTTGGCATCTTTGATGACCGCTACAACCTGTCGTTCTTTTTCGTCACCCATCCGCAGCGGCCGGTGACCTATGTCTGCGTGGTGAGCACTCCGAACTGCTCGGGAACCAATTATGATTTTCCTGGCATTCGAGACGGTGGATATAACGCAACCTACGCCTTGAACCAGTTGCCGTATATTTCCGGCTTCAACCCCTTTGGTCCCCAACCGGCCGACGCAGCCGCGGATTTGCTCCGTAACGGCACCTATCAGCCGGTTTCATTGATAACGAACCTTGGGGGTGATCCACCGACGTTCAGCCCTGTGGGTGACGGCACGATTGAAAGGGGCAGCAAGATCCCCTATTCCGAGCAGGCCAGTCTGGAAATCGACCGTGAAGTCGGTCATGGCCTGGTCCTCAACATCGGCTATTTGTTCGTTTCCGCGCACCACCAGGTCCGTGCGGAAAACCTGAACGTCTGTCCGGAAAATACAACCGCCGGAGCTACCCCCAGCATGACAACCGGCGTGTATGAGTGCGGCTCCACTAATTTTGGCAACTACACGCCGCCGCCGCCGGATTGGACCGCCGGCAAGAGCTATTTCCAGAGCGTGCTCATCCCCGTGGGCTTGATCTACTACACCGACAACAGCGGGAACAGCATCTATCATGGCTTGACTTTGTCGGGGACGGAAAAGATCGGCAACTACTTCCGCCTCAACGCCAATTACACTTTCTCAAAGACCCTGGATGATGGAACCTTTACCACCTTTGTCAGCACGCCCCAGGATCTCTACAACCGAAATCTTGAGCGCGCCAATTCCAACCAGGACGTGCGCCATCGCTTTCTGGCGAACTTTACGGCGGCAACCCCCAAAAGCATGGACACCAATTTCGCCTTGAGGAATTGGGAGGTCAGCGGCATCGTGACGATTCAGGGCGCCCGCCCCTTTACTGTTTTCGTCGGCCATGACGCCAATAACGACACCAACCCGGTCACCGATCGCGTCGGTCTGGCCGCCCGCAATACGTACTGGGGCGACAAGTTGAAGACCGTTGACGTGCGCTTCTCGCGTTCGTTCATCTTCCGCGAGAACCAGAAACTGGAGCTTTCCGCGGACGTCTTCAACCTGTTCAACCGGAATAACGTGGACGAGGTGGACTCGGTTTATGGAACCTACAGCTATTGTGGCGGACTGGTGCCGCAAAGCTACAATGACGCTACCTCGATTGCCATTCAGCAGGGCACGGTATCTGGCTGCCCGGTGGCCGGTCCTCCGGAGCCCAATGCGGACTTCGGCAAGCCGAGAAAAGTATTTAACCCGCGGCAGTTCCAGCTGTCGTTCAAGTACTCGTTCTAACCAATGTCGCGAGGCGGAGTGGCCGCGCTCCCTGGCCGGCCACTCCGTTCTTCAGTCTTCCTGACAGGCGGTTGCTTCCGTTCCGGCCATAGCTTTTTGTGCCGTAGTCAGGTTTCAGGCAGGCGGGCCCACAGTTCTTCCGGGGCTGCGATTTGAGGTGCGGTTCGCGTAATATCGCATGTCTTTCGGGAGCGGGAGATGTGGCTCGGTTTGCCCTGATCCATGGCGTTCGGCGTCTTCCGGCGAAGAGCGATCTCAATACCACAGAGGAAAGCACCGCAGGATGAGAACGGACGACTATTTCGATCCTGAAATCGAAACGATGAAGCCTGAGGATTTGCGGCCGCTGCAGCAGGCAAAGCTCGCCACGCAATTGGATTACTTGTTTGCGCGTTCCCCTTTTTATCGGGATAAGTTTGCCGCCGCCGGCATTGCCCGCAAAGATATTCGCTCGTTGAAAGATTTAGAGCGTTTTCCATTCACGGTGAAGGAGGAGTTGCGCGAAAGCCAGCAGGTCTCTCCTCCCCTGGGACGTCACATGGCTGCGGACATGATTGACGTCATTCGCCTGCACGCCTCCACCGGGACCACGGGACGTCCCAGCTTTGTCGGCCTGACCCGCAAGGATGCCGAGATCTGGACGAAGGTCACCGCCCGGTCGTTCTACACGCAGGGAATCAGGCCCAGCGACATCGTGATCCACGCCGCCGGCCTCACCATGTTTGCCGGCGGCCTGCCGGCCAAGGACGCCATCGAGATGATCGGCGCCACGTTCGTTCCCGTGGGCACCGGAGCTTCCGCGAAGGTCGTCCTGTATGCCAAGACGCTTCACGCCACCGCGATTCACTGCACGCCCTCCTATGCCATCTACCTTGCCGATTACGTCCGCCGCGAAGCCCACATGGACCCGCGGGAACTCGGCATCAAGAAACTTGTCTGCGGCGCCGAGCCTGGCGCAGGCATCCCCGCGGTTCGCGCAAAGATCACCGAGCAATGGGGCGCGACCGTTACCGAAGGCCTCGGCAATGCCGACATGATTCCCATCATCTTCGCGGAATGTCCGGACCAGTCCGGCATGCACTACAACGGGCAGGAATACGTCTACAACGAGATTATCGATCCGGAGAGCGGGGAAGTCCTCCCCATCGAGACCGGCGTTTCCGGAGAGCTGGTCTACACCAGCCTGGAACGCGAGTGCGTTCCGCTTCTCCGTTTTCGCACCCGCGACCGCGTGACCGTCCTGGGCACCTCCTGCAAGTGCGGGCGCACCAGTTACAAGCTGCGCTGTGTCGGCCGTACCGACGACATGCTGATTGTTCTGGGCGTCAATGTTTTTCCGTCTGCCGTGCGGGATATTGTTTCCGGCTTCTACCCGCAGATGACCGGTGAAGTGCAGATCCTTCTGGAGCAGCCCGGGCCGGGAGTGAAGCCCCCTTTGCGGATCGTGGCGGAATACGGGAACCTCACTCAGGATCCAGCCGAACTGCAGAAGAAAGTGGAAGACAAGATCAAAGCGATGTTGACGGTTCCCGTGGCCGTGCAGCTTGTGCCGCCGGGAACATTGCCCCGGTTTGAAATGAAGGGCCAGTTGATTCGAAAGCTGTATGAAGAGTAAAAGGGAAGCAGAAGTCCCAACATGGCAACGTTAAAAGCCAGGCCCGCGCCGGTTGAAATCGATCTTCGCAAGGCGGCCATCGTCGTTGTGGATATGCAGAATGCCTTCGCCACACCGGGCGGCATGCTCGATATCGCCGGCATGGATATCTCCGCAGCCGCGCAGGTGGTCGGCTCCATCAAGTCCATAGTGGATGCCGGGCGGCGCGCCGGAATCCCCATTGTCTATCTGCAGATGGGTTACAAGCCGGACCTGAGCAACAGCGGCGGCCCGGGCTCACCGAATTATCACAAGGAACTGGCCATGCACCTGATGACCTGCCGGCCCGAACTGAAAGGCAAGCTGCTGACCGAGGGGGGCTGGGATTTTGACGTCGTGGATGAACTGAAACCGCAGCCGCAGGATATCGTCATCGTGAAAACGCGTTATAGCGGCTTTCAGGGAACGACGCTGGATTCCCAGTTGCGCATGCGCGGCATCCAGTATCTTTTCCTGACCGGCATTGCCACCAACGTCTGCGTCGAATCCACCTTGCGCCACGGCTATTTCCTCGATTACTGGCCGCTGCTGATTACCGACGCCACGATGCAGGCCGGCCCACCGGCGCAGCAGGAGGCGACGTTATTCAACGTCGAGAACTTTTTCGGCTGGACGGTGCAATCGCAAGAGTTTCTGGCGGCAGTAAATCCATCCGCGTCCTGAGGGTCCCGTGCTGACTGTAGACATCGATATCGGCGGAACGCTGACCGACGGAATTTTCATCGACGGCAAGAAAATCGTCTGCGTCAAGGTGGACACCACGTCGCACGACCTGACGATCTGCCTGTTCGATTGCCTGACGCAGGGCGCCACGCAACTCGGTTTCAGCGATGTCGATCTCTTCCTGGAAAAGGTGGATCTGATCCGCTGGTCCACCACCATCACCTCCAACGTCCTGGCGGAGCTCAGCGGGCCGCGCATCGGCCTGCTCATCTCCCGCGGTCATGAGAAAGACCTGTACAGCAACGATGCGCGCAGCGTCGTCCTGGGCCGCATCCTGTTCGAGCGCGATGTCATCGGCCTGGACGCCGGCGCTTCCGACGCCGACGTCATGAACGCCGTGCGCTGCCTGCTGGAAACCGGTGTCCGCCGCATCTGCGTCAGCTTTCAGGGGGCGCATCGCACACCCGAGCAGGAGACTCGCATCAAGAAAATCGTGGGCCAGCAGTATCCCGATCATTTCCTCGGCTCGGTCCCCGTCCTGGCCGGCAGCGATATCTCCAAAAATTCCGACGACATGACCCGTACCTACTGCGCCCTCATCAATGCCTACACCCACGGCGCTCTTGCGGCCACGCTGTTCAAGGCGGAAGACGATCTCCGCGAAGTCCATCGCTACCCAGGCACGTTCCTGGTCAGCCACATCAATGGCGGCGTTTCCGGCATCGCCAAGACCAGGGCCATCGATACCATCGAGTCCGGCCCCATTCTCGGCATTCACGGGAGCGCGTATCTCGCCAAAGTGTACGGCGCAAACGAAGTGCTGGCCCTGGACGTTGGCGGCACCACGGCCAAGGTGAGCGTGCTGCGCGACGCCGCTCCGCTGCAGGTCAAGCCTTCGGATTTCTTCGGCATCCCCGTGGAGATCTCCCTGCCGTACCTGCGTTCGATCGCCCTGGGCGGCGGCAGCGTCGTTAAGGTTGGCGCGAAAGCGAGCAAGTCTGAAATTTCTCTGGGACCGGAAAGCATGGGTTCGTTTCCCGGCCCGGCCTGTTATGGCCTGGGCGGTGAACAACCTACTCTCACCGATGCCTTCGTAGCCGCAGGTCTGATCAACCCGGACTATTTTCTCGGCGGCACGAAACCCATCAGCCTGGATACCGCCCGCCAGACGATTTTGCACCATGTCGGCACTCCCCTCGGCAAATCGGTCGAGGACGCCTCGCGCGCCATCATCGACCGCTCCTTCGGCATGGTCGCCGAGACCATCGCGCAAGCCAGCAAGGATCTCGGCCAGAACTTCTCCCGGCACACCCTGTTTGCCTATGGCGGAAACGGCGGCCTGATCGCCTGCGGCGTTGCCGAAAAAGTTGGACTCCAGGAAGTTCGCTTTTTCGCCCTGGGCCCGGTCTTCAGCGCCTTTGGCTCTTCCGTGTCGGATATTTCTCACGTTTACGAGCGTTCCTTGCAGTTGACTTCGCTCTCCGCGGGAGAAATGCAGCGTCTGGCCGACGCCTTGGCCGACGTTAAGGCTGAGGGCAATCGCGATCTTCTGGGCGAAGGCATCCAGCCCGAAGGCATCGAGTACCTGACGGAACTGGAAATCTCCCGCGACCAGCAGCCTTCGCTCGCTGTGCCTTGTCCGCCGGATGCCTTGCAGGACGCATCCAAACTCAAAGCGCTGCTGGAAAAGGCCTTGGGCGGCAAGAAACAGGCATTCGTCGTGGATCTGCTACGCGTGCAGATCAAGAAGGCCATGCCCAAACCTTCGCTGGTCGAAAAGCCGCTGCGGGGAGCGGATTCCTCCCACGCGCTCAAAGGCAAGCGCCAGGTCGCATGGGGAAGCAAAAATGGCGAAGCGCTGCTCTACACCTGGGAAGCCCTGCAGCCCGGGAATACTGTCGAAGGCTGTGCGGTCCTGGAAGGGGCCAACAGCACGTTCTTCGTGCCGGAAAATTGGATGCTGGCAATGGACTGTTATGGAAATGCCCGGCTGACCCGCCGCTAAGCAGCGCACGATCGGCGGAAAGCACAAAAAGAGCAGGGGGTGAGCAATGCCTGCAGAACAAAAAAACAGAATTCGAGTCACCGAGTGCCTCGATCTGGACGTCGAGCTGGAAAAGTGGTTCTGTAACCGCTGCGGGCACGAGATCGGCCCCGCGCGCGAGAACTACAAGCGAGGCTGCCTGCTCTACGACCGCGATCCGCGCGAGATTCACCCGCCGCTGGTTTCCGGTGAGTTCAATTTTTCTCCGGACCCGCTATGGGTGCGCATCGTCGAATTCTACTGCCCGTCCTGCGGCGTGCAGATGGAGACGGAGTATCTCCCGCCCGGCCACCCGCTCACCTGGGACATTGAATTGGATCTGGACAGTCTGAAGCAGCGCCTGAAGACGGGCGAGTACAAAATCTACAAGCAGCGGCTCAAGGTCTCCGAATGAACTCGATTGACATTGATGTGGGCGGAACCTTTACGGACCTGGTCCTCAACTATGAGGGCAAGAACCTGATCAAGAAGGTTCCCACGACGCCCTACGATCTCTCGGTCTGCTTTTCAAAAGTGATCGAAGAAGGCGCGGCATCGGTGGGCCTGACCATCGATCAGCTGCTTCCGGCGATCGACATGATCCGCTATTCCACCACGATTGCGCTGAACCGCCTGATTGAAAAGAAAGGTCCGCGGCTCGGCCTGATTACCACCGAAGGCCATGAAGACGTCGTGCTGATCGGCCGCGGCGCGCAGTGGATTGACGGCACACGCGTTGCCGAGCGCCGCAACCTCGCCATCCAGCATAAACCCGACCCGCTCATCCCGCGCGACCGCATTGTCGGCGTCAAGGAGCGCGTGGATTCCCGCGGCCGGATCATTCGTCCCCTCGACGAAAACGATGTGCGCAACAAGGTCCGCGCCCTCGTCAATCAGGGCGTTCGCGGGTTCGTCGTCTCGCTGCTTTGGGGCTTCCTGAATCCCATCCACGAATTGCGCATCAAGGAAATCATCCGCGACGAGTACAAGGAATTTCATATCGGCTTTCTGCCGGTCGTTCTCGGAGGCCAGGTGGTCGGCAAACTCGGCGAATACGAACGCACCATGGCCGCCATTCTCGACGCCTACCTGCAGCGCTCCATGCAGATCGAGCTTTCCGCCATGTGGGACAAACTCCGCGACCGCGGCTACACCAAACCCCTGCTCATGATCCAGAGTTCGGGCGGCATCGCCGAAGTGTTCCGCACAGCCGCCAGCCGCACCTTTAACAGCGGGCCGGTCTCCGGGCTGATGGGCGCGCATCACGTGGCGAAGACGCTCGGCTACAAAAACGTCGTCATGAGCGACATGGGCGGCACCAGCTTCGACGTCGGCCTGGTCGTCGAAGACAGCGTCCGCAGCTACGACTTCCGCCCCATCATCGATCACTGGATGGTCGGCATCACCATGATCAAGACGCTTTCCATCGGCGCCGGCGGCGGCTCCATTGCCTGGCTCGACAAGCTCCTCGAGAACCGCATCCAGGTAGGCCCCAAGAGCGCCGGCTCGATGCCCGGCCCAGCCTGCTTTAATCAGGGCGGCACGGAGCCCACCGTCACCGACGCCGATGTCGTCCTCGGCTATCTCAATCCGGAGTTTTATTATGGCGGCAAGCTTCGCCTCAACAAGGATCGCGCCATCCAGGCTATCCGTGAAAAAATCGCGAAACCCCTGGGCATGACCGTCGAGCAGGGCGCGCAGATCATCCGCAAGATCGTCAACGGCAACATGGCCTCCGCCATCATGAAAGAAGTACACCTGCGCGGATACAGCCCCGAGGAGTTCATCCTCTTCGTCGGCGGCGGCGCCGGCGCGACTCACGTCGAAGGCTATATGGCGGACATTCCCAAGGCCATCACGTTCGATTTTTCGCCTGTCTTCTGCGCCTTCGGCTCTTCCACCATGGACATCATGCATGTTTACGAGGCTTCGAAGAAAATTACGCTCATGGAGCCCGGCACGCAGAAGCTCGCGGAGGATTTTACAAGCTACAACCATTCGGTGGAGGCGCTGATCGAGCAGGCCAGGAAAGATCTGGTCGCCGATGGCCTGAGTGTGGAAGCAGCGGGATACGTCCTCGAACTGGACATGCTCTATGGCGGGCAGTTTCACGTGAAGCGCACCCTTTCGCCCAAAATGTCTCTGCACAGCGCCGCGGACGTTCTCGCAGTGTGTGCCGCTTTCGAAAAGGAGTTCAGCGAAGCCTTCAGCCCGTTTGTCGTCAATCCCGAGGGCGGCGTGTTCATCGAGAGCTTCATCCTCAAGGCGATTGTTCCGACAAAGAAAATCGAGTTGCCCAGGCGGAAGCTCGAGGGAAGCGACCCCGGCGCAGCGCGCAAGGGGGAAAGGCCGGTGCACTGGACCGATGCCGGCGGCTTCCAGCCCACGCCGATTTTCGCCTATGAATTACTTCGTCCCGGCAATGTCATCGAGGGGCCCGCGGTTGTGGAAGGGGAATACACCACGCTCGTCGTGCCCCCCGCGATGCGGTTTTCCGTGGACGATCGCAGTCTTGGGATTCTGGAGAAGAAATAAATGCGGGTTGCCCGGAGCGGGCAAGGAGAAACATGCCCATACCTACGTTAGCTGAAAAACTGGAGTGGCTGAAGCCGGTCCCGGCCACTGCCTACGAGCGCAAGTGCGCCGCCAAACTGGCCCATGGAGACTACGAGATTGGCGCGCAGATCACCAACGACATCCTGGACGAAGCGATGGAAATTTTCGTGCGCTCCTCGCGAAGCTACTTCGGCGTTTCCGGCGACTCCATGGTGGCCATCTTCACCGCGGGCGGCGACCTCATCAACGCTTCCTGCGGCACCTACCTGCACGCCATCATTCAGCCCATCGTCATCAAGTTCATTCTCAAATATTACGCGGATAATCCGGGTATCCACGACGGCGACATCTGGTACACCAACGACGCCCTGTACGGCGGCATTCACAATCCCGACCAGGTCGCGCTCATGCCCATCTTCCACAAAGGCAAGCTGCTCGCGTGGTCGACTGCCGCACTCCATACCACCGAAACCGGAGCCATTGAGCCCGGCGGCATGCCCATCAGCGCCAAGTCGCGTTTCGAAGAAGGCCTGAACATGCCGCCCATCAAGATCGGCGAGAATTTCAAGCTTCGGAACGACTTCCTCGAGATGTATTCGGTCTATGGCCTGCGCGCTCCGGCAATGTTCATCTCCGACCTTCGCGCGCGCTGCACCACCGCCGACCGCGTCCGCGTCCGCCTGATCGAGTTGGTGGAAAAGCGCGGCGAGGACTATCTGATCGGCCTGCTCCGCAAGATGCAGGACACCGCCGAAGCCGGGTCCCGCAAGAAAATCAAGGATCTGCCCGACGGAAAATTCCGCACCGTCGTTTTCAACGACGCCATCGGCTATACCCCCGCCCTGGTGCGTTCCTGCTATCTCACGCTCATCAAGAAGGGTGGGCGGCTCATCTTCAATTTCGAGGGCACTTCTCCCGAGAATCCCTCTTCCTACAACGTGCACACGCAGGCCGTCGTCGGGCATATCGCCAATTTCATGTACGAATACGTTTTTCACGACCTGCCCATCTGCAGCTCCACTTTCGCGGCCATTGATTTCGAATTTCCCGAAGGCATCATCCTCAACCCGGACAAGATGGCGGCCACCAGTTGCTGCGTATATATCGGCATGCAGGTTCGCTGCGCCACGCACAACAGCTTTGCCAAGATGAGCTTTTCCAGCGCCAGCCTCTGGCAGCAGGTCGCCGCATCCCCCGGCAGCCAGCACACGGCGCAGATCTGCGCCGGGCTGTCGCAGTGGAAGCTGGCCGTTTCCGACGTCCTCTCCTTCTCCCTGAACACCCAGGGCCAGGGCGGCCGCGCCGCCACCGATGGCATGGACTCCTACGGCTTTGCCTGGTGCGCCTTTGGCCGCGCCCCCGATTCCGAGCAGGTGGAAAGCGAACTCCCACTCTCGGTGATGCTCTCCCAGCACTGGCGCGATTCCTGCGGCCACGGCGTTCACCGCGGAGGTTCCGGCGCCGTGCAGCAGTGGATGATCCACAAAGTGCCGAACCTCGTCTCCCTCTGCATGGGCAACGGCAGCAAAGTGCCTCTCGGCCAGCCGCTGTTCGGCGGATACGCTTCCGCGCCGATTCCGGGCATCAGCGTGAGGAAAAACGACATTCTCAAGCAAATGAAAGAGGGCAATCCCGAGCTCACCATGGACCACCGCGAGATGATCGAAAATTCCTCGGTTCATGGCGACTGGAAGTTTGAACTCATTGCCCGCGTTCCCAAGGTCTACGACGAAGGCGATCTCCTGTTCGGCTTCAGCGGCGGCGGCCCCGGCTACGGCGATCCCCTGGAACGCGATCCGGAAAGCGTGATGGAAGACCTGAAGAAACACATTATTTCGGACTGGACCGCCGTGAACATCTACAAAATCGCCTACGGTGCCGAGCGGCGAAAAGTGGACATCGAGACAACGCAGCAGCAGCGCCAGGAAGAAAGAAGATCACGCCTGGCTCGCGGAAAATCCTACGATGAATTTGAAAAGGAGTGGAACAAGAAGAGTCCGCCGAAGGAAGCCCTGCTCTATTACGGCACCTGGCCCGACGCCAAATCCACCGGACCGGTCTTCCGGCCGTAAGCGATGGCTGAGAATCCCACTCCCCGGCAGATGGTCAAGGGACTCTTGAAAGGAATTGCGCCGCCACGGCCGTTGTTCCTGCCGGTGGTGTTTTCCGCCGGCGCCCGGGTGGAAAGCCAGCCTCTCCCGGTTTTCCTGGCAAATCCCACCAAGATCTGCAACGCCCAACGGCAATTGCGCGGGCCTCTGCGCACCGACGGCTATTCCTGCTACTTCGATCCCTTGCTGGAAGTGGAAGCGCTCGGCGCGACACTGCATTGGGAAACCGCGGACCAGCCGCCGGCGGTGCGCTGGCCGCAAGGCGCCGAACCCGGTGAATTGCCGGACGATCTTCGCTCGCCCGAAGATGCGGTGAAGGCCGGGCGGATCCCCATCGCCATCGAGGTCCTGCACCGCATGAAAGCGATGGTTCGCGACGATTCCATTCTCATGGCCGGGGTTACCGGGCCGTTCACGCTCGCCGCGCGTCTCAGTCAATTGGAGGCCGGTGAGGCGTGGCGCACCCGGGAGCTACCCGAGTCCGCCATGGAGCTGGCAGCATCGATGCTCACGCACATCTGCAAAGCCCTGGTCGAAGCGGGTGCCAGTCTGGTCATGATTCAGGAAGACGCGCTTCCAGCGGTTTCACAGGAGCGTTGCGACGCCTGGGCTGGCGCGCTCGAGCCGGCCTTCAACGTCATCCGTTTTTATGAAGCGCTGCCCGTGTTGCAATTGACCGACGGCAGCTTGTTCGCCGCGAATTCCGCGATGATCCTGCAGCGTCATTGGGACTGCATTCTGTGCCCGTCGCTCTCCGGAATTGCTTCGCCGCCCGCCGATGCGGCCTCCGCATGGGGTTCTGCGACGCCGGGCCTGGCCCTGCCGCTGGAAACATTCCAGCTGGATGATTCGGCCCTGCAGGACCACGGCGAATCCCTGCGCCAAATGGTGATGGCCTTGCGCCCGGTCGTCTTGACCACCGCGGGCGACGTTCCGGCCATGACGGACATGAAGCAGATGAGTAAGGTCCTGGAAAAAGTTCCCCGGTCGTTTTGAGCGAAGTGAATTCGCGTTTATAGCGCAGCGTGCGGGTTTTTCGGCGTGTGTGTTTTTTTAACGCTTGTAGTTGTTCAACTATAGTTGGGCGGGTTGACAGACTGATCCATCCCCATGCATTTGTTGCCGGCTTGCGCGATGTTGATGCTGATCAGGCACGGCCCCTTCGACGCGAACGCCTTTTTCAAAGCCGGCTCCAGATCTCCCGGCTGATCCACTTCCTGCGCGGGCAGGCCATACCCCTCTGCAATTTTCACGATGTCAATGCCCGGCAATTCCATCCCGTGCACATTCCGGCCCACTTGCGTGAAATCGCAGAATGTTCTTAACGCGGCGTACTCGCGGTTGCGCATAACAATGAAAACGACCGGCGCGTTGGTTTGTGCCGCCGTCCACAGCGCCTGGATCGAATATTGGATGGAACCGTCGCCCACCGGGCAGACCACTCGCCGGTCCGGACAAGCAAGCTGCAGGCCAACGGCCGCCGGCAAACCAAAACCAAGAATTCCACTGCGGATCGAGTAGAACGAGCCGGGCCGATCGGTTTGAAGGTATCGGTCGAGATCTCCTTTGGAGGACGGACATTCTTCGGCGATGACCGCATCGCGCGGCATGACCCGGTTCAGAAGGCTGAACAGGTAAGCTGTCGTGATCGGATGTTCGGGTTGCGGCTCGGGCGGCTTGCCAGGCGGCGCGATCACGCTGCGCTCTCTCGCTGTGGACTGCGTACGAATGTATTGCGCAGCCGCGGCAATATTTCCCACAATGCTGCTTCCGGCCAGGGCAGCCGCGGCGTCCGCCGGCGAGTTGGTGATCTGGAATAGCCTGGTTCCCGGCTTGATCGTGTGCCCGGGCACATAGGCGTAATAGAGAAAAATCGGCGCGCCCAGGACCACCACCGTGTCATACGCAGCCAGTTGATCCGCAAGCGGCTGCTGCGCGGGCAAAAGGCTTCCTCGAAACAGCGGGTGAGGACGCGGGAACGTCCACCGGGACGCAATCGGTTCCTGATAGACGTCCGCATGAAGATGCTCGGCAAGGGCAATGACTTCGTCCCATCCGCCGTCCTCTTCAATTTGAGAACCGGCGACGATGGCCGGGTTCCGGCTCGATTGGATCGCCCGTACGACTTCATCAAGGGCCGCGGGATCCGGCATGACCGTCTCCGCCACTTCGCGGGCAACGACTGCGTCGCATTGATGATTCCAGTCGTCCATCGGGATGGAGATGAACACCGGACCCATGGGCGGCTGCATGGCCAGGTAATAGCCGCGCGCGATGGTCGCCGGCACATCCTCCGCACGAAGCGGTTCGCAGGCCCATTTCACGTATGGTCTGGCGACCTCGACGGCGCGGCTCACCAGAAAAGGCTCTTTCAGAATTTGGCGGCGATCCTGCTGTCCCGTGGTCACCACCAGCGGAGCGTGGGAGTACAGGGCATCGACCAGCGCGGAGAGCCCGTTGCCAACGCTGGCGATCGAATGCAGGTTTACAAAGGCGGCTTTTCCCCGGGCCATGGCGTATCCCAGGCCCATGCCTGCCGCACAGCGCTCGTGCAGCGCGAGGACGTACCGGAAATCGGGTGGCATGTCGCGCAGAAAAGGCAGCTCGGTCGATCCGGGATTGCCGAATATCGTGGTCATTCCCAGGTCGCGCAGCAGTTGATAGGTGACTTCCCTGACGGTAGCCAAAGGCGTGCTCCGGATTCGATGAAATGGGCGATGCGGCAGCTATACTACATCTTCTATTTCACAGCGGCATGCAACAAATATCGTTTTACCGTTTATTGCTTATCGCTCAGGCGGGCGGGGTTTTGCTGAGCCGGCATCGTCTGCCAACGCGCCCGCCCGCCGGAAATTTCAAATCCTGTGCGCCTGCATCTCCCGGCTGATGTATTCCGCCTGCCGCAGCGCCAGGGCCACGATGGTCAGAGTAGGATTGGCGGCGCCGGCCGTGGTCATGGCGCTGCCGTCGGAAATAAACAGGTTCTTGACGTCGTGCGTCTGTCCCCAGGCGTTGGTTACCCCGTCGCGCGGATCGGCGCTCATGCGGGCGCTGCATGTGTTATGCGTCGCGGGGGGAGTGGGACCGAGCACCACGCGTTTGGCTCCGATGGCCTCGTACATTCGGGACATCTGCGTCTGCGCGTGCTTGCGCATGGCCTGGTCGTTGGGATGTTCATCCACGTGGACATTGGCCACGGGCAGGCCGAAGGAGTCCTTGACGTCGCGGTTCAGCGTGATGCGGTTTTCCGCGCGCGGCATGTCCTCACCGTTGATGATCATGCCTGCCATGTTCCGGTAGTTCTCCATGATGGACGCAAAATCCCGGCCCCATCCATACGGCAGGCCCACCAGCGGCAGCGTCGGCAGATCGAGAGTGACCAGTTCCATCCGGTAGCCGCCTACGAAGCCGCGCTTCGGATCGTTTTTTACTTCGTCTTCGATCACTCCCGCCAGCGTTGCGCCGCGCCAGGAATAGACCGGCTTGTCGAAGATTCCCCAGACGAAGCCGATGATCTGGTGGCAATAGTTCCGGCCTACCTGGCCGGAGGAATTGGCGAGGCCGTGCGGGAATTTCGAGGATTCCGAAAGCAGCAGCAGGCGCGGCGTTTCGATGGCGTTGCCCGCAATGCAGACGATGCGCGCCTTCTGCCGTTGCTCGCGGCCCTGAGCGTCCCGATAGACCACCGCGTTGACGCGCCCGTCGGTTCCATGCTCAATCCGCGTGGCCATGCACTCGATCCGCAAGTCCAGGTTGCCGGTGGCCTCGGCGCGCGGTATATCCGTGTACAGCGTGCTCCACTTCGCGGCCATCTTGCACCCTTGCACACAAAAACCCTGCTGGATGCAACTGCCTCTGCCGTCATAGGGGCGCGGATTGATGGCCAGGTGACCCGTGTGCACGCGCTTGTAGCCCAGCTTTTTCGCCCCCGCGTACATGACCTTGAAATTATTGGAAGCGGGCAAGCCGGGAATGCCGTTGCGCCGCGTCACGCCCAGCCGGCGCTCGGCCAGCAGGTAATAGCTTTTGAGTTCCTCGTAGGAGATGGGCCAGTCGATCAGCGAAGTGCCGGGAATATTGCCGTATGTGCTTTTTGCACGCAGTTCCCAGGGTTCGAACCGTGGCGTGGCTCCGGTCCAATGCACCGTGGTTCCGCCAACGGTCTTGCAATGCCACGCGGGCAGGGTAGGGAAGTTCTTCGCCACGCCCCAATTGCCGCTCTGCGTGCGCGTGTCGAGCCAGGTCAGTTGAACGAAGGCGTCTCCGGGGACCTGCGAAAACGTTGCCGTCGATTGCCGCTTGCCGGCCTCGAGCACGACGACCTTGACTGATTTGCGCGTCAGCTCGTGCGCCAGCGTCCCGCCGCCGGCGCCGGATCCGACGATGACCACCGCGTTATCGTCCTGGAAATCAATGCGGGCCATGGTGCTCCTTTCCGCTGGTTACGCGCCATCGGGCAGCGGGCCGCTGTCCTCGATCGGCACTTCCGGCAACCAGCGCAAGTTGTTGAACCCGCGGAAAAGGTAGCCGCCTTTGGAGAATGCTTCGCCTTCATATCCGAAGTAGGCATAGGCGATCGAGCTGGCGTATAGGACCTGCAACGTTTTGACGCGCATCATTTGAAAAAAAGCGGAGGGCTCGATTTTCTGTAAAGCTTCGACCTGCTCGCTCTCGGGGCTTGCGGCGAAATTTTTCCCGAGCGATGCCAGGCCTTGTTTGATCATCGCGCGCGCATTCGCATCCTTGCCGGCATCGGCGTCCACCGCCTGGACGACCAGGGCATAGGCAGCGTCATCCAGCTTGTCGTGCGGCGCAATCGTGCGCGCCATGCGCATCAGCGCGCTTCCCTCGGCGCTGGTGAGGGCCGTCAGGTCCACGGCCCACGCGCGTCCCGGCGCGATCAGGGCCAGCGGAGTTCCTGCGACCACCCATCCGGTCAACAGACCGGTCGTGGTCTTCAGCAGTTCCCGCCGGTTCAGGGAAACAAGTTGATCCATGGGTCGTCCTCCTGCATGAAACAATAGCCGGGATACTCGTCACGAGAAAGAACAGCATGAAATTCGCAGCCGGCGGCATGCGCTTCGGATGATCGTCACGCCAGGCGCGGTTCCAGCCAATGCCTCAGCCTACACCAGGATTGCGCGAGCGAGAAAGGAAAGGAATAAAGTGTCTGCGCGAATATCGGACACCGGGGAACCGATTCTTACACCGTCCACTGTTTCGAATTGATATAAATAAGATCAACCAGCAGGACGACCGCCCACGGCATCCCGGGAAGGAGCGCCAAGTATGGAGACAGAAGCTGCGTTGCCGCAGCCGTGGCCCTGGCCGGACGAACTGGATGCAATGGTCGCCGCTCCCTCGTTCCATAAGAATTTGTTCGAAAACGAGCATATGCGTTATCTCGAGGTGGTCATCCGTCCGGGAGAGTTTGTTCCCGTGCACACGCATCGCTGGCCCAGCGTCGTCTATGTAGAAAGCACGAGCGATTTCATCCGCCGCGATGGCCAGGGCCGTGTGCTTTTCGATTCCCGCGCGTCCGGGCCCTCGCCGAAAACACCCGCCGTCGAGTGGCTGGGACCTTTGCCGCCCCATTCGGTGGAAAATGTCGGCACTTCGAATGTACACCTGCTCACCGTGGAATTTAAGCACCTGACGCCCTGACCTGTCACCGAAACGGAGGAGCACACCATGTGGGAAAATGTCGAGCTGATCGCTTCCTATTGGACGCTGGCTGGTGGCGCCGAGCCGCACACCGATCACGAATACAGCCTGTTCGACTTCAAGGACCGCGTCGAAGCATGCGCCAAGGTTGGGTTCAAGGGTATCGGCATCTGGCACGCCGACCTGATCCATACGGTCAAGCGCAGGCCCTTGACGGAAATCAAGCGTATCCTGGACGACAACGGCATGAAGCACATCGAACTGGAATTCCTGGGCGACTGGTTCCTCACCGGCGAAAAAAAAAGGCGGTCGGACATCGTGAAGAATGAACTGCTGAGGGCCGCGGAGGTTCTGGGCGCCCGGCACATCAAAGTGGGCGACTTCTTTCATACCGACACTCCCATGCCCCAGGTGATCGAGTCCTTCGCCGCGCTTTGCAAGGATGCCGCCGCCCACGGCACGAAAATTGTCTATGAACTCATGCCCTTCGCCATGATTGACACGCTCCAGGACACTCTGACCATGCTCCAAGGAGCCGGCGCGAAAAACGGCGGCATCATTTTCGATCTCTGGCACGTCGTGAAGCTGGACATTGCTTACGAGGAAGTCGCTCGCTTTCCGATGGAATACTTTTTTGGCGTGGAAATCAACGATGGCACATTTACCGCCCCCTGGGACCTGGTCGAAGACACCGTCAATCACAGGAGGCTTTGCGGCGAAGGAGAATTCGATGTTCCGGGCTTTCTGGATCACGTCTGGAAGGCCGGCTACCACGGCCCTGTCGGCATTGAAGTCCTCAACAAGGAATTGCGCACGCGCCCTCTGGAGGAGTTGGCCACGCGCTCGTTCAGCACCACCATGGCCCAATTCCGCCATTAGCCCGCCTTTCGCCGCCGGGGCGATTTAGCGCGGCGATGAGCCATTCGGTTTACTCGCAAGGGGATCGGGTATACAACGGAGCCCTTTCGAGCGGTCAAAATGAAAATCTCGGACGGTATTTTCAGCATTTGCAAATGACGGGTCCACTGATTTTGTTCCGTGGCGGTTGCTTCAGGAGAGTGGAATGACGGAAAAGCGCGAGTTCTACGGGTGGTGGCTGGTCGGCGTTCTTTTTTCACTGGATTTTCTGAACATGGGTTTCCCGTATTTCGGCGCCGCCGTCATCAACACGTACATGCTGAAAGACATCGCCATGAGCCGGAGCGTATTCGGTCTGGGATTCACTTTGGTGAACCTTTTTATCGGGCTGCCCTCGATCATTGTCGCCTCCTGCATCGTCAAGTGGGGCATCAAGAAAACCTTCGGCATCGGGTCGGGGTTTCTGGTTGTAGGGGCGATGTGGCTGGCATTCTTCACGACCAGGCCGTGGCAATATCTGGTGGGTTTCGGCGTGATTGTCGGGACGGGAATCTGTTTCGCCACGATCGTGCCTGTGACCACCACCGTCGCGCGGTGGTTCCGGCGCTACCGCGGAAGGGCGATGGCCATTCCGTTGAGCGCTTCCGGATTTGCCGGACTGATCGGTTCACCATTGATCAACAAAATCCTCACGGCCAATGGGGGAAACTGGCGCCAGGCCTGGGCGATGGTGGGAGGCGTGGCTGTTCTCTCCGGATTCATTGCCTATCTGTTCGTGAAGGAAAGGCCTGAAGATCTGGGGCAGGTCGTGGACGGCATCGAGGAAGATGTTCACACCGCCGGCGCGGCCGCGTCCGCGCGATTGATCACCCGGCACGACTGGACGCCAGGCGATGCCATGAAAACTGCTTCCTACTGGTTGATTGTGCTCGGCGGAATTGCCTGCCAGTTCCCCTATTTCTTTTTCGTGGCCCATGGAATACTGCACATGAAGGGCGCGGGACTCAGCGCGGCAACCGCCGCCTGGGGCATGGGACTGTTCACGATGGGCGCCATCGTCGGAAGGCAGATTGGCGGATGGCTGATGGACCGCATCGCGGCGCGTTATGCCTTCATGTCCGGATTGTGCTGCTACTTCGCCGGTTCGTTGCTGGCCATGCACATCCACGCGGATACCGTGGGAATCGCCTTCACCGCCGCGATCCTTTACGGAACGGCCTTCGGCTGGACGTTTATCTGTCTGAACACGGCCATCGCCCACTTCTTCGGTCCTCTGGCTTTTCCCAAGTTGAACGCGATGAATTTGCTGGTGGGTGGCCTGCTAAGTTCTCCCGCGGGGTATGTCGGTGGAAAATTGTTCGATTTGTACCATAGTTATTCGATCGGCTTTGAAGTCAACATGCTCATCACGGCGATCGGCATCCTCGCGCTGGCTTTCGCCAAAGTGCCACGGCCGAAAAGCGAGGGCATCGTCGCGGCAACAACGACATGACAAGATCCTGTCCGCCTGCAGCGAGCGGAAGAACGGTTTCGCGGAGGTTACATCGGCAATGAGAGGAGTATCTGCGATGATGAAATTTACCTGTTTCGTTTTTGCGCTGGCTTTATTGACTCATTCCGCCATGGCGCAAGACAAAAAGGACATGGATGCTCAATCTTCGACATCTCTGCTGGTCAACGGCCAACCCATTCGTGGGAAAGTGCTGGAAATAGATGGGAAGCATTACGTGGCGGTAGAAGACCTGGCGCAAAGCCTCCAAGGGACAATAGCCTACGGCGACGGCCAGATTGCACTCACGTTGTTTCAACCTCCATCGGCGGCCAGGCAGAAGGCCTTGCCCGCACCCCCACCTGCGCCCGCACCGCCGCCAGTTGCATCCGCACCGCCATCTGCGCCCGCATCGTCAGCTGCCCCCGCACCACCGCCTGCGCCCGCGCAGGAACTTGAAGCCGGACGCGTCAAAGGTACGCTCACATATTTCTTCGATTTCCAAACCGGGAATATTCCCGACACCGGGAGCAAAGTGTGGCTTGTTGCAGGCGCTGTTGAAATCCCTGCCGACAAATATTTTGTGGGTACGCCCGCCGCGCTAGGGACACGCGAAAACCCGGAACAATACAAGGCAATCAAGTATGCGGTCGCGGACATGAACGGAAACTTTGAGTTTCCTGACATTCCTCCTGGCCAGTACACACTGATCATGCAATCAGCGCACACCAAAGGAACTTTGAAAATCAAAGGGCATTTCCTGGGAAAGGGAAGCCGTAACAACCCCCGAGACAGCAGTGGAAGAGTTGAATTTCTCCCCCTGACGATCAAAGCAGGGGAAACGGCCGATGGGTCAAAAGATTTTGGACCCTCCATTGATTGGCGCTGATCTGTTCTAGCGCGCGCCCATCATCCGTTTCCCCTGCGTGTTCCGATCTTATTTCTCAGTACATCGTGGCCGAGAGGCCGCTCAGTTCGTCATTTTGCCGTAGGTTTCCAGCTCGGCCCGGTCTTCAACCAGCTGGTGTTTCTGTGGAAAACGAACCACCAGAGATTTGCCGCCGCCGTCGCGGATATGCTTATACAAATGAGGGGATGTGGAACATTGGAAAAATAGAAAAAATGGTCGGGGCGCGCGGATTTGAACCGCGGGCCTCCTGCGCCCAAGGCAGGCGCGCTACCAGGCTGCGCTACGCCCCGACATGTATGCATCTTACTTCGTTGACGTATTGCTGTGAAGGGCTGCACTTTGTCCGCCGAAAAAGTAAGACTAAGCAGGTCAAACTGAAAAAGCCGATCAGGCGCGGGTTAATCTGCCCCCGATAATGAGTAAGACTAAAGCTGTACGCTGTAAACCACTCATGCAGTAAACCTCCTTAAATTCCGGATTCCATAATAGCTTTTCGGGTGCGAAAACGCGGGATTTATGTGCGCCCCTTGCATATTTCTTTACAACCTGCAGAACACTTTTCATAATAGGTAATGGAGGTGTTTTGTCCATGGATAACTTTACTTATTATAATCCAGTAAAATTACATTTTGGAAAAGATCAAATAAAAATGCTGCGTGAGGAAATTCCTCAGTATGGCAAAAAAGTGTAAGTTATTGTGCTCTGGCGGCGGCGATACAAGAAAAATGGTGTATATGATGCAGTCATGGATGAATTGAATGCCATGGATGCGGAAGTCACTGAACTTAGCGGTGTTGAACCGAATCCGCAGGGCAGCAACCGCGCAAAAAGGCGCTGACCTGTGCAAAGAACATAACATCGATTTTGTTTTGGCCGTCGGCGGCGGCAGTGTCATCGATTGCTCGAAAACAATTATCGCAGGTGCGAAGTATGATGGTCCGATCGGGATCTTGTCACAAGAAAGCGGCCCCTGAGGATGCGCTTCCGCTTGGAACAGTCCTGACAATCGCAGCGACTGGTTCAGAAATGAATGCAGGTGCTGTGATCACAAACTCGGAAACCCAGGAGAAATACGGCTGGGGCGCGGCACCGCTGACTTACCCTAAATTTTCTATTTTAGATCCTGTATACTTACTCTCTGCCTGAGGACCAGACGGTTTACGGCATGGTCGATATGATGACCCACGTGTTTGAACAGTACTTCACAGATTCTCCGAACGCTCCGCTCCAAGATCGTCTGTGTGAATCAGTTTTGAAAACAGTCATTGAAACTGCACCAAAAGTGCTTGAAGAACCAGAGAATTATGATTACCGTGAAACGATTCTTTACAATGGCACGATTGCTTTGAACGGGATGCTTCAGATGGGTACGACCGGTGACTGGGCTTCCCGTAATCTTGAGCATGCGGTCTCAGCTGTCTACGATATTCCGCATGCCGGCGGTCTTGCGATCTTATTCCCAAACTGGCAGAAGCATACCTTGGATAAAGGACTCGCAAAAACTAAACGGCTTGCAGTCGAAGTATTCGGCGTTGACCCTGAAGGTAAATCGGATAAAGAGGTTGCCCTTGAAGGGATTGAAGCTTTGCGGAATTTCTGGACTAAAATCGGCGCACCGCAGACACTTGCCGATTACGATATCGATGATGAAAAAATCGATCTGATCGCAGACAAAGCGATGTCAAACGGTCCATTCGGCGGGTATTATAAAATGGAAAAAGACGATTGTCTTTCTGTTTTGAAAATGAGCCTTTAAAGATGAATCCATTGAAGTGAGCCGGCATTTCCGGCTCGCTTTTTCTTTTTTGAGATGAGCCTAGGAAGTGCTCGCTTGCCGTTGGCGTACCGCAAGGGAAAGCGAAGATTTCTCCTATGGTCATATTTAAGGTAATTTGTCAGGTAACCGATTCGTGCTCTTGCTTGAATAAACACGAGTCATCAGGTACGCTTATTTTGTAAAGATTTGAGCGTATAGAAACGGAGGCAACACGATGGAAAAAGTAACGTTTGATTATAAACCCGCACTCGCGTTTTTTAATGAAGAAGAATTACAGCATTTAAAAGCACAAGTAGCGACAGCCCACGACACTGTGCATGAGGCGACAGGTGCCGGTAATGATTTTCTCGGCTGGGTCGATTTGCCGGAAGCATATGATAAAGAAGAATTCAGCCGGATAAAAAAAGCGGCTGAAAAAATCAAAGAGGATTCAGACATTCTCTTGGTAACCGGTATCGGCGGCTCCTATCTCGGTGCGCGGGCAGCCATTGAATTTCTGAGCCATTCTTTTTCTAACCTGCTTGAAAAAGAAGATCGTAAAGCCCCGCAGGTCTTATTCGTCGGCAACAATATCAGTGGAACTTACTTGAATGAACTCATGGATGTTCTGAAAAATAAAGATGTGTCGGTCAACGTCATTTCAAAATCCGGAACGACGACTGAACCCGCGTTGAGTTTCAGGGTGCTGAAAACATTCCTTGAAGAAAAATACGGAAAGTCAGAAGCTGCCGGAAGGATCTACGCAACGACTGATAAAGAAAAAGGCGCATTGAAAACTCTGGCTGACCATGAAGGATATGAAACCTTCGTCATACCGGATGATGTCGGCGGCCGTTACTCAGTTTTAACTGCTGTCGGGCTCTTGCCGATCGCGGCCAGCGGCATTGATATTGACCAGCTGATGCAGGGCGCCAAAGCGGCAATGGATGACTTGGAAGAAAGAGATCTTGACAATAATCCTGCTTATCAGTATGCGGCAGCCCGCAACATTTTTTATAACAAAGGAAAAGCCATTGAACTGATGGTGAACTACGAACCTGGCCTCCACTATTTCTCTGAATGGTGGAAGCAGCTGTTTGGGGAAAGCGAAGGAAAAGACGGAAAAGCCCTATATCCGGCGTCGGCTGATTTTTCAACCGATCTTCATTCCCTTGGCCAATACGTCCAGGAGGGCCGCCGTCATTTATTCGAAACTGCCCTCAAGGTGGAAAAAGGACGCAAAGACGTCACCATCAAGCCTGATACAGGGGATAATCTGGATAATCTCGATTATCTTGCGGGGAAAACCCTGAACTTCGTCAATGAGAAAGCTTTCTTTGGCACACAGATTGCCCACACAGATGGCGATGTTCCAAATCTTGTCGTCAGTATCCCTGAATTGACCCCTTACCATCTGGGCTATCTGTTTTATTTCTTTGAAAAAGCCTGTGCCATCAGCGGCTATTTGCTGGGTGTGAATCCGTTTAACCAGCCAGGCGTCGAAGCATACAAGCAAAACATGTTCGCTTTACTCGGAAAACCAGGCTATGAAGAACGTAAGGAAGAATTGGAAAAACGCTTAGATAAATAATACAAAAAGATACCAGCATGGCAATCCTATCTGTTTTTAACAGGTAGGCTTTTTTTGCGGGTAAAAGGAATAAATTGAGGACTGGATGCAAAAACTTTGCGTAAAAGGAGCGTGTTGATCATGGAGCAGCTGTCTTTTTCTCTGGAAGGTCAGGCGTTTTATCTGATCGACCTTGAAGACCGCCTTAAACCGATGGGCTTTAATATCAGTAACAATTGGGAATACGATCATGGGTTTTTTGATTATAAAATCAGTCAGGATGGCAGTTACTACTTTTTACGTCTGCCGTTCAGAACTGTTGAAGGACTGCTGGATTCTGACGATTGTGTCGTCGCCTTTGATTCCCCTGTGCTTCTCCATCATAAATACAGAGGGGACTATGACCAGGCAGCCGTGAATATCAATAATTTTAATGCCTCCATCAATCAGTTTCAGACCCCTTTGGAAAAAGATGCAGAAATTGAACCGGAAATGTTCGAAAAAGGGGACGAGATCCTGCGGAAAGCTGAAAATGCCATTACAGGTGAGCTCAGAAAATGAACGGAGAGCGCCGCAATCGGAAGCCATTTCTATTCAGTCAGCTCTGTAATATCATTCTTAACGTTATCCAAGTGTTGATATTACTTCATATCTTTCTGGTACTTTTCAAAGCCAACCGTGTTCCGTTCGTCAACTGGATGTTGAGCCTCTCAGCACCATTTTTAAGGCCATTTAAAGGGATATTTTCCAGAGTTTCATTAAAAGGGGATATGCCGCTGGATTTATCAGCGGTTTTTGCACTTATCATCTATTCAATTGCAGGATATATACTGATCAGGCTGGTCATGCTGATTGAAAAGCGATAAATTACAAAGGCGGTCATAAGGATGTCAATTTGGTTTGTAGTCATTGATCTGTTCATCGTCATGGCAGGACTCTACAGCCTGGTGAAAATGTTCATCGCAGCGCGCCATTCTCAAAAAAACAGAAACTTATATCTGATCCTTTCTGTTTTGCTGATTGTATTTATCGGTTTTGGCGTGGCGTACTTCACTCATCTGGGAATGAGGGTGGGGGGTGTCTGATGAAAGCTGATGAAAAGGAAAATAGTCAGTTCAGTGGGGCGCTGGACGTGATGATTGAGCTGTTCAACAACCTGGAAGAAGATGAACCGCTCATCTCATACACCGAGGAAAACGCAGGCTTGATTGAAAAAGCAAAAGCTCAATACGGCGGGGAGGCTATTGATAAAAAGATCAATAATATCATAAGTGAAATGCTTTCTTTTCTTCCTTTAGATACTAAAAAGAGCGGCAAGGAGACAGAGGATAATGAAAAGAAAACTTGAATTTTGTCTAAAAAAGTCTGAGTCTTTATTGACAGTGGAATTTTCGTATGATAAATTATTAATTGTCCTCAAGAGAAAAACAGTTAATGAATTCTTTACAAAATACGGGGTATTAGCTCAGCTTGGGAGAGCGCTACGCTGGCAGCGTAGAGGTCATCGGTTCGAGCCCGATATACTCCACTGATAACACGGGATTTCGCTGCTCTTCGAAATCCCGTGTTTTACTTTGCCCACTTCCTTACACTCTGCAGTGATTTAAGTATGGACGCCTGCCCGAAGTGTAATTTCATTGATATCCATAGATTTAGTCGCTGGAAATGTATTAACCTCATATTCTCCCCGTCGAACTGCTGTGTTATTGCTCCGACTGTCTCCCTTATGAATACATTTAGTTCTTCCATTACGGACATATAATCGAATGAGCCTCAAACAGCGGATATTTCATCATATCTTTTTTATGTACTGAGTTTATTTTTTAATGAATCACCCTACTGTATTTTATAAGCCTACTCCTTGAAAGGAATCCAGTAAGCCCTTTAGAATAAAGAAGGGATAATATTGATTTCTCTCGAATTGTGGGAGTGAGGGGGTGTAGATTATGGATTTGAATTTTGAAGCATTAGAAGAAAATGTTAAGGACTTATTAATACCAGATGAATATGACTTCTCTTTTTATCAATTATACCCGGCAACATTAAAACCTTGAAGATTAGTGAAAACGTTGAGGAATTTTATCCAAAGAACCTATTCACGGGTAGAATGGTTGAATTTTTTCTATTCAATGATGATCAATTTGATAGTGATTTCTTTTGCAAAAGTTATGAAGGATACTATCCTAGAAATTGAAAAAGTGGACTATGAAAAAATAGAGTTTGTGAAATTCAGATCGTTCGCTAATGTTTATGAAAATTGCAGTATGGTTATCGGCCTGCAAAGCGGTAAAAAAATCTTTTTTGATCATACTGAAGATACGAATGAAAAGTGGGCGCCAGAATTTAAAGGAAAGATAGAAAAAATGCACAGGCTAATAAGCCGGACAAAAATGGTTTAAGCAATTACTATTATTTTTGTACAGATGATTTTTTATTTACAGAGCATTGATGGAATTCTTCAGGGCAATATGTTAGCTGGTATTCATAGTTATGAAGGCGGTATACTAATATTGAGCTACACGGGGCTTCGCACCATTCGAAGCTCCGTGTTTTTATTTGGCATTTTCAGGCTTTCAAGCAACAGGTGTGCTGCCAGCTTTACCTGAAGCAATCAAATATCTGTGGACGAAGTACTCCATCACCCCGATGATTAAAGCGGTCAACAGAGCCCCTACAAGCGTGACGTCAGCCGCGGCAAACTGATTGGATAGGACCCGGTGAGGGTGCTGCGACAATGAATCGGAAATGACAGTCAGCCACAAATCCCCTTGTCTTAAAACATAGCTTGCAACTCCTGCCCCTACCAATGCCAGGGTAATGCCGAAGGGCACAGGCTGCCAGATATCCCCCGTAATTCACATTATCAAAAAAATAACTGGCAATAATCGCCAGAATAATAGGGAACGCGATAAGACTCAATATTAAATTTCCCATTAACTGAACCTTGCATTAGGCTTTATTATCGGCTTAACTTAAAGTGAATATTACTCGGTCTTTAATGCAAAACAACAGTTTGGAAATTAGTCAATATGCGTACTTAAGCTCCCAAAGTCAGAGGATACCCAAGCTTAAATCTGCGGGTATAGAATAACTAAAAAAGCTGGCTTGAAAGTCAATATGACTTTCAAGGCCCGCTCTTTTTTTGCATTTTTAAAAACACTGGAAACTTGCGATGAACCTTAAACTCAAGCCGCTATTCATACCCAGCGGTAACCAATCCAGCGAAAACCGGCAATCGACTCCCGGCCGATAGAGTCGGGGTAAAACCAGAATGCCTGACGGTTCCTGAGCCAGATATAAGTATAGCCGATCTGCCACATACGGATACCCGCCGGAGTCGACGGCAAAAGCTCCGGCTCCTTCCTGAAAGAGTTGAAGGGGGTGTCGGCGGCACTTGGGCTGGCGGCGGACCCTGGCGGCATAGCCTGAGAGGGCTGCCCTCCCTGTGGCTTCCTGCTGTTGTGGTCCTTGTTGTGGTCCTTGCTGTGGATATACCATGTGTGACTGACCTCCTGTATGATTGAAATGAGTATTCCTGTCTTAGACATCGTCCTGGCGAGGCAGTCTCTGACTTCCTCCTGTTTATTTATGAAAACTGCTCGCGTTTTTTTATTACAGTCTATGCAGGTGCGGAGAAAACAGACCATAAATGAAGAGAGGTTTGTGAGAACGCACCTGTTAAGCCTGCTTTTAAAGCAGGATTAAGAACAAAGAAACCCCGCACTTGACCTGCGGGGCTTAAAATTGCAACAATTAACATATGATATCAGCCGAGAACACCAATTTAATGGAGCTGATCTCCGCGTGACTAAAGAGTGGAATCGAATAGATCACAGATAGGTTTATATATAAATAAGTTAGGGAAGTGCCATACAAGTGAAACATGAATCAATCATAGATATTTATCAATCTTTATCACCGTTTCAACAAAAAATCCTTAATGCACTTGCAGAAAGAGTCAGCGAAAATGATGAAAAAACAATGACCTATAACCAGTCCGATAAAAGCCATTTTCAACCTTGATCTTTTAAACCCAATCAGATATTAGGGGAAAGCTTAAAAATCTGACGCTTTTTACAAACGATCGAAGTCAATTTGGATGGGCGGCCATCCCTTCTTCCGATTGTAACCCATATCTCCTACTCGGATCTTGATAAGACCTTTACCTGTCAGTTCAATTCATATTTGAAAGATAATATCTTGCGTTGAAGCACCGTTTAAATGGATAAATTACACCTGTAAAATCACTGCGATCACAGCAAGAATCAAACCGATAGCGGCTAAAAGAATACGTTCAAAAGCAGATAATGCTATTATTCTAAATGACTTTGTCTGAAAACGGGTGAAAAAGAGAAAGTGATTTACAAGTCCAATCCCAATGATCATTCAGTTTACCGGCCAGGTTCAACA